>JAQCBT010000040.1 GCA_027621405.1 Pseudomonadota bacterium | reverse complement strand
GATAAACTTCCGCCTCGAAGGCCGAAACGAAGATAACCTGAAGATCGCGTCGACCCAGCTTCGTGAAGAGCTGATGCGTTATCCAGGTGTCTTCGATGTGTCGGATTCTTTCAGGGCTGGAAAGCAGGAAGTGCAGATCCAGATTCTGGATAGAGGAAAAACCCTTGGGCTGACCCTTAACGACATCGCCACACAGGTTCGCCAGGCTTTCTACGGTGCGGAATCGCAGCGTATTCAGCGTGGTACTGATGACATTCGTGTGATGGTGCGCTACCCGGAGCCGGAGCGGCAATCACTCGGCAATCTCGAAGAGCTGCTGATACGAACCCCCGGTGGTGCCGAGGTACCGTTCCTAAGCGTGGCGGATTATTCCCTGGGTAACAGTTATTCCAGTATCAATCGGCAGGACGGCCGGCGGGTGATTACCGTGCGCGGTGACGTGGATCGCACCGTGATCAAGCCCGATGAGATTCGCCGGGAGATCATCGGCAAGTACCGAGCGCAATGGGAGCGCGAGCTTGATGTGGATATGGTGATCGGCGGTGAAGGTGAGCGACAAATGGAGTCTCTGACCGAACTGATAACCCTGTTCCCGATTGCCATGTTGGTGATCTTTGCGTTGCTGGCGATTCCATTGAAATCTTACTCCCAGCCGCTGGTGATCATGAGCGTCATCCCTTTCGGCGCAATTGGAGCCATCTTCGGCCATTTCATCATGGGTGCCGAACTCGTATTCTTCTCCATCCTGGGCATCATTGCTCTCAGTGGCGTTGTCGTGAATGCTAGCCTGGTTCTGGTCGTGTCTGTGAACCGCCTGCGTGAAGAAGGCATGGGCATGGTGGAGGCTGTATCGAAGGCAGGTGCCTTGCGCTTCAGGCCCATTATCCTGACCTCTATCACCACCTTCATTGGTCTGGTCCCGCTGATGGCAACTGCCAACCCGGCGACCTTCTTTATCATTCCGATGGCGATCTCGCTCGCATTCGGGGTACTGTTTGCCACTGTGATCACCTTGTTCCTGGTGCCTAGCCTGTACCTGATCCTGCACGACTTCCTCGGGCACACCGATACCAAGGAAGAGCGTGCACTGGCATATCAGCACTAGTTCACTTACTCTAGTCGCCACTGTGTAGACAGTGGCGACTGGAGTGCATGATTCGCTTTCTTGCCATTCCCAGGCTCCGTTCCGCATCGATGTTGAGGTTTATTTACTGTAACTCGACGGCGAGCATTATCGGTTTGTGCTGGAAGTTGCGAAGTGCCGGTAGCAAAGCGCACAGCAGCAACCGGGGTTCATTCAGTGGCACGGTCTACAGTTCAATAATCGATTGCTTGAGAATCTGCGGATAGTGCGCGGCATTTACAGCTGAAGGGGGAAGAGATGTCTGGCAGGATTGGATTGTTGGTGGCGGTGTTGGCCTCAGTCTCGGCCGTAGCTCAGGAAAATCGCATCGATATTGTTCGTGCAGATGCGCCAGAACTTGCGAGTTTTGGCAGCTACGATATCGGGGTGAACACCCTGGAGATGGTAGCCAGGGATAGAATCGATGTGGTCGATACCGAGCGCGGTGGTCAAAACATCATCTATGACCGACTGCTTACTGTGGAGATCTGGTATCCGGCAGACCTGGGGGATGCTGAGCCGGGCGGTTCCTATCAGGCTATTACCCGCAACCCGGAAATAACAGCCACCTTGCACGGCAAGGCCGTGCGCGGCGCACAGCCCTATGCAGGAGATGGACCTTATCCACTGGTGATTATCTCCCACGGCCATCCGGGAAACCGCTTCCTCATGAGCCACACCGCAGAGAGTCTCGCCAGCAAGGGCTACGTGGTTGCTTCCATCGATCACACCGACAGCACCTACGACTCGGTGCAGAACTTCCAATCCACACTCTACAACCGGCCGCTGGACCAGCGTTTTGTCATCGAGACCCTGGCTGGGCTGGAAGGGAATGACCCGGTGCTCGGCGATATGATCGATGGCGATACAGTGGGAGTGATTGGTTATTCCATGGGCGGCTACGGCCTGGTGAACAACCTCGGTGGCGGCTACAACGATGAACTGATTGAAAACTTCATGGCTCCACCCAATGGCCTGCTCGCGGCTCACACCAGCGGCAACCCTGAGTACAGGGATGGTCTGGATTCCCGCATCAAGGCGGGGGTAGCTGTTGGCCCCTGGGGTAAGAATAATAATTTCTGGCGAACGGAAGACCTGGCGGGTATCAACGTGCCCACTTTCTATATCGCCGGTAGCGCCGATACCGTGTCAGGCTATGAGAACGGAACCCGAGCCATATTCGAAGGCGCCGTAAACAGCGATCGTTATCTGCTCACCTTCAAGAATGCCGGGCACAATGCAGGTGCTCCCATACCACTGCCCGTGGAAGTCCGGGACAGCGAAGGGCAAACCGGAGCGGGTCACTACACGGATCCCGTGTGGGACAATGTGCGCATGAACAACATCATGGATCACTTCGTCACCGCCTATTTTGATTACCACCTTAAGGATGACGAGGCGAAGCTGGAATATTTTGATCTGGTTGAAGACGGTGCAGATGCCGTCTATTCCATGCGCAACGGCCAGCCGAACGATGACCATAACTACTGGAAAGGATTCAGTGCGGGGACTGCGGTTGGATTGACCATGGAACACCTGGCACCCGGCGAGTAGTTCGTCAGGGATATCCCGGGTTAGCGTCGATTAATCGTGGAATTACCGGCTGTCTTCATCGCCACACAGAACGCTGGGGAATACCGGCAGATGCTCCGTGGGCGTCTCGATCCGGCAATTGAGATCACCATAGCGCAGTCACTGTCGGAGATTCCAGAGTGCTATTCCGGAGAGCCAGTTGTGCTGGCGCGCCCAGACTACGCCGTTGAACTACTCAACATTGATCCGCCCCTGGCCTGGATTCAGTCGACCTGGGCGGGGATCACACCGCTTGTTAATCATCCCAATCACAGCTACCAGCTCACCGGTCTGAAGAACATCTTCGGGCCGCAGATGGCTGAATACGTGATGGGCTACCTGCTCGCCCACGAACTGGCACTTGAGCGCCGAATCGAGAGCCAGCAGCAGAAGCGATGGGACGAAACATACAGTGGCCAGCTGCAGGGCAAGGTAATGGGTATTATGGGCACCGGTTCCATTGGTGCTCATGTGGCAAAAATCGCGAGACAATTCGGCGTGGATTGCCTGGGTCTCAACACCCGGGGAGAGCCAGTAGACCCGTTTCGCCGGGTCTTTGCCACGGCGGCGCTGCATCAGTTCCTGGCTGAATGCGACTATGTGGTCAGCATCCTACCCTCAGTACCCGGTACCGATGACCTGTTGGATCGCGCTGCATTCACTGCGATGAAAGACTCGGCACTCCTGATCAACGTGGGTCGAGGTAATGTAATCGTCGAGCAGGAGCTTTGTGACGCCTTGCGCCATAACGAGATCGCTGGAGCGGTACTGGATGTATTCCGCGAGGAACCTTTACCCGACTCCAGTCCGCTATGGACTATACCGGGGCTGAAGATTACCGGACATGTTGCAGCGGTCAGTCGCCCACAGGATATTGCCAACGTCTTTATCGAGAACTACCAGCGATATGTGGCCGGTGAGAGGCTTAACTACCTGGTGGATTTCGCAAAGGGGTATTAAAGGTGACAGGAGCAATTGCAAGGATCTTTAAGTCTGCGAGTTGCTTGTGCGCGATCATGGTTTCCGGAGTTTTTGTCCCAGTAGCTGATGCCCAGACCATCACGGAGCAGGATGTCCTGGCAGCCATGGGAGACTCGACACGCCTGGCAGCCGATCGAGAGCGTGACCTGCGCAGCAAACCGCAGTGGGTGATTCCGCAATTGAACCTGCAGGTTGGGGACCGTGTTCTCGATATCTTCGGTTCCGGTGGCTATTACAGCGATTTGCTTGCAAGGGTAGTCGGTGATGAAGGCGAGGCCATTCTCCACAACAACCAGGGGTTCGAGCAGTGGGGGTCCAATATCCTGCAGGACCGCTTTGACAATGGCCTCCCGCGCAATGTCATTCCGCTTCGGCGGTCGGGCATCAATCTCGACCTTCCGCCAGCGTCCCTGGACGCCGCGCTTATCGTTATGGCATTACATGATCTCTACGTGATTCCAAAGCGCTACGATGGTGAGAAATATGTCCCGGTAGGACCGCCTGCCAATGTGCAGTATTTCTATGAGCAATTGCTGCTGGCATTGAAGCCAGGGGGCCGGTTCGTGGTGGTCGATCATGCTGGTGAACCCGGTATGGAGCTCGAGGCCGTTACGGATTTGCATCGTATCGACGAGGCATTCCTTAAGTCAGATATAGAGGGAAATGGTTTTCGATACCTCCACTCAGAATCGGCATTGCGCAATCTGGATGATGATCGAACACGCATCGTGTTTGATGAGGATCTGCAGGGAAAAACGGACCGTTTCGTGCTGGTATTCGAAAGGCCACGTCAGGATGATCTGAACTAGCGCCTCAGCTGCGCCGCAGGCGCTCTTGTTCACAGAAATGACAGCGACAGCGGGAATGATCGATGTGCCGTGGTCCCGCCAGGTACTGCTGCCGCTGGAACTGGAATAGCCTGTAACGCCGGTAGAAAACGCAGAACACCAGTCCTGCGGCGATCAAAATTGCGGGAATGGTGGTTGCCGTTGCCAGTAGCAGTTGCCAGCTCATGAGGATTCTCCCTGCGCGGTTCGATCTCCCGCTCTCTATCCTGTACCTGTAAGTATAGGAAAAAGCTTGAAGCGCAACCAGAGCCGGGAAATCCTCCCGGCCTGTTGGTTCTATCGGCGCAGGATTGCGGTGGCTGAAGTGTTGAGGCTAGTCGCTCTCCGGTGAACCGTCGCCATTGAGTGCGCTATCTACTTCGGCGCGGCGGGCGCCGGTCAACACCCATTTCATGGAATAGTTACCCTCGTGGCAGGCGAACTCGTAGATCGGTTCGTTGTGAGGTCTGCGACTTATGGTGCGTTCCACCACGAAAGGTTCGGTGTAGGCGAGCGGGTCATCGACGATCACCTGATAGAAGATCTCATCTTCGCCCACCCGTGTGAAGCGTTCGGTAACCTCAAGTTTCTCCGAGGAACGCATGAGAAAATTGGAATGCTCGGCCCGGAAATTCTTGCTGTGCACGACGAGCGTGTCGCCTTCGTAATAGCCGATTGCATCCCCATACCAATACATCATATGGTCGCCCAGATGACTGCCAGACAGCTTGATGATTCGTGCGTCATGAATCATCTCAGTCTGGATCATCACGTAGTCCTGATTCTGCACGATCTGCATATTCGCATTCCATGGGGACGGGTAGAGCGATGGCACGGGCATACCTCCGGTGAGGCAGCGCTCTCCCGCGTCCTGGGCCTCTGGCCCGTCATAGGCTTCTACCCCGGACTCGCGACGCTTGGCATGGAAGTCCTTGAAGCCTTCCCTGGATGGCAGTTGGCCATTGGCAGGCTGGACTATCAATGATGTGCGGTATTCCCCCTGCACGGCTTGCATTTCGTGACGCAGGCGCGCGAAGTTGAAATCTGCCTCAAAGCCCACGAATGCGCCAAGCTCTGGCGCTGCCCGGTCGGGATCGAGTGGCGCTTCCTGGCTCAGCTTGCTCTGCAGGGCTTTTTCTTCAATGGCACGGGCTTCTTCTGGAGAATAGACCGCCTGCTCACCCAGCTCAGTGGGTCGGGTGAAAGGGGTGGTGCTTCCAAAATACCACACCCCCTGCAGGTCTGGCTGGTCGTGCCAGGTTCTGGGAGTGGTATAGGTCGCCTCCGGATTGGCGGCAGCCGAACCCAGGTAGGCAATGAAGGCGATGACCAGGATTAAGGATGGAAATGTACTGCGTAGTTTGTTCATGACTGCTTCCCAGAACCTTTAGCTGTGACCGTAGTGCTTGTACTTATCAACGTAGGGCAGGCAAAAAGGTTACAGATCAGTGGGCAAGAGCTTTTCCCGGCTTACCATAGTCTCGAACCGGGGAATCCGGAATCGGGGCAGGAAGTGCTGCGGCTCGGCCTATTTCGCGTCGTGGAAAATCAGGCCCAGGGTAAATCGCTGCCCGCTCGAGAGTTGGCTGACGCCGTGGCGCATGGATACCCTGTGATATCCCCGACTGCCTTTGCGGGGTCGCTCCCTTACCGGGATTACCGCTGCGTCACCTTGCTTGAAGTGCACAACCATGCCGCGGGACTGCATCCTGGGTCGCTGCTCGACCAGCATGAGTTCGCCGCCTTCGAAGTCGCTGCCTGGCTGGCTGAGTTGGATAATGACCTGCATGGGGAAGCAGGTCTCGCCATAGAGATCCTGGTGCAGGCAGTTGTAGTCATCGGCACCGTATTTGAGGAGCAGGGGAGTTGGGCGAAGCTGTCCGTTAGCATGGCATTGCTCAAGGAATTCCTGCAGCGACAGTGGCCAGCGTGATTCCACTCCGAGGCGTTCTTGCCAGTTGTTGGCGATGGGTGCCAACAGAGTGTAAAAGGTTTCCCGTAATGCCTGCACCAGTTCAGGCAAAGGGTAGGCGAAGTACTGATATTCGCCCCGACCAAAGTTATAGCGGGCCATATCGATACGCTTGCGAAAAATACCGGAACCGGAATCGTAGAGACAGGCAAGGCTGTCGCACTGCGCTTGTGTCAACACAGCGGGAATAACTCCGTATCCCGCGTCATCGAGTTCCGCAGCGAGTGCCGTTCCAAGTTGTTCCGATTCGAGCCCTGGTTTCGTCATGGTAGCTAGTCTAGCCTTGAGCCGGGCTTCAGTCTGGTCGAAATCGGACCCGGTAAGCGCGGCTATCAGCTATTCAGGACTTTACGGCTACCCGAAACGGGAGCACCTTGACATCCTGCCAGACATCACCTGTGATGTAGGGGTCGCTATTCAGCCATTCGTCCAGTGCTGCCCTGTCTTCGAATTCCACAATGAGTGACGAGCCGATCATCTGGCCCATCTCATCAAGGATGGCGCCACCGATCAGTATGTTTCCGTTGTCCTTGAGAGATTGTGCGCCTTCTATATGGGCTGGTCGAGCGGCTGCCCGTCGCGCCTGGGCCTGTTCATCGGTGCCATCGTAGGCGGTTACCAGGAATTGCATGTTGAATACCTCGCTTCATGTGCTCGCTAGCTTGCACCAAATTGCTCGAGCAGTTCAATAAATACCGGCAGCAGGGATAGCATCAGCAGGCCCGCCATGGCGTAGTTAAAGATCCTGACCGATCGAGGGTCTTGTAACAGGTTTTTTAATGAGGCGCCAAACCAGAGCCACAGGAGTATGCAGGGTGCGCCAAAGCAGAGGAAAATCAGCGCGATTATCACCACCTGCAGGCCGTAACTCTGACCGGCAATGGTGTAGGTTGCGGTGGCGCCTACCGCGAGTACCCAGGCCTTGGGATTTACCCATTGGAAAGCGGCGGCCTGGACAAAAGAGAATGGTTTGCCCCTGGTCTCGCTCAATTCGGAGACCGGCGCGGAGGCAATCTTGTAGGCGAGATAGCTGAGATACGCGGCACCGACAATCTTCAGCATGGTGTGTAGCAAGGGGTATTGTTCAAAAACAGTCGCCAGCCCGAGTCCCACCGCCATGACCATGACAGGAAATCCCAATATGATGCCGAGGAAGTGGGGCATGCTTCGCCTGACGCCATAGTTCAACCCCGACGTCATTATCATCGTGTTATTCGGGCCAGGTGTCACACAAGTGACCACGGCAAAGAATATTATCGCCAGGTATTCCATGGGGTAGGTATCGCTTGCTTAAAGCAGAAAAGGCTTGGTGGATAGAACAAGGGTTTGCTTAAGGGCCTCGGTGGTCACAACACGGGGTTGCGATTCCTTGCTGTTCTCAAAATCAGGGTTGGTCAGTTCGAGACTGACACTTGCAGCGAGGGCGTAAGTATTCATGGATCAGAAACACCAGTCAAGCTATGATGGCGCGCCATGATTCTGGAAGCACTATTCCCAATTTTCGCCATTATCCTGCTCGGCTTTCTGATCAGCAGGACGCCCATTTCGAGCCCACTCGTATGGGAAGGTCTCGAACGCTTAACCTACTATCTCTTCTTCCCCGCCTTACTTGTCGGCCGATTGTCCGAGACCAGCTTCGATGCCGACGAAATTTTGTCGATAGCCTTCGTGCTGGGCTTCTCACTGTTTGTCTTTACCATTTTGTTTGCCGGGCTCAGGGCCTTCATTGCGAAGGACCAGGGATCCTTGAGTTCTGTTTACCAGGGAAGCATAAGGTTTAATACCTACATCGGGCTCGCCTGCATTGACGCACTGTATGGCGATAATGGCCTCACCCTCGCAGCACTCTGCCTGGTGGTCTACATACCCGTGGTAAACGTGTTGAGTGTTGTCTCACTGACGGCATCTGGCGGCGGTGGCAACCGGGCAGTAGTTGCAGTAGGCAGCATCCTGACCAATCCCCTGGTACTGGCATGCCTGGCTGGCCTTGGATTGAGCCTGTGGGATCCGGATATTCCCGATCTTGGCTGGGAGATCGTCGCTGTACTGAGTCAGCCCGCGTTACCACTCGGGCTGCTCGCTGTAGGGGCGGGCATTCGTTTTGTCGCCCTCGGTGATCAGTCCTGGCAGCTGATAGTGGCGGCATTCTGTAAACTGTTGGCATTTCCTGCGCTAGTGGTTGTGGGAACCCTGTTGTTCCAGGTCAATCCGGGCCTTTCGGCAGTGTTGCTGTTGTTGACCTGCCTGCCGGCACCGCCTTCTGCCTATATTCTTGCCCGGCAACTGGGTGGCAATGTCAGCCTGATGGCAAACATCATCACCCTGCAAACCATCCTGGCCTTTTTTACCATTCCGCTGTGGATCGATATCGGGGATCGTTTCCTGTGGCTCAACCTGATCCTGTAATGCAGGCCAGCCACAAAGACTTTTGGTTCCTGCCCCTGGGTGGATGCGGAGAGATTGGTATGAATCTCAATCTCTTCGCCCATGCCGGAAGCTGGCTGATGGTGGATTGCGGTGTCACCTTCGAGCGTGACCCGGCCAGGGCCGATGGTCGCAACAGGGTTGAGATGCCCGATCCCGCATTTATCGCCAATCGTTCGGAGTCATTGCTCGGTATCATCGCCACCCATGCCCACGAAGACCACATAGGCGCCATCGCTCACCTGTGGGAACAATTCGGGTGTCCGATCTACACGACTCCCTTTACCCGTAATGTCCTTCTGCGCAAATTGCGCGAGAAGCGAATCGATGCGCCAGTCATCACCGTAGGCGACAACGAGACCCTGCAACTGGGACCATTTCAGATTAGCTGGTTGCCAATAACCCACAGCACCCCTGAGACCCATGCGCTGTTGATCGAAACTCCGGTAGCAATAATCCTGCACACAGCAGACTGGAAACTGGATTCCGCGCCTATCGTTGGTGCGGCCTTTGAGCCTGGGCGTTACCAGCGAGTTGGCAAGCTTGGTATCGATGCCGTGATCTGCGATTCCACCAATGCCACGGTGACAG
>JAQCBT010000011.1 GCA_027621405.1 Pseudomonadota bacterium | reverse complement strand
GATATCCGGGTTGCCGGCCTGGGTATTCTGGTCTTCGTCACCACCATCCACCGAGGTGCTGAAATCGGAGAAACTGAGTTGATCGACATCTTTACGTAGGCTGGCACGTAGCTGGAAGCTGGGTGAGATATCGAAACGGTAATCGACACGAGGGCGCAGAAACTGGAAACTGCGACTGTTGCTGACGTCACCGGATTGCTCGATGGTGGACGACTCAAAGACCAGGGAGCTTTCCAGGGACATGCGACCATTGAGTTGCCAGTTGTGGTTGGCAAACGGTTCGTAGCGAATTTCTTCTACGGTGGTGTTGGCGTTGCTGACGTCTACTGGCACCAGGTTGCCAAATTCCGGTCGGCGATCACTCTCATCGCCTTCCACTCCCAGTCGGAGGCTATTGTTGCGAATGGTCTGAGCACCTTCTATTCCCAGTTCCAGGCCCTGGCTGCCGCTCCAGTCGAAGGTGTAAGAGGTGCGTACGATGCGTTCGCGATCACGTCCACCACTCTCGGTAAACAGATTCGGTACATTTTCGCCGTCGATCACGTTGAAGCGATTGCGGGTGGTCATTGAATCCCTGTCATTGACGATGAACAGCGCCCGATAGGTGCCGGCATTGGCGAAGTCATACTGGAAGTCGCCGCCCAGTTCCCAGGCATCGCGAGTATTGATATTTTCTTCGTTCTGATACCTGAGGCTGTCTTCCACCAGATCATGGATGGAGCGTAAGGTGTTATCGGGTACTTCCCCTCGGGTTTCATACAGCGCATTCAGTTGCACCGTGCTTCTGCCGAAGTTATAGCCCAGATTCGCGCTGGTGCTGTATTCAGTCTCATCGCGCTCGCGGTTCTCGCGGCGTACTTCGCCCAGTTCATTCAGGGCGTTGAAGCTGTACTCATTGCTCTCCCAGACCCGATAACGCGGGTCAGCCTCTACCGAGAGCAGGTAGTTAAGGTCACCGGATTGGCCGCTGTAGGAAAGCTGGCCGCCGGGATCGATGGTGCCATCACGCAGATAGTCAGTGCGAAGCTGAACCGTGGTGCTGGAACTGGTCGGGGTATCCAGCAGCACAACATTGACCACCTGGCCACCGCCTCGCACGTCGAGTTCTTCGGAAGTGCCACGGATGATCTCGATATATTGCACCTGTTCTGCTGCGATCCGGTTTAGCTGGGCGCGTCCCTCATTGCTCTTGCCGGTAATTCGCTGGCCGTTGATGAGAATCTCACCGGCACCGGAACCGAGGCCACGACCGCCACCACCACCGCCGCCACGCAGGGCGAGGTCGATCCCCGGGATACGATTGAGCATGTCGTTGGCTGACACGGGGTAATACTCGGCGAAATAGTCGGCCGGGTAGACAATGGTGGAATCGTCAGCAGGGGCATCTTCCAGGGAGCTTTGCGCCAGCGCCAGGCTGGAGCAGGCCAGCATAAGGCAGCTAAGGGTTGCAGGTAGCAGGGTTCGCATGATGTCTCGGTTGGTTCCGTTGCGCATTGAATTCATTTTCCTGACCGACGCGACCAATCAGCTTCCGTGCTTGTTCTTATAAACTGTCGAGGCGCCAGCGGTTCTGTCTCAAGACTGGTAGTAATTATATCGACTGGAATTTCAGTACTTTGTCACAAATTGTAGGTTTCGCGGCCTTATTTGCTGCAAAATGTGGCAATTCCATGGCAATTGTCACGAATACCGCCGATTTTCACCCGGATTCCCCGTCAGCACCGCCCCATGCGGGTTGACAGGGTATCTGCCAGCCCACTATCCTGAACGCCTATTTTGGACCCCCGCTGCCTGTGCAGCGGGGGTTTTTATTTGGTTTCCAGAGCATAATTTCTTATCAGGAGACCAACCTTGAACGACAGCACAAAAACCGAATCCCCATTCAGCCGGGAAGTGGTCCTGCAGCGGCCCTACGATGGCCGAATTGAACAGCTTTCCTACGATTCCAGCCACGGCTTCGACCTCTACCACGGGACTGGAGCCGGGCCCAGGCCCTGTGTGGTCCTGGTCTGTGGTTTTCCCGATACCGGTTTCCGGCAGATTTTCAGCAGTTCCTGGAAGGATACGCCGCCGGTCACCAGCTGGGCCCGCCTGCTTGCAGCTTCCGGCCTCAGTGCAGTCACCCTGCAGGCCGATGATCCGGTGGCCGATACCTGTGTTTTGCTGGATTACCTGAAGTTAAACGCCGATTCCCTGGGCCTGGATTCCAGCCGCATTGGTCTGTGGTCC
This sequence comes from Pseudomonadota bacterium, assembly GCA_027621405.1. Classification (GTDB taxonomy): domain Bacteria; phylum Pseudomonadota; class Gammaproteobacteria; order Pseudomonadales; family Pseudohongiellaceae; genus UBA9145. Next base: position 162,578 of record JAQCBT010000011.1, on the reverse strand, counting down.
TGTTCTGGCAATGTGCCCACCGCACTGGCCGTGCTCGAGCAGTCACCAGATCTGGCCGCCGCTGCCTTGCTCTACGGGTTTATGATGGAGCCAGAAGACGATAAATTCGTCAGCAGGGCGGCTGGGCAATTTCGCTTTGCCAATCCAGAACTCAGTGACAGGCTCCTGGCAAGCGAGTCCCGGATGCTGGTAGTGCAGGCCGGCAAGGATGAGTTTCCCGGGGTCAACGCCAGCATCGATTACTTTATGCAGCGTAGGTCAGAACAGGGAAACGGGGCAGAGCTGCTGCGCTATGACAACGGCGTGCACGCCTTCGATGTTATGGATGATTCTGCTCAGGCGCGAGCTGTAATCGAGCAAGTACTGGATTTCCTGTTGCAGGCACTCACAGCAGTACATCGATGAGATGGCCGGCATTCTCGCTTTCGATTTCCAGAATCTTGCCGGATGCCTGGAATAACAGCGTGTTGGTTTTCAAAGCCAGCAGCGGGGCGGCCAGTTCGCTGGCGCCGCGCTGCCCAATAAAGGCGGTCTGTTGCACGATTGCGGTAGCAGCGTTGCTGATGCCCTGGTTTGCACGCTGAATGCCTTGCAGGCCGGGATTGAGCATTACGGGTCTGATTTGCATCTTCGGTCACGCCTTCTCGGGTCGATAAATGTTGAACGACAATGCATTAAGGGTAAGTCACTGCGACGATGGCGAGTGCAACCGGGTTCACAGTTTGCTGAGGCGGTATATACCGTTTTTGAATTTACGGGTTTGGGCTTAGTCTTTTAGTACGTTCAATTACTGACCTTGTGGTTTCACGAGTGATTTTAGAGACAATGCCAGTCAACCATACCAAATCCCCCATCCTGCTATTCCCGACTCACTACCTGGGAAACTTCGTCCTGGGTTTGCCCTGGGTACTGCAGGTGCTGGAGCGCTATCCCGATTCCCTGGTGGTGTTGGATGCGCAGTTTGAGGGGATGGCGAAACTCGTTCTGCCCGGGGAGTCGAAGCTGCTTCTCTATCCTCGCAAACAGATCGCCAGTGACCAGAAGTTTTTCACCCGGCTTAGTAGCTACTGGCGTTTCCTGAGGGCGCTGCGCAGCAGTGGTGCCGATACCATTCTGGACCTGGAAGGAGAGCGCTTCACCGGCGTGCTGGCCCGACTTAGCGGCTGCAAGCGCCGGGTAGGTCCCAGCGGAAAACGGGCAGAGCGCTTCTATACCGACATTCTCGATCTCAACTATGAGAATCACCGCTTCAATGCCTTCGGTGAAATCGTGGCTGACTATGTAAATGGCTCTACCCCTTCCAGCCATTTGCCCTATGCTGATGATACAAGCAGCGCTGCCGCCATAGCCGACAAGCTGGGTGAGTGGAGAGACCAAAAACCGCTGGTCGCGATTCATCCCGGTGCCAGTGTGCCCTACAAACTGTGGTCACATGATTACTTCGTTGAACTGGTGCGTGGACTCGAAGAGAGAGGGCTGCAGGTGGTGTGGGTAGGGGCAGGCGGGATGGACCAAAGCATCATTGATGCCATAGAGGGAAAGTTAGAACGGCAGGCCATCAACCTCTGTAATCAATTGAGTTTTGTTGAACTCATAGCCCTGTACAGACAATGCAGATTCTTTATAGGCAGCGACAGCGGTCCCATGCATCTCGCTGCCTCGACCGGCTTGCCAGTGTTCGCCTTGTTCGGCCCCAGCAAGGAGGCGATCTGGGCACCACTGGGCGACAACAGTACGATGCTTCGCGGTACCGAGCCCTGTGGCAGTCAATGTGATGCCTTTGACTGCGATTATGGCTATCGATGCTTGCAGTCACTGCGGCCGTCGGCAATCATAGCTGCCGTGCAGAAATTGGTGCCCTGAGTTCCGGAAGCGATTCTCCCATGTACGAAAAGATACCTGTCAGTGCCTACATCATTACGCTCAACGAAGCCGAGAACATCGGTCGCTGTCTCGATCGGCTGGTCGAGTTCGACGAGGTTATCCTGGTGGACAGTGGCAGCACCGATGGCACAGTGGAGATCGCCCAGCACTACGAAAACGTCAAGGCTTCATTCAATCAGTGGCCCGGTTTCAGTGCGCAGAAAGCCCATGCCCTGAGCCTGTGCAGCAACGAATGGGTGCTCAATATAGATGCCGATGAAGTCATCACGGATGACTATATCGAGGCGATGAAGAAGACCATAGCCGAGAACAGGGTGGTGGCGCTGGAATCCAATCGAACCCTGTATCGCTGGGGAACCCGCCCTCGGCACTTCGGCAGGGATGATCGCCTGGTGCGACTGTTCAGGAAGAGCGCAGGTCATTACGAGCCCCGCAGGGTCCATGAGAGCATCACCATTACGGGCGAGATCGGCACGACCGATGCCACCATAGAGCACTATGAAAACCTCACCTATTCCCAGCGGGTCGACAAGGCCAACAAGTACAGCCAGGCCAAGGCCGAAGACAAGCATGAAAATGGTAACCGCGCTTCTGTGATTACCCTGGTGTTGATCTTCCCCTTCACCTTCATCCAGGTGTATTTCTTCAAGGGCCATTTTCTCGATGGTGTGGATGGGCTCCTCACCAGTATGAACGCCGCGTTCTACACCTTCATGAAGTATGCGAAGTTGTATGAGATGAACAAGGGCCGGAAAAAGCACTGAATTGGCGCCTTGTAAGCTGCCAGAAGAATAAATCAGAGATTCCTTGTCAGCTAATCAACTTCGGAAACGAGAAAGGGCAGCCTGGGCTGCCCTTTCCTGTTAGGGTTTCGTTTGTGTTTTCGACCCTGGTCTATTCCACCAGGTAACGGGAAAACTTGCCAGCGTCATTGGCATCCGGTTCGGCGATGAATTCTGCCAGGTAGTCATTGTCGTCCAGTTTGGCCTTGAGGAAGGCCAGCACGTAACGTCCCAGGGTTTCCTTGTCGGCACCTGCATTGGTGACCAGCATATGGTCGCCCTCGGCCATTTCCATGTAGATCTTGTCGCCACCGATGCTGTCATAGACCAGTTTGGCGTGCTGTCCCACCGGGGCTATCTCGTCCTGGGCGGCGGCAATTACCAGTGTGGGTGCGGTAATACCGCTGTAGTCACCGCTGAAAGACTGGCCCAGTTCGCAGCAGTAAAGTGCCAGCGGAATCGCCGCAGCGATCTCGTCACCAAGATTCGCCGCGGCAGCCAGGGTGGCGCCGCCACCCAGGGAGTGTCCCATGATGGCGATCTTCTCCAGGTCCATCTTGTTGTTAACAGGGGAGTTCGGGTTAGCATTCTCTGACTTGATGAAATCCACGGCAGCAATCAGGGCGTCGGCGCGTTGTGCTAGGCTGTCCGTTGTCGTGTTGGTTTCCAGTATGAACACCGAGTAGCCCAGTGATGCCAGGGCGGGGCCCCACCATTCGTAGTTGGCTGGCGTTCCCTGGTAGCCGGGCACAAAGGCAACCGCTCCATTGGGAATGTCGAAACTCAGGGTCAGGGGATAAAAGACCATGGCGCTGGCGAAGGCATCACTGCTGGGGCTCGCATCATAGGTTCTGACCTCATAGAGCCGCTCGTCGAATTCCCGCCCGGCCGCCAGGCCAATCATCCGGCCTTCGGGGCGATAACGGCCCTCACTGTTGTCCTGCGCCTGTGTAACTCCCGGGAATAGCAACAGGCTAATCACCAGGGCGGCCAACAGGCCTGGTGTCCATACAACGCGTTCTCTAGACAGGGTCATGATCGTGTCCTCTGATTTATTGGTTCTTCTTGTTAGAAGGCTTGATTCGGGCATTTGGGCGCACTTGGGCGTTCCCGGATACGCCTCCAATATAGCAAAGTGTCAGGGGCAGGCAAACCAGCCTGAGATTGCCGAAATCGAGGTGATCCAGCCTTCGAGGGGCCGCACGTTGCGCCTGTGTGTGTGGCGCTATATCCTCACCTCTCACCAGAATCATTCAAAAGCACCGACGGGACTGACACGAAGCCATGAGCCACATCTTTCAACACCGCAGGGCACGCCATTACGCCCTGGTATTGCTGCTGGGCCTGTTCCCAGTGAGTCAATTGATAGCCCAGGAATTGGGAGATCACCAATACACCTCCGAGGCTATTCAGGCCGGGCTGCGGATTTACTCCCGGGAATGCGCCCTCTGTCATGGTCCCCAGGGCGACCTGGTGAGCGGCATAAACTTGCGCCGCGGCCAGTTTCGTACGGCCCAGTCTGATGAAGATCTGCGCAGCGTGATCACCGAGGGACGAGCACAGGGCCAGATGCCAGCCTTTAACCTGCGGGAAGCAGAGCTGAGTGGTGTCATCGCCTACATCCGGGCGGGTTTCGATCCCGATGGTGTGGCCGTGCGTATCGGTAATGCAGAGCGCGGAGAAGCCCTGTTCAATGGCAGGGGGGAATGCTCCCAGTGTCATCGGGTCAATGGAGTCGGTCCTCGCACTGCACCAGATCTCAGTTCCATCGGGGTTAAGCGAACCCCTGCCAGCCTGCAATTGAATCTGCTGGATCCGGCGGCGGCTATCCTGCCTATCAACAGGCCCGTGCGGATAGTGACCCGGAACGAGGAGACCATTACCGGGCGTCGCCTCAATGAAGATACTTACACCGTACAAGTCATCGATTCCCAGGAGCGATTGCGTTCCCTGATAAAAGAAGAACTGGTTACCTACGAAATCAGCGAACTGCCCAGCAAGTCGCCGACGAATCTTAATGCAGATGAGGTGGCAGATGTGGTGGCCTATTTGCTTACCCTCGATGGGCAAGGAGCAGCACAATGAGAATGATTAGTCGTCTGGCATCCCTGGTCAGCTTTTGCCTGGCAAGCTCGGTAATCCTGGCCCAGATTCCCTATGAAAGGATCCTCAATGCGGAGCAGGAGCCGCATAACTGGCTGACCTACAACGGCAGTTACATGAGCCAGCGTTACAGCCAGCTGGACCAGATCACGCGCGATAATGTGGGCGACCTGGAACTGAAGTGGGTGTTGCAGAACCAGGTATTCGGCGCCTGGCAATCGAATCCCATAGTGGTGGATGGCATCATGTATGTCACTGAGCGCCCCAACAGCGTGATGGCAGTAGATGCGATTACCGGTCGCGTGTTCTGGAAGTATGTGCATACACCTGACGAGCGATCTCGGGTCTGCTGTGGCGCCAACAACCGCGGAGTCGCGGTGCTGGATGACAAGGTATACATGGGTACCCTGGATGCGCGGCTTGTCGCACTGGACCGAATTAACGGGGAGCTGTTGTGGAATGCTGAGGTGGGTGACGTGGGGCTGGCCTACTCAGTCACCATGGCGCCGCTGGCGGTAAAGGACAAGATCATCGTCGGCGTCGGCGGTGGTGAGTTCGGTATACGGGGATACGTGGCGGCCTTCGATGCCGAGTCCGGTGAGGAAGTCTGGAGGACCTATACGATCCCTGGACCGGGCGAGTTTGGTCACGACACCTGGCAAGATGATGATTGGATGTATGGCGGTGCACCGGTGTGGATTACCGGTTCCTTCGACCCGGAACAGAACTTGACCTTCTGGGGGGTCGGCAATCCAGGCCCCGACTGGAATGCCGGTCAGCGCCCTGGAGACAATCTCTACTCCGATTCTGTCATCGCGCTGGATGCGGATACCGGAGAACTGAAATGGTATTTCCAGTTCACCCCCAACGATGGCTATGACTACGACTCGGTGCAGGTTCCCTTGCTTGCCGACATCAATTGGAACGGTACACCAACGAAGGCCATGATGTGGGCCAATCGCAACGGCTACTTCTATGTGCTGGATCGCACCACTGGCGAATGCCTGGTGGGTGAGCCCTATGTGCGAGTGAACTGGAGCAGTGGCCTGGATGAGAACTGTCGTCCCATTCCAACACCACAGCCCGACGGCATGCCCACTTACCCGGGCAACCAGGGTGGTACCAATTGGTATCCTCCCTCTTATAGCCCGCGTACCGGCCTGTTTTACTTCAGTGCCTGGGAAGACTATGCCACGATCTACTACTCGGAAGAGCAGGAGTATGAGCCGGGCCGGGCCTTCCTCGGCGGTGGCTTCAGCGTACTGGCACCTACCCAGGGTGCTCCAACTATCGGAATCGGTCGTACTAATCCTGTGAACAACTGGACCAATGAAGTGGGCCATGCCTCGCTGAAGGCCATGGACCCCAATACCGGTGAGGAAGTCTGGGAGTTCGAGCAATACGATGTGAGCGACAGTGGTATGCTGACCACCGCCAGCGACCTGCTCATCACCGGTGGCAGGGAGGGCTACTTCCATGTGCTGGATGCTCGCACCGGTGAATTGTTGTATCACAAGAACCTTGGCGGGCAGATTGTAATGGCCCCGGTAACATACATGGTGGATGGTGTGCAGTACGTCTCCATTATTTCGGGCAACAGCCTGTTCAACTTTGCTCTGAAAGACTAGCGACAAGGGAATAGCGATATCAGATGAAGCTCAATGACACACAGGTCAACACCCTGATGCACCTGTTTACCACCATGGCGGTGGTGGTGGGTGTTGTCTTCGTGTTATGGGAACTCCAGCAGAACCGGGAACTTGTGATGCTGGAGATGTTCAGTGAGGGCACCATTGCCAATCGTGCAACAACGGTGTCCTTTGCTGGAGAAAACCCCTCGGTGATCCTGGCCAAGGCTTGTGAAAATGCGGAGGAATTGACCACGGAAGACCACATCGTCCTCAATTTCATCTTCAATGAAACCATGGAGTCCATAAGCCGCATGCGTTTGCTGGAGAACGGGCTCTATCCTGTGGACGCCTGGCAGCCTAACCTGCTGGAATCCCGGTTCAGCTTTATCTTCTCCATGCCCGCCGGACGCGCCTGGTGGGAAGCACGAGATACGACCCCTGCAGTGAAGGGGCCAATCGATGCCTATCTGGCGACCCTCGGACCACCTGACTGCGCCCGGCAATATGCCGACATAAAGGCCCGGGCCATCGAATTCGCCAACGACTGGAACTAGCCGCCCTGATTTGACGGCAATGGGCTCCGCTGGGGCCTGTTTGTGCAATCACCAGCTTAAACCTGAGGAGAGATTCAATGAAGACCTTGCTTCGCGGAATGCTACTCATTTGCCTGGCGCTGCCGGCTGCAGCCCAGGTGACCACGCTCAAGCAGGAAGTCGACGTGGGCCCGGAATTGGATCGCGCTATTCGACAGCTCATAGAAGCTACTGGTGCGCTGGAGATCGGTGAACAATTCGCCAATGCGATCTCCATGCAGATGACCCAGAACCTGCGCCAGACCAATCCCGATATTCCGCCCCGCGCCTTCGACATTATCCAGCAAGAAGTCATGACGGTAATTGGAGAGGAACTGGCAAACGGCAGTTTCGAAGACCAGATGGTGCCGGTCTATGCCAGGTACTTCACCCTGCAAGAGGTGGAAGAACTGCTGGCTTTCTACCACACCGCAATCGGCCAGAAGACGGTTGAAGTGATGCCGCTGTTGACTCAGGAGTCAATGCAGGTGGGCCAGAACTGGGGAATAGGCATTGGTCCGATAGTAGGGCGGCGGGTTACCCAACGTCTTGCGGCGGAAGGTATCGTGCTGGATTAAGGGATTGCTAACTTGTCTGTAATAAGTTGGGATCGCAGTAATCCGTTCGTTATCGATGTGAGAGTCGTCGCTTCACACATCGATGGTTACGGCCATGTATCCACCCACAACTATGTGCAGTGGATGATCGACTGTGCGTTTGCCCACTCCTCGGCCTTGGGGCTATCCGAGGCACGCTGTCGGGAAATAGGACGCGGCATGGCGGCAGTGGATCTGCAGATAAAATTGCTGGGGGCGGCCTATGAAGGAGAGCACTTGCAGGCCGCCACCTGGATCGTACAAGCGGACGGCAAGCTGCGCCTGAGCCGGCAGTTCCAGATCATCAATGTGCAGACCCAAAAAACCCTGACCCGGGGCCAATGTGATTTTGTCTGTACCAATCTCGAAAATGGCAGGCCTGTGCGCATGCCACAGGAATTTATCGATACCTATCGGATTACCAGCGAAGTCTCCCTCTCCGCATAAGACAAACTTTGTTACTTTTCACAGAGTTGTAACCCTATCAATACCAGCTAAAAGCTGGATAATTTGGCCTCCTGAATCGTCTTGAAGGCGCCTTGAAGGCAGACAACGAGATCAGTTCAAAAGTTTCCGCCGGAGACGAACGGCAAACCTGTTAATTTGAGGAGAAATCCATGCAAGCTCTTGATTTTAGGAGGCTATTATTGGCTCTCCTTATCATTGTCAGCCCGCTGGCAGCGAGCGCCCAAGACAGTGTTGAGTGGTTTACTTTGGGCAATGACTATGCCCATACCCGTTATACCCCTGCCGACGAACTGGGCCCGGAAAACTTTCGGGAACTGGAAGTGGCCTGGGAATGGGACGGCGCCAGCTTTGGTGCTGTGAGTGGTCGGTCCACGCCTTCCTATATCGATGGCCTGCTGTATACCGTGGCGGGCTATAACCGCCACGTGATCGCCATTGATCCAAAGACCGGGGAGACTGTCTGGTCCTATCGCGAGCCCAAGACCCCGCGCGCCGAATACTCCATGCGCGCCGACTACGGCAAGGGCGTGGCCTTTGGCTACATCGATGGTCGCGGCGTGGTCATCATCGTGTCGCCCGGTTTCTTCCTGACAGCCCTGGACGCCAAGACTGGTGTCCCGCTGGAAGACTGGGGAACACCCGTACCGGTTGAGGGTTTTCCAAAGAGTGGCGTGGTGGACATGCTGAAGGATCTGGGGCATCCCTATGATCCTTATGAGGGTATTCCGCTGGAAGTGGGCTACATCACTTCTTCCTCTCCACCGATTGTGGTCAACGACACTATCGTGGTGGGCAACTCTGCCGAGCAGGGTTATCACCAGGCTCGCATCGAGAACGTGCCAGGTGACATTCTTGGCTACGACCTGCGTACCGGTGAGTTCAAGTGGAAGTTCAACGTGATCCCCAAGCCGGGCGAATACGGCCACGAAACCTGGGAAAACGATGCCTGGGAATGGACGGGTGATGTATCTTCCTGGGCACCGCTGTCAGCCGACCCGGAAAACGATCTGGTTTATATTCCAACCAATAGCGCCACCATTGACTACTACGGTGGTTTCCGTCCCGGCGACAATCTGTATGGTGCCAGTATCATTGCACTCAATGCATCGACCGGGGAAAGAGAGTGGCATTTCCAGTTCGTGAAACACGAAATCTGGAACTTTGACACGCCCACGGCTCCCGTACTGATGGATCTCACCGTGGATGGTCGTGAAATACCGGCCGTAGTACAGGCCACCAAGCAAGGCTGGCTGTATACCTTCAACCGCCTGACCGGTGAGCCCGTTTGGCCAATCGAAGATCGTCCCGTACCACCTTCGATAGTGCCAGGTGAAGTATTGTCACCAACCCAGCCTCACGTGACCTGGCCGGAAGCCTATTCCCTGCAAGGCATCAGTGAAGATGACCTGCTGGACTTCACGCCAGAGTTGAAGGAGCAATCCCTGGCGGCCATGGAAGACTATGTGATGGGTGGTTTGTTTAACCCACCGATCCATGCCGATAACCTCATGGGTAAATACGCTGCCATGAACTGCCCGGGAGGTTCCGGCGGTGTGAATATCACCTCACCGCCTGTTGCTGACCCAGTAACGAACACGTTCTATGTGTCTGAGCACACAGCCTGCTTCGCACTGCGACTGATTCCCGGAGAAGAAGCAGATTTGCTGTTCCCGAATTCGACTGGTGTGACCACGGCTTTGTACGCAAACGGTGTACCCGGAGCTACCGCCAGACCACCGCGTCATCCGAGCGGATTGCCTATCTGGAAACCACCCTATAGCACCATCGTCGGCTACGACATGGATACGGGCGAGAAGAAGTTCACTATCCCGACTGGTGAAACGCCTCAGCGCTACAAGGATGCCTTCGAGCGCGCCGGTGTGCCGGAAAGCACTTACGGGAATACCGGTACCGGCGCCCTGGTACCCATGGTGGTAACTCCTACCATGCTGGTGTACTCCGACCAGGCCTCCGATGGCACACCTATGCTGTGGGCTCTGGACAAGGATACCGGCGAGATTCTTGCCGAGATCGAAGCGCCAGCCCGTTCCAACTACGGCATGAGCAGTTGGGTCCACGACGGACACCAGTACATCATGCTGCAGACGGGTTCGACCCTGACCGCAATGGCATTGCCTGCTGCGCAGGACGCGGGTGGCGCGGCTCACTAGAGAGTCAGCTGAAAACGAAAAAGGCGGCCATTGGCCGCCTTTTTTTATTCTCGTGGATTCCCGGGAGCTGTAACAAAAAATAGCAAAAAAATAGGGACAGATTTATTTTTTTTTAAAAAATAAATCTGTCCCTATTTTTTTTGCCTATCTTCTCGCCGCCCCTTTCGAGGGCGCGAACCAACATGGCCAAAAACGGAATCAGCCTTTACCAAAAATCTGCGAAGAATCTCTTCGCTTCTGCTTTTGACTACAGTGTCGGTCCCGCTTTCACCAGTTCTGCGGCAGCAGGATCGTCGGTGAATTTCTCGAAGTTCTGGATAAACAACGCCGCCAGTTCCCTGGCTTTGCCTTCCCACTCTGCCGGATCGGCATAGGTATTCCTGGGATCCAGTAACGCAGAATCAACACCGGCCAGTGTCGTTGGAATGGCCAGGTTGAAATAGGGAAGCTGGATCATCTCGCTATCCTCGATGCTGCCATTGAGAATGGCATCGATGATGGCGCGGGTCGCCTTGATGGAGATGCGCTCGCCGCTGCCATTCCAGCCAGTGTTGACCAGGTAGGCGCTGGAGCCGGCGGCCTCCATGCGTTTTACCAATACCTCCGCATAGCGACTCGGATGCAGGGTAAGGAAGGCGGCACCGAAACAACTGGAGAATGTTGGCGTGGGTTTGTCCACACCCCGTTCTGTTCCTGCCAGCTTTGCAGTAAATCCAGACAGGAAGTGATACTGGGTCTGTTCCGGCGTGAGTTTAGCTACCGGGGGCATCACACCGAAGGCGTCCGCGGTCAGGAAGATGACCTGTTTCGCGTGACCACCCTTGGAAACAGGTTCCACGATGTTGTCGATGTGGTAGATGGGATAGCTCACCCGGGTATTTTCGGTGCGGGAGTTATCTTCGAAATCGATCTGTCCGTGTTCGTCCACGGCGACGTTTTCCAGCAGCGCATCCCGGCGAATCGCATTGAAGATATCTGGCTCACTCTCCGGGTCCAGATTGATTGTCTTGGCATAGCAGCCACCTTCGAAGTTGAACACACCCTCATCATCCCAGCCATGTTCATCGTCGCCAATCAGCGCCCTGAATGGATCGGTAGAGAGAGTCGTCTTGCCTGTGCCAGACAGGCCAAAAAAGATTGCAGTGGAACCGTCGCGCCCGATGTTGGCAGAACAGTGCATGGAGGCGATGCCCTGCAAGGGCAGCAGGTAGTTCATCACCGAGAACATGCCTTTCTTCATTTCGCCACCGTACCAGGTGCCACCGATCAACTGCATACGTTCGGTGAGGTTGAAGGCAACGAAGTTTTCTGAATTGAGGCCCTGCTTCTCCCAGTTTGGATTGGTGTACTTGGCGCCATTCATGACGACGAAGTCTGGCTCGAAACTGGCGAGCTCTTGAGCTGAGGGGCGAATGAACATGTTCTTCACGAAGTGTGCCTGCCAGGCTACCTCCGTGATGAAGCGAACCTTCAGGCGTGTGTTCTCATTGGCGCCGCAGAAGGCATCGATGACATACAGCTCCTTGCCACTCAGCTGCGTGGTGACCAGGTGTTTCAGTTCATGCCACACGACTTCACCGATAGGCTTGTTGTCGTTCACTCCCTGATCCGACCACCACACCGTGTCCCGCGTGGAGTCATCGCGTACGATGTACTTGTCCTTTGGCGAGCGACCGGTGAATTCGCCGGTATTGACTGCCACTGCGCCGGATTCGGTGAGAGTTCCCTGCTCATAGCCTTGCAGAGTGACATCCATTTCTTTCTCGAAAAGAAATTCGTAATCGGGATTGTGGTGGATGACAGTGGCCTCTTCGATGCCGTAAACGGTGAGGTCTGGTTGCTTAAAGCTTTCTTCAGCTTGCAATAATGCTTGCGATGACATGGGCTTCGCTCGTCAGGTTAGTGTTTTGGGAGTGGGTTGTGGCTTGGTATTTTTACATCGGGCAGCGGGCATGAGACTGTGCAGTCTCTCGTACTTCGTCGATTCAATCTTGTAGTCTGCCTTCATTGACAATGATAACGACCTGGCTGTCGCCTACGTTAGCGAGTTGATAGGTAGAGCCTGGTTTCCTCCAGGCCCAGTCTCCGGGATGGGCAAGCTCCCGGGTGATGCCGTCTTCCCGGCTTACGTGGGCGACCCCTTCGCCGCCCAGAACGATGAATGTGGGGTTGCTGTGGCTCTGCATGGCGGTGGATTCGCCGGGTGCTAATTCGTAGCGCCAGGAACGGAACCAGTTGTTCTCTATCTCAGGCGCAATCCCCATGCCGCTGGGCAAGTCATTGCTGGAAGCAGGAGTGCCCGAGCCGTCGTGCACGAGGGCGATGATATGGAATAGCCCGGGCCCGTCGTTGCCTACCTTGTGGGTGAAGGGCTCGGAGGCGTAGTCGGTGTTAGCCGCAACCCGTCCATTCTGTGGTCCGCGGGCAAGACTGATATAGGTAAGCAGGATGGCCTGGTCATGCACGTGGAGAAAGGACTCATCGCCTGGTTTGATGCGCACATCCAGCAGGTATAAGTCACCTTCCTGGCGTACTGGGCGGTGACGGGGTTCATCGAGCAGGTGAACGATTTTTTCGCCAGCAACTTCCTCATCCTGCGCCCAGGCACCATTCCCGCTCAATGCGCCCACGACGATACAGAGAAACAGGTTTCTGACCGAACGGTTATTCAGGGGGAGTTGTATCAGGGGTGTTCTGCGGGAGGAGGGTAACTGGCCACGGAGACGCTGCATGGACGTATTATGCAGATTGCATACGCAGTGTCACGCACATTTTGCATTCTGTAATTTGGCTACATTTTTATCGGGATTGTCTCGGTGTTTTCGTGAGCAGATGCGCCTATACAGGGAATTTTCCACAGCAACTTTGTATAAAAACTACTAAAAATTTATCGACACTGTGTAAAGCCGAGTCCCGAATTTAGCGCGGCACCGACTCATCCCAATTCAGTACCCGGTGTTCCTCCAGAATTTCCATGAGTCGGTCCATGGGCACAGCTTCCAGGGTGCCGCGTGACGATGTCACCGTAGTGGCCTTGAAGATGGCATTGTAAATGGCCTCTTCCGTGGCCTCTGCGGTAGCAGCAAACAGGGGTGACATGGCTGCATTAACCAGTTGCTCGGTAGCCACGGGGGTGTCACTTTCCCGGGGTTTGCGTACGTCGGGATCAGTAGAGAAGGCGATGACGTAATCGCCAGAACCATTGCTGGCATAGGATCCGGTGCGGGCAAGCCCCATGATCGCTCGCAGTCCGAGCCGGTCGAGGTTGCGGGGATTGAGTGGTGCATCGGTAGCTACCACCAGCATGATGGATCCATCTTCCCGGTCTTCATCACCACTGGGCCGAGCAGATCCCTGGTAGGGAAAGGAGCCCAGTTCCCGTCCAACTGGTGCGCCATTGATCGTCATATAGCCACCAAAATTCGTTTGTACCAGAACTCCCACGGTATAGCCGCCCAGGGAATCCGGGAGTACCCTGGAACTGGTGCCGATGCCACCTTTCCAGCCAAAGGCCTGGGTGCCGGTGCCGGCGCCCACACTGCCTTCGGCTACCGGACCGGAGCGGGCATTGGCCAGGGCCGCGTAAACCTCATCCCGCTGCACGGGATCGGCCCACATATTATTGACCCGGGAATCGTTGGTTTCTCCTACCACCGGGTTCAGGGTGTGCTCGCCCATGCCCGGTTGCTCGTACATCCATTCCTTGAGCCCATTGGCTGCGCTCCACACGCAGAGAGTGCAGGTAAGCAGGATAGGCGTCTCGATCTCACCAAATTCCCTGATCTGGGTTTCGCCGATCAGCTTGCCATAGCCGTTGCCCACATGGACCCAGGCGGGAATCGGATGGGTGTAGAGATTGCCCGGGGCCGGGATGATGGCAGTTACCCCGGTACGAATGTCATCGCCCCTGATTACCGTCTCATGTCCCACCAATACCCCTTCAACATCGGTGATGGCATTGTTCGCGCCGGTGTCGAAGATACCGACCACGACCCCGGCCTCCCTCGCTCGCGGCCTTGCTTCTTCGGCAGACACAGGATTGCAAATCAGCAGGCTGCCGAGCAGAACGATAAATGACTGGCGAAGACTCATGTCTGGTTCCTTATTCAGTTGGATGAGGTAGTTGCGCTGAAAGTTGCGGGCTGCATGGCGCCTACCTTAGCAATTAGTCGTTTCCTTGTCTCATTTCGGCAGTGCCGTACTTTTACAGGGCAGGGGAATTGCCTTAAGCTGGGATGGCTCAACCTCATAATCCAAAACAACAGAGGTGTGTCATGTCCCGGTTCCAATCTGCTTGTCGCCCAATCCTGTGCCTGTTCGCCCTGAGCTATAGCCTGCAAGGCGGTGCCCAGGAATTCGAGGCCCATCCCTCCACCCAGGATCCTTCCGTCCTCGTTACCCTGGAGACGCTTGCCAACTGGGAGCAGGAACTCTCCAACTGGGGGCGCTGGGGGCCGTCGGATCAGCGCGGGACCCTGAACCTTATAACACCGGAGAAGACCCGCGCCGCTGCGGCATTGGTGACCGAGGGTATTACCGTAACCCTGCAGCATTTCGTGGTTTCGGAACAGACTATCGACAGCCAGACCTTTGGCCCCTATGACCACTGGATGAGTCGCCTGGACCCGGTCACCGGTGAACCCAGTTTCGCGCTCGACGAGATCCAGTTTTCACTGCACGATGGCATGCTGTCGCACCTCGATGCCCTGTGCCACTACCGCACCGAAATCGATGGTCGCTATGTGATATTCAATGGTTACGACCAGAACCTGACAGCCACGGGATGTGAAGACCTGGCCATCGACAGGATGGGCACTTCCTATATAACCCGCGGGGTGCTGGTTGATATTCCCCTCATGCGTGGCGTGGACTATCTCGAGCCGAGCACACCGATCTATGTGTCGGACCTGGAGGCCTGGGAGGAATTTGCCGGTGTGACCATCGGTGCTGGTGATGCCCTGTTTGTCAGGACCGGACGCTGGGCCAAGCGGGATGCCGAAGGCCCCTGGCAATATGGTCAAGGCGGAGCGGGGCTCCATGCATCGGTATTGCCATGGTTGCGGGAACGGGATGTGGCGATCCTGGTTGGGGATGCGGTCAATGATGTGCAACCCTCCGGTGTGGAAGGCATCAACCGTCCCATTCACCAGCTGACCCAGGTAAACCTGGGGCTACCCATCGTGGATAACGGCTATCTGAAAGACGTGGCCGAGGTGGCTCGGCGCTTGCGTCGCTGGGAGTTCATGACCTCGATACAGATCAATCCCATCGAAGGAGGAACCGCCAGCCCATTTAATGCTAACGCCACGTTCTAGGCCAGGTGCACTGAGCCGTTGTTGTAGAAGTCCCGGTATCAGGCCCCTGATCCCGGGTTTTTGCAGTACCTGGAGGTGCGGCAGCTACAGCTTACCCTGACTGCCAAAAACGTGTAGGATACGGCCAGTTTCTGATTTCTGCAGACTAATAATGTCGTATAAAAACTGCTATTCGTACAGAAATGCTGTCAGGCTCGTGCAACGCATCCAAGCTGGTCTACTGAGCGCCGCATTTGTTACTGTTTCCCTTTTTGCCCATCAGGCAGCTGCCCAGACTCCCCTGGAAGTAACCGAGGACATGATGCGTTCCGTGATGCGGGGTGCAGAATCATTTTCTCCCAAGGAGGGAAACCCCCCGGTCTACCGAGCCTATCGCCGCGATCCTTCCAGTTCTGAATCCCAGCTAATGGGCTACCTGTTCGAGACTCCGGACTGGCCGCCAGAGGAAATTGGTTATAGCGCGCCTGTAGATGTGCTGGTGGGCATCGATACCCAGGGTACTATCACCGGTATCGAGGTGCTGCATTATATAGAGTCCTACAAGAGTATTCGGGGCGACTTCATTAACTCCGAATATTTTCCCCAACAGTTCTCCGACAAGAATATCGTTGAAGATTTCCGGGTGGGTCGGGATATCGATGGTATCTCCCGTGCCACTATCACCAGCTGGGCTGTGGCTCGTGGCGTCCGCGATGCTGCGCGCCGGGTAGCCCGTGCCTACCTTCCGGATTCCGAGTTTGTCGCCAGTAGCAGCGGTGACGCCGTGGCCTTGCGGGTGTTCGAGGAGCAGAGCTGGGAAGACATGCTCGACTCCGGCCTGATCAAGGAATGGACCATCAAGCAGCCCGATGAGACTACCCTGGAAGTCACCCTGGCCTTCATGGGCCATGATGGCCTGGGTACTCTGCTGGTGGGGGAAGAGGACTATTCCCGCGCCGATCGCGATGCCAGCAACCGTTCCCGCGATGGCAAGCTTATGCTCGTGGGTGTCGATGGTGATTCCACGCGACCGTTCCGGCAGGAGCGCCTGGCGGTGAAGCAGGGTGAGGAAGTGTATCCCGTTGAGCGTCGCCGATTCGTATACGCGGGGAGCGCTGACTACGGCAAGATTCAAGGGCGTATGCGTTTCGCAGGCGCCATTGTGCTGATGCCAGAGATCGATCTGGCTAAACCTTTCACGGTTCTCTATAACACCGGTGGCGAAGTCGGGGAATTCGGAGGTATTCATGAAATCGAATACCAGGTTCCTCCCCTGGCCTTGGCCCTGGCCGAGGGCGGTACTATTCCAGCGGATCTGCTTCTTATCGATGAAGAGGAAGAAGACTACTATGAAGAGGACAGTCTGCTCTCGACATTGATCTACGATGCCCCGATCGATGAAGTCATCATGATCGTCGTTATCTGCGGCATGGTAATGACTGGCTTCCTGCTTAAGAATGTATACGTACGCTGGGCGACTCTGGCGGTAACCCTGGTCTACCTGGGCTGGATGGATGGTGGGTTCGTCTCGGTGTCACACATTACCAATGGCATCAAGCTCGGTCCTTCGCTGTTCCTCAATGATTTACCGCTGCTGCTCATCATCGTGTTTACCGTGCTGACCACGCTGTTGTGGGGGCGAATCTTCTGTTCCTCACTGTGTCCGTTCGGCGCCCTGCAGGATTTCATAACCCGGTTCGTGCCGAAGAAATGGCAGGTGAAAGTGCCCCAGTGGCTGCACGACAAGGCCATCTACCTGAAGTATGGCATCCTGGCGTTCCTGGTAATCATGGCTATCGCCTATGCCGACCTGAGCCTGTTCCAGTATTTCGAGCCCTTCGGTACGGTATTCTATATTTCCCGTTCCATGCTGCTGTGGGGAATCGCCGGTGCACTCCTGTTTGGAGCCATCTTTATACCGCGCTTCTACTGCCGCTACGCCTGTCCGCTGGGTGCAGCACTGGGAGTGACATCCCTGATTTCTCCCTGGCGCATAAAGCGGGTACCACAGTGTGATATCTGCAGTGTGTGTGAACATGCCTGCCCAACAGGCGCGATCCGTGGTCCGCACATCGACTTCAAGGAATGTGTGCGCTGCGACATCTGTGATTACAAGCTGATCGCTCGTTCTGGGGTATGCAAGCATGATGTGGAAACCGTGAAGGTGAGAGTTAAGGACTGGCAGCCAGCTACGGCGTCCTGATTCTCTTGCGAACGGACTTTCCCCTTGCTTGCTGTTTGGCATAAGCTGTCCACTCTGCGCTCCAGATAACAAGCCACGTTCATGCCGCATCACAACAGCCGGAGATTGATATGACTCATCGTCGTGAATTCCTCAAATACCTCGCCGCCAGTCCACTGCTGACCAACTATTCGGCCTTCGCACAGGAAGTTGAAGAGACCCTGGGCCAGCGCCTCACCAATCCGCGAGACGTGATCAATGTCTTCGAGATGGAAGCCGTGGCTCGCGAGAACATCCCTCCTGCCCATCTGGGTTATCTCAATACAGGTGTAGATGGCGACATCACCCTGCGCGCCAACCGTGACGGATTTACTCGCTACCAGATCAAGCCGCGCCGCCTGGTGGATGTCAGTGAAACAGATACCAAAGTCAACATCCTCGGCTCCGAAGCCAGTTCGCCGATCTTTATCTGCCCCGTGGGTAGCCAGGGTGCGTACCATCCGGAGGCGGAGCTGGGAACGGCGCGCGCCGCCCGGGCCAAAGGGCATCACATGGTGCTATCCACCCAGTCCTCCACGGCGGTGGAAGCCGTGGCCGAGGCGCGCGGTGCACCCATCTGGCACCAGCTCTATCCAACCACTCGCTGGGAGTATACCGTGGCTATGCTGCAGAGAGCCGAGGCGGCTGGCTGCACGACCGTTTGTCTGACCATTGATTTACCCGGCGGACGCAACACCGAAACGCAGTCCATCATGATGCGCGAAGACAATCGCACCTGCACCGACTGTCACCGTGGCCAATCCAAGCCCATCTTCGATGGCCTGAACATGCAGGGTGTGGGGTTGAACAACCCAGCCCTGACCTGGGACGTGATCGGCCGCATGAAAGAGGTGACCAATATGAATGTGGTCATCAAGGGTATTGAGGTTGGGGTCGATGCCGCACTGGCAGTTGATAACGGAGCCGACGCGGTGTGGGTATCCAATCATGGTGGCCGGGCCACGGAAACAGGTCGGGCCAGTATCGAATGTCTGCCCGAGGTGGCCGCTGCCGTGAATGGCCGCGTGCCAATCATCATCGATGGTGGATTCCGTCGCGGCACCGACATCTATAAGGCGCTGGCGCTAGGCGCCAGTGCGGTGGGTATCGGTAGACCCTACTGCTGGGGGCTAGGTGCGTTTGGGCAGGCCGGTGTGGAACGAGTACTTGACCTGCTTAACCGGGAACTGCTCATCACCATGACTGGCAGCGGAACGCCTACCCTGGAGTCTATAACCAGCAACGCTATTCATGATGTGGGACACAGGGTGCCCAGAGGCACCCTGGGCCGTGATCTTCTCTAGATTCAATTAGTGACGCCGAACCTTGAGCCCAAGATCTCTTGTAGTTGATTCCTTCGATTTTGCCGAGGGACGCATACTGGCGAAAAAATTCGAGGTAGTCACGCGTCTCGGCGTAGGTTGGGAGGGTGAGGTCTACCTGATCAGGGAGTTGCTGACGGGCATCGAGCGTGCGGCCAAGTTCTTCTACCCTCAGCGCAACAGTGGAAACAAGGCATTCAAGTTCTATGCTCAGAAGCTTCACAAGTTGCGCCACTCACCGATCCTGATTCAATACATCAGTCAGGAGACCATCACTTACCGCAATACACCGATCACCTTCCTCGTGTCTGACTATGTAGAAGGTGAACTGCTGAGTGAGTACCTGAATCGGCAGCCGGGAAAGCGACTGCCGCCATTCCAGGCACTGCATCTCTTGCACTCCCTGGCGCGGGGGATGGAGGGGATTCACCACGCTAACGAGTATCACGGTGATCTGCATAGCGACAATATTATCATCAGCCGCTTTGGTCTCAGTTATGAGTTAAAGCTGATCGATATGTACCACTGGAACTCGGCGCGCAAGGAAAACATCCGCTACGATGTTGTTAGCATGGTTAAACTTTTCTACGAAATACTCGGTGGTCAGAAGCACTATGCAAAATTGCCTGATGAGATCAAGGCTATCATCTGTGGCCAGAAAGACAGTCTGATACTAAGGAAATTCAGGACTGCAGGTGAGTTGCGGGATTATCTCGAAACCATGCAGTGGCAATGACAACGAAGGATGATGCATTGCATACAAAAATTGAGAACCCGTCCCAGTCGGTAGTTTTTTCTGCGCGCGACACTGTTGATGCCGGTGAGTTCTATGACTTGCCGCAGGGCCAGCTGGCAGTGTTCCTGCGCAAGCGGCCCGGAAGAGAAACCGACAACGAAGACAGTGTCGGTATTCAGCTGTTGGTGAATGGCGACAGCGTATTTACCGTGGCCGATGGTATGGGTGGAGCCCAGGGTGGAGCGAGAGCTTCCGAGATCGTGGTGCAGACTCTGCACTCCACCCTCTCCAGGTCAAAGAAACAGGATGCCGGGTGCCGGGAAGAAATTCTCAACGCCTTCGAGACTGCAAACCAGGAAATACTGAAACTGGGTATCGGCGCGGGTTCCACCGTGGCCACGGTGGAGCTCAGTGGTAATCAGATTCGCCCCTTCCATGCGGGAGACTCACAGATTCTGCTGGTCGGGCAGCGCGGCAAACAGAAGCTGCTGACTGTCTCACACTCGCCTGTGGGCTATGGTGTTGAGGCTGGCTTGATCGATGCGGTGGACGCCATTGACCATAAAGAGCGTCACCTGATCTCCAATCATGTGGGAAGCTCTGACATGCGTATAGAGATTGGTTCCGCGGTATCCATGGCAAGACGCGATACCCTGCTAATAGCCAGTGACGGACTGTTCGACAATGTACACGTGGCAGAGTTGCTGCAATTGATTCGCAAGGGTTCGCTGAAAAAAGTGTGCGCCAACCTGGTTACGTTGCTGACGAGTCGAATGGCCGCGGACGATAAGGCGGAGCCCAGCAAGCCTGACGATGTCGGATTTATCCTTTACCGCCGTTCTCTCTGATAATTGCTTACCTGTCTTTGCTGGCCGGCAGATTTTCCGTCAGGGGATGTGCTGCAAGGGTTCTGCAGAACATTACACGATAGAGTGACGAATCAACTCTGGAGGAATCTTGTCGGCGATTCTCTCATGCAGCTTGGGTAGCTTGGACCAGTGCAATCCGCCATTGTAATGATGGGCGGTGTGATAACCGAGATTGCCGGTGAGCAGGTTATACCATGGGTTAAGATTGTTGAAAGAGGCCTCGAACTGGTTATCGGTATTGCGTCCCGCATGATGCTCATAGGTTGCCCAGGCCGTCATAAACAGGCCCATGATCATGGGTAACACGAACAGCAAGATACCGGCTAAAGGTTTATAGGCCACGAGGCCGGCCACGATCAGGAAGGTCAGGGTGGTAAATAACAGGAACTGTCTCTGTTCTTTCGGAAAATTCTTGCCCACCAGGTAACCACGATAATAAGCCGTGGCTGCTATTACGATGCTGTACTCCAGCTCTCCCATCTGGCTGCCGTCTTTGCGTCGCCAGCGGCTCTGGTCCTTGGTTTGGTCCAGGAAGTTCTGGTGGTGTCCGTACACATGATGCAGCACCCAGAGATTGGTGCAGGTGCCGGTGTGCAGGGCATAGAAGAATTCCAGGATGCGATTGAGCGGCGTGTAGCGGAAGGTGGGGGCATGTTGATGATGATGGTTCCAGGCGCAGATCTGCGACTTGGGGATAATCATCAGGTAAAACCAGACCCCCAAAATATAAGGGTTCTGCACCATGAAATACAGCAGGAAGTCCACCGCACTAAGCGAGAGTATTAAGGTGACCGGCCAACGATCTTCGGTGTGCTTGAATGCACTCAGGCGTTTAACCACCAGGAAAACATCCCTGTAACTAATTCTTCAATTCCCCAACCGGTATTGTAGCCAAGGAGTAGGCTTAAGACTATGCCAATTTCACAAAATACAAAAAGTTGCAATTCACGAAGCAATGAAGGCATCAAGAGGTGCATCAAGCCAGATACCGGATCTGATTCTATACCAGCAAATACAGAATCAAGGTGGCCGCGCCAGCAATGAGTGCATAGGGTAGTTGCGTGATCACATGATCCATGTGATCGCTGCCAGCACCCACAGAGGAGAGCACCGAGGTATCTGATACCGGCGAGGCATGGTCGCCGAATATGCCGCCGCCAACCACAGCGGCGATGGCCTGGTACACAAGGGGGTCAGTGGCCACACCATTGCTGAACTCATAGGCAATGGGCAGGGCAAAGGGAATCATCAGGGCATAGGCGCCCCAACTGGTGCCAGTTGCGAACGAGATCAGGCCGGTGATGAGAAATGTCGTGGCAACAAACAGGGAGGGTGTCACGAAGGCGGAAAACGTTTCGAGAATATACTCTGCCGCCTGCAATTCACGAGTGATGTCATTGATAGCATAGGCCAGCCCCATAAGCACTATAGCTGGCATGACACTCTTGATGCCGTCCATGCTGATGTTCATCAGCGCGTTGATGCTGGGTATGACTCTCTTCAGATAGAGTGAAGCGCTGAGGTAGAACACGGCAAGCATGAAGGCCTCGGCGATTTTCATATTACCAAATACGAAATAGCTGATGATGATGGTGCCGAATACGATCACTATGGGTACAGCAAGGTCAAACAACAGGGATGCCTTGTCAGAATCACCGGCAAACAGGTCCGACCCTTCTTCGCTAACCATGGGCACAGCACCGTCTCGCAGAACTTTCCCCTCAAATCTGGCGCGTTGTTCAGCACGTTTCATGAAACCGATGTCAGGGAATATCTCAACACTGACCAGGAGTGCAATGAGGAGGGCAAGCATGGGATAGAAGTTGTACAGAATGGCGCTGATGAAGATCTCGATGGCTTGATCAAGGCTGGAAACGGGCCCGCCTTCTGCCGCTATCAGTCCGGCGAGATAGGCACCCCAGGACAGGAACGGAATTAACACACAAACTGATGCTGTCGTAGAGTCCAGGATATAGGCCTGTTTTTCCCGGGGTATTGTCGCCCGGTCTGACAGCGGACGCATGATAGGGCCGACCATGAGTGGGCTAAAGTAATCGTCGACCACGAAGAAGCCCAGGGCCCAGGTTGTGGCTTTGACCTGCCTGGGAGTATGACAGCGTCGGGACACCCTGTCGGCAAACCGGGCGATGACACCTGACGCCTTGAACAGTTCAAAAAGCATGCCGATAAACAAAACGATTAGCGACACCCAGATGAAATCGCCATTGAGTGCGTTCTGTAGCAGATCGCTGAAGATATAGATCGGGTTGAATAACCATCCCTGCTGACCGAAGCCAACAAATATCACTCCAGATATGCAACCACACAGCAATGCGAATATGGCATTGCGAGTCTTGAACGCAATGGCTAGTGAAATAACTAGAGGCAGTAGTGAAAGGGCGCCGTGATCCATGAGTAATTATGACAGGTCCTGGTTTGTTCTGGTTGCTATCAAGCTCAGGCTGGCCTGTTCCTTAAGAGACGAAATATTCCATCGGTATAACATTGGATATGAGGTCGTGTTCCATAAGCGGCGTATTGTTCCACGTTTGTAACATGACATTGAGAAATTCCGGACCTGTATGTTACGGTTATAGGTGTTATGAAGAAATCAATAAATCAGATGAAACTGGTGATTCTTGCCGTGTGTGTAGCGGGTGCCTTACAACCGCTTAATGCGCAAGAGTCTGAATTTAACTCTCGACAGGAAGCAGTCCAGCCGGACGACTTGCGACAACAGGCATTAATGTTGAAGCAAAACCTGTTGACAGCAACCGAGGATGAGCGAGAAGTGATCGCTCAGGAGTTCGAGCATATCGTGACATCGTTCGATAGACGCATCACTCGTGTGCAGTCGGATCTGCAACAGTATGGCGATGAGCTGCTACCCAACGCCAGGCAGTATGCCGATTCCCTGCTGGAAGTGCTAGAGCGGGA
This sequence comes from Pseudomonadota bacterium, assembly GCA_027621405.1. Lineage (GTDB taxonomy): Bacteria > Pseudomonadota > Gammaproteobacteria > Pseudomonadales > Pseudohongiellaceae > UBA9145. The sequence continues at coordinate 138,992 of JAQCBT010000011.1, read as the reverse complement.
ACGGGAAGACCTGCTTGTGGGTATCGATCGGGTCAGCCAAAAAACTGGCCAAGAATGGGATCAGGCGGTGGAGCAACTGGCCTCCAGCTATGATGCATTCTACGAAACCTGGGATGATGTCGAAGCCCAATTCGGCAATATCGCACCATAAATCCCAAACCATGGGTCCGGGGGCCAGCTAGTTGCTGGCCTGCTGGGCTTCCTTCGCCCTCCCTGCATTTAAAATATTCGGAATTGCGTAATTCCCCTCGTGGCATGCGTACTCATACATGACGTATTCCGGGTCGCGAGTTAGCGGCATGGAGATGGTGAATGGTGCATTGAGATGCTCAGGGTCGGTCACGCGTGCTTCCCAGATGATGGTGTCTGCACTCACCCGGGTGAATCGCTCTATGACATGAAAATCCTCGGAGATGGGGACGCCTTTCAGCCTGCCTCCAGCCATACTATTCGCTAACATGCCTCTATCATTGAAATTTTTCGTTTCGATAACCAGGGTGTCATTTTCCCAGTGGGCAACTGAATCGCCCATCCACAGTTTTATGCGTTCATCGATATGCTCAGACTTGTCGAGATGGATGGTTCGCACATCATGAATCATTTCGTAGATGATGGTGAACGTATTGTCTGTCTGCATGAATCGATAGGCATTGTTGTAGCCGGCGGGGAGCATGGAACCGGGAATGCCCCGTGTGATACAGCGATCCCAGACTGTATGATAGATGTAGTCGTTCTCCACGTTGGCGAAGAAGAAATCCCGTATCGCGAGAGCTGATTCCTTGATGGGGGCGCGACCATTGGGTGGGTCAACAATCATGGATGTCTGTCCGGTGGACAGAACAGTATCGCCAGAGTCCAGCCAGATCTGGTTGTAACCGCCTACGCTGCCGCCGGCTTCCACCACGATGTTGTTTTCCCGTTGCTCCCGTCCCTCGGCGATATTGCGCTCCATGGAGGCAATCTCGTCTTCACTAAGAAATTCCCGCCCAGCGAGAGTAGCAGGACGTTCAATTGGGGTGATGGTGTCGTTGGTCCAGATTCCGGAAAAGTCTGGTTGGCCGTTGGCAAGCCGGGGTACCAGATAGTCCTGGGAGAGGCCGAGGCTCGGAATCAAGATCAGGACGAGGCCTGCCATTCCGTACCAGCTCGATCGTTTGTACATCACAAACTCCTTCTAGTTGCCAGGGTCGAGTACGGCGGAAAACACTCGAAGTTGTTATTCTTCTGGAAAGGATTGTTGTTAAGTAGAAGTTCCTTAAAACAAAAAGGGGCCAGAACTATCTCATTCTGGCCCCTCGTTTATCTTGCACTCTGGCTTTGCCTTATTCGCTACTATCTTCTGTTAGCCAGGAGAAATCGTCTTCGTTCTGATCGAGAAGTTCAGTGCGTTCCCGACGTTGCTGCTCTTCACGTTTGGCTTGTTCCAGTACGTCTGCCGGCAGGTCGCGACCTACCACGATTCCGCGTGGAGTCGTAGGTGCATAGTAGATACGGGCATTGGCCATCTCGTCGGTGGTGGCGGGCCCATAAACCACGTCGACAGTGGGATCGGGATTCCAGCGATTGCCTTCAGAATTGTCAAACCACCAGCTCATGTGCATGGTTGAACCGGCTGGAATTAACTTCGGCTCTTTGTATTCATAGAGAAACTGCCAGTTGAAGTCATACTTGGGAACCCATAACAGTACCTCGCGCTCTCCATCAGGATATTCCAGCTCGTAACGCATGGCCTTGCCGCGGTAATGCATATGCGGTCCCATCGAAAGCAGGAAGATATCCTCCTCAATCTCGAAGGTGTTATTTACCTCGAAATTGGGATCACCGGCAGGGATGGTCCAGCCTGTGTGGGGAAGCAGGTTGGTTTCCACCACGTAGTCGATGACATCACCATCTTCATAGAACTTGAATCCGGCGCGGGTGTTGTCCACAACGCCTGTGCCTACACCGGGGTGCTTGTGGTAGTGCATGTTAACTGTGATGAAAGGATCATCGGGCAGCAACACACCCCAGCCTTCCGGATATTCGAATGGGCCTCGACCGGGAACTCCTACCCCCATGTGGCTGGATACGATGTGGTGCACCCAGGGACCTCCGGGATCGAGCTCGGCCTTGGAAATCCATTTCGGATTCTCATGGGCGCCCTCGGGAACCGGCATATGAACGGTAGGCTGCCAGTCCACTATATCGGGGCTGATGTAGACGGGTTTCTCAAAGCCTACAACAAGATCGGGCTCGCCGATCCACCAGCCGGATTCAGGCATTGCTGTTACAGCACTGGCCGTGTTGTTGCTGCTCGCGGCCGAATTGGGATCACCCTCAAGCGCTCCGCCATCTACCCAGGCTATAAGCAGTTCCTTGTCTTTCTTGTCGATGTAGCGTTCGCCCTTGAATTCACCCCGGTGCCGTTCATGGGCACCCCAGGGCGGCATGTAGCCGGTTACCAGGGCGTTCTTGATGAGTGGCGCCCAGATCTTGGCCTGGTCATAGTGCATCAGGGACATCGGGGCGGATATACCACCCACGTCTGGCGGGCTGTCCTGGTGGCAGGCCACACAGTTATTCATGAAGACTGGCAGGGCGTCTTCGTAAAAAGTGGGCGCATCCTGAGCGCTGGCTGCCTGGCCGATTACCGCCGAGACGCCAGCAATCATGAGGGTTGGAAGCTTGGAAACGGGGAATTTCATGGCGATTCCTTGTTCTTATTGGGGATTCCCGAAAAGCCTAATCCCAAGCTAACGGTTTGTCTAGCGTTTCCGGACGATCTGCGGCTTCCGCGGGCCCAAGCCATGGCCAAATTTTTTGCTGAATTTTCAGCTACTTGGCTGTGGTCAGGCCGGCCAGAAAACATGATCGCATTTTTCGATTAAACCTATCGAAATTACTCGTTTTACCGATTTATTAGTCGTTGCTAAGCTTGCCATCGTTAGTTACTTAATTATTGTTTTTTTGAGGTTAGCAAATGAGCGTTACACGAGTTCCTGACGTGGTCTTCAAGACCCGTGTTCGAGACGAGTCAGTCGGCGGAGAGAATCCATTCCGCTGGCAGGACGTGTCCAGTGATGAAATTTTCGGCGGCAGAAAGGTAGTTGTATTCGCTCTGCCGGGTGCCTTTACCCCAACCTGCAGCAGCACTCATCTGCCAGGCTACGAGGCGAAGTACCAGGAGTTCAAGGACCAAGGCATCGATGAGGTGTATTGCCTTAGCGTAAACGACGCCTTCTCCATGTTCCAGTGGGGCAAGCAGTTGGGTGTCAAGAACGTGAAGTTGCTGCCTGATGGTAATTGCCACTTCACCAGGGGCATGGACATGCTGGTGAAGAAGGAAAACCTTGGCTTCGGCGATCGCTCCTGGCGCTATTCCATGCTGGTAGAGGACGGCGAAGTGAAGAAGCTGTTCTCGGAAGAGGGCAAGGAAGACAATTGTGCTACCGACCCGTTTGAATGCAGTGATGCCGACACCATGTTGGCCTATATCAAGTCTCTCGATGCACTCGCGGCCTAATCCCCATTAGTTACCACGAGTGCTTTGTCCAGAACGGCGGCAGTTGTTCACTACTGAACCTATCCCCCTTCGCCGCCGTTCTTTTTTTATTCTCCGGTCAGACTATTCCCACTGGATTCAGACAAGTAGTTTATACCGACCACGGATCATCCATCCTCATGAAGAATGCGCGGTGACCGCTGATAATGCGGCGCCGGGTTGTTTCATCCGGCGTGGTATCGTAAATATCGCGATCGAATGAACCTCCGAGTAATACACCATCGCTGCGGGGGAACATGTAGTGACCATTGTTGCCGACGATGATGTAGTCCACCTCCGGTTGCGGCAGCAGGAAACTCAGTTGTCCCTTGATGGCCAGCATGTTCTGGTCATTGAACAGGGTTTTGGCGCCCAGTCCCGTGCTATTGATAATTACCGGCTCCTGCAGGTTCATCAGTTCGCTCTGGCTGTGAAACTCCCTTATCACGATCTTGCCGCCGGCGGTGTGGAAGTCTTCCGTGAGCGCCGGCAGGAAAATGGCCGGCTCCACCAACATGGTGTCGTAGTGATAGACATGGTCGGCATCGAAAGGATGCTGGTCCCGTGCCATGTCGATGCGCTGTGGATACAGATAGGGGTACTGTTCCGGCAGAGTCTCGCCATTCAAGGCTTGCGGTAGCACGTGGTAGTTACTTATCCAGCGCACGCCATAGCGCGGTCCCACCAGATTCTGAAAATAGCGATAGGAGTGTTGCATGGCCAACTCGTATTGGCTGAGGAATGCGGCACTCACTTCGGGGCGATCGAACACGGACGTCGCCGACCATTGCCCACCTGCCACGTTAGATGTTGTGTGTGGCGGCAAGTCCCTGGCGTAGATGGTCACCTGCCAGCCCTGGTCCTGCATGAGGCGCGCGGCGGTCAGGCCCAATGCGCCACAACCGAGTACAGCACATTGCTTGTGCGGGGTCTTGCTGGCTAACTCCATGGCGAGATGGGATGAACCCCAGCTCAGGGTAATGCCGCCACCACCGTGTCCGTAGTTGTGTACGATCACTTTATCGTTGCGACGTTCGGCGCTCACATTGAAGCCGTTACGTCGGAACGGGCGCAGGCCAGCGATGGTGCGTATAACCCGATCTTCACTCACATGCACCCGACGCAGGGGCAGGCCCGAGGGTGTGTAATTGCGCCGACTCGCCAGGCCCGCTCCCGGGGTAACGGCGCAAGCCGATACGGCGGCGGCCAGCGGTATCAAGGAGGCTGCCTGGAGAATATTTCGTCTGCTGATCATGGAGCTACCGCCTGTCTATTTTCCGCCAAGCATAACCCGCCTGCCGGGTACTTCCAAATCGCCAGTCCTTGTATCACAAACCTGCATCCAATCTCGGAAATCGTGCATCTGGACAGGGAGAAGCATTGCCTCGATCAATGCAGTACTATTGATTGCAACGGAATCCGAGGAGACTGAAGATGACTACCCTGATTCGATCACTGATTACCTTATGCCTCAGCCTGGCACTATTGAGTTGCGCCCAGAGCGTGTCCAGCCCGGATTATCGCGATGAGCTTGGCAGTAACGGGCTGCTGACTCCGCGGGCAGTGTTTGCCCGTTACACCGAGGCCCTGGGTGGGGAGCGAGTCCTGCGTTCCCATGAATCCAAGACCCTGTCTGGCGACTTCGCCCTCAGCAGTTTCGGCCTGTCTGGCACCATGGATATGAAAGTGGCGGCGCCTAACCTGGTGTCACAGACCATTGAGCTCTCGGGATTGGGTACAATTAACAGTGGCTACAACGGCGAGGTAGCCTGGTCCAGCGATCCCTTGCAGGGCACACAGCGACTGACCAGGCAAACCCTCAACGACATGGTGCGCCAGTCAGAATATTTTCTGCCTCTCACCTATGCTGAACTCTATCCCCAGCAGGAAACGGTGGGTCTCAGTGAGATCAATGGCGTGCAGGCTTACGAGTTAAAGCTCACCGACACCAATGGTGGTGAGACGACTCTGTGGTTCGACGCCGAGACCGGGCTCATGATTCGTTCCATTGCAACCATCTCATCCCCGGCAGGTGTCATGCGAACGGTGACGGATATCCTTGAGTACAGGGAATTCTATGGCGAGAATGTACCCATCTCCATGGCGGTGGACCAGGCTGGGCAACAGCTTGAAATTGAAATCTATTCAGTTTCTTTCAATGACGTGAGTACGGAAGATTTCACGCCGCCGAATGGTCTATAGACTGACGCTCTATCCTGCAATAACAGATACAGTAAATTTCGGAGACATAAATGCGCTTAGTAATGCAGTACTGGTTCGCAGCCGCTTTTTTCCTGTGTGCCTCACCGGTTTTTTCCCAGCAGGCACCTTCACAAGCCGTTGAATGGGATCTCACGGAAATCTATCCCGATATCGCCGCCTGGGAAGTGACTCTGGCTGACGTGAACCAGCGCATCGCCGGGCTCACTGCCTACCAGGGAACCCTGGGCAATAGCGCGGCGGCCATGCTGGAAGCCCTGAGCGCCTATTCCGACACCAACAAGGAAGCAGCGCGGGTCTATGTGTATACCAGTCTGGGCAGGGATGCCGATCAGCGGGAACCCCAGGCGCAGTCCCGATTCGGGCTGTCCCGTCAGATGTTTACCACCCTGGGCGAAGCCACATCCTGGATCAGTCCCGAATTACTCGAGGTAGGTGCGGAACGTATCGAACAGTTCCTGGCCCAGGAGCCGGGGTTGGCCGATTTCGAGTTCCTGATTCGTGACGCATTGCGACAGGCACCCCATACCCTGAATGAGGAGGTGGAGAACATCCTGGCCCAGGCCGGCATGGCGCTCTCCTCGCCGCAGCAAATCTATGAGAATTACGCCAATGCGGATATTCCCTGGCCCACAGTTACCCTGAGCGAGGGTAACGAGGTGACCTTAAGCCAGGCAGGCTATGGCCTGTGGCGCGCAGCGCCGAACCGGGAAGATCGCAAGAAGGTCTTCGATACTTTCTGGGATACCTGGAACCAGTATGCCGATGGCATGGGCGCCACCCTGGCCGCGGAAGTGCAGTCCAACCTGTTTACCGCACGGGTGCGCAACCACGACAGCGTGCTGTCCCATAACCTGTTCGACGATGGTCTGCCGCCGGAAGCCTATACCCAACTCGTCACCCAGGTAAACGATGCACTTCCTGCGTTCCACCGCTACCTGCAATTGCGGGGCCGTATGCTGGGCATCGATGACCTGCGCTACTACGATATCTATCCGCCGCTGGTGGAACTGGATACAGGCGTGTTCGACATTGAGCGTTCCACCGACATCACCTTCGAGGCCTTGAAGCCTTTCGGAGAAACCTATCTCGATCTGCTGGAGTACGGACTCTCCCAGCAATGGATGCACAGCCATCCACAACCGGGCAAGCGTTCCGGCGCTTACATGAACGGTTCCATCTACGATGTGCATCCCTATGTGTTGCTCAATCATAATGATGATTATGAATCGCTCTCTACTTTCGCCCATGAATGGGGACACGCGGTGCATTCGTTGCTGGCCAACGCCAATCAGCCCTACGAGACAGCAGGCTATTCCACGTTTATCGCGGAGATGGCTTCCACCATCAACGAGATTCTGCTGCAGGAGTACATGATCGCCAATGCGAGAACCGATGAGGAGCGTCTGTATTATCTCGGTGGTGCCCTGGAACAGATTCGCGGAACTTTCTTTCGGCAGACCATGTTCGCCGAATTCGAGTTGGCGATACACCAGGCAGCCGAGGCGGGGCAGCCGTTGACGGGGGCACGCTTCACCGAGATGTATGGCGACCTGCTGAAGCGCTACCATGGCCATGACGAGGGCGTACTCACGATTGATGATGCCTATGCCGTGGAATGGGCCTATATCCCGCATTTCTATTACGATTTTTATGTATTCCAGTACGCCACGTCCATAAGCGGAGCGGCCTGGTTTGCCGAGCAGTTTCTGGCGGGTGACGAGGATGTTCGCGATGCGTTTATTCGTGTGTTGAGCGCGGGTGGTTCCGATTATCCCCACGAGATCCTGCTGAATGAGGCAGGTCTGGACATGACTACATCTGAAGCCTATGAGCCCGTGCGACGTCGCATGATCGATCTCATGGACCGGATTGAAGCGCTGCTCTAGGACTCTGATACCAACAAACAAAAAGGGCGGAGAGATCAGTAAATCTCTCCGCCCTTTTTTATTTGTAAGTTCTCGCTAGTTTGTCTTTGGATGCGCCAGCAGCCACTCAACGATCTGTGCAGAGAAGGTATCTGAGATAGTCGGCACGTGAGTGCCGGAAGCGATGGTCCATAACTCTGCCGAACCCCCGCGCTTGCAACCGATTTCGAACTTCAGGACTCCGGATTCATAACCAGGAAGGCTGGCTTCCAGGTCGCGCATCTCCCGACCTGCTGCGTTTGGCTTGCAGCCATTGTAATCGGCCCAACGGCGCACAGAGGCAAGGGCACCCGGATAGCGGTTTTCTTGTATGTCGCCACCCTGAAACTGGATCGTTTCGTCGATCGTGCCGTGAATCTGCAGGATATGCACTAGATTCGGCGGCGGATCACGCTGCTCGATATGATTGGCGCCGGCCAGGCTGGCGATCGCCGCGATGGTGTCGGAATGGTCGTAGGCCATGCGGAAGGACATGAAGCCACCGTTGGAATGTCCGATCAGGTACACGCGATCGTCATCCACATTGTAGCGCTGTTTCATCTGGTCGATGATGGAGCGAATGTAGGCACTGTCATCGACCTCGCTGCCGTAGAAGTTGCAGCAGGCGGTTGAGGCATTCCAGAAGCGGCTCTGGTTACCGCCGGACTCCCGCGTACCGTCGGGAGCCACGAACAGGAAGCCATAGTCATCGGCCAGCGGGCTCACCTGGAAATAACTGTCCTGTCTCTCGCCGCTCGAGGTATAACCATGCAACAGAACGATGAGTGGCATGGCGGTGGAGCCATCGTAGGACTCGGGAATGGTGACGGGAACTTCACCGCGGCCAAAATCCAGGGTGGTCTGTGCGATACCTGCACTGGTCCAGAGCAGGGAAATAATAAATAGCGGAATCAATTTTGCTTTCATATTTTTGTTTCTCTAACAAGGTTTTAATCGTACTTTTTCAGGTGTCCGTGAGATCAGGGCTTCAAAATGACCTTGCCCGTAGTCTTGCGACCTTCAAGCGCTTGGTGTGCATCTTGCGCCTCAGACAAGGCGTAGAAGTGTTTCAAACGCAAATTCAGCTTCCCTTCCTCGATCCAACTGAAAACATCGCCGCTGCGCCAGTCCAGGTCTTCGCGGGTAGCCAGGTAATCAAAGAGGGTTGGGCGGGTCAGGAACAGGGATCCTTTAGGGCCCAGAGTGGCCGGGTTGAATTCAGTGACCGGTCCGCTGGCGTTGCCATACAGTACCATGTAGCCGAATCGTGACAGACAGTTGATGCTCTTCTCAAAAGTACTCTTGCCGACAGAATCATAGGCCACGTTAACTCCGGCGCCGTCTGTTATTCGTTTCACTTCCGTTTCAAAATCCTGCTCTGTATAGAGGATAACTTCATCGGCACCCGCTTCCCGGGCGAGTTCGGCTTTTTCCTCGGTGGATACCGTGCCGATGACAAAAGCACCCATGTCCTTGACCATCTGGATCAGTATCAGGCCGACACCGCCAGCCGCAGCGTGGATGAGACAGCGGTCCCCGGCTTTGACCTTGTAGGTGGATTGACAGAGGTAATGTGCGGTACATCCCTGCAACATGGCAGCGGCGCCTTCGTCGAAGGAAACTCCGTCGGGAATGGCAACCAGTTTATCCTCTGGCACTGCTGCAAATTCAGCATAGGCTCCAGCCACATTCGTATACGCCACGCGATCACCCACTTTGAAGCGGGAAACTGAGTCGCCGGTTTCAGTGACAATGCCGGCGCCTTCAAGTCCGAGCGTGGCGGGCAGGGGTATCTGATAGAGACCGGTTCGCTGGTAGGTGTCAATGTAGTTAATGCCAGCTGCCTCTATCTTGACCAGAACCTCATTCTCCGAGGGGGTTGGGATGTCCACTTCCTCATAGGACATGACTTCCGGGCCACCAAATTCCTTAACTCTTACTGCTTTCATGGCGTATTCCTTGCTGCGGTCGAAAAGGCTCTTTATCGCAGAAATAGGGCGTGGGAACAACCGCCGGGACGGCATGCAGGCTGGACCTGCCCCGGTGGCGGGTTTATGCTGTGCCGTCACAGTAGATCCCTGCATAATCCGGCCTGCGCATACCAGTGAACAAGATCGGGAGGCAAGTCCATGGCCAACAAGCAATTCCCCAAGAGCCTGCTTTTGTTTGCTGTTTTTCTCAGCTCCGTGCTCCAGGCCCAGGATGCCCGCATCGAGCTCAATGAGCGTCTGGTCACGGTCACCGATAATTTCCTGGGCTCCCTGACCCGGGAGCAGCACAACCAGGCTGTGTTCGATTTCGATGATGAGGAACGGCTCAATTGGCACTTTATTCCCCGTGAACGCAATGGTGCGGCATTCCGTGACATGACCGAGGAACAGCTGCAGGCTGCCCATGCCTTGCTGCGGACTTTCTTCAGTGAATCCGGTTATGCCCAGGCCGAAGCCGTGCGTAACCTCGAAAATGTGCTGAAGGAAATTGAAGTCAATGGCAGGTTCGAGCGCGATCCCGATAACTACTACCTCACCGTGTTCGGTGAGCCGGGCATGGATAACAACTGGGCGCTGCGCTATGAAGGTCACCACCTGGCCTTCAACTGGACCTTCGTGCGCGGTCTGGGTATCGCCAGTTCTCCCCAGTTCTTTGGCAGTAATCCGGCAGAAGTTCGTAGCGGCTCGCAAACCGGTTTGCGCGTGCTTGCTGCGGAAGAAGATATAGCACGCCAGCTCGTCGAGTCCCTGACGGCAGAACAGGCAGGTATGGCTGTTCTCAATACAGAGGCGCCACGTGACATTATTACAGGTGCCAATGTTGATATTAGCCGATTCGATGTGTCAGGTATTGCAGCCACCGACCTGGACTCTACACAGCAGGGCTTGCTCATAGATCTCATCGCCGAAGTAGCCTCGGTCCAGGCTTCAGCCTTGTACGGCGAGAGGATGAATCGATTGCGGCAGGAGGGAACCGGGAGCCTGCGTTTCACCTGGATCGGCTCTACCGATCGTGGCGCGCCGCACTACTACAGGATACAGGGCGCGAGTTTCGTCATTGAATATGACAATGTGCAGAACGATGCCAACCACATCCACCTCGTGTGGCGCGACTTCGAGGGCGACTTCGGGCGCGATCTGTTACAGCTTCACTACGATGGTGTTGCTGCGGTGAGCGGAACAGGACACACGCACTGATGCTGTGTTCATCCTTCACCCGGAGTCTGATTTGCTCACTCGTGGTAGCGGGTGGTAGTTCACTGTCCCTGGCACAGAGCGCCAGCAGCCCGAATCCCCAGGTTCCCCTGCAGCCGATCACTGTCTCAAGCTTCGCCATTCCCGAATTGAGATTGGTGCCTATAGCTAATGGACTCGCCAGCCCTTTCGATTTCGTATTCCGTAACAATGGTGACATCCTGATTACCGAGCGCTATAGCGGCAAGTTGCGTGTGGTGCGCGATGGTCGACTGCTGGATCACGACATAAGTGGTGTACCGCCAGTCTATGCGGAGGTGTTCCGGGCGGGACTGATGTCGGTGGCGCTGCATCCGAATGACGACAGCCTGGTTTACTTCACTTATACGAAGCCTCTGCAGGTAGATGGTGAGCCCGAGCAGACCGTTGCACTGGTACGTGCGCGGCTGCGGGAGGACCAGCTCGAAGATGTGCAGGAGATATTTACTGCACAGGGCCTGGACCGGGGTATCGCCGCTTCCAAGTTGCTGTTTGCTGACGATGGCAGCCTGTTCATGAGTGTAGGAGGTGCTTACGTGTACGCGGGTTATGGTGACTATGCCCAGGATCCGGCTGTGCACTATGGCAAACTACTGCGCCTTAACGATGACGGGACGCCTGCCGCGGGTAATCCTTTCGTCGGATCCGGCGACTACTTGCCGGAGGTTTACTCGCTGGGGCATCGCAACCAGATCGGTCTCGCCTTCCATCCCGCAACCGGGGCGCTGTGGGCAGCGGAGAACGGACCCCAGGGTGGAGACGAGGTCAACATCATCGATGCGGGCGCCAACTATGGCTGGCCGCTGGTTTCCTACAGCAGGCAGTACCGTGGCGACTGGGTGAGCGATCTGCAGCAGCAGGCAGAGTTTCGCAGCCCGGAGATTATCTGGTGGCCATCTATCGCGCCGTCCGGCATGACATTTTACGATGGCGATGCTTTTCCCCAGTGGCAAGGCAACCTCTTCGTGGGTTCCATGATGGAGGGAAGAGTACCCGGCACGGGACACCTGGAACGTATCGAATTTAACAGCCGTGGCCAGGAAGTTCGCAGGGAGAGCCTGCTACGGGAATTGGCGGCCCGTGTCGCCGCAGTAAAACAAGGCCCCGACGGCTTTCTTTACGTGCTCATCGATGAAGAGCAGGGCGCCTTGTTGCGATTGGAGCCTGCACAATAGAAATCGCAGCCAAATTAATTCTTTCCAGGTCTACCTTGCCTGACAAACAAGCGCATAACAGGAGAACAATAATGAAGAAACTGACCCTGGGACTGACACTTTCGCTCCTCACGTGTCACCTCTATGGTGCGGGTGTCGAACAGGTTGAAACAGAGGCTGGCGTCTATCGGGGGATTGCCTCCGACTACGTGGATGGTGTCACAGCATTTCAGGGCATCGCTTTCGCCGCGCCTCCGGTTGGTGATCTACGCTGGAAGCCGCCGGTTGACCCATTACCTTTCGCCGGTGTGAGAGTAGCTGACAGGGCCGGTGCGGCCTGCTGGCAGGCGGAGAATGGTATGAATTCCCTGTACTCACGTGGAAACCTGGATCGCTCAGAGGATTGCCTGTATCTCAATGTGTACACCGCAGCCGAAGATGACAGCGAGCGCCTTCCGGTCATGGTTTGGTTTCACGGCGGCGGCAATACCGCAGGTCATGCGGCGGCACAGATATTCGATGGTTCCAATCTTGCGGGTAGGGGAGCGGTGGTAGTCACTGCGAATTATCGCCTGGGGGCATTTGGTTTTTTGGCTCATCCCGGCCTGACTGCTGAATCGGAACAACAGGCATCCGGCAACTACGGACTGATGGACCAGGTCGATGCGCTGCAGTGGATACAGGACAATATCGCCCGCTTCGGTGGTGACCCCGACCGGGTCACTATTTTTGGGCAGTCGGCAGGCGGTGAAGATGTTTGCCTGTTGATGGCATCGCCGCTAACGGATGGGTTAATCCATAGAGTCATCGGCCAATCACCTTCTGGCGGTTGCATGTACCTGACTCGAGGCCTGGAAGGTGGGGAAGACTCTGCCCATGCCCGGGGCGAACGCTTCATGGAGGGGCTGGGTATAAGCGGGCGCGGCGAGTCTGCAGTCGCCGCCATGCGTAACCTGGCACCGCAGGATATCGTGGCGCAAGGCAGCCCCAATGGTCCCGTGGTAGATGGCTGGGTGCTGCCGGACTCACCGGCAAAGCTGTTCGCTGCAGCTACCCATAATCGCATCCCTGCCATGATGGGCGGATTGGCGGATGAGTACTTCGGCTTGCAGCACACCGCGCCCGAGATAAGTGAATCGCAACTGGACAGTTACCTGCAGCGCAGCTTCGGTTCCAACGCGGCGCAGGTAAAGTCCGCCTACGCGGAACTGTTACAGGAATCTCCGTTGTCAGCGCAGAAGACGATTGCCGGTGATAGTGGTTTTATCCGCACGGCCAGGGACTGGGGTAAGGCTGTGCGTGAGCGTGGAGATCCGGCCTACGTCTATTATTTCAGCCGCAATCCGCCAGCCTTTCGACTGTATGTACCCGATCAACCTGACCTGAACAACGATGGTGGCCAACGCAGCTTCGGCGCTTACCATTCCGGTGAATTGGCCTATGTGTTCGACAACCTGGATGTAGTGGGAATCGGCTGGGACAACAATGATCGCAGGCTGTCGGAAACCGTCGCCGACTACTGGTTTAACTTTGCTGCGACTGGAAATCCTAACGGGGCGGGACTGCCCAATTGGCCAATGTACGATACGGCAACTGATGCCGTGCAGATTTTGGACTCGGAGGTCCGTAACGGGGTGCATCCTCGTCATGACAATATGAACATGATGGATACGCTGACCCTTCAGTAATCAGTAAACCTTCAGGCGCAGGACTCCAGGCCTGCGCAAGAGGTCAGAACAACCTCGGAATCAGTACCGGCGTGGTCTGCAGATATTCCTGGTAGGCAGTATTGTCTTTCCAGCGCTGCAGGCCACTTTCTTCCAGAAGCTTCACGCCGCTCACCTTCACCAGCAACAGGATGACGAAGATCGGCGAAACCAGGGTCACATACTGCCAGCCACTCAATACCGGTAAGGCCATCAGGGTTATGCCGAGCCACAGTACGATCTCTCCGAAGTAGTTCGGATGTCGGGATCTCGACCATAGACCTGTATTTATGAATTTGTCGGCATTGCTCGGGTCACTGCGAAAATTTGTTTTCTGCTTGTCCGCCACCACTTCGATAACGAAACCGGTGAGCCATACAATGGCGCCCACATAGCCGAATATTCCCATTTCGATCTGCTCGGCAGACGTAATCGCCGCCAATCCAGCCGCCATGGTGATAAACACCCAGGCGCCGCCCAGGGTCCAGGTAAAGGCGAAGCGGAAGAACTTTGTCTTGATTTCATCGAAGCGCCTGTCCTTGCCTGCCTTCCTTACTCGCATGAAGAGGAAACTTCCCAGACGTGCCGCCCAGATGGCGATCATGAGGCAGATCAGTTGGCCACGCAGGTCCATCTCCGGGTAGGCCAGCAGGGCCAGGGCCACGGTGGCGATATAGGAAATGCTGCCAGTGAGATCGAAGAAATGTTCGGTCTGGAGCAGGTAGGAAGGAACAAATACCAGCCAGTGCAGCAGGAAGCCAACCGTGGCGCAGACCAGGAACAGGGGGGTGCCGCTCACCACAACGCTGCCCTGGCTGCCGGCGATGGCAATGCCTGCACTGATTAGCAGTATGACGGCGATTCCGATCAGGGGTTTCAGGACGGCCAAGTGGGCTCCACAGGGTTGCATGCTTGATATGTCGCTATACGACATACTACCGGCAAGTGGATCACCGATGGAATAGTGTGGCCCCCACATTGCTTGGGGGGGAGGTGGTGGGCGCGTGAGGATTTCAGTATGCTTGAGTTCGTTCAAAACCCCGGAATGCCTGAACGAGCATGATAGAAACCCTCAAGAAACCGCTGCCCCTGCGTTTAGTCGACTGGATGCTGGAGCACACCAGATTTCCCTCGATCATAGTCGGCTGCTGCATCGCTATCCCCATGCTCATGCTGTCTATTCTCAGCGGTGCATTCTATCCTGATGACGTGAGGCCCTGGTCCGCTAACCCGCTGGAGATGACGGGGTTGTTCCTGATGGTGGCGATTTTGCCCGCGTATTTGTTGATGTGCCTGGTGGCTTCCCAGCGGCACAGCAACCGCAATCGGGACTACATCGCCAGGAATATTGCGGACCCGGCCATGATCCATTCGGAACTGGCTCGCTGGTATCCCTGGTGGGTGCTGGCCATTCCGTTTGGCATCTTCAATATCTATTTCAATATAGGAAACGAATTATCTCTAAACCCCAGTTCTCCTGCGTTTGCCGTCAGCTTCAATATCTACTTCGGGCAATGGATTTTGTGGACAGCAGTAGGGCTGGTCTTGTTCTTCGCAATACTTGAGGCGCACCTGCTGCACAGGATGAGCAGGCATGTGGCTATCAACCTCTATGACCTCAATGCCTTGAACGGCTTCGGCCAGAATGCGTTGAGCAACTTCTTGATGATCGCCGGAGCACTGGCACTTACTACGTTGCAAGGAATCGATCAGCGCTTCGAGTGGGTAAATTACCGAAACGGTTTGATTGTCGGCATTCCCGCCTTGCTGATTCTCGTGCCGTTGCCAATCTGGGCATTGCATCGACGCATCAAGGTTGAAAAGCAATCCTTGTTGGAACAGATCGACCTGAAGATTCGCAGTACATCCACATCCCTGGAAGCTGGCGATCTGGAAAGGATGAATGAACTCCTGATCAGGAGGGAGCAGATTCAGAAGCTACGTAACTGGCCAATGGATCTTTCCATCTTCAGCCGCTTCTTCGTGTATGCGTTTATCGTGCCCCTGGCCTGGGCCGGCGCGGCATTGATGGAAGTCTTCCTGGACCGCACTCTGGGTTTGTAGGCCTGGTTTTGTTGGTAGTGGCTCTAGCGCTGGCAATGAGACTGCACGGTCTCTCTTCCGCTGCTGATATTCTCTACCACAGCGCCGAAGCTGGTCGCCCCCGAGTTTGCCATCCGCGCCCGTCTATCATCCATGTAGCGTTTGAATTGCCGCTGTGACTGTTCATCCAGAGTGCTCTCTATATCGGCAATGACTACCCGGTAATACCTGGCGATGAAGTCCAGGGTGAACTGGCGGCGTCGTTTATAGGCATTCAATGCTTCCGCTATCCTCTCATCGCCGGTCGTCGTTGAGGCATTCCACGCCAGGCACATGGCGCGCAGGTTTGCAGACTCGTTGTTATTGATGAAGCTGCGGGCATTGGAGAGGTAGATGTAGGTGTTCTGTAACTCGTCATCATCCAGTGACAGGATTTCCGCAGCCCTGTCCGGAGTATGGGCGATTTCCTGCATCAGGCGATTCAATACCGCACGATCCAACTCTTCCGGGGCGAGAGTGGGGGCGAGCACCCGGGGCTCACGGGGGCTGATGCGGGGATCCAGTGAGGGGTCTGCGAGTTCAAGATCGGGCTGGGCGCACAGTGTCCCAGCCATGACGAGCCCAACTATCAAGATGAGATGATGCACGCTTGCTACGCTTCCTGGCTGGGCTCAGCATTCGGGCTGAGCCCAGCAGGCTTATCTGCGCTGAATAGTCCCGGGTTCAAGTTGTGGATAGTCGATGCCTAATTGATCGAGGTAGGTCTCGAAGCGACTGGGATCGTAATACAGGGCCTCCAGTTGCGGACGGAACTCTTCCATAATGTCGGCGTTCTTCTCGATCGCCGGTGGATCGTCGGGACCAATGAACGGAACATATTGCTCTTCTGCGGTTTGCACATCATCAAAGTAGGCCTGGGCTTCCTCGACCAGGGTTTCGCTCTGAATCAGGTCCAGCATGGTTGTGGCGATTACCTTGGCGCCGGCTATCGCTCCCTTGTGGGCGATGGGTGTCGCCATGGCCATGGCGCTGGACCAGTGGTGGCCCTGTAATCCGCTGACATTGGATGGGTAACGCAAGGTGACAGTTGGCACATTCCAGCTCACGTCGCCGATATCATCGGAGCCTCCGGAGATGGGTTCCTGCAGGTCCACACCGAGCTCGGACAATTCTGTCGCGAGGCCGCTGGGTTCCTCTGCTCCCATGAGTTCCTGCAAGGCCATGGCAAACTGCTGATCGTCTTCGGACCAGCTGGGCAATCCCACTTGCTGGATATTGGCATACATGGCTTCAGCGATGGGCTTGTTAAAGTGCCTCGGGTAGGCGGCCCCGACCACTCGCTGTGACATGGCGGTATCGGTCATCAGCGCTGCACCGCGAGCGATATTCTGCAGGGTTTCATAATTTTCCCGAATACCATCGGCGGTGACTTCACGGATGAAGTACCAGACGCTGGCGTACGACGGCACTACATTGGGCTGGTCACCCCCGTTGCTGATTACATAGTGTGAGCGTTGCAGTGGGTGCAGGTGTTCGCGGCGATAGTTCCATGCGATATTGGTGAGTTCTACCGCGTCCAGGGCACTGCGTCCCTGCCACGGGTCACCGGCTCCATGTGCCGCCACACCGTCGAACATGAATTCCACGGAGACGAGCCCGGTGCCTCGCGCACGACCCCAGCTCACACTGAGATTGTTGGAGACGTGAGTAAACAGCACCGCGTCCACACCTTCGAACATGCCATCGCGAGCATACCAGGCCTTGGTGCCCAGCAACTCTTCAGCGATGCCGGGCCAGATAACGATGGTGCCGGGTAGATTCTCGCGCTCCATGATGTCTTTTACCGCAAGAGCAGCGACGATATTCACGGCCTGGCCTGAGTTATGTCCCTCGCCGTGTCCGGGGGCACCCTCAATCATGGGTTCGCGGTATGCCACACCGGGCATCTGGGAGGCGCGGGGTATGCCGTCCACATCGGAGCCCAGCGCAATTACCGGCTCGCCACTGCCCCAGCTGGCCCACCAGGCCGAGGGAATTCCGGCAACTCCCAGTTCTACCTCGAAGCCATTGGCTTCAAGAATCTCTGCCAGATAGCGCTGGGTTTCAAATTCCTGGAAACCCAGTTCGGAAAAGGAGAACAGGCTGTCCACGATTTCCTGTACCAGCTTGCTCTGAGCGTCCACAGATTCCACAGCTTCTGCCTTGTAGCCTGAGAAGCCTTGTCCCAGTGCACCAACAGGCAGCAGCAGTATGGCCGGGATGAGGATAGAAGTGAATTTGGCGAAAACACGGTTCATGGCAGACCTCCTTGCTGGTAATCAATGGCCCTGAGGTTACGCTGTTTTGGCCACCCCTTCCAGCGTGAGATTGATCGATGCAAGCGGTCTTGTGCTCTGTGGGACAGGCAATCACAATTGCAGGAAAGAAAGCCGGAATCGGGAGAAAACGATGGATGCAATCACAACGGGTATAAGCTGGTGGGCTGTAGGGATCAGCACTGTCATTTGTTTTTTTCTTGGGGGGCTTTGGTACTCACCCATGTTGTTCGGCAAGCAGTGGTCAGAGGGTGTGGGGGTGAATATTGGTGATTCCAGTACCCAGCCTGTTGTCGGCATGGTTCTGCAATTGGCCGGCACGTTCTTCCTGGCCTGGATCATTGCACTGGCGGACGCCATTAATGCATGGCCTGCAGCAGTGTTGATCGTTATCGCGCTTTCTACATTACTCATCGCCTCTAATCTGTTTTCTGAACACAGCATGATGGCTTCGCTTATCCAGGGACTGTTTGTGCTGGTTATGGCGGTGATTATGATGGTGTGTAATTTGGTTTTGTAGTCAGTTATTTCATTTAAATAACCAGCCTAACGCGAACCGCGATCAATTGAATACTTTTGCCATGCAAGACTGTTCAGTGACTATGGTCCTGGCGGAGGGCTGCCTGGTGGCATCATGCCCCCGGGCTGGCCGCCCTGGTTAGCGCCGCCTTCCCCAGCCGTCTTGTTGAATGTCTCGTTCGGGGTGCCCTTGTAGCAATTCAATACCCAGGGGAATTCGTTGATGACGTAGTAGCCATAGGAACCTTTCCACATCATGCCGTTGCATTCGTCCAGGTCGCCGCTGCCTGCCAAGTATTCGTAGTCATCGCGGTATGTGCCGTCGTAAGGGCCGCCGGGATCATTTGCGCTTTGCGGGCGGGTTCCTGATTTCAGTCGGTAGCTGCTGGTGGCAGCTCGCACGCTGCCGTTGTCATCGATGAAGCTGCCAAAAATGGGGAAGCCGTCGGCGGCGAATCCGATTACCGCTGACTCGGCATTGGGTTGCTGGTCGAACAGGGCTTGGGGGTTGCCGTGGTAGTGATAGGCGCCAGTGGGTTGGGTGTGGGCGTTGTGCTGATCGGTGCCGAATTGATTCTGTGGATGCAGCGGGTCGAAACGCCAGGGTTGGTTGATATCGTTACAACCGATCTTCTCATCGCCCACGTTGTAGCAGGCGGCGGCAAACAGGTCGAGTTTTACGCCGTTGAGGAAGATGGCGTTGTCCGTGGTCAGGGACAGTTCGGTTACCTCGCTTGCGAATGCAGGCTCGATGGGGATGCGTACTGCTGTGGCCACTTCGGCGACGTTGGTTGCGAAGGCGGCAGACTGGTCGTTGAAGTCATGATTTGGGATGTTGTTGGAGGTGAACACGCATTCGTTGCCTTCCACTTTGATACTGAGTGAGCTGTTAAACAAAGTGTTGCGGGTGAAATCGCGTACTGCGGCGAAGCGGTCTTCTGCATAGTATGTGCAATAAGGGCGGCGATTGGTGAGCAGGCTGTCGCTGATATCCGAAGGCTGCACGCTGATGAAGGCCTCGAGTTTACCCACCATATCCAGTTGCTCACCCAGTGGACCGCCCACCGCCCAGACGTTGTCCCCCTGCACGCCAAGGTAGATGCCGGTACCGGCATAGAAGCGCACATAGAATCCCTGGATCTCCTGTATCTCGTAGTCAGGTGGATTCAGTAATTCAGGGAAGTTCTGTTCGGCGAACTGGAAGAGGGCGATCGCGTTGTCCCGGGTGTCGGCGGCGGACGTGGTCGTGACCAGGGCCAGAATCAGGGCTAAGGGAAGGGTTTGGATGCGCATGGGCTGGGCCTCTGTCTGCTTCGTGGTTTTTATCATAGCAATGCCGTTCCTCTTTTCTACGTACATCGCCCCGGTTTCCTTCGCAATTGCCCGTGAATTGATGGCCAATTAAGAGCGCAGTTCACAGAGTGGGCCTCTGTGCCCATTCGACAAGTAGGGCTTGCTACCGATAGCGGCCTCTGAAATGATCCAGTGAATTACTTCGGAGACTGGCGTGAGAAAACAGACTTCAGCTTTTTTCCTGCTGCTGGCCAGTATCTTGCTGTCTTCCCCTTCCTCAGGGCAGTTGGGATGCAGTACCAATCCAGAGCTGGCCCTGCTGGACTTCTGGTTTGGTGAGTGGCGGGTTGAGGACGATGCCGGAGAGTTGCTGGGCAGCAACACTATATACCGCATGCTCAATGGCTGTATCGTGCAGGAGCAGTGGCAAGGCAGCGGCGGAGGTGTGGGTATCAGTGTGTTTTATGTGGATCCGGCGAGCGGGAAACTGAAACAACTCTGGATCACCGGGCAGGCGCTCTCTCCCGGCGGCACCAAGGAGAAGGAACTGGTAGCCGCTGAACACGGCGAGTTCGTGCAGTTCCTGGGGACGTATCCCAACGGCGAGGAAACCATTCTGGATCGAACCACCCTGAGCAGTCTGCCCGATGGGGAGATTCTGCAGCTGATCGAGATATCCAGAGACAATGGTGAGAGTTGGGAGACCGGATTTCGGGGAATTTACAAACCGATCAATGCAGGCCGTCGATGAGGTCTGAGAGGTTCGTGGCTACGGCTTCGGCATGGGTCGCGTCTACTCTGTATCAGGAGTGGGGGTAGCGTAGATCGCCGCGAGTGCGCCGTCGAGGGTGGGATACGCCAATGTGGCAGCCAGCTCCTGTTGCCGCGAGCTGATGATATGACTTGAGGCCAGTAAGGCTGCATCGGCCATTTCGCCAAACAGCATGCGGGTCACTGCGGCTGGCAGTGGGGGCAATTGCGGCCGCCTTAGCGCTCGTGCCATCGCAGAAGAGAATTCCGAATTTGTTGCCGGCGCAGGGGCGACCAGGTTGATAGGACCGGAGAAATCCTGCTCCACCAGAAGTTGTTTGATGAGACGAATCAGGTCGCTCAACGTGATCCAGGGCTGCAGGTGCTGGCCATCGCCCACTCTACCGACCACCGCTGCGCGCAGGGGCAGGACCAGCTTCTTCAGGACGCCGCCATGTGCCGCCAGCACCAAGCCGAAGCGCATCCATACCACCCGAATACCCGCGTCACTTGCTGCCTGGGTCGCGGATTCCCAGGCCACCGATAGATCTGCCAGGAAGTCCGTGCCGGGGTTTCCGAATTCGTCGGTAGCTGTGATGCACTGATTACCGTAGTAGCCGATGGCGGACGCGGACAGAAGCACTTTAGGCTTCTGTGGCAGCTTGGCTAGCGCTTCGCTAAGCGCCCGGGTAAGTTCGACCCGACTATCCCAGATGGTTTTTTTTCTTTCCGGACTCCAACGCCCGTCCGCGATATTGGCACCGGCGAGGTTTATTACCGCTCGAAGTGGTGTCTCCTCGTCGAGCCTTACCGTATTGAGTTCGCTGTCGTAATAAAACGGGCTCTGCGGATCGACGCGATCGAGTATGAAGACACTGAAGCCATCCTGTGCCAGCGCGTATGCGAGCGCCGAGCCGATGAAGCCCGAGGCACCGGTAATAAGAATATTGTCAGTCGACGAAGCCAATAGCGTTTGAACCTCATTGCTGCAGCTAAACCTTTATGTTACGAGCCAAACAAGTATCCGGATTTAAAAATTCTGACAATAAGCGAATTTTATACCTTTCGAAAAAAATTTGCGTTGTTTCGATAGGGAATATGAACCAATTGCTTTGTCCTGCCGTTGAACTATGCGCTGTTAATCAATTTCTTACTTATAACTGTTTTTATTTGGAGGACGATAATGTCCAGAATTCGACATACTGCTATCGCTGTTTTTGCCGCGTTGCCTTTAATTATCACCAGCATTCAGGTGCGTGCACAGGATATTGTGGACACTGCTGTTGCCGCCGGTCAATTCAACACGCTGGTGGCTGCAGTGCAGGCCGCAGGCCTGGTTGAAACTCTCAAGGGTGAAGGTCCTTTCACAGTCTTCGCACCCACAGATGAGGCATTCGCTGCACTGCCCGAAGGTACTGTAGAAACTCTGTTGAAGCCAGAGAACCTGGATCAACTGGTTGCCGTACTCACCTACCATGTGATCCCCGGGAAGGTAATGTCCACCGATATCGCGGGTCAGGCCCTGCAAGTCGAGAGTGTACAGGGCTCATCCCTGAGTGTTGACGCCACAAACGGTGTGACCGTGGATGGTGCCAATGTGGTCGCCGCCGACATCGAGACTGACAATGGTGTGATCCACGTTATTGACAAGGTAGTGTTGCCTCAGTAAGGCGCCGTGACGCACTCCCGGTAGTGCGCATGATTCGTTCATGAGCAAAAAGGCCAGCCAGCAGCTGGCCTTTTTTATTGCTCCCGCGGATCTGAAGCCCGCACCCTGGATTCGGTGCAGCGGCGTAGCTCCAGAGTAACAGTGGGTCTGCAGTGCAACTGAATGCGCACTTGTGCGGCACAATGGGTGCGGATGATCCCACACAAAAAAGTTTTTGGTGAACAGGGTGATCCAGCCTTTGGGGGGCGTCGTTATAAAGGGTAAGTTTCAATCACTCCAGAGATTGTTATTGCTGATCCATCCTTCCAGGCGACTCCCTTTCCCGTCTGGACCCTGCTAATGATCCTATTAGCGCTTGAGGCTGACCTCCAGGTCGGCCTTTTTTTTGCCCTCGATTTCCGGTGTCTGGCTACAGTGGGTTGGCCTGCATGAACCCGATTACAGCGGCGGCGAATTCCGGGCCCCGGTCTTCCTGCAGGAAATGGTATCCGCCCTCAATCGTCACGTGTTGATCGTGCTGGGCGCCGGGTACCAGCTTGCGGAACACCTTGTCGCCACCAGCCGTGATCGGATCGCCATCGCTGAAGGCGGTGAGGAAGGGTTTCTGCCATTGCTTGAACACTTCCCAGGCTGCTCTATTGGCTACGGTGGCAGGGTTGTCCGGGGAAATGGGTACCAACAGTGGCATGGCCAGCGGGCCAGCCATGTATTTGCCGTTAGGGAAGGGAGCTTCGTAGGCGGCCATGACTTCCGCTCCGAACTTCGGTTCAGCATCGGGATTGGCCGGATCGCGTGAGATGATCTTGCCCACCGGCATAAAGCCGCCGGCCTGCATCTTTTCCACTGCTGCCCGCCATTTCATGAAGGCATCGGTACGGCCATGATCTCCGGTGGGTAGGCCGCCATTGGCGAGCACGATGCGGGCGAAGCGATCGGGATTTTCGGCCGCGACCCGCAGACCGATCAGGCTACCCCAGTCCTGGCACACGAGGGTGAGATCACTCAGGCCCAGTTCCGCGAGGAAGCGGGTGATGTTATCGACATGGAAGGCGTAGCTGTGGCTTGTGATCTCGGTGGGTTTGTCCGAGCGGCCGAAACCTATCAGGTCAGGAACGATGACACGATAACCCGCATCTACGACTGGCGGAATCATCTTGCGGTACAGATAGCTCCAGGTCGGTTCGCCATGCAGCATCAACACCGGCTCGCCGGTTCCTTCATCGAGGTAATGCATCCGATAGCCGTTCACGTCGAGGTAGTTGGGTTCGAAGTCGAATCCCGGCAGGTTCTGGAAACACTCATCCGGGGTCCGCAGGATGCCGGGCTTGATTTCGTTCACTGCATCGCTCATCTGACTACCTCGCCATATAAATCATACTCATCGGAATCGCTTATCTTTGCCCGTACCAGGTCGCCCACATTGACCCCCTCGGCCAGGGAAAGATAGACCAGCCCGTCGATCTCCGGTGCATCGGCGCTGGAGCGACCAATCAGGCCTTCCTCGTTCATTTCATCGATGATGACATCGATCTCCTTGCCAACCTTCAGCTCCAGTCGTTCGCAGCTGATGCGTTGCTGGGTCTCCATGAAGCGCTCCCAACGTGCCTGTTTCACTTCATCCGGCACAGGATCGGGCAAGGCATTCGCGGTTGCCCCTTCCACCGGCGAATACTGAAAACAGCCTACGCGATCCAGTTGCGCCTGTTGGAGGAAATCCAGCAATTGTTCAAAGTCTTCATCGGTCTCACCGGGGAAGCCCACGATGAACGTGCTACGCAGGGTCAGGTCCGGGCATTGCTCGCGCCAGCGTTGAATGCGTTCCAGGGATTTCTCCGTGGCAGCTGGCCGTTTCATGGCCTTTAACACGGGAATGCTGGCATGCTGAAAAGGAATATCCAGGTAGGGCAGGATCTTACCTTCTGCCATCAGCGGAATGATGTTATCCACATGGGGATAGGGGTACACATAGTGCAGCCGCACCCAGATTCCCAGCTCACTCAAGGCCTCGCTCAGGCCCTGCATATTCGCCTTCACCGGCCGTCCCTGCCAGAAACCAGTCTGGTACTTGATGTCCACTCCATAGGCACTGGTATCCTGGGAAACCACCAGTAACTCTTTCACTCCAGCCCTGGCCAGTCGTTCCGCTTCGTCCATCACTTCGCCCACTGGCCGACTCACCAGATCGCCGCGCATGGAAGGGATGATGCAGAAACTGCAGCGATGATTACATCCTTCCGAGATCTTCAAATACGCATAGTGTCTCGGGGTAAGCTTAATACCCTGCGGAGGTACCAGGTCGATGAAGGGGTCATGCTTCTGTGGTGGCGGCACATGTTCATGCACCTGGGACACCACGGCCTCATAGGCATGCGGCCCAGTGACCCCAAGTACATTCGGGTGCACCCTGGTAATGCTCTCGGCCTGCGCTCCCATACACCCGGTAACCAGCACCTTGCCGTTTTCCTGCAGCGCCTCGCCGATGGTGTTGAGTGACTCCTGCTTGGCGCTATCGATAAACCCGCAGGTATTCACGACCACGATGTCCGCATCCTCGTACGTGGGTACGACCTCGTAGCCTTCGATGCGAAGCTGGGTAAGGATACGTTCGGAATCTACCAGTGCCTTGGGGCAGCCCAGCGATACGAATCCTACTTTGTGACTTGAGGCCATGAGGTTTTGTCCATTTATCGCCTTGGCGATTGCTTAGTGTTTTTAGGGAAGGCGAATTATAGCGGTTAGCGGGTGCTGAAGCATTTTGGTTCTCGCTTTTTTAATTGTGAGTCAGGTGGGAGGGGCTCGGAGCTGTCGGGCCCCGCAGTGTTCCGCTAGCGACACCACCCCCAGACCCCGGATGCGTAGCGAATGAGTTCGGTAAACAAATGGGAAAACAGCCGGAATCTACATCACGCCCAGAATCGCTCCCATAGTGGTAAGGGCAACCACGCAATACCCGCCATTGATCAGGAAGACTTTGAGGGTACGTTTCTCGAACAGGTAGAGGATGCCCAGGAAAGCAGCTACCCAGCCAAATCCCGCGGTGAAGCCGGCAAATACGCCGAAGGCGAGAGTGGCCTCGGCGCCGATGAACATTTCCAGGTTAATGGCGGCGATGAAGGAGAGCAGTAGTGAGACACCGAACACCATGGGCATATTGCGGCTTGCCAGGTATTCGTCGCTGAGACCGAAGCCCTCGGCCCAGGCCTTGCCGAACAGGGGGCCATACCAGAGGCCTCCCACCATGAAGGCCGAGACGGCGGCGATGATGACAGATAACCAGTTGATGGCGGCGGTAGCAGTTGCTGGATCCATGGCGAATCTCCTTTAATTAGCTTGCAAGCACAGTAGCGCAGCACAGGAAGTGCTTATTGTAAAAAATTAACCGGCGCGATTGATAAGTGAGTTAAGCCTTTGGGTTGGCAAGCTCTACGGGAATGTACTTCCGGATGAGTTTCAGTTTGCCCGACGCAGGCATTGTCCTGGTGGCGGCTCAATACACAAATGGGCGATGGGAGACGATTGTTTATTGCTGTCTGTCCAACGGGAAGAAATTCGGTTCTTCCTTGTTGTAGTCCCTGCAAATATATTCACCGGGATTGAAGCCCGAGAAGTGCCTGAACTCCTTGATGAAGTGCGACTGGTCGAAGTAGCCACATTCGTAGGCGATGTCGGACCAGGAGACCCGGTCCTTGTTCTGGATGCGTTTTAGCAGGTCGTTGAAGCGCAGGATGCGTTGGTAGTATTTGGGTGTGAGTCCCACGTATTTCTTGAACTGGTCGATGAGGCTCTTCTGGCTGGCAGGGTAGGCTTCGATGAGAGCGTTGAGGCTGTCCACCGGTTCTGCCTGCAGCTTGGCGATGAACTCGGGTATTTCCGACGGTGGCAGCTTTTCTTCATCGAACCTGCCCAGCAGCCACTGCTCGGCGAGGGCGAATTTATCGGCTGTGTCCTCTGCCTGGATCATCGCGTCGCGTAGCTCGTAGAGGCTCTCGTCCATGACTTCGTGAGCGGGCACGATGAGTTCGTTGAGCATGTCGGCCGTGACATGCAGAAAGGGATAACTGCCGTGGGGCTTGAACTGGATGACGAACATCTCCGAGTTCTCATGGGCAGAAATGGAGATGTGATTGCGGTGCATGCCGCATACCCAGGCCCGGGTGTAGGTAGCGTTGGGTTTCAGGGTCTGGTTGTCGAAGGTGTGGCGTTCAAAGCCGTCCAGTTCGAAGATAATAAATACATGGCCTGTGGGGACCACGCGCTCAATGGAGTGATCCGGCACGAAGTCCTTGTAATGAAAGATGGCTTCGATGTAGGGAGCGATGCGCTCGCTGGGCTGGTAGGGCGTAAAGATCATTGCTGCGCGATCATCTTCAATCCGCTGCCTTCAGGCGTTCCCTTTCCTGGTCAACCAGTATCCGGCGCAGAATTTTACCGGAGGCTGACTTGGGAATCTGGTCCACAATCTCGATTAGTCGCACCTTCTTGTGAGGTGCCACTTCTGCCGCAACAAACTCCAGAATCTCTTCTGGTGTGATTGCGCTCTTCAGCACCACGAAGGCCTTGGGCACTTCGCCCGCTTCTTCGCTGGGGCTGGGGATCACGGCGGCGTCGGCGATGGCGGGATGGCTTACCAGCAGGGCTTCCAGCTCGGCGGGTGCTACCTGGTAGCCCTTGTATTTGATCAGTTCCTTTACCCGGTCGACGATGTAGAAGTAGCCATCGTCATCAGCGTAGCCGATATCGCCGGTGTGGAACCACCCGTCCTCGTCGATGCAGCCTCTTGTGGCTTCCTCGTTATTGAGATAGCCCACCATGATATGAGGGCCGCGCAAGCAGACTTCGCCCCGTTCATTCGGTCCCAGTTCGGCGCCGGTTTCAGGATCAATTAGCTTCGATTCCGTGTTGGGGATAACGGGGCCGACGGAACCCAGTTTCTCTGGAGGTACCGGCGCGATATTCACATGGGACGCGCCGGAGCATTCTGTCAGTCCATAGCCCTGGTACATATCGCAACCCAGGCGATCGCTGCAGGCTTTCTCCAGTTCCTGGCCCAGGGGAGCCGCGCCGGAACCGATGATGCGCACGCTGGACAGGTCGTAATTGTCTACGATGGGTTGCTTGGCTAGTGCCAGAATCAACGGTGGAACCAGGTTCAGGCTGGTGATCCTGTAGTTCTGGATGACTTCCAGGAACAACTCCAGGTCGAATCGGGGTATGGTGACCAGGGGCACTCCGCGGTAGATGGCCAGGTTCAGGATGAGCACCATGCCATAGATATGGAAGAAGGGCAGGACGCCGATCATGCGGTCGCCTTCCTTCATTAAATTCATCTCGCAGGTCAGTACCATGTTGGCGATGAGGTTGGCGTGGGTGAGCATCACACCCTTCGAGAGTCCGGTGGTGCCGCTGGAGTAGGGCAGGGCCACAAGGTCTTTATGGGGGTCGATGTCCACTGCTTGCAGATTGCCATCGTTGTTCAGCAACTCGGTGAACGGGGTGCAGCCCTCGGCTTCACCGAGCACGAAGATTTCCTCGATGCCCACCTGATTTGCGGCCGGCATGGCGCGATCCAGGAATTGGGGAATGGTGATCAGGAATCGGGCGCCAGAATCGGTGAACTGGTGAACGAGGTCCTGTTCGCTGTAGAGTGAGTTCACCGTGGTGTTGACTCCGCCGGCTTTGGCGACCCCCAGGAAGATTACGGCGTACTCGGGGCAGTTGGGGCAGAACACGGCCATGACGTCGCCCTTGTTGAAGCCCCGATGCTGCAGGCCAGTCGCGAACAGGTTTATCTGGGTGTTTAGCTGGCTATAGGTAAGAGTGCGACCGCTGGTGCCATCGATGAGAGCGGGTTCGTCTGCCAGGGCTTCGGCATGGCGCATCACCACGCTGCTAAGGTCGGTGTCCGGTAGATCTACATCCGGTTTCTTGCTCTTGAAAATCAAGGTGGCTCCCCTTTTCTTATTATCTTCTGGTCTTGCTCTTCATGGATCCCGGATAGATGACTGCTATCCAGGGCGGCGGATCGATTCCTGATCTTCCGCAGGCAAGATTATGTCAGCCCTGGATAAAGCTCAATACGTGGCGAGATGATTCGGGCATGGGGAGAATCTAGAGTGCATTAAATGCCGGGTGATAGCGAACCGTTCCACTGTGACCCCGCAGATAATCCTCCTGTAATTCACACAACATGAAGGCCTCGTCGGGTACTTCGTACTCGCAGCGGATTCCGAATCCGGCGGCCGTATGGAATCCGAAGCGGGGATAGTAATCGGGATGGCCCAGCACCACGACAGCGCCTGCGCCCGCGTTCCGACAATGGGCGAGGCCGGCTTTCACCAGCGCACTGCCTATGCCCCGGTTCTGCCTTGCCGGGGTGACCGCCATAGGTGCCAGCCCCATGAGGTTCAGCTCGTCTGCTTCATCCAGATGAACGGGAGTGAACAGGATATGGCCGACTACTTCACCATCCTGTTCCGCCACCAGTGAGAGAAACGGGTTGGCAACGGTCCTCAGATTGTTTACCAGCTCAGCTTCAGCGGGTGTCTCAAACGCCAGGCTATTGATCTCATGAATTCTGTCGATGTCCGCATGGGTTTCACTGCGAATGATTAAAGGTGACATAGGGGGTTGTTTCCTTGTTGTCTACTTGCCTGAATCTTCCTGCTGCTGCAGAAGCTGTTCGGCATTAGCTTTGTTAGTGGCAGGCAGTGTTCGATGCACCAGGTCAGCATAAAGCAGGATCAGGCAGAGAATTGCCGCTACCACAATGAATAAGAGGCCGCCGTTGACGCCGCTGCCCGGCAACCAGATTCGTCCTGTAATCCAGAGGGCGCCACAGGCGATGGCAAGCCTGCGCTGACCGTTGCGCCAGCTTCGAATGGCGAAGAACCAGAACACGATGATGACCAGCCAATTGGCGATGAACAGCATGGTTCAGGGCAGGTCGGAATCGCGGATGACCATGAGCAGGTCGGTGACACCGACTTCGATACCTAACTGATTTAACAGGGTCGTCAGCTGTCCACGGTGGTGGGTCTGGTGGTTAAAGAAATGCTGCAGGGGATACATCAGGCGATCATCGAATTCGTCACCCTTCATGTTGCGGTAGGCGAAGCGGGTGTTGAGGGATTCACCGGTGACCTCGTCTGCCAGGCCCAGAATCATGCTGTCCAGTTGCTGGCGCAGGGCGTAGAGTGCTTCGAGATTGTTGTGAACGATGGCGTCGAGCCGATCGGGTCGTTCGATCTGCGACAGTGGTGCCAGCGCCAGGAAGCGGGCCGGGTGATCGGCGAAGCGTTTCATCCAGATGATGTCGGCCACAACCAGGTGGTTTAATGTGCCAAGCACGGAACCGAAGAAGGCGCCCATGTCTTTGTGCAGGTCTTCTTCGCTGAGTTGGCTGGCGCAGGCATACAGCTTGTCATTCATCCACTGGTTATAGCGCGCCAGCAACTGGCAGTTCTGTGGCAGCATGGAGTTGCGTCTCTACTAGCGTGCAGGTGTCGCGGGTTTGCTGGGGTACCGTGTCAGGCTGACATGCCACGAGCGGCAATGGGCCATACGGCTTCCACCCGATCGTTACGGATCGCGTACATCTGGTTGTACAGGTTGACCACCGGATCGCAGTGGGAAACGATAAGCTCCAGTTTGTCGCCAACCTTATAGGTGCGTGAGGCGTCGTTGCCATAGCGCAGGGTGCCGAACTCATCCGAGCCCGAGGTGTAATCCATGCCGGTTTCGCCCTTGACCCGGGGCCAGGGCTGATTGATGGTGCAGGCCTTGGCGCCGGCATCGGTGGTGCAGCGTCCCGCATATTGATCGTTGAGGACCGTGGTCAGGATGGTCAGGGATGGCGCGAAGTCCGAGTACACTTCGTTGTCAGTCTCGCCGCCGATATCTATGTACTGGGCATCCATGAACACATAGCTGCCCACCTGCACATCGGTGAGTCCGCGGGTGGCGTGGTCGATGTTGTAGGTACCGGTACCGCCGCCACTGAAAATCTCGGTGGAGAGTCCGCTGCTATTGAACAGGTCGAACGTTTCCGTCGCAGCAACGAGTCTTCCAAGAGTCTGATCACGCCGCGCGGCGAATCCCATCACATGTTGTGAACCACCGTCGTAGCAGAGCAGACCTCTTAATGTGAGACCTGGCAACTGATCGACGAGTTGCGCGAGAGCCAGGGCTGGCTGACCGGGTGTGATCCCGGTGCGATTGCCGCCCGGGTCCACGTCCACGACCACGTCGGCGACGATACCCAGTGCCTGGGCTGCTTCCGACAGCAGCCGTGCGTTCTCGGGTGAATCGGTAGTCTGGATAAAACCGGGGCAGGCCTGTCGCAGGTTCATGGCGCGACGAATCTTGGTGGGGGTAACGTTGGTAGTGGTCAGCAGTATGTCATTGATGCCGTTCTGGAACATGACTTCCGCCTCGCTCACCTTGGCCGCACAAATGCCGACAGAGCCGGTGTCCAGTTGCTTGTGGGCGATGATCGGTGTCTTGTGAGTCTTGGCGTGGGGACGACTGGCAATACCATTGCTCGCCAGGGTGGTCTGCATGGTATCGATGTTGGCATCCAGCAGATCCAGGTCCACGCACAGTGCCGGCGTGTCCAGCTCCCATTTCGACACGTTACGCTGCATCTCGCCATCCACATAGAATGACTGAACTTCCTGGGCGGTGTAGCCGTTCACGACGCCCGGAGCGAACAGCGCGGCAGCGCCGGCGCCTGTAGTCTGCAGGGATGATTGAAGGAAGCGGCGTCTGGAAGGAGAGTGGTCATTGGCTTTGGGCATGGTGCGACTCCGGGACGTTTTTCCCGAGTCTACACTCTGAATCAACTGACGGCTAGCAGGCCACTCTGGGCGATGCCGTCGAACATGAACTGGATGGCCAGCGCCGACAACAGCACCCCCATGACACGTTCGATTACCTGCATGCCGGTGGTCCCGATGAGTCGATTGATCTGGCTGGAGAGCAGCATCATGGTAAGCGTGAGCGCCATGATCAGAAACAGGCCCAGTAGCACGGCTACCTGTCGCAGGAGATCGTCCCCGGCGTTGGCCATCAGTAGCACCGAGGCGCCCATGGAGCCGGGCCCGGCGATGAGTGGTGTGGCCAGCGGAAACACCGAGATGTCCTGCTTGCCGCGGGCTTCTTCTTCTTCCTCATCGGTGGTGGACGTGACCGCCGAATGGCGAGCGAATACCAGGTCGATACCGACCATCAACAACAAGATGCCGCCGGCGGTGCGCAGGGCCGCGAGGGAGATGCCCAGCCCCGCCAACAGGATTTCCCCCACCAGGGCAAAAACCAGAAGGATGGAGGTGGCGACCACCGTGCCGCGCATCGCCATCTGGCGTCTGCGTGTAGCCGGCGTGCTCGAAGTCAGGCCGGCAAACACCGTGGCCGCATTCAATGGGCCGATGGTGGCAAACAGGGTAGCAAGGGCAACGCCCAGTGTTTCCAGCATGAAGGATTCCGTTTATCCGCTTAATCAGCGATAGCCAGCTTAACAGCTTCTTCGCAGTGAATAGTGGTGGTGTCATACAGGCGCATCGTCGTGTGCTCCTGTTTCACCAGCATGGCGATTTCGGTGCAGCCCAGAATGACAGCCTGCGCGCCATTGGCTCGCAGGCGATCGATCACTGCCAGGTAGGTGGCCCGTGATTCACCCCTTACTATGCCGAGGCACAGTTCATCGTAGATCACTTTGTGAATGATTTCGATGTCCCCGGCTTCGGGCACAATAACGTCGATGCCGAAATTATCGATAATCCGTTGCTTGTAGAAGTCCTGTTCCATCGTAAAGCGGGTACCTAACAGGCCTGCTCGGGTAACCCCAGCGTCCTGCAGGCGCTGACCGGTGGCATCGGCCAGGTGCAGCAGGGGAATAGTAATGGCAGCCTCCACCTGGGGCGCGACCTTGTGCATGGTGTTTGTGCAGATCATCAGGAAATCCGCACCGCCGGCTTCTATCCGTTGCGCACCCGCCGCCAGCAATTCCCCCATCTCCTCCCATTTGCCCGCGTGCTGCAGCTTCTCGATTTCATCGAAATCCACGCTGTACAGCATCAGGCGCGCCGAATGCAGTCCACCAAGCGCAGCAGCAATACCCTGGTTCAGCAGGGAATAATAAGTATTGGTGGATTGCCAGCTCATGCCGCCTAGCAGGCCCATGGTCTTCATTGGATCGCTCCGTTTAAGGTCTTGATTATCTCGCGCTCGGTGCCGGACTAATTATTCTAGAGGGTTTGCGGTAGTGGTACTAGGAAAGTGTGGCCGATCCCGATAGCGGACAGGATGGATGCGGGCCATGTATTCCTCGGCATAATGGCTTACACTGCGATCCCATGCTGATTCATCACATTATGCAGCCCTGTATGCGTATAGCGACCCTGGCATTGAGCCTGGCGCTTGTGGCCTGTGGCGCCCTGGATGTGGATACTGCCCCCGCGGATTTTGTCGTGGTGGATGATCCCCGCATCATCACGGAAGTTCGCTATTACAGTGCGGACAATTTCGTGGGCGAAAGAATCGATGGTTATCTTGCGCCGCGAGTGTATATGACCCGCACTGCCTACACCGCATTGCTCGAGGTCGTGGAGTATCTGGAGGGCTTCGGTCTGGGACTGAAGATATTCGACGCCTATCGCCCACAACAGGCGGTGAATCATTTCGTACGCTGGGCCGAGGACATCAACGATACCCGCATGAAGTCCCGCTACTATCCCATCGTGGACAAGAGTAACCTGTTCTGCGATGGTTATATCGCCGAACGCTCCGGGCACTCCCGGGGCTCGACAGTAGACCTGACCATTGTCGATCTCGCCAGCGGCGAGGAACTGGATATGGGAACGCCCTGGGACTATTTTGATCTCAGTTCCTGGGGTGCCTATGCGGACATTGGCGCAGAGCAGCGGGCCAATCGCGCTCTGTTGCGAAGCGCGATGACCAGGCACGGCTTTAATCCCATCACCACGGAATGGTGGCACTTCACCTTCGCCGATGAACCCTATCCTGCGACATTCTTCAATTTTCCCGTGGAATAAAGGTCAGGGAACGGCATGAGCAACAGAATGCGCAGCAGGGTGATGACTCAGTTCCCGGTGATCCTGCTGACCCTGATCAGCATCATTCAGGCCCTGGCGCTGGAGCTGTTGTGGGGGAAGATTGTCGACGGTGATTACCTGTGGCAATGGGACCTGCAGGCTATCGTGGCCTGGGGCAGTATCTCCGTCACCATGCTGGGCATATTGCAGGTGTGGGTACTGTACTCGACCCTGGTATTGGGGTTCACCTGGCGCCCTACCATGCGGGACATGTTACTGCCGTTCCTGATCGGCCTGCTGGAGTTCGTCCTCGTCAGCCTGATAGGACCAGACTTCAGCGCGTTGTGGCTCTACACTCTGGCGGGCATCTTCCTGTTCGGCAACACCGTAGCCCACATCACCTTCCGGCGGGCGCGGCGGGAGATTGAGAACGCGGCCTTCTTTCGCGGCCGTAGCCCGGCCACCTGGCGCGATTTTATCTGGGCTTTCTCGAATATTTTCCTGCTGATTATTTTCGGTATCCTGTACACGGCCTTGCGTAGTCCGGATTGGATCGCGTTGACAGCCATGGTGTTTGCCAATGTAACCTTGCTGCTGCAGATGGTGACGTCAAGGCGCCTGTGGAAGGCGATCGTGGATACGGAAGACTAGGAAAAATAGGGACAGATTTATTTATTTGAAAAATAAATAAATCTGTCCCAATTTTTCCCTATTTTTCTCAGGCATTGAACAGCAACTTCAGATGCTCGTTCAACATCCTGCCATCCGGATCCAGTGACTCCCGAATCTCCATGAAGTCCCGGTAGCGGGGGTACAGCTCTTTAAGCTGTTCATATCCCAGGCTGTGTATCTTGCCCCAGTGCGGGCGCCCGCCGTATTTCCAGAAGATGGGCTCGATGATGTCGAAGTAAGGACGATAGTCCGCGCTGGCGGTGCGGTGTATGGAGATGGTGGCGTGGGGCTCGTCGCCGTAGGCCATGCTGAGCCAGGGATCTTCCGGGCTGACATAGCGGAACTCCAACGGGAAGGCGACATCGATGGCCTGGTCATAAATAGTGCGAAGAATCTCCCGCACGCATTCGGCACCCACTTCCGCGGGCACCGAGTATTCCATCTCGTTGAAGGGGTTGCTGCGGATATTGGAGAGCAGTTTGTAGGACAGGTCCACCGCCTCGGTCATTTCCGCGTTCTGCGCCAGGGCATTGTTCAGCGCCAGCTTCTCGGCCGGTGTCGCCTGTAGCCCGGGTCGGCGCAGGTCGGACAGTTCCACTTCCTCGGCGGGAATGATGGTCTGGCCGATGGGCTCATCGGTTTCATCGATCTGCAGGGCCAGGGAGTAGTCGGAGTACACCAGGGGGAAGATCTCGAAGTGACGATGGTTGGCGGCGCGCTCATCGAATTCCGCCAGCAACTCTTCTGTGGGCGCGGTCCATTCCCGCTTCTTCAGCTTATAGGCATCACGATTCTGCATGCGTATCTGGGTTACCACACCCAGTGCGCCGAGATTCACCCGCGCCGCATCGAACAGGTCACCGTCACTGGCATTTATATCCAGTACCTCGCCCCGGGGAGTGATCAGGCGCAGGGCCGTGACATAGCCGGACAGGCTCTTGAAGCGAATGCCGGTGCCATGGGTGCCGGTGGCTGTGGCTCCAGCAACCGTCTGCCTGTCGATGTCCGGCAGGTTCATCATGCCCTGGCCGAGTTCCTGTAGCGGCGCGCCGAGGTCGCCCAGTCGTGAACCGGCGCCAAAGGTGGCCTGCATGGAACGATTGTCATGATCCAGAATACCGCTGAGTTGATCGATGATCACGAGGTGGCCATCGGTGGGAATCAGCGGGCTGAAGGAATGTCCGGAGCCGACCGGACGAATCGTGCCGCGGGTACTGGCCAGGATGTCGGCCAGTTGGTCTTCGCTGCCGATGTCATGGCGGCCGGCAGGCTGGCAGGACAGGCCACCCGACCAGTTGCGCCATGGGGTTGGTTGGGCAAAGGCGGAAGTGCTCATGGCCCCGGCACTGAACAGGGCAGTGCGCAGACTGGAGGCCAGGAAGGAACGCCGGGACAGTTTCTTCAGTTCGCGGCTGTTCATCGGCTGTCTCCTGCCATGAAGGCAATCATGGCGCGAAAGTCATCGATCTCGCAGGCCATGCAGTAGCCCAGTGGCGGCATGGAATTGACACCCTCCAGCACATTGCGCAGCACGGCCTGTTCACCCTTGGCGAGGCGGCGCTGCCATTCGGCGGTATCACCGACGAGCGGGGCATAGGCGACACCGTCGACGTGGCAGAGCGCGCAGCTTCGTGACCACTTGGCCATGACGGATTGTTCGATAGAAGTGTTGGTGAAGGCCTGGTCCGAATTCTGCGAAGTCGAACAGGCGGTTGCGGTAAGCAATATTAGTAGCAGAAGGATGATTTTCGCTGGCCCATGCATTGTTCGATGCCTCTTTCGCGCTGTCAGGTAGATCACCGGCTCGGCTTTCCCACGTGTCGACCAATATTGCAGCACCATATCACAATGGTAATAAATGAATAAACCTGGTCAGTCTGGTTGTTGCAGGACATACAACACGTAATTGGCGACGTCCGTGGCACATTTTGTCTCGCCTGAGTCCAGGCAGAGTCCCGGGTTATCGAAAGGCATGATACTGGCGATGACATTCCTTAAAGCGGCAAAGGATCGGCGGTAGTTACTGAATGCGATAGCAGAGGCGCTGTATCCCTCACCGCGATCGCCATGGCAGTGCGCGCAGAGACCGCTATAGGAGACTGCTCCACGAGCGATACTGGCATTGAGTGCTTCTTGATAAGCCTGTGCTGTTTCCCTGGCCTGCTGCGCAGAGGCTATGCCCAGGATTTCAGGATTACCCAGTATGTAGGAGTTGTTATCGATCAGCTTGAGTCGAAGTTCATACAGTTGTTCACCAATCAGCAATGCCGGAATAGTTAAAGTCGATACGTTAAAAACAGCAGGGCTGTCTCCGGAGCTGATTCCCTGCAGGTAGTAGAAAACATCTCCCAGCACGGTAAATTGCTCGGTGACGAGGTCAACTGAGAGCCTGAGATTGGCCAGGGTCCCATCTGGTAACTCCAGCTGCGGCAAGATAATGGTATTGCTGTATTCGTCGAATTGCGCCCAGCTTGGCTGGTGCAAGGTCACGGTTTCGCCGGAAGCAGTGAGGGCTGTTGCTAACACGACACCGCTGTATCGATGTAGTGCCTGTGACCCATTCAGGGGCAGCATCCCCTGGTCGATGTCGAACGTGTCAGAACCATTGATGAATCGCAAACTTCCGCCATGCATCGGCACGAAGCTGTCCGGAATGGTTGCGTCGGCAATAACACCGGTGTTTATTGAAAAATCTTTGGTAGCCAGCAATAGAGTCGTGCTGCCCCTGTCGGCGGCGACGGTGGAGCTAAACGCGAACGAGTTAATCGAAGTCTGGTCATTACTCTGTAACACGAATTCCTGTGACTGCAGCAGATCTCCTGTGCGTTTGCTTAACTGGATGTATTGAACACGGCCATCAAAATTCGAGAACACCTCGCTTATCTGCCAGTCATTGCCCAGGGCCGTGGCAGTTATATTGCCCAGTAGCAATACCGCGCAGTAAACAGAGAAGGAAGTGTGCCTCATTGCATGGCTTATACGATTAGGGGGCAGTCTGAATCAATAGTAGAAACGCCAGCAAGGCTGAATACTAAACAAGTTTTGATTTTGTGACAGAACGGTGTGTGATCTGAAAAGTCTCTGTCACCAACAATTCATCGAAGTGTCAATCAGTCGCAATCAGTTTGTCATCTGCGGAATCTATTTTTGGTCCTTCGCTAAACAAAGATTACAAAGAGGGTAATACATAGCTCATGGATCAACACGACGAACACGACAACATAGAAGACATCTCCTCCAACAACTCAGGCAACCGTCCTTTCTCCGACGTGTTGAGTGTCAACATGCAGCGTCGCAAGCTGCTGAAAGCGGGTGCGGGTATCGCTGGAGGATCACTCCTGGGCTTCACCGGGGCTGCCCAGGCTGACACGCTGTCTCGTGCACTGTTTGGTTTTAACGAACCTCTGATTGGCTTCCAGCCAGTTACACTGGCCCAGGGTGCGAGTCCAGCGCCCGCAATCTCCCCTGACTACGAATACAAGGTCATCCTTAAGTGGGGCGACCCTATCCTGAACGGCGGTCCAGCCTTCAGCCTGCCCATGACACCCGACAAGCAGGCCCAGCAGATCGGTATCGGTCACGATGGTATGTGGTATTTCCCGATTCTCAATCCTACAGCGTTTCGAAGTCGGTTTGGGTGGGACGACCTGCAGGATACCAATCCCTGGTTATCCGGTACCCTGGAAGACAATGCCTACGGCAACACCCGTGGTGTGATGTGCTTCAACTGCGAGTTCGGTACCAACTATCATGTGCTGCGCAAGGATTTGCCTGAGTCCCTGGACGACGTCCGTGTCTCCCAGCATGCCCACGGTGTTACCGTGGTACGCATCCGCAACAACAACGGCAATTGGGAAATTGAGAACAGCACTCTCAACCGCCGCATTCATGTCAACACTCCTGTCGAGTTCAGCGGCCCGGCTGCCGGACACGACCAGTTGCAGAACAACGCCATGAATCCTTACCTGGGCACAGTCAACAATTGTGCTCACGGTGTTACACCCTGGGGTACCTACCTGACCTGCGAGGAAAACTTCAACGGCTACTTCGGTACCGAGGATCCAAACTGGACTCCCAACAGCAGTCAGAACCGCCTTGGTATCAACAGTGGTGGATTTGGCTACGGCTGGCACCTGTTCGATCCACGCTTCGATCTGGCCAATCCCAACTATGCGAACGAGTGCAACCGCTTCGGTTGGGTAGTGGAGATCGATCCACTGACCCCTAACGCTAAGCCGATTAAGCGCACCGCCCTGGGTCGCAAGAAGAACGAGTGTGCCACGGTGCATGTCTCCGCTGACGGCAGGGCAGTCGTGTACATGGGTGATGACCAGCGATTCGACTACGTGTACAAATTCGTGTCCGCAGAGCCCTGGCGCGAGATGCGTGATAGTGGTGAAAGCCCGCTGGATCGCGGCACGCTTTATGTGGCGCGGTTCAATGATGATGGCACAGGCAGCTGGATTGAGCTGTCTATGGAGAACACCGATATCGCATCCAACTTCGTGAACCTCGGCGCCATGATGATCATGACCCGTTATGCAGCCGACCTGGCCGGTGCAACGCCGATGGATCGTCCGGAGTGGGTCACGGTGGCGCCCGACGGTCGGGTTTATCTCGCCTGTACCAACAATTCTCAGCGCACTGACAGGGGTATTATTTCCAGCGGTGGCCGCATGGTGGATTCAGGCCCCAATGCGGCGAACCCGCAGGCACCTAATGGCGATGGTCATATCGTTCGCTGGATCGAGACCCATGGCCACAGCGGCACCAAATTCGAATGGGATATCTTCAAGTTTGCTTCCGATACCCATGGCACGGAAGAGAGCTTTGCCGATCCTGATGGACTCTGGGCAGATCCCGATGGTCGCCTGTTCATCGAGACCGACGGTGGCCAGAAAGATGGCCTGCAGAACCAGCTGCTGGTAGCCGATCCTGCCACCGGAGAGATCAGGCGCCTGTTCACTGGTGTGCCCGGTTGTGAGATCACCGGCCTCACGGTGACTCCGGATCGCAAGACCATGTTCATCAACGTACAGCATCCCGGTGACGGTGATCCGGCGGTGAGCCCATGGCCGGCGCCGGTAGGCAGCAGCGATGTGCCACGGGACGCCATGGTGGTTATTCGCCGCAAGGACAACGGCGTGGTTGGCTCGTAAACAGACAGCAAGTCGTCTGGCAACAGAAAGGGCTCCAACGCTGATGGAGCCCTTTTTTATTGGCTTGGGAATTGCGGTTCGGGTGACACGCTTGCAGATGCGAGCGGCCACACAGGGCTTGGCCTAATCCTCCGGCACCAGGCGAAAGCCGGAAGGAGTCTCCACCAGAGTCATGCCGGGAGGGATTTCAGCCCGGCGACCGTTCTCGGCCGCCTGCTGTTGCAAGGTCTGCATGAAGCTGCCCTCGGCGGCGGGAATGTCTTGCATGTCATTGGGGGAGATCGTTAATCCCTGTTGTGGTTCCATGCGGTGATAAAGCCGGTTGATTGCTCCAGCATGTAATTCCAGCGCCAGAGCATTACCCGACTGGCAGCTGACACCAAAGTCGGGATAGTCAGAGCATGGTACCGACTCGGGGAGGCGTATAGTGACCCGCCGGGATGTGAACTCCACGATCCTGTAGTCGCCGTAGCCGCCAATCGGAATGGATTTGCCACTGTGTCCCGTGACCCTGATCTCGCTGCCAGTTCGGTTCCTGAGAACGGCAGTGTAGCGATCCCCTATGCGGGAACTACCCACCAGCACCAGTTCCGGCATATCTGTATGTGAAGCCGAATTGGATTGTGCCTGTGAAATTATTGGGCAGAGTGGGAGCGCAACAGCAAGTGAGAAGCGAATGAATGACAGAGAACGCATCGAAAAACAGTCGTAAAAGCGAGTCTGGGCGATGGCTGTATTGATAGCACAATCGTCGTGCAGAATTATTACGATTTCGCGTAAATTTAGAAAATAGGGACAGATTTATTTTTGTCAAAAATAAATCTGTCCCTATTTTTTAACCCGGATGGGGATATCAAAATGCAGCACTTCTTCCCGCGTTCCCAGTTTTTCATACAAGTTTACCGCTGGTTCATCAATGTAATCGGCTTGCACGAAGATCACCCAGGCGCCGCGTTCCCTCGCGATAGGCTGCAAGCTGCGAATAAGGGATGTAGCCACGCTCTGTCTTCTGCAAGAGGCTGCTACAGCCAGGTCGTAAATATAGAGTTCACTGCGTTGCTGTTCAAATTTCTTGAGTTCATAGGCGGCCAGACCACCCACCACTGCATCATCTTTGAGTGCGACCAGGGCGATAAATGTATCGCTGCACAGCAGGTCCTGCAGGTAGTCGGCATTTGGTCGGTTGGCGCCGTAGGTGTCAACTTCGTCGAATGCCTCCCCGAAACAGTCCAGCAATCCGTGCATGAGCGCAAGGTCATTCGTGGTAAGTTGCTTTATGATAAAGCTCATACTGTTCTAGGCGCTGTAGATCGTATAGGCACCGATTGCAATGAAGCCGGCTCCCGCCACGTACTGCAGTACCTTCTCGTTGATAAATTCAGAAAAAAAGCTCCCAGCGATGACTCCCATGGCAGATGCCAGGACGAGGGCGGCGGATGCGGCGAGAAAGATTGTGATTTTGCCCGCATCCTTGTCGGTTGCGAAGAGCATGGTGGCGATCTGGGTCTTGTCGCCCAATTCGGCGATGAAGACAGTCGTGAAGACGGTGAGGAAGATTTTCAGGTCCATTGCTTGCTGGATTCCTTACGGGGAGTAAATCGCCATTATAGACCGGGAAAACAGGGACAGATTTATTTTTTACAAAAATAAATCTGTCCCTGTTTTCTTCTAGCTCGACCATATGCCATTGGTAACCTGGCAATCTATGGAATCCAGGCCCATGTGCACTATTAGCCCGATGCCTAAAACCCGCGTCCTGGGGACAGCGCATAGAACGGCATACACTGCGATAAACCAGACTTCATGTAAGGGATGGAAACCTATGCTGCAACGGTTTGGATCGTAAATGGGTGAGGCTAAAACGTGGTCAACATCTACCAGCATAGTTGCAATCATAATCAGATAGTTCGCTTTCCAGTTTTGCCGATAGAACACAGCAACGATTACCGCGGGTACAAGAAAATGGAGAGCCAGATGAATCACGATACTGTCAGCTTTTGATTGTTGTACTAACGCCCTTGTTCGGGTGCGATTCTATATAGGCGTTGCATTTGCGCTTCTAGCAAAAGCCATGACGATATATTTTTGTCGCTCAGAAACAGTTTGTTAGTACAGAATTCTTTAGAATCTTGAGTCGTTTTCACAAGGAAAACCGTCGTTGTCACCGTCCATTCTGGTGTTTGGGCAATTGCGAACGAAGAATTCAGCTTCAGCTCTTGAGGTCATCTCGCTGCAATATTGACGGCCATCGCAACTGAAACTAACAGATCTCGTGGTTGAGGCGGGTTG
Organism: Pseudomonadota bacterium; assembly: GCA_027621405.1. Taxonomy (GTDB): domain Bacteria; phylum Pseudomonadota; class Gammaproteobacteria; order Pseudomonadales; family Pseudohongiellaceae; genus UBA9145. Next base: position 97,501 of record JAQCBT010000011.1, on the reverse strand, counting down.
CGTAACTGGACTTTCAATTGAAAATGTCGTTGGTGCGGATGTGGATATTGTCGGAGGAGTTGGTTCTTGAATCCACAGCCATGCTCCAATAGAAATAACTACCAGAAGTAACAGATTTTTCACACTGATGTTCCTAGCTTCGTAGCGCTAACGCCCTTGTTTATGGGCAAACTGCGAAGCAGTTTGTCCTTTATAGAACTGATTGTTATGTGCGTTCGTGACTCCATACTTCAGTCCCGATTGATTTGAATTTAGCGATTCCGAGCGCACCTCTTTCATTTCGAGACTTCGAGCCAGGAGCCAAAAGAGCCTCTTCAACTTCGGGCCTTGCGGCTTCAATCATACTTACGGGTTCAAAATCCTCATCAAGTAGAACTAGAAGGACCGTATCCCATTCGGTATCAAGGCGTATTTTTCCAAGCCTTTGTCCCGGGTTGGTATTCTTACGGATGCATCGGCCCTTAATCTGTACTTTTACTTCCTTGCCGTTCTCCAGTCGGGTCGCATCGTATCCAGATTGTCGGGCTTCAGCGAGTTCGAGCCCAAGGCACTGCGCTGCGACGAATTCTGCTATTTCGCCAGTTATTCCGAGCGGCTTCCCCGTTAGCTTTTTGTATTTCTTAGCAAGAGATTTCGCTTCAGAAAGTATCTCCTCAATCTCGCTCATATCGCAAAGCACATAACATTTGTATAAAGTGACCCCCCCTCTTTATTTGTGGGTTTTCACTTGTAGTGTATGCCCCAAATTCTTGAATTGGAACAGTAAGTTTTCAATCTCCATGGACTTAGGGTCGAAATATCGAGGGTCTGCTTTATTCGAAATAGGGTGCGATCGCTTTTCAGAAAAGAGGTTTCTCCGTATTTGGCCAGGAGTCCTGCTAAGGCCTTGTTGTAGCGATAGATATCTGATTACTCAGGTGCAAAGCGCGCCAGATTTTCAAACAAAGGGGGAAGGAAGGCGAGGATTCGGGTCTAGCGAGCGGTGCAGTCGCCGCTGAGCTGCTCGATCCAGTCGCTGATCAGGTCGATGCCTTCCTCGTGCACCAGTGAGCGTCCCAGTTCCGGCATCATCTCGTCTGGCTCGCTGGACTGCATGCGGTACAGCAGGATGGACTGCTCCGGCGCGCCGGGCACGATGCTGTAGAGGCGGTCGCCAGCGCCGCCGCCGGCCGCCACGGGTGGCTTGCAGACCCCCATGTTCACCAGTTGCGAGTGGGAGCCGTCGAGGATGAGGTTGGAGGTGTCGGCGGCACCATTGGGATTGTGGCAGTGACCACAGTTGATCTTCAGGTATTCGGTCGCTCTCGCTTCCAGGTCACCGTCGTTGAGATAGCTGATGGTCTCCAGGCGCATGGGTGCTGACTCCAGCCAGCCCCTGGCAACCAGTGCGTCGATCTCGAGACGCAGGTCGCCGTCGGCCTGGTAGCGCTTGTAGCTGAGTTGGTGGGAGACCGCGGCCAGGGGGTGAAGGTCGCCATCGGGGTGTTCCGTGACATGGCAGCCGGCGCATTGATTCTCGTTGGGAACGAAGTACAAGAAGTCCTTACTGCCAGCGTCTGTCTGCAGGCTTAAGGCTGCTGTCGTACCCGCGACCCGCAGGAAAGCCTCGCTTTCCTCATCATTCCACACGTAGGGAAACGCATCCCAGCCTTCACTCCTCTTTACCAGTAACCTGGTTTCCATAAGACGATTGTTAGCCAGTTCGATGGATTCGGCGATGATTTCGTCTCTCCTCATTGGATCCCCGGCTGCATTTGTTGGGTAGTAGAAAGTCTTGCTGAGGACGGTACCAACGGGGTATTCGATTTCACCATTCACCAGGCTTGCCTGCTCACCTTCCGGGATCCAAAGAGTGCGCATTTTTTGCGCGTAGTCGGTGAACAGGGTGTTGGCCGGGCGGAACACCAGGGTGTCGGGATTCGGGGTGAGGCTTGTGTCATCTAACGAGAACAACCCCCAGTCTGACAGGCGCGAGGGATTGGCGTCGGCATGAAACACGGGCGAGGGTTCGGAGCAGGCGCTGAGTGCCGCTCCGCATACGAATCCGAGTACTGCGCCACGTACTGCCTTGCGCGGGTAGATCATGGTGTGTATTGCCTAGTCCGCGTCGCCGCTGAGTTCGATTTCGCTGAGGGCAGGTAGGGCACAGGCGTGAATTGAGGCGTCGAAGCTGGGTGCAGCGAAGCCGTTGCCGGCATCCAGGTTCACGAAGGTGGTGTCGCCGTTATCGCCGATACAGAGGATGTCGCTGGCGGACTTGCCGGGCACCATGGTGCCGTCCCAGACGATATCGGGAATAGCCTGTCCTGTAGCCTGCTGCAACATCACCAGGGGTTCGGAATCCGGTGTGTTGCCACCGCCGTTGAACTTGTTGTCGTGGATATATATTTCTTCCGGGAACGGGTCGTAGTTGGGGTCGTCGAAGGGGCGTTCGGTGATGTAGTAGCTCACGATCATGACGTTGGTGGTGTTGTTGTCGGTGAAGGTGTTGCCGAACACCTCGATGCTGTCGTTGGCCAGCACCATCATGCCGGTGCCAGCGGGTACCTCGCCCACGATGTTGCCCTCGGGGGCGAAGTTGGCGGTGTTGTTGTTCACAATCTGGTTGTTGAACACGCGGGTGTTGCGACCACCCTGTACCGGGAGGTTAGGCAGGTCGAAGACCAGGATGCCACCGGTGTTATTGCTTGCCACGTTGTTGTGCACGTCGGCGAAGGTGGAGTTCTCGATCTCGATACCGGCCACGTTGTACTCGGCGCGGGAGTTGCGCACGATGATGTTGTTGGACTGACCGACATAGATTCCGGCATCCGAGGCACCGATGGCGACGGCGCCATCGATGAGGATGTTGCTGGACTGTACCGGGTAGATACCATAGGCGCCGTTGCTGCTTAGCGGGCCGCCGGTCCATTCGGTGCGCACATTGCGAATCACCACATTGTCGCTCTCATTAATCTTGAGGGCATCGCCGATGGTGTCTTCGATGGCCAGGTTTTCGATCACGAAATCGTCGGCACTCACGAGCAGGCCTTCGGCGCCCTGGGCCTGGTTGGCGAAGGAGAGTATGGACTGCTCCATGCCCGCGCCGCGAATGGTGACGCCGTCCACGTTCAGGGACAGGCCACGGCTGATGCTATGGGTGCCCGCGGGAATCTCGATTACATCACCGGGCTGGGCCTGGATGAGCTGCTGTTGCAGACTTTCCTCGAAGCTGAGTTCTGGTTCCTGTGGTGTGGGTGCCTGTTCGGAACAGGCGGCCAGTGCCAGGGTAGTGATGGCGGCGAGGCTCGATAATTTATACCTGGTGCTCATGTGTTTCCCCCAATATGTGAAGCAGTCTGTCCTGTGCTGCTACTAGCCGGAGTATAGGACTTGAACTGCAGTGCGGGCAAACAGCTGATTGCTCGTGCCGATTAGTGGCAGAGGAGGGCTTCCAGTGCTCCGAGCCTGACTGCATGGATTAAACCCGGAACAGGCAGGCACAAAAAAGGCGGCTCATTGAGCCGCCTTCGATAGCGTTGCTTCGCCCTAGTTGTTGGAGCGAGACATGGGGCGAGTGCGTGGGCCGAGGTACTGCTCATCGGTGGTGGCATCCAGCCACTCCACGGTGCCTTCATAGATGGTGAGTTGCAGCGCATCCACATCGGGGTGGGCGCCATGCCAGTGTTCGACGCCGGCCGGGGTCCAGAAGGGCTCGCCGGGATGGAATTCCTCGATAACCCGGCCACGGATCTGGTGCAGGCCGATGCCTTCCTCGATTAACAGCAACTGGCCCCAGGTGTGGCTGTGCCAAGAGGAGCGCACGCCGGCCGGGAACAGGATGCGGATGTAACGGGCATCGTCAGGACCCTGGGTCACCACGGGCGCACCGCCCTGGAAGTTGCTGGCCTGGGCCGAGATCACATCGGTCTGGGTGACCAGCACGGCGATGCCCAATGCGGCGGCGGCGCAGACTGAGGTCAGGATCTCTTTGATTTGTTTCGGATTGGAACTCATGGTGTTCTCCGTTCTTGTTATGGTCCCTGAATTCATAGTATCGACTGTTCAATCCAGGTAATGAGGCTCCGCGCAGTAAAAACCAATGCCCGTGGGAAGTCAACTGAGCCCGGGTCATTAATTCCCTGAGCCCGCAGTTATTTGCTATGCTCCGGCACAAAATGAGAATAACAATGCCTGATCTTACTTCTATATATAAAATAACTGTTGGCCGAATACGCATGGCCTTGCTGCCAATGCTGCTCCTGGTCTCGAGCCCGGCGCTCCTGGCGCAGACGGTCAACCCGCTCGAAGGCGATCCCCGGGCCGCCTTTGCCGGTGGCGCCCTGTTCCGCGCCCAGTGTGCCACCTGCCATGGTGCCGACGCCAAGGGCATCAGCAGCATCGACGCACCCGACCTCACCCTGATGTGGTCGCAACGCCAGCTCTCGGCGCAGGATGTGTTCGACACCATTCGCAATGGCATCGCCGGCAGCATCATGCCGCCCCATGATTTCACCGACACCGAGATCTGGATGCTGGTGAGCCACCTGCAGAATGTGGCAGTGGCAGGGGTCATCGGTTTGCCTGACGGGGATGCGGCCAACGGCCAGCGCCTGTTTGCCCGCCATTGCGCGGAGTGTCACCGGGTGAGGGGTGAGGGCGGCAGCCTGGGTCCGGACCTGTCTACCATCACCGCCAGACGGTCACTGGAATCCCTGCTCATCTCCGTGCGTGACCCCAGCGCCCTGATCGCCCCAGGCTACAAGCCTCTCACAGTCATTACCGGATCTGGGGAGACAGTACAGGGTGTGCTCAAGAGTGAAGATGCATTCTCCCTGCAGATGATGGACAGCAATCAACGACTGCGTGGTTTTAGGAAACAACAGCTGCGCTCGCTTGAACGGCCACAGCAATCGCTCATGCCCGTTTTCAGTGAAAGCCTGCTCGGGCAGCAAGAACTAATCGACATCCTGAATTTCCTGGACAGGAACTAGCGCAATCATGAAGCATATCCTTGATCGTCTCTACAAAGTCTCCCGAAATGCCGTATGTGCTTCGGTCCTCATGGTGTCGGCCGCTGCCAGTGCCCAGAGCGGGCCTGATTATGATGATATCCTCGCCGGCTTTGCCGATCCCGAACGCTGGCTCACCTATTCCGGCGACTACAGCGGCAAGCGCCACAGTCCCCTGACCCAGATTACCCCGGACAACGTGGACCAGTTGCGCCCGGTCTGGACCTTCCAGACCGGCACTACCACCCGCGGCCGCGGCTTCGAAACCACACCGCTGGCGGACGATGGCATCCTCTATGTCACCGGTTCCAATAACTACGCCTGGGCGATCGATGCCCGCAGCGGGCGAGCCTTCTGGTCTTACCGGCGCAATCTTCCCAGCGACCTGACCTACGGTGCCAGCGCGCCGGTGAATCGTGGTTTCGGCATGTTGGGGGATCGTCTGTTCATGGTGACCCTGGATGCGCACCTCATGGCCTTCGATCGTCGCAGCGGTGATGTCCTTTGGGAGCGAGAACTGGCGGACTACCAGGTGGGTTATTCGGCGACTCTGGCGCCACTGGTGCTGGACAACAAGGTGATCGTCGGCATCTCCGGCGGCGAGTACCGCACCCGGGGTTTCATCGATGCCTTCGATCCCGTATCCGGCGAGCGCCTGTGGCGATTCAACACCATTCCCGGTCCCGGCGAACCCGGCAGCGAGACCTGGCCCGATGATCCCGAGATACTGGCATCCGGGGGCGGTGGCACCTGGATGAACGGCAGCTACGATCCGGAACTGGATCTGCTCTATTGGGGAGTGGGTAATCCGAACCCGGATTACTACGGCGACCTGCGACCCGGCGACAATCTCTATTCCAATTCCCTGGTGGCACTGGATCCCGATACCGGCGAACTGCAGTGGCACTATCAGTTCACCCCCCACGACCTGAATGACTGGGACTCCAATCACATGCCGGTACTTGCCGACATCGACTGGAAGGGCGAACCGCGCAAGGTCGTCATGGTGGGCAATCGCAATGGCTTCTTCTACGTGCTGGACCGGGTGACCGGAGAACTCTTGTTAGGAAAACCGTTTACGGCCACGACCTGGGCGCGGGAAATTGGCGAGGATGGCCGGCCCATCGTGCTGAACGACGGCAGCCAAGGTTGTGTACCCGATCCCTGGGGTTCTACCAACTTCATGCCGCCAACCTTCTATCCGGGGCTGGATCTGTTCATCCTGACTGCGCGGGAGACCTGCGCCACCTTTATCCCGGAAGTGCCTGCGAATACGCCGGGACAATCCAATTTTGGAGGCACGGTGCACATCGACGCCGAGCAGGGCAGTGGTGCTCTGCGTGCGCTGGACGTGCATACCGGGGAACTGGTGTGGGAATTTACCTATCCCTCGCCAACCTTTGGTGGCGTGCTGAGCACCGCCTCAGGCCTGGTGTTCGCCGGGGACCACGAAGGTAACTTCATGGCCTTCAACGCGGAAACCGGGGAAAACCTCTGGCACTACCAGACCGGATCCCGCATCTGGGGTGCCGCTGCCATGACCTTTATGCTGGATGGCAGGCAAATGGTGCTGATCGCGTCCGGTACGACGCTCACGGCTTTTGCGCTACCAGAGTAGGGGAAAATTCCGCTAGAATCGGAACAGAATAAGAATTAATACTCCGGTGCTGCTTTTTTATTTCAGGCAGACAGGCCTGAGAAACCGATTTCCAGCCCGTTTATTCATTTGTGTAAATAGTATCTTACAGGCCACTAGTGGCCTCCAGAGATAACAAGAGGTGACATCATGATTGCCCGACAACTCTCTTCAACCCTTCGTATCGCCTTGCTGCCCGCACTGTTGCTGCCGGCCGTGGTGCTGGCCCAGCCCCACGATGCCAGCGTGGCGAACCACCAGCCCCACTATTTCGACATCGCCGATTTCGACATGCAGCCAGGTGACGTCAATTATGCCGAGCACATCGCGCCCATCATGCAGCGCAGCTGTGTGCAGTGCCACCGACCCGGTGGTGCCGGCCCCATGTCGTTCCTGAGCTACGAGGAAATTCGCCCCTGGGCGCCGGTCATCATGTACCGCACCGCGATTCGCGATCGCATGGGTGCCATGCCGCCCTGGTACGTGGAGAAGGACATCGGCATTACCGACGGCTTTGAGAGCGATTACTCCCTGTCCGACCAGGAACTGGCCATGATCCAGGCCTGGGCGCAGAACGGTGCCCCGCGGGGTAATCCGGCCGACGAACCGCCTCCTATTGTCTTTACCGAAGATGATGAATGGGCTCTTGGTGAACCGGAACTGGTCTTGCGCAGCCAGGACATGACGCGTCCCGCCGTAGGGCCCGACTGGTGGGGTGATATCGGCATCGTGCCGACTGGCCTGACCGAAGACCGCTATGTGAAATCCATCGAAGTGCGGGAAGTGAATGATATTCCCCAGGACCAGGGCACCAACACCGTGGGTGGTCGCTATATCTTCCATCACATGACCTACCAGAGTGGGGTCCTCAGTGAAGATGGTGGCTATATCCTGCCCGATTCCACAGTGAGCTGGCCCATCCACGAGGTGGGTCGTAACGCCGACGTGTTCCCGGACAGTGCAGGCCGCCTGTTGCAGGCAAATTCCGCACTGCACCTGCAAGCGGCGCACATGCACTCCAATGGTCGGGAGACAACTGGCCATCTCGAGTTTGGCATCACCTTCTTCCCCCGTGGCTATGAGCCCAAGTATTCCCGTCGCGGCCCGCGTACCGGTAATGGCATCGACCTCGATGTAATACCAAACCAGGCCAACCAGGAGCTGTCCAACTACGTGGTGCTGCAGGAGCACACCAAGATCATGGCCTTCGAACCGCACCTGCATGCACCGGGTGTGCGCATGTGCCTGGAGGCGATCTGGGGTCACAACCAGTTCACCCTGAACTGCGTCGGTTACGACCACAACTGGGTGAAGCAGTACATCTATAAGGAAGACCGTGCACCCTTGCTCCCTAAAGGCACAGTGCTGCGCACCATCGCCTACATGGATACCACCGAGGCCAACCCCAATCTTGCCGACCCCCGTAACTGGGCCGGTGGTGGTCGCCGTTCGGTGTCCAATATGTTCATCGACCTGGGCTATTCCGTCACCATGACCGAGGAGCAGTTCCAGGAAGAGATGGCCATTCGTCGGGCACAGATGAAGGATCGCAATGAATACGATGTCGGCTGTCCCCTGTGCTGGGCACCGGTTCCCGACTATTCTTCCAGCAGTGACGACGATTGAGGCAGTAGCATGAAAAGAAGTACACGTACCCTGATCTCACTGCTATCAATGCTGGCACTCTGCGTCGGTCTCAATGCGTCGGCGCAGGAGCGTCGCATGCTGCTCAGTGGTGAGATGGTATCGCCAGCCTATGAAGGCTGGTGGCCCAATGACGATGGCACTTTCAAATTATTCTTCGGGTATATGAATACCAATTGGGAGCAGCAGTTTGATATTCCCATTGGCCCGGACAATTACTTCAATGTGGCAGAAGAGTCTGAACTGGATGACCTTTCCCGGGAAGCCTACGATGCCGCCACAGCCGATATGGGACAACCGACCCATTTCTATCCGCGCAGGAATCCCTTCCTGTTCACCATCGATGTGCCGGCGGATTTCGGTGAGAAGGAAATCGTCTGGACCCTGAAATCCCAGGGCAAGGTGGCCCGCGCCTATGGCAGTCTGTACGCAGATTACCGCATTGATCCCCAGGTGATTTCGACGGAAGTAGGTGGTGCGTTTGGCAGCCTGGATGATCGTCTGCGCTCCAATATTTCACCGGAATTGGAATTGCGTGGCGATAACTACCGCACAGTGCGGGTAGGGGAGCCGCTGTCCCTGTCTGTCTATGCCAACGACCCGGATAACTATCCGGCCCGCTCGAATCGACCGCCACCAAGAACGCCAGAACAGATCTATCGGCCACCTTCTTCCATCGTGGCATCTTCGGGTCCCGGCCTGCGTTTTTCCTGGTCTGTCTATCGTGGTCCGGAACAGGCGGCCACCTTCGAACCGACCCAGATGAAGACCTACACCGATACCCGGGTGTACGCCAATTCACCCTGGTCGCCGCCGTATTACATTCCGGAGCCACCCGCGGACAACATCTGGAACTCCACTGTGACCTTCGACAAGCCGGGCGAGTATGTGCTCAGGGGTATCGCCAGCGATGGCTCCATGTTCACCTACCAGAACGTTACGGTGAATGTGACACCATAATCGTTATCGTGTTTCGACTTGGTAAGAAGCCCGGCAGAGCCGGGCTTCTTCGTTCTGGGAACGAGGAAATTTTCATTCTCGATACTGCGGTACACAGGGCTATTCAGACGAATGACCTCGTATAGCCTTGGCTGGCACTGTGGGTTATGCTTCCTCGAAACAGAAAGGGTAAACCCTCGAACAATGCCCAGCCTATGAAGTACTTTAACAAGAAGTACCTTGCCAGGAAGTCCATCGCCTTGATGGTAGCCCTGTGCAGCGCAATTCAGTTGCCAGCTGCGTGGGGAGCAGAAGCTTTTGAGTTTCCCAAGACCATCGCCTGGTCAGCCTATCCCACCGGGACTGGCGGCTACAGCCAGGCCGTTGCTATCGGCAATATCCTGCAACGCCAGTACAGCACGAACCTGCGCGTGATTCCCGGGCGTAACGATGTGTCGCGCCTGGCCACCTTGCGTGCGGGACGTGTGCATTTCTCTGCCGGTGGTTCGGAATCGGTGTATGCGCAGGAAGGAATTCTCAATTTCGCGTCCCGCATCTGGGGACCACAGCCAGTGCGAGCCTTGCTGTCCAACTACTCCGACGCCTGCTCTTTCAGCTTCGCCACGGCCGCGGACGCCAACATCAATAGCGTGGCGGATATGAAGGGCAAGCGCATGACTTTTGTGCAGGGTGCGCCTTCCCTCAACAACGCCACCGCTGCCTTGCTGAGTTACGCCAATCTGACCTGGGACGACGTCGTGGCGGTAGAAGTAGGGGGCTATAACGCCTCCATCGATGCCGTATTGAATAATCGCGCCGATGCCGCTGGTGGCGCCTGCAACTCGCCACCATTTCTGCGGGTGGAGGCATCACCACGAGGATTGAAGTGGCCTGAGTTTCCCCACGACGATCTGGAGGCCGTGGCCAGGGTGCGCGACAGGCTGCCCTGGTATGTTCCACATGTGGCGATGGAAGGGCCAACCATCGGTCCCGAGGGTATCGAAGTATTCTCCTCTGCGTATCCATTTCTCGTTGGCATGGATGACTCAGACGAGACCCTGGTCTACAGCATGGTGAAGGTCATGGTGGAGCATTTCGATCAATACAAAGGAAATGCACCTGGCGCTAATGGCTGGGCCATGGACAGGCAGAAATTCGAGCAGGCCTTCGTGCCTTATCATCCCGGTGCAATCCGTTATTTCAAGGAGATCGGCGCCTGGACCGACAGTGCGGAAGAGGTCAACAACCGCAATCTGCATCGGCAGTCTGTGTTGCAGGCGGCCTGGGATGCTTTCCTTCCCACCGCGCCAGAAGGATATTCCGAGTTCGAACAGGCCTGGCTCCGTGCCAGGGAAGCGGCGTTGTCAGATGCCGGACTCATCACTCTCGGTGAAGGGTTGTAGCAGAATCCCAGGGTAGTAATGCCGCGATGAGTGAAGCAACGAATCAAAAAGAAGAAATCCGGGTCGAGAGTATTCCGGAGCCTGTTACCCTGCGCTATCGTGAACTGCCCCCCGTATGGCGCAAGATGATGGCGGCTATGACGGCAGTGTCGATCGTGCTTGCCATCAACCAGATATTCAATCTGGGCTTCTTCGTCGGCTATGTGATGCTGGATAGCCGCTACATGTATCTCATCACAGGTGTGATGCTGTGCATGGTCTTCATCACCTTTCCCGCCAACAGGCATAGCCCCGACCACGTGCCCTGGTATGACATCGCCATCATGGTGGTGATTGTGCTTATATTCTCCTATTTCGCATTCTACGCCGAGCGCATCGTTCTCGAAGCCTGGGAATATACCGCGCCTCCCGTGGGTGTATGGCTGGCCTTGCTGACCTGGGTGATCGTGCTGGAAGCGGGGCGGCGGGCAGGGGGATGGCCGGTGTTTGCCATCGTGCTACTGTTCTCACTGTATCCAACCTTTGCCGCCTCGCTGCCTTCGGTGATCGCCGCCCTGAGTATCCCGGTGCAGGACGTTGCCATATTTCACGTGTTAGGAGAGGAGAGCCTGTTTGGAATTCCCATGCAGGTGTTTGCGCAGCTCGTGTTCGGCTTCCTGATTTTCGGGATATCCTTGCAGTACACCGGTGGTGGCCCGTTCTTTATTAACCTTGCATTCGCCTTGCTCGGGCATCTGCGTGGTGGCCCGGCTAAAGTGTCCATCTTTTCCTCCGGCCTGATGGGCTCCATGAGCGGTGGCCCCATCTCCAACGTGCTCACCACCGGGCCGCTCTCTATACCGGCCATGCGCCGTATCGGGTTCAGCAAGGAATATGCCGCCGGTGTTGAAGCCTGCGCCTCAACCGGTGGAGTGTTCATGCCACCGATCATGGGAGCCACCGCCTTCGTCATGGCCAGCTTCCTTAACATCAGCTACGTGAGTGTGGCCATCGCCGCCATCGTGCCCTCGGTGCTGTACTTCTTCGGCCTGTACATGCAGATCGACGCCTATGCCGCGCGCAGGAAACTGAGCGGCCTGCCCAGGGAAGAGTTGCCTAAGTTGAGCAGCGTATTCAAGGATGGCTGGTATTTCATCGTGGTGTTCATCACCCTGATCTGGATGCTGGTTTACCTGCAGCGGGAGGCAGTTGCACCTTTCTATGCCACCGCGCTGTTGCTGGTGATCAACCAGTTCACCAAGCACAAGCTGGATCTCGATCGCTTCATGCAACTGGTCGCCACCATGGGCAAGTTGCTGGCGGAGCTGGCGGGCATCCTGGCGGCGATCGGGCTGATCATCGGTGGCCTGGCGGTGACCGGTATCGCCGGCACTATTGCCAATGACCTGGTGTACCTGGCGGGTGAGAACGTGGTGATACTGCTGATCATGGGGGCGCTGACCAGTTTTATTCTGGGCATCGGCATGACGGTGACGGCAGCCTATATTTTTCTCGCTATTGTGCTCGTACCTGCCCTGACCAATTCTGGCCTCGATCCCCTGGCCAGCCACATGTTCGTCATGTACTGGGGCATGCTCAGTTTTATTACGCCGCCGGTTGCCCTGGCTGCCTTCGCGGCCGCATCCGTGGCCCATGTGTCGCCCATGCGGGCAGGCATTGAAGCCATGCGCCTGGGGGCGATCATCTACGTTGTACCGTTCTTCTTTGTGTTTAATCCGGCGTTGTTGTTGCAGGGTTCCGCCATGGAGAATATCCAGGCTATCTCCACCGCGCTGATCGGAGTGGCATTGGTCTCTGCCGCCATCCAGGGTTACCTGATAGGCATCGGTGATCTGGGCAAGGGGGCAGGTGCCATCCTAATTCGTATGCTGGTGGCGGTGTCAGGACTGACACTTGCCTTGCCAGCAGGTGGACTGTTTGGTTTCAACCAGATTGTACTGCTCGCCATTGCAATCGTGTTCCTGGTGGCAGCAGTGTTATTGCACATCGTGCTCAAGCCGTCAGACGAGACCCCGGTTAATCCGGCGGCGTGATCTACACCCCATAACGGGCAGCGCGCATTGCAATGGTGCGGCGCATAAATTAGTCTTCCTGTTACATTCTCTACGCATGTGGCCCTGACTGGCTGCATCCATGCTGCAGGAGACTCCAGATGCTTCGCCACCTTCTCACCAAATCCGCATTCTCTGTCCTCGGTCTTGCTGTCTTGTTTACCGGCAGCGCCCAGGCCCAGCTCGAACCCATCAATAACCGTCCCAATCCCTATACTTCCGTCGATAACTGGGTGGATCTGCCCAATGGCAGAACCTGGGGTTCGACGGCGGGGGTGGATATAGACCCCGATGGTCGCCACCTGTGGGCTATCGATCGCTGTGGTGCCAATAGCTGTGCAGGTTCAAACCTGGACCCGATCCTGAAGATTGATCCCGAGGGCAACGTGGTGGCAGCCATTGGAGCCGGTCTCATGTTGTTTCCCCATGGCCTGCATGTGGATCGCGATGGCAACATCTGGGTGACCGATGCCCAGGGTCCGGATCCGGATAATCCAGCCACCGCCGGCAAGGGTCATGCTGTGTACAAGCTCAGCCCCGAGGGTGAGTTGCTGTTGACCCTGGGTTCTCCCGGGGTGGCGGGTGATGGCACCGGTGGTCTGCTGGAGACACCCTGCGATGTGGTGACCGATGCCGATGGCAATATCTATATTGGTGACGGTCACAGTGGCCAGAATGAGAGCGCAACACCGGATACTGTTGCCCGCATCGTAAAATTCGATCGCGATGGCAACCTGATCAAGTACTGGGGCGGCTGGGGTAGCACGGCGGGCAAGATGAAGACTCCCCATGCCCTGGATATCGACTCCCGCAATCGCCTGATCGTGGGTGACCGCGGCAACAACCGCCTGCAGATCTTCGATCTGGACGGCAACTACATCGGCGAGTTCAAGACCTTCTCGCGCCCCAGTGGCATCTTCGTGGCTGACAACGACATTATCTTCGTGGCGGATTCAGAATCCGAGTTTGATGATGTGCGTAATCCGGGTTGGGAGGCTGGCATCCGTGTCGGTTCCCTGCTGGATGGCATCGTGGATTATTTTATAGATGGTACAGTAGATGCTTATCCTGAGGGTTCCAATCCTGAGGGGGTGGCGGTTGATGCGGCTGGGAATGTATACGGCGCCGTGGTTAGTGGCGGTGGTGCCATGATCAAGTCGTCACGCTAGTTTGTGCTCTTGTTCTGTTGGTGAAATTAAGCCAGAAGTTCTGCTTTCGTAGAGCTTATCCAAACTAACCCGTAATTTCGTCATGCATGTTAGCCAGGTCATTGCCCGGAACCGTCCATGGTGGCGTGTTCCAGCCAACCCATCCTTGGGTTGGCGTTCAGCCCTGACAAAGCTTCCGCTTTGTCTCGCTACGCGACCGGGCTTCACCCTCGCTCTAACCCGACTCTACACACCACTCAAAACATGATCTGACTGGCAGCGGGAGTCAGGGCAGAACTTCTTCCTTCACTGCAAGATTCTCAAGCTCTCAGATACTTTCGATTGAGGTTAATCGAGAAGTAGCCTATGCCGATGATGATGAATCCGAGCAGGATCAGTGCCACCGGCCAGCCAATGGAGTCGGCGAAGTATTCGGCGGTGAAATAGATGATGTAGGCGATGATGGCCAGGTTGCTGATGACCAGTACCAGCCGGCTTTGCAGAATAGCGACTGACAGGGCGAGGCCGCCGAAGGCGAGGATGGGAAAGAGCATCTCCATGACTACCCGGTCCGGGACCTGGGAGAAGGCGGCGCCGTAGAAGCCGATGGCGCCGAAGAAGTTGAGCAAAGGCGTGAGGCGTTCGTTCCAGTCGCTGCGGAACAGGTGAGCACAAATCAGGTAACTGATGCCGATGGTCATGGTGAGGTAGTCATAGTGTTCGCCGCTTGCGGTGGGCAGGAGTGAGTCCATGAGCAGGTAGACGAGGGCGGTGCCGTTGGCGAAGACCCAGAAGGTGAGTATTACCCGGCGATGCACAAGAGTCAGGGCGCTATAGAAGACGAACACCATGGCAATGGTGAGAGTGATGGGCCATGTTGAGTCGAAATCCACACCCATTTCATCCAGGGTAACCAGGGCGCCGCCAGGGATGATGCAGCCGCCGATGCCGTGAAACACGGTGCCCAGTCCGCGGGTGGGGTCCTGCAGCATGAAGTAGGAGCCTGTGCCAGCGAAAAGCAGTCCCAGTCCCAGGGTGATGAAGATTCGGCCGGCGGTGCCAAGGTCGTCCCAGATCTGTGACACCAGATACAGCACGCCCAGGGTAATAAAGATCGCGCCGATGACGTAGAGCAGGCGCATGATGGATAGCGATGGCAGGCGGGCGATGGGGCCCGCCGGCGTCGGCATGCTGTCCGTCGTGTTTGCCGACTGTTGGAGCAGGGCGCTGACTTCTGCTTCGCTGATGACGCCGCTTTCAAGCCGGGACGCAAGCTCGTCCAGCAGATCCTGCTTGCTGATGTCCTGCAGCTTATCGGTCATTGAGCACCCAGCCGAGGAACATCAGGTCGTCCCGGTAATAGTTACGTTCAGTGTCGCCGATGATTTCAAGTTTCTGTCTGGCACTGCCTCGGGACAGGTACCAGCCGAAACGGCTGGATACCCTAACGAAGGGGAAGAAGCTGCCGCCACTGCTGTAATCGCGTTCCACGGCGACGCCATCCGGGGAGACTATTTCGTCGGATAACTGCAGGCGTTGTGCCTCTATTAAGGATATTTCCTCACTGACATTGAGTGTTGTGTCGTGCAGGAAGAGCCGCGTCGTGTAGTTTTCATTGATGTCCAGCACACCATCGTTGTCAGAGTCGAGGTCGGAGCTTATTTCCCGTTCCATAAGCCGACCGTTACTGACATCGTACAGGTTCTGCAGATAATTGTTGCAGTAGTAATAGCCGGGATTGCGATTCTTGCTACAGGTAGCGTAGACGAAATCGAATTCGGTAGAGAGTCGGGTGGCTGGAATGAAGGTGGTGATGAATATCACCATGATAAAGAGCAGGGGTAGTGCAAATGCTACCGCCAACAGGATTGCTCGTTTTCTGTTTTCGTCCATACTGACGAGACCGGGTAATCAGCTTCTGCTTTTCAGTTGTGCGTATCGGCTCAGGGTGTCGGGATCGTTATTGATATTGCGTTCTATCAGCTTGACCAGGTCTCTCTTCGATACCAGGCCCCGGTTGCCGATGAAGTCCGAATTGACGATGAGATAGACCAGCAGAATGACAAATAGCAGGGGATACAGCACAGGCAACTCGATGCTGAGCATGCGCAGCACCGCAGCGAAACATATGCCCACGATCAGGAACGAACGAATGGAAGACTCGCGCGCAATCTGCCGCTTGGCGCGTAGCAATATCTGGAAATCGCGCTCATTCATGGCCTTACCCTGCGGAAGTTGATGTAGGGATAGGCTATCAAAATCGGGGTGATTGTCCATGTCGGCTGCGCTGCGCTGTGATCGGGATCCAGATTTTGGCCTGGCCTCTCTCCATGGCAGTTATTCCCCGGTCCCAGGGGCTGCCCTGTCTTGAGCCCTCCGACACGGCTCCATGCCAAGGCTTGCGCCGGTATGCGATCTTGATTACTTTGCGGCTTTGTCATCTGCGGGGTCTGGGCAGTTATGTTGCACATCAGTAAGGGCGTGAAGACGCTGGTTGAGGAAGCCGAGAAGGAAGTCACCACACTCACGCCGCAGGAAGTGGATCAGCGCATCGGGGAGCCGGGCTTGCTGCTGGTAGACCTCAGAGATATTCGGGAATTGCAGCGGGATGGCAAGATTCCCGATGCCCTGCATGTGCCGCGGGGCATGCTGGAGTTCTGGATAGATCCGGAGAGTCCCTACTATCGCCGGGAATTCGACACGGTAGATTCCGTCATTCTCTACTGCAACAAAGGCTCGCGATCGGCGCTGGCCGCACAGTCACTACAGTCCATGGGCATCGATGCCGTGGCCCACATGGCCGGTGGCTTCGATCGCTGGCTGCAGGACGTGGGGCGGGTGGAGCAACTGCCAGAACGCAAGAAATAAGCCTCCAGCTCGCGGGTAATAAACTGCCGGTGCGCAGCTAAGAAACGGCCAGAGCCGGCGAATTCTGCTGCCGGCCACCGCCGCCGACTGGACCTTTGCCCCTATCACTGGCTATGATGCTTTCCCTTGCCAAGGTCGCGCTACGGGAGAGAAATCATGGCCGGTAAATCAATAAGAACACCCGTGACAAACAAGCCTCAACTACTCAGTCGCCGCAGACTGTTACAGTCTCTACCACTGCTTCCCCTGGTTCCCTCGGCCCTGGCGCAAGGCGCGCAAACAGTGGCCGTGCGCAAGATTCATTGTTTCGATATTCGGGTGAGTGATGTGGCGCGTTCGGTACGCTTCTACCAGGATATCTTCGGTGCGCCGGTGCAGGCGCGACAGGGCGACACGGTTTGCCTGCGGGTGGGCGATGGTCCCCGCTTCTTCTCCATTTCCCCCCTGGCTCCCGGCCAGGAACCAGGCTTTAGTCATATCGGGCTCAGTGTGGCCGATTTCAATCTCGATCGGGTTCGGAGCCAGCTTGCCAGTCATGGTATAAGGCCGGGTTCCGCACCTGCGGCCAATGAATCGGGTCTGGACATCGCATCCCGTAGCTGGGTTGTGAATCGCGGTGGTACCCAGGAGTTATATTTTGCCGATTTGGAAGGCCTGGTATATCTGCTCACCAGCGAAGGTTATTGTGGTGGCGGTGGCGTATTGGGAGATCAATGCCAGGCTATCGAGCCGGCACCCGGCCCAGGCCTGTTCGAATTGCTGGATTACAGTCATTTCACCAATTTTGTCGGCGGGCGCGATCGGGCCAATAATTTCTATACGACGGCATTCGGAAAGACCTACCAGGCCTATCAGGGGCCTACTTCACCGGTAATCGGTGTGGGTGACGGCATCCAGTTTCTCATGTACACCGGCGGCAACTCGGCCGAGCCGCCAACTGAAGCCGCAGTGATTCACCACACCTGTTTTACGATGAATAATTTCAATGTGGATCGTATCCTTGCGCAGCTTACTGACTATGGCCTGAGCGCGCGGGAGGATCAATCTGACAACAGCCCGCTGCAGCACTGGGTCAGCCTGCGCATGCCCAATCGCGGCGGTGCAGAGGGTGGTACACCGGAAGTGTATTTTTCGGATCCCGATGGCATAAGAATCCAATTGCAGGATCCAGGCTACTGCGGTGGCACCGGCTACCTGGGTGACAGCTGTCCCTCTTTGGCATAGCCCCAATCAGATGAATTGAACCTGATCTATTAACGGAGCATTAATTAAAGGGAAAATCATGGAATATCGATATATTGGATCCAGTGGGCTCAGGGTTTCACCTATATGCATGGGCACCATGAGCTTCGGTACCTGGAGCGACAAGAGTGAGGCGTTTCGAATTCTCGATACCGCTTTTGAGCGCGGTATCAATTTCTACGATACGGCCGAGGTTTACCCGGTTCCGCCGACGGCAGAACTGGCAGGATTAACCGAGGAGATCTTCGGGCAGTGGATCAAGACCCGACCGCGGGATGGCCTGATCATCGCCACCAAGGTGGCCGGCGCTGCCTCTGGCTGGTTTGTGCCGCCGATTCGCCAGGGTCTGACCGCTATCGACCGGCACCATATCGAGCGCGCGGTAGAAGGCAGCCTGCGTCGCATGGGTATCGAATATATCGACCTTTACCAGGTGCACTGGCCAGATACAGTGGTGCCCATCGATGCATCCATGGAAGCACTAAACCGATTGGTGGAGGCGGGCAAGGTACGCTACCTGGGCACGTCCAATGAAAATGCCTATGGGCTCACCAAGGCCAATACCATAGCAGACTATGAAGGCCTGGCGCGCTTTGAGTCCATCCAGAATAATTTCTCGCTGCTTAACCGCCGCTTCCTGGATGAGTTGGCCAATGTGTGCCGCCAGGAGAACGTATCACTGCTGCCTTATTCGCCCATCGGTGGCGGTGTATTGAGCGGCAAGTATAACAGCGGTGAGATACCCGCCAATTCACGCTTTGCCGACTACCGTAATGCTCCGGATGTGAGGCAGCGCGCTATGGCCGATCGCTTCGTCAATGAGGCGACCCTGGCCAGCACTACCAGGTATATCACCATTGCCGAGAATGCGGGCATGTCACCTGTGACTCTGGCCACGGCATGGAGTATGCAACATGATTTCGTGGCCTCAACAATAATAGGTGCGCGCACCGCAGACCAGCTGGGTGAATCACTGGCTGCGCTAGACGTGGTTCTGGATGCAGAAGTGATGCGAGAGTGTGACAAGGTCCATGAAGACTATCCATACGCTATGGGTTAGCGTGCTGTTGATTTGCGCCAATATTGCGTTGGCGCAGACCGTACACATCAGTCATTGTCTGCGAGCCTGTCCGCAGGTTTCCGACGCGCGCAACGAAGTGGTAGTCCGCCACCTCTATGCGGCGTCCATCATGCAGAACTCGGGCCTGGCTGAGTGGGTGGCCTACCGCGTGTTGCCCGACGCTGTTGGAGTCGCCTCCCTGCTGGGGCGATGGTGGCAGCAGGATGAACTGCTGCAAACACAGAATGGCCTCGTCGACAGCGACAGCGGTGTGGATTTCGTACAGCCCGACCTGAGCAATGCCCAGGACCGGGATTACCGCCTCAATGAAATCAGGCTCACCTCGGAAGACCGTGGTCGCCTCGCTCCCATGACCAGCTTCGCCGGAACACCTTACTGGGATGAATTGAATTATCTCAGTAATATGGCGCCCATTCCCCAGGGGCTCAGGTTAGGCAGTTGGTCGAGGCTGGATCAGGCCGTCAATGAATTGGTAGCGAGCGCGGGCCAGTTGTATGTTGTGTCTGGTCCACTCTATGCAGGCAACGGTCTCCGCTCCGACCTGGAGCCTTCACATTTCTTCAAGTTGATCACCGACGGTGAACAGGTCGCGGCATTTCGATTCCCGGTAAGCACTCCGGTGCATGCCGACTTTTGTGCCTACACAAGCAAACTCAACCAGATCGAATCCGAGAGTGGCCTCGCCTTGTTGCCGGCGCTGGATGCTGCTGACGATATCCGGCTGCTCGAATTACTGAACTGCCACTCCTGAAAGAGAACATCCATGACTTTTGTTTTTGAAGCTGAACCGCAACCCGCCATACCGGTTGCTGGTAGCGAACAATACTTTCCAGTGCGACGCATCTATTGTGTGGGTCAGAACTACGGCGAGCATGTGCGTGAGATGGGAGGGGACCCGAAAAAGAGTTCGCCTGTCTTCTTTAGTAAACCGGCGAATGCCATCGTCACCGGCAACCGGGATGTCAATTATCCGTCCGGTACTTCGAATCTGCACTACGAGGCGGAGTTAGTGGTAGCCCTGGGTGGCGGTGGTTCAAACATCACAGCAGAAGCAGCGAGGCAGTGCATCTTCGGCTATGCCATCGGCATCGATTTTACCCGTCGTGATTTACAGGCGGCCGCGAAAGCGGGCGGGAAGCCCTGGGATGCGGCCAAGGGGTTCGATCAATCGGCGCCCATATCCGCCATCAGCAGGGTCGCTAGTGTTCATCCAGAATCCGGCCGGATCTGGTTGTCGGTGAATGATGAAGTCAGGCAGGATGCGAACCTGTCAGACATGATATGGTCTGTGCCCGAGATTATCGCAGAGCTGTCCAGGCTATTTGAGTTGAAGGCTGGCGACCTTATCTTTACCGGCACGCCATCGGGAGTATCGGCCGTGGTAGCCGGCGACCGCATCAAGGCGGGCATTGACGAGGTGGGCGAGATCGAATTCAGCCTGCTGCCAGCGATTAGCTGATTCCACACTGGGGAGACTAAATGACCAGCGATCAGGGCATTCTGCTGTTATTACTGCTTGTCCTGCTGGTATTCCTGGTTTGGGGTCGTTGGCGCTACGACATCGTGGCACTGGCGGCCCTGTTTGCGGCCAGCCTGTTTGGTCTCGTTCCGCAGGGCGAAATATTTAGTGGCTTCGGCAGTCCGGCGACCATCACCGTGGTGCTGGTGTTGATCGTCAGTTATGGTCTCACCAAGTCCGGTGCCGTAGAGTATATCAACCGTCTTGTCGACCCGTTCGCTGGTCACCCCCGTCTCCACATTATGGTGTTGAGTTTTGTGGCGGCAGTCCTCTCCATGTTCATGAACAATGTGGGTGCCCTGGCACTATTGATGCCAGTCGCCATTCAGTCTGCAATCAAGGCTGATCGATCACCGGCAACGGTGCTGATGCCACTTTCCTTTGCTTCGATTCTGGGTGGCCTGGTAACCCTCATAGGAACGCCGCCCAATATACTGATTGCCAGTTACCGGCAGGAGGTTACCGGTGAGTCCTTCACTATGTTTGACTTTACTCCGGTTGGTGGTGTGATCGCATTGGCGGGCATCCTCTTCATGCTGCTTTTTGGCTGGCGGCTCGTGAAGGTTCGTAGCACGGATCTTGGTGCGAACCTGTTCGACATTGATGGCTACCTGTTTGAAACGCGGGTAACCGAAGACTCTCCGGTGGTTGGGATGTCGACTTCCAAATTCCAGAACATGCTGCGTGACAACAAGATGGATCTGCTGGCGCGTATCAGTGGCGATATAGAGTTCGCTCCCCCCGATGGTCGTTACAAGATCAAGCAAGGGGACTACCTGATGATCCAGGGTACCCACGATGATGTGCAGTCAATGGCCAGCGAGCATAAGCTCTCCCTGCACACCGCCACTAACCAGAAGGCCGAGTTCAGTCATTCCATCGATACCAAGGCTGTGGAAGTCGTTGTCACTGCAAATTCGCCACTTGTCGGCAGAACGCCTGCCGATACCAGGTTCAACCTGCGCTATCAGGTAAATCTGTTGGCGGTTTCCCGGGCTGGTACACCCCACCAGAGTCGCCTGCGACACTTCCAGATGCAGGCAGGCGATGTGCTTTTGCTGCATGGTGATGAGGATCTGCTCGATGCCGCCATAGGGCGTTTGCAATGTTATCCCCTGGCTGAACGGAAATTTGACCTCACGGATTCGAGCAAGGCGAAACCGGCGCTGATTACTTTCCTGCTGGCCATCGGCGCTACCGCGCTGGGTCTGATACCGATTCAACTGGCATTGGGAATCGCCACAGTTGCCATGGCGGTCACCAAGGTGGTACCGATCAGGGAGTTATATGATGGCGTGGATTGGCCGGTAGTGGTCCTGCTCGGCGCCATGATTCCCCTGGGATCTGCCCTGCAGGAAACGGGCACGACGGACTTGCTGGTGAGTGGCATCCTGGCCGTGGTGGGGGACTTGTCGCCGGTATTCATACTGGTGGTGTTGCTGGTGATTACCATGACCGTTTCCGATGTATTGAATAATGCGGCCACGGCGATTCTTATGGCGCCCATTGCCTTCAATATCGCAAGCTCCCTGGGCCACAATCCCGACGCATTTCTCATGGCAGTGGCTGTTGGGGCTTCCTGTGCCTTCCTGACCCCGATTGGGCACCAAAACAATGCATTGATCATGGGGCCCGGCGGATATAAGTTTGGTGATTACTGGCGAATGGGACTGCCACTGGAAGTCATTATTGTCATCGTTGCCACTCCCATGTTATTACTAGCCTGGCCTTTGTAGTTATCGGCCACTGTTATGGACTACAATCACCGACTGTAGTCAAGCCTGTATCAGTGAGCGACGAGAGTATGGTTTCTCTTCCCGATAGCTTGCATGGCGGGCGAGGAAATTGAATCAAGAACGGACGATCGAAGAAGTAAAGCGACGAAAGAAAACAATACTAAAAGGTATTAAAGAAGACACCTGATACTCTGAATTACAAGGCTAAATATCAGGTTCTATGCTCCCATGCGAGTAAATTGGAAATCCTACAATCCGGGCAAGTTCTATGATGAGCTGATCAGCAGTCCGGGCTATGCGCGAAAGCCAGCCAGGCGCCTCGCCAGTTATCTCCGTTCCCTCAACCATGAAGATCTGCTGCGAAAAAAGACCGCGGCGGAGCTGGCCATCAAGACCATGGGTATTTCGTTCACTGTCTATAGTGATGCCGGAAATATCGATCGTGAGTGGCCAATGGATATCATTCCTCGCTTGATTACGGCCTCGGAATGGGATCAGACAAGTAAGGGGCTGGAACAACGCCTTCGAGCCCTCAACTGTTTTATCCACGACATCTACAACGATCAGAAGGTTCTCAAGGACAAATTACTCCCTGCAGACCTGATCTTCGACTCAGGTAATTTTCGCAAGCAGTGTGTCGGTATCAAGCCGCGCTACAATGTATGGGCCCATATCTGCGGTACCGACCTTATCAAGGATGAGAAGGGGCAGTTCCACGTGCTGGAAGACAATCTGCGCGTGCCCTCCGGTGTGTCCTATATGCTGGAAAACCGGCGCGTCACCAAGCGGGTTTTCCCGGAACTGTTCGACAGCAACTACAATATCCGCCAGGTAACAGACTATCCTGCCGAGTTGCTGGATATGTTGTCATCCCTGTCGCCACGACAGGTCAAGTATCCCTCGATTGTTGTGCTGACTCCAGGCATCTATAACTCTGCCTATTTTGAGCATTCCTTCCTCGCCCAACGCATGGGGGCTGAACTGGTGGAGGGTGGTGATCTCGTGGTGGAAAACGAGAAGGTCTACATGCGCACAATAGGTGGCCTGGAGCAGGTGGACGTAATCTATCGCCGCATCGATGACCTGTTCCTTGATCCTGAGGTCTTCAACAAGGACTCGGTGCTTGGGGTGCGTGGTCTGTTCAATGCCTGGCAGAAGGGCAATGTGGCCCTGGCCAATGCGCCTGGTGCGGGGGTAGCGGATGACAAGATCATCTATACCTATGTACCCAAGATCATCAAATACTATCTCGACGAAGATCCCATTCTGCCCAATGTGCCGAGCTATATGTGCGTGGAAAAGGCGCAGCGGGATCATGTGCTGAAGAACCTGGACAAGCTGGTGGTGAAACCAGCCAATGAATCCGGGGGTTATGGCATGCTCATAGGCCCGCAGGCCAGCAAGGCCGAGCTCGAGGAATTTGCCCGTCGCATCAAGGCCAACCCGCGCAATTACATGGCGCAGCCACTTATCTCCCTGTCCACTGTACCGATCCTCGGAGAACGCTCGGTGGAGCCCCGGCACGTGGATCTGCGGCCGTTTATCCTGCAGGGCGCGAAATCCTATGTGACACCGGGCGGCCTGACTCGGGTGGCTATGGTGAAAGGGTCCTATGTCGTGAATTCTTCCCAGGGTGGCGGCAGCAAAGACACCTGGATTGTTGAGGACTTTTAGCAAAGACCATGTTGCTTTCCCGAGTTGCAGAACGCGTTTACTGGCAGGCCCGCTACCTGGAGCGAGCAGAGAACACTGCGCGTATATTGAGCGTATTCTCAGCCTTGCTGATGGATCTGCCACGCGGCACTAAAGTCGGCTGGGACACACTTATCCAGATCACCGGCAACGAAAAAGACTTTGCGCAGCGATTCAAGCAGGCGCAGGAGCGCAACGTTATGCGCTACCTGTTGTCTGATCGAAGCGGCGTATCTGTCGTCGATATGCTGGCGCAGACTCGTGAGAATGCACGCACCACCCGCGAAATAATGCCCACCGAGGCTTTCGAGTTAATCAACGAATTGTATTTCATGGCCAAGGATCGTGCGGTACAGGGTGTTGACCGGGGTGAGCGGCATGAACTGTTGGAGGGAATCGTCGCCGATTGCCAGCAGATATGGGGCTTGCTGGCAGGCACCATGAGTCGGGACGATGCCTATAGCTTCATTCGCCTCGGGCGCAGTATCGAGCGTGCGGACATGACTACTCGAATCGTGGATGTAGGTTCCAGTAACCTGCTGCCCGATATCGATGACAAGGGCACCATCTCGGATACCCGCGAGCCATACGAAAATGTCCTGTGGATGAACGTGCTGCGGTCGCAGAGTGCCTTCCAGATGTATCGCCAGCATGTGCGGCAGCGCATCAAGGCCCATGAAGTCGTCAAGTTTCTGCTGCAGGATGAACAGTTTCCCCGGGCAACCGCCCACAATCTCACCACCATGACCAAGGTGTTGAGCAAACTTCCTAATCACTCCAAGGTAACGTGGCAGGTCGGCAAGGTGCGCAAGATGGTCAGGGAGGCCGATGTGGATCGACTGCTACGCCGCGGCTTGCTGCGCCATCTTGATGCCGTGCAATTGGAAATTGCCCAGGTGCACGTCAAGATTGCCGATACCTGGTTCTTGCCCAACAAGTAAAGTCTGCGTGCTGCAAGCACACTGTTTGCCTGTGTGGAGCCAGGGTCTATGAGAAATTTCCAGTGCAGTTGTGGCCAGATTCTTTTTTTCGAGAACACTCGCTGCCTGAATTGCGGTGAAGAGGTTGGCTTCGATCCTCTGCGTTCCACCATGGGGCCAGTCGGCGGCAAGACAGTCTGCCAAAACCGCATTGACTACGACGTATGTAACTGGTTCGTGACAATGCCGGACGCCAGCTATTGTACATCCTGTAGTCTCAACCACACGATTCCCAATCTGCTGGCGCCGGATCGCCGCCGCTGGTGGAAGAACCTGGAACATGCCAAGCGCAGGCTGATCTACTCACTGATCTCTCTTGGCCTGCCTATAGTCGGCAAGCAGGAGGATGAGAATGGCCTGGCCTTTGAGTTTATCGAAGATCAGCGCACCAATCCCCGGGTCTATGAAAAGCACGTCAATACTGGTCATCACAATGGCCTGATAACCATCAACATCGCGGAGGCAGATGAGGTCAATCGCGAGATCAGTCGCCAGTACACGGGAGAGCTATATCGCACCTTGCTGGGTCATTTCAGGCATGAAAGCGGTCATTACTATTACTACCTGCTGGTGGTGAGGAATGGCAAGCTCGGCGAGTTCAGGGAACTGTTCGGCGATGAGTCGCAGGACTATGCGGACGCGCTGGAGCAGTATTACGCTGTCAAGTCGAATGTAATCAAGGATCCCGAATACATCAGCCACTATGCCCAATCCCACCCACTGGAAGACTGGGCGGAGGTATGGTCCCACTACCTGCACATGGTGGATACCCTGGACACGGCCAGTGTCTATGGCATGCAGCAGGGTTCAAGTAGTTGGGATGATATCGATGAACTCACCAGCAAGTGGTCGGAATTGAGCGTGATGCTGAATGCCCTGAACCGGTCCATGGGGCTGGAAGATGCCTATCCCTTTACCCTTTCCGAGCTGACTCTCAGAAAGCTGCGCTTCGTTCATGGACTGATCTACCCAGATTAAGTGCACGCCACTTGCACCAGAATGGTCATTGCGCAGGACTAGGGGCGGGTACGTGTCGCGGGAGTCGCGGGAAGAATCCGGAGTGGCATCGGCCACTCCGGGTGTGTATAGCTAGACGTGAGTGAGTCGCCCGGGCTGTAGCCTTACTGTAAACTTTCTCTCAGATCGTCCAGATCTTCCAGATCGTCGAGCTCGTCCAGGTCATCGTACTCGTACTCGAGCGCAATTCGCTTGCTGT
The DNA here is from genome assembly GCA_027621405.1 of Pseudomonadota bacterium. Classification (GTDB taxonomy): domain Bacteria; phylum Pseudomonadota; class Gammaproteobacteria; order Pseudomonadales; family Pseudohongiellaceae; genus UBA9145. The sequence goes on along the minus strand of JAQCBT010000011.1, from coordinate 71,355 downwards.
CCAGCCGCTCTTCGATGCGTCTGCGTAGTTCCGTGATATGGGAACGGGATGACGCGCGTGTCTCTACCGCTGGCTCTTCTACTTCGACTGCGGTAGCTGCCAAATCGAAGATTTCCGGATTGCTTTCTTCTACGGAATCATCCCATTTTTGCTCTTTCATAGAACACCTCTCAGGATCAAACTGGCACTCTTGCCGACAAGAAGCCCTTGCTGGGGTTATCGTGTCCAGCGACGCGAATCTTCAATAAAAAATACCAATCTGGCAAAACTTTTTTCAGGCGAATGTGATCCGGAACACTTCTGGAAACCGGCCGGAAAGGGCGGGCTATTCTTCATCCAGATCATCATCCGGATCGTCTTCCCGGAGCATGGCGATGGTCTGCTGGCGCAGGGACTTCTTCGCGATCTTGCCAGAAGCGATACGGGGCAGTCGCTCGTGCTGGAAGAAGACGTGTTCAGGTATCTTGAAGGCGGCCAGCCGGGATTCCAGGAAGCGCTTGAGCTCTGACTGGTCCAGCGAGCGATCCGGTTTCAGCATCACGGTGGCGCAGGGGATCTCGCCGAGGCGCTCGTCGGGGATGCCATAGACGGAGGCCTCGCTCACTGCGGGATGCTCGTGAATGGCGTATTCAACCTCGGCACAACCGATATTCTCGCCGCCCCGGATCACGATGTCCTTGGCGCGGTCGAGGATGATGAGGAAACCCAGTTCATCCAGTTTGCCAATATCGCCAGTATGGAACCAGCCATTCTCCATGACCTCCTCGGTGGCCTCCGGCTTGTTCCAGTAGCCCTTCATGATGGTCGGGCCCTTGATGCAGATCTCGCCAATCTGTTCATTTGCCAGGGTATTGCCGGCTTCGTCCACAATCTTGATTTCCGTCAGCGGCGGGCTGGGTCGACCGGTACTGTTGGGGCGTGACAGGTAGAACTTGCCAGAAATGATCGCGCCGATGGCATTGGTTTCTGTCAAGCCATAGCCAAGGCCGGGCAGGGCCTTCTCCGGAAATTTCCTGGTCATCATCGACAGGTGCTCCGGCGGGCGCGGCGCGCCTCCGCTCTGCACGGAACGCAGGCTGCTCAGGTCGGTATTATCAAACTGTCTCGAGTGCATCACTTCCCAGGTCATGGTGGGCACACCATGCAGGATGGAGATGCGTTCCTTCTCGATCAGCGCCAGTGCTTCCTCCGCATCCCATTTGTACATCATGACGAACTTGCGCAAGTAGACGAAGCAGTTGAGGAACTGTGCATGGCTGCCGGTAACGTGGAAGAGAGGAACGTTGGCCAGCAAGGCTGGTTGCCATGGTGGATTCTTCTCGACCAATTCCGGCCGGAGTATTTCGTTGATCTCCTTGACGAATTTCCAGGTATACAGGGCGCTGATGATGGCGCGATGGCTGGACAGCACACCCTTCGGTTCCCCGGTCGAACCGGAGGTGTACATGATCGAGGCATCCTGGTCTGCTTGCACATCGAAGGCATCTATCTCAGCCTGACTGAGCGGTTCCACGGAGCGCAGCAGTTTGAAAAACTCTGGGTACAGCCTGGCGTCTTCGCTGGTGCCGGGCTTGATCAGAATCACCTCCACACCCAACTCCCCTATATAAGGTTTGATGGCATGGAAGCGAGTGAGGTCTGCGATCACCAGGCGGCTGCCGCTGTCGCGTAATCCATATTCCAGTTCCGGGCCCTTCCACCAGGAATTCATTGGAACCACGATGGCCCCTATCTGGGTAACGGCCATGTAGCTGATGCACCACTCTGTGGAGTTGCGCGCACAGATGGCCACCCGATCACCCCGGCCAATACCATAGCGCTCAACCAATATCCGCCCCAGGCGACGGGAAAGATCGATGGTTTCACCGAAGCTGAAGCGTTCGTTCATGTATACGAGGAAGGGAAGAGACGGATTCTGCAGGCCCAGTCGGTAAAGTTCGCCCAGGTTTGTAGGGACCTTGCTGAAAACCGGCAGCTCAATCCCGTCGATAATCTCGGTATGAACGGCCAGTTCAGCATCCGGTGCCTTGTGTTTGGCAACGATCTCCTTTAGCTGCGCCAGGTCCTTGCGAATCTCTTGATCGCTAAGCATGCTGAATGACTACTCTGACTTGAACTCAACAGTGACCTTGCCCATTGCCCGACGCTGGGTAAATACGTTGAAGGCCTCTACGAATTGCTCGCTGGGGTAGGTCTGGGTGACAACGGGGTGCAATTTTCCCGCTTCATACATGGAAAGCAATTCATCGAAGTTCTTCTCGTATTCGGCGGGCTCTTCCTTGCGGAATCGGCCCAGGAACACACCCACCATGGATGAGCCTTTCAATAGTGCCAGGTTTGCCTTGTATTCCGGTATGCGGCCACTGGTGAAGCCCACGACCAGCAGGCGACCATTCCAGTTGATGCAGCGACAACTCTGGTCGAACAGGTCGCCACCGACGGGGTCATAGATGACATCGGCTCCACGATCACCGGTGAGCGCCTTTACCTTGTCCTTGAGTTCGCCGTCGCCATAGTTGAGCAGATGGTCGGGCTTGCAGTGTTCATCGATGAAAGCCAGTTTCTCGTCGGTGCTGGCGGCAGCGATTACCTTCGCCCCCATGACCTTGCCCAGCTCGACAGCAGTGATGCCAACCCCGCCGCTGGCGCCGAGTACCAGCAAGGTCTCGCCGGGCTGCAGGCGGGCACGCTGCTTGAGGGCGTGGTAGGAGGTGGTGTAGACCATGGCAAAACCGGCTGCGGTCTTGAAATCCATATTGTCAGGAATCCTGTGGACGCTGTCGGCCTTAACCAGTACCTGTTCGGCGAGGCCGCCAATGCCGGGAATCGCCATGACCCGGTCACCAACTTCGAAGCCCTCGAAGCCGGGCCCGATCTTGCGGATGATGCCCCCCACTTCAGAACCGGGAGTAAAGGGCATGGGTGGCTGAAATTGATACTTGCCCTGAATCTGCAAACCGTCAGGGAAATTTAATGAGGCGGCATACACCTCAACCACGGCTTCCTTGTCACCGGGTTCGAGGTCTGGCACTTCTTCCATGACCAGGTTTTCAGGAGGTCCGTAGGACTTGCAGAGCACAGCTTTCATGACATCACCGCTGAATTCAGGAAGCGCGATTCAATCATGTTTGGCAAGGGACTTCAAACGTCACACATCGGGTAGAGGCGTGTTGTTGTGAGGGATGCAAAGCAGTATAGTGCTCACCATATCCGCGATGTGATCCCTGCATGAACGAACAAGAAAGGGTGGCCTATCTTCGCAGTATGGGTTACCAGGTTTACTACCCCCGTTTTATCCTTCCCGGCGCCAAGCCTTCTCCGCATTATGAGATGCCCGCCGATTCCGTCGTGAATTCAGTGGCTAGTGAGAGAGGAAAGTCGGAGGCGAAGATCGCCGTTGCGCCTGCGGCCGGTGGCAGCGCCGCTGCGCGCGAATTAACCAGGCCCGCCACGACTGTGCAGCGACCCGGCAAGCCGGCAATTGAGAAGCCGCCTGCATCAAGCAAGCCAGTGGCAGGCAAGCCTTCCGCGGCAATAACTCCTCCTGTCGCACCAGTTCAGGAAGTGGTCGAGTCCCTGCGCTTCAACCTGCAGTATTTCCCCATTAGTGAATCCCTCGCCGTAATCAACGAGTCTCCACATATGCCTGGCGGCAGGCAGGGCAAGGAAGTGCAGGAGTTGCTGATGGCCATCCTAAGAGCGCTATCAGTGCGTCCGCCGACAAATGGCTTGCAGTCTGAGCAGTTCAACTGGCCACTGGCGGAAGGGCTGGAGGTGGCAGGGGATGCGCGTCGTGCTGCGGGGCTGGCGCTGCAAGGGTTTATCAGTCATCGCCAGGAGCAGGATCGTTTCCAGAACCTGTTGGTGTTTACCGCGCAACTGGCTGACCTGCTAGGTCCCAGGAGTGACAAGAGGGACGAACACTATGGCGATCATGGTGCCGTGGCGGCCGGTTACCAACTCTGTATCAGCCATAGCCTGCCGGCGATGATCGCCCACCCGCAACTGAAGCGGGAAGTGTGGGCACATCTGCAGGCACTGCGCGGCCGATTGCAAGTACAGCAGTAAGATCCCACAGAGCATCGTGATGGAAAACCACTCTAACCTGGCTACCCGTTTTTTTGCCCGCACCATGCGTCATAGCGATCTGGACCTGGTCGTGCAGAACGAGAATGCGGCTTATGAGCACCCCTGGAGCAAGCGCATCTTCCTGGACTGCCTGCGCGCCGGTTATCAATGCTGGGTACTGGCCAACAAGCACCAGATCGTGGCCCACGGGGTGATGTCGGTGGCAATCGGTGAAAGCCACCTGCTGACCCTGTGTGTGAACCCGGATTATCAGCGCATGGGATACGGTCGCAAGCTGTTCAAGTTATTGCTCGACCGCGCTTACAAGCTGGATGCAGAAGTCTGTTTCCTGGAAGTGAGGGCTTCCAATGCATCAGCAATATCGCTCTACAGGTCGCTGGGATTTACCCAGATCGGCGAGAGAAAGAATTATTACCCCGGACAGACGGGGCGTGAGGACGCTCTTATCATGTCCCGTTCCCTGCCCCTGTCCTGAAGTCGCTAATCGCCGCCGCGGTTTTCCGGTTCGGCGGGCATATCGCTCGCCGCGGATTCTTCTCCCTTGCCCGAGAGTGCCCTGAGCACGAGCTTGATGGCCGCGATGATGATGAAGGCAGCCAGCATGATCGCGGCCAACATCAGAACGGTACCCAACAGGACGGTCAGCATCTCGGCGCGGGAAATATCCTGCCAGCTGGCGATGCCCCAGAGGCAGAGTGCCCCGATGCACACGGATGCGATCACGGCTGAGGTTTTCTTGCGGACTTTGAGCAGGGAAAACATTACAGATCTGGCTTGCCATCGAGGTCATTGAAGCTGCTGCTGCAATCAGGATAACCACTACAGCCCCAGAATTCACCATTCTTTCCCTTGCGCTTCGCCAGTAGCTGCCCGCAACTCGGGCAACGAAAGGCTGGCTCGGGGCGGCCATTGTGGTCTTTCAGGGTAATCTTGCAGCCCCGGGAGAAGCCGCTGCAAAACCAGTAATCCCCCTTCTCCGGAGCGGCGCGCACCATGCGTCGCGTGCAAATGGGGCAGCGATAATGCTCGTCCACCTTTTCACTGGGTTTCCCCTCGACGTCGTTAAGGGTACGGCGGCACTCGGGGAATCCGGAACAGCCCCAGAATGGCCCCATCTTGCCTTCGATTCTGCGCAGGGGCTTCTTGCAATCCGGGCAAGGGAAACTTCGTGAAACGGCAGCCTTGTCGTCGGCTTCTGTCATTGGGCAGGCGAAATGAGAAACGTATTGGTCAGGTTTTTATTGTGGGCGCAGGTGAACGCGCTCTCAACAGGGTAACAGGTTTTTAAACCCTGATGCCAAGACTATCGATCACTTCCTGCTCTAGAGGGCAGCCTATGTCCTCCAGTCTGCCCACCTCCACCCAGCGGATGGAGCCAGCGTGATCATTGTCGATACCTGATCTGGATTCGGAATAGCGGCAGGGCACGAGAAACTCGATGCAGGTGCCGTCATCGCTGGTGGCGGGGATGCACTGACGTGCAATTTCCAGCCTACAGTTGCCAGCCAGTGCTCCTTCCCGTTCCAAATCTGCGAAACAGGCCTTGATGCCGGCTTTCCAGCTCTCAGTCGCCTGTAATTCCCGGCACGGTAGATGCCAGTGGTCGCCCTTGCGCCATAGCAGGACCCGCTCGCAGTCATCCAGGATGAGCAGGCGCTGCAACAAAGTTCTGGGAGCAACCGTCAGGTCTTCGGAGTCTGCTTCCTGGGCTATGCTTTCCTGTGACTCCTGACCCTTTACAATTTCCAGGCCCATGCCTTGCCTGTTGCGCCGAACTACTTTCATGGCTATGTCGGGGCCGCGTTCTTCACCATCGGGTCCAAGGCCCAGGCTGCGAACAATAATTTCCGATCCCACCTCAAGCTGGAAGCTCTCATCCACCATCACGAACAGACCGCCATCAGACATGTCCCTGGCCCTGGCGCGCAAGGTGCCAGTGGAATCATGGCTGTATTCCACCTCCAGGGGTACCAGGTGGCGCTTGAAATGGCGTAGCTCTTCCATGGTTTCTTGTCGGATCTTGATTCTCAGGGCTCAGGCTTAAGTCTAGACCCGATTGGGAGATTTTCCTGCGATGAGGGGCAGACCAGGCATCGCCCGCGCAGGGCGCGAGAGGGCAAATGCGAGCCCAGAGCTGGTTCAGGGGGAAGAATGCCCCGGTTAGAGTAGCTCGGCCAGTGCAGAAAGCAGCTTGCTGTTCTCATCAGGCGTACCAACGCTGATGCGCAACTTGTCTTCCAGCCTGGGTTGCTGGAAATGACGCACCAGTATCTGTCGTTGCTTTAGTCCCTGGTACAGGGATTCGGCATCGCTGCCGGCGGGCGCCGTGGCAAGCAGGAAGTTGGTCTGGCTGGGTGCCACCATGAAGCCCAACGCCTCCAGTTCGGTGTGCAGGCGCTTGCGCTCCTGTCGCACGCTTTTCCAGGTTTCCCTGGCATAGTCCTGGGATTGGATCGCGGCTGTGGCAAGTTTCTGTGCGATAAGGTCAGTGTTGTAGCTATCCCTGGTCTTGAACTGCATGGGCTCTATCAGCGAGCGGTTGCCAATGCCGTAGCCGAAACGCAGGCCGGCCAGGGAATAACCCTTGGAGAGGGTGCGCAACAGCAGCACGTTATCACTGGTAGTGGCCAACTCAATGGCGCTGTAGGCCTGATCCTCGTCGACAAAATCCACATAGGCCTCATCGATCAGCAAGACCCCTGGAAAACCCTTGCTGATCGTCTCCAGGTAGTCGGCGCTGAGCAGTTGTCCAGTTGGCGCGTGGGGGTTGACCAGCAGGCACATGCTGGCGGCGGTTTGTTCGAGTTGCCCCAGGAAGTCTTGCGGCATACTCCAGTCGTCGTTGAGCGCAATTTCCCGGTATTCGCAGCCCTGGATTTCCGCCAGTACCGGATAAAGAGAATAGCTTGGCTGGGTCGTGACAATGCAAGCACCGGGACTGACGAAGGTGGTCAGAGCCAGTCGCAGTAATTCATCGCCACCATTGGTGGCGATTATATTCTCGGGCTGAATTCCATGTAGATTCGCAACGGCTTGCCTGAACGTGGATGCAGTGGGGGGCGGATAGCGGCGCAGGGCGGCAGTATCGATGTCCTGCAAGGCTTCGGTAACTGCGGGGGCGGGGGGGTAAGGATTCTCGTTGGTATTGAGTTTGATGATGTTGCCACCATCGAGCTGCTCACCGGGTTTGTAACCCTGCATCCTGGCAATGTTTGGGCGTTCGAATGTCATACTTGGCGTTTCAGTGTTGCTGGAATCTCTGCCGTGGTAGTGGACCCGGCAATGGAGGGCTGAAGAGTAAAGGCATTACTGCCGCGGGGCAAATTTTCAGTGCAGCTGGCCAAGTAATTTATCAGGGCAGGTAGGTGTGCAGCCGATTGACCCAACCCTGTAGCCAGCGTCCTTCGTTTCGCTCCGGTGGAGCATTGTCAACCCGATTTTGCAACACTGCCGTGGCAGCCGTGACGAAGGCCTGCAGGCTGGTGTCATCGCTGTGCATCTGTTCAATAACCTGGCGCAAGCCCCAGCCTTGCCCGGCATAGCTTTCGCTGGTTTTTAGGCCGCTGCCCTTGAAGTGAAGATAATCGATGAGGGCATAGAGGCCGAGCGGTGATTCCCGAGTGGCAAGAGAGGAAAAAATCCGCTCCACTTCGGCCTGTCTCGAGGCGGGAAAACTGCCGATGATTTCATCGATTGTCAGGTCCAGTCTGCTGGCGATGAAGTGGGCCTGCAGGCCCATGGTATCAGCGAGCAACGCGCGCAACGCGACCAGTCGCTGTGAATCCAGGGCTGCCATGAAACTGTCCCGATCGGCCCAGGGATTGTTGGACTCGAGAGGTGGATTCAGCCATGCCGGGAGTGCAACCCCGGAGCGTTGCAGATGCAGCAGGAGCGCGGGAAAAGTCTCTTCAAACAGCTCCTGTTGGTCCTCTCTGTACCAGATGAAATGGCCGATACCCAGTGACGGAAAATCCTCACCGGCATTCCAGTGGCTGAGGCAGCGCAGGTCGCGATTGCACTCGTTGGCGAAGATTCTGTCCGCAAGCCAGTCATAGTGCTCGCTGGGGAGTTGTGGAATGGCCCCGAAAGCGCCGGGACCAATTCCGGCCCAGAGTCCCAAAACCACCAAAAACTTATTGAATCTATTTGAATTTACTGGCATTTTTGCTTGGACTACAATTCTATTATCAGATCGCATAACGTCTATTGTAAGACCACAGCAAGTCGATTGGCTGTAGTCAGTTGGCTGCTAACAAGCCGACTGGGCAGTGGAGAGACCCTGTAGACAAGAATCGGGGAAGCGCCCACAATCAGCGGCGAATGCGGCCTGCTGGCGTTCTTCAGCTGTGTCAATGGAGTTAGTCGGCACCTGAAGGCCAGAACTGCAACCGACCTGACTCATTGACCGGAATTAACAGTCGGAACTACAACGAAAAGCAAGATTCATAATGGCAGAAACTGCAACCACAGAAGTAGAAGTCGAAGAACTGCCGCCGAGTGAGGTGGAGAAGGGCGCCGCCAAGGCGGAGAAGGATCCCTTCGTTGGCAAGCTCTCGAAAATCTACCAGAAGCTAAAATACAGCAAGAAGCTGAAAGTGGCGATGAAGGAGGTAGAGCAGGATCTGCTCGATCTCCTCGGCGTGCGGCTGTTTACCATATTCCAGTCTGTAGACAACGGAAAGGAAATCCTGGCCACCTTCAAGGGTGGAGATCCCGACGATGATGATTCGGTTCAGATTCGGGTTCCATTCAGTACGACTTCACTCGCTGGTTACGTCGCCCTGAGCCAGCGGGCACTGGTTATCAAGAATGTCAAAAACAGTGAAGAGCTGACTGACATCCATCCCCGCCTGCAATTCGACAGCAAATTCAGTGATGCCAAGGGCTGGGCCGTGAAGTCCCAGATCGTGGTACCCATCAAGGACGAGATCCTGCTGGGTGTCATGCAGCTCATCAACTTCGAAGGCGATCGCGACTTCACCAAGGAAGACTTGAAGCACGCGCTCATGGTCAGCCAGATGCTGGCCAAGCAATTCCGCTCCTCCCTGCAGAGTACCCAGGGGCCTTATGACTACCTGGTGCAGAAGGGCAAGATATCCAGCGTGGAACTGGAAGATGTGTCCAACAAGGCTTCACTCTACGGCGGATCAATCAGTCGTGTGCTAATGGAAGAGTATGACATCGAAGCCGACATGATCGGCAAGTCGCTGGAATACTATTACCGGGTACCGTACATGAAGTACGACGCCAACCATGAACTCCCTACTGACCTGCTGGAAAATATTGGCATCAGCTATCTGCGCAGCAACCTGTGGCTTCCTGTTGCGGGTAACAAAGAGGAGGCGGTCATTCTTATCGATGACCCCTCGGACTATCAGCGCATCATGGAAATCCAGGGTGTAGTGAACGCCCGCAACTATGCATTCAGGGTTGGCCTGCCTGAGCACATCATCCAGTTCCTGCGAAGCGGTGATGGCGGTGATTATGAAGAAGGTTTCGATGACATCTTCTCCAATATGGACGACGACGCTGGCGTCGAGATGGAGGAGGGCGATGATGACGATGAAGATGAAGGTCTGGCCGCTACCTCGGCGATCATCCAACTGGTAAATCGCATCATTACCGAATCGGATCGTCTCGGTGCTTCCGATATTCACATCGAGCCCGGTAAAGATAATGCTCCCGGCGGGGTACGAATTCGTGTGGACGGCCTGTGTCGGGAAATTATCAAGATTCCCAAGGAACACTGTGCCGCCCTGATTGCCCGTATCAAGGTAATGTCGCGGCTGAACATCGCCGAGAAGCGTCTGCCCCAGGATGGCAAGTGTAAGCTGAAAGTGCGGGGCAAGAAGCTTGAACTTCGTGTAGCCACGGTTCCCACGGTACAGGGTGAGAGCGCCGTTCTGCGTATCCTCGCTGCTGGTTCCGCCATGCCACTCGAAAAGCTGAATATGACTCCGGCCAATCACAAAAGGGTCATTGAGCTGTCCGCTCATCCCCATGGCTTGTTCCTGGTGGTGGGGCCAACAGGTTCTGGTAAGACAACGACGCTGCACGCGGTACTGGGGCATATCAATAAACCGGAGCGCAAGATCTGGACTGCGGAAGACCCGGTGGAGATTACCCAGCCAGGCCTGCAGCAGGTGCAGATGATTCCCAAGATTGATTTCACCTTCGCCACGGCGATGCGTGCCTTCCTCCGTGCTGATCCTGATGTGATTCTGATCGGTGAGATGCGAGACCACGAGACGGCGAGTATCGGTGTTGAGGCGTCACTCACGGGTCACCTTGTATTGAGCACTCTGCACACGAACTCTGCACCGGAAACTGTTACCCGTCTGCTGGACCTTGGTCTGGATCCGGTGAACTTCTCTGACGCCTTGCTGGGCGTACTGGCGCAACGTCTGATGCGAACCCTGTGCGGCAAGTGTAAACAACCCTACAAACCCGACCAGAAAGAACTGGATCACCTTATGGATTCCTATGGCAGGGACATGATCGAAGGCGACATGCCCAACATCGATTTCAAGAACGTGGAATTGATGGGCGCCAATCCCGATGGTTGCGATGATTGTGGTGGTACGGGCTATAAGGGCCGAACCGGTATTCATGAGCTGTTGACGGGTACCCCTACTCTGCAGGGTATGATTTACAAGAAAGCGGAACTGGATGAAATCCGTAAGCAGGCGCTGCTGGATGGCATGCGTACCATGAAGCAGGACGGTATCTTCAAGATCTTCCAGGGCCTCACCGATTACCAGCAGCTGCTGCGGGTAGTTTCCGAGTAACAGCGTCAGCCTGGCTGCTGGTCGCGCTCCAAACCATAGCATTACCTGTTAGGCTCCCACCCCATGAGCGGGAAATTTTGACTCGCAAATCATGCACTTCCGGCAAAATGTCGAGGACCGCACATTTCCGGTTTGATGCGGTTCAAAATCCCGGTATTTGGCACTTTTTGCGGCGCTGGCTTGATCTATAGTTAGTTCAGCGGGCACTGCTTTTCGTGCCCGACAGGAGGGATTATGCAAACTGATCGACGTGTTTCAGGTCGTAACAACAGCGTAATGAAGCCACTAATTTTCGGGGCTGTCGTTTTTCTTACGCTCGGCGTGTCTATCGCCAATGAAACGCTCGCCAGGTTTGGTCTGGAAGACAACTATGTCATGTTGTTTTCCCTGGCCTTGCTGCTGGCGGTCTTGTTACTGAGCAGAAATATCTTGATGTTGGGTCTGGTGTTGGGTGGAGTGATCCTGATGAACATGCCAGATGCGACATTACTCACCTATCGTCTCGATCGTGACGTTCTCGTTGCAGCTGTTTGCGCCATTATCCTGGCGCCGTCAGTCTATAATATCGTGTTCCGTTAGTCGGATGCCCTTCAGGCTTCAGGCTTCAGGTGGTGGTGCATTAACGCGAAAGCGTGTGACCCACCATCGGCCTCTTTCCTTCACCAGGTCTACAAACGCACTCACGGGCTGGTTCTCCATGCGCAATTCGATGATGTAGCTGGCGCTGATTGCCTGTCCCGGTACCAGCAGCAGGGGTGAATCACTGCTGCCGGTTATCGCTGTCATTCCCTGAAAAGTGCCAAGCCTGTCCACATAGCGTTCGATATAGCGTTGCATGTTCGGGGCAGGCATCTGCTGGGCCCATTCGGTATGGGCATAGCTGTTTAACTCCTCCGCATTGGCAGAGGTGAGGGCATTCTCCGTAAGGCTGAGCGCCAGTTCGCTGCTGCTGGCATCGTTGCGATATTTACTGAAGGCGCCCCAGGCGAAATAGACAAGAATCAGAAACAGGGATGTCAGGAGGCCGCTGAGTAGCCGCGAGTTCTTCATAGTGCTGCCAGAAGCTGGAAAAATGCTTTGTGAACGAACGGTATTATAGTTGAAAAAACTTCAATAAAAACAACGAGAAAAGAATGGCCAATTTTCGCGAATTGCAATTAGGCCGCTTTTTTATGCACAAAAGAGACGGGGACGTCACAAAAGCCTTATAAATTGCGGCTTTTATTTTTGTTCGACCTTTCAAAAACATCTAACTAATTGAATTATAAAGAAAATAATGATTGATTAAAATTTGCGCAAAATAGGGCAATTGCCGGATTTTACGCAGCTGAAGAGCATTTTCCAGGAAATATACACACACTTATCCACAGATTCTGTTGATAAATGCCTTTCGGGGTTTTAGCTAGAAAATCACCGCAGACTCAACAGTTTAGTGCTGACAGTTTACTGTATATTTGAACAATGTTGCGTAACTGGGATTTTTTTTGTCTCAAAAATTTCTTGCTCGCATGTCTAATTTTGTCAATCATTCGGCCGATGCGATTTAGTAGACGGAGCAAAATCCTGCATCAGGAAATTACGAAGTAGATGATTGAATTTAGCAGTGAAGTTCCTTTCTTGTGGCGATTGAGCGCCGAGAGTAGCGAAGGCTACTGTTCAGTCTCCATGGTCGTACCCTGTCCCCCTGAAACCGAGGTTCAGGATTTTACCATCCAGACCAATGTCCTCAGCCTGTCCTCAGACAGTACCCGTTCCGAAACGGAAGAAACCCTTGAATGGAACCAGGAAGATATCGATCTGTTCCTGAAGCTGGTGAATCAACGCCGGTTGTTTGGCAATGACTTCCTCGATGATACGGTACGGGTCGATCTGACAGATCCGGAAATCATCGACATCATCAATGTCGTGGCAGCTGCCGGATTCGGAGTGGCATTTACATCCTATGGATTGTTGAATGACGCCGACGGCAGTTTCCCGGTCTTCCAGTTCGATATAGGTTCCCTGGCATCACTGAATACCGTGAATGGCTTCAAGTCGTGTATCGTGGTGGATGTGGATGACGACGATGTCGTGTGTGTGCTGCTGGATGAGATCAATATGATCCCCAGTGATACTGACTTTGAGCAGTTGTGCAAACACGATCTGCTGCTGGTGAAGCGCATCGACATACTGCATCCTGAATACGCCGAGAGTCATGCGCGCCCGGCGCATGCGGTGCTTCACTAGACCCGCCCAGGCTTCTCCTGACCCGAGGAATCCGGGTAGGCGCTCATCCGATTGGCAATTTCTTCTCGATCAGGCCGATTCAGCTATTGTTTTCTATTTGGCCCGCTGATTGAATCGGCGTCCGACCAACGCACTGGTGATGTTCACCTTCTGGATATCGATTGCCCCACCGGCAATCCCCCAACCCCAGGCATCTCTTAGCTTTTGTTCTATGGGATATTCGGTTGAATATCCATAGCCTCCCATCAGTTGCATTGCTTTGCCGGTGACTTCCCTGACCGTCTCGTTCGCAAAACACTTGGCAATCGAACTCTCCCCCACGGAAGGCAAACCCTGGGCCGCGTTCACCACGGCCCTATACAACAGCAAGCGAGCCGCCTCCAGCTTCATCTTCATCTCGGCAAGATGAATCTGCACCGCCTGAAAATCAACTAGCTGCTTGCCAAACTGTTCACGCTCCTGGGTGTACGCAAGCACATAGTCGAATGCCGACTGGGCGACCGCCAGCGACATGGTGGTGTTGCCGCAGCGTTCGAGGTCGAAGGCATCCATCAGCTTGCTGAAACCACCCGCTGGAACCAGCAGATTCTCGATGGGCACCTGCACATTGTCGAAATGCATATCGGCACTGGTTACACCACGGAATCCCATATGTTTCTCCCGTCTGCCGAAGCTCAAGCCAGCCGCTTCTCTTGGAATCACCACCGCACCGATACCCTTGGCACCTGGTGCATCCGACAGCCGGCAATACACCACGTAGGTCTCCGAGTGTCCCGCACCAGAACACCAGCGTTTGTTGCCGTTAACCGTAACAGTATTGCCATCGATAACCGCTCTCGTTGTCAGATCCGTAAGGGCCGACCCGGCGGCAGGCTCCGACATGGAAACCGCCACCACGATTTCTCCCGAACAAACTCCGGGCAGGATCGAGTCTTTTAGTTGTTCATTGCCAAAATGGGAAATCGCTAGGCAGGGACCAAAGCAGGATTCGAAAATCGGGAAGGCCACGGCGATGGAGATCTTTGCAATTTCCTCCAGCACGATAACCGCATCAAGGTGGCTGAGTCCGCCGCCGCCATACCTGCTATCGAGATTGACCCCCAGATAACCCAGCTCACCGTAGCGCTTGCGCAATTCAAGACTAACCGGCTCGTCAGATTCTTCAATGGCCCGCGCGATATCCGGCAATTCTCTTTGGGCAAATTTGCGCACAGATTCCTGCAGCGCAACCTGTTCCGGTGTCAGGGTAAAATCCATGGTTCATTCCTTTCAAGTTTCAACTCAATGTTTCGCGACTTCATTGTAGAGCATGATTGTCGTACCGCTAACCTTCAATCAAGAACGAAATAGATGGCTCGCAGGAGTGCGGACCTTGAATTGAACGCAGCTTGGTGGGTGTCGAGCAGGCGCGTTCCTGGCCCCGATACCACAACGATCGACCGGGCATCGAGAATTATGCTCCTCTTTTCATCGGTGTGCGAAAGCTCCCTCACTGCTATAATCGCCGCTTTTTCGCCACCCCAGGGCACCAAGCGCCCATCAGGATTCCAATGGCAGGCAGTAAGCTACAAAAAGAAATTCAGCGCCGACGTGTGCTGGCGATCATTTCCCACCCCGATGCCGGTAAAACCACGATTACCGAGAAGCTGTTGCTGTTCGGAAATCTTATTCAGGTGGCTGGTACCGTGAAGGGAAAGAAGTCCGATCGACATGCCACCTCCGACTGGATGACCATGGAGCAGGAGAGGGGAATCTCTGTCACCTCATCCGTCATGCAGTTTCCCTATAAAGAGCGCATGGTGAACCTGCTGGATACACCTGGTCATGAGGACTTCTCGGAGGACACCTACCGGGTGTTGACTGCAGTCGACTCGGCATTGATGGTAGTTGATGGCGCCAAGGGTGTTGAGGAACGCACCATCAAGCTGATGGACGTGTGTCGATTGCGGGACACCCCGATCTTTACCTTCGTCAACAAACTGGATCGGGACATCCTGGATGCCATCGAAATACTCGACGAGATTGAAAGCGTATTAAAGATCAAGGCCGCGCCAATCAACTGGCCGCTGGGGATGGGGAAGGAATTCAAGGGTGTCTATAACCTCTATACCGATACCATCCATGTATACCAGCATGGGCAGGGCCACCAGATTCCAGAGGACATACAGATCGAGGGTCTCGACAGCGAAGAAGCCCGCAAGCTGCTGGGCAGCTATCTCGAAGACTTCAAGGATGAGATCGATCTGGTAAAAGGAGCCAGCCACGAATTTGATGTAGAAGCCTATTTAAAGGGAGAGATGACCCCTGTCTATTTCGGCACGGCATTGGGCAACTTCGGTGTGAGAGAGTTGCTGAATGATTTTGTGGAGTGGGCTCCAAGTCCCCGGGACAGGGAGACGGAGACCAGAATCGTGGCGGCCAACGAGGAAGACTTCTCGGGTTTCGTATTCAAGATACAGGCAAACATGGATCCCAAGCATCGGGACCGGATCGCCTTCATGCGCATTTGTTCCGGGGAGTACAGCCAGGGCATGAAGATGCGGCACTGCCGTATCGGCAAGGACGTGAAGGTAGCAGATGCTGTGACCTTCCTGGCGGGAGACAGGGCGCGGGCAGAGCTCGCCGTTTCGGGGGATATCATTGGGCTGCACAATCACGGCACTATCCAGATTGGGGATACCTTTACCACGGGCGAGGATCTCAAGTACAAGGGCATTCCTCACTTCGCACCGGAATTGTTTCGACGGATTCGATTGAGGGATCCGCTGAAGTTGAAGCAACTTCAGAAGGGGCTCACCCAATTGTCGGAAGAAGGGTCTACCCAGGTATTTATGCCGCTGCGCAACAACGATCTCATCGTGGGCGCTGTAGGTGTATTGCAGTTTGAGGTGGTGGCGTACCGACTGAAAGATGAATACAAGGTGGATTGCATCTATGAACCGGTGAATATCTATGTGGCGCGCTGGGTGCACGCTGAGAGTGAAAGCAAGCTGGTCGAATTTCGCAAGAAGGCTGAAGACAATCTTTCCATCGATGGTGGCGGGTATCTTACTTATCTTGCGCCGACCCGGGTGAATTTGTCATTGATGGAAGAGAAGTGGCCCGATATTCAGTTCAAGTCGACGAGGGAGCATTAAGCGCACCTATGTCTAACTGCCATATGAAATTCGAAGTCACGAACAGGGATGGCGCCGCACGCACCGGCGTGATGCGTTTCCCACGGGGCGAGGTGGCCACACCTGCGTTTATGCCCGTGGGAACCTATGGCACAGTGAAAGGAGTGAATCCTGCCGAAGTGGCCGCAACTGGTGCCCAGATAATCCTCGGCAACACCTTCCATCTCATGCTGCGACCCGGCACCGATATCATCAATGCCCACGGTGACCTGCATGATTTTATGGGCTGGGAAAAACCCATACTCACCGATTCGGGAGGCTTCCAGGTCTTCAGTCTCGGCGAGATGCGCAAGATCAGTGAGGAAGGGGTCAAGTTTCGTTCCCCTGTCGACGGCGCCGAAGTTTTCCTCGGACCCGAGTCGGCCATCGAGGTTCAGCACAAGCTGGGTTCCGACATCATCATGGTGTTCGATGAGTGCACGCCTTATCCGGCGACCGAGAAACAGGCCCGGGAATCCATGGAGTTGTCCCTGCGCTGGGCCAGGCGCTGCGTAGCGGCACACGGTGAAAATCCTGCGGCCCTGTTCGGGATTATTCAGGGCGGCATGTATGGATCCTTGCGAGAGGCCTCGCTGGAGGGGCTGGCAGCCATGGACTTCCCCGGTTATGCCATCGGCGGTCTGTCAGTGGGTGAGCCAAAGGCGGAGATGGTGGAGATGATTGCCCATATCGCACCCCACATGCCGGTGGACAAGCCGCGCTATCTCATGGGAGTTGGCTCGCCGGAGGATCTGGTGATGGCCGTAGAGATGGGCTTGGACATGTTCGACTGTGTAATGCCTACCCGCAATGCCAGGAATGGCTACCTGTTTACTTCATCCGGATTGCTGAGGCTGCGCAATTCCCGCTACCGGGACGACACCGGGCCAGTGGACCCTCACTGCGACTGCTATACCTGCCAGAATTTTTCCCGTGCCTACCTGCACCACCTGGATAAATGCAAGGAGATACTGGGATCGCAGCTCAACACCATCCACAACCTGCACTACTACCAGACCCTGATGGCTGGATTGCGCGGTGCTATAGAACAAGGTAGATTGGGCACCTTTGCCGCCCGGTTCAGGGAAGATCAGCGACAATCGGAGGCCTGATAGGGAATTTGGCGTCGTAGTGGGCGTCCTGCCAGTTCGTGATTCAATCGCCTTTTTCTGCCTGGACGCCTTGAATTCTGGCTTTTGGGCCCAAGATTTCCGGCATCCTATATAAAGAAACAGGTCGGCATGCCGCACATTGCTGCTGAACCTGCGATAATGCGAACCCTGTATTCGTAAATGATGCGCCCGACAGGGATCGAGTGGCTACATAGCCTTTACTGAGATTCATTGATTCATTGATTCATCGAGAGACACCATGAATTTTCTATTCCCAACCGCCTACGCCCAGGAGGCGGCCGCCCCTCAACCTTCTCTGACCTACAATCTTGTCCTCTTCGGGGGCATGTTCCTGCTGTTCTATCTCATCCTGTGGCGCCCGCAATCGAAGCGTGCGAAGGAACATAGGGAATTGGTGGACGCGATCAGCAAGGGTGACGAGGTCATGACCTCCGGTGGCTTGCTGGGCAAGGTTACTCGAGTGAGCGACGAATACATCGCCATCGAAGTCTCCGAAAACGTGGAACTGAAGTTGCAAAAATCTGCAGTGGCCGCCGCGCTGCCAAAGGGAACCATTTCCCAGATCTAGTGAACCCACTCCCGCTCTAATAAAACGAACAGTAGCCATGTTGAACAAATACCCTCTGTGGAAAAACCTTCTCATCCTGCTTGTGGCGGTGCTGGGATTTGTCTATTCAATTCCTAACCTCTATGAAGATGATGAGGCGATTCTTCTCACTAATGAGAGCTTCGAAATTAGTGAATCCGATGTGAACATCGCGACTACTGCTCTGGAAGCGGCGCAGGTGAATTTCTTTGGCATGGAGATCAATGACGGCAACATGATTGTCCGGGTCGATACAGTCGACGACCAGTTGCGGGCCAAGACCGCACTGGAAGAAGCGTTTACCAGTGACTACATCGTGGCATTGAACCTGGCGCCTACAACCCCCGCATGGATGCAGTCCCTCGGGGCAAAGAAGATGGCACGGGGTCTCGACCTGCAGGGCGGCGTGCACTTCCTGATGGAAGTGGATATGGAGGCCGCGATCGAGCGACGCATGCAGGACAATCTCAGCGCCGTTCGTTCGATTCTGCGGGAAGAGCGTATTCGATCCCGGGCCCAGATAGCCGATGACAACCGCCTTGAGGTGGCATTCAACAGTTCCGAAGATCGCTCGCGGGCGCGTTCAGAATTCATCGATAATTTTCCGGAGATGCAGTTCCAAAACCGGGAAGTGGGTGAATCGTTCGTACTGGACATGATCCTGACACCAGACACTATCCTGCAGATTCAGCGGGATACCTTGCAGGCTAACCGAACGACCCTGATGAACCGGGTGGATGAGTTGGGTGTGGCCGAACCCACCGTACAGCAACAGGGTGCAGATCGTATCGTGGTCGAGTTACCCGGTGTGCAGGATCCAGCCCAGGCGATCCGAATCCTGCAACGCATCGCGACCCTGCAGTTCCATCTTACCGCCCAGCCGGGTTCGCCAAGATCGAGCTATGAGACTTACGAATACGTTACCCCCGAAGGTACTCAGATCGTTGATGTGAGTAATGATGTGATCCTGCAGGGTGACCGCATCAGTAACGCGGTGTCGGGCATTGATGAATACAGCCAGCCCCAGGTATCCATCACCCTGGACGCCCAGGGTGGCAACCAGATCAATCGGGTGACCCGGGACAACGTCGGCTGGTTCATGGATATTCTGCTGATCGAAACCAAGTCCAGAACCAATCTCGTGCTGAACGAGGACGGCGAGGAAGTTGAAGAAACCGAATTCTATGAAGAGAAGCGACTGATCAGCCACGCCCAGATTCAGACTGCTCTGGGGCGGCAGTTTCGCATCACTGGTCTTACCCCGCGGGAAGCCAATGACACGGCACTGCTGATTCGCGCTGGTTCCCTGTCTGCGCCAATGACCATCGTGGAGCAGTCGGTGATCGGCCCCAGCCTGGGAGCGGAAAACCTGCAGGCTGGTTTTACCGCCGTTCAGGTTGCGGCGGTACTGGTGGTGCTGTTCATGCTGTTTTATTACAGGGTATTCGGCCTGGCAGCCAACGCGGCACTGATTCTCAATATCCTCCTGATCTTCACCGTGATGTCGGCGATCAATGCCACACTCACTCTGCCCGGCATCGTCGGTATTGTTCTGACGGTGGGAATGGCGGTTGATGCCAATGTGTTGATCTTTACCCGCATCAGGGAGGAGTTGGCGAACGGGGCACCTCCGCAGAGGGCGATCGATGAAGGATACAACAACGCATTCTCCACGATTCTCGATGCCAACGTGACTACTTTCCTTGTGGCCCTGGTGCTGTTCACGATCGGTACCGGACCCGTGCGCGGATTCTCGGTCACCCTGATGATCGGAATCGTTACCTCCATGTTCACGGCAATCGTGGGAACCCGCGCCTTGATCAACCTGATCTATGGCGGCAAAAAGGTGAAAACCCTGTCCATAGGGAAATACGCGAGTGCAGCAAGCACCGCCGACGCAAGCTGAACCACGGGCAAGTAAAAGTCATCGTTAAAAAGTTACAGACGTTCGGATACACAAAGCATGATTCTGGCTAGCGAAATAGATTTTATGGGTAAGCGCAAGATTGCGGGGACAATCTCGGCGCTGCTTGTTGTGGTTTCAATAATTTCCCTGGCGATTAACTCGCTCAACTTTGGCCTGGATTTCACCAGCGGCACCTCGGTGCGACTGAATTTTTCTGAGAGCGTGGTCATTCAGGACGTGAATAACATATTGGCCGACAACGGTTACCAGAATGCGGTGATCGTTCAGTTCGGTACAGACCGGGATATCCGGATATTGCTGCCAGTGGATGAAGGTATCGAGGAAGCGAACCAGGCAGAGCAGGCTCTGGCGGTTGGTGAGACCATTGCCGAGTTGATGCGCCAGAACACCAGCGTTGACGTATTGCTGATAGGTTCCGATTTCGTGAGCGCCAAGGTGGGTGATGAACTGGCGGAGCAGGGTGGTCTCGGTATGCTGGTTGCCCTTGGCATCATCATGGTGTACATCGCCCTGCGGTTTCAGTTCAAGTTCTCGGTGGGTGCTGTGGTGGCGCTGGCCCACGACCTGATCATTACCCTGGGAATCTTTTCCCTGTTCCAGATGGAGTTTAATCTCAACACCCTGGCGGCCATGCTGGCGATCATCGGTTATTCCTTGAATGACACCATCGTGGTAGCAGATCGCATCCGGGAAAACTTCCGGCGCATGCGCAAGGGAACTCCCGTGGAAATGGTGAATTTCTCACTCAACCAGACGCTTGGTCGTACCTTGATCACGTCGTTCACGACCCTGCTGGTATTGTTCGCCATCCTGTTCATCGGCGGGGACGCGACCCGGGGTTTCGCCATCGCACTGATCATCGGCGTGGTGATTGGTACCTACTCATCTATCTACATTGCCTCTGTTGTCATTCTGATGATGAATGTGACGCGGGAGGATTTGATGATTCCGATTAAAGAGGGTGCTGAACTGGATGACACACCCTAGTTCTCTGAGTCTATCCACCAAAGTAAAATCTCCCATAAAGCCCAAGCCGATCTGACTCGATATACTTTGAGTCGGGAACAGATTACGCCCGATTGTTGGTATAGGCTGTGATAAGTACTTGGAGATCGGTCACTTTGTTGTTATCGTTTAGCGCGATTCCTGATCAGGATAGGTAAGAGGCTGAAATCCTTGATAATTCCAGGCAAGAAAGCGGCAGAAACAGGGCAAGAAATCAGCACGGGGCTGGCCCGTCTGTTGCTTACCCTTTCGCTACTGCTGGTTGTGGCCAATGCCTCCGCGCAGTCCGCTGCCAACTTTCCCAGGCCACCCGAACTCGAACCAGCCGTGCAGTTCTGGATCAAGGTCTATACCGAGGTAGATACCCGCAGCGGTTTCCTTCATGACTCACAGAACCTGTCCGTCATTTACACGGCGCTGCCTCTGGATCGACGCCAGATCGAGGATCGCCGCAGCCGCATTCGGGAAGACCTGCAGGTACTTGCCACGGGCAAACGCAGCGGCCTGACACCTTCCCAGGCTGAGATACTGGCGCTGTGGCCCGACGATGTCAGCAACGAAACATTGAGGACCGCTGCATCCAATGTGCGCTGGCAATTGGGACAGTCCGACCGTTTCCTCGGAGGCCTGCGCCGATCCGGTGCCTACCGTGACCATATCCAGCAGGTGATTCGGGAGAAGAACCTGCCAGTAGAACTGGCCGTGCTTCCCCATGTGGAGTCTTCCTTCAATCCCAGCGCCTATTCCAGTGCTGCGGCCGCAGGCATGTGGCAGTTTGGCCGGGATACCGGACGCCGTTTCATGCGCATCGACCATATTGTCGATGAGCGCATGGACCCGTATATCGCGACCAATGCAGCGATGAGCCTGCTGGAGTACAACTACTCCGTACTGGGTACCTGGCCTCTGGCATTGACCGCCTACAATCATGGTGCTGGTGGCATAGCCAGGGCTGTTCGTGAAACGGGGACAACCGACATCGAGAAGATTGTCGCCAATTACCGCGGCCGTGCCTTCGGCTTCGCCTCCAGAAACTTCTACGCCCAATTCCTGGCGGTTCTCGATGTTGAGAACAATGCCCGCAACTATTTCGGAACCGTTAACTTCGATGCGGCACCACAATTCCGGGAAGTGGAAGTGGATGCGTTCATTGATGCGGAGGTGTTCGCACGCTCAGTGGGTATTAGCCTGGAGCAACTGCGTGCTGATAATCCTGCCCTGCGGCCGGCAGTTTGGGAAGGCAACAAGCGAATTCCCCGTGGCTTCCCGGTCAAGGTCAGGTCGCAGGCCGTGTCTGAGGGTGACCTGTTGGCCATGGTGCCAGCGGATTACAAGTTTGCCGTGCAGACACCTGACGTGGCCTACGTGGTGGAGCGTGGTGACAGCCTCTCCGCAATCGCCGCCCGTTTCGACACCTCGGTGACAGAACTGGTTGCGCTTAACCAGCTGCGCAGCAGGAATCGAATCCAGATTGGCCAGCGCCTGTTGCTGCCCCAGGGTGCCAACAGTGCCAACCTGCTGATTAATGAAGCACTGGCGTCGGAAGACGGCATCTACACCGTCCGCCGTGGAGACACGGTTTCACTTATCGCAGCTCGTCACGGTGTCCAGGAACAGGAATTGCTGTCGCTCAATGGTATCCAGGACAGGAACCGAATCTTCCCTGGCCAGCTGCTGCGCATGCCGGGATATAACAATGAAAACAACCAGTTGGCCGTGATTGATGCCAATGTGACCCCGGAACCGCCAACCCGGGTCGAATTTGCCGATGGCGTGGTTATCGAAGGCAACCGCACGATTGAGCCGGAACCTGAAAAACCGTCTCCCGATCCTGCTATTGAGGAAACCCAAGCCCAGCTGGCGCTGACCGAGGACTTACTCCCGCCAGCCGCTGTGCTCCCGGATAACCAGGAGATGGACGTAGCTGTTACGGTCGAGGAAGAAGAAGCGGAAGCTATCGACCCGGAACTGGATGTGCGCGAGAGTAATGAGCAGCTCGTGGAATCGCTTGCAGCCGACCCCTCTGACTACAGCGTGGCCAGCAACAACAGCGTGGAAGTTCAGGCTTCAGAGACACTCGGTCACTACGCCGAATGGTTGGGAATCCGCGCCTGGGACATCCGCAGGTTGAATGGCATGGCCTACAGTGATCCTGTGATTATCGGTGAACGGCTGACTCTGGATTTTTCGCGAGTGAACATCCCGGAGTTTGAGCGCGCCAGACGCGAATTCCATTCCACCCTGCAGCAGGAGTTCTTCGCCAACTACCGCATTCAGGATGTGGAGACCTATGCTGTCAGTCGCGGCGACAACATCGGCAGCATCGCCAGGGAGCGTTATTCCACCCCCATCTGGCTGCTTCGCCAGTACAACCCCACCCTGGACTTCAATCGCATCCAGATAGGCCAGGAAATCGTCTTCCCCCTGGTAGAACAGGTCGAGTAAGCCAGCACAAGACCCAGGCTCAGCCAACACCCAGCGCGGAGAACAGGCGGGCATACTCCAACTTCACAGCCTTCGCTTCATAGCGAGTCAGATCAGGTACAGGAAGTTTCTCGCCATTTGACTTCCGGGCCAGTAACCCCTGCAGGCGCCTCACGACATCGTCAGCGACTTCCTCCGCTGATCCGTTTGCAGCATACAGGAACTCCCTCCCCAGGTACTCTGGGTACACCAGATCATTGGGTGCCAGTGGCGAACAACCCGCCACACTGGCTTCCTGCACCGCCAGCCCCTGGAAATCATGCAGCGCAGTCGAAAGCACGACGTCAGCCGAGTGCAACAAGCGCCGATATGCAACATCCTCGAGATAACCGCACACGCCAGCGGGCTTACCTTGGGATTCTCCCCATTCATCCAGGATGCGAGCGATCTCCTCGAACTCAGAAGGCCGCTGCCGAAACTGCTGGCCTACTATATGAAATCTCACTGCAGGCGTATCTTTCAGGCACTGCCGCACAATCGCCAACAATAGTGCCGGATTCTTGTCGTATTCCCAGCGATGATTCCACACCACATCCAGAACCCCAGCTTCGACCATCCCGACCATGTCGTCATCTCGATCGCCCGAATCAGCGGGAAGCAGGGGAACTGCCAGAACGCCAGAGTTCTCCAGTTTCTTCAATGCGCCCTCAGGCAAGGGTTCAGGCAATCTCTTTGAAAGATTCCTGACCCCTTCCAAAAAGGTGTCTCGATTAAAATGGCTGTTAAAGATGATGCGATCAGCACTCAGCGCCGAATACACAGGCACCAGCTTGGGCTCGATATTGTCACGGGCATCAGCCGTCTCGTTGCCCGGATAAGCAAACTGGTTCTCATGAAAATAAACCACGCTCGGTATGCTGCAAAGGCTGGGCACAAGGCTGCGCAGACTCGCGAGATCCACCATGGATGTGGCGATCAACAGATCCCAGTGCTGTTCTAAGGTCTCCCTCTCTGCATAGGCCCAATGCAGACCGTTGCTGCGAATACGCCAATTGAAATGTCGCGGTGGCAGACAAAGACAGTTCCAATACCAGTCCGGGAAAAGCGCCTGCAGGCGCTCTGCCCAGACTGCATGGCTCTGGGCATGATAGGCAGAGAGAAGAAGGATACGAGGTGACAATTTAGCTGACTTCCAAAGCGGCTGCGTTTTTGGCCAGCCAATGATTCTTGCACTTATGTGTAAAGCAGAAAATTATAGAAGCTCTTCCAATGCTGGTTTTGCATTGCCAACAATAAACAGCTAATTTGTCGCCTAACCAGATCATGGCTTTCGCATCAGAAAAGGGGAAAAGCATGCGCCTGAAACTCTATGGTATGCCGCTCAGCAACTATTACAACATGGTGAAAACCATCCTCATAGAAAAGGGAATGGATTTCGAAGAAGTATTGGTAAAGCCGAACCAGGAAGCAGGGTATCTGACCCAGAGTCCCATGGGAAAAGTTCCCTGCCTGGAAACAGAGAAAGGATTCCTTACCGAGACCACGGTGATCATCAACTACCTTGACGCCCTTGGACAAGGCCCCGGCTTTTATCCCGCGGACCCGTTTGAGCGTGCCAAGGTAGAGGAGCTCATTCACTACATGGAACTGTATTTAGAGCTGCCCGCACGCAGGCTCTACGGCGAGGTATTCTTTGGCCGGGAACCCAACGAGACCTTGCGGGAGGAGGTGAGAGGGCAGCTGGAGAAAGGCTTCGCCGCGCTGGCCCGAATCGCCAAATATGAACCCTATATCGCCGGTCCTGAGATTACCTACGCCGACTTCTTCTTCCGCTTCTCGGTCAACCTGGCCAGCATTGTTGCCAGGAAGGCGCTCAACTGGGATGTCTATAACGAGATAGCGGAAATAAAACCCCTTATGAGCCTGATGGATGAGCGGGAATCGGTGCAGCGAGCGATGGCTGACCAGCAGGCTGGAAACTAGATCCAGCCTGCCGCTTGAGAGAGCAAAAACTAGCGATGGTGGGTGCGCTCCAAGACACCCTTGTTCTCAGTCATGTCCAGGATGGTGTCGATATTGGCGGCAATGTCTTCCACCGTGGCGCCGGCACCCAGGTCTACTCCGACATTTTCCCGCACATCGGCGGAATAATAGCGGCCACCCATGGCCTGGATGATGCGCCCATTGGGAGCCTCTTCACTGCACAGGAATACAACGGCCGGGGTTACCAGCTCCGGTGCGAGCCTTTCTTCGCTATCCTCGAAGCCTGGCAGGTTCAGGGTCATGCGGGTGGCGGCAATCGGGGCGATGGCGTTGGTGAAAATATTGTACTTGGCACCTTCCAGGCGGAGAGTATTCATGAAGCCGACCAGGCCCAGCTTCGCCGCGCCATAATTGCTTTGGCCGAAATTTCCAAACAGACCGGAGGTAGAGGTAGTCATGACGATGCGTCCGTAGTTCTGCTTCACCATGATAGGCCAGACGCATTTGGTGACATTGAGGCTGCCGGTCAAGTGAACATCCATCACCGCGTGCCAGTTCGCCAGTTCCATCTTGGCGAAGGTCTTGTCGCGCAGGATACCGGCATTGTTGACCACGATATCGATGCGACCCCAACGCTGCATCGTGTCATCCACCATGGCCTGCACGGCGTCGAGGTCGGTGACCGAGGCGCTGTTGGCCACGGCCGTACCGCCGGCATCGTTGATTTCCCCGGCAACCGCTTCTGCTGCTGAGAGAGAGCCGCCGGAGCCATCTACCGAGCCGCCGAGATCGTTGACTACAACCTTTGCACCGCGGCGACCCAATTCCAGGGCGTGTTGACGGCCTAATCCGCCACCGGCGCCGGTTACGATGGCTACGCGATCTTCGAAACTAATGCTCATGTCTGTTCTCCAGGGACTCTTGCCCGTTGTGCAGGCAGAGTCATCGTTGCTTGCAGAGCCCGCTCCAGAGGCTCGGTGGAGGCCGCATTCTAAGTCGCTGTCGAGTCGTCTGCAAACGCGGAGACTGGCAGCAGGCAAGGGCAGGATTGCAGGTGAGAGACGGCCCCGGTTCACGCTATCATCAGTTGCAACAACTCCAGAGAAGCATGGGAATGGAAGATTCGGAACCGCCGGTGCCAGCAGCGACAGTAGTCCTTGCCAGGGAATCAGCACGGTCTGGTTCCGGACAGCAACAGATCGAAGTGCTCCTGCTGCGACGCAATGCCAAGCTCGTGTTCCATGGAGGACACTGGGTGTTCCCGGGAGGGCGTATCGATGAAGCGGATTTCGTGGATGAAGCACGTCTGGAGTACCCCGCTGCCGTGCAGGCTGCCGTGCGCGAAACCCGGGAAGAGGCAGGGATCGAGCTGTTACCCGAGCACTTGATTCATACGGCGCACTGGACGACACCGCCCAACTTGCCGCGTCGCTTCAGCACCTGGTTCTTTCTGTATCCCTTGTATGAGGCCTCCCGGGAAGCTGCTCGGGTCACGGTAGATAACGACGAGATCCTGGATTTCCGTTGGCTCAGTCCGGATCAGGCCCTGTCGGAGGCAAAGCAGCAGAAGATAGTCCTGCCCCGGCCCACCCAGACCACTCTGCGGGATATGCTGGGCTTCAGGCACCTGGATGAACTGGTGGCGGCAGCAAGCGCGGGGGAAATCAGGGTCTTTCCCGAAAACTCAGAACACTACCGTCCCGATGAGATGGGCTACAACCAGGCCTGAAAATAGTCTCCAAGTCCGGCCGGACAGGTCAGTACTGCAAACAAGGACATTATCTGGACAGACCGAAACAGGGCAGCATCAGGGTATTTTTCCGGTAGACCGAGGCAATTCTCGGACTAATTGATTTTACTGGCTTTACCCAGGGCTGGAGACCCCGGAACCCCTTGCTTTTGAGGTTGAGTTAGTGGGATAGTTGAGGTCGAATTTTTAAACATTTTGCGTCCCTGCAAGGTCAGCTGGAGGCAAGGGAATTCGGGTTTAGATGGGGTGTTGCATGCACATCGCCAGTTGCCCGTCTCGCGTATAACGGTATAGCGTTTCCCGAAGAATTAAGGTCAGGCTGGTTCCGCATTTTGGCGGAGTAACGTACCAGGAAGCCAGTGCACGATTATGTGGTTCAGGTGAAGATTGAGGTACGGCCAGCGGTAGCTATTCCAAGAACCCAACCGAAGAGGTCTCATGTCCACACCTACATTTGATAGCCTCCGCGAAACCCTCCAACACTTGCGTCGCCGACGCAGCAACCTGTTTCTCCTCAAACAGGCCAGTTTTCTTGTAATCGAATTTTCAGCCCTGGTCCTGGCGGTGGCTGCTGTTGCCCTGTGGCTGGAACCGGGCAAGCTGGGAAGTATCCTGCTGTTCGGGTTTACCCTGCTGGCGACAGGGGCACTAGTGTGGAATTTCATTCGCATTCTCGGCAGGCGTCACAGCAACGACAAGGTTCTGGCCCACTATGTAGAAGACCATATTCCTGACCTGGAGCAGCGGCTGCTCACCTCGCTGGAATTTAGCGAGGCCGATCTGCAGAACGGCCGCGCGGGTGTGTCCCAGCAGTTCATCCGCCAACTCTGGCAAGATGCCCAGGTCCATGTTCAGCAGCAACAGCGGCATGTGGAGACGATCGCTCCGGCACGTACCTCCTGGATAAGCCTGGCCTCCGCCGTGGCTGTCGCGTTGGCCGTAATGGCCCTGTTCATCAGCTCTGAAGCGCTGATCAATGCCGGCTCGCGACTGGCCTGGCCCTTTGCTATAAACGAGCCCATCCCGATCGTAGAGGTGTTGCCGGATATCGAGATCAGTGTAGAGCCCGGTGATGTCGAGATGCAGCGTGGTGACAGCATCACCATCATCGCCCGGGTAATCAATGCCCAACCTGACGCCATCAACCTGCGCCTGCAGAATGACAATGTGAACTGGCGGGACGTGTCCATGAACCGGGATGGCAGTGGCAGCGACAGTGCCACCTATAGCTATTTCCTGCCATCGCTGCAGGAAGACACGACTTACTATATTGCCTTTAATGAACGGGGTGAGCAGAACTCGCAGCAGTATCGCATCAGCCTGTTTGACCTGCCTCAGGTAGAACAGATCGACCTGGCGCTGGATTACCCTGATTACACCGGTATCGAAGACCTGCTGGAAGAAGACAGCGGTGACATGGTAGTGCCGGAAGGTACCCGGGTGGAATTGAATATCGCCTTTAACAAGGCTGTAAGGGAAGCCGTGCTCGAGTTCGACGAGAGCTTCGATGAAGACGGCAATGTGATAAGCAATTATGCGGACATTCCTGTTGTCATCAATGGTAGTACGGGTACGGCAGCATTTACTGTCGGCGCCGACGGTGTCTATCGCATTCGTGCCACCGACTTCGATGGCCTGCAGAGCCAAAATCCACTGGACTATTTCATTCGTGCCATTGAGGACACGCCTCCTGAACTGGCATTGAAGCGACCCGGTCGCGACCAGGAGGTCATGCCCCTCGAGGAAGTGGTGCTGGAAGTGGATGCCAGTGACGATTATGGCCTGAGCCAGTTTGAACTGAATTACAGCGTGGTGGGTTCGGATGAAGTGCAGGTGGATTTCCTGCGCGAGCCCAATATGCGCTCCGTTTCCGGCAGCGAACTGATTTACCTGGAAGACCTGGATGTTGAGCCGGGTGATTTTGTCAGTTATTTCCTGACCCTCGCAGACAATAATGGACTGGACGGGCCTGCCCAGGTGATATCCGATATTTACTTCCTGCAGATCATTCCCACCGACCAGGAATTCCGTCGCAACCCCGGTATGAGCGGCGGTGGTGGCGGTGGTGGCGGTGGCCAGGGAGGAGACAGCAGTGCCCTGGTTTCTATCCAAAAGGATATTATTGCCGCCACCTGGAAGCTGCGTAACAGGCAGAGCCAGGTTACACAGGAAGAGTTTGCCAGCGACGCGGAGATTATTGCCGAGTCGCAACGTGAGGCGACGGGTCGTGCCCGTATGTCTATCGATCGTCTGGCGGAGCGTCTTAATTTCTCTGACGATACTTATGATGCCGCGGTTGAAAACCTTTCACTGGCTATCGATCAGATGAATCTGGCTGCCAATGAACTGGAGCTGGAGCAGATTACCAGCGCCCTGCAACCTGAGCAGTTGGCCTTGCAATACATCCTCAAGGCAGAAGCGAGCATCAACCGCACCAACATCAGCATGCAGAACGGTGGCGGTGGCGGTGGCGGCGGCGGAGCCCAGCAGGAACGTGAAGACCTGCGTGAATTGTTTGAGATGGAAATGGGGCAGTTGGAGAACCGTTACGAAACGCCCAATAGTCGTGGTGGCGGCTCGCAGCAGAACCAGGAAGAGGTCAATAAGCTGGAAGAACTGGCCCGACGCCAGGAAAGCCTGACCAGAGCCCAGCGCAATCTGGCTCGACGTGAAGACCAGATGACCGAAGAACAGAAGCGTCGTGAACTGGAGCGACTGATGCGTCAGCAGGAACAGCTGAGCCAGGAAGTCCAGCAGTTGGCACAACAGATGTCCAATAGCCAGCAGCGCTCCCAGTCGCAGTCCCAGAGCAGCTCACAGTCACAATCGCAATCACAGTCCCAATCCCAGGCGTCATCTTCGTCGCAGAGCAGTGGCGGACAGCAGCAGCAACAGACAGCTCTGCAGCGCGCCGCCCAGCAGATGCAGGAAGCCGCCCAGAGCGACAATGCCTCCATCGCGGCAGCGAGAAGCCAGAAGGCCCTGGAAAACCTCCGTGAGCAGCAGCGCGAGCTGAGTGAAGAGGGTGAGAGTTCGGTAAACCAGCTGGCGCAGAACCTGAGTCAGCGTGGGCAACAACTGCTAAACCAGCAACGCCAGTTACAGGAAACCATGGCAGAAACTACGCGCGAGCAAGGCCTGGGGCAGACCCGGCAGTCGGTGCGTAATGATGAGAGCCTGCAGGAATTGATCGAGGCCCAGCAGCAACAGCAGCGCGACCTCGAAGAGATTGAAGACATGCTGCGAGCCATCATTGCCCGTGGTGGCAGTGAGGATCAGCGTTTGATGTCCCAGGCGCAGGAAGCATCGAGAGACCTGCGCCCGATTCAGGAAGAAATGCAAACCAGTAACCGGGTGCTGAGAAACGGCATGGTGAACCTGGCGGTTGATATCGAAGAAGAGATTGAAGACCGGCTCGAAGAACTGGCGTCTTCACTTGCCGCTCTCGATCCTTCCGCCCAAAGAGGGGCAGGTGACCCCACTCAGGTAGCGGCTGATGATGCCGAAGCCTTGCGCGAGCAAATTGAAGCCTTGCAACAACAGGCATTGGCCTTCAACGAGGCTGGCCAACAGCCGGGCCCCGGAGTTCCCAGTCTACGAGAAATGCGTGATCAGCTGCAGAGATCCCAGCAGCTGGCCCAGCAACTGCAACAGCAGCTGCAGGATCAGGCTCGGGGTGGCGGCCAGCAGCAAGGCAACCAGTCGGGTCAACAGGCCGGCGCTGGCGGCAGGCAGCAACTCGGCGGTGCCCGTGGCGGCAACCAGGATCAGATTGGTCAGGGTGGTCGTGTGACCACAGATGGTAGCGCCATGCCCTGGGGTAATGCGCGCTCCATTCGCCAGCAGCTGACCCAGCAGGATATAGAAGACTTCCTGAATCAGCCGGAATTGTTCTCTCAATTGTTGCAGCCGATCCTTGAATTGGAGGGAGCTTTGCGCGCCCAGGCTGAACTTAACGAAATCAATAACAAGCTGTATGCGGCCGCCGACGAAGAAGTTCCAGAGCAGTACCGGGAACTTGTTGAGCAATATTATCGTGTACTGTCAGAGAGTCAGGGGTCGAATAGCGCGACCCAGTAGCAATGCAATACACGGAACCCACTCTACTTACCGCATTTACTGATGGCAGTCTAAGCTTCGCCTATGGCATCAGTCCGTTGCTGTTTGTCCTGATAGCGATCATTGCCTGTGTGGCGGTCTGGTTTACCTATCGCAAGACTACCCGTCCGCTCACCCCGGGCTGGAAGGCCTTCCTGATCGCGCTGCGTTCTTCGGTGCTGGTGTTATTGCTGTTCCTGTTATTGCGCCCTGTCGTAACCAGCTTGCAGGTCTCGCCACAGGAAACCTATCTGGGAGTCATAATCGATGATTCACAGAGCATGGCTATTGCCGACATGCCCGGTGGCGAATCGCGCACCGCTGCCATGCGTCAGGCCCTGTTCTCCCGCGGTGTAATCGATGACCTGTCGGAGTCCTTCCAGATTCGCAGCTTCCGCTTTGACAAGCAGGCAGAACGCATTGCCGATGCAAGCGAATTGAATGAGGCGGGTACGGCCTCTTCTATCAGCCAGGCTCTGGAGTATGTCGATGGCCAATTGAATGGTTTGCCTCTCGGCGGACTCGTGCTTATCTCGGACGGTGCAGACAATAGCGACATCGATCCAGCAATCAAGGCGCAGGAATTTGGTACGCGTCAGATACCGGTGTTTACCGTGGGCGTTGGTCAGGACGAGATACCCCAGGACATCGGCATCGTCGATGTCAGTGCCGCGGAGACGGTGTTGGAAGGTTCGGTCTTTACTATCGCGGTAGGTCTTCAGCATCAGGGTTTCGAGGGTCAGGAAATTCAGCTCTCTATTCTCGACGGTGAGACCGTGGTGGAAACTGAGGTAGTGACCCTGGGCGCGGAAGGGGTGACCCGCCGTTACGAGATGGAGCTTACTCCCGAGCGGGAAGAGGCGATCGTCTACGAGCTGCAGGTAGAATTGCAGCCCGGCGAGATCATCGAGCAGAACAATGCCTATAGTTTCCTGGTGGACAACAGCGAGAAAGAGCCGCTCGACATTCTTTATCTCGAGGGGCATCCGCGCAATGAATACAAGTTCATTCGGCGAGCTGTAGAAGGTGACACTTCTCTAAGGTTGGCGACTTACCTGCAGACTGGTCCAGAGAAATACTATCGCCAGGGAATTCGTTCCCCAACCGAACTGAGTGAAGGCTTTCCGAGAGATAAGGAAGAACTGTACCAGTATGAGGCCTTGATCCTCGGGGATATCGAGGAAAACTTCTTCAATGCCGATCAGTTGCAGATGATCCAGGATTTTGTCGCCGAGCGCGGTGGCGGCCTGATCATGAGTGGCATGATTGATGAAGAGTTTATCACCACCCCCATCGCCGACATCCTGCCGGTGACACTGGTGGAAGAAAACTTCCTGCCTTCCCATCTGCGTGGCGGTATCCGGCGCGGTAGCCATCCCACCGGTGAACTCTATTATCCTCGCCTCACCAATAACGGTGAATTCTCACCCTTGCTGCGACTTGCCAGTGATGACGATGAGAACGCCATGTTGTGGCGGCAGTTGCCAGAGTTACAGGGCGTCTATGTCACCGGCCGTATCAAGCCGGGGGCAACCGTGCTGATGGAACATCCGCTGCTGCAATACCAGAACCAACCGCTGCCTATCATCGCCTCGCAGCGTTACGGTAGCGGACGCAGCATGGTGGTCGCCACTGCCAGCACCTGGCGCTGGCAGATGATGATGCCATTCGCCGATCAGTCACAGGAAACCCTGTGGCGGCAGATCCTGCGCTGGTCCGCGGTCTCCGCACCCGAGCGCATCACCGTTGAGTTCGATCGTGAATTCTATAACGTCGGTGACGAGGTAAATATCACGGCAACCGTGCTCGATGACAGTTACGAGCCAGATAATGACGCCACTCTGTGGATGCAGACCACGACTCCGCTTGACCAGGTGAGTGATACCCCGATGGAGTGGGATATTTCCGAAGACGGCGTCTACCGCAGCAGTTTCATCGTTGAAGAAGAGGGCGTGTTTAACCTGCTCGTAGATGTAGCCAGTGCCGCCGGTGAAGGCGCCAGCGATGCGGCAGAGAAACGTGCGGCATTTGTTGTGACTCCTTCACTGCGCGAGTACAACAATGCCGAAAGGGACAGCGGCCTGCTGGCAAGAATCGCCGATGCCAGTGGCGGACAATATTTCGATATCAATAACGTTTCCCAGTTGGCGAGCGCCATCGAGTTCACACCCAATGCCTATTCGCGGGAAGTGCAGATCGATCTATGGGATAAGCCCTGGATCCTTGCCCTGTTAATCTCGCTGCTCTGCCTGGATTGGGTTGCCAGAAGACTGAAGGGCCTATCGTGATGCCAAGCACCAACAAGCTAATCATGTTCCTAGCCACCCTGTGCACAGCCATTTCAGCAAGCGCCCAGGATCTTGCCGCCGACTATTTCCTCGACCGGCCGGACAGCACCAAGTATGCCGTGATCATGATTGGTCCGGCAGTTGGTGAGACGAACGAGGAACGATTTCGGCAGTGGGGTCTTAGCCTGCACGATATACTGGCCCGCGACTATGGCTATAGTTCAGACACGATAACCCTGCTGTATAACGATGGCGAAGCCGCCTTCAATGGCGCTGAGAGAATCGATGGCGTCACGGATCGAGAGGGTATCGAACAGGCGCTGACGGCGCTGCATGACCGGGTAGATACTGGTGACCAGATAACCATCTACCTGATTGGTCACGGCTCCGGTGCGGAGCAGGAAGCGAAGTTCAATATCGTTGGTCCCGATATCACGGGTATCGAGTTCGCCGACATGCTGGATCGCTTCGATCGGCAGGACATAGTTATCGTCAATACCACCAGCGCCAGTTATGGCTTCTCGGCATCCCTGTCCAGTGAGGGCAGAGTGGTTATCTCTTCTACTCGCTCTCCATCTGAGCGCTACGACCCAGTATTCTCCGGTTACTTTATCGAGGCTCTGGATGGGCGCAATGGTGACCGGGACAAGAACAACCGGGTTTCGATACTGGAAGCTTTCGAATACGCCAAGGCCAACGTCGAGCAATGGTATTCCGAGCAGGGCAGGCTGGCTTCGGAGCACGCCGGGCTGGATGACAACGGCGACTCCATGTTCAGCCTGAATCCAGGCATGAATGAAGCCGACGGCCTGCTTGCCGAGATCGCCTACATTGACACCTTGGTGGATGACACTGCCGGATTATCTGCCGAGGCATTGGCAAGCAAGGCACGCATGCAGGAACTGGAGAGATCTGTATTTATTCTGCGTGGTCGCAAGGCCGAATACCTGGAAGCCGATTACTGGCGCGAGATGGAAGCCTTGCTGGTCGAACTCGCCCGCGCCACTGCACGATTCAATGCTCAAACAGCTACGACTGCCGATGGGGTAACTCAATGAGAAACTCACTTCGTTCAATCATCGCCTGCATCCTGGTGCTGGCACCGCTCTCGGCGGCATATGCCCAGGACGATCAGGACCAGGCTGGCGATTCCGCGCTGTTTCGCGCCGAACAACTCCTGCTGAGTGGTTCTTATGCGGCAGCTGCCGAGATGTTCCAGATGACAGATGGGCTGGACCGCACCGATGGACTCATCGGTGCCAGTCGCGCCTATTTCATGACTGGCAACTATCAGCAAGCCGAGAGTGTAGTGGCGGATGCCATCGAAGGTGATGACTACGCCCGCTTCCCGCTGTTGAGTACACAGCTGGCCGAGATCAAGCGAGCTGTCGGTGAGTCCGCTGAAGCGCTCGCAATATTTGAGGCCGTAATGGAAGGCTTGCCCGAGCCACCAGTGCGGACACTCGTGCAGTATGGCAGCCTGCTACAATTCAAGGGGCAGCGTTCCGATGCCTATCGCATTCTGGATATGGCCGTACAGCGCTATAACAGTGGCCTGGTTTTCACCTCCGAAGATGTGGCCATGGTGGCACTGGCAAGCTGGTTGATGGGCAACTTCTATGATGCCAACAGTCTGTTCGACGAGGCGACCCGGGCCAATCCGAACAATCTCGAAGCCCATGCCCTGTGGGCCGACTTATTCCTGGAAAAATACAACGCCTCGGACGCGGAGCGAGGATACCAGGAGGCACTGGAAATAAATAACCGCTACGTGCCTGCGCTGGTGGGTATAGCCCGGGTAGTGGGCGACGAGAGGAGCCTGCAGCGCGCCCTCGCCATCAATCCCAATTCTATTCCTGCCCTGGAGACTTACGCTCAACTGCTGATGATGAACGGGCGCGAAGACGAGGCCATGGCCTACTTCACCCAGGTGTTGGCGCTGAATCCTGAATCCCTGAAGACGCTCAGTATCCTCGCGGCCCAGGCGGCCCTCAATGAGCGCATGGACGAGTATGTCAATTACTATGAACAGGTGCAGGCCTTCAGTCCCGGCAACGCCCAGTTCCTCGGTGATATCGCCGATGCTTTCGGTAATAACTACCGCTTCACCGAGGCGGTGGCATATGCACGCGCCGCACTGGAAGCCGATCCCGAGTACTGGCAAGGCTATACCCTGCTGGGAAACAACCTGATTCGGTTGGGTGAAGAAGAAGAGGGCAAGGCCAACCTGGAAATCGGTTTCGAGAATGATCCGTTCAACGTCTTGACCTCGAACATGCTCAAGGTCTTTGACACCCTGGAAACCTACGCCACCCTGGAGAGTGAACACTTCAAGGTCCATATGAGCGAACGGGACGCAGACATTCTCTGGCCCTATCTTGAGCCGCTATTGGAGGAAGCCTGGGATACGCTTACCGAGAAATATGCCTATGAGCCAGAAGGTCCGATCCTGATCGAGGTCTTCGAGAATTCGGAGGACTTCGCTGTGCGCTCCGTTGGCCTGCCAGATATCGGACCGCTGGTGGGCATCTGCTTTGGCAAGGTGGTGACATTGATCTCGCCCGACACCCTGACCGCGAACTGGCAGGAAATCGTCTGGCACGAATTCATGCATGTGATCACCCTGCAGATGACCGATAACCGCATGCCGCGCTGGCTCAGCGAGGGTATTTCCGTGTGGGAAGAACGTGAAGGCCGGCCTTATTGGGGACGGGACCAGGGCCTGGACCTGGTGCGTGCAGCAGATCAGGGCAAGTTGTTGCCGGTAGCCGATTTGAACTCCGGCTTCTCTGGTGCTCGCAACAACGCTGACCTGAGTTTCGCTTACTTCCAGTCTTACCTGGTAGTTGATTACATCGCCAGTCAATACGGATTCGATAAGCTGGTGGAACTGGTCAAGCAGTACGCCTTCATCAAGGAGGATAGTGAGCGCTTCAGCGAAGTGTTCGCCATGGACATCGGTGAATTCGATGCTGGCTTCCGGGGCTGGATCGATCAGCGAGTGGAAGAGATCAATGTCTATGTCCACACGGAAGATGTTCCCGACGAAGGTGAAGGCCATGGTCATGGCATTCGGGAGAACAGCAGCGCGATCCTCGCCGAGTTATACAACAACGCTTCCCTGAAGCAGCATATGCGTTCCCGTATCGAGGAAAATCCGCGAGACTTCCAGGCCTACCTGCAATTGGGCATCGTGTTGTTCAAGGAGGAGGCCTTTGAAGAGGCCCGGTCTTACCTGGAAACTGCCCACGAGATGCTGCCGAGCTATACCGGATACCCGAGCCCGGCACTCGTGCTGTCGCAGATTTATGAGCGTGAAGGCAATCGTGAAATGCAATTGCAGTGGCTTGAGCAACTGCTGGAGAATCTGCAGCACGATTACGGTTCGGCCATGATCCTTGCCGAGGCGGCGCTGGAAGCAGGGAACATGGAGCGAGTCAGCTACTACATCGACCGGGCGCTGCAGGTAGATCCGTACCGACAGGATGTACATCTGTTGAAGGCCCGTTATGCCGATACCATCAACGATACGCAGTTGGCGGTAACCGAATATGAAGTATTGATGAAGCTGGAGATCACCGATCCGGTGGAGGCCCGAACCAACCTTGCAGAAGCCTACCTGAACAATGGTCAGCTTTCCGAAGCCAAGCAGAATGTCCTCTATGCGCTGGAGCAGGCCCCCAGCTTCCAGCGAGCGCAACAGTTACTGCTGGATGCCGTAGACAAGGAAGCCGCCCAGTGAGCCTGACCCGGCATGCAATTGTCGCAATGGCCTGCCTTTTCGGTAGCCAGCTGGCAATGGCGCAGGTATTCCCTCTCTCCGAGGGGCTGGGTGGTAATGAAGATCTCGGCATCTACGGCACCGAGGTGACGGAATTCACCTGGCTGCGAGGGCAGTACACCAACTACGGTGGAGGACAGGGCGGCTTCGGCTTCCGACGTCGGGGCGGCTGGTGGGATACGGACTATCCCGATTCGGATGAAAACTTTCTCCGCGGTGTGCAGCGCTACACCAATGTGGATACCAACCCGCGCAACCATACATTTCTCGCACTTACCGACCCGCGCCTGTATGAGCACATCTTCCTCTACATGAACTGGAAGCGGGTGCCTATTGGCTCCTCCTACAGCGGACCCAATTTCACCCCGGAAGAGATTGAGGCCATGCGGGAATTCATGTTCAGGGGTGGCCTGATCATGGTGGACGATTTCTGGGGCGAGCCACACCTCGACGATATGTTCATGGAAATAGGGAAAATCTTTCCCGACCGGGAAATCGTGCGGCTGGATACCAGTCACGAGGTCTTCCATATCTTCTTCGATATCGATGAACTGGCGCAGGTGCCAGGGCGAATGGTGACCTGGGACTTCGGGGGCTTCATGAGCCTGGACGATCCCAACTACCCGCCGGAGATTTATGCGGTGCTGGATGATGATGGTCGAATCATGATGGCAGCCCATTACAACACGGATCTTGGCGATGGCTGGGAACACACGTTCTATGAAGCCTATCCAACGAAATATACGAATGAAGCTTACAAGATAGGCATCAATTTTCTCATTTACGCTTTTAGCCACTGATAGACGGGAACAGCAAATGGCAGAGACAGAAGAAGTATTGGAAATGGACAATCAGGATGATGTTGCCCTGGTCAAACGCATGCAGGAAGGTCGTGATCAGATTGTTGCCGAGATCAAGAAAGTCATCGTAGGCCAGGAAGACATTATCGATGAGTTATTGATTGCACTCTTCGGTGGTGGTCACGTACTCGTGACCGGTGTGCCCGGACTTGCCAAGACGCTGCTGATCAAGACAGTCGCGGATATTCTGCAAGTTGATTTCAGTCGTATCCAGTTCACCCCGGACCTGATGCCTGCCGACGTGGTCGGTGCTGAGGTTGTGGAAGAGAAGGACGGCCAGCGCAAACTGACGTTCGTGAAGGGGCCGATCTTTACCAATATTCTGCTGGCGGATGAGATCAACCGAACGCCTCCCAAGACCCAGTCGTCCCTGTTGGAAGCCATGGAGGAACGCCAGGTGACTGCTGCCGGTGTTACCTATCCCATGTCGAAGCCATTCTTCGTACTGGCAACCCAGAACCCGATTGAACTGGAAGGTACTTACCCATTGCCGGAAGCACAACTCGATCGCTTCATGTTCAAGATTGAATTGGGCTATCTCTCGGAAGCCGACGAGGTGCAGGTAGTAAGCCAGACTACCCAGATCCATGACAATCCCCTTGCCCACCCACTGGGTGGTGAGGACATCCTGGAATTCCAGCGTATCGCGCGCCAGGTTCCCGCTGCGGAAGCGGTGATCAAATATGCAGTACGGCTGGTACATGCCTCGCGACCGCAGAGTGAGACTGCCCCGGACTTCGTGAAGGATTGGGTTAGTTGGGGAGCAGGCATTCGCGCATCCCAGAACCTGATACTCGCAGGAAAGGTAAGGGCACTACTGCATGGGCGGTATAACGTGTCCTATGGTGATGTGAGAGCCCTGGCGCCTTCTGTATTGCGTCATCGTGTGCTGCTCAACTTCCATGCCGAAGCAGAACGAGTTACTACCGACCACGTGATCCAGAAATTGCTGCAGGCAGTGCCTGAGCCTACCTCGGAACTCTAGACGCCAGGCCGTTAACCAAATTCACACACCGATTATAGCCGTATGTCAGAATCGCTAAACTTTCTCGACCCATCGGTCCTCTCTGGACTGTCTAACCTTGAATTACGGGCACGCACCGTCGTGGAAGGTTTTCTTTCAGGATTGCACAAGAGTCCGAATCGCGGTTTCAGTGTCGAGTTTAATGATTATCGTCACTATCAGCGTGGCGATGATATGCGCCACGTTGACTGGAAGCTCTACGCACGCAGCGACAAGTTCTATATCAAGCAGTATGAAGATGAGACCAACGTCCGGGTGGTGATCCTGCTCGATGTCAGTGCCTCCATGGACTACAGTTCCGGTTCGGTGAGCAAACTGAACTACGGTATCACCCTGGCCTCGGCGCTGGCTTACTTCATCATGCGCCAGCGCGATGCTGTTGGCCTGATCACC
The DNA here is from genome assembly GCA_027621405.1 of Pseudomonadota bacterium. Lineage (GTDB taxonomy): Bacteria > Pseudomonadota > Gammaproteobacteria > Pseudomonadales > Pseudohongiellaceae > UBA9145. The sequence goes on along the minus strand of JAQCBT010000011.1, from coordinate 31,845 downwards.
TTCGATGATGAAGTGCAGGAATACATTCCCGCCAAGTGCAGGCAGCCGCATTTGATGCGTATCTTGCGGACCCTGGCCCATGTTCAGTCGGGGAACAAGACCAATGCAGTGAAGCCGCTGTCAGACCTGGCAGCCAGCCTGCATAAGAAGAGTATGGTGATCCTGATTAGCGATCTGCTGGATGACGAGGAGCGGGTGATCAACACCTTGCGGAATCTGCGTGGCATGGGCAATGACGTGATTACATTCCACCTGATGGACGAAGCCGAGCTCAAGTTCCCGTTCAATGAAGCCTCTGAATTCATCGACATGGAAAACCAGGAAACTTACATCACCTCGCCAGCGGCGATTCGGGAAGCTTACCTGGAAAATCTCAATGAATACTTGGCCTTCTGCAAGAAGAAGTGCCAGAGTAGTGGGGTAGACTACTGCCTGTTGAACACGGCAGAACCGCTGGACGAGGCCCTCTCTGCCTATATGTCGAAGCGGGCCAGGAGTTTCTAGGTACATGGTATTCCTCACGCCAATATTCTTGCTTGGACTGCTGGCCGCACTGATCCCTATCGCGATACACCTGATCCGGCGCGAGAAACCGCCGAAGGTCATGTTCAGCACCATCAGGTTTCTGAAGAAGACATCGAAAAAGCTGGTGCTGTTTCAGCAGCTACAGCAGATCGCATTGCTGCTCTTGCGCGCCGCCGTGATCGTCCTGCTGGTGATAGCTTTTGCCCGCCCGTTGTTTAACCAGTCGGTGGCACGTCTCGTGGATGCCGATCCCCAGTCCGCCGTTATCCTGCTCGATGTGTCCATGAGTATGCGTTATGGAGATACCTTCGAGCGTGCGCGAGATGAAGCGCTGGACATCCTTGGTCGCATGGGTGGTGGTGATGAGGTTGCCCTGGTAACGTTTTCCGATTCAGCTCAACTGGTGCGGGAACTGGATACGGATATAGCCAGTGTCCGGGCATTGATTAACGATGTGGAAGCGCCAGGTTATGGCAGCACGCGTTTCTATCCCAATCTACGCCTGGCGGATCAGCTCCTGGAGACAGCGCAGTTTGATAATCGAGCCGTGTACCTGATTTCCGATTTCCAGGATACGGGCATGCAGGATGGCGAAGAATCCTGGAAGCTGGCACCCGGAATCGCATTGACCACAGTAGACGTTGGTGCGGCTGAGTCAGTTAACCTGGCATTGACCGATGTGCGCTCACCGGAGCAATTACTGGAAGATGCCGCAGAACAACAGATCCTGGCCAGGGTACGCAGCACCGGCACGGTGTACGAGGATGCGGGCGAAGTATCCCTGAGTATCAATGGCCAGATGGTGGATCGGGTGCAGGTTGACCTGGGGGAGAGATCGGAAGAAGTAGTGACCTTCAGCAGCCTGTTCGAAGCCGAGGGCACCTATACCGGTGAGGTCAGGGTCAGCGGTGATGAATACGTCGATGACAATGCGTTCTACTTCACCGTCGATGTCCTGCCCAAGATCCGCGTGCTTGTCGTAAATGGCGAAGCATCGGAAAACTGGTTCGATGATGAGGGGCATTGGTTCGGGCTCGCGGTCGGTGGCACGGAGACGTCTCCGTTCGATCTGCAGAGTGTTGAATCGAATCAGTTAAGTGCCGCCGCCCTGCGCCAGAGTGATGTGACAGTCCTGCTCAATGTGGGCGATCTCAATAACGGGCAAGCCGAAGCCATAACGGCCTATGTGGAGGAGGGCGGCAGCCTGTTAATCGCGCCTGGTGACCGTGTGGAGCCGGAATTGTTTAATCGCCAGTTCGCGGAAGTCACCCCGGCCGACCTGCAGCGCCCTACCGGCAGGATCGATGACTACCTGGTCATCGCGGACTATGATCGGCGACATCCGGTGCTGCGACCGCTCGTTGGTGACTGGACGGCACGCTTTGAGGGGCACTGGCCCATGGTGGCCAAAGACGATGCCGATGTGTTGATGCAGTTTGATAACACCGAGCCCGCGCTGGTGGAGCGGGACTATGGCCAGGGCAAGGTGATGCTGTTTGCCTCTACTTTGGATCTGGAATGGAACAATCTTGCGCTACAGGGCCTTTACCTGCCCTTTGTGCATGAGACCCTGCGACACCTTGTGCAAACAGACTTCCGGCAGCGAGCCTATGCGGTAGGAGATACGATCAATCTCGATACCCAGGGTAGTGCAGGCTCAATCGCAGCCAGGGATCCTGCGGGTGCGGACATCCGGCTCGTGGACAATTCTGTGTTCACTGCCACCACGCCCGGTTTTGTCACGGCGACCATCGATGGTAGGGAAACCCGCTACGCGGTCAATTTTCTCCCCGAAGAGTCCAATCTGGCGCGGGTAGCGCCGGCGACGCTTTACGATGCAGTGATCAATCCGGATACCAGCCCTATTCAGTCCAGGGAGGTGCAGACGGTGCAGATGATCGAGGAGTTGGAGCGTCCGCAACGCATGTGGTGGTACATCCTCGTATTGGTGATGTTGCTGATACTGGCGGAAGCTGTGATCGCCAACCGCACCTACCGCTAGCATAGTGCTGCACCTGCTGGCCGATCTTCTACAGGCCGGGCGGCCATTACCCAGTCTGATTCCCATCCAATAGCCGTTTCTCCTGGGCGTCCTGGAAGAAGCTGTAACGGCTGCCGAACCTCGAATGTTTCAGACTTGACCTGCCAGCTGTTCAGATTTTACACAACGGCAATATTTGTCTGGATCTATATGTAGTTCGATTCTTCCCGAAAACGCCAATATATGTGGAGAAGGCAGGTATTGCCCCTTAATAGGGTGGGAAATAGATCAATTATTGATCAAGAAATATGACAATTTCATTACGCACCAAATTAGTGCGTGAAAAATTAAGCAATTGTTTTTATTGGATATTTATTTTTGATTTGTAACACTTATGTCATATAAGTGTAAATTTTAAAGAAAAACTCGTTGAAAAATCAGTACTTATGGTCCATGCTAGAAATATTACAGGCGTATCTAGTATGACTACTATCGAATCAAGAAAGTCCAAAAAGAGCACAACTCATTTACTCTCTCTGGCACACCTGCTCGCCGGCTTGCCGCTGCTGATCATTAGTCTCATGGCGCAGGCACAGGAAAACAGCCCTGATTCATCTTCCAATCTAGCATACTCCCAGCAATCCGCTGTGATGCTTCCCTCAGTTTCGACGGAACTGCTTTCTGAAGAATTTAATCCCTTCGATGACCAGCAATTGGAAGATCTGGTTGTGGCGGCCCGGCAGCAGCAGGAGGCCGGAGCGCATGCAGTGGCACTGCGGTTCTTCGAGCAGGCCTGGCAGGTCAGCCGGGTGGCGTATGGCCTCTATCATGAATCCCAGGTCCCGCTGCTGGAGAGCATGATCGCCAGCCAGATTGAACTGGAAGACTGGCAGGCAATCGATGAGCACTATGGCTATATTGAGCTAATCTACACCCGCCTGTACGAGATTGATGACCCGCGACTGGAGACGGGATTGCAGAAGGTATCTTCCTGGCATATCAATGCCTTCAACGTGAACGTTGATGGCAAGCGGGAAGAACACCTGCGCAAGGCGCGGCAGGTATTGAAGACCCGGCTCGAAGTTGCCGAACTGACCTTGCCCGAGGGAGATCCCAGGTTCGCGTTTCTTAATGAGAGTATCCGTCTCAGCGAACAACACCTGTATCTGATGTCTGAACGCTACAAGATGATGATTCAGAAACAGCAACAAGCCGCTCGTGAGGGCTTGCTGGCAACTCTCGACTGAGTCCTCCCTGCACACTTTCCTACATCACGAACGTGTCCGTCTGGTAGCCCAGCGCCTGTGCAATTCTGATATGGGTGTCAGAAGCCTTTGATTCAGTAATCCGATGGGCTATGGAGAAAAGACTGTTCGCCGCTAGTGATCGAGCGCGATGGGTTGCAACGAGTCGGAGAAAAATCAGCTTGGAGTTTGCGGATGAAGCCGCCTGGGGAATGAGGCGCTAAAGCGGAAACTTGAAAGTGACTCAATGCTTTAGAAAAGGGGGGAACAAAGAAAAACTTCCAAGCTCCGTACTTTAGCTCTTTGCCATCGTGGGCTTGAATCCATTTAGGCGCACGATTGCAAAGTGGCCTGATAGTAACACAGCTTTTCGAAAGCGTCATCGTGGTAACAATTTGTCACAATGCCAGAGAATACGTGGCCTGTAGAGCGATTGATCGGTTTTCTGAATAGAACGAACGCTTGATCGGTTTTGTGATCGCAGCGGACATCGATGTGACTCTACCGCCCCGGAAAGGGTCGAGTCTCACAGAATCTAGATGTCGTGGTCTTCCCCGGGCCCGGGTTTGAAAGGTGGCTTGTCTTCTTCGGGAGTAATGATGCCGAGGCGTTTGGCGCGGCGCTCCCAGTTCTTCTTCGCCAGCGCCTGCATATCTTCTTCACTGTCGGATTCGTCGACAATCTCAAGCCCAAGCAGGGTCTCGATGATATCTTCCATGGTGACAATCCCTTCCATCGCACCAAATTCATCGACCACCAGGGCGAGGTGTTCCTTGCGTGATATGAAATTATCCAGCAACTCGGGAATCGGCAGGGTCTTGTGCACGACGATGATGTCCCGACGAATTTCGTTCAGAGTGCGGTCTCCCTGATCTTCCACGAGTTTCAACAACAATTCATCTTTCAGGATGTATCCCGTCACATTGTCATTCTGTTCATGATAGATGGGTATGCGGGAGAAAGGCAGATCGGCATTCAGTTCGTGGAATTCGCGAATGGTCATGGTGTCGCTGGCCGCGATTACCACGATGCGAGGCGTCATCACATTCTTGACGAGCACCCGGGAGAAACGCAGGAGGTTGTGAATGATGGTTTGTTCTTTCTCTTCCAGGGCGCCACTCTCCGTTCCCAGTCGCGTCATGGCTATAAAGTCAGTACGACTAAGTACAGGTTTGCTCTTGTCCCGACTCAGGTGGCGCGTGATGTATTGGCTAACCCACACCAGCGGTGCCAGCGCAAACAACATAACCTTCAGCGCGGAAATGGAAAATGGGGTCAAGGTTTCCCAGTTGTTAGCACCAATTGTCTTGGGAATGATCTCCGAAAAGATGAGAATCGCCAGTGTCATCAGACCGGCTATGATGGCTTCCCAGCTAATGAGGGATACACCAAATAGCTCGATGTTGGCACCGTCAAACAGCACAGCTGCCTGGGACCCGACGCCGATGGCGCCAACAGTGTGAGCGATTGTGTTCAGGGTGAGAATTGCGGCTAGCGGACGGTCGATATCGTCCTTGAAGCGCACCAGGTCTTTCGCGAGGTGGCCGCCTTTCTGCTCCTGTATGCCTACGTAAGCGGGCGTAATGCTCAGCAGAACCGCTTCCAGGATGGAGCAGAGAAAGGAGAAGAAAATACTGACGAAGAAAAAAGCGAGTAGAAGTCCCATTGGGGCCTGGAGCTATTAAAATCTTGCAGGGTGAGGATTGTTACACGAAATCGGGAACAGGGCCAACGACCATCGCGGCTCTCCTGAGCCGGGACTCAGGAGAGGCTGGCCGCTACGGGCACCTGCCCAGACTTGGGTTCGCGCTTGAACATGTTGCGAATTGAGTCGGGCAGGGCCAGCATGGCTGGCGTTACCACCAGGGTGAGAATAGTCGCGAATGACAGACCAAACACGATTGTCGACGCCAGACCGGACCACTGGGATGCGATGGGTCCACCAATCTCAATTTCCGCGCCTACCAGGTCAATGGATATTCCCATGGCCAGTGGTAGAAGACCGAAACCGGTGGTGAAGGTGGTCAGAAACACCGGGCGCAGACGCTGTACACCGGTGTGCACGATGATGTCCTGAATCGTCCATTCGGGGTGCTCATTCTTGAGCACGTTGAAGGTATCGATGAGCACGATATTGTTGTTCACAATGATGCCGGCCAGGGCGACGATACCGATCCCTGTCAGCATCACACTGAATGGCATTCCCGTTGTCAGCAATCCTAACAATACACCTACGGTAGACATCAGCACCGAAGAGAGAATCAACAGAGCCTGATAGTAGCTATTAAACTGGGTCACCAGCAGAATCGCCATCAAGGCCATGGACAGGGCGAAAGCCTGCACAAGGAAGGCGGCGCTATCAGCCTGTTCCTCATTGGCGCCACGGAATTGGTAGAACACACCGGGTACCGTTGGATTTTCTTCCATATAGGCGGCAACTTCCTGCAACTTATTCGCTGCAAGTACTCCTGGAGCTGGGTTGGCACGAATATAAACGACCCTATTGCCATCAACCCGCTGAATTTCACTCACCTTCTGTCGCGGTTGCCGGGTGACGAAGCTGCTCAAAGGTACAGGGCCATTGGCAGTGCTGATGCGGATATTGTCCATCTGGTACAAGCCGCGGTACTCGGCCGGGTAGCGAACCCGGATGTCTACTTCTTCCTCACTGTCGTTGGGACGGTAGTCACCCATGAAGACACCATTCGTCATTAACTGAATGGCTGTTCCGATTTCCGCCATATTGGCACCCAGCATGGCTGCCCGGGCCCGGTCTACATTGATTTCCCATTCGATGGCAGGCACAGGCGTGGTGTCGTCAATATCGATGAGGCCGGTCATCTGGTTTTCCATGAAATTGCGAATGCGCTCAGCTTCACTGTACAGAAGTTCCAGGTTATCGCCTGACAACTCGATCTGAATTTCCTTGCCTACCGGTGGGCCCTGTTCCACGGAGACGATCTCGGAACGTACTCCCGGAATGTCCGATAAGGCATCACGGTACATGGATTCAATTTCGAAACCATTGAGTTCCCGGGTGCGGCGATCAGTCAATTCGATGAAGATGGTGCCTATAAGATCGGGCGCGGCAGCTTGCCCACCACCCATCTGCTGGCCGGCGCCTGACTGGGTCACGATGCCATCGTAGTAGCCAACTTCCTGTATGCGACGCTCGGCATCCAGCATGATGTCGCGCAGTTCGGCCGGTGAATAATTGCCGCGTGCGAAGACCTGGATTTGTGTCTGCAGAGGTTCAGAGGATACAAAGAATTCGAATCCGGCACCCCAACGCATGTAGGCCATTACGACACCGACCATGACTACCAGGGTCGCGGTCAGTACCGTGCCAGGAATGCGCACGGCGAACGCGAGAACGCGAGCATAGAGTCCGGTTATCCCGTGAACTTTTTCCGGGTCACCTTCTTCCAGCTCAAGCAAGTGCTTCTTGTCTGCCTCGCTGGATGTGCCTATCAGGGCACCGATCGCGGGTGCAAACAGCAGTGCATAAAACAGCGAGCCAACCAGAACGGCAAACACCGTGATCGGCAGATAGCTCATGAACTGTCCGGAAACGCCGGGCCAGAACATGATGGGCAAGAAAGCGGCGAGGGTGGTGGCCGTTGATGCCATGATAGGCCAGAACATGCGGCGTACTGCGCTCTTGTAGGCTTCCCTGCTGTTGAGACCTTCTGCCATTTTGCGATCGGCAAACTCCACCATCACGATGGCGCCGTCAATCAGCATGCCCAGACCCAGCAGCAGGCCGAAGATCACCATGAAGTTATAGGTGAAATCCAGCATGTTGATGATGATGAAGGCAAAGAAGAACGAGAAGGGCACGGCCATGGTGACCAGCAGGCCAGAGCGGACGCCTACAGCCGCAATCACGACCACCAGCACCAGTGCCATTGCTGTGGCCATGTTGCCCGACAGGCCGGCATTCTGTTCCAGTGTCAGTGGGATCGTGTTGTTGATATAGGACAGGGTGACCGAAGGTGGCAGTGAGGGTCGGACTTCCTGGACCAGCGCATCGATACCTTCCATGGCCTGAATGAGGTTCGCGCCCTTGCGCTTCATCACGTTCAGGGAAATTGTCTGGGTATGATTGGAATAGGAGTAGCGGGTTGCATCCTTGAACGTGCGTCGCACTTCGGCCAGATCAGACACCGTCAACGCACCCAGGTCGGTCGATGCCAAGGGTAGATTAAACAGATCGTCTGCGTCTTCAATCAGGCCGGGAACCTTAACCGAGAAGCTGCCCTGTCCGGTGTCCACCTGCCCGGCGGCAATCAGCCGATTATTGCTGGTGACAGTCTGGACGATTGAACTATTGGGGATGCCGTAGGTTTCGAGTTTCGAGGGATTGATCACGGCTTCCAGCAGTTCTTCCCGGTTGCCGACCATGGGAGCTTCCAGGATATCGGGCAGCAATTCGATTTCTCGCTGCAGGTTTTCTGCAACTCGAAGCAGGGTCCGCTCAGGCACGCCTTCGCCACCGATTGCAATCTGCACGATCGGCATGGAGACGGCTGAGACCTCCAGGATAATTGGTTCCTCGGTAGACTGCGGGAAGCGTGCCTTGGCACGGTTTACAGCTTCTCTTATCTCTGCCAATGCGGTGGCTGACTCAAAACTGATGTCGAACTCAGTCATGATAGTGGCGGCATTTTCACTGGAGAATGAACTGATCTCGGTGATGCCGTCGATGGTTTTGAGTTCCAGTTCGACAGGTTTGGTCAGCAGGCGTTCCGCGTCTTCCGGAGAGATGCCTTCATGCATCACGGTGGTAACGACTACAGGCACCTGCACATCTGGGAACATCTCAATGGGAATGGCCCGATAGGCTGCCAGGCCAGCGAGCAGGGTTACCATGAAGATACTGAGAGTGGTTCGTGATCGGCTGATTGCGGAATCTATGTATCCGAGCATGATGAAGCGGTTCCCTGTTTATTGATCCCAGTCGAAGTTGGCTTGCACTACCTGGCCGGGGAATACGATTTCCTGTCCCAGGGTGATCAGCACCACGGTACCGTTAAGACCGGTGACCCAGATGCCGGGGTTCAGTTGGTTGGTGTCATCACCAACGATTTCTACATTGCGGAAGTAGACTTCATTTTTCTCATCCAGCAGCTTCACGCCAATTGCACCGTTGTCATCCAGGGTCAGCGCGGAAGACGGTATGCGGTGCGCCATGATATCTGATGCATCGACGAGGATTTCGGTGGTGATTCCATCGCGCAGTGCCTGCTGGTTCGCATCCACTTCGATTTCTATACGATAACTGCGGGAAATCGGATCGGCTGAAGTAGCGAGATAGGTCACTGTTCCATCGACTCTCTGGCCATTGAGCAACTGTCCAGTGACGCGGGATCCGGTTCGAATTCGGTTCACATCCTGCTCAGGAACCAGTCCAACCAACAACATGGGGCTGTCGTCCAGTACCGAAGCACAGACGGTTCCGACATTCAAAAGATCGCCCATTTCTACGTTGCGGGTTTCGACGACACCATCAAATGGGGCAACAATGCGGGTGTTATTCAGCGCGATTTCAGCCCGGGTCACGGCAGCTTGTGCAGATTCGAGTGCAGCCTTGAATTGGGCTACCGCGACTTCGGACTGCAGATCCCGGCGCTGCAGATCCACGGCGGCGTCGTATTCAAATTGCGCCTGTTCGCGGCGAGCCACTGCCTCACTGAGATTGGCCTCACGGTCATCGATAGCGATTTCGCAGAGTACTTCTCCAGCCCTGACCCGGGTTCCGCGAGGCACGGGGTTGTTGACAATACGACCGGCCTGTTCCGCCCGCACCTCTACATGGCGGAAGGCCTGGGTGCGGCCACGTACGGTGAGTCGCTCGATATAGGATTCTGGCTGTATACGCTCGGCGCGCACGGTCATTACGGCCGGATCTTCGCTAGCGGCCTGGCCGGAAGATACTGCTTCCACCCGGGTTACAGGCGTCTCAGGCTCCTCAGCAGTACTGGTTCCAGGTCGGGGGATGACCATCCATACCACCAGGGCGGCGAATATGGCAATTGCGACGAGTTGCTGCTTTTTCACTTAGGCCTCCAGCCGTTCTCAGAGCAGGGCTCAAACCCTGAAATTATAGGATACGCCAATGACAAGCAGGCGTATCACGCCCGTTACCGCATCCGGATTTGTTTTTTTACGCTTGAGTTGCTCGTCCGTGTTATTGAGATTAGCCCTGCATCCTGAGGCTTTGAGTAGGAGGGGGGATCCACCCTCCCGGAAGTGTTACGTATTGTAACGGAAGAAAATCAGGTTGCAAGGGATGATTGCATCGAAAACAGCTCGATTCACCCCGTGAACCGGGCATCTGGCGGTAAAAAGCGGGGCAGGAATTCCGTCCGGAATGTGATAGCTTTCGGCAACACTAAATTTTCCACTCAGGCAGGATTAACGCGTGAAAGACTTAAGTAATCATGTGGCCATAGTCACAGGTTCCAGCAGTGGTGTTGGTGCCGCCACGGCCCGACTCCTGGCAAGCCAGGGCTGTCATGTTCTTATCAATTACAATTCCAATGAGGCCGGCGCCCAGTCGGTAGCTGATGAGTGTCGAGCGGTGGGAGTCGAGGCCCTGATTCAGCAGGGCAATGTCGCCGAAGATGGTGATTGTATCGCCATGGCTGAGGCCGCGATTACGAAATGGGGGCGTATTGACGTCCTGGTAAATAATGCGGGTACCACCAAGTTTGTCGATCACCAGAACCTCGATGGATTGGACAAAGACGACTTTCGCCGGATCTATGACGTCAACGTTGTCGGTGCGTATCAGATGACCCGTGCAGTAAGCAGGCAGATGAATGCGCAAGAGGGCGGCGGGGCAGTGGTCAACGTGGCTTCGACGGCGGGAATCACCGGCATCGGTAGCTGTATCGCCTATGCTGCTTCCAAGGGAGCGATGGTTACGATGACCCTATCCCTGGCCAGGGCACTGGGGCCAGCCATGCGCATCAATGCCGTCTGTCCGGGTTTTATCGAGGGCGACTGGCTGCGTGATGGCTTCGGTGAAGAACGTTACCAGAAATTAATGGAATTCAACCGTGAGAATGCCCCGCTGAAACGTACAGCAACGCCAGAAACTGTCGCCGATGCCATCCTCCACTTCGTCATTGGTTCTCAGGTCGTTACGGGTGAGACCTTGATTGTCGATGGTGGGCGCCATCTCGCAATGGCCCCGCTGACCAGGCGCTAGTAAGGCGCAAGGCCGCTTTCCAGTCCGGGTCTGAATTGAGCCATTACTTGGCGACAGGTTTCTTCTGCAGCTTGCGTTGCAGGGTACGTCGATGCATTTTCAGTTGGCGCGCGGTGGCCGAAATATTGCCATCATTTTCCTTTAATACTTTCTGGATATGTTCCCATTCCAGTCGTCTCACGGACATGGGCTCCATCTTGCCAGATTCGCCAATCGGGGAATCTGATATGGACTCCTCAGACAACAAGGCGCTCAGGATTTCGTCAGCATCGGCCGGTTTTGCCAGGTAATTGTGGGCGCCGAGCTTGATCGCTTCAACGGCTGTCGCAATGCTGGCGTAGCCTGTGAGCACCAGAATTCGCATGCCGGGATTAGCTGCCAACAGGGGCTTGATCAGATCCAGGGATGTTTCACCCCCCAGGTTCAGGTCGAGAATGGCAAAATCCAGAGGCTGCGCTTCGATCTCCGCTTCCGCCTCGGATTTCGAGCTGGCTTGTACGACAGTGTAACTACGTTGTTGCAAGGCACGTAGCATCACGCGCGAGAACACCTCGTCGTCTTCTACCAGCAGTAGTGTCTGATTGTGGAAGGCGCTCATAGGCTGGATACCTGTGACGAATCCGGTAACGGCAGGCGAATGAGGGTCAATGCGCCTCCCAGTTTCAGGTTGAACATTTCGATAGTGCCACCCAGTCGTTGTACTGCCGCATTTGCCAAGAAGATTCCCAGTCCCATGCTGTCTTTTCGAGTGGAGATAAATGGCTCTCCCATGTTTTCCATCACCCTGGCAGGGATGCCTGGCCCGTCATCATTGATTGAGATTTCAACAAATTCTGCTTCCTTGCCACTGATCCGAAATTTGACTTCCACGCGCTGAGTTGCCGCCTTGATTCCATTCTCGATGATATTGATAACGGCATGTTTGACGCTAAGTTCGGCGGCCATGATGGGATCCAGTTCGGCCTCCACGCTAAAAGTCACCGAGGCAGACGGGTGGATGTTCGTAATGTAATCCTGAATATCTGAGACGAAATCTGAAAGCTGGATGTATTCCAACTCGGCAGGATTATCTTTCTGGTAGTAGCGAATCAACTGATTGATGGAATCCTTGCAGCGTGTCACCTGTTGTTTGAGGATACTGATATCTTCCTTTATGTTGGCCTGTCGCAAGTCTTCCTCGTCCAGCTTGTCCAGCTCAGTCAGCAGCACGGCCATAGTTGACAAGGGGGTGCCCAGAGCATGTGCGGTGCCGGCAGCGAGGGTGCCAATTGCCACTAATTGCTCATTACGCATCTCGCTTTCACGAGCCTTGGCCAGATTCAGTTCCCGTTCGCGAATCGCGCTGGCCATGCGGGTAAGGAATACGCTGATCAGGATTGCACTAACCAGAAAGATCACCCACATGCCTACCAGGTGAAGCTCGAAGATGGAATTCTGGTCCATGCTCATGCCGTCACTGTGATCCACACCCAGGTCCCGCAATAGGAAATAGGTGTACATGAGAATGCCTGCTGCCGCCAGCGCATACGCGTAGCTTCTGGATAGCAGGGTCGCGGTCACTGCCAACAGAACGAGCATATAGGAGATGAGTGGGTTGCTCGCGCCCCCTGAATTCAGCAACAGCACGAAGAGAATGCCCACATCGATCAGCAGGTGCAGAAACAATTCCCGATCCCGGATCACCGATGCATGCTGCAGGCGCCAGTATCCGAACGCAACGGAGAGCACTACGGCGGCAATGAGCGACAGTACCAGGAAGGGAGAGATACTGAGATCCGCAAAGCTTTGGAAAACCACGAGCCCAATTGCACTGAGGGCCGTAACAAATGCTCTAAGCAGCAACAATCGCTGCAAACCCTGCTTCGCCAGGGCGCTCTGGTCCATGCTGGCCGGAACCAGGGTCTCCATGAGTTTCTGTATGCTGGATTTGTTTCGCATTGCGCTATTCTATCCCAAGCCGGCATCGAGTTCAGTCAGGGGAGCCACTTTGCAAAGCGCACCCTGCGGGTTATATTGCAACGCCTTTAGCCAGCTTTCCAGTCAGATCTTGTCTCATAAATACGCTGAACCCAAACCCGATCTTCTGCCATTGATTGCCGCTGCAATGCGTGCGGAATATGGTGAATGCGTAGCGCTCTGCTATGGACTGGGTGAGAGTCCAAGCCTCGCCGACAGGCAGCAGAGCTTCCTGATGGAAATACAGGAGCGGATACTGGAGCGAATCCCGGAAGGCGGCAAGCTGCATCTGCGAGGTCCTAGTCTGGGCAGGATGCTCCAGAGCATGACGGCCGCCGGCAGGGCAGTGAGTTGGAATCATCCGAATCTACTCTTTCTCGATTCGACCCTCAACGAAGCTGGGTCACATTCCGGTCTTTCCGAAACCACCTTTCCCGATGCTGGCGATGCACTTTTGGACGGCTTGCTGGTGGAAGGCTCGATCAATTATCTCGATCAGCTCTCATTGCTCACCCGGATTCGAAGCCTCTTGAAGGATGAGGCTTTGCTGTTCCTGTTCGGGGAAAATCTCGACGATGATTCCCGGATCGAGCATTCTCCCCTGGCAAACCTGAGCTCGCTGCGCCAGCTCTCGGAGCGACTCGGCTTTGGTCTGCTGGAAGAAAAGGACTATTCGGCGAACGCCTTGAGCTGCGTCGAACGCCTGCATGTGATCGCATCTTCAAGACCCTCCGAGATCGCCTCTGCACTCGATGTCACAGTGGGCTCAATAGAGATGCTACTACTGGAATTGCAAGCCATTGCCGACGAGTTCAGGTCAGGCAGACGTTGTTTTCGATTCTTTGTGCTGCAGAAGCTCGGCGACCCTCCGGGGGAATACGCCCATGCGGAATATGGCGATATCGATTCCTTCGAACCGGCGGAAATCAGTTCCCTGTTCGAGGCAAGCTTCGGAGTAAACTTCGATCCGGAGTTGTGGAACTGGAAGTACGGTCTGGGAGAGGGAGTGTGCGTGGTTGCCCGGGCCGAGCCCGGCGGCGCCATCGTGTCCCACTATGGTGGCGCCCCGCGACAGATCGAATATTTTGGCGACTCAACCTGGGCGATACAGCCCTGTGATGTCATGGTATTGCCCGAGGTGCGTCGGCAATATGGTCGTAACAGCCTGTTCTTCAAAACCGCTGCGACTTTTCTGGAGCGTGAAATTGGCAATACGGTGAATCATCTGCTGGGCTTCGGGTTTCCCAACCAGAAGGCCATGAATATTGCACTTCGGCTGGGTTTGTATGAAAAGACAGATGACTTTGTTGAGATCCAGTTTCTCCCTCCCCAGGCAGCCGGCTCAGATATTGTCAAGGAGGCTTCTGACCTGGAGGAAGATGGTCTGCGGGAAGCTATAGACAGGCTCTGGAGGTCAATGCTTGTGCGCTACCAGGATGCAATAATCGGCGTGCGTCACTCAGGCTATATTAGTTATCGCTACTACCAGCATCCTTTTGCGAGTCGTGGCAAGTACCGGCAGTACTTCCTCTGGGACGAGGCCACGGCTTTGCCGAAAGCTTTCTTCGTTCTAAAGCCTCATGAGCAGAATACCCTGCTAATGGATGTTGTATGCGAAGCGGGGGAAATTGAGTCGGTAATTGCGGAGATTAACCGCTTCGTTGCCGGGCTGGCGGGTGCCGGCAGACTAATATTCTGGCTCACCCGGGAATGGCAAAAGCGCCTCCAGTTGCCCGATGTGGCTGTGCAAGAATTGGGTATTGAGATACCCTGTAATAGTTGGAATCCGGGGCCCAGTTCGGAGGTCCTTTATGGTGCCTGGTGGCTAACGGCGGGCGATATGGATTTCGTCTAACCGCTTGTTCGTCCGTTACGTGGCGATCAGTCGGGTGTTGTTGGAATAGCTAACGCTTTAACGCAGGAAGAAGGAATTGCCAGAAAATGGGTAGTACAAACATTTATGAACAGGGTCTGGACAGGAACGAGGCAAACTTCGCTCACCTCACGCCATTAACCTTCCTGGAGCGAGCAGCGAGCGTTTATCCCGATCATCCCTCTGTTATCCATGGTGATACACGTTATACCTGGTCCCAGACCTACCAGCGCTGCTGCCTCCTTGCCTCAGCATTAGCCAAAATGGGCATTGGTGAAGGCGACACCGTTTCATTCATGGGGGCCAATACGCCCGAGACTTTCGAGGCGCATTTTGGTGTCCCCATGGTCGGCGCCGTACTCAATGCTCTCAATGTGCGTCTCGATGCAAAGGCTATTGCCTTTATTCTCGATCATGCCGAGACCAGGGTGCTATTCACTGACCGGGAATACAGCAACACCATCAAAGCTGCACTCGAACTGATGGCAAACAAGCCCATCGTCATCGACATCGATGATCCCTATTTCGAAGGGGGTGAACTGCTTGGTGAGAAGAACTACGAAGATGTTCTGAAGGAAGGCGATCCAGACTACCGCTGCTTCCAAATCAAGGATGAATGGCAGGCCATCAGTCTGAACTACACCTCGGGTACCACCGGTAATCCAAAGGGCGTGGTGTTCCATCATCGCGGCGCCTACCTGAACGCGATATCCAATGTAATGAGTTGGGACATGGTGTCCCATCCAGTGTATCTGTGGACCTTGCCGATGTTCCATTGCAATGGCTGGTGCTGGCCCTGGAGTCTGGCCGCGGTCACTGGCACCAGTGTTTGTCTTCGGCATGTGAGGGACGAGGCAATCTTCGACGCCATCAAGCAACACAAGGTGACCCATTTCTGCGGTGCCCCCGTTGTACTGAATACACTTATTAACGCAGCAGACGATTTAAAGGAAGGCATAGAGCACAAGGTAAAAGTGATGACAGCAGGCGCCGCGCCGCCTGCGGCTGTGATAGCTGGCATGGAGAATATGGGTATCGGGGTTACCCATGTCTACGGCCTGACTGAAACTTACGGGCCCTGTATCAGCTGTGCTCCACAAGCGGCATGGAATGACTTGAGTATTGAGGACCGTGCGGAGATGCTGGCCAGGCAGGGTGTACGTGCGCCGATGCAGGATGAAATGATGGTGGCCGACCCCGAAACCCTGGAGCCGGTGCCCAAGGATGGCAAGACCATGGGTGAGATATTCATGCGTGGAAATCTTGTCATGAAGGGTTATTTGAAGAACCCGAAGACCACCCAGGAATCCTTTGCCGGTGGCTGGTTTCATTCTGGCGACCTGGCAGTCTGGCACGAGGATGGTTACGCCCAGATCAAGGACCGCTCCAAGGACATTATCATCTCCGGTGGTGAGAACATCTCTTCCCTGGAAGTTGAATCCGTGCTGTTCAAGCATCCGAAGATACTTGAGGCGGCCGTGGTCGCCAGTTCCGACGAAAAATGGGGCGAAGTGCCCTGTGCATTCGTTTGCTTGAAATCCGGGCAGGAAATGACAGCCGAAGAACTGATAGCCTATTGCCGTGAGGAATTGGCCGGATTCAAGATTCCAAAGAAGGTGGTATTCGGTCCCATCGACAAGACTTCAACCGGCAAGGTGCAGAAGTACCTGCTGCGGGAAAAAGCCGAGACAGTGGAACTGGCCCTGAAAAAATAGTTGTTAAACCCTATGAGAGGAAAATCCATGAAATCCCTACTTGTGAAATTGGTCATGATCATGACCGTTGTGGGCATGACCCAGGCCCAGGCCCAGGACATCCCGGAAACCATCACCGTAACCAGCTCTGCCTTTGCTCATCACGGCACGGTTCCTGAAGCGAACTCTGCCTATGGTGAAAACATCTCCATCGACCTCAGCTGGTCAAACCTGCCGGCAGGCACCGAGCAGCTTGCCCTGATTTGTGATGACCCGATCGTCGTAGAAGCGGGCATGATGGAAACCCCCTTTGTGCACTGGGTTGCCTATAACATTCCGGCGTCGGCTTCCGGTCTACCTGCAAATATGAGCAAGGATGCGGAAGTTACCGAGGCGGGCCTGGATGGCATGATCAACGGCCTGAACGGACTGCGTCGTCCGGGCTATTTTGGTCCCCGTCCACCGGCTAATGGTCGACTACATGCCTATCACTTCCGCGTGTATGCACTGGATGATGAGCTGGATCTCGAGCCGGGTCTGGGTAAGGATGAATTGCTGGCGGCCATCGAAGGCCACGTATTGGCCACAGGTATGCTGATGGGGCACTACCAGCGCGAGGAATAATGCGTCCTCAGTGATAGTTAGGAGAAAGCGGGCACTGCCCGCTTTTTTATGTCTCTGATTTTTCTTGAGGGTTTTCGAATTAATACGGGGATTTACTGCCTTTTCACTACGCCGGTCACCCTCCGGTCAACTGTCTCGTTCCGGGTGGATAGGTAATAGTCGGCTTGCTGTGGAATCATTGCCAGTCGGCATCTTTGCAAGGCGTCATGTGGTTCTCCTTCTATAAGTCTCGGACTGAAAGCGGGGATTGACTCCTTGCTTTCCGATTGGGCGTGTTGTTCTTCTAGCCACTACTCAGGCGCTTGTGATTCTTTGAATGCTCAGCAGTACTTGAGTTCCTTCCTCTGACATGATCCCCTTTATTTTTTCCATCATTGCGCTTGGTGATTCCCTGTTAGGCAATTCTCGAAAGGACAGAGTCTGGGTATTCAATATTGATACTAAACGATACAAAAATAGATGCCTTTTTTCTGATAGGAGCGATACTAGTCGCGTAAGCTTACAGCTAGCTTTATTTCTCTTGAGAGTAATGATGTTGAAACTGGAGCTTTCATCGGCGTTACGCTGGTCTCTGAGGTCACTGCGTATACCGGAAAAAACCAGCCTTTCGCTGCAACTGTCCGATCGGTGTCGTGCAACAAAGTACCCAATCAGAGCTCTCCGCTACTGGTATGTCGCTCAGGCAATTTGCAATTTTATCGACTCCGACAAGCCCGAGAAGGTCAATGAGATCGGGATAAATATCGGAGAGATGCGCAGATTCTATCGGCACCATTGTCAAGTGGAAGCCCGGGATGAGCTAATCGAGAGCTGGGATGGCGTCGACGTAGACATTAGTCGCGCGCCGAAAGAACTCTATACAAAACTATTTCAGCATAACCTTGAAGATGATATGGCCCTGCCTAATGCAGGATATGATGTGGTTGTGCTTCTGCATGTGCTGGAGCATTTGCACGAACCCGAGGTGGCCTTTTCCAGAGTGTGCGACACCCTCGCCCCGAATGGAGTTGTTATGGGCGGATACCCCTCGACACCATAATGCTATTTAAACTGGAAAGAGCGCAGTTTACGTAAAGCTGCATTGCCTTTTGGTCATGTTAGCTGCTTCTCCAAAAAGCGCACTGAGCAGCTCGCACAGCTCAATAATCTGGAAATCGAATTTCTCAGTAGCGCTTTTATGATGAGGCGCTCTGGGTCTCCAATTGAAAATTTTGAGTGGTGGGCTCGTGGAAATGTTATCGCTGGCGCACTTTTTCCGTCATTTCCGACTGAGATCTTCTGGTGCTTCAGGAAGAAAGCTTATGGCTAGGATTTTATAGGAAGCACTAAAGCTTGCTCTTGTGCATGGTCGGATGGCCGATGCTCCTGAATTTCTATCGCAAGGGATCACGCATTGCCATATCCTGGATGAAGGCGTTGACCTGTTCTAAAAGTTTATGCATACATTTGCGTCCAACAACTATTACATCTCAACTCGAACTCAATGTTGATTTAGGGCGTATGATTTATGTTGCGAATTGATTAGCGATTGGGTGTCGTAGGTCAGACACAAATACTTGTATCACCGAATACTGCTTGCCAATTGCTTCCCCAAGCACTTCCTTTACTGGCTCCATCGCTTACGTCAAGATCTGTTACTGCTTCTAATCATACTCTACGCTCGATCCGTCTGAGGCTGGTTGATTGGCCTCTGTATCAGTTATTTCCCTCAGATGGAGAGAGCGCAGAAGCTAAGTCATAATAACTCCATGATGTCACGTAACGTGTAGTAGTAGTATGTACTGCATTCAATATCATGATGTTAAAGCGATGTAGCACATAAGTTTGTAGTTTCTGAGAAATTCAAATCAACATCATAAGAGGCAGTTCAAGCGGATCTTCCGAGAGTTGGTTTATATGTCAGTATCTCTCTATTTATTATAGTGGTATGTGGGCTGTATCAAACCTGAAATCAATCCCAAGAATCGAGCATAATAATGCCAGGCGATACAATGTAGTGGTCCTTCAGAAGGTCGTGACTGAGGCAATTGCAGGGAGCGCTCCTAGCCCAGGAAGTCAATTCTGGACTAGCACCTTGCTGGCATCTATTACCCAAGAGCATCAATAGAAGAAATATCGGTTATATAAGGCTCAGGATTATTCCCTGGCCACTATTAATTGGTAATATCCGTAAATCCCTGGTTTTCCGGGTATTAGTAAAAAATCTACCCAGCTAATCGGTTCAAAATGGACGAGAAGCTGAGGGATACCACCGAGATTGCTATGAATATGAACAAAAAAATAAGTGGTTCTTGTGGTTGATGACACACCTGAAAACCTGACCTTATTGGGAGAGATTCTTGATCCATTCTACTACGTCAGGGTCGCAAATAGCGGAGATAGAGCGCTTAAAATAGCCAATACTGAGCCTAAAGTAGATATTGTCCTCCTTGATATTATGATGCCTGGCATGGATGGCTACGAGGTGCTCGAAAAAATAAGAGCCAATATGGCCACAGAAGACATCCCCGTCATTTTTGTTACAGCAAAGGACAGTGAAGCGGATGAGATAACAGGGCTGGGGAAGGGCGCAGTAGACTATATTACAAAGCCTTATCGGCCGGAAGTAGTGCTCGCAAGGGTTCGTACGCAACTGCAACTAAAAGCGGCAAGGAGCATACTTGCCGACCAGAACACCTGGCTTGAGGAAGAAGTCAGTCGCAGGATGCGAGAGAACGAAATTGTCCAGGATGTTGCCTTGCGCGCTCTGGCTAGCCTGGCGGAGATGCGCGATACGGAAACAGGTGAGCACATCCTTAGAACTCAGCGATATGTTGAAGTGCTTGCGAAGAAGCTTGCCACCTATGAAAAATATCGCGGAGAGTTAACGCCAGAAAAGATTCGCTTGATAGTGAAGGCGTCTCCTTTACATGACATCGGGAAAGTGGGAATACCTGATAATATATTGCGTAAGCCCGGTAAACTGACTGCCGATGAATGGACGATTATGCAGCAGCATGCGGAAAAGGGTGCTAGTGCCATCTGGCACGCCATCAAGAATCAGTCAGCGCAAGAGTCACTGGATTTTCTTAGGGTGGCAATGGATATCGCTCACTTTCACCACGAGAAATGGGATGGTAGCGGCTATCCGAAAGGGCTCAGCGGCGACGATATACCAATTGCTGCGAGGGTGATGGCGCTTGCAGATGTGTTCGATGCGCTTACATCAAAGCGTATATATAAGGATAAGTTCAGTTTCGAGGAATCCAGCAGATTAATTCTGGAAGGAAGTGGCGTCCACTTCGATCCACTGCTAGTCAAGGCATTCGAAGAAACCAAGGACCAGTTTGTTAGTATTGCCCTGGAATTATCTGGTTCCAGATAATATTGTTTTTGATCAAATCGACCGCTTCCAATCTCAGCAATAATGATGCGTTAATCTGACATTCATGACCATATGAGACGTGTGCATTATGGGGCTGGGTTTCAAATGATAGTACCTGTATTCAAGCAGTTTATGGCCTTTCTGTTTGCTGGCTTATTGTCACTTGCTTCAAATCAGGCCGGCGCGCAATCTGAAAACGAAGTAATCCAGCCTGTTGATAGTCAGGCTCTACCGTCTAACCTAGCAATTCTTCGAGAGTCTCTTATTGAAGACCTGACAGAGCATGACACTCTGTTTGAGTTTATCTTCAGTCATCCGCTGGCTTTCTCGGTGACCATTCTTGTCCTGATCGGGCTGATCTATGCTCTATTCCTGACGAAAAGACAATTAAGAGCTTCTCTCCGTAATGAACTAAAGGTGTTGGCAGTCTCGCGCAATCTAAGCAATGAGCTTAGAAAACTGCAGAGCATGTTTGATTCTCTGCCCTACATAGTTTGGATGTTTGATCGTGATGGTCGATGTGGATACGCAAACCATGCCTTTAAAATGATGGCAGGAGTCGACTCTATCGAAGGCAGTAACCTGTATAACGCCGATTTCATGGACCGAAATAGTGAAAACATTTTGCAGCAGCAGGCGAAATCAGTATTAGCCAGCAAATCAGCCGATTTCAAGACGCTTAGGCTCACGCTGGGGCGCGGCAAGGGCAAGTCTGGTGAATTTGAGGCCACCATAATGCCTGCATACTCTAATGAATCGGAAGTGTCAGGGGTAATTGCAATCCTCAAAGATGTTTCGTCAATCAGGGACAATGAGATTCAGCTGAGGGAGAGGATAAAAGAACAGTCCTGTTTGGGAGAGATATTTGCAATAACCGAAGACAAGAGTGCGTCCGTAGAGAGTATTTTTCGAGCGACTCTGGAGATAATTCCATCTGGGTGGTTTTATCCCGAATTCGTGGAGGTATGTATTCGATGGGGTGAGAATGAACTTACTACTGAGCGTTATGAGCATACACAGGAATATCTGGAGGAGTTGATTGCAGACAGGGATGACAATGCTGGATCTATAAGGGTCAGTTATCGTGAGCCAATGCCAAGGCTCGATGAAGGCCCTTTCCTGTATGAAGAGAAGGCTCTCTTGAAGTCCATTGCAAATAGATTGAGTTCTTTCCTGGCATTGAATCAGCTTGAGAAGAAATACAGCTTTCGCAAAAAGATCTTTGAAACGATAGTTACGCAATCCGTTGAAGCTATTGTGCTTGTAGATGCTGCAACGCAAGAGATCGTAGAAGTTAATCAGGCTGCTTGCGAACAGCTTGGATACTCGGCTGAAGAGCTAGTAGCTATAAAGCTGCCCGACATAGAGGTTGACTCCATTACAGATCTTGGGCAATTCATTGATCAACGCCTTTCAGCCAATCATGAGGGACACTTTCGATCCCGACGTAAATGCAAAAGTGGTAGAGTGTTTGATGTGGAGGGCAGTAATAGCCATTTCGTTATTGATGATCATCACTATATCGCCCAAACATGGCGGGATATTTCCGAGCAGTTAATCAGAGAGAATGAGCTTGAGCGTTTGAGCCTTGCCATCGAGCAGTCGCCCAATACTGTCATTGTCACGAATCTGGACGCCGACATAGTCTATGTCAATGAGGCATTTACTAAAGTTAGCGGATATTCGAAGGAAGAGGCCCTGGGAAAGAATCCGCGTTTTCTGCAATCTGGAAAGACCTCTCGAGAGACCTATCAGCAGATGTGGAATAGCCTGACCCTAGGGGGTGACTGGAGCGGGGAACTTATAAACAGAACGAAGGATGGTAGAGAGTACATAGACATGGCGCACATAGCGCCGATGAAAGATAAAGATGGCAACTATGTAAATTACGTGGCTCTAAGCCAGGATGTAAGCTATCAGAGAGAGATGGAGAATCGAGCGAGAATCAAGGAGTCTCAATATACGAACGCAATCGACAGCGCGATGGATGGATTCTGGATGGTCGGCATGAACGGACAGTTACTCGATGTCAATCAGGCATATCTGTCTATGTCCGGGTATGAAAGATCTGAAGTCATTGGTATGCATATCTCTGACTTCGATAAGAATGACTCAAAGACCCTCGTTGCTCAAAAGATAGAAAAAATCAGGGAAGCGAAGCATATTCGTTTTGAATCAGAACACATTGCGAAAAACGGCCGCGAATGGCCTGTGGAAGTTTCGGTGAGCTATGCAGGAGAAGAGGAGGAAGGAGTTGAGGTATTTTATGTATTCCTGAAGGACCTTACCGAGAGGCACGCCATCTATGAAGAACTCAGGCAGCACCAGGAAAACCTCGAAGCCCTGGTCTCTGTGCGGACACAGGAATTAAACAAGGCTGTAAAACTTGCCGAAGTTTCTAGCCAGGCCAAGAGCGAGTTCCTGGCCAACATGAGTCATGAGATACGAACCCCGTTAAACGCTGTCATCGGATATGCGCATTTGCTCAAGAGGGATCTCGAAAACGATAAACAGCAAGATAAAGTGCTGAGAATAATTGAATCTGGCAAACACCTTCTATCGATTATTAATGACATTCTTGATCTATCGAAGATTGAAGCTGAATCACTGGGGTTGGATGAAGTGGCATTCAATGTTGCCGTGGTTATCGATCAATCCTGCAGTATGATGAAAAACGCCTTTTACACCAAGGGTATCGAATTGGAGTATTCAGTTACGCCACAATTGAGATCAATTCAGTTATTGGGAGACCCGGTTCGCTTCAGACAGATAATCATCAACTACCTCTCAAACGCAGTGAAGTTCACTGATCACGGCAAGGTATCTGTGGCAGCAGAGATCGATCAGGAAAACGGAGGGTTTCTGACCGTAAGGGTATCAGTAAAGGATACAGGTATCGGGATCAGTGAAGAAAAGATGTCAGAATTATTTCAGCCCTTTACTCAACTCGATACAAGTTCCCAGCGTAAATATGGAGGTACTGGCCTGGGACTTACGATAAGCCGTCGTCTGGCAGGTTTAATGCATGGTAAGGCTGGAGTTAAAAGTAGGCCGGGCGAGGGCAGTACGTTCTGGTTTACTGCTAAGCTAAAAGTACTCGAAGATGGCTATCAGGCTATGGAAGCTCCCGTTCTCAATTCCGCACTCAAGGCCGGCTCAAAAATTCTGGTTGTAGAGGACAATATTATCAATAAGGAACTGGCGGTTGAGTTGTTAACCGATGTGGGGCTGAAGGTTTCGACGGCAAGCAATGGGCAGCAGGCATGCGAGAAAATTGAGAATGAGTCTTTTGATCTGGTCCTCATGGATATTCAAATGCCTGTTATGGATGGCCTGACCGCAACGCGCCGCATCCGACAGATACATAAAGCTAAGGCACTACCTATTATAGCGATGACTGCTAATGCCTTCGAAGAAGATCGAAAGGCAAGCCGCGAAGCGGGCATGAATGATTTTGTAAGCAAACCAGTAGAGCCTGAGTTGCTTTATGCGACACTTGCCAAGTGGTTGTCGACAACTCAGAGTACCCCCGAATCCGAACAGGAGCTGCAATCATTGCAATCTGATTCATCGCTCTCTGAGAATGCTGCGAAAGCTCTGGATTGGGGGGCTTTAACTCGTGAGACTCTGTCGCATAGAGAATTGCTTGATGAAAAGACTGCCATGCGCTATTTCGGAGGGAACAGGCGCTTGTGGGCCCGCTTGCTGTCTAAATTTGTAAGCGAGCATCTTGATGAAGGCGCGCGTATTCGTGAAAAGATACAGCTAGGGGATAAAGAGGAAGCGCAAAGACTGGCTCATGCATTGAAGAGCATTGCTGGCAGCTTGGGTGCGCTTTCTTGCCAGGATGCAGCGAAGGACCTTGAAGAAGCTATAAGGGCTAATGACTCGGCTATCGAAGAAAGAATCGTTGCGCTTGAGAAGATTCTGGCTGCGTCGGAGCCAGCAATTATCGCAGCCTTGGGCGGTCTGGCAGATGCTAGGCAAGCTGACAGTGATTCGCAACTATCTCTGGATGATGTGCCGCGGGAAAAAGTAAAGATTGATTTATCGTTACTTGCACAGGAAATCAAGAATCTAATTGCTTCGCTGTCTGCCGATGAGTTGGATGCTCAACGATTGTGGTTTAATTTAAAACCCGCGGTAGAAAGCCTGGAAATCGCTGACGAGGAGCTGGTTTCTTCTCTTGAGTCAGCGATTGCAAGGTTCGATTATGCAGAGGCTGTCAAGCTCTTGAAAAATTTACAGGAAGCCATTGGGGCATAGGGTCAACTCCAATACTCGAGCGGGAAGCAGCGAATGCATTCTTCGCTCACGCCCTAGATCTTCTCAAATGCCTTCAATTCATTTCCCAGGGATTGCCAGTAGTGCTCTAACCCTTCCTGTAGATGTTCCCAGGAATCTTCGCTCGCTGCTGCGAGTTCTTCCAGTTTACCCCGTGCCTTGCCGGCCAGTTCCTTGATCTCATCCATTTTTTCGTGGTGCTCTGGCTGGAGCTCTTCTTCGGCCTGCTTTATGTGAAGCTGCAGGCGTTCAACTTCCGCTTCCAGTTCAGCCAGTCTGGTCCTGACTTTCGCTTCATATTCTTTACGGCTGCTCATACTGTCTCCACTGTGTCTTGGGTGATTGAAATTATATTACTTTTTATCATCGCAGGATTTAAAGAGCTTGAGATCGATCAATGAAATGGATTCGGCTGCTGTACCTGCTGTAACTAACAGCTAATGATGTCTCCAGGTGCTAGCTATTCAGCCAGGAGATCAACGTCCAGGCCTTCGGTAAGCTCGATATAGGTCCCCCATGGATCGGTAAGAAAAGCGATCGCGATGCCTAGTGAGGCAACCTCGGTATAGCCACGATCCATAGTGACTCCCTTGCTTTCCAACTCGGCCACAAAGGCTTGCAGGTTGTTCACTTCAAAACCGATATGATCCAATGCTCGACCCTGGGTTGCTGCCACGTCCTCAGTACCCGGTCCGTAGGTCAGGTTCACGCCGGGCAGGTCGATGGCGGGTTGGCCGATGCGGGTTCCCTTGACCCCGCCGAAGTGATCAAGGTACCACTGCTGCATGGCCTCGCCTTCGGGATGGGCCCAGTGGATATGATGCATCTGTATCGGGTGCTGGATGGAAGGGTTTTCTATCAGCTCAACCTTGAGATCATCCGGGCCGAGCACGTAAGCGATGGTGTTGCCACCCGGCTGGCGTGCGATGCCGTTGGTGACTTCGTAGACGGCGGGCAGCTCTTCCCTGGAGATCATGGTATAGCCGAGCTCGATCAGGCGGGCCACATCCGCTTCGATGTCCTGGGTCTCGAAGCCAACGTGATTCACTACCGAGCCACGGGTTCCACCGCCATGTTCCCGTTCTGAAAACAGCACCAGAACGTTGGGGAAGGCTATTACTTCGCGCCTGGCTGTACCGATCTCCGCGACCTTGCCACCAAGCCCTTCTACCCAAAACCGTCGCTGCGCTTCTGTGTCTGTGGTGTTGATATGATGGTGGCCATAGGCGACTTCGGCGTCCCGCGCTGCTTCCAGTTGGGCGAGAATCTGGGTGCTGCAGAAGCAGGCACAAACAAATACCAGTAGTCTGTTCATGAGAAATCTCTCGGTTTGGGAACGATGGGCACGATAAAAATACCGTAGATTGGCCAGAATGAATAGCGAACGATTGGGTGGTTGTCAGTACCGTCACTTAGCTATACTGTTATTCCAAGAGCAATCAGGCTGGAGCGAGACGCAATGAGCGAAGATCAACACCAAAATATAAGACGACGCAGATTTCTCACTGGAGCGGGATTGGCTGTGGCCGGAGCGTCAATCGGTGCCTCGGCGAGTGCGGTAGCGCAGACCGGTCGAAGTCCCTCGGGATTTACCCCTGAGCGTCATCCAACAGATAGCTGGATGGATGAACTGGGAGGCAAGCACAGGGCCTTCGTTGATTCTTCCACTGGTCCGGGCGGAATAGGGGCCGTTAACTTTGCAGCCAATATCCTTAATTCGCACGCTTCTGGATACGGCGGTAAGGATGAAGACTACGGCATGATCGTCTGCTTCCGCCACGCATCGGCGCCTTATGGGTTTAACGACGAGATGTGGGCAAAATACCACGAAGTGTTTGTAGGTCGCACGGGAGTGAGTAACGAGAATGGTGAGCCCGTTACCGTGAACCCCTTGACCGCAGAACGCACCTATGGGAATCGCAACAACAGCCTGGCGAATATGAGCGGTCGTGGTGTGCGCTTTGCAATCTGCAATCTCTCGACCCAGGGTATGGCCGGTATGATTGCGCGCTCCGTAAATCGCTCGAGCGACGAAGTTTATGAGGAACTCGTGGCGAATCTGATTCCGAACGGCCGGCTGGTTCCTTCAGGTGTGATAGCGGCTACGAGGGCGCAGGAGTATGGTTACAGCTTCATGTACGCATACGAAGAGTGGAGCTGACAAAAAGGGGAGTACTCACGCTGGCCACTGCTTCCCTGGTGTACGAATACTGCAATCTGGAGGGCTGGCCTGGGCATGAATTCACGCAGGTTCTGGGCATTGTGTTGGCTCGCAAGCGCGTGATTGCTGAGTGAAAGGCATATCGCACGCCGCTTCCGCATGCTCTTCTCATGCCCTCACGACATCAGGCACCTGTGACTATTACTGCGAATAATTCCCCGCGACCGGTTCTTTTACTGCTCATCACGGCAGTGTGCTTTTCGCCCGTCCTGCAGGGAAGCTTCACCCATATCGATGACAACGCCTATGTGTTCCAGAACGAGCATGTGCGGCAAGGCCTGTCCTTTGAAAACATTATATGGGCATTACAGTCAATTGAGGTCAGCAACTGGCATCCGTTGACGTGGCTGTCCTATATGCTGGATGTGGAACTGTTTGGTGTTTCCGCAGAACCGATGCATGCTGTGAACCTGCTATTGCATCTTGCGAACAGCCTGCTGTTTTTTCAGCTCCTGCGGCGATTCTTTTCTGCAGACGCTGCCTTTATCGCCGCGCTGGTATTTGCGATCCACCCCCTGCACGTAGAATCTGTGGCCTGGATTTCGCAGCGCAAGGAAGTATTGAGCTACTTCTTCCTGATGATTGCTTCCCATGCCTATGTCTCCTACAAGCAGGGTGGGCAGCGAAAACACTATCTGGCATCCGTGGCCGCCTTCGCCGCTGCTCTCATGGCGAAGCCCATGGCAGTATCATTTCCAGTGCTGCTGATCCTGATCGACTATTGGCCCTTGAATCGCTGGCCGAACCTGAAAGACGGCCGCGAGCTTGGAACCTACATACTCGAGAAATCACCGTTCATTGCGTTCTCGGTATTCGCCTGTGCGATGGCCCTGGTTTCCCATAGCAATGCCATAGACGTCGTAGTGGACTACTCTCTGGGCGAGCGCATCGTTATTGCCTGCATGGCCTATGTCGAATACCTGAAGCAGTTCATTGTCCCATTGAATCTGGCATTCTATTACCCGATGCCGGCGCTCAATCCCGGGCTAATGTTCTGGATCAGTATGGCGCTGCTGCTCGTACTCACTACCGCTTCCATCATCTTCGCCAGGCGCATTCCCTGCCTGTTCACTGCCTGGTGGTGGTACATCATCGCGCTCTTGCCAGTTATCGGCCTCGTGAAGGTGGGAGGGCAGTTCGTGGCAGACAGGTATACCTACCTGCCGCTCAGTGGAATACTGCTGGCCCTCGCCTATGCTGTGGACCGTTTGTCTTTCCACGCGGAATTCAAGCAGAACCTGCCGGGCATCGCCGCTGTACTGGTGTTTGCCTATGGTCTGCTCACTTACAGTTACGTGGGAAGCTGGCGAGACGATATAAGCACCGCCAGCAGGGCGATTCAGGCGACCCCCAACAATCCGATTGCCTATGTGGTGTTAGTGCGTGGAGTTGAGGCAGAGGTATTGCAGGCAGCATTGAATCAGCTAGGCGGGCAGAATGATTGTGTCTCGGAGCCAGTAGATGTATTCGCGGGCCTGGATAGTGGGGAATTAAAATGCCTGGAAAGCAATGCAGCAGGTACACAACACGGTCAACTGCTACTCGCTACACACTATCTGAGGAATTTTGAGCCGGAAAGGGCGAAAGCGATTCTGGGTGAGATCGAGGTAGTTCCTGGATCGGCGCTGCATTCGCCTGCGGCGCTGGTGCGTATCGTGGCCCGCACCGCCGACAACGATACGGAAGGGGTAGTGGCTAGCATCAATGAGGTGTTGACCTTGCCTGGAGGCGCCGCTCGTTCACTCGCCCTGTTCCTGGGCTTGTACCAGGTAGGAGATGTCGAGTCAGCGAACAGGTACCTGAATGAAGGCCTGCAGTTGCTGGCTGCCGGCTGAGTGTATTGGCAGTGAGCCTCAGCCGGAGGTGCTATCGGGATAGCCCATTGCCATCCCGATGCACTATCACCAAGAGATCACCCTGAGAGTTCGCCCTTAGAAATGCTCGATGATTTCTCCAACCACTGCGTCGCGCGCGATGTTGAGATCGACCTCCTGGTACAGGTGGATGTCGCCCATCACCCTGGATTCACTATCGATCGTGATGCCTGGACGGCTGCTGCTGAACTCGAAGAAGCGGTCCCACCAGTGGCGCTTGCCACGAACGATGATGTCCCCATTTACAATGCTGCCGTTCAGTATGTCGATATCTCCATTGGCGGTTTCAATGTCTTCCCCGACCTGGGTATTGTGGATACTGATACTGCCATTGACGGTTTCAATCGCTTCTTCAACTTGGGTTCCACTGTCGGTTCTGATGCCGCCGTTTACTGTCTCCAGTGAACCCTGCACCGTCACCTCGGAACCAACAAGAATGCGTCCGTTAACTGTGTGGGCGCTGCTAACCTGTACACCATTACCGAGCGTAATTGATCCATTGATTGTGGATACCTCGAAGGCGCTTGCACCGTCGGCAATACGGATTCCGCCATTAACAGAGGAGACATCTCCGACCTGTTCGGCAGCCTCTATGGTAATACCCTGGTTTACCCGGCTGATTTCTCTGAGATCGCCGGCACTGGCCTCGCTTGCGAACACGTAGCTGCCTAACAGCATCGCCAATACCGTGGCTGTTGTTAATCGAAAGGAATGACTAAAAGCTTTCATATTCTGTCCCCCGAATGAAGACTGTTGTTATTCACTACCAGTCTTGAAGGAGCAAATACGATGCCAATTTGTAATTCCTTTAAAATACAACAGCTTATGAAATATCGAATCATTTCAGGTGGTCGGATTGGCAAATACCACCAACGCTTTTGGTTGATTTAACCAATTCCGGCCAGACCGGCATACAGGCTGGTCAATGACAGGGTAGAGCTGTGATACTCTTGCGCAGCGATGAACAGGTGGCTGCGTATAGGAATGCCCAAGATCACTCTGCCGAACGTCCGTCTCGCGCGGATCCACGAACAGGAACAAGCGATGAATAGATTACAATTTATGCTACGGCGTTTCGCCCTGCTGCTGACAATTGCCTTTGGCGGACTCTGCCAATCGGTGCTGGCTCAGAATGTGGTGGAAACAGACAGTCATCGATTCGTGGAAGTGACGGATGGCGTCTGGTTAGTGACTGGCACCGGCTCGGTGTACACGATGAGCAACGCCATGGTGCTGGTAGGCAGCTTCGACACTCTCGTTGTCGATTCCCATGTGACACCGGCGGCCGCGAGATCGCTGCTGGAGTCTATTCCAGCCATCACGGATAAACCGGTTCGTTACCTGGTAAACAGCCACTACCACTTCGATCATGCCCACGGTAACCAGGCGTTTCCGCAAGGCATTGAAATCATCGGGCACGAGTTCACCCGCAGCAAACTCAATGGCGAGGCGGGCAATGTGCTGGAAGAGAGAACATTCCGCAGCTTTTCTGATCCGGTGCCCGAGACCGTTGCCAACCTCGAGCGTCAGGTGGCAGCCGAAACGGATCCTGCCCGACGCGCTGAACTGCAGGAACGCCTGCGGGTACAGCGAGACTATTTGAACGCCATACCTGAAATTCGCCCCACGCCTCCCAATATCACCCTGGAAACCAAGATGACCCTGTTCCAGGTGGTGGACACCGGCAGTCGCGAGATTCAGCTATTGCATTTTGGTCGCGCCCACACCGGTGGTGACGTGGTGATATATCTTCCCCAGCAGGGGGTGGTATTTACCGGGGACATGATGCTGCCCGGACTCTCCTATATGGGGGATGGCCATGTGGATGAATGGCCCCAGACCCTGGAAGGATTGAAGACCCTCGATTTCGACTACTGGTTGCCTGGCCATGGACCAGTGATGGAGAGTAAGCAGCCTATAGAAAACTTCCAGGCGTATCTGCGTGACCTCTGGACCAAGACGGCGAAAATGCACGACGAAGGTGTCAGTTGGGAGCAGGCAGCGGAGCGCATCGACATGACGAACCACGCCAATAACTATGCGCAGATTCGGGGTCCAGGGGTCGACCCGAGAGCGATTCGCCGCATCTATGAGCTGCTTGATGCCCGCTAGGTACAATGAGTTCCTCACCGGGTGTTGTCATGGATGATCGTCCGATATTCATGCGACCGGGCCACAACGCCGGGGATCTTGTACAAGCCAGGGAGTGGAAGATACTGCGAGAGGAGCGGGGCCTGGTGGAGGTGGAAGCCCATCTTCCCACCCGGGTGCTTAATCCGAGGGGGCAACTTTTCGGTGGTTTCACTGGCACCTACGTGGACATGATCGCCCTCTATACCTGCCGCACTCTGAATGCAGACAAATCAGCGTCACCCTGGTCAGCCACCATCAATATGCGCATCGACTATTTTGCACCGGTGCTGGGACCCAGATTCAGGTTGCTTGGGGAACTGATCAACGATGGTCGCAGTACTTGCCTCATCGCCACGACCTTCAGCTCACTAGAAGGTGAGAAGCTCGTTTACGCGATTACCACGCTTCGCAAGAACGCCTGACAGCGAGGCCGGAATGGGAATTGCCTATGTCTGAGAAGCCAATCAGGATCAGGCACAAGCAATTCGAATATGGTCCGGTCGCTACGGGAATCTACAGAGGCCTGCTCTGGACTACCCTGGTGGTTCCCCTTTACAGCATCGACTTCTTCTTCTGGTATGTGGCCGTGCTGTTGTTTCTTGGCCTTGGGCTGCGACCATTGCTGGAGCTCACGGGTCTCTATCGCTGGCTGGTGCATGTGAGGGTGTTAGCCGGAAACCGGATCACCCGAAAATTCGATGAAGAGCATGCACAGAAGATCGATCGCAAGATGCGCGACGATCGCTATCGCAATCGCCGCCAAAAGCACTCTGACCTCCCTAAAAACTGGTAGAGGAGAAAATAGGCGAGAAAATAGGGACAGATTTATTTTTTTTAAAAAAAATAAATCTGTCCC
>JAQCBT010000039.1 GCA_027621405.1 Pseudomonadota bacterium | reverse complement strand
AGGGTGAGGTCTCCGACCGGGCCGGCTCAGAATAATTGCAGGAAACAGATTGGGTCTGTAGCTCAGTTGGTTAGAGCGCACCCCTGATAAGGGTGAGGTCGGCCGTTCAAATCGGCCCAGACCCACCAATACTTCCCCGGTATTGGTACTTCTCTATCTCAATCAAATCCTAGGCTGTCGCTGGCTTCCGGCTTTTCAGGACCCGGAATCCGAGCAACACCGCCACAATAAGCCCATAGAACGCGGCTTCTCCCACGTCCGTACGAAGAATCCAGAGCAAATGGATATCCCCCAGGATGGCTGCCACATAGATACTGCGGTGTAACTTCTTCCAGTTTTTGCCAAGCTTCCGCACCATGAACTGGGGTGAGGTAATCCCAAGTGCCAGCAGGATCAGGTAGGCCGCAAAACCCACCGTAATAAAAGGCCTCTGCACCAGCTCCTCGCCGATTGCGACCCAGCGGAAGGCCAGCAGGAAGCTCATCCAGGCCAGGAAATGCACTGTGGCATAGAACAAGGCGAACAGGCCCACCATGCGGCGTATTCGTACAAACTGCGGTTTGCCGGTGAGCTGGCGCAGCGGGGTGAGCGCCAGGGTCAGTAACAGGAAGCGCAGGGTCCACTCCCCGGTTTCCTTGGCCAGTTCCTGGGCGGGGTCTGGTCCGAGGTCATTCTGGATGACCCGTAAAACCAGGATAAAAAAGGGTATCAGGGCGGTGATGAACACCGCCGGTTTCAGCAATTTTTGCATGGGGCTCTAGCCGGGCAGAATCCGGACCTAGTAGTACACCGACAGGTCCATGTCCTTGTACAGATGCGCCACCTGATCGGCGTAACCGTTAAACAGCCGCGTCTCGATGTACTGGCGGCTGAACAGGGTCTGTGGCAGGCGGCGCTCCATGTCCTGGCGCCAGCGCGGGTGATGGACCATGGGGTTCACGTTTGCGTAGAAACCATATTCCTGGGCCTGCA
Organism: Pseudomonadota bacterium; assembly: GCA_027621405.1. Lineage (GTDB taxonomy): Bacteria > Pseudomonadota > Gammaproteobacteria > Pseudomonadales > Pseudohongiellaceae > UBA9145. The sequence goes on along the minus strand of JAQCBT010000039.1, from coordinate 9,064 downwards.
GGTCATTCCAGGTGGTATTGGGCTGGGTCTCGCGGAAATTGATGCGCACGATGGACTTGATGCTCTTGAAGCCGTACTTCCAGGGAACCACGAGACGCAGCGGGGCACCGTTCTGTGCTGGCAGGTAGTTCCCGTACAGGCCTACCGCGATAAAGGTCAGGGGATTCATGGCCTCATCCATACGCAGCCCCTCCCGGTATGGCCAGTCCACGATGGCGAAGCGGGAATTCACCGCTGGCATCATCTCGGGATCCACCAGGGTCTCGAATTCCACGTATTTAGCCTTCGATGTAGGCTCGAAGCGGCTGATCAGGTCGGCCAGGGGAAATCCTGTCCAGGGAATCACCATGGACCAGGCTTCCACACAGCGTAGCCTGTAGATGCGCTCTTCCAGGTCCACGGGCTTCAGGATGTCTTCGAGCTGGTAAGTGCCGGGCCTGGCCACTTCGCCACTGATCTCGATAGACCATGGATCCACCTTGAACTCACCGGATCGCCGTGAGGGATCGGACTTGTCCATGCCGAACTCGTAGAAATTGTTGTAGCTGGTGACATCCCGGTAAGGCGTCAGGGACTCACCGGTATAGAACGGCTCACTGTCCGGTGCCGGCTTGATGTTGGCGAATTTTGTTTCCCACCAGGCGGCTGGCGCCGAACGCCGCAGCTCGGCTGGGGCCCTCGCCTTCAGGGCATCGCCGTCCTGGCCCAATGCGCTCATTGGCAAGGAGGACCCAGCGGCTGTGGCGGCCAGCAGAGTTGCCCCCTCTTTCATGAACTGGCGGCGATTACGATAGACAGATTCCGGCGTAATCTCTGAAGGTTTGATGTCTGCAGGTTTTTTAATCAGCATGAGAGTTTCTCTGTTTAACTTGCGATGCAGGTTCATACCATCGCATTTAATTGCTTAGGCTTAACACTATAGACAGGATAGCCGGTGCTTATCTTCCTGAATTTATCGGCTGACTTAGTGAAAGCCAGGGATACTGTGACTGCTTAACACTACGCCAGCCTTACTGATCCCGATTCACCGCGGCAGGCTTTTGCCTGAACTGCCGTCGGTAGACCCAGCTCACGGGCCCGGAAGCCGCGTAAATCACACAGATTGTGAGCAATACTTCATGCGGATTCTGGGCGATGACTACCAGTAATACTACCGTAAACAGGAATACCATATAAGGAACCGTGCCCTTGAAGTTCAGTTCCTTGAAGCTGTAGTACCTGTAATTGGAGATCATCAGCAGGCCGGTAAACACGGTCAGGGCCGCCGCCAACCAGGAAATCAGGGGCGTCACCTCGACCCCGTAACGAAAGGCCACCCAGGGCACGAACGTCACGAGACCAGCCGCCAGCGGGCTGGCCAGGCCGACGAAGAAGCGCTTGTCCACCGTTCCCAGCTGCACGTTGAAACGCGCGAGGCGCAGCGCTGCACAGGACATATAGATAAAACTGGCAGCCCAGCCCAAATTGCCGAGGGAGCCGAATGCCCAACTGAACATGATAAGTGCCGGCGCCACCCCAAAAGACACCATGTCTGAGAGGCTGTCGAACTGGGCCCCGAAGGCGCTCTGGGTGTTGGTCAGGCGCGCGATGCGACCATCCAGGCCATCGCAAACCCCGGCAATCATGATCGCCCAGCCGGCTTCGTTGAAGTTTCCCGACATGCCAGCGATCACGGCATAGAAACCTGCAAACAGGGCTCCCAGGGTAAACAGGTTGGGCAGCAGGTAGATGCCACGGCGGCGAATCTGTCGCCCACCCTCGTCTACCAGCTCCTCGTGCTCATCGATTGGCAGCAGGGATTCTTCCGAAGCCTCCACATCGTCCAATTCCGGGTCCGTATCGCGTTCTTTAAGGTCCATTAATCTCAGACTTCTTCATAGCTTTCAGCCGTAAGTTACCATTATACAGGGCATTTTCCATTCCGTGGCCTTAATTGGAAAGATTTTACGGAGGTACCCGAATGCTTTATGATGCGCGCCTCCGCGGAGAATTGAACCCTTGGGCCCCTGGCCACCGATAATGACTGAGCGATTTGGAGCGACTCGATGAACTACTTTAATACCCTGCCTTTGCGACTGCAGTTGGATCAACTGGGCAAATGCCGATTCATGGACCGCAGCGAGTTTGCTGACGGTGTGGAGAAGCTGAAAGGCAAGAAAGTGGTCATCGTGGGCTGCGGCGCGCAGGGCCTCAACCAGGGCCTGAACATGCGCGACAGCGGGCTGGATGTAGCCTATGCCCTGCGTGCAGAGGCGATCAGCGAACAGCGCCCCTCCTTCAAGAACGCCACCGAAAACGGCTTCACCGTCGGTACCTACGAGGAACTGCTGCCCACAGCCGACCTGGTACTGAACCTGACCCCGGACAAGCAACACACTCCTGTGGTCAACCAGGTCATGCCCCTGATGAAGAAGGGTGCCTGCCTGGCTTACTCCCACGGCTTCAATATAGTAGAAGAAGGCATGCGGATTCGTGACGACCTGACCGTCGTGATGGTAGCGCCGAAGAGCCCGGGCTCCGAGGTGCGCGAAGAATACAAGCGCGGCTTCGGTGTCCCCACATTGATCGCCGTCCACGCCGAGAACGACCCCAACGGTGACGGCCTGGAAATCGCCAAGGCCTACGCTGCCGCTACCGGCGGCCACCGCGCCGGTGTCCTGGAATCCTCCTTCATCGCCGAGGTTAAGTCCGACCTCATGGGCGAGCAGACCATCCTCTGCGGTATGCTGCAGACCGGCTCCCTGCTGTGCTATGACAAGATGATCGAGAAAGGCATCGAAGCGGGCTATGCCTCAAAACTGGTTCAGCACGGTTGGGAAGTGGTCGCCGAAGGCCTCAAACACGGCGGCATCACCAATATGATGGACCGCCTGTCCAACCCGGCCAAGATCGTCTGTAACGAGCTGTCCGAAGAACTCAAGGAGCTGATGGCGCCCCTGTACCAGAAGCACATGGACGACATCATCACCGGCGCCTTCTCATCCGGCATGATGGAAGACTGGGCTAACGACGACGCCCTGCTGCTCGGCTGGCGTGAAGCCACCGCCGAGACCGCCTTCGAGAAGTCCGAAGCCGGCGACATGGATATCTCCGAGCAGGAATACTATGACAACGGCATCCTGATGGTGGCCATGGTCAAGGCCGGTGTGGAACTGGCTTTCGAAACCATGACCGACAGCGGCATCATTGAAGAATCCGCTTACTACGAGTCACTGCATGAAGTACCTCTGATCGCCAACCTCATTGGCCGCAAGAAGCTGTACGAGATGAACAAGGTGATTTCCGATACCGCCGAGTACGGCTGCTACCTGTTCTCCCACGCCTGCGTTCCATTGCTGGAAGACTTCATGAAGAAGATTGATGTGGATGTGATTGGCAAGGGCCTGCAGCTCGCTGATAACAACGTCGACAACGCCGAATTGATCGCTGTGAATGACAGCATTCGTTCGCATCCAATTGAGGTTGTTGGTAAGAAATTGCGCAGTTACATGACTGCGATGAAGAAAGTTATCTAGATCTCACACTTTCTATCGGCACGAAGAGCGGGGATAAAATTTCGATTTTATCCCCACCTTTCACGCCTCCACCCTGCTACATTCAAATCGAACCACCTTCTGCGACGATCTGATTTTCGCAACGCATGACACCAGACTCTCATCTGGGTCACTTCAGTCAAGCGTCACTACCAAGCTTCTCCACAACATAAGGCATGATGCCGCCGGCCAGGAAGTAGGCCACTTCCAAAGCCGTATCGAGTCGCGATTGCAGCGTGCAAGTCTTGCTGCTGCCATCGGGATAATTCACCTCCATGACCACCTGCATGCCGGCAGTAATTACTTCCAGGCCGCTGAGAGTGATGGTTTCATCGCCTGTGAGTTGCAGTGACTTTCGATCTGTCCCTTGCGGGAATTGCAATGGCAACACTCCCATGCCTGCCAGGTTGGAGCGGTGGATGCGCTCGAAACTCTCGGCGATGACTGCACGCACGCCCAGCAACCTCGAACCCTTAGCTGCCCAGTCGCGGCTGGAGCCTGTGCCATATTCCTTGCCAGCTATCACGACGAGTGGCGTGTTCTGCTGCTGGTAGTGCGTGGCCGCATCAAACACACTGACAGCCTCACTCGCGCCAGCTATTCGGGTGTATCCCCCTTCGATACCTCCGAGCATCTCGTTACGAATGCGAACGTTGGCGAAGGTTCCACGCATCATGACCTCGTGATTGCCACGCCGCGAACCATAGGAATTGAAGTCGCGATTCTCGATGCCGTGTTCTTTCAGATACACACCGGCAGGACTCGCCTCGGCGATACTGCCGGCCGGCGAGATGTGATCCGTGGTGACTGAGTCTCCCAGTAACAGCAAAATTTTTGCGCCTTCTATGTTGCCAACGGGCCTCTCCAGATCAACAAAATCAGGCTTGCGTATGTAAGTCGATTGCTCATCCCATTCATAGGTCGCCCCGCTACCGGCAGGCAAGTTTTTCCAGTCAGCATCACCCTCGAACACTTCGGCGTAGTTCTTCAGGAACATGCCTCTTTCAACCAGTTTCACAGCGTTCGCGATTTCTTCATTGCTCGGCCAGATATCTTTCAGAAAAACCGGATTTCCATTCTGGTCGCTGCCCAGGGCATCCTTGCTGAGATCGATATTGATTGTGCCCGCCAAAGCATAGGCTACGACGAGGGGCGGCGATGCCAGCCAGTTCGCCTTCACTTTGGCATGGATGCGACCTTCAAAATTGCGATTCCCTGACAGCACCGAGCAAACAGTAAGATCACCTTCTTCAATCGCCGCTTCGATACTGTCGGGCAAGGGACCTGAGTTTCCTATGCAGGTGGTGCAACCATAGCCAACGAGATTAAAGCCGAGTTGATCGAGACTCTCCTGCAGTCCCGCAATGGCGAGATAGTCAGATACCACCTTGGAGCCCGGGGCAAGTGAAGACTTCACCCAGGGTTTCCGGGCCAGGCCCAGGGCCAGGGCTTTGCGGGCAACGAGACCAGCAGCCATCATGACTGACGGATTGGAGGTGTTGGTGCAAGAAGTAATGGCCGCGATTACCACGTCCCCGCTACGCAGCCCGTGATCGCTGCCAGTAACAGGGACTTCCTGGATCGTTGTATCTCCCAGTAACTTCTCGAAGCTCTGTTTAAGCTGGTCAACCGGCACTCGATCCTGCGGGCGCTTCGGTCCCGCAAGAGACGGCACCACGGTGTCCAACGCCAGCGCCAGTGAACTGCTGTATTGCACGCCTTCATCTTCCCTGCGCCAGAGTCCCTGCGCCTTGCTATAGGCCTCAACCAGGGCAATTGTGTCTTCATCCCGACCCGAAAAGCGCAGGTAGTCCAGCGTCTTGTCGTCGACCGAGAAATAGCAACAGGTCGCGCCATATTCCGGGCTCATATTGGCGAGAGTGGCGCGATCGGCGACGGTCAATGACTCGAGTCCCTCGCCATAAAATTCCACGAACTTCCCTACCACGCCATGCTGCCGCAGCATTTGCGCACAGGTAAGTACGAGATCGGTTGCGGTCACACCTTCCGGCAACGAACCGGTGATTTTGAAACCGACGACCTCCGGGATATTGATTGAGATCGGCTGCCCCAACATGGCCGCTTCGGCCTCGATGCCTCCCACGCCCCAACCAAGAATTGCCAGTGCATTGATCATGGTGGTGTGGCTGTCGGTACCCACCAGGGTGTCCGGGTAGGCGAATAATTCGCCGTCCTGCTCGGAATGCCATACAGATTTGCCCAGGTACTCGAGGTTAACCTGGTGACAGATACCAGTACCTGGTGGCACAACATGAAAATTCTGGAAGGCCTGCTGTCCCCAGCGCAGGAACTGATAACGCTCCCGGTTGCGCTCCATCTCGATGCGAACGTTTTCGGCGTAGGCCTCGGCACTGGCGAACTTGTCCACCGTCACGGAATGGTCGATAACCAGGTCGACACGATTGACCGGATTGACCAGTTGGGGATTCTTGCCGCGCATAGACACGGCATCGCGCATGGCCGCCAGATCGACCACGGCAGGAACACCCGTGAAGTCCTGCATCAGCACCCGCACCGGCGTGAACATGATTTCGGTGTTCTGGTGCTGGCTCTCCTGCCAGTTGATCAGGTCATTGACATGGCGCTCAGTGACTGCAATCCCGTCGCAGTGGCGCAACTGATTCTCCAGCAGTACCTTTATGGAGGCAGGTAGCCCGTATACCTGGGAATTCCCGCTTTCCGCCAGCGCCTGCAGGCTGAAATAGCTGTACTTTTTGCCACTCACCTCCAGGCTGCGCTTTACCTGTCGACTAAGCTCACTGATTGCCATTGACCGACTCCCTGTACACCATGAGTTGGTGATTTCACGAATTCGCCAGTCAGTATAGGAAGTACGCTAATGATAACCAAGCCTGAATTCAGTCGATTTCCGGGTTTAGCTCTAGCACTGGCCTGCATACACAATGCAGCAATATCTGCAGTTTGAAATTGTTCTCACAAACCAGGCTGATTGTGCTTGTCTTGGCGGGAACCGAACACCTAAAGCAGGCCCGGGTAAAAAAAGCGGTTTCCATCGTTGCCGAAGAAACCGCTGTTTACTGCTTGCAGTTGCTACAGGGCGAGTGTCTTCTCACCGCGTGCGATCCCGGATACCCCAGTACGTGCTACCTCCAACACGACGCTGTCACCCAATGCCGTGATAAAGGCATCGAGCTTCTCGCCGGTACCGGTGAGCTGGATCGTGAATACGTTGGGGGTGATATCCACGACCTGTCCGCGGAATATATCCACTGTGCGCTTGATCTCGGCGCGCTGGGCACCAACCGCCTTCACCTTGATCAGCATGAGTTCACGCTCGATGTGCGCACCCTCGGTCAGGTCTACCAGCTTCACTACATCGATGATCTTGTTGAGGTGCTTGGTGATCTGCTCGATACGGGCGTCATCACCGCTGGTAGTAAGTGTAAGCCGGGACAGGGACTTGTCTTCGGTTGGTGCTACCGTCAGGGAATCGATGTTGTAGTTGCGTTGCGAGAACAGACCGACGACGCGTGACAGAGCTCCAGGCTCATTTTCCATCAATACCGATATAATATGTCTCATCAGGTACGCTCCGTCTTGCTTAATACCATATCCTTCATCGCCCCACCCTTGATAGCCATCGGATAGACGTGCTCCGAGGGATCCACCAGGACATCCACAAAGACCAGCTTGTCTTTCATGGCGAAGGCTTTCTCAAGCCCGCTTTCCAGATCCTCGATCTTCTCGATACGCATACCCACGTGACCATGGGCCTCCGCAAGCTTGATGAAATCCGGCAGGGATTCGGCGTAGGTACTATGGGAATGACGACCACCGTACTGCATGTCCTGCCACTGCTTGACCATGCCGAGGGCCTGATTGTTCAGGCAGACGATCTTGATGGGCAGCCCGTATTGCAGGCAGGTGGTGAGCTCCTGCTGATTCATCATGAAACTACCCTCGCCGGTGATGCAGACCGAGATCGCGTCGGGGAAGGCTAACTGCACTCCCATAGCCGCGGGGAATCCGAAGCCCATGGTTCCCAGGCCACCGGAATTGATCCAGCGACGCGGCTTGTCGAAGCCATAGTACTGCGCGGCAAACATCTGGTGCTGGCCCACGTCAGAAGAGACATAGGCATCACCTTTGGTGACCTTGTGAATCGCCTGCACAACCTGCTGCGGCTTGATGATACCGTCTGCGGAAGGCTTCACTGCCAGGCACTGCCTGGCCCGCCACTGCTCGATCTGCTTCCACCAGGTTTCCAGGGCTGGCTTGTCGATATGCTTGGCTTCCTTCTTCAATAGTTCCTGCATCTCCTGCAATACTGCCTTTACGGGTCCTACAATAGGCACGTGTGCGGCTACGGTCTTGGAGATGGATGCCGGGTCCACGTCAATATGCAGGATCGTGGCATCCGGGCAGAACTTGCTGGTGTCAGAATTCGTTACCCGGTCATCGAATCGGGCACCTACAGCCAGCAGGACATCGCAATAATGCATGGCCATATTGGCTTCATAGGTGCCATGCATGCCCAACATGCCCAGGAACTGCTTATCAGATGCCGGATAGGCACCGAGCCCCATCAGGGTATTGGTGATTGGATAGCCGAGTTTCTGGGTGAGTTTGGTGAGCTCCTCGGACCCCTCTCCCTGTATTACACCACCACCGGCATAGATCATGGGGCGCTTGGCGGCGACGAGCGCTTCCACGGCCTTCTTGATCTGCCCGGAATGGCCCTTGCTTGGCACCTGGTAAGAACGCAGCTTGATTTCTTTCGGGTACTCGTAGGGATGCTTGATCTTGGGATCGGTGGCATCTTTCGGAATATCGATTACAACGGGGCCAGGTCGCCCTGTTTTGGCGATATAAAAGGCCTTCTTGACCACCATGGGTATCTGGGATGCGTCCTGTACCATGAAGCTGTGTTTCACGATCGGACGGGACACCCCGACCATATCGGTTTCCTGAAAGGCATCTGAACCGATCATACGGTTCTCGACCTGGCCAGAGATGACCACCATGGGAATGGAATCCATGTAAGCGGTAGCGATGCCAGTGATGGCATTGGTCGCGCCGGGACCTGAAGTCACCAGCACCACACCAGGCTTGCCCGTTGCCCGTGCATAGCCATCTGCCGCATGGGTAGCCGCCTGTTCATGCCGGACAAGAATGTGCTCGACCTTGTCCTGCCGAAACAGCGCATCATAGATGTGTAGTACTGCACCGCCGGGATAGCCGAACAGTATGTCTACGCCCTCATCGTGCAATGCACGGATGAGCATTTCTCCACCCGATAGTTCTTCCACTTTTACTGCCTCTGAGTATCTCTATTTGCCTATTTACCTACTGTTTAAACAGATCTCCTGATCTGTTTAATCGTCGCCCGGGCAATACTGGCGCAGATGTGTGAATCTGCTGGCATTTCCCGGGCTCGCGCCGACCATCGGTCGGCGGCGGCACATCCCTGTGCCACACCAATAACCTACTGATTAAACAGATCTCCTGATCTGTTTAATCGTCGCCCGGGCAATACTGGCGCAGATGTG
>JAQCBT010000010.1 GCA_027621405.1 Pseudomonadota bacterium | reverse complement strand
AGTGCTCCCAGCGCCTGGAAACGTTGTGCATCGGCGTCTGCCTGCGCGGCAATATGATCTATCTGCTGCAGCATGCGCCTGGTGAGGCCTGAGACCTTTCCGTAGCCGGTGGCAGACTTCTCTGACAATCTGCCATTGGCAAGCAAGACCTTGACCCCGGCTTGCTGACAGTAGTGGAGCATATTGGGCCACAGCTCTGTCTCCATGATTATCAGGAGATCGGGCTTTACGCGGGACAGGAATCGGCGCGTGACGAACCCCAGGTCATAGGGTGAGTAGCTGTGGATTACCGAATCCCTGAACAGGGCCCGCGCACGGTCTGCTCCGGTGGGTGTAGTGGTAGTAAAGACAATCACCGGTCTGGGTTGAAGATTCAGCAAGGCTCTTACCAGCGGCGCGGCCGCTATGGTTTCACCCACGGAAACGGCATGAATCCAGATCTTCGGAGCCCCTTCGACCCCAGCCTCCGGCAGATTAATTTTGCCGAAGCGCTGGCCGATATTTTCCCGGTAGCCTCGAATAGACAGCGACTTCAACAGAAGCCGCAATAGCATGAATGGAATGGCCAGTATCAGTGCGAGACTATAGAGATGACGGAGCATGCAGACCTGGCTTCAAGTGTTATTGGAATGTATCTCAACCGCGGTGATTGGCGGATGGGAATCAAAACGGCTTGTCGCTATACTCTTCATATCGTAGTAGTTTCTTATCCAGGAAGTTCTGAGCATAACCTGATAGCCAGACTCAATTGCATTCTCAGGCGTAGCAATACAGTCCCATGAAGTTTGCCGTTCCAAGCTCCGCAAAGGTAACCAATGACCCAACGCTATTCAACTGACATCGCCCTGTTCGGTGGTGGTATTGCGGGCCTGTGGTTATTGAAGCGCCTGCGACAGGCAGGGTATCACGCCATGCTGTTTGAATCGAAAAGCCTGGGTGGGGGACAAACTCTCGCCTCGCAAGGGATCATACATGGTGGATTGAAGTATGCACTGGGTGGGAGTCTCACCGGTGCCGCGAATACGATTGCCGGGATGCCGGCGCGCTGGCGACAGTGTCTCGCCGGAAGCGATGCCATCGATATCTCCGATGTTGAGGTCCTGCACGACAATTATTACATGTGGTCTGAGTCCAGCTTTCGCTCCCGCCTTAAAACCTTTCTGGGCAGCAAGAGCCTGGTGGGCAAAGTGGAACAGGTTCAAATAGAGCAGTTCCCCGCTTGCTTCGCCGAGGCCACGACGCAAGGCAGCCTCTACAAACTGCCAGACTTTGTCATCAATACAGACAGCCTCATCCGAAGCCTGACCCGGGATGCGCAGGACTGTCTCTTCCTGCTGGATCCAGCACAAGTCAGTTTCCGATCCGAACCCGGTGGTGGCCATCAGAGCATTGGTTTGCTGGTCGAAGGCAGCGAGATCGTGATCGATGCCCAACGCATTATATTCTGTGCCGGGGAAGGCAACGCAGAGCTTATTGAAAAGGCCGGACTAAAAAGCGTGAGAGCCCAAACCCGTCCCCTCAACATGGTCTATCTGCGGAAGCAGGGCCTGCCGCAACTCTTTGTTCATTGTATAGGCGATGACTTCGGACTTGCCCCGAGGCTCACGGTGACAACACACGACGGCCGCGACGGGAACACCGTGTGGTACCTGGGTGGGGAACTGGCTGAATCGGGGGTCGGCAAGTCTGACTCGGAACAAATAGCTCATGCGCAGGCTCTTGTGGGTAAGTACTTTCCCTGGGTCGATGTGGATGGAGCCGAGTGGAATTGCTTTGCAATCAACCGCGCTGAAGCCGATATCAATAATAACTATCGACCGGATGGCCCATTTCTCGCCGCGGAGCAAAACATCATAACTGTCTGGCCTACCAAGCTCACACTAAGCCCGGCGCTTGCAGATAGCCTTGTTGATCAGCTTGCTGGAATGAAAGCAGGCCCCGCAACTGACAGCAGCGGTCTGCGCCAATTTCTACCTGAGCCACCCATGGGCGTTGCGAGATGGGATTAAACCAATCCGATATGCCATCGGTGGGAATGAACCAATGAATGGCTTGCCGCTCAGTAAGCTTGGGGATACCGGCATCATGGTCAGTTGCCTGGGTCTGGGAACGGTCAAGTTCGGCCGCAACCAGGAGGTAAAGTACCCTCAGGGATTCCAGATTCCCGGTGACAGGGAAGTGGAAAACCTGCTGCAGCTGGCCAGAGATCTGGGCATCAATTTTCTCGACACGGCGCCAGCCTATGGCAGTAGTGAACAGCGACTGGGGCGCCTGCTCCGTGATCGTGAGCACTGGATAATCGGCAGCAAGGTGGGAGAGGAGTTTCTTTCCAGTAAATCCCAGTACCGCTTCGACCGCGAATCGGTGCAGCGCAGCCTGGAACGTAGTCTACGGGATCTGCGTACGGATTACCTGGACCTGGTCCTGATTCATTCGGATGGAAACGATATGCATATCCTGGATTCCACTGATTGTGTGGAGACCCTCGTGCAGGCGAAAGAGAGGGGCCTGGTTCGTGCCATTGGACTCTCGGGCAAGACGGTCGAGGGTGGGATCCATGCCCTGGAACTGATGGACGTGGCCATGGTGACCTACAACAGGACTAGCACCGTGGAAGAGCCAGTGATCGACTACGCTCTCGCCCACAACAAGGGTATATTGATCAAGAAGGCCTTCGACAGCGGTCACATTGCCAAAGGTGATGAGGACAGTCGCCTGGCCCTGGAGTTCGCCCTTACCAGGGCAGGCGTCAGCAGTGTGATCGTGGGAACGATTAATCCTCGCCACCTGCAAAGCAATGTTCAGAATGCAGTTGCTGCGCTAGCAGGCGAGTCTTGACCAGAGCGATTTATTGGTAGCTCGATAGTGAAATGCTTGCGCTGCCTCAAGCGCCTGCTTCCTTCATCTTTTCTACGATCTCTGAAGTCGAGCAATTATCGAGAAACTCCAGGGCTTTAACTTCGCCACCATAGGAACGAACAAACTCGCCACCGACGACCTGGTCGAGTGTGTAGTCACCGCCTTTCACCAATATTTCCGGTCGCAGATCTTTCAGTAGCGATTCGGGTGTGTCTTCGGTAAAACTTACCACCCAGTCCACCGCTTCCAGGCCTGCCAAAACCGCCATTCGTCTTTCCACAGGGTTTATTGGGCGACCCGGCCCTTTTAGCTTTCTCACAGACACGTCATCGTTGATGGCCACTACCAGTCTGTCGCCAAGTTTCTTGGCCTGGGTGAGATAGCCAACGTGCCCCGCATGAATTATGTCGAAACAGCCATTGGTGAATACGATCTTCTCGCCGTGATCCCTCGCATCCTGTACTGCAATAGACAGCTGTTCCGCGGTCATTACGCCGCGACTGGAATCCTGCTCACCCATTATTGCGCGGCGTAATTCCGGGCCGCTGATGGCTGCGGTACCCAGTTTACCGACCACCAATCCTGCAGCCAGATTGGCCAGCGCCGTCGCATCGGCCATGCTTTCCCCTGCGGCCATTGCAGCGGCCAGTACGGATATGACGGTATCGCCGGCACCGGTGACATCAAATACTTCCTGTGCACGTGCTGGCAGATGTAATTCTGGTGACCCGGGGCGTATCAGAGTCATTCCATGCTCACCGCGGGTGATCAACATGGCTTCCAACTGCAGATCGCTCACCAGTTGCAAGCCCTTCTTCACCAACTCCTCCTCGTTCTGGCAGTGACCGACAACCGCTTCAAATTCGGTCAGGTTCGGAGTGATGAGCGTGGCTCCGCGGTACCTGGAGAAGTCTGTGCCCTTGGGGTCAACAATCACAGGTACATTGTGTTGCCTGCCAAGCTCTATCAGTGGCCCAACATCCTGCAACACTCCCTTTGCGTAGTCGGAGAGTACCAGCGCCCTGGTGTCGTTTATCAATGCCCGGGCCCGACTCAGCAGGTCGGCAACATCGACTGGTTCAAAGGCCTGCTCGAAGTCCAGCCTGATGAGCTGCTGGTGTTGGGCGATGACCCGCAGTTTGGTGATTGTGGGCTTATCTGCACACTGCAGGAAGTCACAGAAGACACCGGCCGCATTGAGGCGCGATTGCAACTCCTTTCCGGCCTCATCGTTGCCGACAACTCCAAGCAAGCGCGTGGCACTACCGAGAGCCGCGATATTCAGGGCCACGTTGCCCGCACCGCCGGGACGATCCTCCCGGTTATTGACCTTGACCACTGGAACTGGTGCCTCGGGAGATACCCGTGTAGCGCTACCATGCCAGTAGCGGTCTAACATGACGTCACCAATAACCAGCAATCTGGCATCCTGGAACGGCGGCATTTCCAGCTTCATGTATGTTCTCCAGTGTTGGGGAATGCGGATTGCGCGGAATAATAACATAGCCCCGGCTTGGAATTGATGCCAGGTGCGGAGATCCTTGCCTCCAAATCACGCAGTCTGGAAGCTGTATTTGGGGCACTGAGCCCCTTTTGCAGCCCCGGCTCAAGCCTCTGCTACAATACAGGCCTCGCGCCCCAGCAACCCGGTTCGCCCGTGACAGATCAAGCAAGCAAGACACCGCCCATACCGCTGGGCCAATTCAAGAGCCCCCGGTACTGGCCAACCTGGCTTGGAATCGCCTGTATGCGTGGCTTAGCCAGGCTGCCATTTCCCCTGCAGATTAGAATCGGCGCCTGCATTGGATTCCTCTCCTATCACCTGGCCCGGGGTCGTCGTCGTGTCTGTGAGACCAATCTGAGGCTTTGCTTTCCTGAACTCTCCGAGCAGGAGCGTGCCAGAATGACCCGCAGGGTATTCCGTTCAAATGGCATAGGCTTCGTAGAGATCTGTATCGCCTGGTGTCGTAACAATGAGGATTTCAGGGATCGGGTTGAGTTTCACGGTCTCGAAAATCTGGATGCGGCTGCCGCCCAGGGCCGTGGTGTCCTCCTGTTCGGTGCGCATCTGACCACCTTCGAAATCTCCGGTTTCCTGTTCAGCCTCGTAGGTGAGCTAAATTGCACCTATCGAGCAAATGACAAGAATCCCCTGTTTGATGCCTTCATGTATAACGGCCGTAAACGACTCTATGAGGGCGTGTACGAACGTAAGGACATACGCGGGGCCATGCGTTGCCTGAAACAGGGAAAGACCTTGTGGTACGCACCGGACCAGGACTACGGTGCACAACACTCGGTTTTCGTGCCCTTCTTTGGTAATCTGGCCGCGACAATCACAGCCGGAACCCGCTTCGCACAATTCAATGGTTCACCGGTAGTATTCTTCAGCCACTACCGGCGAGAGGATGACTCGGGATACGATATCTACTTCAGCCCGGTCCTGGAAAACTATCCAACCGGCGATGATGAAGAAGATGGCGTTATCATCAACAAGCTCGTCGAAGAGGCCATAAGGAAGCAACCCGATCAATACCTGTGGTTGCACAAACGATTCAAAACGCCACCGCCTGGCAGCACCAAGAACCCATACTAATCACAAGCTGAATTGACTATGCCCCCCATGCGCTGGCAAGAAATCGATATTCGCTGGTATGCCGTTGCCGTCAGCCTGCTGCTTTCTGTCTATACCATTCTGCTGCCCGGTATTCCCAATGATGATGCCTATACCTATATAAGGACGGCAGATATCTTTGTGCAGGATGGAGTGGCCTCAGCTATTGCGCACTATACCTGGGCTGGCTATTCCATACTCATCGGCCTGGTCAGCATGCTTGGACTGCCCCTGTTTACTGCAGCCTATATCATCAATGCGCTATTCTATGCATTGCTGGCTTTCGCATTTGTCAGCATCGTCGCCACGTTCGATAGTTCCAGACGAACAGTTCTTCTCGCGGCTGTGACCGTGCTGGTCTTTCCCGAGCTCAACGAGAGCAGGAACCTGATAATTCGTGATGTGGGATTCTGGTCATTGTCTGTGTTCGGACTCTGGCGATTCATTGAGTTCAATATTCATCGGCAACTCAAGAACGGTATTGGCTTCTGTATTGCGCTCGGGCTAGCAGCCCTGTTCCGACCGGAGGCGATAGTCTACCTGACACTTACACCGCTCTGCCTGCTGCTTAACAATCACTACGATGCTGCGCGCAACCGTAAAGACCTGTTGCGAGTCCTGGCGTTAGTTATAGGAATGGGGATCGGGGGCACACTGCTGCTATTCTTGCTGGGAGTGAATCTCGTCACACTGCTGTTAGAGTTCGGCTCTACCTACGTACCTTTCCTGACCAATGCAATCAATCCCCCGGAAGCTGAGGTAGTCGCGATGGCGAACGCAATCTTCGGGGAATATGCATCCACCTTCTCCAGACAGTACGTCACAGCGGTAGTGGCCTTTGGCCTGTTGGTGGTGCTGTTCATGAGTGTGTTCTATGCAGTGAGTGGGCCGTTCTTCTGGTTGTTGGCCTTTGGAGTCTTCAAAAAATATATCTATTGGGACAGGTCAGCCATGGCGCCACTGCTCGCCTACGCCGTCATCAATTTCATCGTGTTGTTTGCATTTCTCTATATAACGAGATTCCTTGTCAGTCGCTATGCCGTAGTTCTGGCAATCATGTTTGCCACACAGGTACCGTTCGTGATCAGTAGAATTCTCGATCGCCTGCGGGTTTCACAATGGCGGCAGTTGGGCATGAATGTGCTGGTCCTTTTTTTCTTCTACTGCGCCGTGGATTCCTATATCAGCTTCGGCAGGCCCAAGACCTGGTTGATTGATGCAGCAAACTACGTGAGTCGCGAAGCCAACCCCGCAACCAATATTATTACCAACAACCACACAATCGCCTATTTCTCAGGCAAGGTTGAAGGTTACGACCAGGTGCTTCGAAACCTTTCCGAGTATGAGATCCTGGCTGCCAATCCCGGTGACCTTATTGCCATTGAGATGTACTACGAGATGACGGTCTTCCTGGAGGATGCGAGAGTGACTCCCTACATGGAACGAGTTGCCGCGTTTCCCAATGAAGAGGAGGCGAGAGTCGCAATCTATCGCAGGGTGCAGCCCTAAGGAATTGAATCAGTAGCCTTCACTTCGCACGGCCAGCTACGCGGCTAACATTGCTACCAGTTGTCAGGCCGTTCCCGTTTTGTAACCAGCAAATTTTCAATGATCATATAGTTCAGGTCAGTTCCCATGAACATATTGACTGCATCCTCTGGTGTGCAAACCAGGGCTTCTCCCGGTCTGCAGAGTGAGGCATTGATCAGCAGCCCATGGCCGGTTTTTTCATGGAATCGACTCAGTAGCTTGTAGAAGTCGGGACTGCTTTCCTCGCGCACGACCTGGGCACGAGTGCTGCCATCCTTGTACACAATCACCGGGTACTTTTCCTGCCACTTCTTGCTGACCGGGGTACTGAATAGCATGTATTCATCCTGGCCGTTGGGCGGCAACATCTCCTTCGCCACCGAATCCAGTATGCTGGGCGAGAAAGGACGCCAGTGTTCACGAAATTTCACCTGGTGATTGATGGCATCGATGATGCCTAGCTGGCTCGGGTTCGCCAGGATACTGCGATTGCCCAGTGCCCTGGCACCAAATTCCATGCGACCGCGAAACCAGGCAACCAGCTGTCCGTTGGCCAGGAGCTCGGCCGCTTTCTCGTGCGGATCTTCCAGGACTTCCCACTGTGGTTTGTCCCGATGATTGGAACAGGCATTGATGCAGGCGTTACTGCTGAATTTTGGCCCCAGGTACATATTTTTCGGTGACTTGATGCCAATCCCCTGCTGGCGTACCGCATAGGCGGCTGCACCTATAGCAGTGCCCGAGTCGCCACAGGCAGGATGCACTATAAGCTGTTTAACCAATGGGTGGGAGTTGAGGCGCTGGTTGAGACGAATATTGAGCGCTCCTGTTCCAGCGACAATCAGACGACCAGTTTCTCTGAGCAAGTCTCCCAAATAATGTTCGACCATTTCCACAGCGAGGTCTTCATAGAGTTTTTGTATGGCGGCTGCGTAATGGACATACGGATCTTCCAGCAAATTACCTGCCCGCCTCGGTCCGAGCTTCTCAACCAGCTTGGCACTGAAGTAGTGGCCCCTGGATTTAGCCTTGTACCGCCTGAGACCAATGGTAGTAATCAGGCGCGTATCCACCTTGAACTTTCTGCCGTCGAATTTCGCGAGATAGGACAGATCGTACTTTTCCGGATCACCGTAGGCTGCTATTCCCATGACCTTGTACTCACCATCCAGGATTTCGAAACCCAGGTAGTCGGTGAGCGCCGCGTACATGCCACAGAGGGAGTCGGGATTGTAGAAGCGCTTTATCTTCTTGATTTCACCGTTCACTCCGCGGCCAAAGTAGACATTGGCATACTCACCCTTTGAGTCATTGCAGAAAATTGCAACGGATTCGTCTTTCTCGAACAGACTTTCGTTTAGCAGGTAACCACTACTGGCGTGCGCCAGTTGGTGTTCCACTGGAACCAGTGTTACACGATTGAAATCGATGTGGAGTTTGTCCAGTAAGAGGCGCAGTTCATTCAGGTAGCGCTTGTAACGGCGATTACCATTAAAGAGACTGTCGAGGGCGCGATCTGGCGCGTACCAATGGCGACGGGCATAGTGCCAGCGCGCGCGGCTGAATAGTGAAACCGGTGCGAAGGGAATCGCGATATGAGTCACATCATCTCCCTTCAGTCTTGCAATCTGCAGGCAGCGACGCGCCGACAAATAGGGCAATTCGTTCTTGGCGTGCCGGCGACGAATCAAACGCTCTTCTTCGATTGCCGCGACAAGCTTGCCGTCGACAATTATCGCAGCCGCCGGATCATGACCAATTGCACCTGCCAGGCCCAGAGTTACATTCATGGCTCTGTCTTCTCACCCTTTCCTGCAGAACCGCTGAAGCCCAATGCATCTTGTATAACGCGAAACTTGTTTGCCAGGCTGGTGTTCTGCCAGTTCTTCATGAATTCGCTCCAGTCATTCTGCAAGGCCTTGGCCGCTTTACTGCTACTTGGATGGTATCTGGCGGCGTCCAGATCGATCGTAATCAGCTTGTCATTCCTGAACAGGAAGTTGGTGGCCTTTAGAACACCATGACTGAGCTGATACTGCTGCATGATGGTAAACAGTTCCTTGAATCCACGAACCAGTGGATCACTATTCTGGCGAAGTTGCGGACTCGCCTCCAATTGCTTTACCAGATGCTCTGCCTCAGTCTTCTCGGTGAGGAGATAGGAATCACCACGCAGGCTCCAAAGCAGGCGTTTCTCCATGAACAGGATTGGCTCAGGTGTTGTTATCCCCAGCGCGCGAAAAGCGCGGGCCATGCGCCAGCAGTTGCTGGCGCTGCTGCGGCGGAATATACGCGCCACACCGTCGCCGAAACTCTTTTTGTTGTAACGCTTTAACACGTAACGCTTACCCAGGAGCTCAAGCTCCACTGCGGTAGCGGATTCACCGCTCTTCATCATCTTCCCCTTCGCCAACAGAGCATCCGGGTTAGCTTGAAACTCCTCCAGTATCTTGCGTGGAAATCCCGCCTGGTACACCAACAGGTAGTTGCTCTGTTCAATCTGGTAGACCTTTTCCTGCTTGCGGAAAGAACCCTTTACCATCAATTCGATGCGTCGTCGGCGTTTATTTCTCACCTCTTGTTTGAGTTGCTCCGGATCCAACAGGTCCTTCGCGAAGGAAGTGCCTTGATAGTAATCACAAAGCTGGGGCAATTTTTCATCGCAAATTACCGGGAGATGAGCAAGGAACTCGGCGATCAACCTTATGCGTTGTGGCATCGGCAATGGTTCATTCTGTGTTTGGAGCTTGCTGCTACTCAATACATAGATTCGTTCGCGAGCCTTCAATAGCTGCGCCATATCGAATCCATCCTGCCAGATACCGGCCTGATGACACCTGGCCAACACTTGCATTGCTGCACGTAATATCGACTCCTGTTCGAGGTCGGAATGGGCTCGCTGGAATAGCTGCTCCAGATTCTGTGCATCTTTCAGTTTATCAATGAACAACACAGTGCCACGGCCATCCGTGGTATTGCTGTGATGAAGGATGTCGGGGGTGGGAATCTGCCGCTGTCGTAGCAGATCTGCGGCGCGAAGCTCGTTAAACAAGAGGCGCTTATTGCGCGCACCCTGAAGAAGTAGTTTCAGGATGACCTCGGATTCTTTCCAGGTAGCGATGGCAGTAATTCTTTCACCGGGAATATTTCGCAGAACCTTGCTGACTCGCACGGACTCTGCCCCGCGATCGGTACTCACCTGCAGTAGGAATGGTGTGGGCACATCCTTGCCCATTGCCAGCAGTTGCTGACAGCTAAGTTCCATCATGCGGCGTGAACTCCAGCTCTCTGTGCCGGCTTGATTATATTCCTTTTGAGCATGTGCTTCGCATGCTTCGCAACTTGCTCCCGGAATGACCTTTCTTCGCGCGAACACTGACGCAGGTTCTTGGCATTGTTAGTCTTCATAAACCGGTAAAAGTTTCTCCAGCCCAGCCCAGCAATGCGAGCCGAGGAATACAGGCCGAGCTCTTTGAGGGTGTGGATAACCGTCCATTCAGTGCCTGCCCCCAGCAGCTGGCTACGCAATTGTATTAGATTCTTGGGAATCTCTCCCCAGCCTACTCCTGAATGCAGCCTGGCGAAACAGGATTCGCAAGCATTTACCAGTCGCAGCGTCTTGCGCCCAGGAACCTTGCGAAACATCTTTCTCTTTGCAAACTGCAGGGTTCGGTCAGGATCTTCCCCCTGTGTATAGCGCACAGATTCTTCTATGAAATAGTACACCGACCTATTCCTGCGCCCATTGTTCAAACAGTTTGCATGCTTCGCTCGGCATGGAATAGAGCTCGGGGTTCTTGCCATAGGCAAGGCCGTTTTTAGACCAGTTGGCATCGGGTAGCTGTTGCAACATGGAGAGTAGCTTCTCATTCAGTTCGTCTTGCCTGAATGGCTCAGCGCACACCTGACCAGAATTCGCTGCCCTGATGTGGCTGGCATATCCGCAACTCGAGGTTGTGAGCACTGGGAGCCCTGCTATCGTCGCCTCCAACAGCACATAGCCCGCACTCTCCTGGTAGGCAGGGTGCAGTAGCAGGTCAGCACCTGCGAAGAAGCGAGGAATATCATCTCGTCCTGGCAAGACCTGCACCCTATCCGCGACTCGCAGCTTCCTGGCGAGGCGGAGGAATCGATTCGGTTTGCCCTGGCCAACGAGAACATAGCGAGTCTTCTGCCGCCATTCTGGAGGCAAGGATGCCAGGGCCATGAGTGCCCGGTCTACGCCCTTGATCTTGAAGCCGGATCCGATCTGCAGCAACAACAGCTCTGATTCGCCTATTCCTAATTCTTCCCTGAGAGAGGCGCGGGCAGCCAGGTCGATGTTCTCTACCCGCCGATCTTCAGTAATGCCGGGGGGGACTTCGAACAACCTACCCTTGCTCTGGGGATAGTATTGCTCATACGCTCTGAGCTGAATCTCAGAAAGAACCAGTGCTTTGCTGGAAGAAGTCTCGCCAAAGACCGCTTCTTCATAGGCAAGGAAATGGCGATAGCGGGGTGTAAACTTGTAATAGGCGCCACGCTGGGTCTCGGCTTTTTCCCGGAAACAGGAATCGGCAGCAAAATACACATCGAGATAGGGCATCTTGTTGAAGCCTATTACCAGGTCGGGTAATTCAAGGTCGATTGCCTGTTTAACCCAATCCGTGTACAGCCTGTAAAGCTTAAGGCGATTGTTGGACTTGACCGGAACAATCCTGATATCAAATCCGGGTGTATGCTCACCTTGCCAACGCAGTGTGTACACCAGAATCTCGTGTCCTTGCCGGGCGCACTCGCTGGCGATCTGCATGAAGTCCCGCTGCTGACCACCGTAGGGGAAGTAGTTGTAGATAAGAAAGCAAAGCTTCATGGTCTTATTTCTACCAGGGTAGGCTCTTTAGCCAATAACTCTTCAAACTGCATCCACACAGCCTCGGGTCTGTGTGTAGAGAAGCAGGCCGGGGTCACCGGGAATGGCTGATCTTCAAACTCATCGGTGACGCCTGGCCCAATGTAGGCGCAGGTTTTTTTCACACAGGGTGCGCAATTCATGTTAGATGTCAGATGTAGTTGGCTAAGACCATAGGTTCCGGAAAGCCCAGGATTCGTGGGTCCGTATAGTGAAACCGTGGGTTTGGCTAATGCGGCAGCCAGATGACCAAGACCGGTGTCGACGGCGACCACACCACGAGATTGGCTGATCTCGTGAGCTATTCCTCCGAGACTCAGCTTGTCCAACACTACGACATTCTCATTTCCCCTGGCGATAAATTCGGCTCGCTTGCGTTCTTCATTGTCACCCCAGGGAACCCGAACCTTGAATCCAGCTTCTGTTGCAATATGTGCCAGGTGTCTCCAATAATGCTCCGGCCAGTGCTTGGTGGCCCAGGTAGTGCCATGCAGGAATATGACCTGCTTTTCATTGTGCTTTTCTGGATTACCGTCGAATTGAGTTATGTCTATCCCGTAGTCTACAGTGTCCCTGTCATAACGATGCTGTAGGGCCCGAGAAAACAACTGGCGCACACGATCCACAGCGTGTTCAGTCCAGGGAACGGAATACATCTTGTTGTAAAAAAGTGTAGCTAGCGGCTCCCTGATCGTGCGATTGCTGAGCCCGATAGTCAGGCCACGAGATAGCCTGCTTATGATTCCGCTCTTGATCAAACCCTGGGCATCGATTACCAGGTCGTAGTGTTCACCCTGTAAGGCGTTCTTGAATGCGCGAAACTCATGATTCATGTAGGTCTTCACCAGGTTGCGTCGCCAACGGCGAATAGCAACCGGAATAACCTTGTCCACCGCGGGGTGCCAGGTCGGGACCTCAGCAAAATTCTCTTCGACAACCCAGTCGAACACCAGATCCTTGTGTGCTCGATGGGAATCGGTCACGGCCGGAAGCGTATGGATAATGTCCCCAAGGGAGGATACCTTGACAATTAATACGCGCAAGACCCGAATCCTTTCTCTCTATTGTTTTTCATAGTGTTGATAGCACACGCGCCCAAGACATCAGCTCAATGTCAGTTCTTTTACCGCCGCAATGGCGAGTTCCGGGCGCAACTCGGTCAGGCAACGCATATGGCCATAGGGGCATTCACGTTTGAAACAGGGCCTGCATTCGATGTCGGTATGCAGCAATTTTACCCTTTCGCTCAAGGGCGGTGTAAAGTCGGGCGAGGTCGAACCATAAAGTCCAGTCACCGGCTTACCCAGGGCCGCCGCCACGTGCATCAAGCCAGAGTCATTGGATACCACGGCATCGGCACAAGCCAACAGGTCTATGGCCTCGGCGAGGCTGGTAGAACCCGCCAGGTTGAAGCAGTAATCCAGATTAGATGGTTCGACATCTGCCAGTATGGATTCAGTTATGAGCTGGTCGTTGGCCGAGCCAAAGAACCAGGCCTGCCAGCCTGTATCGACCAGCGCATTCACCAGCTCTGCATAGTGGTGCGCAGGCCATTGTTTCGCGATACCAAACTCTGCACCGGCGCAGATAGCGAGGACCGGCTTTTCGAACTTTAGCTTGAACCGTTCTGTTAGCTCTTCCCGACTATCTTCCCGGACCTGCAATTTGGGATAGGGAATATGCGCCGGCGGCTTATCGGCAGGCGGATAGGCGAGGGCGGCGAAACGCTGCACCATCAGGGGAAACGCCTCCTTTTTCAGTACCCTGCAATCATTGAGCAGGAGTTGACGCCATTCTCCGCGCCAACCCGTACGGCGCGAGATGCCGGCATGGAAGGGAATAAGGGCTGACTTTAACGAATTAGGAAGAACGATAGCCCGGTCGAAGCTACCCCGCAGCCTGCGGCCAATTGCCCGCCTGCGACCCAGCTTCAATTCACCATGGCCAAGCTCCGACGGCATGCTGGCGTCCACTTCCGGCATTCGGCGCAATAGTGGCAAGGTCCAGTCCGGTGCCATTACGGAAATGTGGCAGTCGGGATCCTGTTGCTTCAGGCACATGAACAGGGATTGCGCCATGACCATATCGCCAACCCAGGACGGCCCGACTACGAGTATTTTCTCTTGGGCTGCCTGCCCCATATTACTCCCCTGATCGTTCACCGTGTTGACCCTGCCTTCGCTTCCCTGCACACAGCCGTGCACTGCCTATATTGGCTACAGGCATGATACTAGAAACTAGGTTGATAGAGCTTGTTTGCAGTAATCAGCTCTGCATATCCGGCGTGACACGCAGAACTTCGTTCACCGTGGTGAGCCCTGCGGCAACCTTTTGTGCGCCACTGAGACGCAGGCTCAGCATGCCTTCCTTGTAGGCTTGCTTGCGCAGGGCTGGCAGATCGGACTTGTCATCAGCGAAGCGATACAGGGATTCGGTAAAGGGCATCACTTCGTAGATGCCTTCGCGCCCCAGGAAGCCGGTTTCCCTGCATTCAAGACAACCCTCGGCAATTGCTGCCTTCCTGGGGAGTTTTACCTTCCAGGGACTGGTAAGGGTTTGCCAGGCTTCTTCCGAAATCTCGGTAGCTTGTTTGCAGTGGGGGCAGAGTACACGCACCAGACGCTGGGCCATGATGCCCACCACTGTCGCCTTCAACAGGTAGGGTGGCACCCCGAGTTCCAACAGCCGCGTTATGGCTGAGGGAGCGTCATTGGTATGTAGTGTCGTAAATACCAGGTGGCCGGTGAGTGCGGCCTGTATCGCCATTTCTGCCGTGGACAAGTCCCGCACCTCTCCGATCATGATGATGTCCGGGTCCTGTCTGAGAAGAGCCTTTACGCCATCGGCAAAGCCCAGATCGATGTTTTCCTGCACCTGCATCTGATTAAAGCTGTCCTCGACCATCTCGATGGGATCTTCGATGGTGCAGACATTCACTTCTTCGGTCGCCAGTGACTTCAATGTGGAATACAGGGTGGTGGTCTTGCCACTACCCGTGGGGCCGGTGATGATCACGATGCCGTGATTGTTGGCGGTAATCTTGTTCCAGCGCTGCAGATCTTCATTAATGAGACCCAACTCCTCGAATGGCTTCAGCAATACTTCCGGGTCGAAGATACGCATCACCAGCTTTTCGCCAAATGCTGTCGGCAAGGTAGAGAGTCGTAGCTCTACCTCGTTGCCATTCGGGCTCTTGGTCTTGATGCGACCATCCTGTGGTTTCCGCTTCTCGGCGACGTTCATTCGGCCGAGAATCTTCAATCGGCTGGTGACCGCACTGAGAGCCTGCATGGGCAGTGCATAAACGTTGTAGAGCACGCCATCGATACGGAATCGAATATTGCCTTTCTCCCGCCGTGGCTCGATGTGGATGTCACTGGCCCGTTGCTCAAACGCATACTGTAACAGCCAGTCAACAACATTGACGATATGCTGGTCATTGGCTTCGGGATCCTTGAGCTTCCCCAGCTCCAGCATCTGCTCAAGATTGCCTATACCCTTGAGCTGAGAGGAACCCCTGGTGGCGCCCTGTATTGAGCGGGACACACTGTAGAATTCAGAGGCAAGCCTCTTGATGTCCGATGGATTTGATACGACGCGCTTCAGGCGCTTGCCCGAGGTATGCTCGAGAACGGACTCCCAGGCATCGATATACGGCTCGGCACTGGTGACCACAACTTCGTCAGCGGTTTCTGCTACCGCCAGAATCTGGTGACGCTGTGAAAACTTGTAGTCCATCACCTTGGTCACCTGGGCCGCATCGATCTTTAATGGGTCGATTCGGAAGTAATCCTGGCCGCTCTGACGGCTCAATTCCTGGGTGAGGGATTCAATGTCCAATTTGCGGCCGGCTCTGGCCTGGTCGGCAATTTCAAGGTCGGCGAGGTACTGGAGAATGTGCTTGCCACGATGATCGGCCGCGTGACGATTGGCAACGGCGTTATCGTAATCAGCCTGGGTGATTCGTTGCGTTGCCAGCAATCCATCGAGGAAATTCTTCAGATCGAGGGGGCCACGTGGCGGAGCTGTTGCCTGGCTGACAGATTTTGATTCTTCTATGGCTGACATCGAACACCGATCTCTGGCGGGGCTCATCCCCTGTTGAAGTGGTATGTACTGGAAAAGCCGCTTTGGTGAATTACCCAAGTGTAACCCCGCGGGTGTCAAAAACAAACAGAGCGCCCACATTCTGTGACCCGTGTCGGGCTCTGGCGGAGTTCAGTGAATGAATCTGGAGATTACTCGACGAGTTTTATCCACTCGCCTGCTTCTGGATTGCCGGAAGGGTAATAGCCATTGAGGAGGCGCAGAGTCTCTTCTGGATAGTTAGCTATGCGGGACGAACGAGCGATTACCGCGAAGTCGAAAAATTCGCTCGCCTGTACATAACGTATCTTCATTTCCGAACCCAATAAAGTTTCGCCCCGCTGAATGGCACGGAATGTCCTGATGGAGTCCAGTAATTCGTCGTCGATTTCATCCACGTTGCTGGCATTGGCAATTTCGCCGCGGAAAATGAATACACGGGGGCCGAAATAGATTACGGCCACCCGTTCGGTATTACCATTGGCGTTCACATGAGTTCCCGTGTGTCCCAGCAGTCGATACTGATTCAAGGCTTCGGATTGCTGGAGATTGGTAATTCCCAGATTGTCTCTAATAAAGACACGTGGCTCTATGTTGCCCTGTAGCCGCTGGGCTTCGATGCGGAGATTGCCTGACTCGGCAGCACTGGCTGTTACCGTGGTGAGAGTTTCATTGATTTCCCACTCATCCGGGAACACGACAGTGTAGCCCAGCGATGTTTGGTAGTAACGGTTACGTGCGTCCTGTTGCTGAGAGGCGGCGCTGGTTCCAACTATCAGGCCATCGATTGCCTCTCGAAAATTAGTGTTATCGTTCTCGGTTATTTCCCCTTCCTCGAGTTTGCCTACAGCAGCGATCGCTTCCTGTAGTCGAGTATCATTCCTGGGGTGAGTGGCGAACAAGCCATGGTAGCCACCGCCGCTGCCGGTGACGAGACGGTTGAAATCTTCCTGGTTCTTGAGAACAGTAACGACATCGATAACTGCAGACGGATCATAGCCAGCCCGCAGCAGGTATTCGGCGCCCAGGCTATCTGCTTCCAGTTCCATCTCCCTGCCGAATCCGCTGAGCCCGGTCTGCGCCCAAATGGATGCCACTTGGCTGATCTGGGAGCCAGCATAACCACTGCCTGTGGCTACCGCAGTTACGAATCCGCCGACTGTCGCCGCCGCGTTCGCCAGGGCGCCGCGTGCCTGCTGCTGAACAGCATGGCGAGCCGTGATGTGTCCAATCTCATGCGCTATAACCGCGGCCAGCTGGGCCTCACTATTCATGAAAGTCAACAAACCGCGATTCACATAGACGTAACCACCCGGCAGGGCCATGGCGTTAATGTCGGGGCTGTCGATGATTGTGAAGGTGTAGTCCAGTTCCGGGCGATGGCTCACCGACGCAACCTTGTTGCCGACGTACTCCACAAATGCTTGCAGGTCAGCATCCTGGTAGACCGGCTGGCTTCCGAGGACCTTCTCATGTTCCTCGGCACCGATTTCTTTCTCCCGGCTCTCGCTCATGAGGACGAGGTTGGCACCACCCGTTGCCGGGTTGACTGCACAAGAGACGAGATTGACAAGCAGCACTGCGGCCAACAGCAGTCGTGGAATAGTTCCTATGCGTGGGACGTTGTTAGTCATTTTGCTTTGGCTGCCAACCAAATTGACAATACCCGGATTCATTATGGTGCCACCTGTCTTCTTTATACGGAAAGCTGTCAGCTACCATTCACAAAGTCTTTGAGCTGAGCCGCCAAGCGATTGCAGGCATTGGCTTCCACTCTCGCAATGAGCGGAATAGGTACAACCAGTGCGGGCAGATAGGACTGGCCTGTTGCATCGGTGTTGATGGTTCCCACATTGGTCAACGAGCCGACATCCCAGACACGAGCATCGAAATTGGCATCATCTTCCCAGGTGCCGAAGCCAAAGCAACCACCTCCGCCCGGGCCGATAGTGCAGGAGATGGACCCTTGACGGTCCGTGGTTTCTGTATAGCCGTCGAGCCATACAATATAACGAATGCCAAATTCACCCATGGTGCGGGCTACTGCATCTTCCGCCATCAACTGTTCAAGATCACGGGTGCGAAGAGGTGCAGTGCGTGGCTCAAACCATGGAAACATAGCGTCAATGAACTCTTGTTCCGGTATGACATTTATCGCGTTCTCGCCGCGCGCCATACGATCACCCACGCATTCTACAAATTCGGAACGGGTCTCGTAGTCGCTGGCCTGGCGTCGACCAAGAATGACAACGGATTCATGGTTCTCGATACCAGTTTCACCCTGGCGAAACTCATCGACTGTGGTACTGGTGCAAGCGGCGAAAAGCGAAGCACACAGAAGTAGTACATACCTGCTTGTTCTGATACCCGATATCTTTGCCATAATCAGTACCTCCCCAGACCTTACAAGCTGGCTAACCAGTCGTTAACTTCTTGTACCTGTGAAAAGGTCAGGGAAAAACTCGAAGCGAGGTCGCGAAGGGCAACAACCGCTGCCTCGTTGATACCTGCTTCAACGGATCTAAACGTTTCAGTTGGTGTCTTGCCATAGGAGGTCAGCACCCAGTCGGCGATATAATCTCCATTCGGTGTCACCAGCCGCATATTGTATTTAACCCATACTTCGTAGACGTCCAGCTTCGTCTTGGCTGGCAAGGCGAGCTGGAACTCTTCGATGAGCGGCATAAAGACGGCGTCGGCGCCGCTGGCCGCTGCCTCTTCCATGGAATCGACCACAATCACGTTGTCAAACATGGCCGGCAGAATGGCATTGAAGAGCTGAATGTGAGATTGGCCGCTGGCGATATTGAATTCTTCCTGGCCGGTTTCAGAGTATTCCAGATAGGAGAAATCACGTAGTGCCTCGTCATAATAGACGGCCACAGAAAGCGGCAGCTTACTGATGTTCGGTGTCGGGAAGCTTCCCTCGATCGTTACGTTGCTGACTCCGCAGGATGCCAGCAGAGTAGCCGCAAACAGCATGACAACGAGTTTGCCTCGAGAACGAACATTATTTGTCCTGGTCTCCATATTGCGTGTTTTCCACTCCAATCTTGTTAGCCTATTAATACACCCTTTTTCCAGATTCAGGCTACTGAAAATCGTTCAGACCCACAAATGTACCACCATTTCTGGAAGTCATCTCCCGCATCAGGGTGGTATAGCGATAGACGCTCTGCTGGAATCGACGAGGTTGCGCAAAAATGGTCGGAAATCCGATGCCGTGAATGCGCACCAGGCGGTCTCCATTGGCGTCTTCCACGTTGATCCTGTCTATTGTCTGCAGCACGTTCTGAATCGACCCGCCTGGCTGAAAATCGTCCCCCAACACATAAATACTAATTTTGCTGTCCTGGGAATAAAAGCTGTTGATGGCCCGTGTCACACCTTCTACGGGGCTACTATTGCTGTAAGGTTGCCAGGTGCGAAGGGTCTGGAGAATCGTGTTGCGCATTCCGGGGGTGTCCGGGATCCACTCACCCCGGTAACTGTTGAACATATAGTCCCCCATGTCGTTCATCACCTGAATACCCTTCACCTCCGGATACACGTCCAGGGTGTTGTCGATCACCTCCAGCATCTTGTTCCAGTTGCCGGGGGTGTTGTACATGCTGCCAGAGGTATCGATGATGAAGATGATGTATTCGCTGTCCACCGGCACACCCCCGATGGCGTTATTATCAGGGGCCTGCACGTCGGCCAGGAGCCGCTGCATCTCTGCCGTCAGGGACTGTCGTGCGATGGCAAGCCGGCCTATTTCATCCGTGGTCTCGTCGGAAAGCTGATTGCTGGCATTGAAGCGCCCCTCCACGTCATTCAGGTCCCGGCGTAGCCGGGCTATGCGATCCGTGAGCGCCGACAGCTGTTCGTGCTTGGCATTGAGTTCACGATTGAGGATCGTGGTCTCACCACGAATGGCGAACAGTTGTTCCTGCAGCTCGGTAATAGAGGCCTCGGGTGTCACTTCGGCGAACTCGATGGTGATTGGTGCCTGGGACTTGGTAATCATGAGAAGAATAATCATGGCCCCGAAACCACAGCTCGCCACGTCCAGGAAGGACACGGTGAAGGAATCAGTCTCTCTGTTACGTCGTCTTTTCATGCTTCGTTAAACGCTATTTAGCTCGTCACACCTCTTAAGCAGACCGGTTTTTTCTGCACTCTAGTGCGGCCCGGTACAGCTCTCTCCGCTCTCTAGGGCCAATCCTTGGAGGGGGTAAGGAATGAGCCCCGGGTGTATTGCGCCAGTTGCCAATACGCTGCCGCGGCGCTGGGGTCTCCCTCGAGAGGCATCAATATTATATTCACCGGAATTCCCTCGGGTAGCTCTTCCACCGCGTCTTCAAAGAGCTCCATACGCTCCCGCGGTGTGACCAGGGTGTCCCTGGTATTACGTCCATTCAGTGTCGGGAGACCATCGGTAATCAGGAAAATATTGTCCGGCATGGGATTCAGGGTGCGGACCGCCGCAAACACCTGTTCCAGATTAGTGCCATTTCCCGGGATGAGTTCTTCCACGTTCTCGATGGCATCGTTTAGCTGATCCCGGTCGGCCACTTCCAGCCAGACCTCGTCCATACCCGGAAGCACACTGCCCACCTCATCACTGAAATTCCAGATCTGGTAGCGGCTGGTGATAGGAAGCTGGGTGGAAATCCAGTCCACGGTTTTGACAGCACGTTGCCATTTTTCCGCATTCCGCTTGTTGGCCGCTGACATATTTCGGGTGCGAATGATGTTAACCAGGGTACTGTCCAGCATGCTGGCTGAACTATCCAGTAATATCAGGATGCGCTGGCCACCCAGGTACATGCCTGACAGGTATTGGCGCTGGCCATCACCAATGAACTGGCGCACATTATTGCCTTCCTGCTCCATGGCCGAGGCCTGCAGGCGCAGTAATTCCTCTTCGAGTTGCTGGATATCGGCTCGCAGCTGCTCGATATCTTCCACGGTCGCGGTACTGTTGTTCTCCAGTGCCGCCAGTTCCTGCAGGAAGGTATCGATCTGTTCCTGGATTTGCCGGGCCAGCCCCTGGGCTTCCACCACCTCAAAATCCACATCCGACAAGGTGTTTCGAATGCGGACCAGGCCCAGTTCCCCTTCCCTGACCTCTTCCTCCAGCAGGTTGATTTCCGCCATCAGGTCGGGACTCGCCTCGACCTCTGAGAGCGTGCTGGTGTGATCGAGAATCAGGAAGATAAGAATTACCGCACCAAAGCCACAAAACATAACGTCAAGAAATGCCAGGCTGATAGGATTGAGCCGCCTTCTTAGCGCTTTGGTTTTACTGGACATTTTTACTAAACACCGTCAACCCGGATCAGGACAAGCTCGTCATCGGATCCCTGGAAGCGAATCTGGTCGCCGAGCCGCAATTCCTTCTCTCCGCGAGCCGACTCTCCGTTTAGGGTGTACTCCTGTTCACCACTATCGAATAGCGCCCGGCCGTTAGCGAATTTCAAGCGGCCCAGGTGCGCGGGCAAGCCTTCTATTGTGAGTTGCAGGGCAGACGCCCCGGCTGAACTGCCATTCATGGCCGCAAGATTGACAAGCTCTACGCCGCCTAACGGGACGGCGCGGTTTCTGCACAAAACATGTGTTGGTTGTTCTGCATCACTTACCTTGGCTGTGCCTTCGGCATCAAACTCCGGCGCAAGCAGGCTCTTCACCAACTGCATGGCACCGGTTTCCGATTCGATTTCCCGCCGGTGCTGAAGACAGGCATCGTGAATGGCTTCGCGAGCTCCCACCTCACAGGGTAATCCCACGCTGGATTGGAATCCCGGTAGCGATGCCAGCGCAGGGGTGATAAGCAGTTTGGCGCCGTGGCCCTGTGCCAGAGCCATGATCTGCTCATTAATTTTTTGAAAGTATCCTGACAAGCTGGCTATCAGGCTATCGCGCGGCATCTTTGCCGTATGCAAGGTGTCACCGGCTTTCAGTTCAAGAATGAGATTGCCGTCATCTACTTCGGTCAGCCAGTCCGGCAGTGCGTTGTAGAGTTGTTGTTCCGAGGTCGCGTTATGTTGTGGGTTGAATCGACACTGCTGGATAAACATATCCGTTGCCATGCGCATCATCCGATCCATGAAACTCTGGCTGCCCACTCCGGGAATCTGGATTGTAGTTCCCGCCTCCAGCGAATTGCCATTCAGGCTTACTCGGGTGAGCACGACCTGGTGTAGCTGGATGTCTGCATAGATTGTGGTTCGAGGCGGTTCCAGCAGGCTCACCGCAGCTACCGCGCTGTCCACAACACCAACAACCTTAAATGGGCATTGCTGACAGAGTCCAAGAACAATGGCTAATTGCTGGCGAGTAAAGTTTCCCGGTACGGCTAGAATGACGTCGCTATCAAGCCCGGCAGACTCTGCCAGGTCGAGAAGATGGGCATAGGCGATGTCAGCATAGTGGCGGAAGTTATTGCCATGGGAGATGGGCTCGAGATTGAGCTCCTGCCAGTATTTGTTATAGCTCTGGTTAGGATAGAGCCGCGCCAACTGTTGTGCCGATTCACCCACATGCACCGTATCGCCTTCCACCAGGGCAAAACCCGGGCTCTGCAGCAAGATACCGCCATCATCGGAAACGGTTATGGCTCTGTCATTCAGCTCGACTACTTTCAAGCTCATCGGTAATTCAACTCGCTACTCTTTGCAAACGTGGCAATTCGGGTTTTTTCGATAAATTCGGACAGTGAGGCCCGGACAGCCTCCCTAGTCTTTGTTGGATTCAGGCACCTGCAAATGCCTGATCATTCGCTCATCGCAATAATTCTGGCAATCCAGCACCAGCCGATCCTGTAACAACTGCAATTGGTGCAGCAGGAACATCAGGAAGATGCTCACAACGAGGGCAACAAACGTTGAGTTAAATGCCACACCCAGGCTCACAGTCACACCTACGATGTCACCGCTGACCGCCTGATAAGCCTGACCGAGGGCGGTGCCAATACCACGCACCGTGCCAAGGAAGCCAATAGAAGGAATAGCCCAGGCGATGTAGCGCACGATGGTCAATTCCGTTTCCATTCGGTCGGCTTCTGTCTCACAGATATCCTTGACCGTGGATGAAACGTCCTGAATGTTGCGCGTGCTCTGGAATCTGTGTAACCCGGCCAGTATCGCGCGAGCTAACAGGTAATCCTGTTCTCGCTCAGGAAGTGCCTGCACCGGACGGGCATAGTTGCGCGCATCCTCCGGCAAGATGCTCATCCCCTCGTTCACTTGAATTAAAGTGCGTTCAAGCAAGCTGCGTTGGCGCAATGTATGCTGCGTCTTGAGTCCTATAATGAAGACGGCCCATAGCATCAGTATGATGCAGGTCTCCTGCTCGAAGTCACGCAGTATAATAAAAACCGAGCGTTCAGGAACGAAGTTCTCGTCGGTCTGCTGCAACAGGTTCTGTTGTTCCTGAATCAGGTCCGCATTCGGCCGAATCACGGTCACATAAGTGGCATGCACCATGATGATGGCGAATATCAATGCTGCCACCTGAAAAAATGTCTCGTAAAGCGAACCTTGCTTCATTACTTAATCCTGTCCGTTATTCCCTGGTGAGTGTCTGGTAGCCCTTCTTGCAATTAGATATCGATTGGAAAGGAAACGCCCAGATCCTGGGAGATTTGTTCGCTGGGAATAAATCTGCCCGGTGTATCTTCTTCAGCCTCCTCCGTTGTTTCCTCTGTAGCTGCTTGGTCCGACGCTGTATCTTGAACTTCATTCAATGGAGACTGCGGTTCTGCTGTCACGTCAGATTGGTCCTGGCTATCCTGGGCCAGGCTGTACCATGAGAGAAGCATGGCGACGAGAACTAAAAGAATCTTGCGTTTCATGAGGCAGGCCTCCTATTCCAGATAGCGTGCAATGCGAAAACCAACATCATCCCGAGGCTCGACACCAAAGTCGCGGAAGGACAGGCGCATTTCCGTAACATTGCCATGGGCCCAGGACGATCCCCGTATTACGTGAAATTCACCCAGTTCCGGGCCAAGGGGATCTGTCTCGGTACCAATACTTCCGGCGGAGCCATAAAAGTCATGTACCCACTCTGCGACGTTGCCCGCCATGTCGAATATCTCGTGATAGTTCGGCGAGAACGTGCCAACCGGTGCTGTCGCAAAATATCCATCGTTGTAGCCGAACAGGATTTCTCCAAGATAGGCCTGTGCAGTCTCATCGGCAAAATTACCCGCGTTCTCCGGGGGCATCAGGTTTTGTCCCCACGGATACTTCAGGGTTTCACCGCCGCCATCGGTCCTGGCGATCCAGGCCCACTCTGCTTCGGTAGGCAGTCGATAGCCAGTAGCGTCTGGATTAGAGCCGACTACTTCCTCACCCTCGGCCTGGTAGAAAAGCGGTAAGCCTTCCTGTTCACTCAACCAGTTGCAATACAGAGCCGCCTGGTTCCAGGTGATTCGTACCACCGGCTGCGCTTCGTTGTTCAGGGTAAC
Organism: Pseudomonadota bacterium; assembly: GCA_027621405.1. Lineage (GTDB taxonomy): Bacteria > Pseudomonadota > Gammaproteobacteria > Pseudomonadales > Pseudohongiellaceae > UBA9145. The sequence continues at coordinate 140,694 of JAQCBT010000010.1, read as the reverse complement.
ACCCTGAATGGTTCCGGATGTGTGTTCCGGGTCGAACAGCCGGAACTCGGCATTGGTGACTTCCAGATAACTGACATAGAAGGGGCGTTCCAGGTTTATATCGCGCAGGTTCTCATTGGGGCGACGTCCGGCTTCACGGCGAGAGGCCCCCATGGTGAAAGCGCCCGGATAAAACAGCTTCAGATTTTGCCCGGCGACTGTAGTAATCACCGGTTCGATTTCTTCCAGTCGGGCCTGTTCCAGTGACTTCAGTGCGACCCGGATTACCTGGTCCAGTCCGGGTCGCGAGGTAAATTCAGTGGTATAGGGTACGTAGCCATCCCTGCGCACCTCAATCTGCTGGGCGACAGCCATGAGCTCCAGGGTCTGGTTCGCTAAACCGCGAAGCTCATTATTTACATAAAGCTCTGCATCCGCAGGCTCGCTGATGATGGTGACATTGGCCAATACCGGATCCAGGCTGACATTGACTTCCCGTTCTTCATTTGGCCCAGTGCGCACTGTGCTCTTGCGCGAGTGATAACCATTTTTAAAGAACGTCAGCTCGTGATTCTGGTTTGGTGCCAGCGCCACTTCGAGGGGAGTTAGTCCCTGGAACTCTCCGCCGATGGTAACGCTGGCAGCACTTGGGTTGCTGCGAATGAAGACCAGGCCATCGGCAGGCTCCAGCTCCACCTGGGGTACAGCAAAATCCTCTCCGGCAAATATGTCAAAGTCTTCCTGCCAGGCCTTGTGGCCAGCCAGTTTGAGAGTGACATCCCTATTGCCCTGCAGAATTTCCGCGTTGATTGGTGTAACTCCAAGCAACTCACCATCAACGAGCAGTTCGGCACCTGCAGGAGATGTAGTGAAGGAGACTGTAGCCCAGCCCGGTTGCAAGCTGGCTTCAAAGTCCTGCCGGACCTCTCTGCCTTCGATTGATATGGTCTCGTTGTGCTCCAGATAGCGATCAAGGCTCAGGGATAATTGGTGATCCCCGGGCTCTACGGGAATATCAATCAGGGGCGTGGTGCCAACATCGACACCGTCGATTTGTACCCGCGCACCTTCAACATTACTCGCTATAATGCTCACCACACCCGGCAGCTTACGCATGACGAAAGGGTGCGACTGCGCCGCTTCGGAACCAACGATAAGTTGAGTCTGGGTATCGTGATAGCCTTCATTACGCAGGGTGATGGGGTAGGATCCGGCGCGAATCAGGTAGCGCTGACCCAGCTTGATATTCCAGCCACCACTGATTTCTATCTCAGCGGTAATGGGGTCCACTTCTACCGAAACTGACTTGGCAGTCAGCACGAACCAGCCAGCGACCGATGAAAAAATGAGAAAAACACCAACGATGATATGAAACCATCGAAATTGGTAGCTGAAATTGCTTTTCTTGACCTCATTGGGGGTGAAGTCAATTGGAATGATAGGGTCAAGTGACACATTTTCTGCAGTATGCTTGTCAGTGTCGGTCATACTGCTATCGTCCAGAAGAGCCAATTACCCGCTCGCTACAGCGCACATCTACGGCATCGGGAGTCTGCCCAAATCCAACGATAAATTCTTCCCTTACATCTCTAAACCCGGGCCTCTTGCCAACGGCAACATAGCGCCCAGGTTTAAGTTCAACTGATGTCTGCTCAAAAGTACCGAGATTGCCGACGCGCAACAGAGTAACGTCGGTGATAGCGTCGGAGACCAATCGAACAGTGACGGGAATCTGTGAATTTTCCAACAGGCCTTCCAGTTCATCCAGCTGGGCTACCAGGCGAGGCCCAGCACCTTCGATGCCGCGGCCAGTGAAGTAAACATCCAGAGTTTGTTGGTATACGGCTTCTTCAGACAAGCGCTCTGGATTATTTATTGCCTGTTCCAGTAAGCGATCCAGCTGGGCACGCTTGCTTGCATAGTCCTGACCCTGAATCGCAAACAGCAGATTGGCATCGATGCTCAATACCTCAGTGTAGGCATCGGCGGCGTCCTGCCAGCGCTCATTGTTTTCTGCATCAGAAATCGCTGCTCGCAGACTGTTGATCTCTGCATTGGCCACCTGGGTTTCGGTCTGTACGATGGCAGCCTCTGCTTCATCCTGGCGAATCCCCAGATTGGATGCCCGCTGAAATGCGGCGATCGCGGCCTGTGGGTCGTTCGCTTCCAGCGAGACATAGCCTTCGGACATGATGCGGTTGAATTCATTGTCGATAAGTTGCGCATCCACCTCCGCTATCATTGCCGGAGCACGCTCGTTGTAGCTATCGAGCTCGATAATGCGAGCATAAATCTGCCGCGCCTGTTCCAGTTCGCCATCTTCCCGCAGCTCTTCAGCTTGCTGAAACAGAGCCGTTACTTCCTCGAGGGCTTGTGCTCGTTCGAGGCCAATCTGTGCTGCCTCACTTTGTGGATCGAGAACCAGAGCCAGCGAGTAGCGGTCCTGTGAAACCTCAGCATTGGCTGCATCCAATGCATTTTGCCCTTCGATTAGCAATCGTTGGTGTACATCGGGAACACTGGCACGCAGATCGGCGAGTTGATCCCTTCCATTGCTGTAGTAATCGCTTGCCAGCAGGAAATCCTGGGATCGGTAATAGTCATCACCAGTTGCTGCTACAGCCAGGGCTGCCGTAAATGCATCTTCACCCCACTCCTCAACTTCGAGTGCGTCCAACTCACCCTGAATCTCCAGCAGTTCGGCCAGAATATCCTGAGCTTCCTTGCGCTGAATTGAACGCTGCGCTTCTTCAAATGGCGAGATACTGGATTCGGGGCCAGATTGATTGGCAGGGGATTGCATACTCGAAACATCGACACGACGTTTCAGCGGTAACTCATACTCGGTAACGAGAGAGGGAAGAACAAAGATTACGAGCAGGGCAACGATTACCAGTCCACCCATACCAAACCACATTAATGCAGATGGCTTATTACTCGCTGGTGGTTTTACCTGGGCAGCGTAGACACTGTCATCAGTGGCTCCCGGCACAGCCGGTTGTGTTGATTCGACTTCTGTATCTGACATGTTCCGTGTACCGATACTTAAAACCGGCGCTCACCTAAGCTCACTGTGGGCCGACTTCGGTTGCGTAGAGGTCTGCCAGAATTTCGCGCCACTGTGTGTACTGCTCTTCTACCGTACCGGATAGGGTAATGGTACGGTCATCCAGATTAATAACTCGTGGTGCAACGGCGGTCTCAAGGGACTGACCAAGCTCTTCCAACGCTTCCATATGAATTTGAGCTTCTGCTTGCTTATCAAATCCGCTCTTGATCAGGTAAGCACCAGCGCCAACACCGACTACGCCACTGGCCTGCGCCCCGTAGGTGCCACCCTGGGTGGCAGCCGCGAGGCCACCAATCACGGCAGCGGTGCCGGCGATGAAACGTCGTCGAGCTGAATCGCGAAGTTCGCGCAGCTCAATGGTTTCAACATAGCTCTGCTCTCGCCATGAATCATAGGGCAAACGCATCTGTCTTACGTACGTGGCGTAATAATCCTGCACGGTATCGATAAACATAAAATCTCGTTCGCGAATATTACGAATTCGATTCATGAGCGGATCATTGTCTGCCGGCAGGGCAGCAAGCTGATAGATACCATCACGATCCTGGGTGAGATAGTTTGCGAAAGCATCTTCGGCGAAACGCTGGGCGAACAACATCTCGGAAACTGTGCGTATCTCAAGGATTTCGCGGCTGTTAAGTTCAGACTGGCGATATGCCAGCAGATCGTTGGCAATCTTGTTGTAAATTACCTGGAATGGATCGTTTTGCTGCCGCTGCTGAGGGTCATAACTGAACTGGCTGATGACCTCATGGTATTCGCGCGTATACCACTCACGGCCTTTCGAGTCCTGAACTTGTACCCGCATGGTCATCGCTTCGCCATTGGACTGCAGGATAGTGCCATTGACAAGCACGTCCATGGGACTGGCATCGTTGGGCATTACTCGCACGATGCCCCAGTTGGCCGAACGCTGCAGAGTTTCTGCTAACAGGTAAGGCGCATAACGGGATTCAGCCACACGAATCTGGCCATTGGTGGTCTCCTCCTCTTCGTCCAGAATCTCATCGAGACCGGGGTCGAAGATGTTAACCCCCACATCCAGCAGCAGTTCTTCGGGAACGTTCTGGCTATCCTGAATTACTGGCGTATACGTCGTTGACTTAACGGTGTGAGTGGCGCATGCATTGAGAAACAGCGCAATCAACACGATTCCGAATAGCTGTTTGTTTGGCAACTTCATTGCTCTTCACCAATACCTGTGTAATTCCTGTATTCATCCCAGAGCGCTTCACGCAACTCGGGATCCGGTTCTCGCATGGCAGCTTCACGTAACTGTCTCGCCACCACATCGTCATCACGACCACTGGGAATGTCCTCCGGCGGAGGGAAGGTCTCGACGTTTTCCTGGCTTGCGGAGGCAGGAGGGCCTCCTGCCAGTACCCCGGACGAGCCCGCGGCTGCGGCTTCTTCCATAGTCTGTGGTTGATTCTGGGCACCGCCGCCTGCACCGCCGCCACCAGCATCTCCGCCGATACTCACGCTGCCGGCCGCGTTGGATTCAGCCTGGGCACGCTCGCGCTCACCCAGGATAAAGCCATCGAAAGTCTCATAACCCCGGCGCAGGCGCTCATCCAGAATGGCGGCGCGCTCGGCGGCCGTGATGGCACCGCTCTGTCCATCCGGGCCGGCTGAGCCCGCTACTTGTTGGTCTCCAGACCCACTTAGCACCCCACTTGGCAGTGTATCTAGGCTGTAATCTCCACCTGATGGCTGCAATCCGCCATTATTTGAGCTTCTAGACCCACTTTGACCATTATTCAGGTCACCAGTCGAACTATCTCTTCCACCCGCACCGTTTTCCTGATCGCCGGGTAAGCGGGATTGGGTACCGGCTGCCTGGCCTGACTGTTGTACGCCGCCCTGGGTGTTCTGTTGCTGGCCAGCTCCTGCACTGGATGCATTGTTCTGGCCATCGGCCTGTGAATTGGCTGCATTGTCTGTCTGGTTTTGTCCGCTCTGGCCCTGGCTGCTGGCCGGAAAAGAGGCTGTAGGCAAACCGCTCTGGCCGGCCTGGCCGCTCGTGCTGGAAGAACTGGATGCCGATTGATTAGCCGAGGTTGGCGAGCTGCTGCTGGGAGTACTGCTGGAGCGGCCAGGGGAACTGGCTGACGATTGCTGCTGGCTCTGGGAGGAGTTGCTGCTTTGGCTCTGGCTCTGGCTTTGGCTCTGACTCTGGCTTGAAGACGGCGAAGGAATACTCGGCGAGCTGCTGGAACTGGAAGACGAGGACGAAGACGATGGCATGGGCATGCTGGACGAACTGGAACTCTGGCTGGACGAACATGCCGCCAGAGTCACAGAAATACCGACTATGAATGCCAGGTTGTAAAATTTCATGAATTCAGTTCCCACGGAATACTCGGGTTCGCAATTGGTTTACCATGCCGCTACGGCGAAACAACCATAATGTTTCGGTAGGCGGCGATGAACAGTGCATTTTTCGATTTTTCGCCGAATTTGACGATAGTTGGCCGCATATTTGCGCGTGTACGGCGATAGATAGAAATCTGCTGAACGTTCTGTCCTACAGTATCCCAGAACCCCCTTAATCCTTGCTTAACAATAGATTATTGCCTCTTCGATGCTACATCTAACTGCTCGAAATTAGTACCAAAACCGGACTCTGACCCGGTTGTTCTCGGTAGTGACCGGCACCCCATCCTGCAACACCGGCCGAAAATTGTTGCGTCGCAATTCGCGGGCGACTCTCTGTAGTTGACCGGAATTTTCAGCAGTCTCTTCGTCCGCAATCTGCACCCGCCTCACTTCACCCAGGCGTGACACTTCGAAGGTGAAATCTCCATAATCCGCTTGTAGCTGTCCCCGGTCAGGTCGCTCTGAACCACGGTAATTGATGAGCCTGGGGGTGCTGTCATAGGTTGGAATGGGAATGGCTGTCGCGAACAGCTCTTGCTGCAACTGGGTGCCATTTTCCTGTTCCCCGAGGAAGTTCCACGTCTCCAGGTAAACTGTTTCCGCATCACGACGCCGACCAAAGATCAGGTACCAGTCTGCCAGATCCGCCTTTGCCTGCGCTAACTGACGCGGACTGCTCCCTGCCTGTTCATGAAAGGCGATTATTTCCAGCAATGCCATCTCTCCCGGCTCAAAGCCTCTCGGGACGGAGCTGCCCTCTTCATTCAGCAACCTCCGGAAATCGTCCTGCTCCATCAGATAGTCCGGCCGATCGATATCATCTATCAGCCCCGGGTTAATGGCAGTCTGGTAAGCCGAGCTGGCTATATTGTGCAGAAACGGCGTAAAGCGTTCGTCGGAGCGCCCAAAATGCGCGTCCAAAAGGCGATACGCGGTGTTGAATGCGATCTGCGCTGTGCTAAGCCGCAAGCCCAAAGAATCCCCAAACCCGATACTGAATGCACGCATATTCCATTTACCCAGTTCAGTAAGTACGGGAATAATGCGGGGGTCGGATGACCCAAAGGCCTTATGCTGAATGTAAAACAGGTAATCGTAATAGATATCCGCCTGCTCCCAATTTCCCATGGCCAGATGGCTTTCAATGATTTCGCCGACTATCGGCAGTTGATCGGCGGTGTGCAGGCCGTTATTGATGCGGGAGATCTGCATGGCGCGGTCGAAGCTGCCAAGGGCTTCAGTATGATTCTGTAGCTGCTGCTGCAGATTCCCCAGTCCGCTCAGGGTCTCAAACAAGGCACTATTCCACGCGCCACCATCACTCTCATGCTGCTGGATACTGAGATTGAATTGATTGATGGATTGCAGTTGCGCGGTGTCTTCAACTTCGTTTGCTGGTTCGACGATTAGCGCAACCGGGGGAAACTGCGGTTCCACGCCCTCTACGAGTGGAACAGGCTTGTCGACGAATACCACCAGCGCCCTGGAGTCCTCTGGCTCTGCCTCTGCTACGGCCTCGTTTTCTTCTGCGGCAACTGCACGCGACACAGCCAAGACAGCAAGCAGCAACAAGCCGATGCTGAAAAGCGATAGCGCTATTCTTTTCTCAATGCTCTGGCTTGCCAACAATCGTCCCTCTACTAAACCTCTAGCTCATCGATGGTTCACATTCGACTTTTTTAGAACGGCCAGAGTTCAACCTCTCCTGCTCTGTCAGCCTTTCCAGTTCAGAATCAGGTTGCCCAATGAGTCTACCCGCCCGTGCCACCCTTGTGCCACATAGGTTGTTGCCACGTACTCATGGATTACTGCAGGCCCTTCGATATTGCTGTCCCGGTTCAATTCATCCCGTGCCAGAAGTTGCGCGGGTTGTGCCTGACCATAGACCTCGGTGTATCGCGGTTTATTACAAGCTCCCGATGTTTGGTCTGCAGGCAACTGAAAGCGCACATCCTCTGCGGTCACCGTGACCCGCAGATTAACAATTTCTATGGCTACCATCATGTCATACCCATATCGCTGCCGGTGCTTTTCCTGGAATGCATTCGTCGCCTGCTGCATATCTTGCCAGGGGACATTCAGGGTATAGGATTGGCCTCTATAGCGGAGGTCTGCGCTTCGCTGATAATTCAAAATATCAGCCGATAGGCCTTCCTCCAGTAGTTCCGATCTCCCCATTTCCGCCAACTCTGTAAATTCATTTTCCAGACCAGCGATGGCAGCGGCTTCGGTACCACTGTTTACCGTACGGGTAAATTGTCTGCCCCGGGGCGCTACCAACATGCCCAGGGCCGAAAGAACTCCACCCCGATTGGGAACAATCGCTTGTCGCATCTGCATCGCCTCAGCCAGTGCACAGACATGTAATCCCCCTGCACCACCAAAACTAGCCAATACAAAATCCGCTGGATCATGGCCACGATTTACCGATATTTCCCGAATCGCCCTGGCCATGTGCTCATTGGCAACGGACACAATACCCAGAGCGGTTTCCTCAACGGATAAGCCAATCTGATCAGCGATTTTTGAAACCGCCTCTATTGCCAGCGTACGATCCAGCTGCAAGTCTCCAGCCAGTGATACGTCAGCAACCAGACGACCGAGCACGAGATTGGCATCTGTGACCGTTGCTTCAGTGCCACCCTGTCCGTAGCAGGCAGGACCAGGTTGCGCTCCAGCCGAACGTGGTCCTACCTGCAGCATCCCGCCACTATCGACGTAGGCTATGGAGCCGCCCCCCGCGCCGATGGTATGCATATCAACCATCGGCACTCCGATAGGATAAGGCCCGATCCTGCCTTCGGTGGTAGTCGCAATGTCACCATTCAACAAGGCAACATCGGTAGATGTTCCTCCCATATCGAAGCTAATGATTTTGGGTGTAGATATTTGCTCACCCAGGTATTGCATCGCAGTGAGTCCGCCGGCAGGGCCGGATAACAGCAGGTGTACTGCCGACTTCACCGCCTTACTGGCCGCAATCGTCTCACCGCTGGATTGCATGATTTGCAGCGAGCAGTCCCCGAGTCCATCCTGTAAGCGGGATAGATAGCCCTGAATTACTGGCCCCAAAGAGGCATTGAGCCAGGTTGCAATACCGCGCTCATATTCCCTGTATACCGGCAACACCTCTGACGAACGACTCACCAGCACTGGTAGCCCGGCCTCTGAAATCGCCCTGGCTATGTCCTCTTCATAGCGACTATCCAAAAAGGAAAACAACAGATTTATTGCGACGGCCTCGGGTTCGAGCTTACGCAAGCTGCTGATTAGTTGCTCCAGCTCCTCACCGGAGAGCGATTCCAGCAAGCTGCCATCTGCGGTCAGACGGCCGCCTGTCTCCAGGCATAAATCTGCAGGTACCGGAGCTTTTTGCGGAGGGAATTCCAGGGCATAGAGTTTCGGACGGGTCTGGCGGGCAAGCATTAGCATATCGCCGAAACCATAGTTAGTAATGAATGCAGTGCGAGCAGTGTTCCCCTCAAGGGCAGCATTAGTAGCTACAGTGCTGCCGTGGATAATGTGCAACCCGCCCCGGTTAAGTTTTTCCAGCAATCCCATTTGCTGGATACCGTTGAGGATCGCCTGCTCCGGAGCAGCAGGAGTTGACAGTGTTTTGTGAATCGAAAGACGGGGATCAGGGGAAAATTCCAGGCAAACAAAATCGGTGAAGGTGCCTCCGGCATCTATTCCCAGAATTGTTAGATTGTCTTGCAAGACTTCACCACTTCACTAAATCAGACGGAACGATTATAAAGCACTATCTTCTGCCAGACGCCACGCCCGCTCGCTTTTATCACGGGAATCACAATTTTGCCGGAATTGCCTGAAGTTGAAACCACCCGCCGTGGCATCGAACCCCACATCAAGGGCTGCAAGGTTAACAAGCTGGTAATACGGCAGGCACAACTACGCTGGCCGATATCCGAGGAATTGTCTTCAACGCTGCCTGGCGAGAAGATTATCGATGTTCAGCGTCGAGGCAAATATCTACTGCTCAGGTCAAGTCAGGGAACCCTGATTATTCACCTCGGCATGTCAGGCAGCTTGCGAGTATTGAGTAGCAAGATCTCACCGGCAAAGCACGATCATGTCGATCTGGTGTTAGGGAACGGCAAGCTACTCCGCTACAACGATCCTCGTCGCTTCGGCTGCTGGCTCTGGCAGGCAGGTGACCCGCAACAGCATCCTTTGTTGGCATCCCTTGGTCCGGAGCCTTTGGGTGACGAGTTCACTCCAGATTACCTTTGGCAACGCAGTCGCGGGCGCTCAGCCCCGGTCAAGACCTTCATAATGGACAGTCATATCGTCGTGGGTGTGGGCAATATCTACGCGAACGAGGCCCTGTACATGGCCGGTATTAATCCACGACGCAAGGCGAAGAATGTATCGAGGCTACGCTATATAGCTCTGGTCGATTCCATTAAGACAGTGCTGACACGCGCTATTCAGGTGGGAGGTACTACCTTGCGCGACTTTACCAACAGCAACGGAGATCCTGGCTATTTTAAGCAGTCGCTCCAGGTTTATGGTCGTGGTGGCCAGGCTTGCCGAAAGTGTGGGAAAGAATTGCAAGAAATACGCCTGGGCCAACGCAGCACTGTGTATTGTGCCAATTGTCAGAAATAGCAGTGCGTACGATTCAGGACCGCATTTCCTTGATCATGGCGGCTTCTACCGCAGGATGCACAAACTTGGAGATGTCTCCTCCGTAGGAGGCGATTTCCCGAACCAGGGTAGAAGATATATAGGATAGGTGTTCCGCAGGTGCCAGGAATACGGTCTCGATTTCTGGCTCCAACACGCGATTCATGCCTACCAGCTGGAACTCATATTCGAAGTCAGCGACCGTGCGTAATCCACGCAGAATAATATTGGCACCCGTAGACTTCACGAACTCGGTCAACAGGGTGTCGAAAGACCGCACCTCGACATTATCAATATGGGCCAGAACAGTCTTCGCCAACTCGACCCGTCGTTCAACCGCCACACTGGTGTCTTTCTGCTTGTTGGAACCGACGGCTACGATAACCTTATCGAACAGCCTGGAGGCCCTTTCCACGAGATCGGTATGACCGTTAGTTATGGGATTAAATGTCCCTGGATAGACTGCTGTTTTCATGGCTTGCCCTGTGTGCAGCTTGCATTCTAGCGAATTGCCCTGAGGGGCTCAATCGGACTGGACGAAGCGCAAAATCCGGTGTTCCAGCCAGGGATTGGTCTGGGCATTAACGAATCCAACATGACCACCCTTGTCCAACAACTCGTACTCAATAGCTGGCGAGAGCTGCGCGGCCGTCGGCAAGGCGGCGGGTGGAATCATCGGATCATCGCTACTTTGAATCAGCAAGGTCCGGGTTTCAATAGAGCTCAGGAACCCGATGGAGCTGCATTGGCCATAATAGTCTTCGGCACCTGAAAAGCCATGCAAGGGCGCGGTGACTCTCTCATCGAACTCCCAAACATTACTTATCCTGTCGCTATTACCAAGTGCGAGTAATGTCTGCAGTTGCTCCTCATCTCTGACTCGTTCGAAATGCTTTATCTTGTTCTGTAGATCGCTCACTAAGCGGCGAGTGAAATAGCGCCCGTACAGTCGGGAAAAACCCGACTGCAATGATTGTGAGCATAGCTGCAGGATAAATGGTGTAGAAACTGCTATCGCCTTTTCGACCATGGATTGATTTCCGGCTTCACCCAACCACTTGAGCAACACATTAGCACCTAGTGAATAGGCAACTACAATAAGATTCTTGGTCTTATGTTGATCGTGCAAGATTGCGATTATTTCCCCCAGATCATCGGAAACGCCGGAGTGATATGTCCGCGCCTTCCGGTTCACTTCACCACTGCATCCACGCAGGTTCATGGCGACGCTGGCAACTGCATGTGTGGCTAGCAAGCTCTGCAATGCCTGGACATAGGATGATTCCGAACAACCGCAGAGGCCATGAACTACAAGCACGATATCCTCTGAATTTTCTACATCAACCTCTTCACACCAATCCAGATCGATAAAATCCCTATCACTCAACTCCACTCGTTGTCGTCGATGACTGACAGAGCTTGTTCCTGCCACTTTCCGCCACAGAGTCTGGGAATGACCATTGGGCAACCACCATGCTGGACGAAACTCGGAAATATCTAATTTCGATAAAGGGTCGGGTGTCATTTTAATTGTCACGTTGATAGAGCATGAAGCTCACTTCGCCAGCGCGCTTTAGTCTCATTTGATGCCAGTTTGCCAGTGCGGTGCTTTTCAAAAGCCCGGCTTCCTGGCGTCGATCGCACTCCACATAAATCTTACCGTGATTACTGAGGCACTCCTTGCTTCTCAGAGCATTCAACACGTTTTCCAGCAAGCCGCTGCCGAATGGCGGGTCGAGAAAGATGACGTCGTATGGTTCTGAACAGGCATTGGATCCCAGCCAGCCGAGCGCATCGTTGCATATAACCGAGGCACTTCGAATTCCCAACAGTTTGAGATTTGAGTCGATGTCCTGACAAACCTGACGGTCTGCATCGACGAAATCGACCCAAATCGCTCCTCTGGAAAGCGCCTCCAAGCCGAGGATGCCGCTTCCGGCGAACAAATCCAGGCATCGCGCTCCGGCAACATCCAGTTGCAGCCAGTTAAACAGGGTTTCCCTTATACGATCGCCAGTAGGCCTTAAACCTGGGCGATCGGCAAAGCTAATCAGGCGGCTGCGGTGACTGCCGGCGATAATCCTTACTTTGTTTCTTGATTTATCAGACTTGCCCATGGTGGGTGCAGATAATAAGCAATGCAGTACAAGCCTGCCATGGGTAGTGATAGCATAGCGTCCCCGCGATTGGTGCGCAGATCCTTCACGGGCCCACCTGTCAGCGACCGTCACACTGCGACTATTCACTATTTTATTTCGCTATAGCACTAAGCACTCATGTTTGGATTTGGTAAAGACAAGAAGCCTCAGAGTGAGGAGAAGCCAGAAGCAGCTACGGAATCAAGCCAGCTTGCTGAGGTATCCCACAGTGAGTCATCCGATATCGGTTTCTTTGGCCGGCTCAAGAATGGCCTGAGCCGAACCCGAGGCCGATTCACCGAAGGGCTGCAGTCCCTGGTACTGGGCGAGAAAACCATCGACAGCAATGTGCTGGATGACATAGAGACCCAGCTGTTATCCGCCGATGTTGGCCTCGAAGCGACTGACCAGATCATCGAAAACCTGCGACAAAAACTCGATCGCAAGCAACTGGCCGATGGCGATGCCTTCATGGAGGCGCTGAAGTCTGAGTTGCAGGAGATTCTCGCACCCTGCACTCAACCACTGCTAATCGATCGCGGCAAACGCCCTTACGTGATCCTCATCGTCGGTGTAAATGGCGTTGGCAAGACCACCACCATCGGTAAACTCACCAAGCGATTTCAGGCAGAGGGCCTGTCGGTGATGTTGGCAGCGGGTGACACATTCCGGGCCGCTGCCGTGGAGCAACTCAAGGTATGGGGAGACAGAAATCAGGTGCCGGTAATTGCTCAGCACACTGGTGCCGACAGTGCATCCGTCATTTTCGATGCCTTACAGGCGGCAAAAGCACGCAACGTGGATGTCTTGATAGCGGATTCCGCTGGCCGCCTGCATACCAAGGACAATTTGATGAACGAACTCGAGAAAATCGTTCGTGTGCTGAAGAAGCAGGATACCGAGCTGCCTCATGAAGTCATGTTGGTGCTGGACGCCACAACCGGACAGAACGCGATCAACCAGGCCGAGAGTTTTCAGGCTGCTTCCCAGGTCACGGGCATCTCTCTGACCAAACTGGACGGCACGGCGAAGGGCGGCGTTGTATTTGCTCTGGCGAAAAAGTTTGCCTTGCCTATTCGCTTCATCGGTGTGGGGGAACAAGTCGATGATTTACGTCCTTTTGACGCCCAGCAATTTGTAGATGCCTTGTTTGCCGACGATCGCGCTGGATGAGGCGCTTGTTGGTTCGACACTAATCACTCACATTCCGGTCCCAGAGTCAGATGATCAGATTTGACGATGTCAGCAAGCACTACGCTGGAGGACAGGCTGCGCTAAGCCAGCTCAGTTTCGAAATCGCCAGGGGTGAGATGGTATTCGTCACCGGCCATTCCGGTGCTGGTAAGAGTACCCTGCTAAAACTGATCCTTGGCATGGAAAAAAGCAGTGCCGGGCAGGTGCTGGTCAATGGCAGCAATCTAAACCGCCTTCCTCGCAATAAGATTCCCTACCATCGCCGCGGAATCGGCGCTGTGTTCCAGGATCATCAATTACTGTTCGACCGCAGCGTGGCCGACAATGTGGCCCTGCCCCTGCAGATTGCAGGATTCCACCCACAGGAAACGCGTCGCAGGGTGCGTGCCGCCCTGGACAAGGTGGGACTGCTAAGCAAGGAGAAGATGTTTCCGGAACGACTGTCTGGAGGCGAGCAGCAGCGGGTCGGCATAGCCAGGGCCGTGGTCAACCGGCCGCAGATAATTCTGGCGGACGAGCCTACCGGGAATCTGGATCCGGAATTGTCTGCCGATGTGATGAAGGTATTCGAGCAGTTCAAGAGCGTGGGGGTCAGTCTCCTGTTGGCGAGCCACAATCTCTCCCTGGTGAAACAACTCAACTACCGAACGCTCACGCTGTCCGAGGGCAGATTGATCAGGGACGGTCGATCATGACTAGAGGTCCCCATGCACGAGCCAGACACACGAGACCCCAGCCTTCCGCAATGGACAAGCTGCTCTGGCAGCACAGGGCGGTCGCCAGAGATAGCCTCCAGCGCTTGCTGCGCAGCCCGGTTGCCACCGCGATTACGGTATCGGTAATTGCCATCGCGCTGCTACTGCCGGCGCTATTGTTCCTGTTGCAGCAGAATCTGGGTAGTGGGATCGCGGAGCTCGATCGCAGCGCAAGGATCTCGGTCTATCTTGAAACCGGGCTGAGTGACTCTGAGGCAGAGGAAGTCAGCAACTACTTACAAACTTGGGATAGCCTATTATCTGTGGAGCTGGTTAGTAGCTCCCAGGCGCTGGCGGATTTTTCGGAAAACGCTGGGCTGGCGGGGGTGCTGGCGTCCCTGGCCGAAAACCCGCTGCCGGCGACCTTGCTCCTGATTCCTCGCACCTCCGATCTGGCGGATCTCGAAGCCCTGCAGGCCGAGTTGGAAAGCCTGCCAGAAGTGGCTGTGGTGGAACTGGATCGCACCTGGATTGCACGATTGCAGGCCATCAGAAACTTCGTGAGTTTGCTGGGACGGGCCTTGCTGCTGTTTGTGTTACTGGGTCTGTTTGCCATTATTGGCAATACGATTCGACTGGCGATTGAGAATCGCCGTCAGGAGATCAGGGTGCAGAAACTGGTCGGTGCCACCGATGCCTATATTGCCCGGCCTTTTCTGTACACTGGATTCTTGTTGGGCAGCGCTGGGGGTCTAGTTGCCTGCCTGTTGCTGCTTGTACTGTGGCTGTTGCTCGGTCAAAGCAGCCGGGAACTTGCTGCGCTCTACAATAACGGCTTTGAGTTGGCCAATTTGTCCCTTGTCTCGGCTATTGGCCTGGTGCTGTTGGGTGGAGGCACTGGATGGCTTTCCGCGTTAATCTCAAGTTATCGCAATATCGCAGCAATTGATCCATAGATAACAGCTTTTGGAAGCATTTAATGAATTTTGCAGGCGAGGGCGAAAATCCATGAGTTTTTATCACTCCAGGCCTTGAAAACCCGGGCTTAGGCCGCATTAAGTCAAGTCGACTCAATCAAGATCTCCATTCTGGAAACATGGGAAAATGAGCAAATTAGTTGGCTGGACAGTCGATGATTACAGGCTCGGTAAGTTTTCCCCAGAGTGTGCAATAGAACTTTTTTTGCTAAAATTGGGTCTAATTTAGCAATAACACCCGTTTTGCTTTTTTAAGAGATTAACTGACAGATGAACACAGGTAAGAGTTTACAAGTTATCGATCCGGCATCACCGGGTCGCGATTTGACTGCTTATATGGCCTCCGTGAACAGCATCGCGGTGTTAACGCCTGAGCAGGAGCTTGAGCTGGCTCAGCAGTACTACTACGAGGACAACGTGGAAGCTGCCCGCCAGCTGGTACTGGCTCACCTGCGATTTGTTGTGCACATGGCCAAGACCTACAACGGTTATGGCCTGCCACTCGCTGACCTCATCCAGGAAGGCAATGTCGGGCTCATGAAAGCGGTCAAGCGTTTCAACCCCGAAGTGGGTGTGCGCCTGGTGTCCTTTGCCGTGCATTGGATCAAGGCGGAAATGCACGAGTACATCCTGCGTAACTGGCGTATTGTAAAAGTAGCGACAACCAAGGCGCAGCGTAAATTATTCTTCAATCTACGCAGCTCAAAGAAGAGACTGGGCTGGTTGAATAACGAGGAAGCAGAGGCTGTCGCTCAAGACCTCGGCGTAGACCCGAAAGTGGTTCGCCAGATGGAAGGTCGCATGAGTGCCTACGACACCTCTTTCGACGCCGAGCCTGATAGTGATGACGATAGTGTCTATCGGGCGCCGGCTTACTATCTCGAAGACCAGAGCTCCGACGTGGCAGTCAACCTTGAAGATGCCGAGTGGGAGGAAGTGACCAACAACAGCCTGCACATGGCCCTTGGCGAGCTCGATGAGCGCAGCCAGGACATCCTGCGAGCCCGTTGGTTGAGCGATGAGAAATCGACCCTGCACGATTTGGCGGACAAGTATGGCGTATCCGCTGAACGCATTAGACAGCTGGAAAAGAACGCCATGAATAAGATCAAGGCAAGGATGGAAGCCTGATCACTCCCTGAGACTTCGCTTTATGCGATTTGAACGAAATTGAAAGCCGCGATTTATCGCGGCTTTTTTCTGTCCACGATTCTCTCGCCTTGGCAGCACCCTGATCTATAGCTGAAGGTGAACAAGAACCGATTCCGGCTTGCATTCAATGTTTGCTTGCATCCACAATGCACGCGCTATGACTAATCTGTTTCTCACTCTGGCTGCCTGTAGCGGCTTTCTTGCCGTGGCAATCGGAGCATTCGGGGCCCATGGTCTGGAATCGGTTCTGACCCCGGAAAGCATGAGTACCTACCAGACCGGTGTGCAATACCACTTCTACCATAGCCTGGCCCTTTTCGGTGTTGCCATCCTGTCCACCCAGTCTGATCCTGCTCGCCTGTTGAACATCGCTGGCTGGTCTTTTGTGGCTGGTATACTGCTATTTTCAGGCAGCCTGTACATACTGAGCGTGACCGGCATTCGCTGGCTTGGCGCAATTACCCCGCTGGGCGGCGTGGCATTTCTCGTCGGCTGGGGTAGCCTTGCATGGCTTGGCCTGAGCCATGGCCTCACCCGATAGGTCTCAGTCGTGGAACTTGTGGTTAACGGTAAACAGCATCAGTTCGAAGGTGGTACTAGCCTGGCCTCACTCCTGCAACAACTAGCCGTCACCGAAGGACGCTTTGCGGTGGAAGTGAATGGGGAGATAGTGCCCAAGAGTCAGCATCAGGATTATGTGCTGCGGGACAATGACGCCGTCGAAATCGTGCGCGCAATTGGCGGTGGTTGAGCCCAGCCATGCCGTGCCAGCAATAATCCAGTCATTGCTCCAAACCGCCTGGTAACAATACTTCAGAAAAATCTCATTATGAACGCTATGCAAGACCAAGCTCTCCGTATCGCAGGTGTCGATTACCGATCTCGATTGATCATCGGCAGTGGCAAATACAAATCCTTTGAAGAAAACCTTGCTGCCCTGGAGGCGAGTGGCGCAGAGATGATCACCGTGGCCATCCGCCGGGTCAATCTTGGCCAAAACGCCGACGAGCCCAATTTACTGGATGTCATCTCTCCGAACAGCTACACCATCCTGCCAAATACCGCAGGCTGTTATACAGCTGAGGACGCGGTGCGCACCTGTCGCCTGGCAAGAGAGCTGCTGGATGGACACAAGTTGGTAAAACTCGAGGTGCTGGGCGACCAGAAGACCCTTTACCCCAATGTCACCGAAACCGTTGTCGCCGCGGAACAGCTGGTGGCGGACGGCTTCGACGTAATGGTCTATACCAGTGACGATCCTTTGATCGCCAAGCGACTGGAAGAGATTGGCTGTGTGGCGGTCATGCCGCTAGGCGCGCCCATAGGCTCCGGTCTGGGGATTCGCAACCCCTACAATATCCGCCTGATATTGGAGAATGCATCGGTGCCCATTATCGTGGATGCCGGCGTGGGTACTGCGTCCGATGCCAGCATCGCCATGGAGCTCGGCTGCCATGGCGTATTGATGAACACGGCTATTGCGGAGGCGAAGCAGCCGGTACTGATGGCATCAGCCATGAAGAAGGCCGTAGAGTCAGGACGCGAGGCTTTCCTTGCCGGCCGTATGCCACGACGACTTTATGCCAGTGCGTCTTCTCCACTGGATGGCACCATCAATAATTAAGGACGTGTAGCCGCTGGCAGCACAAGGCCGTTCAAAACAACCCCACACGCTCGCCTGAACCCAATTCACCCCTGAATCCATACCCCTGATGTCGGACTCTGAATCCAAAAAACGCCCTATTCGCAGCTATGTAATTCGCTCCGGTCGCACGACGGAGTCCCAGCGCAAGGCACTGGAGCAGCATTGGGACGATTACGTCATCGCGTATCAACCCGACTTGCTGGAGTTGGGTCGTGTTTTCCCGCAGGACGCTCCGCTGACCGTGGAGATTGGATTCGGCATGGGCGATTCCCTGTTACAGATGGCTGAAGACAATCCCGCCCAGAACTTCCTTGGAATTGAAGTTCATCGCCCCGGGGTTGGCAAGTTGATGAATGGTGCAGAAGTGAGAGGGCTGACCAACCTGAAGGTGATCTGTCATGACGCTACCGAAGTGATGAAACACTGCTTTGCGAGCGACTCACTGGAGCGAGTGCTTATCTTCTTTCCCGACCCTTGGCACAAGAAGCGCCATCACAAGCGTCGCATCGTCCAACCCGAATTCGCTTCCCTGCTGGCAAGCCGGCTTCGTCCCGGAGGGAGCCTGCATCTCGCCACGGACTGGGAACAGTACGCAGAACACATGGTAGAGGTTCTGGAGAACGAACCAGCCCTGCTCAATGCCAACGGCAGGGGTAATTTCTGGCTGAATCCGGAACGTCCGCAGACCAAGTTTGAGCGCCGCGGTGAACGGCTAGGGCATGGTGTCTGGGATCTGCTCTATCGAAAAGCAGAAAAAGCCGATCAGTGAGCTAACACTGCCTTGGGTAGAACAGAGCCGTCTTTCCTAGAACCAGAAACGATGCTCGTGCTGCTTTAGCCAATCTACATAGTGCTCATAGTTGGGACAAATGGACTGCACCAGCTCCCAGAAGCGCCTGGAATGGTCCATGTGGATGAGGTGACAGACCTCATGGGTAATCATGTAGTCGATGATGCTATAGGGCGCCAGCATAATGAGCCAGTTGTACTGCAGGATTCCCTGAGAGGTACAGTGTCCCCATTTCGATTTGGTCTTGCGCAACTTGATCTCCTTGATCTTGCGGTCCACACCGAGATGTCGCGCCAGGCCGTAGGCTCTGGGAATGATGTATTCGCTAGCCTTATCGATTAGATAGTCTTCGACCAATATCCGCGCCTTGGATGGGTTGAGCTTGTGACCCTGAATAATAAACTGGTCACCATTCACCAATACCCGCTCCTTGCGGCCTTCCCTGAACACGATGGTGAGCTCCCTTGCCCGATAGAAGATCTTTGCGCCACGTTCAATACGCAGCACTTCCCGCTCGCGCTGGGCCTCTTCGAGAAGTCGGTTTTCGATCCATTGCTGGTTGCTGGCAATAAATTCATTAACTTCCCTGCGTGAAGCCTGCCATGGGCAACGAACGATTACGGTGCGGTGTTTGACGTAGAGCGCCAGGGTTTTGCGGCGACTGCGCTCCACCTCGCACCGGTACGGGAGTACGTGTTGGCGCTCGATGCCGCCAATATTCAGTGGAACAACTTTGGACTTGGTTCTTGCCATCGTTTATCCGGCTCGGGGCCCTGGTTTTCTTGCAATCAGGCTGGCTACTGCTCGCTGCGGATTATCCCGCTCGCCTTCGAAGTACTGCAAGATCTCCCAATCAACGAAATATTCCCGCAATTCACCCGGCCTGAGCAGGAAATCTGGATTACTCGGCCTGCCGAATTCTCGCTGGGCAGTAGTGAACGTTTCATAGAACAACAGCCCGCCAGATTTTATCGCCCGACCAATGGCATTCATTAGTGGCCGATGTAAGTAGTTGAACACCAGTATGGCATCAAATTGCATACCCGCCAGGGGATCTGATTGCCCCATTTCGAAATCTACCAACCAGGTTTTGCCCTGGGCATTAGCTCTGGACAGGGCAGCTTCCACTTCTGCCAATGCTGCCGCATTGTGATCGGCGAATGTGACGGCGATATTATTGCTGATCAGATGCATCCCGTTGCGCCCACTGCCGCAGGCCAGATCCAGAACACCGTACTCCGCTTCCAGTGCGGTGAGCAGTGACAGGTTCTCGGCCACCAACGGGGAAACAGTGGCGTTTGAATGTGTCATGGATAATCGGATAATAGCCAAACTGACGCGCTGTACAGCAGAGCGTAAAATAAGTGAATCGACTCCTGGGCAAAATATTTCCAGTGACGATTTTCCCGGAATCCCGGCATTGCAAATGCACTAAGCCAGATTCGCAACAACAGGTACTCGAGATGCACATGGCGGGGCAAGAAACAGAGGGCGAAAAGGATCGCTTGTTTGCTGAGGAGCTGGTACCACAGGATTTCGTATTTGACGCAAAGGTAGCCGCGGTTTTTGAAGACATGATCAACCGATCGGTGCCAGGATACCGGACCATTCTCTCGATGATTGCGGTTCTGGCCAGTCGCTACTACCAGGAAGGATCTTCAATCTATGATCTTGGTTGCAGCCTGGGCGGGGCCAGCATGGCGATGGCGTCCCAGATCAAGAGCAAGAATCTCCAGATCCAGGCCATCGACAATTCGCAAGCAATGATCGAGAAGCTTACCCTCAGGTTACAGCAGTCGGATATCGATTCGATCCATTGCCGCTGTGAAGACATCCTGGAGACCAGGCTTGAGAATGCCTCCGTTGTGATCCTCAATTTCACACTGCAATTTATCCCTCCGGATCACAGGCGTGCCCTGATGCAAAGAATCTATGAAGGGCTGCGGCCTGGCGGCATACTGGTGATCTCGGAGAAAATCATCCTGCCCGATCCAGAGCTTAATGAGCTCATGATCGAGCTCTATCATGATTTCAAGGAGAGTATGGGCTACAGCCGTCTCGAGATTAGCCGCAAGCGTACTGCCCTTGAGAATGTACTCATTCCTGAAACCCTGGAAGAGCACAGGGTCAGGCTGCAGGAAGCGGGGTTCCGCGCCTTTGATGTCTGGTTTCAATGCTTCAATTTTGCCTCCATGGTTGCCTTCAAGTAGCTGTCTGTTGTCGTGAATTTCACCAAGCTCAAAGACTGCATCGCTGGATCGGAACTACAGCCCCTGCTGCCCTTCATCTCTGATGAGTTCCTCGACAGCATCCGCCATGGCGATCACTATCGCTGGCGCAGGCTCGTCTCTGATCTGCCCGCACTGCAGGCCTCGGCGCTGGAAATCGGTGAGACTGTGCGCATCGGCAAGCGTACGGATGGTGATCCCGAGCAACTGGCAAATCTGGAATCATTGCTGCGTGAGCTCATTCCATGGCGCAAGGGGCCATTCGAACTGTTTGGTGTGTTCATAGACAGCGAATGGCAGTCGCAACTCAAGTGGGCAAGACTGGCGCATCGGATCGCGCCTCTGCAAGGGCGCCGGGTACTGGACGTTGGCAGTGGCAATGGCTATTCCAGCTTTCGGATGTTTGGCTCAGGAGCCAGCCTGGTCATCGGTCTGGAGCCGCATATTCCCTACTACGGACAATTCTGTGCCATAAAACACTATGCGCCAGATGCCCCGGTTCATGTGCTACCCCTGACCATGGAGCAGATGCCCGAGTCCCTTGAATGTTTCGACACGGTCTTCTCTATGGGGGTCCTCTATCACCGACGATCTCCCCTCGATCACCTGCTACAGTTATTCGGTCAGCTTGTACCGGGTGGTCAGTTGGTCATGGAAACTATCTACGTCGATGGCGGTAGCGGATATTCGTTGGTTCCCAGAGAACGCTATGCGCGCATGAACAATGTCTGGTTTATTCCCAGTGTGCCCAGCCTGGTTCAGTGGCTGGAAAAAGTCGGGTTCGTGAATATAGAAGTAGTAGATGAGTCTCTCACTACAAGTGTCGAGCAGCGCCAGACTACTTGGATGCCTTATGATTCCCTGATAGACGCATTATCTGGGGAAAGTCAGGAGCAGACAATTGAGGGCTACCCCGCACCTAGACGAGTCGTGGTTATTTGTGACAAGCCTGGGTCGTGAGGTTCACAAAAGGGGTCAAGCCTCGCTTTAAAGGGACGACGGATCTGTTCGCCCTGAAATTGTAGTTTGCAATTGCAGTGACACAGTATTGAGTCTGTCTCTTTTTCCGCTTTTTCCTCGTTATATCTCCGCTTAAACCGAAATTCTATTGACGCTCCAATACAATTACGATAACTATAAGCGTGATCCTTATAGGGTCAGCTCTAACTCTATTCGCTCTATTCGATTACCGAATAAATCAGCAAATCAATCAACAACAAGATACAGAGATAAATCATGGCCAGACCTCTGCGAATTGAATATCCTGACGCTGTTTACCACGTTGCCAATTTTGGACTGGACGGGCAACGCGTCTTTCCTTCAGCGAAGTATTTTGACGCCTTTCTGGAAGGCCTGGAAGAAACCTGCTCTCGTTTGAATGTAGAAGTTCATGCTTTCTGCCTGCTGCGCGATCAGTACCATCTGGTAATCAAGACACCTGAAGGGAATCTGAGCCGATTTATGCGCCAAGTCGACGGGCTTTACACACAAAACTATCAGCGATTGAAGGGATCCGACGGATCGCTGTTTCGCGGACGATACAAAGCAGTTCTGGTACAGGCAGAGAACTACCTGCTACCACTATCCCGCTATCTGCACTGCAAGGTGAAACCCGCCGATCGCAACAGCTATAAGTACAGCAGCTTTGGTCTCTTTACCCAAAAGGCCAAGCCACCACAATGGTTTAACCGTGATGAGACACTAAAGCAGTTGCACGTTGCGGCAGCGAAGCGCCCAGTCGCCTACAAGAAGTATGTAGCGGAAGGTGTGGATGAAGAGATGGCCCATTTTTATGGGAAGAAGAATCTCTCTTCCATTATGGGCGATGCTAAATTCCGCACGGCGGCGCAGCGAAAGCGCTCTGCCACCAGTGCCAGAGGTGTGTCAAAGGGTGCTAATGCCAAGTGGCGCCCTTCCTGCAAACAAATCATCACTGCGGTTGCCAAGGAGTTTAAGGTCAGCGAAGCCAGCATTTATAAAGCTGCCAGGGGACCAGGCTCCAAGAACGTTCCACGCTGGGTGGCTATGTATCTGTGCCAGGAGTTATCGGCAGTTACATTACAGGCGATCGCCAAACTGTTCCGGCTCAAGCGCTACGGCACCGTGTCCACAACCGTAGGCAAGCTCAAGGCTGAGTTTGAAGAAGATGCTAATTTGCTGGCCAGAACCGAGAAACTGGCCAAACGATTGAGCAAAGGGAAATAGAAATCCTGAGGCGATATGCAAAAAAGCCGGCTTGATGCCGGCTTTTTTGTTTGGGCGGCTC
The DNA here is from genome assembly GCA_027621405.1 of Pseudomonadota bacterium. Taxonomy (GTDB): domain Bacteria; phylum Pseudomonadota; class Gammaproteobacteria; order Pseudomonadales; family Pseudohongiellaceae; genus UBA9145. The sequence goes on along the minus strand of JAQCBT010000010.1, from coordinate 117,534 downwards.
GATGTGCAGCCACTACTGTCTGACTTTTTGCAGACAGCTTATTTGATCTTTGCTTCCTTGTAGATCACATGCTTGCGCACCACGGGATCAAATTTCTTGATCTCCATCTTGTCGGGCATGTTGCGCTTGTTCTTGTCGGTAGTGTAGTAGTGGCCAGTGCCTGCACTCGAAACCAGCTTGATCTTGTCTCTCATAACTCAATACCTCGTTTCGATTAAACCTGAAGGCCTTTATTGCGCAAGTCAGCGAGAACGCTGTCGATGCCCAACTTATCAATGATGCGCATGCCTTTGGCTGAAACTTTCAGCTTCACAAAGCGCTTCTCAGATTCCACCCAAAAACGGTGTGTATGCAGATTCGGTGAGAATCGGCGTCTGGTCTTGTTGTGTGCATGTGACACATTATTTCCTGTAACCGGTTTCTTACCAGTTACCATGCAAACCCTGGACATCGGACTGCCTCGTCGCAAATAAACTATGAAAAATCAGAATGTTTGCCACCCCAAACCTCTTGACACTTTTGGGGGGCAAAAAAGAGCTGCGTTTTATACCAAAACACCTTTTAGATAGCAAGAAATATGCGGTTTTTCATCAGTTTGGGAGTTGTGCTACTCACAAAGGTTCAGTGACACAGCCTCCCAGGCTTTGCCCTGAACACTGGCTGTCTACAACAAATTCCTCTCTGCCAGGGAAACCACCGTCCCGGCGCCTATAACAAGGTGATCCAGCACCCGGATATCCACGGTTCCCAGCGCTTGCTGCAAACGGGAGGTTATAGCCAGATCCGCCTGACTTGGCTCCGCTACCCCTGATGGATGATTATGGGCGAATATCACGGCCGCGGCATTATGGTGAAGGCTCCGTTTTACAACTTCTCGTGGGTACACTGCCGCGCCGTCTATGGTTCCTCGAAACATCTCCTCGAATTTGACAACATGGTGCTGATTATTGAGGAACACACAGCTGAAAACCTCGTAATCGTAGTGCCTGTATTTCGCCAGCAGGTAGCGCCGGGTGGCGGCAGAGCTGGTCAGTACATCGCTGGCCTTCACCTCTTCCATTAATTGCCGCTGGGCCAGTTCCTGCGAGGCTTTCAGGCAAGCGATCCTGGCTGGGCCCAGCCCAGGCTCAGCGCAGAGCGTGTGCCGGTCTACCGCCAGCAAGCCGCCCAATCCCCCGAATTTCTGCAACAGTTGCCGGGAGATCTCCAGTGCCGATCTTCCCCGGATACCAGAGTGGATGAGTATGGCTAGCAATTCGGCATCACTGAGCGCATCGGCGCCGGACGCCATGAGCTTCTCCCTCGGTCGCTCCGCACTGGGCAATGCCGCAAGGCTCATCGCTGTCCTCCAGGGAATCCCAACATAAAAACACAGCAACCAGCTTAGTCCAGACCGTGGCAGACACCGCATATTCCGGCAAATTGCGCCTGACAATTTGACCTGCTAGGCTAACCTTCCTGTTCTCTGGCGACCCGAAACGCCCCTGACATCTGGGTTCCCATGTTAAGCCTCACTAACAAACGCATTTTGCTGGGCATTACCGGTGGCATCGCCGCCTATAAATGTGCAGAGCTGACCCGACTCCTGAGCAAGGCTGGCGCCGAGGTGCGTGTAGTAATGACCAGGGCAGCCACTGAATTCATTACTCCGCTGACCATGCAGGCCCTGTCCGGCCATCGCGTTCACCTTGATCTGCTGGATATCGAGGCGGAAGCGGCGATGGGTCATATCGAGTTGGCTCGCTGGGCTGACCTGGTGCTGGTAGCGCCCGCCACCGCCGACTTCATCTCGCGCGCGGCTCATGGCAAGGCTGATGATCTGCTCAGTACTCTGTTGCTCGCCACCAAAGCCAGGGTCGCAATTGCCCCGGCAATGAATCAGGCCATGTGGGCGGATCCGGCAACACAAGCAAATCTGGAGCTGCTAGGCAGTCGGGATTTCCTGATCTGGGGTCCGGCAAGTGGTGACCAGGCCTGCGGCGATGTTGGCCCCGGCAGGATGCTGGAAGCTACCGAGTTGGCTACCCATTGTGCTGAATTGTGGAAAAGTGGTGCATTCGCGGGCCGTAAGTTCATCATAACCGGTGGGCCGACGCGGGAAGCGATCGATCCCGTGCGCTTCATTTCCAATCACAGCTCTGGAAAGATGGCCTATGCTCTCGCCAGCGAAGCGGCTGACCTGGGTGCCGAGGTAATCCTCGTCAGTGGACCAGTGAGCCTGAACACGCCTGACAGGGTAAGACGTATCGATGTTGAGTCTGCTCAGCAAATGCTGGACGCCGTACTTTCCCAGATTCCCGGGGCAGATGTATTTATCGGTGTTGCAGCTGTTGCAGACTACCGTCCTGCTGAGGTGGCTGCGGAGAAAATCAAGAAATCCAGTGATGAGTTGCAACTCAAATTGGTGAGGAATCCTGACATCATCAGTGAGGTGGCAAGAATGAATAATCGACCCGTCGTGGTTGGATTCGCCGCAGAGACCGAAGATGTTGTTGCGAATGGCAAGCAGAAGCTTGCTAAGAAGAATCTCGATTTGCTGTTCGCCAATCATGCGACGGACACCTTTAATAGTGACACAGTAGCTGTCACTGCCATTACTGCAAATGGTGAAGAAAGCCTGCCAGAGGGTAGAAAGGAAGTTGTAGCAAGGTCGATGCTCAACAGAATTGCAGAGATACTCAATAGCAAGCGGAAAGGCCACGCAGCCTGAGAAAAACTATCATGGCTCCACTCGACGATCATGCGGGTAGCGACACAAAAGTGCCAGCGACCACTGAAAATCTTGCGGCGGTTTTACCGGAAAGTATTTTTCGCGCTTATGACATTCGCGGGATCTATCAAGATCAGCTAAATAGTAACTCGATCAGGCTAATCGGGCAGGCCGTTGGAAGCGAAGCCCTTGATCAGGGTATCGATAGCCTGCTGCTCGCATTCGATGGCCGGCTTTCCAGCCCTGAATTATCGAAAGCGCTTATCTGTGGTATCTCCAACAGCGGATGCAATGTGGTCGTGCTAGGACTGGTCCCCACACCCTTACTGTACTTTGCGACTCATACAACAGAATTCGATTCCGGGGTGATGCTGACGGCTAGCCACAACCCGGCTAACTACAATGGCCTGAAGATTGTGTTCAACAAGACATGCCTGGCTGATAACCAGATAGCGGCAGTACGCCAGCGTATCCTGGACGGCAGGTTGGCCGAGGGCAATGGCACAGTAAGCGAAATGGATATTCGGGATACCTATATCCAACAGGTTAGCAATAACGTCAATCTGGCGAGGCCATTAAAGGTAGTCGTGGATTGCGGAAATGCAGTGCCAGCGGTAGTTGCACCTCGCCTTTTCGAAGCGCTGGGTTGTGAGGTGATCTCGCTTTTTTGTGAACTCGATGGCCACTTCCCAAACCACCACCCTGACCCGACTATTGTCAGCAATCTCGAGCAATTGGCGAAAATGGTTGTCGCCGAACGTGCTGATCTGGGAGTCGCATTCGATGGGGATGGCGACAGGTTGGGCATCGTTACAGAGCAGGGCACCAGTGTTGATGCCGACAAGTTGCTGATGTTGCTGGTGCAATCCATGGCCGACCGCTATCCCGGAGAAGCTGTAGTATTTGATGTAAAATGCAGTGCGAGTTTACCGGAACTGGTTTCTGAATTGGGTATGCAACCCATCATGCACCGCAGTGGACACTCATTCATGAAGCAGAAGATGCAGGAAACCAATGCGCCTGTTGGAGGTGAATTCGCTGCTCATATCTTTATTAAAGACAGGTGGTATGGCTTTGATGATGGAATTTACACCGCTGCAAGAATTGCCGAAGTACTCTCACAATCGGATAAGTCCTGCGCAGGAATATTTTCTGCATTTCAGAGCACGATTGGTACCGCCGAGATAAAGCTTGCGGTGGATGAGCAGGAAAAATTTGCTCTCATGCACAAGATTGAAGATCTCGCAGATTTTAAAGACGCCAAACTGATTACCCTCGATGGGGTCAGGGCCGAGTTCGCGGACGGCTGGGGACTAGTACGTGCATCAAATACCAGTCCCGCCCTGTTGTTGCGATTTGAGGCACAGTCAGAGAAGAGTCTGGAACGAATCAAAAACCGCTTTAAAGCTTTGATAAGTAAGGCAGATAATAGCTTAGTGTTGAACTTCTAGCAGAAGAAAAGTTCAGGTTCAGTAACATGTCTCTCACCTTAAACAGCGCAAAAAACATTGCTCAGGTTCTCACCGAGTCCCTGCCCTATATTCAAAAATTCACCGGTAAAACTGTCGTAGTTAAGTACGGTGGCAATGCCATGGTCGACAGTGCATTAAAGCAAAGCTTTGCCCGCGACATCGTGTTGATGAAGCTGGTTGGTATAAATCCGATCGTGGTCCACGGCGGTGGTCCACAGATCGGTAACTTACTCGAGAAGCTCAATATCAAATCGAGTTTCGTAGATGGTCTACGCGTTACCGACAGCCAAACCATGGATGTCGTAGAAATGGTCCTGGGCGGATTGGTAAACAAGGAAATTGTTAATCTGCTAAACAGAAACCGGGGCAATGCCATCGGGATTTCAGGCAAGGACGGAAATCTAATTCGAGCCAAAAAGCTTCAGCTCAAGCGCAAAGGGCGAACCGCCAAGGCAGATATAGTAGATATTGGTCAGGTTGGAGAGGTGGAGAGCATCAACACCAAAGTGCTAGAAGTCATGAAGGACAGTGACTTCATCCCCGTTATCGCTCCTATTGGCACCGGTGAAGACGGTGCCAGCTACAATATCAATGCCGATTCTGTTGCTGGCGAAATCGCCCGAGTACTCGGTGCAGAAAAGTTAATTCTGCTCACTAATGTGGCGGGCGTACAGGACAAGAAGGGCAAGGTCCTGACGGGCCTCAGTGTTAGGCAAGTTGCCAAGTTAATTGCCGATAAGACCTTACAAGGAGGCATGTTGCCCAAGGTCGAATGCGCATTGAATGCGGTCAAAGGTGGCGTAAACAGCGCTCATATTATTGATGGCAGGGTAGAACATGCAGTACTCCTGGAGATCTTCACCGACGAGGGTGTCGGCACCTTGATAACCAAGGCCGGCCTCACGCCAGGCCGATCGCGCAAGACGGGTGCAGCGCGGAAAGTTGGCACGGCGAAGAAAGCGGCAACTAATCCAAAGAAGCGAGCGCCCTGACGCGGCCGGAATCCAAGAATGGAAAACCCCAGCAGTCCCAAGATTTCCCGTAAAGACCAGATCCTGCAGTCCCTGGCTCGAATGCTGGAAGCCTCGCCTGGTGAGCGCATTACTACTGCAGCTCTGGCCAAGGAAGTCGGGGTGTCAGAGGCGGCACTTTATCGGCACTTCCCCAGCAAGGCTCGTATGTTCGAAGGGCTAATCAAATTTATTGAGGACACACTTTTCCAGCGTATCAGCCGTATCCTGAAAGAGGAAGAGAATGCCCATGAACGATGTCACAAGATCCTCACTCTGCTACTGACCTTTTCGGACAAGAATCCCGGAATGACCAGATTGCTTACCGGTGATGCCCTGGCAGGGGAGACCGAGCGACTGCGTGAGCGCATCGCACAGTTCTACGATCGCTTCGAAGCGCAACTCAAGCAGGTACTAAGGGAGGCTCAGATCCGGGAGAACATGAAGCCAACGATTTCAGCCGTTTCATTGGCCAACCTGCTTCTTGCAACCTGCGAAGGTAGACTCGTGCAGTTCGTGCGTAGCGAATTCAAGGAATCACCTTTGGAGCACTGGGATCTCCAGTGGCAGTATCTGAGCAGCAACCTGCTCACTCCTTACGAGGCACCAGCTAATACCGGTAGCGACTAAACGCCGTACTCTTCCCGATATTTTTGCACTGCGGGCAAGTTTGACTTCAGAGCTGGATCATCAACGATTTGCAGGTAGTCGATTATGTTCTGTAGTGTGATGATACTGACGACTTCAACGCCATAGTTTTGTTCGATTTCCTGAATGGCGGAAGTAGTGCCTGTACCTCTCTCCTGCCGATCCATGGCAACCGTGATGCCCGCCAGCGCGGCACCACTGCCGTGAATAATATCTACAGCTTCCCGTATCGCGGTCCCTGCAGTAATGACATCATCGATAATCATGATCTTGCCGGCCAGTTCCGCTCCAACAATTGAGCCTCCTTCTCCATGATCCTTCGCTTCCTTGCGATTGAAACAGTAGGGCTTGTCAATCTGATGTTCACTATCCAGACTCAGCACAGTAGCTGCAGCCAGGGGAATGCCCTTGTAAGCTGGCCCAAAGAGCACATCAAAATCGATGCTGGAAGAGGCGATTGCTGCTGCATAACTTCGAGCCAGAAAGCCCAGCTTCTTGCCAGTATTGAAGAGCCCTGCGTTGAAGAAGTAGGGACTAATCCGCCCGGACTTAAGCGTAAATTCGCCGAAGCGCAAAATATTGTTGTCTATCACAAATTCCAGAAATGCTTTTTGAAAATCTTGCACTGTAATAAATATCCGCTAGAAAGTGTTAGTCCTGCCCCTGTCGGGTTCTACGCGAAACTCAATTGAGGCTTGAGAGTTGCTGTTCGATTAGATCTGATATTCCCTGCTCAGCCAATTCTATCATTTGATTGAGTTGTGCCCGGCTAAACTCACCATCCTCACCTGTGCCCTGGACTTCGATGAAACCGCCCTTGCTGGTCATCACGATATTCATATCAGTTTCGGCGCTTGAATCTTCGGCATAGTCCAGATCCAGAATCGGTTGACCCTGATAAATTCCTACGGATACAGAAGCCACCATTTGTACGAGGGGGTCGGTATCGATTTTCCTGGTTTCCTGTAAATGGCGCAGTGCATCCACCAGGGCAACGCAACCGCCGGTTATGGATGCGGTGCGTGTACCGCCATCCGCCTGGATCACATCACAATCGATCTTGATAGTATTCTCACCCAGCATCTTCAGGTCGACGGCGGCACGGAGAGAGCGGCCAATAAGGCGCTGAATTTCCTGAGTTCGCCCGGATTGCCTGCCGCGGGCAGCTTCCCTGTCCATGCGGCTACCGGTTGACCTGGGCAGCATCCCATATTCGGCTGTTATCCAACCCTGACCACTGCCTTTGAGAAAGCGTGGTACCGAATCTTCTACACTCGCAGTGCATAACACTCTAGTGTCACCGAATTCCACGAGAACTGCGCCTTCTGCGTGCTTGGTGTAATTCCTGGTGAGCTTGATTTCTCGCAATTCATTCGCTGCGCGTTTACTGGGCCTGATACTCATTTAATCCGTCAATTTTCTGAATGGGTGGGAGGCGGAATTATGCGGGAATTGCGAGCTTAGTGCGAGTCGGAGCAAAATCTTGTGCTCTGGCATTCTGCCTTTGCGCCGATGATGGGATAGAATAGCCTCTTTTTTTCGGGCCACATCAATGACAGCAAGCATGACTGCCTTCACCCGGCAGCAAATAGAACAGGAATGGGGCTCACTTGTATGGGAAATCCGTTCCGTCAACCACCGATACCTTGAGACCAGTGTCCGACTCCCGGATACTTTTCGTGGCCTTGAGAACCGAATTCGGGAGGCAGTCAGGAAGCGCCTGTCGAGAGGTAAAGTTGAATGCCAGCTCAGATTTCAGGCGGCCGAGAGTAGTAATGTGAACATCGCTATCAACCGTGATCTTGTTGAGCAACTGCTACAAGCCAACCGCGAGATACAGTCACAATTCGGCAGCGAGAGCACTATCAACAGTATGGATGTGCTGCGCTGGCCTGGCGTGATCGCCGATCGCCAGCTCGATCTAGGCAAGATTGAAGAAGAAGCCCACACTTTGTTCATGACTGCACTGGACGATCTGGTGGCGACGAGAAGGCGGGAAGGAAGCGACCTGCAAGGCTTCCTGCAGCAACGCATTGATAGTATTCGATTTGTAGTCGCTGAAACTCGGGAGAAAATGCCGGAAATCCTCGCCGCTCAGAGGCAGAACCTGCTTGACCGACTGGCAGAGCTGAAGGCGGAACTCGAACCAGCCCGCCTTGAGCAGGAAGTGGCCTTGCTAGCCCAAAAGGCAGACGTGGACGAAGAACTGGATCGACTGGATTCTCATCTCGGAGAGGTGGAAAGAGTATTGCTGGCGTCAGGCCAGAAAGGCAGGCGACTGGATTTCCTCATGCAGGAATTGAATCGGGAAGCCAACACACTATCGTCTAAATCGGTTGTGGCGGAGACAACTCGCGGTGCGGTGGAACTGAAAGTCCTGATAGAACAGATGCGCGAACAGATTCAAAACATCGAATAACAGCGAAAGCTGGCAAGGTTGCAATTTCAGACATATGAAGAAAGGTAAGCTCATTATCGTCACGGCACCGTCAGGAGCAGGTAAGACGACACTGGTCAAGGCACTACTGGACAGCGACAAGTCTCTCTGTGTCTCTGTCTCCCATACCACACGACCCAAGCGCCCCAAAGAAGAGGATGGCGTCAACTACCATTTCGTAGACGAGGCCCGCTTCCATGACATGCTCAACGAGGGTGCCTTTCTGGAGAGCGCGGAAGTCTACGGGCACTATTACGGCACCTCCCAATACTGGGTAAATGAGAAGCTGAATAGCGGACGCCACGTTATTCTGGAAATTGACTGGCAGGGTGCTGCCCAGGTGAGAAACCTGTATCCGGACTCATGCTCTATTTTCATCCTGCCACCTTCCCTGGAAACCCTCACCCAGCGCCTGCAGGAGAGGGCCCAGGATAGTCAAGAGACCATTGCCGATCGTATGAAACAGGCCCGCAGCGTGATAGAACATGTCTGCGAGGCCGATTACATCGTGGTCAACGATGATTTCGCTACAGCCTTGGATGATATGCACGCCATTATTCGCAGCACTTCCCTCAAGGTCGTCGCGCAGCAGGAAAACCTCGCAGAATTGCTGAGCTCACTCACTCGCAACTAGGGGGCAGATGAGGGGGAATTGGTGGAAAATTATGCATTTCTCAGCAGAATCCAGTAAAATCCCCGGTCCTTCGATTTCCCGCCCCAGGCCATTGAAATCAGGCTCCGGGCACATATAAATAGGTATTAAGATGGCACGAATTACAGTTGAAGACTGTCTGGACAAGGTAGATAACCGCTTTGAACTGGTCATGGTGGCCAGCAAGCGTGCTCGTCAGATTCAGACAGGTGGCAAAGATCCCTACGTTAGTGTCGACAACGACAAGCCAACGGTAATTGCTCTGCGGGAAATCGCAGAAAATCACGTAAACGCCAGTATCCTCGTTGAGAAGCCCGTGGTAGAGCTGGAAGAAGTGGAAGAGGAAATGGCAGAGGCGGTCGCCGAGCAACAGGAAGACAAGCCAACAACAGAAATCTAAACCCGCAACAGTAGTCGCATAGGAGTTGAATATTGCAAGCTGTCGCTGGAAACATTGATTCACTCGCGGACACCCTTTCCGGTTATCTGCCTCTTGAGCAGATAAACAATGTACGCCGAGCCTATTACTACGCGGAGCAGGCCCATGATGGTCAGTTCCGCCGTAGTGGCGATCCCTACATCACTCATCCACTTGCCGTCGCCGGGATTCTCGGTGAGATGCACATGGACCCGCAGTCACTCATGGCTGCCATGCTTCATGATGTAATCGAAGACACCGGCATCACCAAGACAGCGATCAAGTCACAGTTTGGTAACAACGTGGCAGACCTGGTCGATGGTGTCAGCAAACTCAACAAGATTACCTTCAGCAGCCGTGCCGAAGCGCAGGCCGAAAACTTCCAGAAGATGGCCATGGCGATGGCCAAAGACCTGCGCGTAATCCTGGTGAAGATAGCGGACCGGCTTCACAACATGCGTACCCTGGATGTATTGACACCCGAGAAGCGTCGCCGCATTGCTCGAGAAACACTGGATATCTATGCCCCGATTGCCAACCGCCTTGGCATGAACAATGTGCGGGTTGAATTCGAAGACCTGGGCTTCGCGGCACTGTATCCAATGCGTGCCCGACGCATCGCCGCGGCAGTCAAACAGATTCGCGGAAATCGTAAAGAAATCGTTTCCCAGATTCAGACATCACTGGAAGCCTGCCTGGAACGAGAAGGACTGCCAGGCCGAACTATCGGTCGCGAAAAGCATCTCTACAGCATCTACGAGAAGATGCGTAGTAAACGTAAATCATTCTCTGAAATTATGGATGTTTATGCGTTTCGCATTATCGTGGATTCCGTAGATACCTGCTATCGAGTGTTAGGCGCTGTACACAACCTGTACAAGCCGGTACCGGGGCGATTCAAAGACTACATCGCCATTCCCAAGGCCAATGGCTATCAGTCATTGCATACAACCCTGTTTGGCATGCACGGCGTTCCGATCGAGATTCAAATTCGCACCGAAGAAATGGAAGCGATGGCAAACAATGGCATCGCGGCGCACTGGTTATACAAATCCAGTGATGACCTACCAACTAACGCCCATCTAAGGGCAAGGGAATGGGTAAGCGGTCTTCTCGAGATGCAGAAGCATGCAGGTAATTCCCTGGAATTCATCGAGCACGTAAAGATCGACCTGTTCCCCGATGAGATTTACGTGTTCACTCCCAAGGGCATGATTCTGGAATTACCCACCGGTTCTACTGCCGTGGACTTTGCCTATGCTGTGCACACTGACGTTGGCAATTCCTGTGTCGCCTGCCGTATCAATCGCCGACTCGCACCCTTGAGTGAACCTCTGCAGAGCGGGCAAACCGTGGAAATTATTACGGCACCGGGCACGCAACCGAATCCGGCCTGGCTCAGCTTCGTTTCCACCGGCAAGGCAAGAAGCAATATTCGCCACTACCTGAAGAACCAGAAGCATTCCGAATCAGTGGCCCTCGGCCGCCGCTTGCTGAACAAGGCACTGGCCAGCTTCGACAGCCAGCTGGAATCGATTCCACAGGAAAATATCGACGCTGTTCTTGCCCAGACCCAGCTGCAGTCCCTGGACGACCTGCTGGAAGACATCGGCCTGGGCAATCGCATGTCCTACATGATTGCGCAGCGACTCACTGCTCATCAGGGTGTAGAAGAGCATGAGCCTCTGCAAAAAGAAGAAAAAGGTACGCTTGCGATTCGTGGCTCTGAAGGCATGGTGATGAACTATGCGAAGTGCTGCCACCCGATTCCAGGGGATCCCATCGTTGGCCATATCAGCTCAGGTCGCGGCATGGTTATTCATACCGATAGCTGTAACAACATCGCTGAAATCAGGGACAACCCGGAAAAATGTATTGCCGTTAGCTGGGATCCCAACGTGGAAGGAGAGTTCTCTGTCGAGCTGCGGGTAGAGCTGGAGAACGAGCGTGGCATTATCGCTACTCTGGCGACAACCATTACCGGTGCCGAGGCCAATATCGAGAAGATCAGCACCGTTGAACGGGATGCTCGCTTCAGCATCGTTAATCTTTCCATTAATGTGAAGAACCGTGTCCACCTGGCCAGGGTCATGCGGCGGGTGCGAGCCATCAAGGCCGTATCTCTGGTTAGCCGGGTGAAGAGCCGTAAAGTTCGGAAGGTAATAAAGCGCACCATCGGAGTTCCTTTGCAATGAGCAACGACGTAGAAGTGATACAGACAGCAGATGCACCCGCTGCAATCGGGCCCTATTCACAAGCTGTCCGCGTGGGCACATTGGTATTTTGCTCCGGGCAGATTCCGCTGGATCCCGTCACCATGGAGATCGTCAACGGTGGCATTGCGGAGCAGGCACACCAGGTATTCAATAATCTGAAGGCTGTTGCTGCTGCTGCAGGTGGGAGCCTGGACAACGCGGTCAAGCTCACAATCTTTCTCACCGACCTTGGTGAATTTGCCAAGGTAAATGAAATCATGGCTGGCTACTTCAATGAGCCCTATCCGGCTCGTGCAACTATTGAGGTGTCAGCCCTGCCCAAGGGTTCACTGGTTGAAGTCGAAGCCGTCTTGTCCATTTAGCGCTCTCCTCATTTTTCTCCAGTAATTTCACACATTTCTTCTACTCTGCTGTAGATTCGGCTACTGTCAGTAGTCGCGTAACTCACTTTTTACTATTAAGAAATGGCTAGTCTGCAATTGGATCGGATGCCTTTGACCCGCCTCAAAGGTGTTGGTCCCGCTCTTCAAAAGAAGTTTCAACAGCTGGGGATTATCAACGTCCAGGATCTACTGTTTCATCTGCCACTGCGCTATGAAGACAGGACGAAGATCAATCCTGTTAATACTGCGCGGCTGGGCATGACTGTTCAGCTGGAGGGGGAGATCGCCAGTAGCAATATCCAGTTCGGTCGTCGCCGCAGCCTGCATTGCGTGCTGACCGACGGTAAGGGCGTGATAAGCCTGCGATTCTTCCACTTCACCGCGGCACAGAAGGATTCCCTCGCCCCCGGGACACATATTCGATGCTATGGCGAGGTTCGGCGGGGTCGAGCAGGGCTGGAAATCTATCACCCCGAATACAAGGTGCTCGAACCAGGCAAGGAAATACCCATTGCCGATTCCCTGACTCCTATCTACCCCACGACCGAGGGAATTCAGCAGGGTCGCCTGAGAAGCGTCATTGGCCAGGCACTGAAACTGCTCGATCAGGCCAAGGATCTCAGTGACTACCTGCCAAAGTCCCTGGTCGAAAAGTTTGGTCTGCCCTCGCTTATAGAGTCTATCCAGCTTATTCATTCACCACCTTTGGATGCCAATATGGATTGGTCCGAGACCGGGGGCCTTCCGGGTCAACGGCGCCTGGCTTTTGAAGAGTTGCTCGCACACCGACTGTGTATGCGCCAGTTTAAACGGCGCAGCGAGGCTCAACTCGCTCCCAGATTGCAGGTGGACAAGAAGCTGGCAAGCGTATTCCTTGATTCACTGCCCTTTCAACTTACCAAGGCACAGGAATCGGCTATTCAGGAGATTCAGGGAGATCTTGGAAGGCCGTTTCCCATGCTGCGCCTGCTGCAGGGCGATGTTGGTTCGGGTAAGACTGTGGTCGCCGCCATGACGGCGCTGGTAGCAATTGCCAGCGGCTATCAGGTGGCCATCATGGCCCCCACAGAGATACTCGCAGAACAACACCTCGCCAATTTCAGCCACTGGTTTTCACCCCTGGGTATCGAGCCCGGCTGGTTAAGTGGCAAGAGCAAGGGAAAGGTGAGAGAACAGACTCTCGGGCAACTGGCAAGCGGAGAGATCAAGCTGATTATCGGTACCCACGCACTGTTTCAGGATGATGTGGAATTCGCCAGACTCGGTCTCGTCATCATTGATGAACAACATCGCTTCGGTGTGCATCAACGATTGTCTCTCCGTGACAAGGCAAGCAAGGCCGATATCCATCCCCACCAGTTGGTCATGACTGCCACCCCCATTCCGCGGACCCTGGCCATGAGCGCCTACGCTGATCTGGATAGCTCCATCATTAATGAACTGCCTCCGGGGCGAACGCCGGTGAACACGGTGCTGATATCGAACGAGCGCCGTGATGAAGTAGTCGCTCGTATTGAGCAAGCCTGCCGTGGTGGAAGTCAGGCCTATTGGGTGTGCACCCTGATCGAGGAGTCAGAGTCCCTGCAGGCACAGGCAGCGGAAGCCACATTCGAACAACTCGGAAGACAACTGGCCACACTACAAGTAGGTCTTGTTCATGGACGCATGAAACCGAAAGACAAGCAGGCCGTCATGCGCGCCTTCAAACAGGGCCGCATACAGCTGCTGGTTGCCACTACCGTGATTGAAGTTGGAGTGGATGTGCCTAACGCCAGTCTTATGGTGATTGAAAACCCAGAGCGCCTGGGTCTTGCCCAGCTACACCAGTTGCGAGGCCGGGTTGGCCGCGGATCCACTCAGAGTCATTGCCTCCTGCTCTATCAGACACCCCTGTCAAATAACGGTAAGAAACGTCTCACTGTTATGCGAGAGAGCACGGATGGTTTTTATATCGCGGAGAAAGACCTCGAGCTAAGAGGTCCAGGTCAGGTCCTGGGTACGCAGCAGACTGGTTTGATGACATTTCGTGTCGCCGATATCGGAAGGGACGCTTCATTGCTGGACTCTGTCAAGGCGGCCTCGGAAAGCATTACGCAGAATCATCCGGAGATCATCGATCCCCTCATTCGTCGCTGGATTGGTGAGAGAATTCATTTCGTCAACGTCTAAGCGACCACTCGTTTAGGGCAAAAAAATTTCTATCTCGCCCTGCTGATCTCCCCAGCTGCTCCTATACTGATATTAGACCCCCGATGTTTCCCGCACAGGGAACGATCACGTGCATTGATATACTGAGACTAATAACAAGGAATAAGCATGGAAGCTGCTCATATACTCGTTCCCAACAATGATCTACCCCAGACACTGCGCAGCGTGCTGCTACAGGATCGTACGGGGCGCATTCAGGCTATCCTGCCAGCCGATGCCATGCTCGATCTCCGGGCCGTTGAGGAAGAAACAGGGCGTGACTTCCGGGCTGTGGGTGATTCGGAGCTTAGCGAGTTACTCTCCTCCCAGCGAATCTCTCCTCTGGAATCTTTTGCTCCACTTAACCATTGCACATCTATAATCGATTCTTCCATCACTGCCAGGGAACTGGAATTTCATTTCCTCAACGCCGATGGCAGCCCAGGATCGGCAAGTCTCAAGCGAGAAGAGCTACAGGCTGTTTTGCAAAGGCATGAGCATGATCTGCTGGAAATGAAGATCGCTGTTCCGGCTTCGGAACTCTACTATCACAAACCGGATCGCGCCTCTGATCAGGAACAGATTGTGGAATCAGTGAAGAATTTCACTTCTCGTCGAATCAAGCAGAGGCTTGAAGACACACTGGAAATTCCCACCTTGCCGCAGACGGCTCAACGCATCATCCAGCTACGTGCCGACCCCAATGCGGTAATCAGCGATCTGGCAGAGATCGTGGAATCTGACCCGAGTCTTGCTGCACAAGTTGTCAGTTGGGCAGCTTCTCCCTACTATGCAATTCCCGGCAAGATTCGCTCCGTCCAGGACGCCATCGTACGCGTGTTGGGCTTTGACTTGGTGGGCAATCTGGCCCTTGGTCTCGCTCTCGGCAAGACACTCGCTATGCCCAAGGACAAAGCGGATGGCATCACCCCTTATTGGACTCAATCAATTTTCTGCTCCACCCTGGTGGAAGCCATCGTTAAACAGGTGCCCGCTGAACTTAAACCCGGGAAAGGCCTCACTTATCTATCTGGCCTGTTACACAATTTTGGATACCTGGTGCTGGGACACATCTTTCCTCCACACTTTTCCCAGATCTGCCGCTACATGGAAGCCAACCCCACCGTTAGTCATATGGTGATCGAGCGTCATCTACTGCAAATTACCCGGGAGCAGATTTGCGTCTGGCTCATGGACCTTTGGAATATGCCAGAGGAGATCGGTACAGCGATTCAGTATCAGCACGACCCGAATTACAGTGGCCCACATTGCGCCTATCCAAATCTGATATTCATTGCCCTGCGCTTGCTTCGACAACACGGAATCGGTGACGCACCCTGTGAGGATATTCCCGAGCATCTGTTTGAACGATACGACCTGGATATCGATCGGGTTTTGGAGGTGACACAACAGGTGGTGGATTCCAGGGAAGAGATTGAGGCTATTGCTCGCAATTTCACTGACTAGAGCATCATAAAATTGCTGCTAGACAATAAGGGGTATTGTGCGCCTACATAAAGAAAACTGCGTTGTTACTACGAGCCAAAGTCTTTATGCTACGCGCTTGCTATGCAATTTCCGTAGTGAGACCCCATGTCGCAATCGGACTCCATCTGGTCCAGTTTAAGCACCAAATTCCGTGCCCGGTTTCCAGAATTCTCTGCCAAACTGCCTGCATACGTAGAGTTAACGCGGTTCGACCGGCCCATCGGAATTTTTCTGCTGTTGTGGCCCACCCTGACGGCTCTCTGGATAGCGGCGGCGGGATTCCCTGATATTGACCTGCTGCTAATCTTTATCGCCGGCACAACTATCATGCGAGCTGCCGGTTGTTGTGTGAACGATTTCGCTGATTACAATATAGATGGCAGGGTTAGCCGTACAGAGAAACGCCCCCTCGCGAGGGGCGCCCTGACCCGACAGGATGCGCTTTACTGCTTTATATTCCTCTCGGTAATCGGCTTTGGACTGGTTCTCCTCACCAATCAGTTCACGGTGATGTTGTCCTTCGGTGCGATCATCGTCATCGCCCTCTATCCTTTTATGAAACGATTTACCAACCTGCCACAACTGGTGTTGGGAGTCGCCTTCTCCTGGGGAATTCTCATGGCATTTACAGCCCAGACTAATTCCCTTCCATCTGCGGCCTTCCTGTTGTTTGTTGCAAATGCCTTGTGGACGGTGGCGTATGATACAGAATACGCCATGGTGGACAGGGAGTTCGACAAGGAAATAGGAGTCAAGTCTACCGCTATACTGTTTGGAGAGGCAGACAAGATGATGATTGGTATGTTGCAGGCCATGTTCATCGTCGCCATGTGGTTGGCGGGAGGGCGCTTTGAAATGGGTGGTCCCTACTTTGTCTCTCTGCTCATCGCTACCGGCTTGCTCGCCTACCAGCAGTACCTGATTCGTGATCGCGTACCAGGTAATTGTTTTCGTGCGTTTCTCAATAACAACTGGGTTGGGGCGGTGATCTTTGTTGGTGTGCTTCTTAACTACCTCTGAATGGAATTTAGGCTCCCTTTATTCCGAGCCTGAGGATGGCTATAGGGTAATCGGTTTTTAGCTAGCCCCATGAATTCCTGAATTATTTAATTAGGTGACAATAAGCAGATGCTATGCTGAAGGCGTCTGCCTACGTCAGAAGATGGGGTGGATAGAAGTGCCTGATCGCGGCGTGTCGCGATCAGGCAAAACTACTAACTGGTAAAGGCTTGAATGCCAGTCTGTGCTCTACCGAGTATCAGTGCGTGGATATCCTGAGTGCCTTCGTAGGTGTTCACTACCTCGAGGTTCTGCGCGTGTCGCATCACTGGATATTCGTCAGAAATGCCGTTACCACCCAGCATGTCACGTGCTTCGCGCGCGGCATCGAGTGCTTTGAGGCAGGAGTTGCGCTTCAACAGGGAGATTAGTGGTGGCGCCAGTTTACCCTGGTCACGCAGGCGGGACGCCTGTAAGCAGCCCTGCAGGCCAAGAGAGATATCGGTCTGCATCTGGGCCAGCTTCTTCTGGATTATCTGATTCGCAGCCAGCGGGCGACCGAACTGGGTTCGGTCCAATGTGTATTGGCGAGCTTCGTGCCAGCAGGTTTCAGCGGCGCCCAATGCACCCCAGGCGATACCCAACCGGGCTGAATTGAGGCAGCTGAATGGGCCGCCGAGTCCCTGAGCCAGGGGTAGTTTGTTTTCCTCGGGGACGAAGACTTCGTCCATGACGATTTCACCGGTGATGGAGGCACGGAGCGCCAGCTTACCTTCGATCTTGGGCGCGCTGAGGCCTTTCATGCCCTTATCCAGTATGAAGCCGCGAATAACACCATCATCGTCTTTCGCCCACACCACGAAGACGTCGGAGATGGGTGAATTACTGATCCAGTTCTTGGCACCGGACAGGCTGTAGCCGCCGCTCACAGACCTGGCGCGGGTTTTCATGCCGCCTGGGTCCGAACCATGATCTGGTTCAGTAAGCCCAAAACAGCCAATGTATTCGCCGCTGGCGAGTTTCGGGAGGTACTTCTGCTTCTGCTCCTCGCTACCGAACGTGTTGATGGGGTGCATCACCAGGCTGGATTGCACAGACATCATGGAACGATAGCCGGAATCCACTGCTTCCACTTCCCTGGCGATAAGCCCGTAGCAGACATAATTCATACCGGCACAATCGTAGCCTTCGATCATGGGGCCTAGCAGACCCAACTCTCCCATTTCGCGAAAGATGGCGGGATCTGTTTCTTCATTGCGATAGGCTTCACGCACTCTTGGTAGCAGCTTGTTCTGAGCGTACTGGCGAGCGGTGTCCCGTACCATGCGCTCTTCTTCAGTCAACTGCTCTTCCAATAAAAATGGATCCTGCCAGTTAAATGGCGCGTCGTCTTGTCTAACCGACATAGGTGTCTCCTGGGTGTTCCGGCCTGATTCCCGATGGTTTCAGGACCTGTTTAAACAGTGGCACGCCAATACAGCGGCGAGGGCGCATTCTAGCAAAAAAGCGCTAGTGACACGACGCGATCAGTAGCCTTCGAGATGCAGAAAGTCAGGGAACATTGGCGACAGAGACGCTAAAATGCCCTTCCTATGGATGTATCCCACATACTCGATTCTCTCAACGACGAACAACGTAACGCAGTAGCGAGTCCCGCCCAGAACTTGCTGGTTCTCGCTGGTGCCGGCAGCGGCAAGACCCGGGTGCTGGTGCACCGCATTGCCTGGCTAATGCAGGCTGAGGGTGTGTCCCCTTTTGCCATACTGGCGGTAACCTTCACCAACAAGGCGGCTCGGGAGATGCGTGGTCGCATCGAAGAGCTGGTTGGCATGTCTTTCGGCGGCATGTGGGTCGGCACTTTTCACGGCCTGGCCCATCGCCTGCTGCGCAGTCACTGGCAGGAGGCCGGCCTGGCGGAAGATTTCCAGATTCTCGATGCCGATGACCAGTTGCGGCTCATCAAGCGGCTCAATCAATCCTTGCGTATAGACGAGGAGCGCTGGCCTGCCCGCCAGTGCCAGTGGTACATCAACTCCCAGAAGGATGAGGGCTTGCGCGCAGACAACATCGAGCACTTCGATGATGAGTACACCAAGACGATGCTGCAGATCTACAAGGCCTACGAGGAAGCCTGCGAGCGGGGAGGCATGATCGACTTTGGCGAGATTCTGCTCCGTGCCCACGAGTTGTGGTTGCATAACCCGCAGATTCTGCAGCACTACCAGAAGCGCTTTCAGTACATACTTGTAGACGAGTTTCAGGATACCAATACGATCCAATATGCCTGGTTGCGAGTGCTGGCCGGGCGGGACAACCAGTTGATGGTGGTTGGCGATGATGACCAGTCGATCTATGGCTGGCGTGGCGCTCGCATCGAGAACATCCAGCAGTTCAGCAAGGATTTTCCAGACACCGAAACAGTCAGGCTCGAGCAGAATTATCGCTCTACTGCCAATATCCTGAATGCTGCGAACAAGCTGATTGCCCACAACCAGGGCCGACTCGGAAAGAACTTGTGGACCGATGGCGCTGAAGGGGAGCCGATCTATATCTATGAGGCCTTCAACGAGCAGGACGAAGCCCGATTCATCGTGGATCGTCTGCAGGATTGGAGTAATGATGGCAACCAGCGGGCTGATGCAGCTGTGCTCTATCGCTCCAATGCCCAATCGCGGGAACTGGAAGACGCGCTACTGCGTGTTGGAATGCCCTATCGCATCTATGGCGGCCATCGCTTCTATGAGCGTCTCGAAATCAAGAACGCTCTGGCTTACCTGAGACTCCTCGTAAATCGTCACGACGATACCTCGGTTGAACGGGTAATTAATGTCCCCACTCGCGGTATAGGTGGCCGAACTGTGGAAACCATTCGCCAGGTGGCACGCGAACACAACTGTTCGCTCTGGCAAGCCTGCGTGGAGAGTAGTAATCAATCTCTTCTAAGTTCTCGTGCTGCCAATGCTGTACATGGCTTTCTGCAACTGATAGATGATATGGCGAAAGCCTGCGAGACATTGGAGCTGCATGAGAAAGCTGAATACATCGTACAAAACTCCGGGCTCATAAAGCATCATGAGAAGGAAGGTGGTGAGAAAGCCCGGGCTCGCATAGAAAACCTTGAAGAGCTGGTGACAGCTGCAAGCAGCTTTGACGACCCAGGCATGGGGGAAGAAGAGATAGATCTTAAATCTACTTCGTTGTTGGCTGCATTCCTTGATCAGGCATCACTGGATGCTGGTGATACCCAGGCAGACGCCTCTGAAGACGCCGTGCAATTGATGACTCTGCACTCGGCTAAAGGATTGGAGTTCCAGCTGGTTTTTCTTGCAGGCATGGAAGAAGGCCTTTTCCCCCATAAAATGTCCATGGACAACCTGGTAGGTCTGGAGGAAGAAAGACGCCTCTGTTATGTGGGTATCACCCGAGCCAAGAGCAAACTCTATATGTGTTATGCAGAATCGCGGCGTCTACATGGTGATGTAAACCTGTGCCGACCTTCTCGGTTTATTAAAGAAATTCCCCAGGACCTCGTCGAAGAGATCCGCCTTAAGACAACGATCAACAGGGGTTTTTCTGCAGGCATAGGTAATGGTAGTAGCCTGGGGAGCGGGAGAAGCTTGCGCAATGATATCGAAGTGCCAAATACAGAAATCAGCCTTGGCCAGCGGGTTGCTCACGGAAAATTCGGTGAAGGCGTGGTATTAAACTACGAAGGTCAGGGTAGCAATGCCCGGGTGCAGGTAAACTTTGACGCCGTAGGAAGCAAGTGGCTGGTGCTCTCCTACGCGAATCTGGAAGTATTGGGATAATTGATTCAGGTAGCTGGTCTCGATCATTGACTATGCTACGAGAGGTTATTACTTAGTGAAAAAGAAAAATTATCAGGCGTTCTTACTTACACTTTTTTGTGGGCTGCTAGTGGCTTGCGGTAAACAACAGCAAACAGCGTTGATGAATGAAGGCAGTGCCACGGTTGAGCAGGAAGTTTACGAATGGAAGATGATTACATCCTGGCCGAAGAATCTCCCTGCACTCGGTACTTCGCCGGAGTATTTCGCAGATCTCGTAGAAACCATGAGCAACGGGCGCATGCGTATCCGCGTCTATGGTGCCAACGAATTAGTTGGTGGTCTCGAGGTTTTTGATGCAGTATCCCAGGGGGTGGCAGAAATCGGACACACAGGTGCCTACTACTGGCAAGGCAAGATACCTGGCACTCCTTTTTTCTCGTCCATCCCTTTTGGCATGACGAGCTATGAGCAGGACGCATGGCTACGCTATGGTGGCGGCAATGAGCTGTGGCGCGAAGTTTATGCGCCTTTCAATTTAATTCCGGTTCGTGGAGGAAATTCCGGTACTCAGATGTTTGGTTGGTTTAACAAGGAAATCAATTCCCTGGCAGATTTGCAGGGCCTTAAGATGCGCATACCCAGCCTCGGTGGTGAAGTGTTCAGGAGAGCTGGTGGCGTTCCTGTAACTATGCAGGTAAGCGAAGTATTCACGGCGCTACAGACTGGCGCACTGGATGCCACGGAGTTCGTAAGTCCCTATAACGATCTTGCCGCCGGCTATCACACTGTGGCGGACTACTATTACTACCCGGGTTGGCACGAACCTGGCTCCACGCTGGAAACCATCTTTAACAAGGAGCGTTTCGAGGCGCTTCCGGAGGATCTTCAGGCCATCCTTTTGACTGGCGCCGAAGTGATGAACCAGACTCTGCTGGACGAGCTCATGGCCAAAAACAATGAGGCCTTGCGGACCCTGGTTGAAGAAGAAGGAGTTGAATTACGTCGCCTCCCCGATGACGTTCTGCTGGAACTACGGCGCTTATCTGATGACGTTGTGCGGGAATTAGCAGCAACTGATGAAACGACGAGACGTATTTACGAGTCCTGGAGTAGCTTCCGAGAAGGTGTTATGAACTACAACGCCATTGCCGAAGAGGCACTTATCGAGGCACGAAGACTGGAGGCTAACTAGGGTTTCAGGACCGCGAGGCCGGCGAATCCACGACGATTATTTTCGTGAGTGAGCAGCAGGCGCTGCTGGTCGATATCCCACAATACGGCTTCCCATTGGTCTGCTGGTTGGATCACGGTCTCTACCATCTTTGACCAGTCTACTCCCTCATCGCTAGTTGGCGCCCTCCACAAATAGGTTTGCCTGTTTCGGCGCACCCCTAGCAATGCCAGTTCACCAGTTTCCGGATGTATGTCGGCTGCTGTCACCAGTGCATCTACTGGTAGCCGTTGCTGCGGCGCAGGCGAATAGCTACCGGGAATCTTGGGAAACCTGTAAAGATTGGTCTGGCGATCTCCCCGGTTCTTGGTAAATAGCCATAGTTCATCACCTCGCACAGCCAGGCCCTCAGCGTCAAAGTTATGGGCTGTCGGACTACCGGACCGATAATCGTTATAGCGTAACTCAATCAGTTCTGCCCTCGCTTCTCCTTGTAACAGGTCTGGCCAGGCTATTCTGTAGATAGTAAACACCTCTCTAGTGTTCGCGTTGTTACCAGTGTCGGCCACATAAAGGTATTGGCCGTCATGAGCCATAGACTCCCAGTCAATATTCTCGGCACCCGATATTGGAATACTTTCTTGCTCGCTGCCTTCGGGACCCAGGCTATGCACAACAGCGTTGGCACCACTGTCATTCAATGTCCACAGGTACCCACCGTATTGTGCGAGGGCAGATGATTCTTCGAGCATCTCACTGAATTCGGCGATCTCAAAAACGGTATATTCAGTTTCATCTTGTTGAATATTCCAGGGCAAACCATGAATCGTGAGATAGATGACCACAGACGCTGAAACCAGACCAAAGCTGATCAGGGGTCCGATAAATCTTTTGGGATCGAGATTCATGACTCTGCAGGCAGCGGGCGCGGCTTACCATTGTCATCGATAGCCACAAAAACGAATAAGCCTTCAGCTACCTTCACGCCATCAGTTTCTGTAAGCATATGCCAGGTCCAGACATCCACCGCTATATGCACTGACGTGCGTCCGCGCTTGGTTACACGCCCATAACAACTGATTGTTGACCCTACGCTTACTGGTTTCAAAAAAGTAACATTTTCAATAGCAACCGTAGCTGAACGGCCCTTTGTAACTTGCTTGCTTATGATACCGGCGGCAAGGTCCATCTGTGACACAAGCCAGCCTCCAAAGATATCTCCATTAGCGTTTGTGTCTTTCGGCATAGCCAGGGTTTGCAGAGCCAGTTCGCCCTGAATATTGACTTTCTCAGACTCTGTTGCAGACATGCAGTTCTCCAGATCAGTTCAGAATTGATGGCAACCAGGTAACGAGTCCCGGCTGGAAAGCCAGCAACAGTAACAATAGCAGTTGCATTGCGACAAAAGGAATGACACCACGATAGATATCCGTGGTTGCGACACTGTCTGGCGCGACACTGCGCAGATAGAATAGTGAAAAGCCGAAGGGAGGCGTGAGAAACGAGGTCTGCAGGTTTACAGCAATCATAACCCCTAGCCATATCGGGTCCAGGCCCATGCTCAACAACACGGGACCAACCAGAGGCACGACCATAAAGGTTATCTCGATAAAATCCAGGATAAAACCCAACAGGAAGATTACCAGCATCACCACAATGGTTGCAGAAATGACTCCCCCTGGCATGGCTGTAAAAAACCCCTCTATTAGTTCTTCCCCACCAAAGCCTCTGAAGATGGATGAAAATATCGTAGCGCCAAGCAAAATCAGATAAACCATTGAAGTAATGCGCAGAGTCTCTAGCGATACGCTGTGAAGAATTCCGGGATTCAACATGCGACGAGATAAAGCGAGCAACATGGCGCCTATTGCCCCTACCGAGGCAGCCTCTGTCGGCGTGGCTACCCCTATTAAGATCGATCCCAGCACAGCAATCATCAGTAGCACTGGTGGAAAAAGCCCTTTCAACAAGGCCGCAAATAGCTGGCCTTTGTCGACGTTGTCGACGATCTTTGCCGATGGTGCTGCCTGGGGTTGCATGAGCGCAATAGCCAGCACATAAGCCCCATACGCCAGTACCAGAATCAGACCCGGAATGATTGCCCCGGCAAACAGATCTCCGATTGATACGAAATCGGGCGCGAATACCCCAGCATTTAGCTGGGATTGCTGATAAGCGTTGGCGATGACTTCACCAAGCAATACCAAGCAGATTGAAGGCGGAATGATCTGACCAAGAGTTCCTGTAGCACATAAGGTGCCGCAAGCAAGCGAGGGTCGATAACCTGCTTTCAACATAGATGGCAAGGAAAGCAGGCCCATGGTCACTACCGTAGCACCAACTATCCCGGTGCTGGCCGCAAGTAGCATGCCCACAAGAATCACCGAGATTCCCAGCCCGCCTGGAAGGCGGGCAAAGACCAACTCCATATTTGTTAACAAATCCTCTGCAATACGGGATTTTTCCAGCATTGATCCCATGAATACAAAGAGCGGCACCGCGAACAAATTCTGGTTTGAAAAAATTCCGTATATGCGATTCGGGATTAGTGAGATGAAAGCAGGATCAAAGACTCCCGCCATTTGGCCAAGACCTGCGAAGAGCAGGGATACACCTGACAGTGTAAGCGCTACAGGATAGCCTGCCATAAGAAACAGGCACACGGTGAGGAACAGTATGATTGGCAGCAGCTCGATCACCCTAATCCCGCCGCTCGGTGGTCTGTGTTGTTTGTGGATATTCAGTGCTGGATCGTAACGCAGCAAAAGATTTCCAGAGCTCCGCGACCCCCTGCAGGGCCAGCAATGTAGGCAGAATCAGCAGACAAGTCTTCAACAAGTAGACGTAGGGTAAGCCACTTGACTCGGGCGAACCTTCACGAATTCGCCAGGATACCGCCACGTAGTCCCAGCTGGCCCAGATCACAAAGCCTACGCTGGTGAACAGAAACGCAAGGACACCGAAACAATCCACCAGGGATCTCGACTTTTCACCCAGTCGGTTATAAAACACATCCACGCGAACATGGCCCTGCACCTTCAACGTGTAACCAGCACCGAAAGTGAAGATCAGTGCATTGATGTACATAACGGATTCCTGCAGAGCAATAGAACCGTATTGAAATACGTATCGCAGCAGGACAATCAGGCCCATGACCAGCACCATCAGGAGAGAAAGCCAGGCAGCAGAGCGGCCAAGCCGCTCAGACAGGGCGTCTAGGTAACGAACGACTGTTTCCATTTAAAGTTGGTGAACCGGCTATGAATTGGAGCCGCCCTATAATGCCACAAATCTTCTCCCCAGCACTGCTAAAGAGTCTATTTCCGGACTGTGTTCCACTTCCAATCAGAGGAAAGTTACCCTCAATAATTGATAGCTGAGGAAGAGCACGGCCGCACTGAGGGCCAGGAAGAGAGCAGCTGCTACCCAGAGCGTTGCTCGCCGTAATTTAAGTGTAATGCGCTGTCGCCAGCTCATGCCTGGCTGTTCAGGACCAGGAATCCTGAGAAACAGCCAACTAAGGCTGTAGAGCAGAAGCATCCACAGAAACAGAGCCAGCGCCGGCATGAGCCACTCATCCGAGTCCAGCCAGGGGTTACCAACGAGGCTGCCCAGCACCAAAAGGAAGCCAAGTGCTGCCAAAACCAGCAAGGCAGGCCGATATCGACTCAGTAGGGTGGCAATTCGGTGCAGTCTCTCTATCATAGCCCCCAATCATAAAGGCATGGACCCCACGCAGGCTATTCGGGCGATGGAAAACACAAATACGGTGGAGCTCCCTTTCCTGGCCGGTCTAGGGTCGAATGGAGATCCAGTATTCGAGACGATACCGGCAGAATATCTGGCGGGCGACCCCCAGCGCGTGCGTTTGCTCCGCTCCCCCCTGTTCGCTCGCAATCTTGCAAGAGGAGACACCATAAAGCTGATCAACCCGGCTAGTGCCCAGTACGAGCTCGAGCGACGCAGCGGTAATCTGTGTGTGCGTGTTTTTCGTAAACTAGGCATAGGAGAGGTTGACGATTTCCTTACCCCCCTCCTTGAGAAGCTAGGAGGGGCGCGTGATTTAGTGAGCGAGCGGGGCATAGTCTACAGTGTGCATGTGTCACTGGGCTTCAAGGCTATTGAAGAACTCCTCGATGCCGCCTGTACGGCCTGCCCTGATACGGTTTGGTATTATGGTAATGTCTACGATCCAGAAGACGGAGTAACGCCGCTGCAATGGTGGCTGGAATTCGATACACAGGAATAGAGTATGTTAATGGTGGTATCACCAGCGAAGTCGCTGGACTACGAATCCAAGGTAAAAACCCGCAGGCACAGTCAACCGGACTTCCTCGCTGAATCCCAACAGCTTGTAAAAGACCTCAAGAAATTACAACCGGATGACCTGGCTGAACTCATGAATATCTCCTCGGCACTGGCTGAAGAGAATTTTCAGCGTTACCTGAACTGGCAAACACCATTCGACATGAAGAATGCACGGCAGGCAATCTTTGCTTTCAAGGGTGACGTCTATCTTGGCCTGAAAGCCGAAGATTACAGCGCCGCTGATCTGGACTTTGCCCAGAAGCACTTGCGCATCCTCTCGGGCCTGTACGGACTGTTGCGGCCGCTGGATTTGATGCAACCTTATCGGTTGGAAATGGGACGCAAGTTTGCCAGTGGCAAGGCCAATGACCTCTACCAGTTCTGGGGCTCTAAGCTGACAGATAAACTAAATAGCGAAATGGCCACTTATCCCGAGAAGAAGCGAATCCTGATAAACCTTGCTTCCAATGAGTATTTCAACGCGGTTCAGAGTTCACAACTCGATGGAAGAATTATTTCGCCCCAGTTCAAGGATTGGTCAAAAGGTCAGTTTCGTGTGTTGAGCTTTTTCGCTAAGAAAGCACGTGGGCAGATGGTTTCCTATATCGTGAAGAACCGTTTGAAAGACCCTGCTCAATTGAAAAACTTTGACGTTGAGGGATACTGCTTCGATGAAGCAGAATCAACAGACAGCAAGCTTGTTTTCAAACGCAAACTGAAGCCTTAGACAATGCTTCTCTCGCTACCCCGCAATCGCACCGAGATAATATTCCAACCCAGCCATGTCAGATGCTTTACCTTTCAGCCAGGCGGCTGAGAACAACAAGATTCCCATTCGGGAGGTGCTGGAACGTCATCTTCAGGGTGCCAGGTCGATACTGGAAATAGGTAGTGGTACAGCTCAGCATGCTGAGTATTTCGCCGCGCATTTTTCAAATGTGTTCTGGCAGGCAACGGATACTCCCGTCGCCGTTGAAACTGTCAGGCAGAGAATCGTCGCCGCCGACCTTCCTAACCTGCCACCACCACTGGCGTTGGATGTAAACCAGCGGCCATGGCAGCTCTCCAGTTATTCAGCAGTATTCACAGCCAACAGCCTGCATATCATGTGCCCGACATCGGTGGAGAACTTTTTCGCCTCTGTAGGCCAGCACATCGATGGCGGCGGTAAGTTGCTTGTCTACGGCCCATTCAAATATGGGAACGAGTTCACTACGGACTCCAACGCCCGCTTTGACCTGTGGCTGAAAGACCGCGACCCACTTAGCGGCATAAGGGATTTTGAGTGGGTCAGGGATCTGGCGGCTGCGGCCGGGTTTAGCCTGCTCGAAGACAATGCCATGCCAGCCAACAACCAGATGCTTGTGTGGCGTAAATAACGCCACTGGTCAGGCCATTAAGAATTCATTCAGCCTCCTGCAATTACATTGCTTGCCATGAATTCAGCAGATTATCTTAGCCTCCGCTTGCTATCGGCCTTTCTTGGACTATTACTGGTAAGTAGCTCCCACGGACAAATTGCCGAGCTACAGGGCAATATCCTGGTTGTTCCAGAAATTACTGCCGCTGGGGGAGCGTTTCGCGCCGAATTTGAGGTCAACGATTTCGGGGAGCAAGTGGAGCTTATACTGGTCGCCTCGACAGCCGTAGATCCCAGTGGAAGTCTCCTAGCCGCAGCGTTTAGTAAAGACTTACTAACTATACCCCAGGCATCAGTTCGGGGTTCCTCATACTGGCTGGAACTCGAGAGTCGAGGTGAAAATCGCTTCGTGTTGGTTAATTTTGGACAACATTGGGCACCCCCACCTCAGCATCCGCGCCCGTTTACCCCGTTTCCGGACTGGCGCTTGATGCATGGGTTCGCCTATGACATCGCTGTAGGAGCGAATGGAGATACCTGGGTGGTCGGTACAGACCCACGACCCGGAGGATATGGAATCTATCGCCTGGGTGGTCCTGGCGCCTTCCTGGCCGATGGTGGGGCTCTGAGGATCGATGTGGCTCCCGATGGCAGACCCTGGGTCGTAAACTTCAACCATGAAATTTATCGCCTGGATGATTTCGGCTATTGGGAACGTATGCCCGGTGAAGCGCTGGATATTGGTATAGGAGCAGATGGCTCAGTCTGGGTCGCTTCATTTGAAGGTGTATACCGCTGGAGTGGATTGTTCTGGGAGAATTTTGGCGGTTCTGGCAGCCGTATTGATGTTGGCCCCAATGGTCAGCCCTGGGTAGTCGGCTTTAGTGATCGCATCTATACCCTGGTGGCCGAAGGCTGGTTGGAATTGCCCGGTGAAGCCGGCGATATCGGCGTGGGGGCTGATGGCTCCGTATGGGTAGTAGGCACCGCTGATGATGACTGGGATGCACTGAAGGGCATCTACCGCTGGAATGGTGTGGCCTGGGACAGGGTCTATGGAGACGGCCTCGATATCAGTGTCGGGCCCGATGGCCTGCCCCGGATTACAAATGTCTACGGAGAAATCTACCGCGCATACTAATCACCAGTATCAAGGACATGACACAGGGGCCCTGGCGGCCCCTTTATTACTGAACCACTGTCGAACTGGTCGATCCTAGTTTATAGCCTTCAAGACCTCACGGGTAAGATCCCAGCGATCAAACCCCTGCCTGCCGTAGTCCAAGCCCCTACGCACGATGACAAGATCATGACTGGGCACGACAATCGTGAACTGCCCACGATTACCTGCCGTGGAGTAAGCGTCTTTTGGCACATCATTGCGATTATCGGGAACCAGCCACCACTGCCCACCATACATGCTGCCAATTTCCGTAGTAGATGGTGCTGGAGTTCTGACAAAATCGATCCATTCTTTGGACAACAGCCTTTCTCCGTTCCAGACGCCTTCGTTTAGATACAGTAACCCAAAACGTGCCAGGTCCCTTGCATTGGTATAAACCTGGCTACTTAGAATGAAGTCGCCGAAGCGATCGGTGCTAACCAGGGTGTTGCGCATACCTATCCTGTCAAGCAATGCCTTGCGCGGGAATTCTGCGTACTCTTTCTCGCCACCCAGCTCAAGTTTCATGGCATAAACTGCTAGCAATGTATCGTAATTCTCATAGTCAAAGCGGGTGCCGGGTTCCCTGATTAGTGCTCTGCTCCTGGCACCGGTTACAGAACTTGCCCCCGCCCAATAGGAAAGCCCTGAGCCCGTCGCATATTCAAGCCTATTGTTATCAATGCTCTCCAGACCACTCGACATATTCAGCACATGGCGCAAGGTAATAGCGTTTCTAGGATCTGTTTCCGGTGAACGCGCCTCTGGATACCAATCGAACCCTAGAGGCTCATCCAAATCCATGCGTCCCTGATCAACGAGCATTCCGATCAAAGTCGATGCCATGCTCTTGGCTGTGGACCAGGTGCGAGTACGTGTCGTTATATCGAAGCCGGGCGCGTAGCGCTCATGAATGATTTCGCCTTCGTAGACTACCAGCAGGCTGATTGTCGCCTGCTCTGGTGTCTCCCTGTCGAAGGCCCAGTCAGAAGCAGCAAGCAGTGCTTCCTCGTCGACATCGGCCGGGAGGGGGTTGTCGGCAACAAGGTCTCCATCAGGCCATGGTATTTGCGCAGGATTACCCGGAGGGTAGGGCAATGTCAGTTCCGGTAAGCGGTCTACATCGGCCAGCGTCTGATCCGGTGGCAATATGATACAACCAATGCCTTCACGAAAGGCGGCTCGCATCGTGGGTACCGCGCCTGCGGTACCGATCTCGACAGCCCGCAATTCCCAGTTGACGTTGTAGTCTCCACCCTCTGGAGTCCCAATGGGTTCTGGCAGGAAAGCCAGTTCCCTTGCATAAACTTCCTCCAGGCTGCGCCCGGAGGTAAACAGGCCATTGCACATGAAGACAGCCTGTTGCCCACGGCGAATCATTTCCCTTTGATGTTGCCAGTAGTCGTAAGTATCTTGTTGCTGCGCTTGCACAGGCACAGCCATTCCAAGCAGCGCCAGGATACTCAATCGCAAACAGGCGAAGGGAATGTTTATTGAGAAGGGCCAGTGGCGCGGGGTTAGTCGATTCATTTGAGCCTCCTTTTCTGGGCACATTTCTAGGTGCAGAGGTGAATTCTTGTGATCCGTTGCCATTCTAAAGCTGGGTGAGCCGGAAGTCCTGTTTTTTCGTATAGAAGAATTCTACCATCTCATACAAGCTTCCCAGACAGGAGTATTCCGATAGAAGAGCAGCTCAATCAATGGCTTACCCAATACGGACAGGCTACATTGCTGTTAGTACCAGTACTGGCCTTTGCTGAGGCCTGTATAGGCATTGGCATCTTTGTGTCTGGCGCCCTGCTATTCGCACTTGCTGTTTTTCTCTACAGCAATCAGGTAGGAAGTGTGGAAACCATCGCGGGCCTTGCCTTCATCGGCGCTGTTGTGGGCGATCATTTCGGTTACTACTGTGGCTACCTGCTCGGACCAAGACTGATGGATTCGACACTCGGGCGGCGCTATCGAGACCAGCTCCTGCGCGCTGAGACAATGGTTCGCCGATTCGGCAGTACCGCTATTTTTATAGGGCGATTCATTCCCGCACTGCGCAGCATTCTACCGGCTGTGATCGGGGTTTCCGGGTATTCGCGGTTGCGCTATTCACTAGTTGATGGCCTGGCTTGTGTCGCCTGGGTAGTAGCACTGGCTTTCTTGGTGATGGGGGTAGATATTCTTGTGTTTTAATCTTGGTCGCTATTCCTGAAAGGAAGTAGTGAATTCGCATCCATTTGATAGCCAAGAATATGTGGTCGCTCTTCTTTCAGAAAATTTTCTATAGCGTCAGAGAATCCTTGATTGGCGATCCAGTGATTTGAATACGTAGTTATCGGTCGGAATCCGCGTTGGATCTTATGCTCGCCCTGGGCGCCGGCATCGAATACTCGCAAGCCATGCTTGATAGCGTAATCCAGCCCCTGATAGTAGCAAGTTTCAAAATGCAGAAACTGGTACTCACTCCGGCAACCCCAGTAGCGGCCGAACAGCTTTTCCCCATTCTTGAAGAACAAGGCTGCCGCAATATCCTTACCGTCTTTTACTGCATTTACCAGAAAGATTTGTTCCGGCATCGTCGTCGCGATGGTCTTGAAAAAGACCCTCTTCAGGTAGCCCTGCATGCCACGGGACAAGTACGTTGTCTGGTAATAGAGATAGAAATCCGACCATTGTTCATCACTGATCGCTTCACCTTCGGTGATTCTGAAGCTGATCCCCTGTTCGCTGACTTGCCTTCGCTCTTTACGTATTGACTTTCTTTTACGGGAATTCAGGTCGTTTAGAAAATCGTCGAAACTCTCATAGTCGCGATTCTGCCAGTGAAACTGTGTCGCTATCCGCGTAAGCAAACCCAGGTCTGACAAGGCTTCGTATTCTTCTTCGAGCGGGAACAGTACATGCCATGAAGAAGCCCCTAGTAAACCGGCCTTCTCCTCGGTTTTTGCAATCAGCAACTTTAGTAGAGCTTCACGATTCTGGGACTCATCAATGAATATTCGCCTTCCAGAACTAGGGGTAAACGGCGCGGCGGTTACCAGCTTGGGATAGTAGTCGAAACCGTAGCTCTGGTAGGCATTTGCCCAAGACCAATCAAATACATATTCTCCCCAGCTGTTGGTTTTGAGATAAAGGGGCATAACTGCAAGAAGCTGCGAGCGATCTTCCAGGCTATTCCCGGTGCCCCCGGAGCCGCGATATACGACCGCGTGATGAGGCTGCCATCCCGACTTCTCGCTCGTGCAGCCGGTTGTTTCCAGGGCATGCAGAAACTCATAGCGTGTAAACGGGTTCATTGTGCCTGTCAATGCATTCCAGCGGTCTCGGCCGATTTCCTCAATGCTCGAGACAAATCGGAGCGAAGGCGCAAGCGTGACGGTATTCATGGAAAGCGTTGCTTCTCTGTGACTATCTATGACTAATTAGGTAGCATTGCCAGACTACAATTATTTTACAGACCAGCCGTGCGATCACCTAATCTGATTCGACGAATTACCGAGAGCAGACCCAGCTTACGCAAGTCGGAAGCCAAGGTAGCAGACTTCATACTTGCACATGCCAACAATGTGATAAATATGCGTATCGTGGATCTCGCCTCTTCCGCGGAGGTCAGCGAGCCAACTGTCATTCGCTTCTGCAGGGCCATCGGCTTCAATGGCTTCCAGGCTTTCAAGCTGCAATTAGCTCAGCAGATGGGCTTAGGCAGCGTCTTCACCCAGTTTGCCGTCGACGACAGCGACACAGTAGAGGATTTACGGAACAAGGTTTTCGATACTACAATTGGGTCGCTACTAACGGTTCGAGAAGAGCTGGACCCTGTCGTTCTTGAGCAGGCAATCCACACCATTAATAATGCTCGTCGCGTGGAGTTTTACGGATTTGGTGCTTCCAGCTCTGTAGCAACCGATGCCCAGCACAAATTTTTTCGACTTCAGCTTTCCACCAGCGCATACACCGACCCTCACATTCAACATATGTCTGCCATCGCCCTGGGAGCCGACGATGTGGTTGTGGCTATTTCACAATCTGGTCGGACCAGAGCGTTGCTCGAGAGTGTTAGCCTGGCGATAGAGGCTGGTGCCACAGTGATTGGATTGGCACCAGAAGGCACACCACTGGCCAAGCTGTGCAGTATTTCAATACCTGTAAATATGGAAGAGGATCTGCAAGCAGCCACGCCGGTTTCATCTCGTATAGCTCATCTGGTTGTGATCGATGTATTGGCCACCGGAGTTGCGATTCACCGCAAACCATTCCTGAAGGAGCACATCAAAAAACTGGAGAAGAGCCAGAACGCCCTGCGTACCCAGAATCCGAATCGTGATTAAAACTTCCCAAGTATCAGGGATTCCCTTGATTTTTCTCTGCAGTAAACGCACTCCATGTAATGTCGGCGCGCAGTAATCAAAGCCAAATTTTTCGTAGCCACTGCCTATCGGCGATAAGGCAGACGTAGAATTGCGATGGCACCTCCCGGTCGAGATAGCGGCAGACCTCTTCCATGACTATGCGACCTGGACCCCTCCCCTGGTATGCTGGATCGACCGCGATGTCCAGCACCTCAAAGTTGCATCCGCCATCTCAAACGACCTACCCCATACCCACAGCATGGTTATCCGAATTCACCAGTGTTAATGCAAACAGGCTGTTAGGTAACTCGAGGGCTGCCGCCTCTTTCGTCCGAGGGCTTAATCCGCTTACTACACGAAGCCGGAGATAGCTTTCGAGATCCGGTACTTGGTGTCTGACAGTAACATCCTGCAGCTCGGATACGGACGCTACTCAACGGTAACCGACTTTGCGAGATTGCGGGGACGATCGACATCAGTTCCCTTCATTACAGCTACATGGTATGACAAAAGCTGTAGGGGAACTGTGAACACGATTGGATCCAGCGCTTCAGGTGAGGGTGGGACGTGAATCACCTTGCTTTCCTTGTCTGACTCGAGCAGCACATTAGCATCCGCAAAGACATACAGTTTACCTCCCCTGGCAGCGACCTCGGCTAGGTTTGCCTTCAACTTTCCCAACAAGTCGTTGTCGGGCGCGACAGCGATAACGGGCATCTTGTTGTCTACGAGTGCCAACGGACCATGCTTCAGCTCTCCTGAGGGATAGGCTTCGGCATGGATATAGGAAATTTCCTTGAGCTTAAGGGCGCCTTCCTTGGCAATCGGATAGTGAATTCCCCTGCCTAGAAAAAGGCAATGATGTTTGTTCGTGAACTGTCTGGAGATCTTCTTAATGGGTTTGTTCAGCTCCAGGGTCTTTTCCACGATTGCGGGCAATGTGTTTAGTTCTTTTACAAGCCGGGTCTCCTGGGTTGGCTTTAATCCATTACGACGCCCCATGACGATCGCCAACAACAGCAGTACAGTAAGCTGGGTGGTAAACGCCTTAGTTGATGCCACGCCAATTTCCTGCCCGGCCTTGGTAAGCATGCAGAAGTCAGATTCACGCACTAGCGAACTTGTGGCGACATTACAAATAGTCAGAGAAGCGACATACCCCTTTCCTTTTGAGTACTGCAATGCAGCAAGTGTATCTGCTGTCTCGCCTGATTGGGAAATGGTGACGAAAAGAGTATTCGGTTGGACAATGATGTCCCTGTAACGATAGTCGCTAGCGATATCAACCGAGCATGGAACCCGCGAGATAGATTCCAGCCAGTATTTTGCAACAAGTCCGGCATGGAAGCTGGTGCCGCAAGCAACGATTTGAATGGCCTTAACCTTATCAAAGATCTTCTTGGCATTGACGCCGAAAGCTTCTTCCAGGACGTGTATATCACTTATTCTTCCGTCCAGGGTGTCACGTATGACCTGCGGTTGCTCGTAAATTTCCTTGAGCATAAAGTGCTTGTACTCACCTCGTTCGCTGTCCTTGGTGTGGCTTATTACCTTGGATTCTGGCCGGATTACTTTTTTGTTGCCATTCCAAATTTCGATACTATCCAGTTCTACCCTGGCCACATCTCCCTCTTCGAGGTATATAAACCTGTCGGTAACCTGGCCAAGTGCTAGAGGATCTGATGCAACAAAATTTTCACCTATTCCCAAACCAATAACCAGAGGGCTTCCGGAGCGCGCTACAACAATCTGATTAGGGCTTTTGCTATCGATTGTGCAAATTCCATAAGCGCCATGTAGCTTTTTAATTATACGCCTCACTGCATCGAGTAGGCTTACTTTCTCTCCATTTCGCGCCTGATGTATCAGATGTGCGATAACTTCACTATCTGTTTGTGTCTTGAATATATAGCCATCTTGTTCAAGATGCTTCTTGATTACTTCATAGTTTTCGATGATGCCGTTATGGACAATGGCGATCTCGCTTTCGGAATTATGAGGGTGAGCATTTGTAACTGATGGTTTGCCATGGGTGGCCCAGCGAGTGTGCGCTATTCCAATATGTCCAGTGATCTTCGCACTATTCACTGCTTTAACCAGCGCATCGACTTTTCCCACCGTTTTAACGAACTTTATCTTGTCAGAGCGATCCTGAATCAGAGCCAGACCCGCTGAATCATAGCCTCGATACTCGAGTCTCTTTAACCCTTCTAATAAGATACCGGAGACATTCC
This sequence comes from Pseudomonadota bacterium, assembly GCA_027621405.1. Classification (GTDB taxonomy): domain Bacteria; phylum Pseudomonadota; class Gammaproteobacteria; order Pseudomonadales; family Pseudohongiellaceae; genus UBA9145. Next base: position 82,548 of record JAQCBT010000010.1, on the reverse strand, counting down.
GTTCCGTTACTGCACCAACAATTCCACACATGATTATTTGCTTCTTGATTTCTAGTGATTGCTATTGCTTTTTGTGTGGTCGTTTCCAACCTGCAATATTGCGTTGCTTTGCTCTGCCTACAGCCAGAGTATGAGGAGGAACATCTGTATTTATCGCGGAGCCGGCAGCAACAAAAGCATTATCTGCCAGATCCAACGGTGCCACTAACACACTGTTAGATCCAACAAACACATTATTGCCCAGTTTAGTTTTATGTTTGTTTACTCCATCATAGTTGCAGACAATAGTTCCCGCGCCAATATTGCAGCCGTCCCCTATTTCCACATCACCAAGGTATGCCAGGTGACTGGCTTTCGAACCTTTGCCAATCCTTGCGTTCTTCGTTTCGACGAAATTCCCGATTTTGCTTTCTGCTCCCAGAATTGACCCTGGTCTGATGCGCGCCATAGGGCCAACGCTGGCATTCTCACCGACCTCTGAGTCCTCAATAAGCGTACCCGGAAGGATGTAGGCACCGTCACCTATTTTTGCGTTCTTGATAATGCAATTCGCTCCAATGCTCACCCCTGAGCCCAGTGACACCTTACCCTCAAGAATGACATTGCAATCGATGATGCAATCGCTTCCAAACTGAAGATCACCTCGTACATCAATGCGCGACGGGTCCCTCACTGTCAGGCCTGCTAGAAGAAATTCCTCGATCTGAGACATCTGAAAGTAGCGCTCCACCTGAGCCAACTGTGACTTATTATTCACGCCCATCACTTCCATTTCTGATTTGGCAATACTGCTCTTTATTTCGCAACCGTCTTTTCTGGCGAGAGCAACGATATCCGTCAAATAGTACTCGTTCTGTTGGTTGTCACTTCTAAGTGCATCCAACCAGCCGGTCAGTCGATTGGCGGGAATTGCCATGATCCCACTGTTGACTTCAGTTATCTCCTTTTGTTCCGTACTAGCATCCTTTTCTTCCACGATACCGACTATCTTGCCATCACCATCGCGCAATATCCTTCCCAAGCCCTTAGGGTTCGCAGCATTGACTGTAAGAAGGGACAGGCTGTCGTCATTGCAGTTGGAAATTACCGATTCCAGCGTGCTTATGCTAACTAAAGGCACATCACCAAATAAAACCAGAACCGGGTTTGCGCTGGCGTTCGTGTCCACGCCCGTTACTGCCTGCTGCACGGCATGGCCCGTGCCTAGCTGCTCTGACTGTAGCACCCAAATAGGCTCTACCCCGTTATCGGAGTTGGAAAAAGCCTGTTTAATGAGCTCAGCTCCATGACCGATAACTACATGAGTTTTCTGCGCTTGCAGCATTCTGGCGGTTGCAAGCACATGTGCGAGCATGGGTTTGCCACCAACTTCGTGCATAACTTTCGGTATTTCTGATTGCATTCTGGTGCCTTTGCCGGCCGCCAGGATTACCACTTCCATTTAGAACTCTCGCAATTGCTTCGCCGTAACATACAGCGGATTTCCCAAAAGATTACCAAAAAAAAAGGTAGCTCTCGCTACCTTTTCTTTTGAATTGTAATGCTCTTATTGGGCCCGATTTTTCAGCTGTCTCAAGGCTCGGAGTTGCGCCGCCGCTTCTGCGAGCTGAGCAGCTGCTGTGCCGTAATCCAATTCTGCACTAGCGTCCTGCATGGCTCTCTCGGCTTCCTGCATGGCCGCCTCAGCAGCTGCTTCGTCCACGTCATCCGCTCGTAACGCTGTGTCTGTGAGCAAGGTAACTACATTCCGGGTAACTTCAAGGAAGCCGCCCGAGACATAGAAGATTTCTTCTTCTCCGCCATCCTTTATTAACCGCACGGGACCTGGGATCAGGGAAGTAATCAAAGGAGCGTGGCCGGGCCCGATTCCGAGGTCACCCAATGAACCAGCAGCGACAACCATTTCAACGCGACCAGAGAAAATACTCTTTTCGGCGCTAACGATATCGCAGTGCATAGTCATTGACATAACTTAATCTCCTACTGGCCCTAATCTACTTAACTTATGCTCTCGCAAATGCTTGGCAACTACTTAAGCTTCTTCGCCTTCTCTACCGCTTCTTCGATGGAACCCACCATGCTGAAGGCTTGTTCAGGCAGGTGGTCATAATCACCATCCAGGATGCCTTTAAAGCCAGCAATAGTATCCTTCAGAGATACATATTTACCCGGTGCGTTGGTAAATACTTCCGCAACGGTAAATGGCTGTGACAGGAACTGGGAGATACGACGTGCCCGTGCCACTGTCTGCTTGTCTTCATCAGACAGTTCATCCATACCAAGAATGGCAATGATATCCTTAAGTTCTTTATAACGCTGCAGTACAGTCTGAACACCGTTTGCCACGTCGTAGTGCTCCTGACCTACAACCAGTGGATCGAGCTGACGAGAGCTTGAGTCCAGCGGATCCACGGCTGGGTAAATACCCAGTGCAGCGATGTCGCGGGACAGTACCACTTTCGCGTCAAGATGCGCGAAGGTCGTTGCTGGTGATGGGTCAGTCAAGTCATCCGCCGGTACGTATACCGCCTGGATAGATGTAATGGAGCCCGTCTTGGTTGAAGTAATGCGTTCTTGCAGGGCTCCCATCTCCTCAGCCAGTGTTGGCTGATAGCCCACCGCAGAAGGCATACGACCCAGCAATGCAGACACCTCAGTACCTGCCAGCGTATAACGATAAATATTGTCGATGAAGAGGAGTACGTCACGGCCTTCATCGCGGAATTTCTCCGCCATGGTCAGTCCGGAAAGCGCCACTCGCAGTCGGTTACCTGGTGGCTCATTCATCTGGCCATATACCATGGATACTTTGGACTCACCCTCGAGGTTGATTACGCCCGATTCCTGCATCTCATGGTAGAAGTCGTTGCCTTCACGAGTACGCTCACCTACACCGGCAAAAACGGACAAACCGGAGTGCTCAGTGGCGATGTTGTTGATCAGCTCCATCATGTTTACGGTCTTGCCTACACCCGCACCCCCGAATAGACCAACCTTGCCGCCTTTTGCGAAAGGACATACCAGATCGATAACCTTGATACCTGTTTCGAGCAGTTCGTTTGAGGTGGAAAGCTCTTCGTAGGTGGGTGCTTTTCGGTGAATCGGCATTCTTTCTTTTTCACCAATGGGGCCGCGCTCATCGATTGGGCGCCCTAATACGTCCATAATGCGGCCAAGTGTTTCGGTTCCAACTGGAACAGATACTGGCGCACCGGTGTCCTGTACAGTCAAGCCGCGGCTCAATCCCTCAGTACTACCCAGGGCAATTGTTCTAACAATGCCATCTCCCAGCTGCTGCTGAACTTCAAGGGTAATCTCTCTGTCGTCGACTGTTAACGCATCGTATACCTGCGGGATGCTATCCCGATCAAACTCTACGTCGATAACGGCGCCGATGATTTGTACGATTCGACCGCTACTCATTTCCGATTCCTCAAACTTTCTAAATCAAATATTCAAATAAACTTTTTTCGATTGCTGTAGTTCAAACTACACCGCTGCCGCACCGCCGGCGATTTCTGACAATTCCTGCGTAATCGCAGCCTGACGGGCTTTGTTGTAAACCAGACCAAGCTCTTCGATGAGTTCGCCTGCATTGTCCGAGGCGCTCTTCATTGCCATCATGCGGGCAGCCTGCTCGCAGGCATTGTTTTCAACAACAGCCTGATAAACCTGTGATTCGATGAAACGCAGAAGCAAGCCATCGAGAAGTTCTTTTGCATCAGGCTCATAGAGATAGTCCCAGTGATGCTTAAGCTCTTCTTCCTCGGAAGGAAGTAGTGGCAGCAACTGGTTCACTTCGGGCACGTGGGTCATGGTGTTAACGAAATCGTTACTGACAAGCATTAACTGGTCGATCTCACCGCTATCAAACTTGTCCAACATGATCTTAACAGCACCAATAACGTCCGATACTGCTGCGTTGTCCCCGATATCTCTGACCGAGGCAACCACCTTGCCGCCATAGTTATTAAAGAATGTTGCCGCTCGACCGCCGATAGTGCAGATATCGATCTCAACATTCTTGTCAGCCCATTCTTTCATGGAGGCAATGGCAGCTTTAAAGGCGTTAATGTTCAGGCCACCACAGAGTCCTCGGTCAGTAGAAACCACGATGTAACCAACGCGTTTTACCGTGCGCGTATCAAAATACTGGTGACGATATTCCGGTGAAGAGTTTGCGATATGGCCAATTACGGTGCGAATACGATGCGCGTACGGCTTGCCCAGCTTCATGCGATCCTGGGCTTTGCGCATCTTGCTTGCCGAGACCATTTCCATAGCCTTGGTGATCTTTTGAGTATTCTTGATACTCGAGATCTTGGTGCGTATTTCTTTGCCGCCAGCCATCTTAGCTAAATACCTTTTCTAATTTCTTAGAGTCTTAGTGCTCGGCGTTTACCCGAACTGTAAGACGATCTGTTTTGAAGGGGTGGCCCGAAATAGAGACACCCTTCCACGATTCAGTTAGTAAGTCTGCGTAGAAACAAACTTCTCCATAATCTCTTTGAACTTACCCTGGATTTCATCATTCCAGTCACCTGTCTCGTTGATCTGTTTCAACAGATCACCGTACTCCGAATGTGCGAAGGAGAGCAGAGAAGATTCGAAGTCCAGGACTTTCTTCAGTTCTACTTCTTTCAGGTAACCTTCATTCGCTGCATAAAGCGATAAGGCCATCTCTGAAATCTGCAGCGGCGAATACTGCTTCTGCTTCATCAATTCGGTAACTCGCTGACCGTGCTCCAGCTGAGAGCGGGTTGCGTCATCGAGGTCTGAAGCGAAGGCTGCGAACGCCGCTAGTTCTCGATACTGAGCAAGAGCGATACGAATACCACCACCCAACTTCTTGATGATAGTGGTCTGGGCAGCACCGCCCACACGCGATACCGAAATACCGGGGTTCATCGCGGGACGAATACCCGAATTAAACAGATCCGTTTCGAGGAAGATCTGACCGTCGGTAATGGAAATCACGTTAGTCGGTACGAATGCAGACACGTCACCAGCCTGGGTCTCAATTACCGGTAGCGCCGTCAGAGATCCGGTCTTGCCTTTCACTTCGCCATCGGTAAATTGTTCTACGTAGTCGGCACTCACTCGCGCCGCACGTTCCAGAAGACGTGAGTGCAAGTAGAAGACGTCACCAGGATAAGCTTCACGGCCAGGTGGACGACGCAACAGCAGCGAAATCTGGCGATACGCCCATGCCTGCTTGGTCAAGTCATCATAAATGATCAGGGCGTCTTGACCGCGGTCGCGGTAGTACTCGCCCATGGTGCAACCTGAATAGGGTGCAATGAACTGCATAGCAGCTGGATCAGATGCTGAGGCCGCAACTACAACGGTGTATTCCATGGCACCGTGTTCTTCCAGTTTCTGAACCACGTTGGCAATGGAAGAGGCTTTTTGGCCAATTGCCACATAAACGCATTTTATGCCCTTGCCCTTCTGGTTGATGATGGTGTCAATGGCAACCGCAGTCTTTCCTACCTCACGGTCCCCAATAATCAACTCACGCTGGCCTCGACCAATCGGCGTCATGGAATCAATCGACTTAAGTCCGGTCTGCACTGGCTGTGATACAGACTTACGAGCGATTACCCCAGGTGCTACCTTCTCAATAGCATCGGTGAGCTTGGCATCCACTGGACCCTTACCATCAATCGGGTGCCCAAGGGCATCAACAACTCGGCCTTCCAGCTCAGGGCCAATAGGAACTTCAAGAATTCGGCCTGTACACTTACAGCTCTGACCTTCTTTCAAACCGAGGTAGTCACCAAGAACCACCGCACCTACTGAGTCCCTCTCAAGGTTCAAGGCCATACCATAAAGGCCGCCCTCGAACTCTATCATCTCGCCATACATCACATCGGCGAGGCCATGGATTCGGATGATGCCGTCGGAGACACTAACAATAGTGCCTTCGTTCTTGGCCTGCACAGACACATCCAGCTTGTCTATGCGCTGTTTGATAATTTCACTGATTTCAGATGGATTCAGTTGTTGCATCTTTGTTTCCTATTCTCCCGCCTTGGCTGCTAATTTGCCCGCTCAGGAATTCAATGATTCTGCCAGTTTGGTCAACTTTCCACGTACAGAGCTGTCGATAACAGTGTCTCCAGCTCGAATTACAGCACCACCTATCAGCGCACTGTCTACACTGGTAGCCAGTTTAATCTCTCTCTGTAGGCGCTGCTTCAAGGCATCGGCCAGCTTTTGCGCAATATCTGAACTGATTTCAAAAGCCGTGGTGATCTCAACATCGACAGATCGTTCCTGAATTGCCTTCAGGTTCTCAAAAAGGGTCGAGACCTCCGGCAACAAGCCTATTCGCTTGTTTTCTGCCAGTAAGCGCACAAAGTTTTGACCCTTGTCGTTGAGCTCGTCGCCGCATATATCGATAAACGCCTGGGCCGCCTGTTCTGACGACAGTGCTGGATTAATAAGCATTGCGCGCACTGACTCGTGACTCGTAACCGCGGCAGCGATTCCGAGCATCTTCGACCAGGTATCCAATGCGCTTTCTTCAAGCGCTACCTGGAAAGCTGCTTTAGCGTAGGGTCGTGCCAACGTAATTAGTTCAGCCATGTGTCTCTCGTGTTCGCTGTTGCGATCTATAGTTCCGATGCCAGCTTATTCAGCATTTCTTCGTTCGCAGCCTGGTCGATAGATCCTTCCAGTATCTTCTCTGCACCGGCAACTGCAATTTCAGAAACCCTTGCACGGAGAGCTTCGCGAGCACGATTCACTTCTTGCTCGATCTCTGCCTGTGCGCCATCAATAATGCGCTGGCCTTCGACTTTAGCCTGTTGCTTCGCTTCATCTACAATTTGCGCAGCTCGCTTATTGGCCTGATCGATGATACCCGCCGCTTCTTCCTTGGCTTCTTTTAGTTGCTCTGTGGATTTAGCCTGAGCCAGTTCCAGGTCTTTTTCAGCCCTGGCTGCTGCTTCCAGTCCATCTGCGATTTTCTTCTTGCGCTCATCCATGATGGCCATAAATGGCGGCCACACGTATTTGCTGCAAAACCACAGGAAGACCGCCATTGCGATCATCTGGCCTAGAAAAGTTGCATTAATATTCACGGTGTTCTCCCGTTAAGTTCAATGCCCGTGACGTTAACCGCTTAGCCGCCCAGTGCCGCTGTGAAAGGGTTAGCAAAGGTAAACCACATGCCGATACCGATACCGATCATGGTTACCGCGTCGATCAGGCCGGCTACCAGGAACATAGAACCCTGTAGCTTGGGTGCCAGTTCCGGCTGACGGGCAGATCCTTCGAGGAACTTACCACCCAGAATACCAAAGCCGATCGCAGTACCTGCTGCGCCCAAGCCCAGTACCAGCAGAACGCCCAGTACTGTGTTTGCCAAAATTAACTCCATTTCTTCCTCCAGATTTTCTTCAGTTCAGATGTAGTTCAAGAAATTAGTGATGTGGTACTTCATGCGCCGCATTTAGATAAACAATAGTCAGCATCATGAAAACGAAAGCTTGTAGCGGAATCACCAGCAGGTGGAATGCCGCCCATACAAAGTGGGCTGGCAGTTGCCACAGGCCCAGCATTGATGCGATGAGCAGGAACAACAATTCGCCCGCGTAGAGGTTACCGAACAATCGTAGGCCAAGTGAAATAGGCTTGGCGAACAGTGTGGGTACCTCAATAATCAGGTTGAAAGGCATCATCCATTTCCCGAAAGGATGAAACGCCAGTTCGCCAAGGAAGCCGCCGAGCCCCTTATTCTTGATGCTGTAATAAATGATCATCAAGAACACCATTGTAGACATACCCATTGTGATATTCGGGTCGGTGGTGGGCACTACCTTAAACGGTGAATTTTCGATGTGAAAAACGGTGTGCAACATCGGCTCAAAGCCAAAGGTTGTCAGAAGGTCTACTGGCACCAGATCCATGGTGTTCATCAACAGGATCCAGAAGAAAAGCAGCAGACACAGCGGTCCTATTAGTTCGTTTTTATAGTTGAATGCTTCAGAGACCCTGGCGTCAACAAATTCAACTACTGCTTCAACGAAATTCTGTACACCGGAGGGATTGTCGACTGATGCGTTAACAGCAACGCGGCGGAAAAATAAAAGGAAGGCTGCACCCAGGAACACCGACCAACCCATTGTATCGACATTTATTGCCCAGAACCCCATCTCCGCGGCTTCTTCAGGTGTATGCGCAAATGCCCAATGGCCATCAATACGACCAAAGGTAAAGAAAGACAAGTGATGAGTAATGTACTCTTGAACTGTGAGTTCAGCGCCATGTTCGGCTGCAGCGTGGGCTGCGTCGGCTAGCTCTGCCATTGACTCTCTCTAGTTACTCTATCTGTGCCCCGATTCCGTCGGGTCCGGTTCTTTTACCGCGCAAATTGGTAAAAAAAATATTAGTTGCGGCTAGGGCGGTAATCTATGAACGCCGAAGCCAGCACGCCAGTAAAATGGATCGAGATGAATCCAAGTATCAGCGCGAGCTCATTCAATTTCGTTATCAGGGTAAAACTCAGTGCAAACAGCACCAAGGTTATGCCGATTTTGCCTAGCTCCCCTCTTATAAAGCTTTTCACAACCAAATCTGCTTTCGTGGCACCCTGGTAACGGAATGCCTTGAATGCGAAGTAGCTGTTAGGCAATGCGCTTATCAATCCGCCCATCAATGTCGAGTAGGCAGTGATGGTGCCAGACAATAACAGTGAGGTAGTAGCAATAAAGGCTGTCGCGAGTAATTGCGCGACTATCACTTTATGGACTGGCGGGGTTCTCATTGTTCAAAAATTCGACACATAGTGTGCTCAATGGTCGAGTTCTAGATCCCCAACGACAGCCGTAACATACACCTGTTGTTGCAGCGGTGATCACCAAAAGCAGGCGCATTATAGGGACTTTAGGGGGGTATCGCAACTACGTCCCATTATCAATTTAAGCCCGGAAATACAGGGTTTTCGGGGGTTTTTCCAAGCTATAAAATGGTCAGTCCCGATGAAGGCTTGAAGTATTTCAGGATGCGCTCGAAGCAACCAATCTCGCGCTATTTTATATGGGCAAGAATACCGTCCAATTCATCCAGACTATTGTATTTGACTACTAACTTACCCTTACCTTTGGCGGTGTGCTGTATCAGCACTTTGGAGCCCAATTTCTCTTCCAGGTTGTCTTGAAGATTCTTGATATCCGGGTCAAGAATTTTAGAAGCTTTCTTACCTGCACCTCCCGCTTGAAGGCGGCGGACCAGCGCCTCGGTCTGTCGCACTGAAAGCCCACGACCTACTACGGCACGGGCGGCAGTAGGTTGCTGCAAATCCTCGAGACCTAGCAAGGCTCTCGCATGACCCATTTCCAGATCGCCATTCTCAAGCATACGACGTACATCGATGTGCAAACCCATCAATCGCATCAGGTTTGTCACAGTGACACGCGACTTTCCAACAGCATCGGCTACTTCCTGCTGGGTGAGTTCGAACTCATCCTGCAAACGCTTGAGAGCCATGGCTTCTTCTATCGGGTTTAGGTTTTCTCGCTGTATGTTCTCGATGAGTGACATGGCGATTGCCGCCTCATCACCCACCGGTTTAATAATGGCCGGAATACTATCCAGTCCCGCCATCTGGGTAGCGCGCCAGCGGCGTTCACCTGCAATGATCTCGTACTTTTCTGAGGATATTGGCCGCACTATTATGGGCTGCATTACGCCCTGGGTCTTAATCGAGGCAGCGAGTTCCTCGAGAGCTTCCTGATGCATATCTGTACGTGGCTGGTACTTACCCCGCTGAATCAGGTCAACCGGAATATTTCTCAGATCCCCGTCTTTATCATGGGCCCTAGTCGTAACTGATGTGCCCGATGATACTTCCACTTCTCGTGGTTTGCCCGCCAACAGGCTTGCCATTGTCTGGCTGCTACCAGAGGACAGCAAGGCATCCAGACCTTTTCCCAGTTTCTTCTTATCATTCATGTTTGTAAGCGTTAATTAACCCTGAAACGCCTTAAAATAATGTCAACGCTAGACTATCGCGCTAATTCATCATTCTGGAGGCCTCGTCGTGACGACGCAATAGTTCTCCAGCCAGGGCTAGATAAGCGATGGCCCCACGAGACTGGCGATCATACTTGATTACTGGTTTGCCGTAGCTGGGGGCTTCGGCCAGACGCACATTTCTTGGTACAACGGTTCGGTATACAGCGTCACCAAAATAATTAAAAAGCTGCCCATTTACCTCGGTAGTAAGCTTGTTCCGCGGGTCATACATGGTACGCAGAATACCCTCGATTTTGAGGGAGGGGTTGATCCTCTCCTGAATTACCCGAATCGTATCCATCAGGGCAGAAAGCCCTTCAAGCGCGTAATACTCGCATTGCATCGGAATGACGACACCATCTGCGGCTACCAATGCATTGATAGTCAGCATATTGAGAGAGGGAGGGCAATCGATTACGATGAAATCGTAGCGTCCTCGGACAGCCTCGATAATTGTGCGCAATCGTATCTCTTTATTGTCCGCAGTGATCAGTTCCACCTCGGCGGCCACCAGATCGCCATTGGCAGGCAAAAGGTCAAATTCCGCTTCTTCCGGCCTCACTTTGACGGCGTCAAATTCAGCCTGCGAAGTCAGTAAATCATATACAGAATTGTCGAGGGAGGACTTGTCGACACCAGACCCCATTGTGGCATTGCCTTGGGGATCCATGTCGATGAGCAATACGTTTTTGCGGGTTACGCTGAGAGACGCGGCCAAATTAACCGAGGTGGTGGTCTTACCTACTCCGCCTTTCTGGTTGGCAATAGCCAGTACTTTGCTCACTTGGTTCTCTGTGTTGACTGAATAACTAACTACACAAGTTTACCCGATAAAGCCCCTGTGTGGGATTATATCTATCAGGTGTCGTTCCACTTCTTTGTTTTCATCGGGCTGCTCACTGGCTGAGCCAGGAACCTTGAGCCTATATACTCTGGCGACCTCAAAATCGGGGCCAATATCCTTTATTTCAGCTTCTGGGAATTGACCCTTCATAGCCAGTAGATGGCTATTTTCTGACAATAACGGGGAAATTTTCTGCAGGATATCAGGAAGTGACGAAAATGCCCTGCAAGTCACAATATCAATTTGACTATCACTTTCATAGTGCTCAATCCGGCAATTTTGCACATCTATATTTGCCAGCCCCAGGCTTGCTTTCACCTGGAACAGAAACCGGGCTTTTTTGCCATTGCTGTCGAGTAAAGTAAATTGAGTAGAGGGTTTGAGAATCGCCAGGGGAACCCCTGGAAATCCGCCCCCGGATCCAACATCCAAAACCGAGTGAGCATTTACATAGGGGGCAATCGCTATTGAATCCAGCAAGTGCCGGTACAGCAACACCTGATCACTCGCATCGGCAACCAGGTTATAGGTTCTATTCCACTTCTTTAGGAGTTGGATATATTCCAGCAACAGGTTTTGTTGTAGATGTGTTGCAGGTACTTGCAAAGCCTTGAGGCCACTTTCTAGCTCGTCAGCGATAGATAGCAAAAGTAGTGAGCCTTCTTAACCTGCCCTGCGGCGCAGCTCATGGTGCTTTTTAACATGTATCAATAGCAGCGAAATTGCAGCAGGTGTCATCCCTGAAATTCTTGAAGCTCTACCAAGATTTTCTGGTTGTGCTGCAGCCAGTTTTTGCCTCAATTCGTTTGAAAGCCCCTGCATATTGCTGTAGTCAATGTCTGCTGGAATAACAGTATTCTCTTGACGCTTAAGCCTTTCGATCTCTTCTGACTGTCGATCAATATATCCCTGATATTTGATCTGTATTTCGGCTTGTTGCTTAGCCTGCTCAGATATAGTGTTAGGTGCTATCGCTGTGGCTTCAGCGGCCTCTTCACCTCTATAAGCCTTCATTAGCGACTCATGGCTAATTGCCGGACGCGCCAAGAGTTCAGAAAGTCTATACTCCCTACTCAAGGGTTTTTCGAGAAGCTCGTTAATTCGATAAGCCGCTTCGCTATCAGCATGAACCCATGTATTTTTTAGTACTTCCAATTCCTTTTCAATTGACTCACATTTTTCGGTAAAGAATTGCCAACGCTCATCATCTATCAAACCCAACTCTCTACCTTTCTCGGTTAGTCGCAGATCAGCATTGTCTTCGCGGAGTGTCAGTCTGTATTCAGCGCGCGATGTAAACATACGGTAGGGTTCGTTTGTACCAAGCGTAATAAGATCATCTACAAGAACACCTATGTAGGCTTGATCCCGGCGTGGACACCAAGCTTCCTTGTCTTGCACTGACAGTCCGGCATTAAGACCTGCCAACAAGCCTTGCGCCGCCGCCTCTTCGTAACCTGTCGTTCCATTAATTTGACCGGCAAAATACAACCCTTCAATAAACTTCGTTTCCAGAGAGTACTTAAGATCCCTAGGGTCAAAAAAGTCGTATTCAATCGCATAGCCGGGTCTTGTTATATGAGCGTTCTCAAAACCTTTGATGTTATGGATCATCTCCACCTGAACATCGAACGGCAAGCTGGTTGAAATTCCGTTGGGATATAGCTCGTTAGTATGTAAGCCTTCAGGTTCAACGAAAATCTGATGAGAAGATTTGTCCGCAAACCGCATTACCTTGTCTTCTATCGATGGACAATAGCGAGGACCGGTGCCTTCGATTACACCGGTGTACATTGGTGACCTATCAAGTCCACCACGGATAATTTCGTGACAGCGCTCATTTGTAGAAGTTATATAGCAGGGCACCTGCCGTGGGTGCTGCTCGACGCTGCCTAAAAAAGACATTACGGGAAGGGGAGTATCACCATACTGAATTTCCATGACCGAAAAGTCCACCGTCCTTGCGTCAATTCGAGGTGGAGTACCAGTCTTCAGTCTTTCCACTCTGAAGGGTAGCTCTCTGAGCCGTTGTGCGAGTGCATTGGAAGGTTGGTCACCAGCCCTGCCACCGCTGCTATTAGCAAGACCAATGTGAATCTTGCCACCCAGAAATGTGCCTGTTGTCATTACAACTTTTCTGGCGTGGATATCCAGGCCCATCTGGGTTCGCACGCCCTTCACGCTGCCGTTCTCAATGATCAGGTCATCTACAGCCTGTTGAAATAAGGTCAGGTTAGGCTGGCTTTCCAGAGTTTCCCTGATCGCAGCTTTGTACAGGACTCTATCTGCCTGGGCTCGGGTTGCCCTTACTGCTGGTCCCTTGCTGGCATTGAGTACCCGAAACTGGATCCCGGCCTTATCTATGGCCTGCGCCATGGCTCCACCCAACGCATCAATTTCCTTTACCAGGTGACTCTTTCCGATACCACCAATGGCCGGGTTACAAGACATCTGTCCCAGGGTCTCAATGCTATGGGTTACCAGTAGAGTACGCACACCAAGCCGGGCACTAGCGAGGGCAGCTTCAGTGCCTGCGTGGCCTCCGCCTACGACGATGACTTCAAATAGTTCCGTGTGCTTCATGATCAGCCAGCTTCAGTTCAGGGGACGAGCAGTATATAGATACGTCCGTAAAAGGGAATGCTTGCTATTTGCCTCTAATTCGATAAATAACTTTTAGCAGATTAATAAGATATTTATATATTAGGGTAGTTATAGTGTTTAGTTATTGTTGTTATAGAGACCGGTCCTGTCTGTTGAAAACTGCCTACAGCCCTCGTATTCACTGTGTTTCAGACGATGATAAGGTGGTACATAAAGTCTGTACAGACAAGGTATAGCCGTTGGAAGCATTGTGTATGCTTTTTAACGTCAATACTTTCTCTGCAACCGCGGTGCATAAGTCTCCATATTATTCAATCGTTACCCACGCCAGAAGCCAATTTGTCAACATGATGTCCTTTATATAAATTTAACTTCTGATTTGGGTATATAACTGTGGGTAGCAGGTGAATAAAGGGTATTCAAGTAGTTTATATATCGAGCTGGGCTAAGCCACCTTAATGCCAGTGACTTACTTACCGATACAGAAACTGGAAAAAATTTCCCCTAACAGATCGTCGCTGGATACCTCACCGGTTATTCTTCCCAGTATGCGCTGGGCTAACCGCAAATCTTCAGCTACCAGCTCCAAGTGTAAGTGTTCACTTATCCCCTGGTTTGCTTTCTCCAAATAGTCGTTTGCTTCTTGTAGAGCTACAAGGTGGCGTTTCCTAGCCAGGAATGCACTTCCATCGGGCGCTGAGTATCCGCTGCGTTGCTTTATGTCTTCTCTGAGCAATTCCAGGCCCAGACCTTGTTTCGCTGATACTCTGAATAGCTTGAGCTCATTACCCTTGTAGATTTTCGTGTTTTGGCGTGGTTCGCTGTCAGTGAGTAAATCGATCTTGTTAATAACCATGGATGTACGACCAAGCAGAGCCAGTGATTCCTGGTCGCCGAGGCCTTCTACCAGTGTGTCGATCCAGGCAGCGGGAATGCCTTCCTGACTAGAGGCGCTGACTGTGTTGACGAGAGATTGCTCTCGTTCTCCGTCAATCACAAGAAATATACGATCGGCCTCATTGATTGCCCGGGTAGCGCGACGAACACCTTCCTGTTCGACCGGGTCTTCGCTAAGGCGCAAGCCAGCTGTATCAGTAATCGTAATCGGTAAACCATCCAGATTGAGTTGCTCCCTCAATAGATCACGAGTTGTACCTGGAGTATCGGTGACTATTGCCGAATCGTTGCCGCAGAGAGCATTCATCAAGCTGGATTTCCCGACATTCGGGGCACCAGCTAATACCAGGTGGATTCCATCTTTGAGTATGGCGCCTTGCTCGGCCTCTCGAAAAAGGGCCTGCATTGCTCCAAGTATCCTTGCTAACTCAGATCCAACACCACTTCTCTCAATTATGTCTATATCTTCATCGCTGAAATCGATGGCGGCTTCTACGTTTACCCTGATTCGGGTCAAGCTTTGAACAATATCATTTACTTTAGCCGAAAACACACCTTGTAGGGTTCTCAAAGCGGATCTGGCAGCCTGTTGTGAACCGGCATCAATTAGGTCTGCGACTGCTTCAGCTTGTAGTAGATCCACTTTCCCATTGAGAAAAGCTCGCTCTGTGAATTCCCCTGGTCTTGCCAGGCGGGCGCCAAATTTTTGGGTTTGTGAAAGAATGCTGTGAAGTACGTGGGGACCGCCGTGTCCTTGCAGCTCGAGGACATCTTCTCCAGTGAATGAATTCGGAGCTGGGAAGTAAAGCACCAGGCCCTCATCAATTACATTCAAATCAGAGGCCCTAAATTCGGCTCGAGTGGCAATTCTTGCGGCAGGCAAACTACCGGTTACACATTTACAGATATCGGCTGCTCTGGGACCCGACACCCTTATTATCCCTATGCCACCCCGACCCGGTGGTGTGGCGATAGCGCAGATGGTGTCTGTGTCCTGCTGAAGCATCGATTTACTCAGGGATAAGAAAGGGGTAGGAAGCCAATTCGTAGAATGTCTGTTGTTTGACGCACCCTGGTATCAGGTCTATTTGGCTGCCTTTGCCTCATAGGCTGCTTCAATTTTGCGAGTGATGTACCACTGTTGCAGGATGCCGAGCAAACCGTTGGTGAGCCAGTAAAGCACAAGACCTGCTGGAAACCAGAGGAATAACACAGTCATCATGATGGGCATTAGCTTCATTACCTTGGCTTGCATCGGGTCAGCAGGTGCTGGACTCAAGGTGGTCTGCAAGTACATGGTTGCGCCCATCAATAAAGGCAGAATGAAGAACGGATCTCTTACCGAAAGGTCTTGTAGCCACAAGATAAAAGGTGCGTGTCGTAATTCAACGCTTTCCAGCAATACCCAGTACAGTGCAATGAAAACCGGCATTTGTACTAACATGGGCAGGCATCCGCCAAATGGATTTATTTTCTCTTTCTTGTAAAGCTCCATTGTAGCCTGTTGAAGTTTCATTCGGTCGTCACCGTAACTTTCCTTCAACTGCTGCATTTTCGGCATTAGCCTGCGCATACCAGCCATGGATTTGTACTGTGTTTCAGATAACTTATAGAACGCACCTTTTACAATTATCGTAAGAACGATTATAGAGAGGCCGTAGTTACCAATAAGTGAATCTAATTGTCTAAGGAGCCAGTAGATAGGTGCGGCCAGGAACCACAGAAAGCTATAGTCAATTGTCAGATCCAGGTTGGGAGAGATGTCGGCTAGTACGTATTGGTCTTTTGGTCCGGCATAGAATTGCATCTGGTAACTTGCACTACCAGTAGCAGGCACATCAAATGCTGAACCAGTGAATTCGCCAAAATACTGGTTTAGATTGTTTTTTCTTGTGGTATATCGGTTCACCGTGTTGCTATCGGGAACCCAGGCGCTAATGAAATAGTGTTGACTAAACCCTATCCACCCCCCCATTGTTTCGAATGAATTTGCGCCATCGTCTATGTCGTCAAAATCTATTTCAATATAAGGATCTTCTTCATTAGTGGAAACGTAACCCAGGTACGTTCGGCCAAATCCTCCAGAACTACTAGGGTCATCAAAGGCATCACGTTTTATCTGTCCGAAAGCATTAGCCCTGAAATCACTGTTGGTTGGGTTGTTAACAATGAAACTCACATCTATCAGGTAAGATCCACGATTAAAAGTATATCGCTTGACGATCTGGACGCCGGTGTCAGTTGTAGTCAGCAAATCTACCGAGAGTGAATCATCAGATTCACCCATCTGGAAATTTGGGCTACTAGTTTTATAACGAGCCCTGTTAGGGGCGTCTATTCCGTCTCTTCCTATCAAACCACTTTGAGCTACGTAACTGCGAGCCCTGCTTTGTTCCAGAAGAATAAATGGGTCATCTGGTACGTTTAATTGTTTGAGGTAGAGAGGTAGGGCCAGAGTGACGATATCACCGCCGTTGAGGTCAATTACCAGTTCAAGAGTATCGGTGCGAACAGTGACGATGGAGAATTCTTGGCCTGTTACTTCTTGTATGAGTGGCTGGGTTTGCGAGTTTTGTAGCGACCCGTTATCTGACGATGAGCTTGGGGTGTTTGGCACCTGTGCTGGTATATCGCTGCTTGCTGTTGTTTGCTCTATAAAGGGAGTAGATCCTACGTCGGATAGTCCGCCAAGTTCTGAACTAATACCTCCGTCATTGACAATGGGAGGATAATCTTCCTGCCAAGCCAGTAATAGTAGATAGGTAATGACGGCCAGAGCTGAGTAAAGAGAAAAACGAGTAATGTCCATACTTACTTCTCGTGAGCATCTTCAATATGGCCAGGCACTGGGTCGTACCCACCTTCGTGCCACGGATGGCAGCGTAAGATTCTTTTGACGCCAAGGTATGTGCCCTGAAAACCACCATGGATCTCTATAGCTTCTTTTGTATAGTGCGAACAGCTTGGGTAGAAGCGACAGCGCGGGCCCATCAAGGCGCTGAATGTGCGTTGATAAATAGTAATTAGACTAATCAGGGCTTTATTAAGCATTGGTCTATACTGCCGCTCTATTAAGAGATCTTCTTACCCAAATCTTGCCACAGGCGTAAAAGGTGGTTGCTAACTTCATTGTTCTGCAACTGGTCTGTTCCTTTACGAACAAGGACAACAATGTCCAAATTTGCCAGAGAGTCTTTTTGGTGCCTGAACGATTCTCGAATAATGCGCTTGATTCGATTTCGCTGAACCGCCGTAGCAATATTCTTTTTGGCGATCACGGTTCCCAGGCGAGGGCTACAATCTTCTTGTTGCAGGGCAAGAATCAGAAAGTATCGGTTGGCAACTTTGAATTGGTTGCGGTTGAAAACAGCAGTGTACTCTGCTGCATTCAGCAGCCGAGAGTTCTTGGGGTAGCCGTATTCTGACACGGGTCATTCTCTGTTCTCGTTCAGCGAAAGAACAACAGAAAATTATGCAGAGAGGCGAGCGCGCCCCTTAGCTCGTCGTCGCTTTAACACCAAGCGTCCGCCCTTGGTGGCCATTCGTGCACGAAAACCATGAGTACGGGCTCGCTTTAACACGCTGGGCTGAAATGTACGCTTCATAGTAGAAAGTCCGATTTAACAGTAACTTAGGAAGCCACAAAGTGGCTCGAAAAAAGAGGCGGAATTCTAGAGGTTTTGCTTCCAACATGCAATGTTGGAAGGGGCTGTGTGTCTACAATACTTCAGGTTCAGCCATTGTCACAGGGGCGTATTCCGCCACCCAATCAATGCAGTACTTACCAACAAGTTATCCACAGCATATTTATCAACAGGCAAGTGTATTTCGTCAGTTTTCTGAGCCCGTTTTACTCGAGGATTAAGCCGCCTAGACAATTTAAGTTATTGAAATATAAAGATAAAATATATCAATTAAAATCCACGTAAATGACTTGTCAGCAGTGGATAACTTCTACTGCTATGGATAGAATCCAGTAAAACAAAATCTACAAAGAAGTGTAAGAAAAACTGGATGGGCAGGAGATAGTGGTAGTAGCACATTGGCAAAAATGCACAGAATGTCTTAGAGACGAGATTTCCTCACAAGAGTTTAATACCTGGATTCGACCCTTAAAAGCAGAGCATGGGAGTGAATCGATTCATTTGTATGCACCTAATCGATTTATCCTGGACTGGGTAAAGAGCAAATTCCACTGCAGGATTGAAGAGATCCTAAAAGACCTTACAGGACAGGAAGTCCCTGTTGAGCTGCACGTGGCTCACCGTGATTATCAGACAAATGGCCCTCATCACGCGGCCATCAAGGAACCGCCTAGAATAGAGGGGATGACCAGCCAACCTAAAGCGGAAGAAGCCGGCGCCCTTTTAGCTACGCCCAATGTACCGGTGCGGGCGCAAAGTAAAATTAGTTCCCAGCGAGTCGTGACTGATGGCGCTAATTCTGGTGCTGTAGATACCATTATCGAAGGCAAACTTCGGCACCGGGGAGCCCTGAATACCGAAAATAATTTCGATAATTTTATTATTGGTAAATCCAATCAGCTGGCCAGAGCTGCGGCCATGCAAGTTGCCGAGAACCCTGGGTACGCCTACAACCCTCTGTTTATCTATGGTGGGGTTGGGCTGGGCAAAACGCACTTAATGCATGCCATTGGCAATTACCTGGTAGAAAAGAAACCCGATGCGAAGGTGGTGTACCTTCATTCAGAAACTTTTGTAGCTACCATGGTGACAGCCCTTCAGTTAAATGCAATTAGTGAATTCAAGCGCTTTTATAGGTCTGTTGATGCACTGTTGATAGACGACATTCAATTTTTTGCCGGGAAAGAGCGATCTCAGGAAGAGTTTTTCCACACTTTTAATGCGTTGCTTGAGGGTGGGCAACAAATCATTCTGACTTGTGACAGGTTTCATAAGGAGATTAATGGTCTGGAAGAGCGACTGAAGTCTCGCTTTGGTTGGGGTTTAACTGTTGCCGTGGAGCCGCCAGAACTGGAGACGCGGGCAGCTATTCTGATGAATAAGGCTGAGCAGTGCAATGTCACTCTTCCCTATGAATCAGCGTTGTTCATTGCTCAGCGGTTGCGATCCAACGTCAGAGAGCTAGAGGGAGCCCTGAAAAGGGTGATTGCTCACGCCAACTTTAAGGGAGCCCCTATTACCCTGGAGCTAATTAAAGAGGCATTACGGGATTTATTCGCGTTGCAGGACAAATTGGTAACTATTGACAACATACAGCGTTCTGTAGCGGAGTATTACAAGATAAAAATGGCCGACATGTTGTCAAAAAGGAGAAACAGATCTGTAGCCAGACCACGGCAGGTGGCAATGAGCCTTTCGAAGGAGCTAACAAACCACAGTTTGCCAGAGATTGGTGATGCATTCGGAGGCCGTGATCACACAACGGTGCTTCATGCCTGCAAGCAAATTAACAAGCTCCGGCACACATCTACGGATATCCAGGAGGATTATAATAACCTCCTTCGCTCATTATCAAGCTAGTAACATATTGAGAAATAAGGAATTAAAGCCAAATGCAATTAACTATCAGTCGTGATGCCCTGCTAAGACCACTTCAGTTGGTGAGCGGCGTTGTTGAGCGCCGGCAGACGCTTCCGGTCTTATCCAATGTGCTTTTGGAATTCAACGACAATAGCTTGTCGTTGACGGGTACAGATCTGGAGGTAGAACTTATAGGCCGCGTGGTAGTGGGTGATGGTGGTAAAGCTGGTGAAATTACAGTTCCCGCGAAAAAACTGTTAGATATCTGCAAGTCCCTGTCTGAAGACGCCGATATCAGCTTGACACTTGCAGATGACAAATTATTACTAAAATCAGGTCGCAGTCGGTTTACGCTTACTACGCTTCCGGCGTCAGAGTTTCCTCGGGTAGAAGAGGAGCCAGATACATTTTCACTGAGTATTGACCAGGACCGGTTGCGGAGCTTATTGGATGCCACCAGTTTTGCCATGGCACAACAGGACGTCCGCTACTATCTTAACGGCATGCTTTTTGAAGTCGCCAGTGATTATCTTCGGCTGGTGGCAACAGATGGGCACCGGTTGGCGATGGAAACTGTGGCGCTGAATAATGCAATATCAGAGACGCAACAACTAATCTTACCCAGAAAAGGCATTATGGAGTTATCGCGTTTACTTACCGAGGGTGGAGGTGAGATAACGCTCACTTTCGGCCAGAATCACATACGTGCCCGAGTACCGGAGTATACGTTCACTTCCAAGCTGGTCGACGGAAAATTTCCCGACTACAACAGGGTATTACCTAAAGGTGGGGATCGCGTCATGCTTGGGAGCTGCTTGGAGCTTAGACAGGCGTTTTCCAGGGCTGCGATTCTGTCGAACGAGAAGTACAGGGGTGTTCGCGTTATGTTGAGCAATGGGGAATTGAAGATCCTGGCAAATAACCCAGAGCAGGAAGAGGCGGAAGAAGTAGTGTCTGTTGACTATGAAGCCGATCCCATCGAAATAGGTTTCAATGTGAGTTACCTGATCGATGTGCTTTCAACCATTGGCAGCAAGAATGTTCGTATGACGCTTTCTGATCCCAATAGTAGCGCCCTGCTCGAAGCCGAAGAGGGCAGCGATGCGCTCTACGTGGTCATGCCGATGCGGCTGTAGTCAGAAAGCCGTGAGGAATTGCTCACATACATGACCGCGCTCACCCGTCTTGAGGTGTCCAAACTCCGCAATTTGCGCGAAATCCGACTGGATTTATCGAGACAATTCAATCTGGTTTACGGCCTGAATGGCAGCGGAAAAACCAGCATATTGGAGTCAGTAAACCTCCTGGCTACTGGTAAATCCTTTCGGAGTGCACTCGTGGATCCTTTGGTTATGGAGGGCGAGAGTGCCGCCACAGTATTCGCTCAGACTATTGATAAGAAGAGCATCGGCCTCAGCCGCCCTCGTAAACAGAGGCACCAGCTCAGACTAAACGGGATTAATCAGAGCAACTGGGATGAAGTGGCCAGAGAGCTACCCGTACAGGTTCTAGATGCGGGCGCATTTCAACTACTGGAAGGTGGCCCTAAGGCCAGGCGGCGTTTTATGGACTGGGGCGTGTTCCACGTGGAACCTGGATTTGTGGCCCAGTGGCGAAGAGTACGCCGATGTCTCGCGCAACGAAATCGGTTGCTTAAGCAGACTCGTCTACCAGAAAGCGAAATCGCCGTGTGGGATAGAGAGTTGTGTGAAGCGGCAGCGTTGGTACACCAGTTTCGATGGTCGTATCTGGGTCAGCTACTACCGCTCTTCCAGGAAACCTTTAGTGAGGTGTTTAAGCAATCGGCTGAGCGCCTCTCCATTACCTACCAGTGTGGCTGGGATGAAAACATTGATCTGAGTGAGCAACTACTTCGCTACAGGCCTATGGACGTAAAATATGGCTCCACGCAACTTGGACCTCACCGGGCCGATATCTCTCTTAAGATTGGTAGCAGGAAAGCGATAGAGGTCCTATCCCGTGGCCAACAAAAGCTTCTTATCTGCGCACTTAAGTTCACCCAGGGAAAGTTACTTGCAGAGTCAGTCAATAGAAAGTGTACCTATCTGGTTGATGATCTGCCAGCAGAGCTTGATACCAACAATCGAAGAGTGGTTGTCGACTATTTGGCGGAGAGTGGCAGTCAGGTATTCATGACCAGTGTGGAATCGTCCGCCTTGGACCTGCGAGCAATGACAACTACAGAGATCGCCAAGTTCCACGTGGAACGTGGTATAATAAAAAGCTGATTTTAGCTAGATAATCAATGTATTAGTGGTTCTAAAGCACCCCGGTAAAGAAGTGCTTTTTGGAGAGTTTCTATGAGTGATAAAGCTCAATCTGACTATAACTCTGACAGCATAAAGGTATTAAAGGGCCTGGATGCGGTGAGGAAGCGCCCAGGAATGTACATTGGGGATACCGATGACGGTACGGGCCTTCACCATATGGTTTTTGAGTTGGTAGATAACTCCATCGATGAAGCATTGGCTGGGCACTGTGACCAGATCAACGTCACTATACATGTTGGTGAAACTATTACAGTTCAGGATAACGGCAGGGGTATCCCCACGGAAATGCACAAAGAAGGTGTGTCAGCCGCTGAAGTAATTATGACTGTACTTCATGCTGGTGGTAAGTTCGATGACAATAGCTACAAGGTATCCGGCGGACTACACGGAGTGGGTGTGTCTGTAGTCAATGCGCTTTCGGAAGAGCTCAAGCTTACTATTCGACGAGGTGGCAAGGTACATGAACAATACTACCGGCATGGTGTGCCTCAGGCACCGTTGGCTGTGGTTGGAGAAACAGAAAGTACAGGAACGGAGTGCCATTTCAAGCCATCAAAAGAGACCTTTACGAATGTGGAGTTCCACTACGATATCCTGGCCAAGAAACTGCGTGAGTTGGCGTTTCTTAACGCGGGGGTCAGCATTACGCTGAAGGACGAGCGCTCCGGGAAGAGAGACGAGTACAAATATGAAGGTGGCTTGAAAGCTTTTGTGGATTATCTGAACACAAACAAGACCACAATCAACAAGCTGTTCCACTTCAATTCAGAGCGAATAGAAGATGGTATCTCTGTCGAAGTGGCCCTGCAATGGAATGACTCCTACCAGGAAAACATCTTTCCCTATACAAACAATATTCCCCAGCGCGATGGAGGCACCCACCTTGCGGGATTTCGCAGCGCGCTCACCCGGGTGTTGAAGAGCTACATTGATAAAGAGTTGGCTCAGAAAAAGGGTAAGGAAGTGGTCACTAGCGGCGATGACGCGCGGGAGGGATTGACAGCGATCATTTCTGTAAAAGTTCCTGATCCCAAATTCTCATCCCAGACTAAGGACAAACTAGTGTCCTCCGAGGTGAAAGCGGTAGTGGAACAAGAGATGGCATCCCAGTTCAATGACTACCTATTAGAGAACCCTCAGGATGCCAAGCTAATCGTCAATAAGATGATTGATGCAGCCCGGGCGAGAGAAGCTGCTCGTAAGGCAAGGGAGATGACAAGGCGCAAGGGGGCGCTGGATGTGGCAGGCCTTCCAGGAAAGCTCGCCGATTGCCAGGAAAAGGACCCGGCACTATCTGAAATATACATAGTGGAGGGAGATTCTGCGGGAGGCTCCGCAAAACAGGGGCGCAACCGAAAGAATCAGGCAGTGCTGCCTCTTAAGGGCAAGATTCTCAATGTGGAAAAAGCCCGCTTCGATAAGATGCTCAGTTCGGCGGAAATAGGAACGCTGATTAAGGCCCTTGGTTGCGGAATTGGTAATGAGGAATTCGCGCCTGAAAATCTTCGCTATCATTCAATCATCATCATGACTGACGCAGATGTGGATGGTTCACATATCAGAACCCTGCTACTCACATTCTTCTTCCGCCAAATGCGCGACCTCGTAGAACGCGGCCATATCTTCATAGCGCAACCGCCTCTGTACAAGGTTCGAAAAGGTAAGCAGGAGCAATATCTAAAAGATGACATTGAGTTGGCGAACTATCAAACTCAAATCGCGCTCGAAGGAGCCAGCCTTCACGTAAATGCGGATGCACCCGGAATCACTGACGATTCATTAGGAGCACTGGTCAAAAAATACAATGAAGCCTACGCAATAATCAGCCGACTGGCTCGTCTCTATCCGACGGAAATTCTGGAGTCCATGATCTTTACGCCGAAACTGGACGAGGGTGCTCTAAAATCAGAAGAAGACACCAGGAACTGGTTAGAGCAATTGAAAGAAAATCTACAATCCAAGCACCCTGGCGTGAGCCCGACTATCACCCTACAGATGGATGAGGATCCGGAGAGGCACACATGGGTTCCCACAGCGGTTCAGAATTTGCATGGTCTGGAGAGGACGTATCATTTCACAGCGGATTTCTTTCATTCTGCAGAATATAGAACGCTCGCAGAACTAGGGAACACTTTAGAAGGTCTGATCGAGAAAGGAGCGTTTGTTAAGCGTGCTGACAAGACCCAGGAAATTTCCAGCTTTGGCGAGGCTATTGAGTGGTTAACTCATGACGCCATGAAAGGTCATTACCTGCAACGCTATAAGGGCCTTGGCGAGATGAACCCCGATCAATTATGGGAAACCACGATGAATCCGGAAACTCGCAGAATGCTGCAAGTGACAATCGACGATGCGATCAGTGCCGACCAGCTCTTTAATACGCTGATGGGGGATCAGGTAGATCCGCGAAGAGAATTTATCGAAGAAAACGCATTGGCGGCAGATAACCTGGATATCTAGTCTCCAGGGCCTGAAAGACGCAAACTCAGCATCACTGTACTACCACGGCTCCTCGAATCCACGTTTCAGCACGTTCGGTTATTTCGTTGACTGTTTGGTCATAAATAATTATTGGTTTACCAATTTCCACCGTGACCTTGTGCGGAAATTTTAGGAAGGTTCTGGGTGGCCAGGCATATCCTGCATTGTGGGCAATTGGTACAACAGGAACCCCTGCTGCTTCGGCTAGCGTGGCACCACTCCTCGAGAATCGCCGAATTTCACCGGGTCGTGATCGGGTCCCTTCTGGAAATATCACAATCGAATTTCCATCTTTTAGTCTTCTTACACCTTGAAGCAATAATGATTTACCAGCCTCGCGGGGTTTGCTCCGATCGATCGCTATGGGACGAGTCAGCCAAAGAGCCCAGCCCCAAAAGGGAATCTTCAATAATTCCTTCTTCAATATTGGGGACATAGGAAAGATCAACCGATAAAACAACAATGTTTCCCAACTACTCTGATGGTTTGAAAGATAGACAGCCGGCCCCTGCGGAATATTCTCGAGACCTCTCACTTCGTAGCTAACGCCGCAGGTAATTCGAAGCCATTGGAGAACGCAAAAGCACCATGTGGAAGCAAAATTATAGCGACCTCGCGGTGGTAATAACCCATAAACGACTATGAAAAAAGTAGACATAACAATCGTTATGAAGACATAGCCTAAATAGAAAAGAGCAGATCTGATGCCAAGAAAAAATTTAGACATCTTGTAACAGGCCAAAATTCACAACCGCATCGAGCAAGTCATCGAACACGGGGATATCGGGAAACCCAGCTTTAAAAAGTTGCGACTCTGCTTTTTGACCTTTTCCTGTTCGCACCAGTACGGGAGAGAGTCCAGCTGAAGTAGCTGCCTGCAGATCGCGAATGCTATCTCCTATCAAATAGCAACCCGTGATATCAGCCTGAAACTCGAAACTGATTCTTCTAAGTAATCCGGTTTTGGGCTTTCTGCAATCGCAACCATCATGTGGACCATGAGGACAGTAGAACACACCCTCTATATGACCACCTTCAGCCTCAACCAGTTCAGTCATTTTCCCATGAATCAGTGCCAAGGTGATCTCATCAAATAGGCCACGGGCAAGGCCAGACTGGTTTGTTGCGACTACAACACGGTAACCAGCTCTGTGTAGCAATGATATTGCTTTCAGGCTCCCGTTGATCGGAAGCCACTCCTCAGGAGATTTTATGAAATCGTCAGAATCCTCATTTATCACGCCATCCCTGTCCAACACGATAATTTTATTGGGGAGCATGATCGGAGTCTCAGGATTGGTGTAGGTAGGAGATATCCGCCACTTGTATGAACAGGGATTGCAATCGTTGGAGTAATGCCATTCGGTTCTTCTTAATAGACTCGTCGTCTGCCATCACCAACACTTTGTCGAAGAACGCATCGACAGTGATCTTCAGTGAAGTGAGGCAAGCCAAGGCTGCAGCATAGTCTCCCGAATCTATTATAGGCGCCACTTCTAACTCTTTAGATGCAAGTTCTCTATAAAGTTGGACTTCTTCGCTATCACTTAACAAAGATTCATTGACGGTAGCAGGAATATCCAAACCATTATTCTTGCTTAAAATGTTTGAAACGCGCTTATTAGCCGCCGCAAGGTTAGCCGCCTCTGGCAATCTAGCGAACAGTTGAACTGCTTGTACACGCCTGTGGAAGTCAAGTGGCTTTGTGGGCCTTAATACATAAACCGACTGAAACTCACCATGTCCAATCCCCTCATCCAAGTACCAAGCTTTAAATCGCTCAAGAATAAACTCAAATACATCCTGCGCAGTTGAAGGCGCAAGGCTTGTGTAAGAGTAGGTGTTAACAGAAGTGTTAATAGCAACAGCGAGGTCCAGTGCCATGGACCTCTCAGTCGCTATGCGAAGAATGCCCAGAGCGGCCCGACGTAGCGCAAATGGATCCTTGGATCCGGTAGGTGGCTGTTCTATTCCGAACATCCCAACCATCGTATCTAATTTGTCTGCGATAGCCAGTACAGCCCCAACATCGGATCCGGGTACTGAATCACCGGCAAAGCGAGGCTGGTACTGCTCGTTGAGAGCTGCCGCTACGTTCGGGTCTTCCCCATCGTTGAGCGCATAGTAATAACCCATAAGTCCTTGCAGATCTGCGAACTCACCTACCATGGCTGTAAGCAAATCGCATTTTGACAGCACGGCTGCGCGCCCACAGCTCTCCTGATCTACGCCAAGCTTGGCTGCGATGTCTTTCGCGAGCACCTCAACTCGCCGCGATTTGTCTAGAACCGAGCCCAGCTTTTCCTGAAAAATCAGTTTCCCCAAGCCCTCGCACCGGGACTCCAGTCTAATTTGCTTGTCCGTTTCAAAAAAGAAACGCGCATCTGCAAGGCGCGGCCGAATCACACGCTCATTCCCTTCCACTACTTGAGCGGGATCTTTGCTTATCAGATTGGAAATGGTGATAAATTTGGGCAGTAACTTGCCATCGTCCCCTACAAGGCAGAAACATTTCTGATTCTTTTGCATGGTGAGTATCAATGCTTCCTGTGGAACTTCCAGGTACTCTGCTTCGAAATCACCAGTTAGCGCCACCGGATACTCCACCAGGCTTGTTACTTCTTCGAGAAGAGCATCATCGTAAATGGGTGATGCGCCAAGCTTTTCGCTTTCAGACTCGACCTGTTGCTTGATCAATGACTTGCGCTTGTGGAAGTCCGCGATTACAAGACCAGGGCTCTCAAGTTTGGCCTCGTAGTCATCAGGTGAGACGAGAGCTATTGGGCTGTTGTGATGGAATCTGTGTCCCCAGGTTTCACGGCCTGACGTAACACCCAAGATCTCACAGTCGATAACCTCTTCGCCGAATAATACAACTAACCAGTGAACCGGGCGTACAAACTCTGCTCTTGAGCTGCCCCATCGCATCCGCTTGGGAATCGGGAGCTGAGACAGGCTTTGCTCAAGCATGCCCGGAATGAGTTCGTTAGCGGCTTTACCTTTCTCTTTCAATACAAAACAGAGCTTTTCAACACCGTCCTTGTTACTACGTTGCAGTTCGCTTACCTCAACACCACAGGAGCAGGCAAAACCAAGGGCCGCGGGGGTGGGCTCACCGTTTTCCTGAAAGGCAACGTTAACAGCGGGTCCGAATCTGGTCTGCTCGGTATCCTGTTGCGTCTCCTGCAAGTGAGTTATCAGCAGTGCAAGGCGTCTCGGAGACGCGAACTTCTTCACTGATTCGAATTCGAGGGAGGCTTGGGCCAAAAGGTTCGACATGGAATCAGCCAGTGCGGCCGACAGTACAGGCAACGCCTTGGGTGGCAATTCCTCGGTGCCGATCTCGATGAGTAAATCACGGGCGACCATTAGTCTTTCTCTTTAAGGTATTGGTCACGAAGTTCCGCCGGCGCAAGAGGAAAACCAAGAGCCTTTCGGCTGGTAAAATATCCCTCTGCTACAGCTCTGGCCAGACTCCTAACCCGCAAAATAAAGCGCTGTCTTTCAGTAACTGAAATTGCATTGCGTGCATCAAGTAAATTGAAATAGTGAGAGGCTTTCAAAACCTGTTCGTAGGCGGGCAGGGCCAACTGCTTCTCTAGAAGCGTATTGCACAGAGCTTCGCATTCGTCGAAATAGCGAAATAGTAAATCAGTGTCAGCATGTTCGAAATTGAATGCAGACATTTCCACTTCATTTTGCTTGAAGACGTCGCCATAGGTCACTTTGCCATTCGGCCCATCCGTCCAAACGATGTCATAGATACTGTCGACACCTTGAAGATACATGGCAATTCGCTCGATGCCATAGGTTATCTCACCACTCACAGGATGGCATTCAAGCCCACCAACCTGCTGAAAGTAGGTAAACTGGGTTACTTCCATACCATTCAGCCATACCTCCCAGCCTAATCCCCAGGCACCAAGGGTTGGGGATTCCCAGTTATCCTCCACGAATCGAATGTCATGAATGGACATATCTATTCCGAGGTTTGCCAATGATTCGAGATAAAGAGCCTGAATATTCTTGGGAGACGGCTTCAAAATCACCTGAAACTGGTAATAATGCTGTAAGCGGTTAGGATTTTCGCCGTAGCGACCATCTGTTGGGCGGCGGCAGGGCTGAACATAGGCGGTATTCCAGCTCTCCGGGCCGATGGCCCGCAGGAAAGTCGCTGGGTGGAAAGTACCCGCGCCCACTTCCAGATCGAGGGGTTGCATGACAACGCAGCCTTTTTCTGCCCAGAAATGCTGTAGTGCAAGGATTAATCCTTGAAATGTTGAAACGTCGTTACCAGGAGTCACAATTACTGAGGTATGCCTGTATTGCGGGGCTGCAATTATCCTCGATTATTAGAGAGTAATCTAGCAAGCGGGCTTGACCGATTCACATTCTGAGCGCAGCTCCAGGACCGGCAATTGTGTAAACTAGCCCCCTGACCCTTTAATCCAGGAAAATGCCTCAAAAGATCGCCTAATTTTCGTTTGGCATCGGCATATCGTTGAAATTGCAGCCCTCTACAGTCACACCTCCCAGCTACCTTCTGATAAAGGGGGCTCTTACCATCTGCTCTTGGCTACCACTTCCGGTGCTTCATGGGCTTGGCTGGTTCTGGGGCACGATGTTGGCTCATATCCCCAATCGGGCACGGAATACTACGCGGAGAAATCTGGAAACTTGCTTTCCAAACCAGGATAAAACTGAAATCCTCGCATTAACGAGGGAATCACTTATCCACACAGCGTGTACAGCTCTGGAAATGGGCATCGCTTGGATCGCACCTATCGAAAAAACCCTGGGCTTGATCATATCCAACGAAGGCTACGATAAATATCGGGCAGACGTGGATGGAGACAGAGGAGTGATTCTGCTGGCTCCCCACCTCAGTAATTGGGAAGTTTTTGGATTTTTTGCCAGTGAAGGAGTGGCGGCCAATTTCATGTACCAGCCACCGCGATCCCACGGGCTGGATCGCCTGTTGCGCCAGGCGCGAAGTCGTAACGGGGTGAAAATGGCGCCAACCAATAAACGAGGCGTTGCTCAGCTACTGGCGGCTCTGAAGAACGGCGAAATGGTTGGTATTCTTCCTGATCAGGTGCCGGCAGATGAAAGTGGTGTATTTGCAAACTTCTTCGAGGAACCCGCATTGACCATGACCCTTGTTAGTAAACTAGTACAACGCACTGGTGCCAAGGTCTATTGTGGTTACGCAAGAAGATTACGCAGAGGTGAAGGCTTTTGTGCTGTATTTAGAGAGGCAGACCCTGCGATATATAGCAGCAACCTGGAAGAGTCCGTACAAGGGCTCAACAACTCGGTTGAGAATGCGGTTCTCGAGGCTGTTAGCCAGTACCAATGGGAATACAAACGCTTTAGACGAAGGCCTGATAATAGCGAGTTTTACTCCTGAGGAAACGCCAACTCTAGTATTATCGCTTCCAGAACATTGGACTAAACAAGACCAGCAGAGTAAACACTTCAAGGCGACCCAATAACATTGCGAAGCAGAGTATCCATTTTGCTGTGCTGGGTAGTTCTCCGTAGTTTTGCGCCACATTAGCGAGGCCGGGGCCGAGGTTATTAATACAGGCACCCACAGCACTGAAGGCAGTTATAATATCCAGGCCCGTGGCAAGCAATGCTAACAGCATCGCCATAAAAGCCATCACGTAAACCGCGAAAAATCCCCATACAGATTCAATCACTCTGTCGGGCATTACCTTCTTGCCAAGCTTGATAGGAATAACGGCACGAGGATGAATGAGTCGCTGAACTTCCCGAATACCCTGTTTAAAAATAAGCAAGATACGAATTACCTTCATGCCGCCACCCGTTGAGCCGGCACAGGCTCCGATGATTGCGGCATAAAGTAAAACGTAAGGAAGAAAGAGTGGCCAGGAATTGAAGTCGGCGGTGGTAAAACCTGTCGTTGTGGCGAATGATACTACCTGGAATGTACCTTTAATGAGAGACTCGAAAGCGGTTTCGTAAATTTCGGAAATATAAAGTATGAAGACTGTAACTGTTGATACCAGTAAAAGGATGAAGCTATAAAACAGAAACTCCGGATCCTGAAAATAGTGACGTAACCCGGTGTCTTTCTTCTTACTCCAGGTAAGAAAATGCAGGGCAAAATTTATTCCCGCGATGAACATAAAAACTATGGCGACCACTTCGATAAGAGGGTTGTTGAAGTAGCCCAGGCTTGCGTCATGTGTTGAAAAGCCACCAATTGCAATGGTGCTAAAACTATGGGATATGGCATCAAACAGGCTCATGCCTGCCGCCCAGTACGCGAGCGCGCACACAACCGTAAGTGACAGGTAGATATACCACAGGCTCTTTGCAGTTTCCGCGAGGCGTGGAACGAGTTTATTATCCTTAATTGGCCCGGGGCTCTCTGCTTTATAGAGTTGCATACCGCCAATCCCCAGCATAGGAAGTAAGGCGACAGCGAGCACGATGATTCCCATTCCTCCGAGCCATTGTAGTAGCTGTCGGTAGAACAGGATGGACTTTGGCAATTGATCGAGTCCGGATATAACCGTCGCGCCGGTAGTTGATAGTCCGGAAATTGATTCGAATACGGCGTCTGTCAGTGAAAGATTAACTGCGTCCGATAGAACCAGTGGCAAGCAACCCGCCGTGCCCAGTACAGCCCAGAACAGAGTAACAACCAAAAAGCCATCGCGGTTGCCCAGCTCTTTTTTGTAGCGTGCCGTTATCGACCAGAGCAAAAATCCTACAATAAATATACATGCCATTGAATAGGCAAACGAATCAGCTACACCATCCTTGTAGATTAAGGATACGAGAAGGGGCGGGAAGTTACCTAGCACACTGAAAATCATCAGCAGCATGCCGATTACTTTCGCAACGATGGTAATGTGCATGATCTTGAGCCGTTAGCCTAAAAGTAGGTCAGATCGACTTCAAAAAGCCGTTCGACAGCTGGTATGTGCTTTCGATTGGTTAAAAAGAGAATGACGTGATCATCGGTTTGAATGATGGTGTCATCGTGGGCAATCAGTACTTCATCATCCCGAACTACAGCGCCGATAGTTGTGCCTTCCGGCAAATCAATCTCTTCTACAGTTTTACCGACAACCTTTGAGCTGTGCTTATCACCATGAGCAATGGCTTCCATGGCTTCAGCAGCTCCTCTTCGAAGTGAGTGGACGTTAACAACATCTCCTCGACGCACATGGGTCAACATGCTGCCAATAGTCGCCAGCTGTGGCGAGATGGCAACATCTATGTCGCCTCCCTGTACTAGGTCCACATAGGCTGGATTATTTATGATGGCCATTACTTTTTTCGCGCCTAGTCTTTTGGCAAGCAGGGAAGACATGATATTTGCTTCATCATCATTGGTGAGGGCGAGGAATACATCTGTATCTTCAATGCTTTCCTCGATCAATAACTCCCTCTGCGATGCTTCCCCATTGAGAACGATAGCCTTATCCAGTTGTTCAGAAATAAAGGCTGCACGTTTCGCATCTTGTTCGATTACCTTTACCTGGTAACGGTCTTCTATATTCTGCGCCAGGCGAAACCCGATTTTACCGCCCCCGGCTATAATCAATCTGCGGTATGGACGGTCTAGTCTGCGTAGCTCTCCCATACAGGCGCGAATATTGTTCTGGGCTGCAACAAAGAAAACCTCATCGTCAGCTTCGATTACAGTCGAGCCCTCCGGTGTGATCGCGCGGTCCTTCCGGAATATCGCTGCCACTCGGGTGTCCACACCGGGCATATGCTGTCTTATTAGCCGAATTTCCTGACCAACCAAGGGCCCCCCATAGAAAGCTTTTACCGCAACCAATTGCACTTTGCCATCTGCGAAGTCTAGAACCTGCAAGGATCCGGGCAGGTCGATCAGTCGGGTAATGTAGTCAGAGACAATTTCTTCGGGGCTGACCACGACATCGACCACATCGTTGTCGTACTGAAAGAGTTCCTTGTGGTCGGTGTAAGAGGAAGCGCGGATGCGACAGATTTTCTTGGTAATATTGAACACCGTGTAGGCGACCCGGCAAGCGACAATATTTGCCTCGTCACTATCGGTAACTGCTATTAGCATATCGGCATCCAGGGCCCCCGCAGCTTCAAGCGTGGCTGGGTGGGAGGGTTCGCCTGCGGTCACCTTTACATCAATACTGTCATTCAACTCCCGCAGTAGCTCACTGTTCTCATCCACCAGGGTGATATCGTTTTTTTCCTTGGAAAGAGTTTCAGCAAGAGCACTACCTACCTGGTTAGCGCCTAGGATGATGATTTTCATATCGTCGAGCTATGGACTGGGTCAGCGTATGGTCACGCACGACATTTAGAGTTTGCGAAGCAAGGAAAAAAAGAATCCATCCGGACCGCTTGCTGCGTCTGGTAGGAGCTGTCTTCCATTACTGCATTCTACTCCCCAATCGGCCGCTATGCCTTCATATTTAGCGCTAGGTGTTTGTTCAAGGAATGATGATATGACGTCATTATTTTCCATCGGCAAGACTGAGCAGGTGGTATAGAGCAATAGCCCACCCTGGGTGAGGCAAGGCCACAGGGCTTTCAATAAGCTCAGCTGTTGTGAAACCAGCTTAGGGATATCCTCTTGTTGCAGCAGCAACTTGATATCAGGATGGCGCCGGATTACCCCAGATCCGGAGCAGGGAGCATCCAGCAATATTCGGTCAAAATGAACTCCATCCCACCACGATCCTGTTTCCACCGCATCCGCAGCGATCAAGGATGCCTGCAAGTCGAGCCGGTCCAAATTTTCTTTAACCTTCTCCAATCGTAGCTCTGACACATCGATTGCTAGCACCGAAGTAAGTCCTTGCTCACTTTCCAGAATATGACATGTCTTACCACCCGGAGCGGCGCAGGCATCCAGGACACGATGTCCGGCCTGGAGATGCAGCAGCGGGGCCACGAGTTGGGAAGCCTCATCTTGAACACTGACAAGTCCCTCTTCAAAGCCAGGGAGTTCAAATACATCTATTGGTTTATGCAACACAATGGAAGTAGTAGCCAACTCGCCCTGTTGAGCAGGTATCCCGGCCCGAGCGAGAGTATCAAGGTACGTATTCCTGTGAGATTTCTGCGAATTGACTCGCAGAGTCAGGGGCGCCCTTAAATTGTTGGCTGCCAATATTGTCTCAAGCTGATCCGGCCAGGCATGTGCCAAGCTATTCACCAGCCAGGCGGGATGGGAATATTTCGTCCCCAGATCGGTACTAGCTTGAATGTCAGCCCTATCATGATCCCGCAGATAGCTTCGCAATACTGCGTTGACCAGTCCTCGCGCCCAGGGCTTACCGAGGGAAGTCGCCGCAGCGACGGTTTCATTTAGCGCAGCGTGATCAGGAATACGCATATAGCACAGTTGATAGAGCCCGATCATAAGCAAGGCCAGAACATCCTGGTCTTTCCTTTTCACTGGCTTGCTTAAATAATTTTCCAGGATTGGCTTTAAAGAATAAAACCAGCGGCAACTACCGAAGCAGATTTCCTGCAACAGTTGATAGTCGGCTCGATTGCGATGGGGGGAGAGCAAAGTTGAGAGAGAACCTTTGCCGATCAATAGCTGAGCAATAATCTTCGCTGCTATGGCTCGCGTATTGAGCATTACTGCGGGCCGGGTTTGCCGAACTGTTTACCTGTAGCTAGCAGTGAGCTTCGGGAATTCAGTAAATCACCTGCCGACCATGGATTCTTGCCAGGTAATTGAAGCAGCTTAACTCTGAGAACTGATTTGTCGCAGGCCACATCAATTCCCTCACGCTCGACTCCAAGTATCGTACCAGGCGCAACGTGCACTTGAGCATCCAGTACTTGTGCTGCGAGAATACGAACTCGCTCACCATTGATAAATGAATAGGCTGGGATACGCCCAAGGCTAGCGCGTACAACCCTATTTACAACCTCTGCTTTCTGGGTCCAATCCAGTTCAGATTCCTCTTTTGCAATTTTCGTAGCATAGGTACTGAGAGAATCATCTTGCTGTTGCTTGGTTTCAATTAGATCTGGCAGATTGTGTAATGTGTATAGCAAGGCTTTCTGTCCCGCAAAAGAAAGCTTATTTGTTAAGGTTTCTCTGTTGTCAGACTTTTCAATAGTGACTAATTGCTTATGCAGCATTGGGCCAGTGTCGAGCCCCTCATCCATGAGCATAATAGTGACACCTGTCTCCTTATCACCAGCCAACAGAGAGCGTTCTATGGGCGCGGCACCTCTCCAACGCGGAAGTAAAGAAGCGTGAACGTTGATACAGCCAAACTTGGGAACTTCAAGAATTGTCTTCGGCAATATGAGTCCATAGGCAACGACGATCAGCAAATCGGGCCGTAGCTGTCGAAACTCTTCCTGGGCTGCTTCGCCCTTCAAACTTGATGGCTGCCTTACATCCAGCCCATGTTCCAGCGCAATGTTTTTGACTGGACTGGCATGCAGGCGCTTACCACGCCCAGCGGGTCTGTCCGGCTGGGTATAGACGCAGACAATTTGCTGCTTATCTTGCAAAAGACATGAGAGATGATCGGCGGCGAATTGTGGCGTGCCGGCAAAGCAGACGCGAAGGTCAGACATGAAGCTATGCAGTTTTCCGGTGTTCTTTTTCCAGCTTTTGCCGGATGCGCTGCCGCTTGAGTGGGCTTATATAATCGACAAAGAGTTTGCCGTCCAGGTGATCGATCTCATGCTGGATACAAGTAGCTAGAAGTCCCTCGGCTTCCAATTCGAATTCTGCTCCTGACTTGTCGAGAGCCATTATCTTAATCTTCCGAGGCCTGGAAACCGTTTCATAAAAACCTGGAACAGACAGGCAGCCTTCATCATATTCCGATAGTTCGTCTTCGATTACTTCGAATCTTGGATTAATAAAGACAAGAGGACTATCCTTGTTCTCCGATACGTCGATAACTAGCAACCGTTGGTGGACATTGACCTGTGTAGCAGCGAGACCGATGCCCTGAGCCTCGTACATAGTTTCAAACATGTCTTCGATCAAGACTTCCAGCTTTTCGTCGAAAACAGTTACGGGGCTGGCTATTTTACGCAGCCTGGGATCAGGGAATTCCAATATCTGAAGATGTGCCATAGGTCTCAAACTACTCTCACTACAGAGTAGAAAATAGAACGTCGGTGCCAGAACCGTTGCTAGTGATAATTATACCGTATTGCTACCATTACGCCGCCAGTAAGTGCAGAGATTAATTGATGAAAATCGAACACAGACAAGCAATATCCACCATTGTATTTTGTGCCTCATTGCTGCTTTTCAATGGTTTGAGCTTGGCCCAGGGTGGATTGCTTCGTAGCGATCGGCCAGATACCTACACTGTGCAAGATGGCGACAGTTTGTGGACAATTGCCGGCCAATTTCTCCAAGATCCAGAAAGATGGCCTGATGTTTGGCGCCCTGATCCATACCTGGACAATGCCGATTTCATCTATCCAGGTGATACGCTCCGAATCGGTTATGTAGATGGCGCTCCCAGGGTACTGGTACAACGTGGAGATCGCTCTGAAACACGCCTTGGACCTGTGATGCGTGAAGAGACTCTTTCGAGTGCGATTCCAGCGATTCCCCTGGAGGCAATTGAAAATAGCTTTACCCGCAATCGCATAATTAACCAGGAGCTATTGCAAGCAGCACCCTACATTGTGCAAAACCTTGGCGATAACCTGGCCATCGCCACAGGAGACGAGATTTTTGCACGAGGACAGTGGCCAATAGGCACGACATCTTTTGAAGTGTATCGCCCATTTCGGGAGCATGAGGATCCGGATGATGATGACATCCATCTCGGGGTGGAATTGGAATACCTTGGCTTTGCCAGTATTACAGATGTTGAATCGAGCGAAGTGCGACGCTTGCTAATAAACAACAGCAGCAAGGAGATTCGGGTAGGTGACCGCTTACTAGTGCGGGAAGAGTCGGCAATTGGGGCGACAATCTTTCCAACAGAACCACAAGCTGGAATCGAAGGGCATGTGCTCGCATTCCTGGGTAATGAAACTATGGCTTCACAACTGGACACCGTTGTTGTCGATCTCGGCACCTTCGATAATCTCGCTGTTGGGGATGTTCTGGCGGTGGTAAAGGAGGGTTCAGAGGTTATAGATGGCATTGAGCGAGAGCGGATGAGCTTCAGGCAGCGCATTAGAGCATTATTTAGCAATGATCGGCTGGAATTGCCCGGTGACGAGATTGGCACGGTGTTGGTTTATCGCACATTCGAACGTATGAGCTACGGTGTGATACTTAATAGTGTTGAACCCATTGAACTTAACAGTCGCCTGATTAGCCCCTGAACTAAAACCCAGATCAAAAGATCCATAGAAATTACTTTTCCAAGCTTCAAGGATGAAAAATGGAAGAGCAACACCTTCAGGCCTACCTGCGCCTGCTTTTCTACGCTGGAATATCTGAGGCCTGGCTGGGACCTATCCTGTACAGGCATGGTAGTCTGCTGCAAGCGGCCAAAGAAGCTAGCGAGTACTTATTAACTGAGCAGTCCGCGGGAAACTTGGACAAGCTTGCGACACTCGCTTCCGCATATGACAACGATCAATACACGAACCACCCGAAAATTGATTTAATAAATCGCTGGCGGCAGATACCAGGAAACCACTTACTCTGTTTTGATTCCTCTGACTATCCGTTATTGCTGAAAGAGATCCCATGTCCACCTCCACTACTCTTCGTCCGCGGTAAACCAGAGCTATTGGGTAGCGCTTGTTGCGGTATGGTGGGCAGTCGAAAAGCCAGTGCCTACGGTATGCGAAACGCGAAATGGATAGCGCAGGATTTGGCGGCGAGCGGATTCACAATCGTCAGCGGCTTGGCCGCAGGCATCGACAGCTGTGCTCACCGAGGAGCATTGCTGGCAAGCGGATCAACAATTGCCATATTAGGGTGCGGTATAGACAGGGCCTACCCGAAGCAGAATCGAGCTCTGATGGAAGAAATCGCGCAGATTGGTACCATAGTTAGCGAGTACCCACTAGGTACAGAACCCAGTCCGCACCTTTTCCCGCGACGCAACCGGATCATAAGTGGATTAAGTCTGGGCATTATCGTGGTCGAGGCAGCGACCCGGTCCGGCTCGCTAATAACAGCGCGGCTAGCCATGGAACAAGGTCGTGAAGTGTTTGCTGTGCCTGGCCCTATCGGCTCCCGCCATACATCCGGGTGCCATAAACTCATACGAGATGGTGCCACTCTCATTGAAGACGCTAAAGGAGTTACCACTGCATTACTTGATGGCTGGCGATTGAATGATGACTCCCTAAGTGAAGAACTATGTAAATCACACTCAGCCAACCCGTCACGTTGTCCTGCCATAAAGCCCTTTTCCGCGGGCTCACCAGGCGAGCGCGTACTGGCCGCGATCAGTGAACCCGAATGCCTGATGGATAGCGTCGCACAACGGGTAAATCTCAGCCTTTCTGAAGTAAGCAGCATCATGCTGGAACTCGAAATTGCAGGTCTGGTCGCTATAGAAGGAGGTAGAGTTACGCGTTGCTAGTCGCTGCTAGTCGCTAATGGAGCAGTTCCTTTTCACACTATTGCATCGCATTTGTGACTCATGTAGTTTGCCGCTTCTGCCAGAATTGGGTGGAAATCCCATAAATTCCAAACCATTTGTCTAAGCCATGTTGGACCCCGAGAATGATATCGGAGTCTTCCTGGTCGTTGAAGATAGGCCTCCCATTTTGGGACACACGAAAATAGCGGCATCCGGTATTGAGAAATTCTGAGGAGCAAAGCGGTTGGTGAGGTATACACCATCAGGCTCAATTGCTTTGTAGCGTACTCGACAAGTTTATTAGTTCGACTTGCCCGGACAATATAGGTAAACCAGAAATACGATCTAGATTAAGAATTGAAGAGGTAATTGTCAGTAGCATAGGCCTCGTATCAGGAAGGCGGTCTGGTTAATTCCAGCGAATCGTCCCGGAACTGAGGTCTGGTTAGTGGTGCAGTCCTGTCCGATACAAGCATTATACCCGCCTGTTATACCGATCAACTATTGGGCTGTGACAGACAAGAAACAAGGAAACGTGCATATTTATGAATAAAGATGATATAGCTTCAGTAAAAAAATTTCTGCTGACCCTGCAGGAAGATATTTGCTCAGGTCTGGAAGCGCTCGATGGGAAAGCAACGTTCCATACGGACCGCTGGGATCGCGAAGATGGCGGAAGCGGCATTACCAGGGTGATATCAGAAGGCAACGTATTTGAAAAAGGTGGTGTCAATTTTTCCCATGTTCATGGGAAAGCAATGCCAGCTTCTGCTACGGCCTCACGACCGGAATTGGCAGGAAGAGCCTTTCAGGCCATGGGTGTGTCACTGGTTATTCATCCGGAAAACCCATTTGTACCAACTTCACACGCAAATTTCCGCATGTTTGTCGCAGAAAAGCCTGGCGAAGAGTCGGTATGGTGGTTCGGGGGTGGGTACGACCTCACACCGTACTATCCCTTTGATGAAGATTGCTTGCATTGGCATCGTGTAGCAAAAAATGCCTGCGACGAGTTCGACACTGACTACTATCCACGGTTCAAGAAATGGTGCGACGAATACTTCTTCCTTAAACATCGTGATGAAACCAGAGGGGTAGGTGGTCTATTCTTTGATGACTTTAACGAAGCAGGCTTTGAAAACTCGTTTGCCATGGTGCAAGGATTGGCAAAGTCGTATCTCGAAGCCTACGGACCCATTGTTGAAAAGCGTAACCGAGAAAAATATAACGAACAACACAAGCACTTTCAGGAATATAGACGGGGAAGATACGCAGAATTCAATCTGGTCTATGATCGTGGGACAATCTTTGGCCTGCAGTCTGGAGTAGGACGCATAGAATCGATCCTAATGTCATTACCTCCGGTCGTACGGTGGACATACAACTGGAGTCCTGAATCAGGTACGGAAGAAGCACGACTCTATGACTATCTTAAGCCCCGCGACTGGGTATAAGCCCGGTGGAATAGTAGAGAACAATAGAACCTGACAATAATTGAGAAATTTCAGTGACTCGATACGCCGTTATCGGTGATCCCATATCCCATAGCAAATCACCTCTAATTCACTCTCTTTTTGCCGAACAGACGGGAGAAAAAGTTGAATACGAAAAAATCCGGGTAACGGAGTCGGAACTGGCTGACTTTGTTCGCGATTTTTTCGCCGCTGGCGGCGGTGGCCTTAACGTAACCCTGCCCCACAAAGAAATTGCGTTTGCTTTGGCAGAACATGCCAGTGATCGAGCTCGCCTGGCAAAAGCTGCCAACACACTCTGGGTTGGTGAGAATCAAATACTGTCCGCAGACAACACTGATGGTGCCGGGCTGGTACGGGACTTGAAACACAATCTTGGCGTAACGATTCAAGATCGATCGGTACTTGTTATCGGAGCTGGCGGGTCTGCTCGTGGTATTCTGCCATCGATAATTGGAGAGAAGCCTGAAAAAATTACTATTCTGAATCGAACCCAGAGCAGGGCACAACAAATTCAGCTTGAATACAGTTCACTATTTCCTTTGGACACAGGGCCACTGGATATTTCACCGGCCATAGGCTTTGATATTGTTATTAATGCTACATCATCGAGTATCGCAGGTGAATTACCGCCGCTACAGCCAGCAATTATAAGTGCAGGTTGTAGCTGTTATGATCTCATGTACAGTGACCACCCCACTCCTTTTATGCAGTGGGCCGTTAATCATGGTGCTGAACTTGTGGTCGATGGATTGGGTATGTTGGTGGAACAGGCTGCAGAGTCATTTCTGATCTGGCGTGGTGTACGGCCGGACACGCAATGCGTTATTGCTGCATTACGATAATGAGTCTCGATCGGCGAGTTAAGCCCTGACCCTAGACGGTTTACTAGCTTTTACTAAAATCGAGATCGATGGCGAGGGAATTTGTCATATCGGTCCATTGCTTCCAGACTTGATCCCACCCTGGGCCCTTTCGGGTTTCCACGTAAGCTTTGAACCGCTCCGAGCCGTAGACGTTATCGCGAGTGGTCATCTGGCTGGCGGTTTCTTCTACCACTTCATCGAGGCTTAGAGCGAGGGTCTCACCGATTAGCTGGTGAACAATTATGTTCGCTTTGGTCATCTCCATGGGTATCAAAGGTATACCGGCACGTACGATATATTGATCATTGACCTCTTCAATGAGCCTATGCGCGAGATAAGCTTGCTGCATTAACTCTTCCAGCCCGCCTTCCACTGTACTCTCAGGGACTGGCTCAAGAAAATAACTGACGGCTACTTCAAGAAAGGGGGAAACATACTCCTCTATACCTGCGTCCCTGGCGGCGAAAGATACGGCAGCAATGAAAGAGGGGACGTGGTTAATGTATTCGACAACAAAATCCCGTAACGCGACTGCAGGATCTTGATCCGGTAAGGATATGACGCTAGGTAGTATCGAGATTTCGGACTCCAGCTTCTCAAGCATGGATCCCGTTTCAGACTCATGGCGAGTTGCAGATTCTACTTTATCTTCTATTAGATTCAGGTCCATTCTTTCTTATACCCTATTCGCGCCCAGTAGTCAGGTTTAGCAGAGCGAAAAAAAAGGGCTTCTGCCAGAAGCAGAAGCCCTTTTATCAATTCAGGTAGCTGATCAGTGAGCAGCCTCTTCGCCGTGATCCCCTCCACCGTGAATATCACTTGGAGTGAGTGCGACTGCGTTTCGATCGTCGCCTCGATACACAAAGCGAGTCTCTTCAGTGTACTTACCTTCAACAGCCATGAAGCCGATGAGCAGCAGCAGTACGACGGGTGGTCCTAGAATAGTGAGAGCCAGTGCCATACGCTCCCAAACCACGTGCATGAAGATGGCAATAATAAAGCCAGCCTTCAATACCATGAATAAGAGAACCAGGGTCCAACGCATAGCGCCTTGAACTTCCAGGTAATCGACCATGTATGAGAAAAAGCTGAGTACGAAAAGCAGAACCCAGATTTTGTAGTAAATTCCCAGTGGGTGTTGTTGTCCTTCAGCCGAAGCCATTACCGTCCCCTCTTACAACAAGTAGAAAAATGCAAAGATGAATACCCAAACGAGGTCAACAAAGTGCCAGTACAAACCGGCTATCTCTACGATCTCGAAACCCTTGTTATCGTAGTAACCTCGTTTAACCCTGAAGGCTACCCACATGAGGTAGATAACCCCAGCGGATACGTGCAACCCGTGGAAGCCGGTCACCATAAAGAAAATCGATCCAAACTGCGGCGCACCAAAAGGGTTGCCCCAAGGCCGGATACCTTCATCAAAAATCAGCTTGGACCACTCGAAGGCCTGCATGCCTACGAATGTTGCACCGAATGCGGCGGTGGCACAAATGAGCCAGAATGTTCTGGCCTTGTCGCGCCGATAGCCATAATTAACAGCGAGTGCCATGGTTCCAGAGCTGGTAATCAGCACAAAGGTCATGATCGCTATCAGGATCAGTGGAATCGGGTCGCCACCGAATGACAGGGCGAAGATTTCACTCTGTACTGGCCATGGCTCTGTCGTGGTGACGCGTACGTTCAGGTAGCCCACCAGGAAACAGGAGAAAATAAAAGTATCCGAGACCAGGAAAATCCACATCATGGCCTTGCCCCATGGCACATGGTACGCCTGCTTGTCGGCGCTCCAGTCGTCTACCATTCCTGCCACTCCTTCGTGGCCGGTTACTTCGTTCACAGTTGCTTCACTCATCCATCTATCCCATTAATCGATAAAGCAAATTTTAAAATCTAATTATGTGTTCGCCAGAACGCCGAACAGTACCAGCCAGACCAGCAACAAAAAGTGCCAGTAAAGTGTGCACAGTTCTACACTCAGCTTAATATCCTTTGGCTCGCTACCTGACAGCAAGCGAATTGAGCTCTTGCTCCAGACCCACAGGCCACCCAGAAGGTGAAGCGCATGCAGTCCAGTCATCAGGTAGTAAAACGCATTGGCAGGATTGGAAGTCATGTAATAACCACCAGCCTGCAGATTTTCCCAAGTCACCATCTGGCCGACGATGAAAAGTATCGCGAATACACCGGCGCCGAAAAATGCCGTATACAGATTTCGCTTCTCTTCATTGACCACGATATTCCGTGCCCATTGGAAGAACACACTGCTCAGAACCAACAAGCCAGTGTTGAACCAGAGCTGGCCTGGTTCAGACAGAGGCTGCCAGTCTGGTAGCTCCATGCGGATGTAGTAGCTAACCAGGAACAGTGAGAAGACGACAGATGCGATGACCAGGAAGTAAACGAGGGCGACTCGCTCGGATTCCGTGTCAAATGCGCCTTCGGGGCGCATGCCACCGATAACGCCTTTGCGTTCCCAGGGCTTCTCTGTAACTGTTTTAATCAGTCCCATCGTTTACACGTCCGCCAGTGACTGATCTTTGTCAGGATCAAAATGCTCATCGCTCACTGTAGGCTCCTCTGCTTCAGAAACATTCTGAGGAATGAAGTCCTGGTGCGCACCTGGTACGGAGTAGTCATATGCCCAGCGATAAACGGTGGGCAACTCGGCACCCCAGTTACCATGAGCAGGAGGCGTGTCAGGTGTTTGCCATTCCAGTGAAGCAGCACCCCAAGGATTTGGATCTGCTTTCTTGCCCCACTTCAGGCTGCCAATGATGTTTACGAAGAACAGGATCTGGGAAACACCCACGATCAGGGCAGCGATAGTGATTGCTGCGTTCAGGTCCTGAGCGGACTGAGGAATGAAGTCTGTAGTACCCAGTGCATAGTAGCGGCGTGGTACACCCAGGAAGCCAAGATAGTGCATTGGCAAGTAGATCGCGTAGGCGCCCAGGAAAGTCAACCAGAAGTGAACCTTGGCCAGGGTTTCGTTGTACATACGACCAGACATCTTCGGATACCAGTGGTAGATCGCGGCATACAGAACCAGGATCGGGGATACAC
This sequence comes from Pseudomonadota bacterium, assembly GCA_027621405.1. Lineage (GTDB taxonomy): Bacteria > Pseudomonadota > Gammaproteobacteria > Pseudomonadales > Pseudohongiellaceae > UBA9145. The sequence goes on along the minus strand of JAQCBT010000010.1, from coordinate 38,974 downwards.
CCATTACCATGTGGAAGTGAGCGATCACGAAGTAGGTATCAGACAGCGGCAGGTCGATAACCACGTTACCGAGGAACAGACCAGTAAGACCACCGTGGATGAAGGTGAAGATAAAGCCGATGGCAAAGTACATTGGCACGTTCATGCGAATGTCACCTTCCCAGAGCGTCAACACCCAGTTGTAAACCTTCAGTGCTGTCGGTACAGCGATGATCAGGGTTGTAGTCGCAAAGAAGAATCCAAAGTACGGGTTCATGCCACTCACGTACATGTGGTGTGCCCATACGATGAAGCTTAAACCACCGATAGCGATGATCGCCCATACCATCATGCGGTAACCGAAGATGTTCTTACGCGCGTGTACGCTAAGTACATCGGATACCAGACCGAAAGCAGGCAGTGCCACGATGTACACCTCGGGGTGACCGAAGAACCAGAAAAGGTGCTGGAACAGAATCGGGCTACCACCGTTGTGATCAAGCGCGGTGCCGGCCTCGATTACTGCAGGCATGAAAAAGCTTGTGCCCAACAGGGTATCAAACAGCATCATGATGGCTGCCACCAGCAGTGCCGGGAATGCAAACAGACCCAGAACGGTAGCGACGAAGATGCCCCAGATAGTCAGTGGCATACGCATCAGTGTCATACCGCGGCAGCGATACTGCAGAATGGTAACCACATAGTTAAGACCACCCATAGTGAACGCCACGATGAATACGGCCAGAGAGACAAGCATCAGGATGATTCCCATGTCATGACCCGGCGTACCTTCCATCGCGGTTTGCGGTGGATACAACGTCCAACCGGCCCCGGTTGGCCCTCCTCCGACGAAGAAGCTGGCCATCAGGATAATCACTGACAGCAGGAAGAACCATACAGAAAGCATGTTCATGAAAGGGAATACCATATCCCTTGCCCCGCACATGAGCGGTACCATGTAGTTTCCAAACCCGCCGAGAAATATCGCAGTCAGGAAGTAAACAACCATGATCATGCCGTGCATGGTTACGGCCTGATAATAAAAATTGGGATCTACAAAATCAGTAGTCTCAGGAAAGCCAAGCTGCATGCGGAACATCAGTGATAGCACGAGGCCAACAATACCGGTGAATACCGCAACGCTACCGTATTGGATCGCGATGACTTTGTGATCCTGGCTCCATACATACTTCTCGATGAAGCTATGGGGATGATGCATCTCCATTTCCGCATCGCGGTCTGCTAATGGTACGTAAGCCATTAATTCCTCCTAACTCTCTTCAAAATTTAGCCAATGTATTGGCTATATAAACTAAAACTCTTTTCGACTAATCGAATTCTTAACTAACGCAGCGTATTGATATAAGCAGCCACGTCGGCGATTTCTTGCGCATCGGCCATGGCAGTTGCCATGGCAACCATCTGCTCACCGTAATCGTCTTCGGAGTGCAGACCGCGAATGCCAGCGCGGAAATTGCTGATCTGGGTAACGAAGTACCAGTCGCTCATACCTGAGAGTTTTGGTGCGTCGGTGTACCAGGTGCCAGCTCCGTCGTCGAGGTGACACGCTGCACAGTTTCGATCGTAGATGTCGTAACCATTGTCGATATCACCGGTAACTGTTGTAGGTGCAGGTGTATCAGGCAATGAGGAAATATAAGCAGCCACGTTGCGTACGGCTTCGTCGGTTGTGAGCATGCCTGCGAACGCAACCATCTGCGCGCCATTGGTATCACCTTCGCCGCCTCTTGCGCCCACCTTAAAGTGGTTCAACTGGCGCTCTATGTACCAGGCTTGCTGGCCAGCAAGCTTCGGCGCATTCAGTGCCTGGTTGCCTTCACCGTTCTGACCATGACAGGCGGCACAAGCAGCATACTGTGCTTGACCGGCTGCGAGGTTAGGAGCTGCCATGGACTGCGTTTCAGCAAAAGTAGGCTGATTGGCAAGCCAGGCGTCAAAATCTTCTTGCGTATCGATCGTGACAGAGCCACGCATGATGAAGTGGCCGATACCGCAGAGTTCTTCACAGAGAATGTCATAAGTGCCTACTTCCGTCGGATCAAACCACAGGTAAGAAGTGAGGCCTGGCACCAGGTCCATCTTTACACGGAACTGGGCAACGGTGTAGTTATGCAATACGTCATTGGAACGCAGCAGAGCCTTTACAGGCTGGTTCACTGGCAGATGCATGTCAGGGTCATTAACGATGACATCGTCGCGACCGTTGGGATCAGCGGGGTTCACGCCGAACGGATTTGATTCGCTAACGAATTCTGTATCAGCAGTACCCAGGATGCCGTCTGCACCTGGATAGCGGAATTGCCATTGCCATTGCTGACCAAGAACTTCGTATTCAGCTGCATTCTCAGGTGGCGTGACAAAAGTGGCCCAAACAAACAGGCCCGGCGCCAACATGGCAATTACACCGATGGTGGTGAAGATAGACAGGCCTGCTTCCAACTTGTGGTTTTCAGGTTCATACACTGCCTTGTGGCCTTCCTTTTGACGGAACTTCCACACGCAGTAAGCCATGAACAAGTTACAGGCGATGAATACGAAACCAGTTACCCAGAACGTAATGCTGATGGTCAGGTCGATCGTGCTCCAATCAGCAGCGATGTCTGTGAACCACCAGGGGCTGGCAAAGTGAAAAATGATAGTAGCTACTACCAGAAGAAAGATAACGACCGCTAAAGTCATAAACCAGATTTCCTTCTTAATTGTTTGCCCAACCGAATGGCCTGCTAATCTTGTGATCAGCTTCTGGGCAGTTGCCCAAAGACCTTCCGAATTGAGATTCTCTGCTTACACATCCACCAGTTCTATTCGTGGATTTCCAAATGCGCGTAACCAATGAGCAAGCGTCGACTAACTCATTTAAAAAATGAAATAGAACCGAGTGATTATCCTAGTTTGTTGATATCTGGATGGGGCAAATCCATTGCCCGACTTTCACCTTTAAAAAATGGGAATTTCCCGGCAAAAATCAGTCAATTTGGCACACCTCACGCGCAACGGAATGCTATAGAAAAACCCTATTTCTCGCAAGTAAATATAGCCAATAAGTCCCTGTTTTCTGAGCCAGATCAAGCATTTTTGACAGGAAACTGTCAGCTTTAAATTGCTCCACAGAATTTAACTAACAATCGCTGGGAAAATTTGTGAAAATGCACGCCGTTCATGGGACACTTGCCTTGAGCTTTGGAGGTAAAAGTGGTCAAATGCCGCGCCTTGGTAAGCGAACTGTCAGCCGTATGATTTTGGCGGCAAATAGTTTGAGCTACCCTGATCCATAGGCTTTAGCAATTTCAATCGCAATTTTCAAAACCCCAGGTCCTAAACCAGCACCGTGACAGATATCACCAGCAACAGCTCAACAGCCTCCTGGCGCGATTTCTACGAGATGTGTAAACCTCGCGTGGTGATGCTCATGATCCTCACTTCGCTAGTGGGAATGTTTCTGGCAGTCCCGGGAATGGTGCCCCTGGACGTACTGATTCTGGGAAATCTGGGTATCGCCCTCGTCGCCTCGTCCGGGGCTGTGGTAAATCACCTTATCGATCGCAAAATCGACGTGGTGATGAAGCGCACGCACAATCGTCCCATCCCCCAGGGTCGGGTCGATCCTCGCCAGGCGGCTATTTTCGCGGTGGCTATCGGGCTTATCGGAATGGCGATCCTGCTATTCTGGGTCAATCCGCTAAGTGCATGGCTCACCCTGGCGTCTTTCATAGGGTACGCCTTTATCTACACCGGCTACCTCAAGCATGCGACCCCACAAAATATTGTGATTGGCGGCCTTTCGGGCGCCATGCCACCACTGCTCGGCTGGGCAGCCGTAACCGGTACGATTGAGGCGGATGCCCTGATTCTGGTGCTGATAATATTCGCCTGGACCCCCCCACATTTCTGGGCCCTGGCAATTCATCGCAAGGACGAATATGCCAAGAGTGGTGTGCCGATGTTGCCTGTTACCCACGGCGAACACGTCACCAAGATTCACATCATCGTATACACTGTGATGCTGGTGATAGTCAGCGCATTCCCCTATTTTTCCGGTATGAGCGGCCTGCTCTACCTGGTATCTGCCATGGCGCTCGGCGCCGGTTTCATGGTTTGGTCGGTGAAGCTGATGGTTAAGCCAGGCCCCTCGACAGCGATGGATACTTTCAAGTATTCGATCGTTTACCTGGCTCTGCTCTTCGTCGCTCTCGTTGTCGATCACTACCTGTTCTAGCTCTCCGGCTGTGGAGCTTTCCCGTAATACTAAGTTAGCGTTGGGCGCCTTTCTTGCGTTCGATCTGCTATTGGCGAGTTGGCTGGTCTACCTGTTCCTGGTGCGCTCTGAAATCGACGAGATTAATGATTTGAGGGAACTTGGGGCTACGCGCTATCCGGCGCCCACGGTGCTGCAAGACATCCAGTTGGCGGACCAAAATGGTGACGTCTTCACTGAGGCGAATTTAAAGGGTCAATGGAGCCTCGTGTTCTTCGGGTTCACCTCCTGTCCTGATGTTTGCCCTCTCACTATGGCGGAACTCGATCGCTTTTATAGCAATCCTGGAAACATACCACCGTCCGAGCTACCTCAAATGGTGTTTGTAACTGTCGATCCAGGACGAGATGGGCCCGAGGAAGTAGGTGACTATGTCCGGCAATACAATGAATTATTCATTGGGTTAACCGGAACTGATGAACAAATAGCCAGGGCAGCAGCACAGTTCTATGTCGCCTATCAGGTATCCGATGGAGACCATAGTGGGCATGGCAATGAACATAATGCCATGCCGGCTGAAATGAACCCGGATGACTATCGGGTCGACCACAACACGCATGTGAGTCTGGTAAATCCGCAGGGTGAGCTAGCCGCCGTGATTCGACCACCGATTCGCGAAGAAGTAATGAGAAGGCTCTATCCACAATTGGTGGCTGACTAGGCGGTCACCGCTCGGTTTAGTTTGTCGAAGCGGAGCCTACGAAATAGGAGCCCGCGAAAAATGCGGTAGCCAGGACCACAATGGTGGGTCCTGCCGGTGTGTCCAGCCAGAAAGCAACTCCAAGCCCTGCCATCACTGCGAGAACCCCGAGGACGGCAGCCATCATGGCCATTTGTTCAGGGTTCCTGGAGAGTCGTCGCGCCGCGGCTGGCGGGATAATGAGCAGCGATGTAATTAACAATACCCCCACGACCTTCATCGAGACAGCGATGGTCAAGGCAATCATTACAACGAGCAGGATATTAAGACGTCTTACATTGAGGCCTTCGATCTGCGCTATCTCGGCATGAACAGTAGCGGAGAGCAGCGAGTTCCAGCTGCGCAGCAGCACTACTAACACAGCGATAGAGATTGCAACAATCCATAACAAGTCATTTATGGTAATAGTGAGTAACGAGCCGAATAAATAGGCCTCAAGATTAATGCGGACGTTCTGGGTTAGAGCCAGGACAACTACGCCAATTGCCAGGGCACTGTGTGCCAATATGCCAAGTAGTGTATCCGTCGCCAGATCGGGACGACGTTCCAGTAGAGAGAGCAATACGGCGAGGAGCAAGCTGGAAACGATGATACTCAACTGCAAGCTACTACCAGTCAATAAGCCGAGCGCGACACCTAATAGAGCTGAATGTGCAAGGGTGTCCCCAAAATAAGACATACGGCGCCATACGATAAAGCAGCCCAGAGGGCCTGATATCGCTGCCAGGCAAACCCCTGCTACAAGAGCATAGATAAAAAAATCCGAGGTCAACAGTTCCAGCATGTTTTGCCCAAGGGCTCCTTATTCATTCATCGTGTTTAATTTCACCACTGAGATCATGTTCATGATTGTGGTGATGGGTATAGATGGCGAGGCCATCTGATACGGACGCACCAAAAAGCTCGAGAAATGCTGGGTCATTACTCACATGTTCCGGTTGTCCATGGCAGCAAACATGATGATTTAGGCAAATGACTTCGTCGGTTGCCGACATCACCAGATTAAGATCATGAGATATCATTAGCGCGCCACAATTGTTCTCGCGACAAATATTGCCAATTAACTGATACAGCTCCGCCTGCCCGGCGAGGTCGACACCCTGGGCTGGTTCATCCAGCACCAGCAGGTTGGGTTTGCCCAGCAATGCACGCGCCAAGAGCACTCTCTGCAACTCGCCACCTGATGTGGCTATCAGTTGTTGCTGCGCCAAATGGGAAATGCGTAATTCCTCCAGGATGGCATCGATATCCTGCTCTGTTCCCCACCTGGAATTCCTGAGAAATCTTCGGACCGTAATGGGAAGAGTATGTTCAAGGGCGACTCGTTGCGGCATGTATCCAATGCGCAATCCAGTTTTGCGCTCAATCTTTCCGGAATCGGCGGGTAACAGACCCAACAAAATCCGTACCAGGGTTGTTTTGCCCGCGCCGTTGGGACCAATGAGGGTCACCACCTTGCCTGGTTCTATAGTCAGGCTAATGTTCTGCAGAATTTCCCTGTCGGCAAATCGCTTACAAATGGACTTGGCGACTATGAGATATTTTTCTGACGCACTATTATCGGAGGACAATACAGGGCTCGCTAAACTTGTTAATTAGAGGTCACGCGCTGCCGAACCTGGGCGCACATTAACTGATTCCAGAGGCTAAAAGTGGATGGATAGCACCATGACTCTTAATGGCAGCGCAGACAATGGTATATCATGGTGGCGTTGTCAATCGGACCCGTTTCCATTCATGCGTAGCCTTTGTCTCCTATTGTTAATCGCCTTTCTCACTTCCACAAATCCGGTGTTGGGCCAGCCGCAGAGCGCCGGCGTTCGGCCGGGTGAGGAGGAAGCGCCTTTGACTGTTGTAAGCACAATCTGGCCGCTCCATCTCCTGGCCACAGAAGTGCTGGGAGAAGATGGCTACTCCTCGGTATTGATTGATCTCAATGATTCAGCCCATCACTTCACGTTAACTCCTGACGACCGAATGGAAATCGCTCGGGCAGACGTGCTGGTCTGGATTGATCCTGAATTTGAAGTGCAACTGGCTGACCTGTTTGATTCGTCAGCCACTAACAAGCCAGTGCTAAGGGCGACTAATCTGGCAGAGGTCAGCACGCGAACCTATCCCGACGGCATGCTGGACCCACACCTTTGGCTCGATCCGGGCAACGGCATCGTGATCGCAAGAGCCATCGCCGAAAAACTTGCAGAGTTGGTTCCACAGAGGGCGGATCAATTTCGAAGTCGTGCCTTACGTCTGGCCAATGCGCTTGAAGAGCTACGAGCGCCAATCGCCACACTGGGCACTATGAATTCGGAGCCATTTTTCGTTTATCACGACGCCTTCAGTTATTTTGAGGCCGTAGCCGGCGTCACACACTCAGAGACTCTGGTTGACGATCCAGAGTCCGAGCCCTCGATGCGCGACCTGCTGAATCTGCGCCATCAGGTTGGAAACCTTCAGCCAGGCTGTGTCATGCTGGAGCCGGATGCATCAGGGGACCTGGTTGCATCCGTATTTCAGGACCAGATGCCGAGAAAGGTCATGGCAGATGTCCTGGGTCACAATATTGTGGCTGCGGAGGGCGGCTACGTGGCGCTAATGAGGCACGTCCTGACGAGTTTCGAAGAATGTCTACAAGGACATTAGAAGGCTCTGAACCTTATACGAATCGACTATGCATAAAGTTTGCAGAGAACTCATCAAGGAACGTAGATGGCCAAGTTGCATGAACTAGTCCTGGTAGACGGATCGTCCTACCTGTTTCGCGCCTTTCATGCCCTGCCGCCGTTGGTAAACAGTCGCGGCCAACCTACTGGTGCTGTGAAAGGCGTGATTAACATGATCAGGGCGCTGATCAAGGGGCACCCAGACAGCAACATTGCTGTCGTATTCGATGCCAAGGGGAAAACCTTTCGTAACGACATCTACCAGGAATACAAAGCTCACCGCCCTCTAATGCCGGATGAACTGCGAAGCCAAATCCAGCCTATTCACGAAATCATACGCGCCATGGGTCTACCCCTGCTCATCATCGACGGAGTCGAGGCGGATGATGTAATTGGCACCCTGTCCGTGCAGGCCAGTAATTCGGGCATGACCACGTTGATTTCTACAGGGGACAAGGATCTCGCACAGCTGGTTAACGACAAAGTAACCCTGATGAATACCATGACCAACGAGGTGCTCGATGGTGAAGGAGTCATCAGGAAATTCGGTGTCGGTCCGGAGTTGATCGTGGATTTCCTGGCCTTGACCGGAGACAAGGCAGATAACATACCCGGCGTTCCCGGAGTCGGGCCGAAGACTGCGGTCAAGTGGCTACTAGAGCACGGATCCATGGAAGGCATCATCGAAAATGCCGAATCCATAGGGGGTAAGATTGGCGAACGATTGAGAGAAAATCTCGACCAGCTAAGACTGTCCTACGAGTTGGCTACTATCAAGCTCGACTGCAAGCTGGATATTGCTATCAAGGAATTGGTGGCAGGTGAGGAAGAAGAGGAAAAATTGTATGAGCTGTATTCCGCCATGGAATTCAAGACCTGGATCAAGGAGCTTGAAGAACGTGGGGTAAAGCTCGACCTGCCTCAACCAGACTCGACAGAAGTGAATGAAGCAGATCAGGCGTCGCTGGAAGTACCTGATCAGGTGACCTATGAAATTGTCGAAGATGAAAAGCAACTCCAACAACTGATCCAGACTCTGGGTTCAGTTTCGAAGTTTGCATTCTCGCTTGAATATGAAGGTGAACACTTTCTGGAAGCGGAAATTTTTGGGATAGCGGTCAGCTCTGAACCAGGCAAGGCCTATTACGTAGCAATCGGTGATGGAGAATCGAAGCACAATTCAAATGATGTACTGGCAGCCTTCAAGCCCGTCTTTGAAAATGCCAACATAATCAAAGCAGGTCATGACCTGAAGAAGTTACGCCACGTACTGCAAAATTATGATATTGACCTGATCCCTTTAAAATCTGATGTATTGCTGGCGTCTTATGTGTTGAACTCAGTGGCTGTGAAACACCAGCTTTCGGATATCGCAAAATTCTATCTCGATATTGACCCAATTCCTTTGGAGACATTGCTTGGTAAGGGGCGTAACAAGTTGCAACCAGGCGAAGTTCAGGTTGCGGACTATTACAAATTTGCCTGCGAAAAGGCTGATCTTGTTCTAAGGCTTGCGATTACGCTTGAACAAGATATGGCTAGAGAGGGCCACCTCGCAGGACTGTACAAATACTATGAGTTACCCCTGATTGAGGTCCTGCAAACAGTAGAACGTAATGGCATCAGGCTGGATGCCAAGGTGTTGAAGAAGCAGAGCAAACAGCTCGCCATCAAGCTCGAACAGATTCAGCAGCAGGTATTCGATCTAGCTGGTGAAGAGTTCAATATCTCTTCGCCCAAGCAACTACAATCTATCTTCTATGAAAAGCTGGAACTACCGATACTCAAGAAGACGAAAACCGGCCAGCCCTCTACGGCTGAACCCGTCCTGCAGGAGTTGGCAGAGCAATTCGAGCTACCCCGCCTGATCCTGGAACAACGCTCCCTGAGCAAACTGAAATCGACCTATACTGACAAATTGCCGCTGGAAATTAACGCGAAAACAGGCCGCATCCACAGTACTTTCCAGCAAGCAATAGCCGCAACCGGGCGCCTATCTTCAACCGATCCAAACCTGCAGAATATTCCGATACGAACCGCTGAGGGTCGCCGCGTACGGCAGGCGTTCGTGCCTGATGATGGTAACAAACTACTAGCAGCAGACTACTCTCAGGTTGAGCTGCGTATCATGGCGCATTTGTCGCGAGACCCGGGATTGCTTGAAGCCTTCTCTAGCGATGCGGATGTACACAAGGCGACAGCAGCCGATGTATTCAACACCAGCCTGGCCGATGTAACACCCGAACAACGTCGCAGCGCCAAGGCTATCAACTTCGGACTGATATATGGCATGTCAGCCTTCGGCCTCGCCAATCAACTCAACGTCAGTCGTGGAGAAGCACAAAAATATGTGGACCGCTACTTTGAGAAATACCCCGGTGTAAGGGACTACATGGAGCAGACCCAGGCCTTTGCCGATGAAAGAGGCTACGTGGAAACCCTGTTTGGCCGCCGACTCTATTTGCCCAATATCCATGCCGGCAACGCCATGATTCGCAAGGCCGCGCAGCGCACTGCCATCAATGCACCCATGCAGGGAACGGCTGCAGATATCATTAAACGCGCAATGATCGACATCTCCAACTGGCTAGCCATCGGCGATCTGGATGCACGCATGGTCTTGCAAGTTCACGACGAACTCGTGTTTGAAGTCAAAGAGAGTGACGTGGAACTACTAGCCGAAGGCGTAAAATTCCGCATGGCGACAGCGGCATCCCTGGACGTTCCATTAGTGGTTGATGTCGGGGTTGGCGACAATTGGGATGAGGCTCACTGATTCCAGGTTCAACTGATATTCCCTGGGTTTTCAGGCCCCGATTCAGCAGCGGTAGGTAACAATTCGCGCAAAATCATCCTGTGGACAATGCTCTGCATAAGTGAGCACACAAACGCTCCAGTTAGGCGGGGAAACCTGGTCTGCGTTTTCTTATGCGGTTAGCCACTCGGTGAGAACGGGGCGCACTTCATCCACGCCCATATTCTTCAGGGCTGAAAAAAGCTGTACTCGAACCTCAGGCAAATCCTTTACCTCACGGCGTACCGCCAACAGCGTATTTTGTGCGGCCCCGCGCTTGAGTTTGTCTGCCTTGGTGAGAAGCAGGAGTACGGGGAGCTCGGATTGGACTGCCCAGCCCACCATCATCTGGTCAAATTCCTTCAACGGGTGACGAATATCGGAAAGGATGACGATGCCTGCCAGGGATTCGCGCCGCCGCAGGTAGTTTTCCAGCTCCTGCTGCCACTTGTCCTTCACCGCCAGAGGCACCTTGGCGAAGCCGTAGCCCGGCAGGTCCACCAGGTAGCGGCTCGGCTCTACTTCGAAGTAATTCAGCAGCTGGGTGCGCCCCGGGGTCTTGGAGATGCGCGCGAGCCGGGTATGGCCGGTAATACTATTGATCGCCGAGGACTTGCCGGCATTGGAACGGCCGGCGAAGGCGACTTCTGCGAGGCTGTCTTCGGGGCAGTCCCCGAGCGTGGCGGCGCTGGTCACAAAATGGGTGGCATTAAAATTCATAACAAGTTCAGCTTCAGCCCCCTACACTGCGTAGTGCGTGGGTCTGAATTAGGCTATAATCCGCGTCCGCTAAAGTAGAGGTACTCGGCAAAAGACTGACTATACTCTATCAGCGTCAATTCGATTGCTTCGAAACGTAGTAGATTTTCCAGGAATACCCATGAAGAAATTTGTCATTGTCATGCTATCGGCGCTTGCCACAATTATTGCATCCCAGGTTACCCTGGCTCAGGGAGATGCGGCTGCAGGGCAGGCAAAATCTGCCCTCTGTGCCACTTGTCACGGTGCTGACGGAAATAGCGAACTTAGCATAAATCCCAAAATAGCAGGCCAGAAGGCCAGCTATATCGTTAAACAGCTCCAGGAGTTTAAATCCGGTGCCCGCGCGAATGCGACCATGTCGGCCATGGTTGCTGGCCTGTCAGACCAGGATATGGCCGATATTGCGGCCTGGTACTCGTCCCAGCAGCCAACGATGGGCGGAGCCGATCCCGAGGCCCTGGAATTGGGCGCGAGCATTTATCGCTCTGGTAACAAGGACCTGTCCGTAGCCGCCTGTTCGGCCTGTCACGGTCCTGCCGGAAAAGGCAATGAACCAGCTGGATTCCCTGCTCTTGGCGGCCAGCACGCCGAATACACCTTGCTGCAACTGCAGCAATTTCGCTCTGGCGCGCGGGATAACGATCCTAGCGGTATGATGCGAACCGTGGTTGAGCGTCTGACCGACAGGGAATTGCAGGCCCTGGCCAGCTATTTATCAGGCCTGCACTAAACAGGCATCTGACGCTGAAGGTTTTTCAGCGTCACTTGGTCTCGTATTGTGAAGGCCGAGATAGCAAGCTCTGCGGGGCTATGGTAGGTTTTTCAGCAGCATCCAATACACAGATTGCTGTTTGCACCTGAATAATTTGACGGAGTAGCAAAATGATTAAGCGAATTCTGCAGGCCATGGTACTTGTATCCCTGTTGCCCCTGGCCGTTTCCAGCTATGCCCAGATTGAGCGCTATGTGGCGGGTACCCATTACACAGTGCTCCCGACACCGGTAAACACCCAGGATTCCTCGAAAGTAGAGGTTATCGAGGCGTTCTGGTACGGCTGTTCTCACTGTTTCCGCTTCGAGCCACTAATCGTGGCCTGGGAGCAAGGAATCGCGGAAGACGTGGATTTTCACCGTTTTCCGGCAAACTGGAACCCGCTGATGAAGGTTCATGCCCAGGTCTACTACACGGCTGAGGCGCTGGATGCGATCGATGTCGTTCATGAACATGTCTACAACGCCATCAATCTGCAGGGCAATCGCATGCATAACGAAGATGTTATTGGCGAACTGTTCGAAGAGCATGGTATTGCCAGGGATGACTTCGAGGCAGCCTTTAATTCATTCTCGGTTCGTACCAAGGTAAACCAGGCCGAGAAGCGTATGCAGGACTACCAGATCCGCAGCACCCCGAACATGATCGTTAACGGCAAGTACCTGATTACTACCGGTGAGAACGTTCCAACGCAGCAAGAGATGCTCAATGTTGTTGATTTTCTTATAGAAAAAGAGCGTGCAACACTGGCCAACGCGGGCGAATAGGTCTGCCTCAGGCAAGCGTCGAAGAATAGAAAGCCCTGGCATCGCCGGGGCTTTTTCGTTGTAGCCAGGGTTTTTCCCATCCCCGTGGGTACTCGAAACCACTCGAGCTTCTCGAGTCCGCAGTCAGAAGCAGCACCCCAGGCTCCCCCCTCCAATACCTTAATTCCCTACCCTGGTTTTGGCCTGATTTCGGGCAGCTAAAACTATTTTCCTTCGGCAGCAGTCATACAAACTCAGAATTAACAAATCTTTCAAGGGCTTAGCTTGGTTGCAGAGAGAATCGGGCCGCTGTGAGAAGCACGGTGGCAGGTTCCATTTTCCTCGTTACCTGGGCTTGGCCCAGTAGCGAGTAGCCGCGGAAGAATCGACGAACGAGCGACGTATAACGCTAGAGATTTATGTAATGAGCGCCTGGCAACAACAACTGCAGCAACTGGTCACTCCACAGTGGCGGAGCCGCTTATTCGGTGATGCCCGTGGTGAGCTGGTTAAGGCCTGTAGCGATACCTTGCTGGTACTTGGTTCGACCTTGATCCATGCCCAGAGTGGTTCCCGCACTCAATTGGAAACCGGTACCGCCCTGAAGGCCGAAGACCTGGCCATAAAGGCAGCTGCGCTGCTTGCACGAAATCCATCGGAAAGCAAAGACCGGTCTATCCTGTTGCTCCTGCCACCTTCTGAATTTGTGGCAACAAGCAGCACCATGCCCGGACTCATCGGCGACAATCTGGTATCAGCACTACGGCTACAGAAGGAAACATTGCTGCCCGCTTGCAACGAGAAGCTGGCGTTAGCCGTAGAGTCCAATCCAGCGATACAGCAGGAACCCGTTTCTGCTATATGGGTTTCCCAGGCGCGACTGGACTCCCTGTTCAACGCCTTCGCAGAGCAAAACCTACTGCTCGCAGTCGTAAGACCGCGGCTTCTCCAGCTTCTCTCCAATGAACCAGTAACGACTGTTATAGAAAAGGATGGTGATATTCTGACCGCAGTCTCTATCATGGATGGTTATCTTGAAAGTTGGCTGCAGATTAACGAACAGGATCTGCAGCAAGACGAATTCAGTGAGCAGTGGCAGGCAGAACTGGCAAACATGTCGAATTCTAGTCCTGCCGAAGTCAATGTGGCTGATGCTGACGATTACTTGTCAAAGTTGAATTCTGAAGCAAAAAAATCATATTGTTTCTTTCCTGCCGGGGCGCTTGCAGCTCGCAAGAAAGCCGAGAAGGGACGGCAGGCACTATTGGCAGCTGCCGCAGTTGCAGGCCTACTGATGCTGGCATCGATTCCCTTCATTGCCCAGAGCTTTGAACTTGCCATGGCGAGTTCACGCCTGGAATCGACGAGGGAGATGTCGGCCGAAGCGCGAGCAGATCAGGCAGTGGTGGTGGATTTTGAAAACCAATGGGGAATTTTCAATGATTTCCCTGATCAACATGTGCGGGAAGCCCTTTATCAATTGCAGGAAGTACTGGCAGCAGAGCGCCTGAGCTCGCTCGAACTCTCCGATGGACTAATTCGAATTCAGGGAACAAGCTCCGACCCACAAGCGATATTGCAGCGTCTCGAGCAGGATCCCATGTTTACCGAAGTCGTGTTCTCTCGAGCGACCAACAATACCCGTTACTACATCGACCTGCGCCTCGCCTCAGTCAATTTCGAAGGCTATTTGGTGCGCTATTTCCCGGACCAGACATAGGAAGCAGGAAGCTGTTCAATGCCCGTAAGCAAGCGTGAAAAGAACATTCTGGTAATGGCCGCTGTAGTAGCGGTCGTATTCCTGATTACCCAGGTGGGTCCCGCTGTGCAGTCAGTCTATGAGCGACGTGCAGCGGAAATTGAAGACGTGTTGCTGGCGATAACCCGGGAGGAGCGACTGATAGAGAATTCACCGGAGTGGCGCGAGCGGCGAATTGATGCCCAGGTTCAGGCAGCAGAAGTTGAGGCACAGATTTTTAGCGGCAACACAATTCCCCTCATCGAAGCCAATATTCAGAGAGACCTGACCCAGCATGCCAGGGAGAGTGGTCTGTCGGTTAACTCCACACGACTGGCGGAACGTCTGGAATCGGGCGACTGGCTATTGATTAGCCAGGAGATGTCATTCCGTACCACTGACGCAGCAGACACTATCAGATTCCTGCAGCGCCTGGAAAACTCTTCGCCCTTGTTGAGGGTTAAGGATTTTTCTTTGAACCGCAGCCGTAATCAATACAGCGGCTCCATTACGGTTGTAGGTTTTGCTCGTGACCCGGCGACCAGCGCGAGCACTGAGGTATAGTCCATGGCGATCTCCGAGATGACTAACAATGCAGCCATCGACGACGTGGGCACCGAAAGCTTTCATGAACAGGCGATGAGCCTGCCTGTGTTCAGTCAGCTGCTCGAGCCAGAAGGTATTGCCCCTGCTCAGGATTTCGCATCATCTTCCATATTGCTCTGCAATCGCGCGCCCTCGATAGAGCTGCGTGCCAAGATTCGATTTATCGTTGGCAATGCCGTGCAATTCAAGCTCAGCAGCGATGAAGAAGTACGTCGTATGCTGAAGCACTGGCGGGCAGAGCTATCGCCGCAGATAGAAGGCTCGGATGACGATGTCTTTGTGTCGGGATTTGAGGACGATGAGGCATTACTGGACCTGGCCTCCGATGCACCAATCATTCGCCTCGTTAATCACCTGTTCGCCCGTGCACTCGATCTCAACGCCAGCGACATTCACTTCGAACCCAATGAGAACTATCTGGACGTGCGCTGCCGCGTTGATGGCATCATGACGCGCATCGAGCGCCTGCCGATTAAGATCCACACGGCTGTGGCGTCTCGCTTGAAACTGATGGCACGCCTCGACATCGGTGAGAAGCGCCTGCCCCAGGACGGGCGCATCGACTATCAGCTGGGTAGCAATCAACTGGACATGCGAGTCTCCACCCTGCCGGGTGTGCACGGCGAATCCGTTGTGCTTCGCATACTGGACCGCAGTGATACTGCCGTCGAGTTGCAGGAGCTGGGTATCCCGGAGCAGGTTCTAAAAGGCTATAAATCGGTAATCAATCAGCCTCATGGAATGGTCCTGATCACCGGACCAACCGGCTCAGGCAAAACCACCACGTTGTATGCCACCCTGGAAAAGATCAACAACGCCACGCAAAAGATCATTACTGTGGAAGATCCCGTCGAGTATCAGCTCGATGGCATCACCCAGATCCAGGCCAATGCCAGCATAGGCCTGTCCTTCGCAGCAGGACTGAGGTCTATTGTGAGACAGGACCCGGATGTCCTGATGGTGGGCGAGATCCGTGACCATGAGACGGCGGAGATTGCCATTGAGTCGGCGCTTACAGGACACCTGGTCTTTTCTACCCTGCACACCAATGACGCTGCCGGTGCGGTCACGCGCCTGCAGGACATGGGTGTGGAAGGCTACCTGATCAGCTCAAGTTTGTTGGCTATCCAGGCGCAACGTCTGGTGCGCCGGGTGTGCAAGGAATGCGCTGAAACCGTGCCCATCACCGAGGATGAACTCAACGTGCTGCAGCTCGATGCCTCAGAGTGCTCCGAAATCCAACGCGGCAGGGGCTGTGATGCCTGTGGCATGACCGGCTACCGAGGGCGAGTGGGCCTGTATGAGCTCCTGATGATGACCGATGCAATTCGCCACCATATCGCCGCTGGCGCTGACGCTAACACAATTCGCGAAGAAGCCATTCGCGAAGGCATGCGCACGCTCCGCGAAGATGCGCTGGAAAAGCTCAAGTCCGGACTCACCACCCCGGAAGAAGTGGTGCGGGTAACGAGAGCCCTATGAGCGCATCCTATTTCAAATACCAGGCATTCGATGCCGAGGGCAAGGTGCAGGTCGGGCAGCTCAGCGCCGACTCGGAGCGGGAGGTGGTGCGTTTACTGCAAGGGCGCAACCTCACACCGGTAAAGATTACAGTCGGCAAGGCGGGATCCGAGCGTTTGCGCACCAGCAAGATTTCCCACACAGATCTGCTGGATTTCACCAATGGTCTCACCACCCTGGTGGAAGCCAGGGTACCGATCGACAAGGCGCTG
This sequence comes from Pseudomonadota bacterium, assembly GCA_027621405.1. Classification (GTDB taxonomy): domain Bacteria; phylum Pseudomonadota; class Gammaproteobacteria; order Pseudomonadales; family Pseudohongiellaceae; genus UBA9145. The sequence continues at coordinate 22,205 of JAQCBT010000010.1, read as the reverse complement.
CGACTGCTGGACGGAATCACCGAGTCGCAGGCAATGCGTGAGCTGGTGAAGCAACTCCTGCGCGATGTGAAAGAAGGCAAGAGCCTGGCGGAGGCCATGGAGTCTCACCCACAAGTTTTCAGCAAGATGTACGTGAATATAGTACGTGCAGGGGAAGAAGGCGGCATTCTGCACGACCTACTGCCTGACCTGGCGGAATTCCTCGATACCAGCGCCCGGACCCGTCAGGCAGTAATCTCTGCCATGATCTATCCGACCGTATTACTGATTACTGGCATTATTTCTGTATTCCTGTTGCTTATCTTCGTTGTTCCGCAGTTCGCTGCCATGTTCGAAGACGCCGGCACTGAGATCCCTGCATCGGCGGCATTCCTGCTCTCGCTCAGCGAGTTTCTGCAGAGCTATGGATATTTGTTCATCGTCGCCATCGTATTAATGGTGGTCGCCTGGCGCCGACTCGACCAGGACCCTAAGACGAAACTACAAAAACACGGGTTCCTGTTGTCATTGCCCTTGCTCGGCACCCTGATTCTCTATCGTGAGTGCGCAGTATTCGCCCGCACCCTTGGCGCCTTATTAGGGGCAGGTATCCCACTTATCAGGGCATTGCGAGTGTCCCGAGAGGTAGTCTCAAATGCAGTCCTGAACGAACAACTGCAGAAAGTCGAGGAAGATGTCCGCGGTGGCGCCGGCCTTGGTGTCTCATTGGAGAAGACTCAGCATTTCCCGACCCTGCTCCATCAATTGGTCGCGGTTGGTGAGGAATCTGGTCGCACATCATCCATCTTGTTGAAGTCCGCGGTGACGTTCGACACCTATGTAAGAAATCAAATGGCAGCCTTGGTGTCGGCGTTGCAACCCGCACTGATTATTTTTCTGGCCATCGCCGTCGGTGGCATCACGATTACCATGCTTTCGGCCGTGTTCAGTATGAACTCGGTCGAATTCTAGATTCTGGAGAAGAAGGTGAAGATTTCACAAACTAGTAAGAGCTGTCTCTCTGCAAAGAGTAACAGCAGCAATCCGGGTATATCGTTCGGAAAACCTGCGGTTCTGGGTTTGCTGATTGCTGCCCTGTCAGCTTGCTCGACTTTGCAATCTGGTGGACAGGCCTCCTCCCAGCAATCCAGCACCAATACAGTACGACCGACAGCCACAACAGCCGTGTCTAGCCAGGATGAGACATCAATTCCCGTGCTGGCCGGTACCAATACAGCGGAACAGCGGGCATTGATCGATGCCATCAACCGTGATGGTCAACGGGTCAGCTTCAATGGATTCCGTGAACAGGTGCCCACCCCGGAGTCTGTCGTAGGCGAAGATGTTGTGGAACTCAACTATGAGCAGGCTGAGCTGCGCCTGATACTCGAGGAGTTGGCCAATGCCCTGGACATTACACTGGTAATCGACCCGACCATCGATGCCCAGGTTTCCATACGAACTTCTCCAAACCGCCCGCTGCAACGGGATGATATCTGGCCCCTGATCAGGCTCCTGACCCGTGATGCCGGCGTGATTCTGGAGCGGGCAGGCGATGTTTATAACGCGCGCCGGGTGAGCAGCAATCTCACGGCAGAGATCGCAACCCCGGAGACCCTGGGAGACGGCACCGCAGCCCGGGTAATGCAAGTAACTCCTCTGGTCTACGTCTCTACCGATTCGGTAATACAGGCCATTACACCCCTGCTGGAGCCCAATGGCGCCGTCAGCCAGCTTGGTAACAGCAACCTCCTCCTCATCACCGGTTCCGAGTTCGAGCTGGAGCGCGTAAATCAGCTGCTAATGCTTATCGACGCCGACCCTTTCAGCAATCAGGGTATGCGCCTGTACCAACTAGGCAACGCCAACGCCACGGAAGTAGCGACAGAGCTGGAAGAGATCCTGCAAATGATTGAAGGACCCAATCCCGCCTATCAGGTTAAAGGCATCGAACGCATCAATGCCTTGTTGGTAACCGCGCCGGCCGCTCGTGGTTTCGAGGAAATCGGACGCTGGGTGCAGATCCTCGATGCGGACAGTCAGGAACAGGTGGAGCAATTATTCACCTATCGGGTTAAGAACCTGGTAGCCCAGGAGCTGGCCGATACACTCTCGCAAGTATTTGAAGACGACGATGAACCTGTATTCAACCAGGCACGAAACCAGAGCGACTCCGCGTTGAATCGCCCGGTACTGTTTCCCGAAGGTGGTCAAGACGGTGATCTGGAAGTTCGGGCGATAGAACTCCAGGATGGAGCTACTGCGACTGTGGTCGGAAGTAGTGGAACGTCAGGGGCCGCGGTCTCTGCAAATCTCTCGGTTAAAATCGTGGCCGATGAAGCAACCAACAGCCTGCTGATTCGCAGCACCGCGCGCGACTATCGGCAACTGCTAACGACCATCAGTCAGCTGGATGCCGTACCGTTACAGGTCATGGTGAACGCGGTAATCGCGCAGATAACCCTGAACGATAATACTCGCTTCGGTGTGGACTGGAGCCGCATAGCAGACAATGCAACCCTCGATCCTATCTCCACAACAACGACGACCAACTTCACACCCAGCCTCGGTGGCTTGATGTTTTCCAAGGGATTCCTCGATGGTGCCGCCAGGGTAGAAGCCACCCTGGAAGCCATCGCGGCCAACAACGACGTGCGATTGCTTGCTCGACCGTCACTGACAGTGAGCAACAACCAGGAAGGCGAGATTCAGATTGGGGCGGATGTGCCTGTGGAAGCAGGCCAATCCATCAGCACCGGGGGTATCGCGACTACCAACATCCAGTATCGCCCAACCGGCATCGAGCTCTACATCACGCCGCAGATAAACTCCGACGGTGTGGTTAACCTGATTATTCGCCAGGTCCTGTCTTCCGTGGACACCGGTTCCTCAGGGGTCAACAATAACCCTGTCTTCAATAACCAGGAGATCAGTACCACTGTGGTGGTCAGGAATGGCGAGAACGTGGTGTTGGGTGGCTTGATCCAAAACGATATCGAGTCCCTGAATACCGGTGTGCCAGGCCTCAATCGTGTCCCGGTGCTCGGCAACCTGTTTTCCTATCGACAAGAGAACCAGGAGCGACGAGAACTGTTCATTGTCTTGCGTCCGGAAATAATCAATCTCAATGAGCAGGCGAGTGTACAATACTCCGATATTCTCGATCGCTTCGAACTCGCCTCAGAGTTATTCGAAGATCTCAATATTCAATAAGCATGCAAAAGCGATTTAACAATCAGGATTCACCAATGTTGAACACTACCCAGTCGGCAACTATGCGAGCTCAGAAACGATTCCAATCCGGGTTTACCCTGATCGAGATACTGGTAGTCATGGCGATCATCGGCATGCTGGCGGTTATGGTTGCGCCCAATATTTTCCGGCAGCAATCTGGTGCGCAACGGGATGCAGCGCTGACCCAGATCTCCTCACTGGAAACAGCCCTGGATGCCTACCGCCTCGACGTGGGGCAATATCCAGACTCTCTGGACGGATTGATAGAAAATGATTCGGACCGGGCTGCCTGGAATGGCCCCTACCTGCGACGAGACCTGCCGCAGGACCCCTGGGGCAATGACTATGTCTATGACTCCGATGGTCGCAGTTTTACGCTGATCTCCTACGGCCCGGACGGTGAACGGGGCGGCGAAGGCGATGACGCCGATATCTCGCTGCAGTAGCATTCTTGCGCGCAAGCGCAACACCAACAGTGGCTTTACCCTGTTGGAACTCTTGCTGGTACTAACCATTATCGGCATGGCCAGCATTCTGGTCGTCCCCAATGTGGGTAACCTGGATTCCCGCAGCTTCGCAGTCCAGGTGCGCCAGGCCCATACCCTCCTCAATCATGCCCGGCGCGACGCCGTGGTTCGCGGTCAACCCAGCAGCATCCGCTTCATCATCACAGATAATAGTGAAAGTTGCGAAGACCTTGGTTCGCCTACACTGGTTGGTAGTTGGGAAAGCGAAGAGATTACCCTCGGCTTTGAAGATAGCGCTCACATTGAGACCAATGTCGATGAGTGCCTGGAAATCACTTTCTATCCTGAAGGTGGAAGTACCGGTGGCACCCTGCACCTGAGCCAGGGTGAGCAGGAAGCCCACCTGTTGATCGATCCTTTCACTGGCCGGGTCAGCCAGCCGCAGTTGGATGAGGAATAGCATCATGTATTCCTGTTCAGTCCCTGCGAAAATCAAAGGTTTTACGTTGCTGGAAGTGATCGTGGCACTGGCGATCACCGGTTTCGTATTAGGCGGGCTGTTCTCACTGGTAGGCGGCAGCAAGCAACTGTCCTGGCGCTCCGAATCCAGCCTGCAGCGAGCCACCGAATTGCGGGCAGCCACTAACTTTGCCCTGCTGCAGAATGAATTCCATGCAGTAGAACCCATCCTCGTGGCGGAAACCTATGACATCCGTGTGGGGGACGAGCTGGAAACGCCCGAACGCAAGACCCAGCCGTCGGTATACACACTGCAATCCTTCGAAGTCGTCAGTGAAGACAGGGATGAATATGTCAGCGGTACTCGCTGGATCCGCCTGGAGCTTCCCCGATGAGCTGCATGAGGACTATTCAGCGGGGATTCACCCTGTTCGAAGTCATGCTGTCCCTGGCGCTGACAGCGATGCTGCTGGGCTTGCTCAGTACGGGTATATTCATCGTCGCCGAGGACTGGAATCGCAACTCCGATGTGCTGGATAAGGATCTGGATGAGGCTCTGGCACTCCTGCAAATCGACCGCGCTTTACATGGCGCTTTTCCCCACAGTTTTACGAACAGGGAAACCCTGTCCCGGCAAATTTTCTTCGTTGGAGAAGACGACTACCTGAGTTGGGTCTCCACGGTTTCTCCACAACGAACTCCGGGTCTCACAGCCTGGGAATTATTCTCCGTGGAAGACGAAGGCGTCTACCTCAGCCTTGCTCCAGCCTACAGTGATAATCCGGCGCAAAGACTCGAAGACTCGAAAGCCAGCCTTATCCTGCCCGGCTATGCCGTGGAATTCAGCTACCTGTACCAGGAACTGGATGAGGCCCTGCAATGGGCTGAGAGCTGGGACGGTGCAGAATCCCTCAGCCTACCCATGGCCGTGTATGTCCGCTTCACCGCCTTCGAGGACGCGGAGTCCAGCCTGGAAGTTCTCGCCCGGGTTCGCAACAACATTCATCGCAGCATTCGCCCTAACCTGGAAGTGCAGGGGGATATATGAAGCAATTGACATCCTGCAGACAGAAAGGGTCCGTGTTGATTATTGTGCTGTGGACCTCGGTGTTACTGACCGTGCTGGTGACCGCGATGGCAGGCAAGGTCAGGCTGTCTGCACAGACGGTACTTCACAACCAGGAAGCCAGTGCAAGCTGGGGATCATTGATGGGTGCGCTAAGCCAGGCCGAAATGGAAATCATGCTGAGCCTGATGTCACAACCGGTGGATTTTCAGCCCGAGTTGACCGAGGAAGGTGAAGAGCGCAATCCGTTCTATCGGTTCAATGGCCAGGTTCTGGATTTGTATTATCCGATTCCTGACGATGTCGTCGTGCGTATCTACGACCACTCAGGCAAGATCAACCTCAATCGTATTCCACGCCGCAACATGCAGATGCTGATTGAAGAGCGTCTCGGTGGTATCGAGGAAGCGGATCCGGAACAGGTGCAGGAATTGATTTCAGCATGGACAGACTGGACTGACCTCAACGACCTGGAAGGATTAGGCGGCGCCGAAGAGGAATACTATCAGTCCCTGGAACCTCCTTATTCCCCAAGGAACAACGCCGACCTGGATACTGTCGATGAAATACTGCATATCAAGGGCTTTGCCGAACTGTTCGAAGGCGTCAATCTGGAGGCCGCCTTCACCGTCTATGGTAACGACCGCACCATCAATCTGAATCTGGCGACTCGCGAAGCCATGGCATTATTGCCGGGCATGAATGAAGAACTGATCGAAAACATCATCGCCTTCAGGGAGATTGAAGACATCAGCAATCGCACCGAGATCGCCGAGATCATTCCCTTCGAAAACCTGCAGGAGGTTTCGGCCTGGATTGGCAACAATACCTCGCAGGTCTATTCGATATATGTGTATCCCAGGTCGGAGCTGGATCCGGAGACATACGCGAGGCTGGAGCAAACCCAGGAGTTTGTGAATCCCGATCCTGTCACCCAGGCCTACATGGAAATTGTGGAAGTGCGCAGTTACAGCAACCTGCCACGAGTGTACAAGATCGACCCCTATGGCGTGCTGCCGGATACAGCCCCGGCACGCGTGCACCCGGAAGACTATCTCTTCCCGAACTAGTAAATAGGGACAGATTTATTTTTTTTTTAAAAAATAAATCTGTCCCTATTTACTCGGCAACGTAGCAGGGAGGCGCGACTGAAAGCCAGAGATGATACATAGTTGGTCAGAGGCTCACTGGGCGCCTGGCCGATGGGGCGGTAACCCTGCCGTCCCGCAGCAGCGCTCGAGGGCACTACTTACAACGCCATCAAAACCACGCAAGTGTTCAGAGGCTTCCTGATCTACCTACAATCGATTTACCGACCAACCCGATACCATGGTGATGGGCCCAACACCCTTGGTAGCCTTGATGCGGAGTAGTTTGCTGAACTTGGTCTCATACCAGAGCAGGCCGCTCTTGTCCGCAAGACCGCCCAGCACATAGTACTCTCCTACGCGCATCGCGAAGTGCTCAACGGTGAGCGACACGGTAAAGCGGTCGCCTTTATGGAAAGGCCCCTTTTCCACATCGTCTACTTCAGTGGTGAGGAAGGACGCATGAGGTTCCTCGGATGATTTCATGAAGGCGAAGCCAAAGTTGCCCTCTATGCCGTCCTTGAGTACCTCAACCTCCATCTCCAGCACTACCGTGCCCAGCGGTTCGAGCTCTTCGATCACATTGCCGTTGCTGTCCTTGACCCTGAGGTTGTTGATACGGCAGTCCTGAACCGAAGCATCTTCTGCTGCATCTGACTCATCAGTAGTTGCCTTGGACTCCAGTTCCCTGGGCAGGTCCTCGCGAATACTGTTATAGCTTTTCTTGCTATTGCAGTAGTCTTCATAATGTCCCACCACCCGCTCGCTATCGCCCATCTCACGTATCTTGCCCTGGTCTATCCAGATCGCGGTATCGCACAATTCCTGTACGTGAAACATGGAGTGGCTGCAGAACACCATGGTCTTCTGGTCGGCACGAAACTGGTTCATGCGTTCCACGCATTTGCGCTGAAATGCCATGTCGCCAACCGACAGGGCTTCATCGATAACCAGGATATCGGGGCGCACCATGGTGGCGATGGAAAAGGCCAGCCTCACATACATGCCCGAGGAATAGGTCTTGACCGGGCGATCGATGAAATAGTCCAGCTCGGAGAACTCGATGATGTCTCTTTCGAGTTCGGCAATATTGTCGTCGGGCACACCCAGCAGCGAGGCATTGAGATAGATATTGCGGCGACCGGTGAATTCCGGATGAAATCCAGCGCCTAGCTCAAGCAAGGCGGCAACCTGTCCCTCAATCGCTATCTCACCGCGGGTGGGTTGCAGGGTGCCTACCAATAACTTCAGGAGCGTAGACTTGCCTGCCCCGTTAACGCCGATGATACCCAGGCTCTTGCCATCAGGTACGGCGAAAGAGATATCGTCCAGCACGTGGTAGAGCGTGTGCCGCGGCCGCCGCTGTAGAATCTCCCACAGGCGATCCTGGGGACGCTCATAGATTCTGAATTCCTTGTGCAGGTTGTTAACGGTAATTCGCGCCATGTTTTGAAACTGCCCTATAACACGTCGCCAAACGCATGCTTGATACGCATGAACAACCAGCCACCTGCGAAATAAGTCAGCAGGGAAACCGGGATGATGATTTCAAAATGGACCATGGAGAAATCACCCAGCAGAATGATCTCACGATACAGATTGATGAAGCTGTGCATGGGATTGAGCAGGAACAGGTCGCGTATCGCTTCATCCTGCACCATGGAGATCGGGTAGATGATGGGTGTCAGGAAGAACCAGATAGTGACAGCCAGCGACACCAGTTGCTGCAGGTCCCTGAGAAACACACAGAGCGCAGACAGCACGGCAACGATGCCCATGGTAAACAGGAACTGAAAGAGGAAGACGACCGGCAGCAATAACCAGCCTGGAGAAAACAGCCCCTGTAGCGCCAGGTACACAAGCAACAGGATAAAACCGATACCGTGTGTAATATAGGGTACCAGTGTGCCGACCACTGGCAGAATCTGCACCGGGAACATGACCTTCGTTATCAGGGGCGCCTTCTCCAGCAACAATCCGGTGGACTTGCCCATGGCCTCGCTGAAGGCGAACCAGGGCAGATAGCCAATCATCATAAAGATTACGAAGCGGGTCTCGCCGAATTCTTCCGGTGCGCGCACCTGGAAGATGTAGCTGAATACGAAGGAGTAGATGATGATGTGGACAATCGGGGTCAGGAACAGCCAGAGGAAGCCACCGATCGACGCCGTGAACTGGGCAAAGAAATCCTGGCGGGCGAAATTATGAAAAAGCCGGTAATGGGTGGCCGGGGTCAGCAACCATTGCCGAAGTAGAGTAAAAGTCATTACCAGAATCGTGTCGCCTGCTCGTAAGCGGACTCAGTGAATAAGCTTGGAATCGGAGTTTTCTTGCAGCATCGCTGGATTGCGAATTTAACCACGAATCAACCGTCAAAGGCCAAACTTCTATATACTTGGGCCTCACCATCAAACGCACTCAAACAACCAGGCGTACTACCCATTAGTATCGACTCCACCGTGCTTAATCCCGAACCCGTACTCATTCCTTTCGAAGTGTCTCCTTTGCCGACAGGCCCGTGGCTGGTATTCGCGCCCCATGCCGATGACGAAACCTATGGTATGGGGGGTAGCCTGCTGCGAGCCAGGGCCGAAGGTGTGGAAACCCACCTCATTGTGCTTACCGACGGCGCCCTCGGTGGTGATAAGGAGAACCTGGTAGAGATACGCCAGCGTGAAGTAGGTGAAGCGGCCAGGCTCATGGGCATCGCCAGCCTGCAATGTTGGCCGGAGGCTGACCGGGGACTGGAGCACAGCGAGGGCCTCGATGTGCGCATCGCCGCCGCCATCAAGGAAATTGGGCCAGCCACCGTATTCTTTCCCGGCCCATTGGAGCTACACCCGGATCACCGTGCAGCGGCGTTCGCCGTCTGGAGCGCCTTGCAGAGGCTCTATCAGGCTGGAGAGCGTCCACAGGCGATCGCCTACGAGATCGGCGTTCAGAATCCTGTCAATCTGCTACTTGATGTCACTGCCCAGAAAGACCAGAAAGAAGAAGTGATGGCGATCTATGCCAGTCAAAACAGTGAGAATAATTACCAGGAACTGGTCCTGGCGCTGGATAAGGGGCGCACGTTCTCGTTGCCGCCTGCGGTGAAATTTGCTGAAGGGTTTTACCTCTTCAATGAAGCTGATCTTGCGTTATCGCTTCGTGAAGTGACGCACAAGATAATCGACTTGTATCAGTAGGGCAGAATTCTGATTTCTACTGAACTGTTGGCTGTATCAACCAGCCGCCAACTTCCAGAATGTCATCCGCGCTGAGTACACCTGCCTCTCTCTTGAGCTGCAGCAGGTATTTAATGTGCTCATAGCGCGCAGTCTGTAGTTCACGCTCCGCCTGGTATTGATCTCTCAGTGCATTGAGTACATCCACGTTGGTCACCGTGCCAAGTTCAAAACCTCTTTGCATGGCCTCCGCGGACACGCGCGTTGATTCAACCAGCCGTTCAGCCGCTTCCGTCAGAAGTGCGCTGGATTGAACCTGCAAGTAGGCCGATCTCACCAGAGCACTGGCCTCAAGTTCAACCTGTCGGAGTTCACTCTCCGCGATGCTCTGTTGACTGCGCGCTTCACTAACTCGCGCGCTGTTGGTGCCGCCAGCGTACAGGGGAATCGACACGTCCACACCGACATAGGTTGTTTCCGTATCGTCGATAAACGCGTTATCGAAACCAAGGTTGGAATTCTGGCGTTGAGCGATAAAGGTGACGCGCGGCATGCTGGCACCTTTATTCTCGGCGATGTATTCCTCGGCGGCTTCCAGCGCATAACGCCTGGCTTCAATCTGCTGGTTGTTTTCCCTGGCGGTTTGTACCCAATACTGGATGCTGTTCTCCGCCTCCGGCAGGCTTATTTCCGGGTCGAGTACAAACAGTTCCCCAACTTCAATGCCCGTAATCGCGCGTAGGTATTCTTCGGCGATGGCCAGCTCGGCCTGAAGGCGAAGTTGATTGGCTTCTACTGCTGCGAGGCTGGCTTCAGCCTGGCGCAGGTCAGTGATTTGGGCCTGTTGCACCTGGAACAGACTCTGGATCTGTGCGAGCTGATTAGCAACGGCATCCAGTTCGGAAGCGATTGATGTTAATGCATCTTGCGCCTGCAAGACGTCCAGGTACCGGGAGGCAACATCGGAGAGCAGGAAGGCGAGCTCGTAGTAAAATTCTGCTTCCAGCTGATTCTCAATATGGGAAGCACGCTTTTTCGCCGACCATGCCTGCCAGTTGAAGAGAGCCTGGGTAAGGGATACCGAATAGCGTTCGCCATCGAATTCACTGAGTCGCTGTACACCAAACTGCGGTGCATAACGGCGATTGTCAGAGAGGCTGGCATTGGCATTCACCTGGGGTAATAGCTGCCCACGCGCCTGCCGTTCCCTGGCTCCGCCAATATTCATGCTTTCTTCGGCAATTCGCAGCCGCGGGCTGAAATCGATGGCCGCCGTAAAGAAATCTTCCAGTGTTTCACCCACCACCAACGCACTGGGGCCAGTAGCTGGCTCTGCGGCAGGTAAGGTGAATGGGGCAAGGCACATCAGGCCCAGCGCCAATTTAGGCAGTAGTCTGGATGAGCTCATGATCAGTCTTCGTTGAAGCTGCGGGCCGCTGCGTTCGACAGGGGCTTGAACAGATACTGCATAAAGGTTCGAGATCCGGTATTGATATAGACCTCAGCGGGCATGCCCGGCATCAGTGCCAGGTCACCCAACTCCTCCATGCTGTCAGGATTAACCTGTATTCTGGCCAGGTAGAACGAGCCGCCGGTGCGCTCGTCATTCAGGGCATCTGCAGAAAGACTCAACAGGCTGCCGAATATCGTTGGTGCCCTGCTGCCGAACGTAGAAAAGCGAATGCGCGCTTCCTGGCCTATGGAAACTCGATCGATGTCCATGGGGGAAACGCTGGCTTCGATGATCAGCTCATCACTCTCTGGGACTATCTCGGCAATGGGTGAACCGGGGCCGATCACGCCACCCTCTGTATGCACCTGCATACCGTTCACGATGCCAGACTCAGGTGACACAACGCGTGTGCGACGCACCACGTCTTCCAGCGCGGTAATCCGCTCTGCCACATCTTTCAAAGCGGTCTGGGTATCGCCCAGTTCACTGACAACCGTGTTGCGAAATTCGCTGCGTTGCTGAATGATCTCCAGCCGTGCCTCACCGATGCGCACTTCGGTAGCTGAAATATTGGCTGCGAGTTCAGCCGCTTCACCGGAGTAAGACGCATAGCTGCGCTCAGCGGTTCTGAGGCGATTGATATCAGAGAACCCTTGCTCGAGTAGGGTGCGTGTGTCCGCCAGTTCTTCTTCAAACGAGTTAGCGAGCAACAATTTTGCTTCCCGCACGGCGCGCATGCCTTCGAGCTGGCTCTGCAACTGCTCGATTCGCTGTTCCAGAATTTCTATGCTGCCCTCGTTAGCCGCCTTGCGCGCCTGGAAGATCGAAACCTGGGCATCCATTTCCTCCGCCACGCGGGAGTCGGTGCGTGACAGCTCTACGGGAAAGCGTACTTCATCAAACTGATCACGCTCTGCGATAAGTCTGGCTTCGCGTACCTTGAGGCCAATATAGCGAGCATTCGCCGTTTCAAGATCCGCGCGAGCCTGGGTATCGTCCAGAATCAGCAAGGTATCACCCCGATTAACGACATCACCATTGCGGACCTGAATCTGGGCAACGATGCCGCCCTCCAGGTGTTGCACGATCTTCTTATAAGAGCGCACGGTTACTTGCCCTGGCGCAAAGGCTGCGCCATCCAGCGGTGCAATACTCGCCCACAGGCCAAACACGCCGAACACGAGGGCGAATAACAAGAGACCAGCACGCTTGGGTGTCTCCATGCTGGTAATCGCGTCCATCTTGTCGGGCGCGGTTGCGGGACTTGGGTTGGCAATAATCTTCATGGGCTTTGCGCCTTGTAAATTCCTTGAGTTAGCTGGCAGCAGACTTGGGTACGGCTGCGGGTGCCACGAGGCTGGCCAGAACCTTGTCCTTGTCTCCGAAGCTGACGGCAGCGCCACCCTTCATCACCAGAATTTTATCCACACACTGCAGCACCATGGTGCGATGAGTGATGACAACGATGGTGCAACCCTGTGCCTTGATGCGACGCAAGGCCTCTACCAGTTCTTTTTCGCCCTGGTCATCCAGATTGGAATTCGGTTCGTCCAGGACCATTAGCTTGGGGTTGCCATAGACGGCTCTGGCCAGCCCTATTCGCTGTCTTTGACCGCCTGACAGCATGCCGCCGGCACCACCGATGACCGTGTCATAACCCTGAGGCAAACGCAGGATCATGTCGTGTACACCGGCCAGCTTCGCTGCCTGCACGATTTTTTCCGAGTCGGGTGTATCGAAGCGGCAAATATTATCGGCGATCGTGCCATCAAACAGTTCGATATCCTGTGGCAGGTAACCGATGTGTGGACCCAGTTCCGCACGATCCCAGGCAGCGATGTCGGCCCCATCGAGGCGGACCTTGCCGGCATAGGTGGGCCAGATTCCCAGAATGGCTCTGGCCAGGGTGGATTTACCGGATGCGCTGGGTCCGACGATGCCAACAGCCTCTCCGGCTAATAAGTTAAACGTGACCCCTTGGACAACGACTTTCTGGGAACCTGGTGGCACAACGGCAACCTGTTCAACTGAGAGTTCGCCAGCAGGTACGGGCAGGCTCATTGTGTCTCTTCGGGCCGGTATGCCCTCCAGAATCTCTCCCAGTCTGCGATATTGCACCCGGGCCAATGAAAAAGCTTTCCAGGTACCGACCAGCATGTCGATGGGTGCCAGGGCGCGCGCCAACAAGAGCGATCCCGCAATCATCATGCCCGGGGAAATTTGTTGATTAAGCGCCAGATAGGCACCCAGACCGAGGGCGAGCGACTGCAGAATCATGCGCAGTGACTTGGTTGCCGCGGCCAGCATGCCCGCTTTCTGACTGGCATCGGCCTGCAGCCCTAGCACGTTGTCCGCCCTTTCCTCATAGCGCCGGCGGATAGCATCAGCCATGCCCATGGCTTCCACTACTTCGGCATTTCTGAGGCCGCCCTGAAACTGGCTCGATGCGGTGTTGGCCTCGTTATTGGCATCCTGCAGTTTCTTGTTGGTAGCAGCTTCCTGTGCAAAGGCCATGGCGACCATCAGCAACCCGCTGACTATGCCGATGATGCCGAACCAGGGATGAAACATGAACATCACCCAGAGATAGATTGGAAACCACGGTGCGTCGAAGAAGGCGAACAGGCCATTGCCTGTCAGGAACTGCCGCAGGGCCGTCAAATCGGCTATGGGTTGCGCATTGGAGACCATGCCACCTGACAGCAAGGCCCGGCGGAACGTGGCATCCGAGACACGCTTCCGCAGATTGGTCTCAATGCGATTACTGGCGCTAACCAGAATCAGCGAGCGCACCCACTCGAAACCTCCGGAAGCCATTAACAGCCCCACCATCAGGAGAGTAAGCATGGCAAGCGTTGATAGGCTGCCTGATGCCACCACCCGGTCATACACCGCCATCATGTAAAGAATCGGGGTGAGCATCAGCACATTGACTGCCGCACTGAACAGCCCCGCATAGATGAAATACTGTTTGCAGTCTTTCAGCGCATTTCGAAGCTCAATATACTGAGCCGATTGATTTTTACTCATTGCAGGTTGCTGTGTTCTTGTTTGGATTTTGAGTCTGGTATGGCGTTCTTGACCAGACAGCTATTTTTCTCTCGGTGGGCCATAGGTGCGGTTAAAGCGCGTGAATTCAAGTCTTTCCGGGAAATTACCTGAATTCCCTAGCCCAGTTCTTCAGAACCCTCCGCATAGCGTTTGAGCAGATTGAGGTCTGAAATCAGCAATTTAGCTGGCCCGTCCCGTTTAACTATCTGCCGGTTCTGTAAAGACTGAAACACCCGGGTGACGGTTTCCCGACTTATATTGAGCATGATTGCGATCTCCATATGGGTTGGCGGATTTGCAATCATCGAGTTTGCTGCTTGTTGTTCACTCTTGCCATCTGCCTTGTCCCGTTCCGGTACCAGCATCCACAGCTGGCAACAGACCCGCTGGGCGATGTTCGGCAAGCCAAGGAGTGAGCGCTGAAACGTCATCTGCCGCACTCTTGCCGCCAGTTTGCTTCCCAGGATGCTGAGCATGCCGGGGTTTTTCGCCATGATCTGGCGCAAGGCCTCCTTGGGCGTAAAAACGACCACGGCGGCGGTAAGCGCAATGACAAACTCCGATTGCGGACCATCATCGAATAGGCTCAGTTCACCGCAAAAGTCGCCGGGTTCGACAAAAAACAGGCCCACTTCCCGCCCATCAATCGTGAAATCGACGCCCTGAAGCCGCCCTTCGAAGAGAAAACACACGGAATCCTCTTGCTCGCCCGCCGTCAGTACAATGCCCCGACGGGCGAACTTCTTCACTGTACTGTATTCTGCAAGCTGCTCCAGGGCTGGCCTGGGCAGCGGCTTCAGAATCGGAAATGCACTGAGGAGCTCGGGGGTTACTACCATGCGTATTGGACCTGGGCCCCTGGGACGAGTGCGGTGCTATTAGTTAACTGCCTGGCGTTGTCGCTGGCCGGGTGAGTTCAGAATTCGCCAAACAAGTCGGCTCATAGGGCTGATCGGCATTATAAGTGCTTGATGCACCGCGGCAAAATCGGGAATTTGAGTCTGGTGTGATTGAAATCACCTGCATTGATCGCCGGTCACTATATGCTAGCGATCGTTAAGCTACGGAAGCGCTGTGCGCAGCCCTCCCAAAGAGGGTCCAGGACGGTGCCTGCAGCAATCAAGCTGCCTCTGCCGCTGATGCGATTTGTGCTTTAGTTATTGTTTTTTATAGAAAACTGGGCCATAACTAAGAGATCGGAGCGAGTTGGCATCCTTCATCGACGCTTCCGTGGCATCAGGGCAGCACAGGCTCCCTTCACTGACTATGTGGAATTCACAATGAACAACAGCCAGGTTCAACTCCTGACTAGAGTAATTGACGCAGGCACAGAATTCATCAGGAATTTTGTGGGCTTGTCACTGGCTATCGCTGTGCTAACCACGAATTCGACGGCTCTGGCCCTTGAGCCTGCAGTCACACAAGATCAGGGCTCCCGTGTGCAAGCGCAGCAGCGGGTGGGTGAAACCGGCATTGTACTGGGGCGCGCCTATGTGCATCGCGCCGATGGTTCATCGGAACGGCTACGTAGAGGCGATGAGATCCGGGTTCTGGATCGCATCACCACGGAAAGTAACGGCCACGCCCATATTCACTTCCTCGATGATGCATTGGTGAGTGTAAGGCCCAATAGCGTGCTTGAAATCGTCCGCTACGACTACGATGCAGAGCGACCCCAGGACTCGGCGGTCAAGTTCAGCCTTCGGGAAGGCGTAACCCGGGCCATATCGGGTGATGCGGCCAGTTCAGCGCGGGAGCGCTTCCGCCTGAACACCCCCATCGCGGCCATCGGTGTCCGCGGCACGGACTTTGTAGTGAGTGCCGACGATGCCACCACCCGGGCGAAAGTCTATGAAGGTGCCATCATTCTGGCTCCCTTCTCAGCGTTGTGTAGCCAGGATGCGCTAGGCCCCTGTGTCGCTAACGCCATGGAGCTGGATGACCAGTCCCTGCAGATGCTCGCCCTGGATGCCAGTAG
Source organism: Pseudomonadota bacterium (assembly GCA_027621405.1). Classification (GTDB taxonomy): domain Bacteria; phylum Pseudomonadota; class Gammaproteobacteria; order Pseudomonadales; family Pseudohongiellaceae; genus UBA9145. The sequence goes on along the minus strand of JAQCBT010000010.1, from coordinate 6,263 downwards.
TCCCTTGCCCCAGGTATTGCCGGTTAACAATCTTGGCAATCGCGATGCCATGCAGGGCGAGATGCAGCTGGCAATTGCCAGCGCTGAAGGCACCAATCCTGTCGCACCCCTGAGCACATCAGACGAATCGGATGTCATGAGGCAGAATGAAGTCCTGCTGGAAGGTGTTACCACTTCCGCGGTCTCCAGTGATGCAGCCAGTGTGCTGATGGCCTCAAACACATCAGCAATTTCCGACTTCACGCCAGAATCCGCGCTGACTACGCGCGAGCTCGGCAGCCGCCAGCTGCTGTGGGGTCGATACAGCTTCGCCACGCTCCCACCGGAAAACGACCGCATTAGCCTGCCGTTTGGTGTGGCGAGAGTTGGGCGAGAGACTACGATAGGCAATTCGGATCATGTGCTGTTGCGGACACCCACTACCCCGGCGCGTCTTGATAGCAACCTGGGCATTATCGGGTTCCAACTCTCTACCGCGCAGGCGGTGTTCAATTCGGACACTGGCATCGCCGCCATGCAGGTCAAAGGGGGCAGTCTCGAAATCGATTTCAACCAGAGCCTGTTTGCCACCGAGCTCAACCTCGACCACGAATTGACGGGCCAGGTTGATATTACGGGCTCGGGCCGTCTCTTCGACGGTGGCTTCTTCCGTATGATCGATGAGACGCAGACCATCAGTGGTGCTGTCAGCTATGATGGTGCCGAGGCAGGCTATCTGTTCGAGAAGCAGATCAACGAAGGCACCGTATCTGGCCTGACCTTGTGGGATAGTGAGAAGTGACTAACCTGCCGCCGTCGAAAAATACAAGTGTTCTCTCAGTCGTGCTGAGGGAATCACCCCTCATGTCCAAATTCATTGCCCTGGGCCTCGCGGCCGCATTAAGCGGATTGCTGCTTACCGTGTTCAGCAGTGGGCTGACTTCGGTAGAGGAGCGTGCTGGCGCCCTGGGATGGACTCTGAGTCCCGACCAGACTCCCGAGGAGCGGGTTACCCTGGTCGTCATCGATGAAGCCAGTATCGCCGAAGTCGGACCCTGGCCATGGGAACGTGTTGACATGGCGCGGCTGGTCGATGCCATCGATCAGGCTGGTGCCCAGCTGCAGCTATTCGATATCGTGCTGCCGGAATCCCGACCCGGCGATGAGGCATTGATCGCCAGCCTGCAAAACGCCAACGGCGCGGTGCTGGCCCAGATACCCGATTTAAACGGCGGCACCGGGATTGCACCCGTAGGCGTGATGACACACGGGTTCACGGGTGCCTCTTGTGAGAGTTCGACACCGGTACAGATTCCAAACGCCAGCACCTATGTTGCGCCAGCGGCCAATTTTGCGGCTATTCCCAAGGGGCATATTGGCGCGCCAATCGAAAAGGACGGCGCGGTGCGCCATAGTCCGGCGCTGGTGTGTCAGGGCGGACAAGCCTTCCCGTCACTGGCAATCGCGGCATTCCTGCAATTGTCCAACAGCGCGAGTTGGTCTGGAGAAATCAACCCGGGCAACTCCCTGTTTGGACCCCAGGCAGTCATGTCCCTCAGTGCGTATCCCGGTCTGGACATCCCGCTGGATGCAAAGGGCCGCATGCGCATCTCCTTCGAGAAAGCACCGGAAGCGTTCGCCGCCATCTCCGCAGCGGATGTGATTGCTGGCCGCTATGATCCGGCCATGCTGGAAGATGCCTGGGTACTGATTGGTGGCACTGCCTTCGGCATGGGTGATATCGTACCGACTCCCTACAGCGGCGCTGTGCAGGGCGTTGAGTTACAGGCGCGTTTGCTCACCAGCCTGCTGGATGTGAATGTGCCCTATACGCCTGCCGGCGCCATTTTCTTTACCCTGCTGCTCTGTGCCGTCTTTGCCGCTGCCCTCATGGTGCTGGCCATAGTGGGAGACAGGGTCGCGGCCTATGGATTGCCGGTAGCGGCCTTGGTCATGCCGGCCCTGGCGCTGGGTCTGCATAGTCTGATCCTGGGTTCGAGCAATATATGGATCGGCTGGATCGGCTCCGCACTGTTTGGCACCGTTGCAGCGGCTTCACTGCTGCTGCTTGAGATGGCACGGGTCCGCATGGAGCGCTCCCAGGTCTTTGGCAATCTGAACAGCTATCTCCCTGACGATATTGCCCGGGAAATAGCCTACGCATTGCCCAATGCCAACGTGAATGCTCACCGCCGCAATGTCACCTTGCTGAATGCCGACCTGCGTAACTTCTCGGCCTTCGGCGAAGCTCGTCCACCGGAAGAAACCGCGGCGGTGCTGCATTATTTCTACACCAGGGCCACCGCCATCATCGAACGACACGGGGGTCGAGTGCAGGAATTCAAGGGTGATAGCCTGTTGGCGATGTGGGATGGCGCGGACAGCGCTGAGGCCAGGAAAGCCCTGTGCACCGCGCGCGAATTGCAGAAAGACCTGAATGACACCCTGTTGCCCGAGCATGCTATCTCTGGCCTTGAACCGCTGGCACTTGGCATCGGTATCGAACAGGGTCCGGTCCTGATTGGATCCATCGGCCCCGCCCACCGGCGCAGCCTCACCATGCTGGGCGACACCCTCAGCATCACCCTGCGTATCCAGGAAATGACGGCCGAACTGGCCCAGCCTATCCTGGTGGGTGAATGCTTCGCCAGACAACTCAGTGATGAGAAGCTGGAATCGCAAGGCAGCTATCTGTTGAGCGGCTTGCGAATACCGCACACCCTGTTTGCGCCCGCTTACGGCCACGCAGCTAAACCGGTGGTCAGCATGAAAAACCAACCGGCGCTGACCGTACTGAGTGGTGGTAAGCGTTAGTCTGGTCCTGCCCGGGATCGTCCCGTTATTGCGTTGCAGTATCCCGGGTGTTTCAAGATAATTCTCCGTCGCCACATAACGATAGCCAATAACAAACACGGCTGATGCCGGCTACTTTCGCACGCGATAATGGAAGGGCCAGGCGGGACTGGTTCAAGAATTACAAGCATGATGCGAAACAAGCCTTCACTGCTTCTACTGCTCTTATTGTGTGTATCACTGGGCGCCTTGAGTGCTCCCCGGTTTGCCTTGGCGCAGGCGCAGACTTGCCCAGACCTGTCTGCTTACTACAGCGACGCTGAGCCGGATTGGCCGCAGATGCGCAGCGCGCTGGCGGAGATTTTTCCACGCTGCCTGCGCAGCAGTGAATTCTTTGCCCTGTATGGCGCGGCCCAGCTGTATTCAGGACAACTGCCAGAAGCGATCGAATCACTGGAGCGGTCATTGCTCCTGAATCCCGACAATGGCGCCGCATTGGTTGATTACGGGGAGGCGCTATACCGCGATGGCCAACTCTTCACGGCCCTGGAAATCAATGATCTGTTGCTGCAGCGGGAAGATATTCCACCCACTTTGGTGGGACAGATCGAATCGCGCCAGTCTCGCTGGCAATCCCTGACGCGCCAGACCAGTTGGCAGCTGGATATTCTGGGGGGCTACGATGACAACCTCAATGGCGCCTCTGATCAGGACAGCATCACCCTCACCCTCTCGGGAGAACCGGTCATCTTGAGTCTGAGTGAGGAATTCCGCGTGGTCAGCGGCCCTCTGCTGAATGCCCGCATCCAGGGCACCCACCGCCGACTGTCCGTGGACAGCCAGGAGACCTTTAGCGGGGAAGTGCGCACCCGTCTGAGCGAGGATTCCAATTCCAATCTGGCCCAGGTGAGTGGACGATACAGCATCAGTCGGGAAATTCGACCGGGCAGCTGGCAGCTCTCCACTGGAATCAATCATCTCTACTTCTCCAGCACCCCCCTGTTCACGGCCCTGGATGCGGAATTACGTTTCCGGCAGCCCCGCTCTGGCTCATGCCAGCCCCACTATGGCCTGGCCCTGCAACACCAGACCTGGCATAACCAGAGCCGGCTAAACGGGATTGAGGCCAAACTGGGACTGGGCAGCACCTGCACCCTGCCGCAGCGACCGAATCAGAGGCTGAATGTTGAACTGAACCTCCTGCACAACAGAGAGCTCAAGCCGGACCGGCTGGGGGGTAGTCGCGATGGCTGGCAAGTGAGTGTGGACTGGCAGGTCGCCCTGTCCCGCGGGGTCTTGCTGGCCCAACTGAGCCACACTCGAATCGAGGACCAGCGCGGCTACAGCCCTCTGCTGGCGAATAACGCCCAGCGCCAGATAGGGCGCAGTGCATTTTTCCTGCAATACCGGGAAAATCTGCCCGCCCTTGGCCGTCGCGCTCAATTTATCATCAATCTGTTCCACCAGAACCAGAACAGCACGCTGAATCTGTTCCAGACCGATGACAGCACGGCTGAAATTGGGCTTAGCTGGCGCTTCTAATCTGCCAAGAGGCCGCCAGGCCGCCATTTTTTTTCATGAAAAATGGCGAAAAAAGAGCCAGTTACCCCATATCTTCTAATTTTTTTCTCTAACTGTTGTTTTAGGTTTAAAGAGCTTGTAGCATCCCGCCGATACCTATGCGTGTCAGCGGGATACCTGTGCGCGCACGCGGCGCTCTCGCTGAGGTATAAATCAAGGAAAGAAAGAATTTTCACAGTTTCCCGAGTCCATGTGACTACAGTCACAAGACTGCCGGGGTACTTTGATTATGCTAGGTTCACCGATAATGGGGCTACTGCCATTTATGTGGCTGTCTACAGGATTGAGAGAAGCCCATGGATGGAAGTCACATCATCGGAACAACAATTGAAATCGATCTCAAGGAGTTAAAATGGCCGTTTCAGCTGAAACCCGTAACAGTATTATTGAACTGGTGGTAACTGCGTATAACGCAGCGCCCGGCACTGCATTGCTGACTGATCTTGTCGAAGCAGCAGATGGTGGCGCGTCCCTGTCGGATATCGCAACCACGCTGACCACAAGCACTACCTTTAAAGCAATCTACCCAACTTTCCAGACCGCTACAGAGTTCGCGACTGAATTCCTGGGTAACCTGGTACCAGAAGCCTCTGCTGATGCACTCGCTGAAGGTATCTCTGTCGTAGAAAGCGTTCTGAATGGCGGCGGTACCCGCGCAGACGTGATTCTGCAAGCTGCTTCCTATCTGGCGGCTCTGAGCGAATCAGACCCAAGCTTTGGTTCATCAGCTGCGCTGTTCAACAACAAAGTTGAAGTTGCTACCTACCACACTGTGACTCTCGAGCTGGATTCCGAGAGCATTGCGACTCTGCAAAGCACTCTCGCGACTGTGACCAGCAGTGATGATTCAGTCACAACTGCAAAAGCCGCTGCGGATACCACAGCGAACCCACCAGCCGCTGGCCAGACTTTTACGCTCACTACTGGTCTGGATAACGTCACAGGTGGAGCGGGTGATGACTCAATCTCACTGACACTCGGCACGGGAGCAACTTGGGCTGCCACTGACATGATCAACGGTGGTGAAGGTGTTGATACGCTTGTTATTGTTGACCTCGATGCCAACGGATCAACCATACCGGCAACGTTGAATGTTAGCAACGTCGAAGCTTTGACGGCTCGAGGTGCAGGCGCACTTACAATAGACGTAGCGACAACTGCCTTTGACAACGTAATTACAACACAATCTACCTCGTCTACAGTGACTGCTAATGCCGCAACTAACGTAGGCATTTCCGCAGCTACTGGTGCCGTGACGGTTAATGGAGGTAAAGACATCTCCATCATTGGCACAACAGCAGCTCAAAATACTACTGTTGGCACGACTACTGCCCCCAAGGGTGCAATCAGCGTTGACGATAGCAACTTAAGCTCAGGACTCGTTGCCGTTGATGGCGGCACTAGCGCTTCAGTAACTGTTGGTGGAACTACGATCGCTGGCGCAAATAACTACGACGTCGATGGCGCAGGCGGAAACGACGCAATAGCGGCAATTTTAGTTGGTGAAGGCACAGCCGTTGGCGGCAACATTACCTTGAGCTCGACCGGCGCAAAAGTGACAGCGGCCACTGACGCAACTCTGGGTAATATCGTTGGAACAGCCAAAGGCGACATCACTGTCACTCAAAAGGCTTACAGCGCAAATACAGCAACAGCGACAGACACTACTGGCGCGACAATCACACAGGGTAAGATTGAGCTAGTTGGCGGAACAAGCACTACCTCAGTTACCATCAACCAAGATCCCACGACTGCTGAAAAAGTATATAAAAAAGCTGTAGAAGCTGTGGCAAATACCACTAAAGTTACTTTTGCCGCTCTTGCTGCTGGCGAGTCGGTACAGATCATAGGTGATACGAATGATTCTATGACGTTCACCGCTGCTAAAGCCCTGACCGCTCTTGAGGTTG
>JAQCBT010000009.1 GCA_027621405.1 Pseudomonadota bacterium | reverse complement strand
AAAGTGGTACGCGAGCTGGGTTTAGAACGTCGTGAGACAGTTCGGTCCCTATCTGCCGTGGGCGTAGGAAATTTGAGAAGAGTTGCTCCTAGTACGAGAGGACCGGAGTGAACGAACCTCTGGTGTTCGGGTTGTTACGCCAGTAGCATTGCCCGGTAGCTATGTTCGGACAGGATAACCGCTGAAAGCATCTAAGCGGGAAGCCTCCTTCGAGACGAGATTTCCCTTAGGACTTGATCCTACTAAAGTGCCGTTGAAGACGACGACGTTGATAGGCTGGGTGTGGAAGTGCAGTGATGCATTGAGCTAACCAGTACTAATTGCACGTGAGGCTTGACCATATAATCATGGGTTCTGCAAAGCAGAACGCGGGACAGAATTTATTCTGTCCCCTGTTAAAACCGATCGATTGTATGCAAAAGCAAAGCAACGAATAACACTTCAGTACAGAGAAACTTGTATCGTAAGTAGTTTGATACAAAGCACTCCAAATCTTGAGTAGTTACAGACATAGTCTTTCATCGAATTGAAGAACATGACGTGAAAACGTCGCCAGAATTGCCTGACGACAATAGCGAGTGTGAACCACCTGATCCCATCTCGAACTCAGAAGTGAAACCACTCAGCGCCGATGGTAGTGTGGGGTCTCCCCATGTGAGAGTAGGTCATTGTCAGGCATCCAATAAACAAGGGACAGTCCCTCCGGGACTGTCCCTTTTTTATTGGATGCGCAATGAGCACTCGCTTCGCGAGTGTCATTGTGATTCGGAATTTGGGTGGGCCCAAATTCCTCACCCTTCGGGCGTCTCACTTGGTTCGACGTCTGCGCCGCTTACGCGGCTTTCAGGCATCTCGTGAGTAGCTGGCATCTCAAGTGATGAATGCTGCGATGTTAGGTGACGAGCGGTCGCCGCAGGCGAACCCGAGCTCTGCTCGGGTAGTGACGAGCGTCGCGCCATGAACCATTCCTGCGTATTACCGCCAGGGATGGCGGGTATGTAGATTTTGAAGGAGCAAAAATATGTCCGTGCGCCCGAGGCATTAGTTCTGTCCTGAACGTCTTGGTGCGGCTGGGGCCGAAGTAGAACTCAGTTGCCGCGCCATACCGTGCTAGACTCCGCTTCCCATGGAATCCCTACGTTTTTTTGCGACTGCCCCCCGCGGCGTCACTGACCTACTGGCTTCTGAACTCACAGAGTTGGGCGCTATTTCGGTAACGGATAACCGCGCAGGAGTGGAATTTGAAGGGTCGCTGGAGACGGCCTACCGTGCCTGCCTGTGGTCACGGCTCGCCAATCGGATATTGCTACCGCTGGCGGAATTTGCGGCAGCCGACCCCGCTGCCTTGTACGAAGGCTGCCAGGCTATCGATTGGTCCACGCATATGTCCGCTACTGGCACATTGGCCATTGATGCCAATGTCGCCAACTCCCGGATTACCCACAATCATTACGCCGCCTTGCGCATCAAGGACGCCATTGTCGATCAGTTCAATGCCGCCGTGGGGCATCGCCCTGGTGTGGATACCGAGCGGCCGGATCTGCGCATAAATGCCTACATTAATCGTGATGTAGCACGCATCTATGTGGACCTGTCCGGCACTAGTCTGCACCAGCGTGGCTACCGCCTGGCTGCAGGCGAAGCCCCACTGAAGGAGAACCTGGCCGCCGCTATATTATTGCGAGCAGGTTGGCCTGAGATTTCGCGACAGGGAGGCGCACTCGTCGATCCCATGTGCGGGTCTGGCACGCTGGTGCTGGAAGCAGCAATGATGGCGGGGGATGTAGCGCCAGGATTGAGGCGTTCACATTTTGGCCTCACGCGCTGGCGGCAGCATGATGACGTCGCCTGGCAACGGCTGATTGCCGAGGCTTGCGATCGAGAAGCTGCTGGCGCTAAATACATTCCGACATTGCTCGGCTTCGATTCGGATCGTCGGGTATTGGAGCGGGCGCGAGAGAATGCTGAGCGACTGGAGATTCACGGTATCAGTTTCATCTATCAGAATCTGTTCGATTTCCGCCACGACTTTCCGGACTCTGGTCTGGTGGTTACCAACCCTCCTTACGGCAAGCGCCTTCTGCAAACTGGAGAATTGCCGCGACTGTATTCGGCGCTGGGACAAGTATTGCGCACCGATTTTCAAGGTTGGACAGCGGCTGTGTTTACTGAAGATCAGAAGCTTGGGAAATCCATCGGAATTCGATCTCACAAGCAACACACGCTATACAACGGGGCCATCACCTGCAAGTTGCTGCACTTCGCAATCGAGGCCGAAAACTTCTTTGACGACTCCCGCTTGCCCAGGCGTCTCAGGGCGGAAGAGCTATCATCTCAGTCGCAAGACTTCAGTAATCGCCTGCAAAAGAACCTCAAGCTGCGTCAGCGCTGGGCTAAACTCGAAGGCATAGAGTGTTACCGCGTCTACGACGCAGATTTGCCCGACTACGCTGCTGCGATAGATTGCTATGGCAACCGCAGCCAGCCTGGCGAGCAATGGGTCTGCATCCAGGAGTACGAGGCGCCGAAGAAGATTGATCCGGATGTGGTCAAGCGTCGGACTCGTGAGTTGCGTACCATCACCCAGGACATACTCGACCTTGAAGAGTCTCAACTGTTCTATAAGTCTCGAGCGCGCCAGCGTGGTGAAAACCAATACGAAAAGCTGACAAATGAGTCCCGCTTCCATGTGGTGACCGAGGGCGACTGCAAGCTGCGGGTTAATTTCACAGACTATATTGATACCGGATTATTTCTCGACCATCGTCCTGTTCGGCAGCTCATCGAGAGTAAAGCCAAAGGCAAGACCTTCCTCAATCTGTTTGCCTATACAGGTGCGGCGACGGTACATGCTGCCATTGGCGGAGCTGTGTCATCACTAAGTATCGATATGTCCAATACCTATTTGGACTGGGCGAAACGCAATCTGCAATTGAACAGACTGGACGAGAGTAAACATCGTCTGCAACGTGCCGACTGCCTGCAATGGCTAAACCAGGATCGCAATAAGACCTGGGACCTGATCTTTCTCGACCCGCCGTCGTTTTCCAATTCCAAGAAGATGGAAGGCCTGCTCGATATTCAGCGTGATCACGTACAATTGATCGAACGTAGCATGAAATTATTGGCCAAAAACGGCACTCTCTATTTCTCCACCAATTTGCGCTCGTTTAAACTCGATAAACGACTTGCAACCCAATTCGAGCTGACCGATATCAGCATCAAGAGTATTCCCGAAGATTTCAAACGGCGGGCCAATATTCATTTCTGTTTCGAGATCAAGCACGCTCAGATGTAGAGGAATCAGGTTCACTGGTCAAATAGTAATGAAGCGAGGCTGGATAGATCCGTTGTCTTTAACTTGATGAGTCGATGCGGAATTCAGGATCCACGTGGGGTCGCTCTGAACACTAACAACTTGGTGAGCAGGCCTTGAGTTGTCAGGAGGTGACTCTCCCCAAAGTTTCTACCCCATGATCGTCCCCCGATCCCTTCTCTACAATCCACCACCAACTAATCTTTTTGAATCCCAAGTTCCCTTCCACTGGGAATTGGCCTGAATAGTGCATCAAAAAAGTAATGGGCAGGGAATAGTTCATGCTCCATACCGACAATTGATGAACACTAGCAGGTCACCATGAAAAATAGTTGTCTCTTGAAGGCCCTCCTTACCGTACTTGGTTTTCTCATCCCCAGCATGTCATTTGCAGGTATCGATTCGATACGGGTCGGGTTGTCCGATAGCGCAGAGAGGCTCAATGGCAGGCTGTATGTGGTTTTCTCACGCAGTAACGAAGAAGAACCGCGCCTGGCGATCGGGGATGACGTTGTGCCAGCGAGAGCTACGCCTTTCTTCGCCCTCGATGTAGACGAGTGGGATGGCTCGGCTATCGATTTCGTACCCAGTGCTGGCTATCCATTTGATGGGGTCAATGAACTGGAAGAGGGTCAGTGGTATGTGCAGGCTCTGTACGATACTGATGCCATTCTCTCGGAAGTGAACTCTCCTGGTGCATTTTATTCCGCTGTGACCCCGGTGCTTATCGATAGTTCAGATTCTGAACTTGAGCTGGAACTCGATCAGCAAATCCCTGCAGAGACCTTGCCGGAAGACACGGCCCTGCTGAAATTTGTAAAGATACGCTCAGATTTGCTGTCTGAGTTCTACGGAACGGATGTGTTTCTCCGGGCCTCCGTGTTGCTGCCCAGCAGCTACAGCGAAGGGTCGGATAGACGCTATCCGGTTCTGTACCATGTGGCTGGAATGAACGGCCGCTATACACGGGCAAGCAGTCTGTTGCAGAACGAGGAATTCCTTGAATACTGGGAAAGCAGAAACAGCACCCAGGCTGTAATGGTGTTTCTCGATGGTGAATCGCCTTTTGGCGATTCTTACCAGGTGAACAGCGCAGTAAGCGGTCCTTATGCAGATGCGAATTTCACAGAATTGTTCCCCTATCTGGCAGAAAACTTTCCCATTGCGGATCAATCCTCCAATCGGTTTGTCACCGGATGTTCAACCGGCGGCTGGGTATCTATGGCGCTGCAAATTCTCTATCCCGACTACTTCAATGGCGCCTGGTCATTGAGTCCTGACTCTCCGAGCTTTCGCGCCTTTCAGCTGGTGGATATCTATAACGACAGTAATGGCTTCATGAGTCCAACAGGCATGATGCGCCCCAGTTCCCGCGATGACGATGGCGACCCCCGCTTCAGCATTGCCGATGAAGTGCGGATGGAAGCGGCCATCGGTCGTGGCGATAGCTTTGTTACTTCCGGTATGCAATGGGGTGCCTGGAATGCCGTCTACGGTCAGCCGGACGAGAACGGCAACCCCATCCCTATCTGGGATCAGGAAAGCGGCGAGATCGATCCAGAGGCGGCTGCCGGTTGGGCCTCATGGGATCTTGAATACTACGTGCGTGAAAACTGGTCGAAAATCGGGCCCAGCCTGAACGGCAAGCTGCATTTCTGGATGGGTGATATGGATAACTACTATCTCAACAACGGCCTGCGCAACCTGGAACAGGCATTTAGTGAGATGGAAGCGCCCGGTGCGGTGGTTGAGTTCAATTGGATACCGAACCATGGCCACTGTGGCTTTGGTACAAAAGTACACTACATTGACGTACTGGACAGTATCGCCCGGCGTGCGAGCGCGACGAACTAAGTCCCGGGCTATAGTAAGAAGGGTAGGGGCCACTAATAGTTTAGTAGCTTAAGAAAGGGGGGGCAGGGTAAAAATACATTGCTGCATTTTTACCCCGCCCCCTTTATTTTTGCGTGTTTCCAAGCAACTGCATCCAGATTGACGTAGGTCAAACTGGGAGTCTGGCCTCCTGATAACGTTTAACCGCTATATTCGGCGTTATCGACGAAAAAGGAGGGAAGATATGTCTATTCGCAGCAAGATACTGATGATGGCTATTGCCGGCCTGATGTCGGCACCGCTAATGGCGCAGAATCCCGTGATTTGGACCGGTGGTATCAGCGAGGAAGAGCGAGCAGAGGCGCCCACTACGGGTACTCGCCTGGTTTTCTTTGTCAGTGCTGGTAACTACCTTTCGGATATTACTGTTCGCATCACTGATAGCGATGATCGAGAAGTCGTTGATACAACCACCACCGGTCCCTGGTTGATCCTGAATCTTCCGGCTGGTCGCTATAATGTTCAGGCGACCCGGAGCAATGGTGATGTGCAGGGCGTTCAAATCGAGGTCGTCGCCGGAACCGATGCTGAATTTGGCATCATGTTCCCCGGATCCTGATTTCACTGGCTGTTCAATAGTGCATTAGACTCATAAGAAATGGAGTCAGAGTGAAAGTACAGTACTGTATTTTTTACTCTGGCCCATTTGTTCGAGAATTACGCTTGGGAGAGTTGATAGCTTTGTAGCCTGTCCCAAGTAGATGGAATCGCGATTTTTTGGGCTATCAATGCCTCTCTTAGTCTGAGCTGTCGATTGCAGCTATAATGCGCCCCGACCACATCAAACCGTGATTGTGTGCAAGCGCAGTCGAACGAATTCAGGCTGGGAAAGCGTTGATCAATTCCATGGACACCATAACCCTCAAATCCGGTCGCGATGCCTCGCTGCGCCGCCGACATCCCTGGATATTTTCCGGAGCCATTGCCCGGGTCCAAGGCTCTCCTCAATCGGGTGCAAGCGTTCGTGTTAACAGTGATAAGGGCGAGTTTCTGGGCATCGGCGGCTATTCCCCCCATTCCCAGATCCGGGTGCGGATGTATGCCTTCGATGATGTCGACTTTGATGCTGACTATCAGCGGCATCTGGTTGCTGCTGCCGTAGCCCGGCGACAACAGGTGTTTACCCAAGGTCAGCGCACTGCCTATCGCTTAATCTATGGTGAAGCCGACGGGTTGCCTGGTCTCGTAGTTGATCGCTACAACGACTTCCTGGTGTGCCAGTTTCTGTTTGCCGGAGTCGAACGACACAAGGAGAGCCTGGTTAAAGCCCTAATGAGCGAAACCGGTTGTCGCAACGTATACGAGCGTTCCGATTCCGCGGTCAGGGAGAAAGAGGGCCTGCGACCGCTGTGCGGATCCCTGGCTGGTGAACCACCGCCGTCTCTGGTCGAGGTGGAGCAGGGCGGTTTGATCCTGATGGCGAACCTCCTGGAAGGCCACAAGACTGGTTTGTATCTGGACCAGGTGGAGAATCAGCGGCAGGTTGGTGCTTTGTGCGGGGGAAAAACGGTGCTGAACTGCTTCGCCTACACGGGCGGCTTTAGTCTCACAGCCCTGGCCGCTGGCGCCGCTGAGGTCACCAGCGTGGACGTCTCGGCACCAGCGCTGGCCATGGCAACGGACCATGTGCGACGCAACTCTTTAGACCCCTCTCGGCACAGTAGTGTGGAGGGAAGTGTGTTCGATGTACTCAGGAACTACCAGCGTGAGGAACGATGCTTCGACGTGATTGTTCTGGATCCTCCCAAGTTCGCCGAGAACAAGAGTCAGGTCATGAAGGCTGCCCGAGCCTACAAGGACCTTGCCCTGCAGGCAGCCAGGCTGATAGCACCTGGTGGCCTGCTGGTTAACTTCTCCTGTTCTGGAGCCATCGATCTCAATCTGTTCCAGAAGATAACCGCCGATGCCCTGCTGGATGCCGGACGCAGTGGCAGCATTATTCGCTACCTGCATCAGCCGGCAGATCACCCGGTGGCCCTGAATTTCCCCGAGAGCCAGTACCTCAAAGGGCTGGTCTCCCTGATCGACTAGGAAAAATAGCCGTCCGGGTCGAACCAGTCATCTTGCCAAGGACACCAATAGCCTAGCGCCACACCGGAAAATCAACGACTCCAGGCCGCCCTGAGTCCACCATCTGCAGATATCTGTGCCCGATTGGCGTACCAGCAGGAAGCCATCGGTCTGTGGGCTTTCGGAACTCCTTCAAAGCCCCGAATTACTAGCCTTCCGGTGGTTTTGATGGGGTCGAAAAAGTTGCTTTACAAGACCCTGGTTTAAGAGTAATCTGCGCCGCTTTATGTGCTGGCTCACCGCTCGTCAGACCCCGACAGAGCTGGCTTCGAATGTTCAACTACTGCGTAGAGGGGGTTTTATGAGATGCCACAATTCCGTTCGACCTACGCAATGGCGTGCGCCACGCAGCCAGAATTCCCCGTATATTGTCTCCGACCTGCAGCAGTAAAGACTGCTACTCGCTGGTTTATCGATAATTTCCCCGGTCGTACCCTCTTTGCGGTCAAGACCAATCCCTATTTTGTACCAACCGTAGCAGCCGCCGGTCTCAGGCATTTCGATGTCGCGTCTATCGCGGAGATCGAGGATGTGGCTCGGCAGGTTCCCGGTGCGCGCATGTCATTCATGCACCCGGTGAAGAGTCGGCTGAGCATACGTCGCGCCTACTTTGAATTTGGTATTCGGGATTTCTCACTGGATTGCGAAGCCGAACTGGACAAGATACTGGAAGAGACCCAGGGTGCACGAGATCTCAACCTGTTTGTGCGCCTGAAGGTTTCCAATCGCCATTCCTGCATGAGTCTTGCTGGCAAGTTCGGCATCAGTGGTGACCCGGCTTCACGCTTGCTGCTCCGTGCTCGCCAGGCCGCCGACGAGTTGGGTATCTGTTTCCACGCCGGTTCCCAGCTCATGCGCCCCAAGGCCTATGTCGAGGCCATGGAAGAGGTAGCCAACCAGATTCGTCGCTCCGGTGTGATCATCGACATTCTCGATGTCGGCGGTGGCTTCCCATCTATCTACCCGCACTCCAGCCCACCGCCGCTGGCAGATTTCGTGGATGCGATCAATGCCGTATTCGAGACCATGCCGGTCAGCGAAACCTGCGAACTATGGTGTGAGCCGGGCCGGGCGCTGGTCGCCGAAGCAGCTTCCCTGGTAGTGAGGGTGGAACTGCGCAAGGGTAATGCATTGTATATCAATGACGGCGTCTTCGGCGGTCTGTTCGATGCCGGCCAGCCGCAATTTATTTATCCGACCCAGGTGTTGAAGTCGCCAGCGCAACTGTCAGGCAATCTGCAGGAATTCAGTTTCTTCGGGCCAACCTGCGATAGCGCCGACTACATGCCCGGGCCATTCCTGTTACCTGCCAACATCGATGAAGGCGATTACATCGAAATCGGTGGCCTGGGTGCCTACAGCATGCAGTTACGTACCGAATTTAATGGCTTCTACCAGAAAGATCTGGTGGAAGTGGAAGATGGCCCGCTGCTGTCAATGTACGGCATCGCCAGAACAGAGGAGTTGGTTGCTGCCAATTCAACCCTGCAACAATGGGATCAAGACCAGTTACCGGGAGAAAGCTGATGAGCCAGGTACAAGTGAAACCGCAAGCAGACCGCAAACAAGACTTGCTGCAGAAAGTAGTTGAACACATCGATATCACTTCCTTCGATGCGCGGCCCATTATCGAGGCAATGGACAAGATGTCATTCACCTCGCGAGACCTGGCGCGCGCTACTGATATCTTCAATGAGATGCTCGCGAACCAATCCTGCAGCATCATTCTGACGATTGCCGGTTCCACCTCTGCGGGTGGCTGCATGCAGCTCTACCGTGACCTGATCGAGTACAACATGGTGGACGCCGTGGTCGCCACCGGTGCCACGATCGTGGACATGGATTTTTTCGAGGCGCTGGGCTTCAAGCACTACCACGGCAGCCCCGATATGGACGACCGTGATCTGCGAGATCTCTATATCGATCGTATCTATGACACCCTGATCGACGAGGAACAGCTGCAGGCCTGTGATCATGCCATCGCTGAAATCGCCGACTCCCTCGAGGCGCGACCCTATTCATCCCGCGAGTTCATTCGCGAGATGGGCCGCTGGTGTGTAGATAATGCCGTGAAGCATGATAGCCTGATAGAAACCGCGTATCGGCATGATGTACCAATTTTCTGTCCGGCCTTCACTGATTCCAGCGCTGGTTTCGGCCTGGTGCTGCATCAGGAGCGTTCGCCCGAATCCCACATGACCCTGGACTCGATCAAGGATTTCCGGGAGCTGACCCAGGTCAAGATCGAAGCTGGCACCACCGGGTTGATGATGATCGGCGGCGGGGTTCCCAAGAACTTCACTCAGGACACTGTGGTGTGTGCCGAGATCCTGGGTAAGGAAGTGGAGATGCATAAATATGCCGTACAGATCACCGTGGCGGATTCCCGTGACGGCGCCTGCTCCAGTTCCACCCTGAAAGAAGCCTGCTCCTGGGGCAAAGTCGATATCGCCAGGGAACAGATGGTCTACGCCGAAGCATCCAGCGTGCTACCGCTGCTGGCCAGTGACGCCTGGCATCGGGGTCACTGGAAAAACCGCAATCGACGCGCATTCAGCAAGTTGTTTGCCTGAGATGAATTACCTCGAAAGCCAGGCCGGGTTCCTCGGTCTGGAGAAAGACGATACTGTCTCGATAGATGAGGCACGCGCAGTCATCGTGCCCTTCGGTCTGGAAAAGTCGGTGAGCTATGGTGGAGGTACCGCGAAGGGTCCAGAGGCGATCGTCGAGGCTTCTCATCAGGTAGAGCTGTTCGACGAGGAGTTCTGGCGCGAGGTCTATCGCGACTACGGTGTGGCCACCCTGGACTTCCCGGACATACCCAAAGACATTCCCACTGCGCTGGAGCAATTGGCCAGTACCACCGAAGCCCTGTTACAACGCAACAAGTTTCCATTGATCCTGGGCGGTGAGCACAGCCTCACCGCGGGGTCGATTCGCCCTTTCGTAGACCGTTATCCGGATCTGGCCATCCTGCATTTCGATGCCCATGCCGACCTGCGTGATGGCTATGACGGCGAACACTATTCACACGCTGCGGCACTGCGCCGGGTCATGGACCATCCCATCGATACCCTGGTATCCATAGGCATTCGCAACATATCGGCAGGTGAGATTCCGTTCCTGGAAGCGAATCGCCATCGCATCCATATACACTGGGCCAAGGACCGGCAGCAGTGGGATACCCAGGCCATCGTGGAGCCCTTGCGTGGCCGGCCGGTATACCTGACCTTTGATCTAGACGGCTTCGACAGCAGCATCATGGCCGCCACCGGCACCCCCGAACCGGGGGGCGTCTATTGGGAAGAGGCCATGGATATCATTCGTGCGGCATCAAAGATTTCCAATATCGTCGGCGCCGATGTCGTCGAACTGGCGCCTCGCGAAGAGCTGCATTCTTGTGACTTCCTTGCAGCGAAGCTTTGCTACAAGATCCTTAATTTCGCACTTGGTGACCACGCTTCAGGCCTGTAGAGAAGTCTCCAGGCGTTGGTGAGGATCTTGGTTTCTCAGCTAAGCTTAGTGTCGATTGGAATTCAGGCTTGCCCATAGCAGCTACACTCTAAGCATTTCGAAGCTCCGATACTTCACGACGCTCCTAAAATTGGATCTTCTCTCGGCCCGCTTTTGCTGAAATCATGGTGGCAACCATCTTCAGAACCGCAATATCCACACCTGACCAATTCCGCTCATACTGACAATCGTCAAAACCAAGCATTCCCCACATCTTGCCTTCTATAAATATAGGTATAGTCAACAACGCTTTTATATCCTGTTCGGACAGAACTTCCCGAGTAAAGTTGTCTGGCATCTTTGAAACTATCGCCTTGAAGGGCCGATCGTGAATCAGTTGTGACCACATATCTTCGAACAGTGAAATGTCAGCTTTTTTTAGTTCAGGGTTGTCTATTTGAGATGCAGTAGAATCCGAGCACCATTCAAATTGCTGACTCAGGAATATCTTTTCATTGGCGTCATCGTGTTCGGCCGCGAAGAAATAGACACGATCGACGCCAATGCCGTTCCCTATGAAATAGAGCGATTCGTTCACAACTTCAGCAAAGCCGCGATCTGACATGAGTGCTTCACTTGCCTGGGAAACTGCGAAAAGTAGGCGGTTCTTGGATCGCAAAAGCCAACTGTCATACGTTTCTTCGCTGACCCTGTTAATCAGTGCGACCCATCTGTAGTCACTGTCTTTGTTGGAACTAAAACCAATTAGTTCACAGCTGAATTCTTGAGTAACTCCGTTTATGGTTGCGTGATATGAAAAGCACGATTGGGACATATCACCATCACCGGATTTAAGCATTATCTTGTTGAGCCTGGAGGTTAACTCTTTCGGTATGAATTTCGATACATGCTCGCCAACGAGCGAACCTATATCTGCCAGGAGTACATCCAGATGGTGGCAGCAAACATTGACGATAATTCCCTTGCTATTCAGGGCGAGGACGAGATCAGAGCCCATGCCGCTCTTCGACTGGTCGAAGTCTGAGCGGGATTCAGGATTCGTGTGCTGGGTTTCAGTAGTCATAGGCATATGCTCAGGCACTGGCCAGGTGGGATTTAAATCTGGGATTGAGAGCCAGCACCTGACTGAGATCAAGCTTGTTTACCGGTTTTCTCAGGTACCCAATGATGGATAATCCCAACCTTAAACCCTTTGTAGCCACTGCGTTAATCTCATCTTTTGAGGCGCCCGACAAAACAACTACTGAGCCTTGGTATGACTGCTGAGCGAGGATCTCAAGAGACTCCTCTCCATAGCTATCAGAAAGCCAGATATCAAGCAAAATACAGTCAAACTTGCCAAGGTTAGCTCGACGAATTGCGTCGGCGTTGAAGGCTTTCACGCACGATATATTTTGTCGCGACAGCATCAGCGACAATGTTTCGAGAACAATTGGATCGTCATCGACGATTAATATCTTTGGGTCATTCATGGCTCATAACCTGTGCATTCAGTACTGGTTTTCTACGTCTAAGATAAAGGGAGTTATACGCCTTCCATTGACCTGCGTTCGAGTTCAATACTGGTAAGTCGATAACCTGAGCTACGCGAAGGCTGGATTACCACTTCACCGGTAACTGTAGAAAGCTTTTTACGCAATCGCCCGACGATAATGTCGATGGCTCTGTTAAAAGGAGGCATCTGCTTACCGAAAATGAGTGCAAAGATGCGGTCCCTGGGAATGTCTTCATCAGGGTACGTGAAAAGTACTTCTGCAAGTTGGGTCTCTCTTTCGGTGAGTCGGACGACGTCTGTTTCACTACGTAGTTCCCGAAGTCTTCCGTTTAAGGTAACGGTATTGTAGGTCAACTCAAAAGACGGGGATGCTTCTTCGCTCTCGCGAGGGAGCCGATTCAACACAACATGAATACGCGCAACCAGCTCCTGAAGGATGTAGGGCTTCGTGACATACTGGTCTGCGCCGGCGTACAGGCAAGACACGGTTACATCGGTGGACGACTCTCCAGTGAGCATGATGATAGGTTTGCCAGTATAGGCTTTGATCTTCCGGCACAGACTGAGCCCGTCTTCTGAAACATCATCGAGGTCGAAGTCGATTATGAAAAGATCTACATCGCTCGATTGATTGAGAAATTCGATTGCGTCTTCCGCTGAGTTAATGGCGTACACGTCATAGCCATTCTTCTTAAGCCCCAGGTGCAGAATACGAGTGAATACTTCGTCGTCGTCGATCACTACGATTTTTGGTCTTAATGATGTGCTCATAGGATTGAATCAGTATCGTTAATGTTGATACACATTCTCGCACGCAAGTTCGAACTATAGACAACTCTTAGGGGTATCAATGTGTATCAATACAGTGATTGATACGAATAGAGTGGCACATTGGATCAGTAGATGAGATAGGAGGCGTGGGCAGCTGGTCGGAGTGTGAACCAGTTAACGGTTGTCTAGGGGCGCTATCTCGTAGTTAGGCTCCACACGCACGCTCGAGGACATCTTTTGACTCTGCGAACAAGTTCTTCAGCTCATCAGACTCGGCCTGTGTGAAATTTCTACCGTCTTTGGCCGCATGTTCGATTTCTCTCAGTCGGTTCCCCAGGCGTTTCAGGCCAAAAGAAAGCGAACTACTAGCAATTCTGTGGGAAACCTGCCGGCATTTCTCGAGGTCATCGCCACACATCAAGTCGACCAGCTCGCCTAGCTGTTGGCTTGTCTGCTCAATATACATGCCAATTACGCGTTGTGCATTTTCGCTTCCGATATCGTTAACCAATGAGTCAAAAGTTTCTGTGTCCAGCAACGATTCCATGCTTGAAACCTCTTCAGATTCGCTCTCATCTATTGGACTATTAGTCTCATCGCCAGCGCTATAAGGCAAGTAACGAGCTAGCAGGGAGACCAGCGCCTCGTTCGCTACCGGTTTAGTCAGGGATTCATTCATTCCCTTTGTAATGTAGTGCTGTATGTCGTCTGAAGAGACATTCGCGGTCATTGCTACGATGGGCAAGTCCGGGTTTCTTCCGCCTCCACGTATCTGCACAGTTGCCTCAGTACCTTTGAGTATAGGCATCTCGATATCCATTAGGATCAGATCGAAATCCTGTCCTTTTTCGGTAGCTACCGCTTCAGCGCCGTCGCTCGCCGTGACGATGTCGAGGCCAAGATTGCCCAGCAGTATCTGGGCAAGTTCAAGATTGATGGCGTTGTCGTCAACAAGAAGAACTTTTCCGTGAAAGCGTGATCCCGGTGGGGGTTGATCTGTCTGCGCATGAGTATCGGTGCTCTGAGCCGTTGGCTCTTCAATGGGCATGGTGAAGCTAAATTTTGTGCCCTGGCCCAGCATGGACTCAACGCTTATGGTTCCGCCGAGTTTTTCGATAATTTCCTTGACTATAGATAGCCCCAGACCGGTACTGTACTCATTGGATTTCTTGTTGTCTGCCGTCCAGAATGCATCAAACATCAGACGTACATCCTGCTCCGGTATGCCAATTCCGAAGTCCTCAACTTCGATCTCGAGCTTATGCTCTTTGTTGCGGGAATAAAGTCCTATCCTGGTTATCACCAGATCGCTTTCCGAATACTTGATGGCGTTTCCAATCAAATTATAGAGAATACGCTGCAGGGACCGCTTGTCCGTGATCACCGATGTTGGAAGATAAGGGCTAAGATCAAATTGCAAGAACATGTCTTTTTCAGCAGCCTTTGCACTTAATCCGGCTTCTACTTCGCGCATCATGGGGCGCAAGTTAAAAGACTCTTTGCTACTGGCAAATACGCCTTCTTCTATCCTGGAAAAATCAAGGACCTCATTCACCAGGTCCATAAGCGCCGCGGCAGAGCTGTTAGCAATTTCAAGCAGTCTGCTCTTTCGGGATTCGTCAGGCTCCTGTGATATGAGCTTTAGCGATGTGATGACACCATTCAATGGAGTCCGGATTTCATGGCTTATATGGCGGACAAACTTGGTCTTGGCTCGACTCGCGGATTCGGCCTGCTCGCGAGCATGCTCGAGTTTCTTGCTGAATGCTTTCAGGTCAGACAGCATTTCCTTGCTGGAGCACAGGTTCAGCTGGTACTCGAGCTGGCTGTCGCTTGCCGGAAAATCGCCGATTGAAATTCGTGGAGCAGATACATTGTCGTAGAGCCAACTCAGCCACGGGGTTGCGAGAAAGATGAACACGTGCTTCGAATCATACATGCCATCGATAACTTGCCCCCTGAACGCTAACTCCAGTTCAGCGCTGCTGAGCAGGAATAACTGCCCGATATCCTCCTTCGATATTTTGCGATCTTCGAGTGTTCGTGCCCCGGGGCCCTCAATCTTGAAGATGTCAAACAACTTCTTGCCGATAGCAGGGCTTCCAAGGCTAGCTGACATTCTTTCACTGCAAAAAAGTATGTGCCCGTCAGAATCCAGGCACATAACCAGGGGAAAGAGTTTGAGGCAGAGATCCAGGCTTATGCTGGATCTGTTGTCGGTTGGACTATTCACGTACAAGTCTGAATCTTGTCGATTCCCCATCGGGGAAATCGATAGCATGCTCTTCTGTTATTGATACAGATTCGTTGTAAAATGCAGCCGCTCCGGCTACCAGCCCGCGAACAAATGGGGTAAGGCCAGCACGTTTACTCTCATAGACCAAATCAATCTCGTCGGGGGAAATATGTGTGACCGTAAAGCTCGGCGGTTTGTAGCCGGTGAACGTTGCCTTGATTGATGTATGTAGTGCGTTCAAGTTTTCTAAAAGTTCAAAGCTCGTTTTGCCGTAGGTTTGTAAAATGCTCTTGTAGTTGTTCTGCAGCGTTTCGGTGACGAAATAGTAACCGAAGCCTTCCAGGACCTGCACGGGCGTCAGTCCTAGCATTTTCGTGGCCGAGCCTATCATGTCATAGACAACCTGGTCTTCATAGGTGTTCAAGGAGAGCAAATGCTCATCAGAGACTCCGGCGTCCTCGGCGATCTTTTGCCAGGCCTCCTCGCCGAACTGGGCTTCTACCATGTCTCTAACCGCTTTGTGAATCATGCCATACATAATGGGTGCCTCATTAGAATCAATTGTTTATTACTGCCAGCTTTCTCGCACTCCGGAGCAAGTTAATGCCCCTGCGGGGTCGCCCTGGATCCAGAATTGGGTTTTGATTTCATCAGTTGGGGTCTCACATAAGTGAACCCCGCTGTTCTAGCCTTCTGTAAGGAATTGAGGGAGTCTATGTCGCTGACAACGGTCTCTATGTCCTTGCGTTCTGCATAGTCCATCAACCTGGTCAGGGCTGACTCATATCCGGGATGAAGGATATGGGGCTTGGTGACTACAACTCGTCTAAATGGGGCGCTGATGTAGTCAGGATTCCGCAGTAGCCTGGTGGACTGGACGTCGACAGCGAACTTGATTCCGTGTCTTGCAAGTTCGAGACATTGTGAGCGCAAAGAATCTCCCAGTTCCACTACCTCGCTGGCATCAAAACTAACGACCAGGCTGCCCAGAACGAGATTAGCGCTTCGTATAGCTTCTATGAACATTTTGTCCTTCATCGCTGCCAGGAACCCGGTACCGGGCAGTCGGATACTCACTTCCATTCTGGAAGGAGTTGATCGATTCAATGTCCTGAATGCCTGGCGTAACAGGAAGAAGGTAAACGCGGTGCTAGTGGTGCCATCCAGGGCGGCAGACCGGCACAGTGCATTGTGGTCAAGACACTGACCCTCTTTTTCCCATGAGGCAATTATTTCTCCACCTCTAGCGACACTGTCGCAGCTTGATACGATCGGTTTGGCTTCGGTTTGGATCAGGTTGCCTTTTATTGCTTCTGCAAGCTCTTTCGGGTCTGCGGTCACCGGTTGCTGATAGGTCCAGCTGGAGCTAAAGAGTTTGTAGAGATGTTTAGTGAGCAGCGGCTTGAGCTCGGCGCTCCTGACAGGTTTGGGTAAGGCCCCGAGACAGTCGAGACGAAAAGAGTTCGCCATCTTTGCGGCAGATTGCAGGCAGTCTTCGCCGAGCCCGGAAATAAGGATAAGGCCACCCTTGAATTTGGATGCGGCCAATTGTGCGATGACATCTATTCCATCGATCTTCGGCATCATAAGATCAAGGATCACGACATCAAATTTATCAAGATCCATCGAATCCAGCCTGGAGGGATTCGTTGTACTTTCCATTGAATACCCGGAATCAGTCGTTGTCTTGGATAACAGCGCTGGCATGAGAGCGTCGTCGTCTATCAGGAGAAGGCTTCTCCTGGAGTTTTGTGGACCTGCTGCTGTGATAGTCAAAATACTTCCTCCAGACTACCCAAATAGTGTTCTATCTCGAGTTTTGTCTTCGAGATTATTTGAGGTAGTTCTTTGGTTATTTCCGTGGCACAGTCTAACTGTAAATTGTTAATTGCTTCTTCCAGCTCATCAAGCGTCTTTGCGAGCATATCTGACCCTACGGACCTGGCAGGCGTCTTGAAACGATGTGCGCTTTCAGCCAGAGCCAGCCAATCACTGTCAGTAACTCTCGGTGTGTTGACTGTCACTTCCAGTTCTCCAAGGTATTCCATAAAAATGTACAGAATTCTGGCTCCCAGCTCGGTATCGGTACCTCCGACCGACTGGGACAATGCCTCCACACTGAAGTATTGATAGTTGCTCATCTAAACGCTCCGACTCAGCTGGTAGCCAACTCCTCTGATGGAGCGAATTCGAATCTCGCCAGGAAATTTTGCAAGGCGACGACGAAGCTTTGTGATCAGAGTGTCTGCGTAGCGCGAGTTCTCCGCATTCTGGTTCAGCAGGAAGTTGATATCGTCTCTGAATACGGTTTCGCCTTCATTCGATAACAGAATCTCAAACAACTCCAGTTGCTTCGCTGACATCGCAATGGTGACACCTCGGTAACTAGCCTTCATGAGGTTGAAATCCAGCACGGGTGGGCTATCGGCATCGGTGTGAGAGCCGTCGAAAAGAGTGGGCTTGCGGCTAATCAGTTTGTTGATCCGGGCGAGAAGCTCTTTGACATTATAGGGTTTGGAGACGAATTGCCTGGCTCCGGCGTTCATGAACTCGACGGCAATTTCCTTGTTTTTGGCGCCGGTCAGGACCAGCACAGGGATGTCGGTCGTCGATTCAATGCGCTTGCACAGGTCGACGCCGTCCCCCTCTGAGGCCCCGAGGTCGTAATCCAGTATGACCAGGTCGGACGTCAGGCCCTCTTTGATCGCCTTGCAGGCGCCGTCAAAGTCATGCACCACATCGGCGCTGATATTATGTTGCTCGAGCAATGCCTTTAACAGTTCTGCCTGGACTGGATCGTCTTCGATAATAGTACTTGTTCGCATGAGGAATTTATCGCTATAAAAAACACAATGGGTACAAATTACAGCGAGCCTCTGCCTGTGTCCCTCGATTCGTTGTATCAAAAGGTATCAATTTGCCTCATCTTGGGGCGCTTTGGCGGCCCTGAAATGTTTGTGAGTCTTACTTGATTCGGCCTAACCCATTGATAAATAGAAATAAAGTATGAAATTCCAGTCTAGTCATACCGGTGATGGCAAGAAGCCCAATCAGCCAAGGCTTTGAGAATGCCAAGATGTTTGCGTATGCTCCCGTACTTTTTACCGTACCCAACTGCCACGTAAGTCTGCCAATTGACTCTGACATCCAGCAGTTGGCTCCGGCTAAGTAATCTTGTTCGAGGATACCCCCCCAGCCCCGTGTTGAGACCTTCTGACTATTCCCTGGCTTTTCGAGCAGCCTTGATCAGTATCCTGATCTATTTAGCTACCGGCATAGCGATACTGCTCAAAATTGACTGGTCTGAATTGATTGTGGCCGATAGCGCCCTGGAATTCAGGATGGCGAACAGCCTGCTGGCGATGAGGCTGTCCGCGATGATTGGAGGGCTGGCGCTGCTCTTCTTTGGCATACTGCGGGAAAAGTACCTACTGGCTGTGTTCACGATTCTGTGCTGTTGGGTGTGGGTTGTCACCATCGATGACATGCTCTCGGGCTATTGGCGCTTCATCCAGCCTCAAATGCTGATTGGTGAGGCGCTGATTCAAGCAAGACCGATTTTGCTGTTTGCGGTATCGTGGGTCATGGCTGAATTGCACTACAGGAAATCAGAGGTGGCTGAGTGACCGCATCCAGACTAAGCCCCGAGGAGCTGGATGAGATCAGGAAGATCAGGGAGAGATTACGTCTGGGGATTGAATCATTTTCCCGGGAAGGCCTATTGTTCAAGTTAGCCTTTATATTCCTGAATACTTACGCTGTCCTATTCATTGCGACAAGCACGCTGTTTCCCGATCTGGTTTTTTTAAGCGGTGATCTGGCAATACTCAAGGATGATTACGAACAGTTGCTGCGTGCTCGCACGCTGGTCGCATTGATCGCTATCATATTTCTTAATATCGCCTATTTTTTTCGGGTAGGATTCCAGCTTGCCATACTGTTTACTCTCGTAATGACCACCTACTACTCCATCGATATGTACGTCATGTATGGGGAGTTTATTCGGAAAACGGAGAACATCTTCGTTGGTTTCTTTTTCCTGGCCAGGCCGTTGGTGATCGCTTCGCTTGTCTATCTTCTGATTCGAAAGAGTGATGGACTCTTCCGATAGCGCTCCCACCCTGAGAGAAGTTATAAAGCGAAGTAGACTACAAATTCGGAGTTATTGCGGGTGACTCAATTAGCGGAGCCATCAATCGCTTTTGAATCGTCTGATTTGGTCGAAGCAAGATCACCCCCGAGGCTCGAGGTATCGCCTCCCTCTTGCTGAATCATCCGCATCAGCGCTGGTGGCACATCGATGTCTGCCTGGCGAAATATGCCGTTAATGGATTCCGCTAGATTGGCCTGAAGTCGCTCACGGTCCTCGGATGTTGCGCGGGCCGTCTCATAGGCGGATGTATAAATCGTCGAAACCTCTCGTGAGGGCAGCCATGACATGACGGAGCCGCGCAGGGTTTTTACCATGCGTTCGTTCCGTGGGTTCTGCTTGGGATTGCCGGCGGCACCGTCGCTGAGACCATCCTCGAAGGCAAGCCTCACGGCTTTCTCCAACACGGCTCCGAAGCGCTGACGTTCCTCCTCGATCTCCTCTCCGCTGAGTTTGTCGGTGAGTTTGCCAGTCATGATGTCCCAAAGCTCTTTTCCTTTATAGCCACCGAATGGGCCCTTGGTCTTGGGCTTTTCGCCAGTGACCCCGTCGCTTTCCCTGGCCAGCGATTCGGCGACAGCTTCAACGCGTTTTATGCGATCGATGGCATAAAGCACCAACACCACGATGCTGGCGGAGATGGCGAGTAAAGTTAACAGGATCAATAGATTAAACATTGTATCTGAAAGTGGTAGCAGGCTCAGTCATTATCTTGTTCTTGTTCGCCCGACGCCACTGCTTCCTCATCGTCCAACAGAAAGGACAGGGTTTGAAAACTGTCGGGCAGGTCCAGCTCCTGGCAGATCTGATCTGCAACGGCCTGCGCCTTGTTTATGGCGTCGTAGGTGTCGATCAGGCCTTGCTGGTAGTCCCTGCCCAGCTGAAAAATGGTTTCGGCGTGCTCTTCCCGAATATAGGTGTAGATATAACCCTCGCCGGATCTAACAAGCTGGTATGGGCTTGCCTCGAGCTCGGTATTTTCTTCTGAGTCCTGTGACGCCGATTCGGCCGATTTTGCGCTGCTGATGAACGCACGATCGATATTGGCGCGACAGCGCAGGGCGATCTTGACCCGGAAAGATCGGTTTGATCTATCAAGGTCTGTGGCGAGTTCGTAGTCGGATTTCGCCTGTTCTTGCAATTTTTCCGAGCTGCTTTTTCGACTCAGAGACCAGATCATGGTTGTAGAAAGTCCTTCTGCTGATGCTGCATTATTTCCCGCAGTTTCTTTACGCAGGAGCTGAGTAACTGACTCACTCTTGATTCATTGACACCAATGGTGGCGCCAATCTCCTTGAGGTTCATTTCTTCAACATAATAAAGTGAGAGGATGAGCTGCCTGCGCTCGTCCAGCTGACTTATGGCCGATGTAAGCAGCTCTTTGATTTCTTCATCGCTAACTTTATCGATAACAGAGCTGTCTGCGTCAGGTAGCTCCAGCGTACTGTCTTCCACCATGCCGTCAATTGCTAACATGTCGAAGCTGTTAGCATGAGTTCGTTGCCTCTCCAGTTCTGCTATATCGATATCCAAATGATCGGCAATTTCTCTGTTGTTGGGGTCTCTCCCGAATTTGTTGGCTAGTTCATCTCTGGCCTTGTTGTGGCGCTGAAGATTTTTGACTGCCAGCCGTGATTGATAGCTCAGGCGCCTCACTTCATCCAGAATAGCACCTTTTATACGGGTTTTCGCGAAGTCTTCAAAACCTACACCCTGACTCGCGTCGAACTTCTTCTCGGCTTCTATTAAGCCAAGCGTGCCCAGCTGAATCATGTCATCTGTTTCGATGTAGTTTGGGACGCGTGGTCGCAGGTAGATGGCGATTTTTCGTACCAGGCCGAGATAGCTCGAAATATCAGCGATTGTATTGCCCCCCTGCTGGATCGATTCATACACTTCGACCTTCATAATGCGAGCCTTCTTATCCCCAATTGGAGAAGAAACGGGAAGCCGCGCCATCCAATTCAAGATTGGGTTGCGCTGAGAGTAGGTTGCTGGCAATGCTGCGATAATTGCTGGCGATGAGTGAGTTAGGTGCCAGTTCAACTATCGGGGTTCCACGCCGCCAGGATGTATTGATTGCCGGATCCATCGTGACAGTTCCCAGGTAGCCAAGCTCAGTAAACAGAAACTTTTTCACAATCGAATTGAGGCTATCGAAAAGGGTTAGACCGGCCCGTTCGTCCTTGACGCAGTTGGGGACGAAGTAAATATTCTGTAGTTGCTGCTCTTTTACCATGACTTTGATTGTGGCATAGGCATCGGCAACAGAAGTCATATCTTGTGTGCCAACAATGATTCTTTGCTGACAGCCTTTTAAGAAGGCCATTACTGTAGGCGATATTCCTGCTGCGCAGTCCACTAGCAGGAAATCGAATTGTTCTTCCAGCTGACTGAAAGCCTGGACAACGACTGATGAGCGAAAGTAATCCAGTGCGGCAAGCTCACCCTCACCGCTGGCACCCGGTACAAGTGTTACCCCATAGCCTGTATCGACAAGAATGTCTTCAATGCTTGCTTCTCCAGAGAGGACGCTACTGAAGTTCTTGTCGGCTTGGCAATTGAAGCCAATCTGCGCGTTGGCGAGGCCAAGGTCTCCATCAAAATAGAGGACTCGATTGCCGGCCTGCGCTAGAGCAATTGCCAGATTGATTGAGAAAGTGGTTTTACCTACACCGCCTTTACCACTGGCAATGGCTACTGATCGTTTTAACGTCTTAATCATACTCGCCGAGCTATATTGAAAAAGGTAATGATACCAAATGATACAGGCTGTGTGAGTGCACAGCCCGGGCGACATTATAGCTAGCAAACCTGGAAAGCGAATTCATTGTCATAAGATTCGTTCTGCACAGGTATCGGGAGTCGCTCTTGATCCTCTGATCGCAACTTGTCTGAGAGCGTTTGAACAGTAATATGGATCAGCTCTTCTGCTGGGTCTGAGCTAATGCAGCCTAGTGAAGTTTTTGTCTGGCTTCGGTGCAATAGTTTGATTATTGGCCAGGGCACTATTTTTTGGTCCAGTCGGGTGAGAAGTGCCGACTCAAGCCTGGTGGACTCCAGTCCGCTGATAGACAGCATTGAACTCAGATAGGTGTCTACTGGCAGGACCGCATGGAATTTTACCTGTTCGACAGCGCCTTTGATCTCCGCTGGCGTTGTATCAAGTGTGGCCGAGGAGGTATCGATGACTATGCTGGCCCTGTCGGTGTATTCTTCAACGATTGCCTTGAGACATTCCGCGTTCTGCGCCTGATAGGTAGTGATTCCCGCACGAGAACCAAGCAGGCGCAATACGCTCCATGCACCTTCCTTGTTATCTTTATAGGAAATGACAATCGCGGGCCTATCCACTGTTTGCAATCGTTGAGCAAGCTTTATTGCCATTGTCGTTTTACCACTCCCATGGCTGCCCAATAATGCATGAATACCGGGCTCCAGGGACTTGCCAGTGATACCAATCTGTCGCAGGTGTTCAGCAAGCAGTGAATCGATAGTCTGTGAGTCGCTGGCAGAGTCAAGCAGTTGCCTGCATTCTTCGATCACGTGATCCGCAGCGCCGGTTTCACGCAAATTGGCCAGCAGTTGATGATCCATCTGGCTTAATGATTCATTATTCCTGTGCCTTTTTAGAGACACGATCTCCTGCTTGAGAGACATCAGTTCTTCACGAATCTGGGAAGCCAAAGACTGCATGACCCTGCCTTCGTCATAGGTCCTGCTTTCTGGCATGGCTTGTGTGTTCGCTTGTGCCTTTGGTGCCGCTTTCATCGGCACTTGTCGCACGCTAGTCTGTGCTTTGCCTTTTTTGAGCTTGTCTTGCAGACGCGAGTTTCTGGCATCGAGTATGCTTGCAAAGTTTGCCGCGAGCTTGCCCTGCTCGGGTTTGCGCGTGGTAGTGCAATCGTCAAAGGCAACCAGAATGACATTCTGATCATCCTCTCTGCGATTCGACAGAATCATGACATTATCACCGCACTGGGCGGTTATGCGGTCGATTCCGGTTTTGGTATTTGGGGCATAGATTCGCTTTAGTTTCATCGTTTAGTTTCCTGCTTGTTCCTGGCCAAGCCCAATTCTTGCGATGACTCGCACATTCTGATCATCTGGAAGTTCCGTGTAGGCCAGCACAGTTAGTCCCGGCGCGCGTTGGCGTAATGTCTTGGCAAGCCAGGTGCGTACACCCGGTGACACAACCATAACCGCTGGATTGCCTGCCTCTTCGGCATTCCTCTTCTCCTGAGCGATAGCCTTGAACAGGTTCTCAGCCATCTGCGGGTCGATTATCAGCTCGCCCGACTGCCGACTCTTGTTTAACGTGTCTGTGAGCATTTGCTCCAACTCGGGCTCCAGGGTTATTACCGGGAGATCCTGCCCCACCTCAATCAAGCCCTGGACGATAACCCGCGCGATCTTCGGTCGGACCAGCGCTGTGAGTTCATCTGCATCCTTGGTCTTGCTGCTCTCGCTGATCAGACCTTCCACGATTGTGCGGATATCGCGTAGCGAAACGGATTCGGCAACCAGATTTCTTAATACCTGAGCGACTGTGGAGACGGGGAGTCTGTCGGGCACCAGGTCTTCGATTAGTTTGGGAGATTTCTTTGCCACGTTGTCCAGTAGTTGACGGCTCTCCTCATGACCCAGAAGTTCCGCTGCATTGTCTTTCAATGCTGTATTAAGATGGGTAGCGATCGCGGTCGCGGCATCGACAACCGTATAGCCCATGGTGCGGGCGTAGTCACGTTGTTCAGGCAGTATCCAGTAAGCCTCGAGTCCAAAGGCGGGTTCTCGTGTCTTGATGCCTTCAAGATTTACCTGTGTGTTTCCGGGGTTGATCGCAAGCTCTCGACCCAGATGAATTTCACCTTTGCCCCGCACAGTCCCTCGTAAAAGAATCTGATAGGAATCTGCTACGATGTTGAGGTTGTCTCGGACCCGGATGGGTTGCAAAAGAAACCCTAATTCTGCCGACAGCTTCTTGCGTACACCTTTGATGCGTGACAACAGGATACCGCCATTTTCTTTCGTGACCAGCGGTATCAGTCCATAGCCTATTTCAAGAGATACCGGGTCTACCTGCTCGATTTCCTCCCAGTTCAACGCATCTTCATCGCCTTCCTCTTCCTCTGCGGGCGTCTGATCTGACGCTGAAGAGTTCTGCTTTTCGTTATTCCTTCTTCTCAGCAGGAGAACGCCCACGCTTGCCGAAAGCAGACCAAAGAACAGGAAAATCGCATGAGGCATGCCAGGGATGATGCCGAGGATGAGCAGAATCAGCGCGGAAATCAGAAAGGCTTCCGGGCTGGAGAGTTGCAATCCTGCCTGACGAGAAATCGGTTCTGAAGTTGTTACCCGCGTCACGATAATTGCGGTTGACAGTGACAGTAGCAGGGCAGGAATCTGCGCGACGAGGCCATCACCAATGGTTAGCAAGACATAAATCTCGCCGGCCTCGGTGAAGTTCAGATCATGCTGGGTCATCCCGATGGAGAGGCCGCCGACAATGTTGATGATGAGAATCAGAAAGCCGGCAACCGCATCGCCGCGTACAAATTTGGAGGCGCCATCCATAGAGCCAAAAAAGTCCGATTCCTGGGAAATTTCCTCGCGCCGCTCGCGTGCAGTAGCCTGATCAATGAGCCCTGCATTGAGGTCGGCATCGATCGCCATCTGCTTGCCTGGCATGGCATCCAGGGTGAAGCGCGCGATGACCTCTGAAACCCTGCCGGCACCCTTTGTAACAACGATGAAGTTGATGATCATCAGAATGGCAAAAATGATGAAGCCTACGATGTAGTTGCCGGCAATGACGAAGTCACCAAAGGCCTCAATGACCCGGCCGGCAGCGGCGGGTCCTTCATGACCCTTGATCAAAACGATGCGTGTGGAGGCAACGTTCAGACTCAGTCGCAACATGGTCGCCAACAACAGGATTGAGGGGAATGAAGAAAATTCCAGGGGCTTAGAGACATTGATGGCGATCATAATGATGATCAGCCCAAACACGATGTTGACAGTGAATAGGGTATCCAGCAGCAGGGCTGGCATGGGTATGACCAGCATCGACAGGATGGTGAGTATCATCACGGGCACACCGAGGCCGCCGAGATCGAGGCCGGGTAACCATTGTCGCAAATTTGACAGAACCAGTGAGCTCACAAAAAATCCTTAATATACAAAGACATAAAATATTTCAGATGGTGCGTCAGGCGCCTTCCTGACGAACACCCTAGCTACAGTGGCAATTTCCGTGCCAGTAAAAAAATGACACCTGCATACGGAGTCGGTGGCGACGCCTGCTGGCCATCCTGCTGGCCATAAAGAATCGTGCACAATCTGTCGATCGGAACAGGGTAGGGCTGGATATGTGCCGGATTGACCGGCTTCTGGTCTGGGACAGGCAAGACTTGCGGCCGAGGCTTCGCAAGTGAGTGGAATGGCAGCGCCATTGAGAGGGAAATACGATGATTTTGAGCAGAATTCACGGTTTGGCCATCGCCTTGCTGGCTTTGTTGCTGACAAATTGCACAGTGGTTAGCAGCCCGGAACAGTTGCCATCGGGCGGCTCGTTGATCAATCTGGTTCAGGAAAGCCAGCGCATTACTGCCACAGGCTATGCCGTGATTGATATCCAGAACAGTGATGTGCCAGCACAGCGCCGCCTATTGGCGATCAGGGCTTCCAAGCTGGATGCCTACAGAACGCTGGCTGAACAGGTCTATGGCCAATATCTGGATGCCACCACCACGGTCGCTGATCTGGTAATTGTGAGTGACAGTTTTCGAGCCCGGGTTGAGGGTGTGATCTACGGTGCCAGGCTGGAAAGCATCAAACCCGTTGGTCAGGACAGTTATGAAGTGACGCTGAGCCTCGGCCAGGATGTTGTGAATGACCTGCGTCTCCTCTATCTGGAGTATATGGCAGAGGGCACAGCCTGAGTCGGGCATGTACTAGAGGAATCTCTGACATGAAACACAGCTTGCTGCCATTGCTATTACTGGTCTCCTCGAATCTTGCCTACGGGCAGGCTACTCAGGCAGACCCTTCTCTCGAGCTATTGGAAAAAGTGCGTCAGACGCTACTGACGCAGGCACTGGATGAGGGAGTTTCAGTGCGCAGCCATGGCTACATCGACAGCAGTGGCCGCCTGGTGGAGTCAGCGTATTTTCAAACAGGTACGCAAGCGCGTGGTGTACGCGTCGCTTCCTATGTGGATGAAATGACGGACCCTGTCGTCAACGACCCGTCAGTACTGCCAGCCATGCTGCGCCCGGATCGAGAGTGTTCGCTGCAGTACGCCAATTCGCTTGTTGTGAATCCTGTGGATATTTCCGGCACGCTGCCCGCGGGCATACGCGATCGGCAGGCGCTTGCGCAATCGATCCAGAGCGGATTAATGAGCAGCCTGCAAGACGCACAGTACTGGGTGCCAATCGCAGTGATGCCAGCGGCACAACAGCTGACCAATTATGAGCGATTCATGACTGGTATCAGGAGTCCGCGGGCCGATTTCGAGCTTGATGCGCAACTTACGGTTGCGGCGGCGCCCGCGAGTCTGCACTCCGAGGATGTCCTGCATATGGTCCGGCGGGGGTTGCTAGGATTACAGAAAGCCGCCGCCAATCTGAACCTGCAGGATAAAACGTCCAAGCCAGTCCACTATGAGCCATTTATGATCATACTTGAGGTGACAGTTACTGACCGCAGCGCAGGCAAGCAACTGCTTCAAATGAGGCGCAGCTATCGTATAGCGGGGCAGCCGGCCTCACTCCAACATCCGCCAGGGCTCGGTGAGTTCCCCTCGCGGGTTCTGGCTGACCTGGGCGAGATAGGTGATCTGGTCGATAGTCTCAGCGACTGCAGTGTGACGGGACTACATCTGTCAGATGATGCCTTTGACTCGCAGCGCTTTCGGCATCTCGACCGGGGTCGAGTGCACGGTATTAAACCCGGCATACAGCTATTGATGTCCAGCCAGGACCTGAGCAATGTACCAGATGTGTTTGCCTCGGATTGGCTGGCCGATCTTGCTATCGGAGAGGTGGTTGAAGTGGATGAAGCCAGTGCCCGTGTTCGGGTGGTTGCCGGTAATGTCGAGCCGGGTCTGCTGCAGTATGCTATCCCGTTCTAGAAATGACCAATTACAGAAATTTTGTTGGTAGTGGAGACTTCATGTTTGGCATAATTCATATAGACCGGTTGATTCCGGTATTACTGGGCAGCCTCGCTGTGCTTTTTTCTCAGGCTACACTGGCCGCCGATGCGGAAGTCGAGGCCGCGTTGCAGAAACTGCTGGAGAGTGCCGAAGTCTCGGCCTATCTCACGCTGCGCCGAGGCGAGGAGATTGAGTCCGGAGAATATGAAGTGAGGCCAGGGGACACCCTGGACAGCCTGATTTATCGGGCCTTCGCCGGCTCCGGTATCAAGCGCGATTTCCTGCGGCAAGCGTTCATCACTGCCAATCCCCGGGCCTTTAGAAACGGTAATCCCAACTGGCTATTGGCGGGTGTTAGCCTGCGGATTCCCACACAACAGGATTTGTTGAATGTTGTGTTTGAGGATCCAGCACAAATCGACAGTGCGGCATCCCAGCGCCACTGGATACGTTATCCCTGAGAACGGTAAGCTGAACGTGAACCGTCATTGGGATTGTTAGAGCGGTGTATGTCGGCGATACCAATTCTGCCAACCCCCTGTTTCGGGCGGGGGCAGAGCCCAGCGAAGGGGCAGCACTGCGAGTTACCCATGAAGCGGCCCGGCAGCTAGGCCTGGCTGATGGGCAAATCGTCAAGGGCGTGTTGGATAGAGAGTCTGGCACCGTACGCCTGACGACAGACATAGGAGCGCTAACGCTCGCCTACCAGCAATCAGCCTATAATCCTACAGTAATCTGGTTCCGAGCTGTCCAGTCAGCCTACGGACTCATTCTACGTCCACTCCCGCCTAAACCTGTCTCACAATCCGCCAGTCAGCCTGCCTCAGGCCAGGAGCAGGTACACGATGATTCGACGGTTGCAGTGAGGCGTCTGCTGCTGACTTTACTGAATCGTCCTTCGCTTTCAACAATATGGTCGGCATTGAATCCAGAGCAAACGTCTTCGAATGAAGGCCTGGCGCTTGTTCAGGAGGAATACCGCAAGTTGGCAGGTGGTTTGCCACGTGCTCGGGACCTGGACATTGAAACCATTCGTTCCGCGCTCGCCGGGTTGGCTGCAGGAATCTCCGGGGTCATGGCACCGTCATTACTGAGATCCCTCTGGCTCGCCTTGTTGAGCAGACGTTCCGGAGATAATTCATCTTCCGGCCAACATCTTGAGGAGGCGCTCAAATTCGTGCAGGAGTATCTGGAAAGTGCGCGTGTGGAATCCTTGCTGCAACAGGAGCAGGGCCGTCTCCTGGCTCGCTTCCCCCTCTTTTTTGCCGATGCGCCACCCGTAGAAGTCAGTATTGCCGGACACGGCAAATCCCGGTATGCGGGTGGCGAGGGCTGGCAGCTGGATCTTGAGATGCAGCTCTCTGGCAAAGACAGGTTGTGGTTGAACTGCCTGTTCAGTCGGGACTGGGAGGTCAGGGCCACGGCCTGGACCACCGATGCGCAACTGGCATTGAGGATGCAACAGGGTAGACCGGAGTTGACCAGCAATCTCACCAGCTTTGGGCTGCAATTAGGCTCTCTTCAGGTTATCGAGGGGCCGCGCCCAGAGATGCCGGCGATATCACTGCTGTCATCAACCGCCAGCGACACGGCTGGCCAGGAGCAGCAGTAGAATGAACAAGAAGGTTGTCCGCGCAGCAGCGCTTGAATATGGCGCGCTCAAAGCCCCACAGGTTATCGCTCAGGCCGAAGGCGAGCTTGCTGAACTGATGCAGGAGGCGGCACGTCAGAGTGGCACGCCACTCATGAGTGATGAAGCGCTCCTGGAGGCATTGATGCAATTACCGCTGAACGAGGAAATTCCGGAATCGCTCTATGTTGCGGTTGCGATTGTCCTGTCATGGGCTTACTGGCTAACAGGCAGACGCCCCGACAGTATGTGAAGAAGGGATTGGAAGCGAGGCTTGCCGCTCATCGGACTCAACCTGGTCCTCTATTGGCAGAACTGAGTTTGCCTTGCCTGTTGTAAGTTTCGATGGCAAGTCCTGCCTCCGGCGCGACCAGGCTGGAAAGTGCGGAGCGTACCACGCTGAGCTTACGCTCAACCAGAATTTCATTACGTTTCTGCAGGTCCCGGCACCGGCGGGCGAGACCGGTCAGCTGGTGCCAGCGCATTTCCAGTTCCACACCTTTGTCAGGCTGGCTGGCCAGATCGGCGAGCACAGAGTCCAGCGATTGCTTGCCGAGGGCGCCGATCATGGCTTCTTTCTCTGCCAGCAGGTTTTCCAGCCAATTCAGATTCTGGGTCTTGAGTGCATCGAATTCCGCCGTCAGCAGAGATTCCAGCTTGCCCAGATCCTGTTGCAAGGCATTCAAATCTGGCCCAAGGCTATTGGCAGAGTTGTCCATGAATGGTTCTCCGGTTCTAGAGAAGCCGTTCCAGAGGGAGGAAATTTTCGGCGACTTTCCTCGCATCCAGGGGATAATTTCCGGACTGAATGGCTTCCTTCATGGCTGCGACCTTGTTCTGGTCGAAGTCAGCCTCTTTCAGCGCGGTCTCGACACTTGCAGACAGCTCCAGTGACTTGGCAGGCACCTGCTCGGTCTGCGTTTCCGCGACGCTATCGGCCCCGGCGCCTTCTGTCGGCCGGTTTTCGGTGCGTAATTTGTCCTGTAGGGCC
This sequence comes from Pseudomonadota bacterium, assembly GCA_027621405.1. Lineage (GTDB taxonomy): Bacteria > Pseudomonadota > Gammaproteobacteria > Pseudomonadales > Pseudohongiellaceae > UBA9145. The sequence continues at coordinate 139,616 of JAQCBT010000009.1, read as the reverse complement.
AGCATTTCTGCGGCTTTACCAGAACTGGGATTTATCGGGTTCATGGTAGTTCAAGATCCTCTGTGATCATTCAAGGCTCCACTATCATGCCCATCGACAGTTGGACTTGCAATCTTTAGCCTGAGTCTCATCGAATTTGTGCCCGTCGATCGCCCGCCACAATGGCCGAAATAACACGTCCTGACTGCGGGTTTCGTAACCTTATCTGTTGCCCGGTTCTACCATCCTCTACTGCCTCCAGCTGCACGGAGATTGCCAGATTACCCCTCACGACCTCGGTGGCGACCGACTCGCCAGCCACAATTTCCGGGAGCAGTCTGACCTGGCTATGGCGGATAGTCTGGCCCGGTGAGATGCGTCCCGTCGCCACTACCCTCGGTAGTTCGCCCTGGAAAGGGAATGCATCAACAGGCACCGATGACCAGGTTTCCGTGCGGCGGGTATTTTGCGCCGTGAGGGCGGCGCCGCGTTCAATCAGTTGGGTCGCTGTTAAGACGGTTTGCCGGAAATCCAGATCATGATGGCGCAACAACCAGCCCGCGGGTAAATCGCGTCCGGAACGCGCCTCATTGATCTCAGCCAGAGTGAGTCTGGCTGTCAGCGGAAGTGTATTGGCGGCGACGTATTCCTCCCGTATATCACTCGCCGTGAGTAACTGACCCGCTGGAACGTCGCGCAGCAGGCGGTAGACCAGCAGGCTTTCGTCCAGAGTCTCTGCGTTTACCCGCTGCCCCTGCCTGACGGGGGCCCTGAGAATCTTGCCTACTATGTCAGGATAGTTATCAGGAGGCATCCCAATAGAAGTATCTCCTTTTGCGCTGGTGTCAGTGAGCAGCGTCAGGTCGGTGGCACTGATTTGATGGCCCCGGGGCAAGGCGCTGGAAAATAACCAGGTTGGATTGGCCTGATCGATATCAATGGACAAGGTGATTTGCCAGTTTATTGCCGGGCATTCAACTTTAAGCGTCTCTGCATCGGTGTAGGGCCGTGAGATGGCGAAGCCCTCGGCACAATCGGGTACTCGTAGCCGTCGATCATTGGCATGCACAGTGACTGAGGCGGCGCCAATCTGGTCAGTCTCACTCACCCAATCCTGTACTGCTTCAACCATTCTCTGTTTGGCAATCGACATTGCCTGCACCGCCGGTTGCGCGAGCAATGCTCCGCAAAAACCGGAAGTGACAAGTAAAACAGCAAAATTCCGTAGGGGTTGATAGGTCATGATGGCGGCTTTTTAACCCATTATTTGTTATCACGCAACGTGGCTTTAAAAGTGGCAAGCGCCTATGAAAATGCATTGCCACTTCTTTGCCACTTTGATGAAAAGTGGCATGGCTAATGAAAGTCAATTGGCGCTTAGTGAATGAGAGTATGGTTTTGAATATTCCTAAGACGTTGAATGAGCGTGGTTTTTGCCTGTTGTTCATCACGCACTAAAAACTTGGCACCAATCCTGCTCCTGCCATCCACTGTGTATCCCGGATATACGCCGGATGAAGAACTGCACCGCCGACTGGTTGTGCTGGATTGCTGGAAACTTTGCTTTACTGATGTCAGGTACTACGGATGAAAATTCTTGGTTCTTATTTCGCTCAACATGATTCTGCACTGCAGGTGCGCAATCAGCGGCTTGAACTTATCTCAGAGAATATCGCCAATGTCAGCACGCCTGGTTATCGCGCGAAAGACATCGATTTTGCTGCGGCGATGCGCGGGGCGAATGAGGCGCTGACACTACAGGCAACAGCGGCCAGGCACATAGTGACCGACAGGGCGGAGGTTAATCTGGGTAATGCCCTGGTGTATCGCACGCCGCTGAATCCGAGCCTGGACAGTAACACCGTCGAAATCGGCGTGGAGCAAGCCAAGTTTGGTCGAGCCGCCATGGAGTATCAGGCATCACTCCAGTTTTTTGAGAACAAAGTCACCAGTATACGCAAAGCATTGAGAGGTGAATAAACATGGCTATTAGCAAACTCATGGATGTTGCAGGGAGTGGCATGAACGCACAGCTTGTGCGGATGAATGCCACGGCCAGTAATATCGCCAACGCCGGTGTTGTCGCTGAGTCACCCGAGCTCGCCTACCGCGCGAAGCGGGTGGTTTTCGAAGCAGCACTGAACGACGCCATGAGTCGCCAGGATTCTTTGGACGGAGGTGTGAAGGTGAGTGAGGTGATTGAGGATACCAGGCCCGCACGACAAATATTCGATCCCGGCAATCCCCTCGCCAACGACCAGGGCTATGTCTGGGCGAGCAACGTCAATCAGGTGGCCGAGATGATCGATATGCTCGATGCCTCCCGCGCCTATCAGAACAGCGTTGAAGTAGCCACGACTGCCAAGGATTTGATGCTTCGCACGCTTGAAGTGATTCGGGTCTGATAAGGCTACCTAGAGAGAACCAAGATTATGCTCAATGACATCAATCTGCCTGAATCAATTCTTACTGTTAATCGGTATGAGGATCAGCAGCTGAAGAAAAGTCTGGAGTCCAATGACTCGCTCGGTCGTGATGCGTTTCTGACGCTGTTCACGACGCAGCTGAAGAATCAGAGCCCCTTGAGCCCCATGGAGAATGAAGCCTTCGTTGCTCAACTCGCGCAATTCTCGTCCCTTGAATCGATGAAAGGCATGCAGCAGTCCATCGAAGATCTGGCAGCCGAGATGAAATTTGACCGTTTCTACTCAGGCGCCAACTTTCTTGGCAGGTCGGTTGCTGTGAATAGCGGGGTTGTGCAGGCGGGTGATGGCGAGACAGCACATGCAGAGATATCGCTGGCTACGGCTGCGGATTCCGTAATTTTTGCTGTTTATGACGCGCAAGATAAATTGGTGTATCGCGAACAGACCGACGCCAGGATGCCGGGACCCGTGCAGTTTACATGGGAGGGCATCAATGACGAGGGTGCGCCGGTAGAGCCAGGTACTTACAGAATTGTTGCTTCGCAGGAGCAGAACGGTGTGTTCCGGTCGCGGGCGGTAAGAACGATGGACACTATTTCCTCTATTCAATGGGACGATAGCGCCAAAAATATAGTTGTACAGACCCGCAATGGACACACGCTGTCGGCGGCGGATCTCGACAGGATTGAAATTTAACTAGTTGTTTGCTGGAGACTGATTTATGTCATTTTATACCTCGTTGACCGGATTAAATGCGGCCACTACGCAGCTATCTGTAACCTCAAATAATATTGCCAACGCCGGTACTTCTGGCTTCAAGCGTTCTACCGCAGACTTCGGGGATATCTTCGCGACATCACCACTGCAGAAGTCATCTTCTGTAGTTGGCGCTGGTGTGTCTCTGAAAGAAGTTCGTCAGGAGTTCAGCCAGGGCAATATCGAGTTTTCGGCCAATTCACTTGACCTTGCGATCACGGGTGATGGTTTCTTTGCGCTGGAGACACCGGATGGCACCAAGGTATTCACCCGTAATGGTGGATTCATGCTTAACGAACAGAACCAGATGGTGAATTCAGCTGGTCAGGCTCTCATGTCACTGCCGGTAGACTCGACCAATAAAGCAGATTTCAGCGAGCCGCTTACCGCGCTGTCGATTCCACGCAATACGGTTTCGGAATTCCAGGCAACCAGTCAAGTGGAACTGGGATTGAACCTGCCTTCCGATGCGCAGCCCATCACCCAGGCGTTTAACCCGAATAAGCCGGAAACCTATCACAAGACCACATCTTTGACTGTGTACGGTGCATCGGGTTCGTCACATCTGGCCACCATCTACTACGTCAAAACAGCAACTGCTACAGCGGATTCTCCATTCAACAAGTGGCAGACACATGTGTATATCGATGAGCAGGCAGTGGAGCCGGCGTTGATTCAGGCATCGGATAACGGTGATGAATATTTCGTCAATAAGTACGGGGAAATCAAAACCCGGTCAGAGCTGCTGGAGTTGCAGCGTACCAGCTCGGAAAGTGAAAAATACCTGATCACCACTGGTACTTTGTACAAGAAATACTCCTTTGACAGGTTGTCCACGCCGGTTAATTCCACGCCAGCAACAATTGCTTTACCGATCCCGGAAGAGTCGCCATACATTGACAATCTTAACCTGACTAACAATCAGGATGGGGTTGATTTTGCACGCGTAACAACTACCGATGCTGATGGTAATGAAACCACGACTGGCTTTACTCGTGCGGATTTTTCCAACATGTTCCAGGTTTCGGTAGACGGTTCTGCCTTCGTCGATGTGGGGCTGGAGCACCTGGCGGGACGCAATGTGCAGCTGTCAGGCGCCGAGTTGGCATTTGAGCTGACCAATGTGCTCAACACCCGCTTTGGTGATGGACGCAAGTTCAATCTCTCCGAGGATGCCGCCAAGAGTTTGGAGTTGACCAGAATACTAGCGGATGGCGATCCGGTCTCTCTGCAGATTGATCTGGGGGCTGTAATAGAGACGGCCGAAGGAGTCTCGCTTTCGGAAAGTGGGGACATTGAGCCCGAGGCACTGGCTTTTGCGTTGAACGATCATCTCGCCAAGCAGGCAGACCCCAAGTTCGACGATCTCTCTGTCGAGTATGACGAGGCCAACCGCGGTTTTCGCTTTACCCAGAATGATGCCAACAACGTAACCGAGCTGTACCTGAGCGGTGGGGCCTCGCTGAACCCGGTGTTTGGAGTCAGCGCCTCGGCCGCCGCTACTGATGATGCTCCGGCCTACTACGGTAAGCTTCTGCTTCCCCTTGATAACGATGAAGATGTAGTACTGCTACGCAATGTATTGCCCAACGGAGCCCAGTACAGTACTGCCCGTGATCAGCGCTATGGTATAGAAGTTACCTATTCCGATGGGCAGTTCCGTATTCAGAGCGGCACCACTGGTGACGAATCCAGTCTGCAGCTGCGACTGAATACGACCGAGGCTGAAGATGGTACGGTCAGTTTGACAGCTGCGTCAGCGTTAGCTGCCAGCTTGTTCGGCATCCCTGAGATCGGCGCGAATGTAGAGCCACAAACCTCACAGATTGACAATCTCCCAACGGTCCGCGGCCAGCGTTCCGAGCCGGCGGTGCTACAGGGTAACCAGATGGGCGTGGACCCGCGCAAATCTTTCTCGGTGACCGCTGCCAACCAGAATCTGACGGTGATCGTCGATGGTATCTCCGCGCAGATCAGCCTGACTCCGGGGCAGTACTCTATTGGCACGTTTACCCAGCATTTGCAGAATCAGATCAATCTGATGGCTGACAGCCTGGGCCGCACCGTGTCTGGAGTCAAGGTGGATTTTGATGATACCAGTGAGGCGCTTGTGATTACCGGTGCTACTGCGTCCAACGAATCCTTTATTCAGGTAGCGGGCCACTCCGACTGGGGTCTGGAAGATCTGGATGCAGTATTTGGTTCCACGTCTAACTATATTCAGCTAGAGCAGGACACCCAGGGTGCCAGCTCAGTCTATGTGATACAGGATAATGACGGTAACTGGAATGAAACCACTGACAAGGGTGACTTTGATGAAAATAATATCCCGTACTGGTCTCCGATTTTTCTGGACAAGGGCGAGCTGACCTTTGACACCAGTGGTTCACTGGTTTCACCCATCAGTGGCTCGAGGCTGGAAAGTGAAAGTATTACCGGTACTGCGATCTCCATTGACTACGCCAACAGCACCCAGTTTAACAGCCCGTTTGCGGTGTTGAGCCAGACTCAGAACGGCGCGCCGGAAGGTGACTTGGTGGGCGTGAATATTGGTGACGATGGCCTGGTTGTAGCCAGTTATTCCAATGGTTCACAGCGATCCCTTGGCAAGATAATTGTTGCCAATTTTGCAACGCCACAGGGCCTGCGTCAGATTGGTGATTCGAGTTTCTATGAAACGTCCGAATCCGGTGGGGCCGATTACGGTGAACCTGGCTCTGCGGGTTTTGGTACTTTGCGTGCCGGCGCCCGGGAGCGCTCCAATGTGGATCTCACCGCTGAGCTGGTGGATCTAATAACAGCGCAACGGAATTTCCAGGCTAATGCCAAAGCCATTGAAACAACCACTTCCATGACCCAGACCATCATTAACATTCGGGGCTAACAGGTAAAACAGCATGGATAGACTGGTTTATACATCACTGGGATCGGCGACGAGCCAGGAGGCGCTGCGTATTCAGTTGGCCAATGACATGGCCAATCTGTCCACGGTGGGCTACAAGCGTGGCGGATCTTACGCTCCGGAAGCGGCCTTTCTCGATGGGCCGGGCTTTCCAACTCGCTTTCAGCCTGTGGTGCCTGAAGTCCAGAACGGTATTAACTTGCAGCCAGGTGCTGTCAGCTATACCGGCAATGATCTCGACATCGCCATGAACGGCAAGACTGTCCTTGGCGTGCAGGCTGATGACGGATCGATCGCCTTCACCCGTCGTGGCGACCTGCGACTTTCTGCCGATGGATTTTTGCAGACTGGAGACGGCCATGTGGTGATGGGTGAGGGCGCGCCTATTACGATTCCGCCAGGTTACACCGTAACACTGGTGCCCGATGGCTCTGTCTATGGAGTCGATGCGGCGGCAGAGGCGGCAGAACCCGAACTCTTAGGGCAATTGATGCTACGTGATGCCAGCGCAACCTCGCTGAGTCGTCGTGCCGATGGCCTGCTTGAGGCGGCGGGAGCTCAGTTACAGGGTGGTGACTTTGACACCGGACCAGAGCCTGTCTCAATCTCGGTGGGATCGTTGGAGGGCAGTAATGTGAACGCAATCGAGACCATGGTCTCGATGCTGGATATGTACCGGGCGTTTGAAACGCAGCTGAAAATCATCAAGAACGCGGAAGAGCTGGATAGCGACGGCACCAAGATGATGAGCATTCGCTGATTACTAATGAATACTAAGGAGAATATCTGATGGACGCTTCAATGTGGGTCGCCAAGACTGGTCTGTCTGCCCAGTCCACGCGCATGACGACAATTGCCAATAACCTGGCTAACGTCAATACCATTGGTTTCAAGAAAGATCGCGCAATGTTTGAGGACCTGTTGTACCAGCGCATTGTGCAGGCGGGTGCCCAGGCGGATGCGGTTTCCCTGAATCCCACCGGCTTGATGCTGGGTACCGGCACGCGTGTTGTGTCGACAGAAAAAATACATCGCCAGGGTAATATGATTTCGACGGAGAATGCGCTGGATCTGGCCATCGCTGGTGACGGATTCTTTGCTATTCAGCAGGCTGATGGCACTACTGCCTATACACGCAATGGATCGTTCAAACTGTCGGTTGATGGTAACGTGGTGACAGCTTCTGGTGAGTCGCTACTGCCGGCCATTACGATCCCTCAGAACGCAGCAAGCATCACGGTTGGTCGCGATGGCACTGTCAGCGCGGAACTGGCTAATGGTGGAGGCGCTGTACAGGTTGGCCAGATTCAGATGAGTCGCTTCGTCAATAGCGCTGGCCTGCAGCCAATCGGTCGCAATTTGTATGCGGAAACAGCATCCAGTGGGCAGCCCATTGTTGGCATACCTGGCGACCAGGGGGCGGGCTTGTTGATGCAGGGTAGTCTCGAAGCATCGAATGTGAACGTAGTAGAAGAAATGGTAAACATGATCGAAACCCAGCGCGCCTACGAGATCAACTCCAAGGCGATTGCTGCGGCTGATGGCATGCTGCGCTTCCTGAATAATAACTTGTGATGAGAAGATCTACTATGTTCAGGAATACATTCGCTCGCTCTCTCAGTTGGTCGGCTGCCGTTCTGCTATTGACTTCATGTGCAGGTGCATTGACTTCGCCAGTCGCACAACAAACTGATTTTCAGTTCACCTATCCGGAGCCTTCTCCGAAAACGGCAGTGGTGACCGGCAGCATCATGGATAATGGTGTTGGGTTGTTTCCGACCAAACGCATCTATCAGGCAGGTCAAATTAGAGTTGGCGATATCATTACGGTAATTCTTGACGAAACTGCCCAAGCCTCGAGAACCAATGGTATTACGGCTGAACGGGAGTCCAGTAACGACGTTCTTGGTGCTGCCCAGGCAGAGGCATTATTCTCTGGTGACAGTTTCTTTGACGGAATATCTACAGGAGGCTCAACGCTCAGCAGCGTGGGTACCGGAGTGTCAGATCAGTCGGCATCATTGCGCGGTTCCATCACCGCTGCCGTGGTAGATGTTCTTGCCAATGGCAATCTGGTCATTCTTGGAGAAAAGGAACTCACGTTGACTGAAGGTAGTGAAGTGATCCGCGTCAAGGGACTGGTTAGACCAGAAGACATTCAGCCCAACAATACGGTGTTGTCGCATCGTATCGCAAGCGCTCAGATTTCCTATAGTGGAACCGGAGACCTGGCGCGTGCAATTAAGCCTGGTTGGGGCACTAAGATTCTGTTCGGCTTGTGGCCGTTCTGAGGACCAAGCTGATGAATCCTGTAAAGAATACTACTGTTGTTGCCTTCGCAGCGTGCATTTTGTCGTTATTGTGTTCCCCGGTTAGCGCAGACCGGATCAAAGACCTGGCCGATATCGGCGGTGTGCGCAGTAATCAACTGGTCGGCTACGGCCTGGTTGCTGGACTTTCAGGTAGTGGTGATGGCCGCGACCTGCTGATCACTGGCCAGAGTCTGAAAAGTCTCTTGTCTGGCCTTGGTGTCAGCGTTGATGGGCCGGTGTCTGAATTTGAATTGGGCGATAATCTGATCAATCTTGTTACCCAGGCGGCACAACGGCCGTTGCAAACGGACAATGTGGCCGCCGTGCTGGTGACCGCTGAACTGCCGCCATTCGCTAAACCGGGTCAGAAGATCGACGTTAATATTTCAACTATCGGCACAGCCGAAAGCCTGCGCGGAGGCAATCTGGTGCTGACCGAACTGTACGGTATCGACGGCCAAGTCTATGCCCTGGCACAGGGACCTCTTACGGTCACAGGCGTATCGGTTGACGCTGCTGGCTCAAGTGTTGAGATTGGTGTACCTACCTCCGGCAGGATTCCCAATGGCGCTACAGTCGAGCGGCTTATACCGAGCCCCTTTGAAAACTCCGATCATGTAGTGTTAAACGTACGCAGTGCAGACTTCGGCACTACCAACGCAATTGCCGGAGCTATCAACGCCGCCTATGGCGAGGGAGTGGCGACCCCTATGGACAGTGTTTCAGTGGCTGTGCGTGTGCCGATGGACCCGGTACAGAAGATCGGGTTTATCAGTGATATACAGGATATGGATATTGATCCTGGCGAACCCATGGCCCGGGTAGTGGTTAATTCGCGAACCGGCACAGCGGTGATCAATCGCTCTGTGCAGGTAGCCGCTGCCGCAGTTTCACATGGCACACTCACCGTCAGAGTGACGGCTTACAACGAGGTGAGTCAGCCAGCGCCCTTCAGTGATGGGGCTACCGTGGGCGTGCAAAACGCTGAAATTGAGGTGGAGGAAGAAACCGCCAATATGTTTGTCTTCGAGACTGGTGTGGATTTGCAGGACATTGTTGATGCGGTTAACCAGGTGGGTGCAACACCATCTGCGCTCATTGCCATTCTTGAGGCGCTGAAAAGATCCGGCAGTCTTAAGGCTGAGTTGGTGGTTATCTAATGGCCAGCTCGGTTACACCTGCCGGAAGCTTCTATGATTTTGCAACTCTGGCAAATCTGCGTTCTCGTGCTTCAAGTAGCCCTGGAAGCGATCAGGAGACTCGTTCCAGGGTTGCTGCTGAGTTTGAGAGTGCCTTCATGCAGTTGATGTTGCAATCCATGAAGGAAGCTTCGCAGCCCCTGAAGAGCGAGTTATTCGAGAGTCAGGCGACGGACTTCGTGGAAGACATGTTTATTACTGAAGTATCGCACTTTATCGCTATGCGTCAGTCTCTGGGTGTGGGTAAGTGGATTGATAGTACCCTGGAGAAATCAGGTGTCCTGCCGGGTAGTGATGTAAGCAACGAGCAGGCGGACAGCAACGATGGCTGATTTGATCTCCATAGGCGCCTCGGCTACCCAGGTCTACCGTCAGGCCCTGTCGACAGTCAGTAATAATATCGCAAACCTGAATACCGAGGGCTATTCGCGTCAGGAGGCTATTACTACCGAGAATACGCCGGGCAAGCAGGGCGTCCATTCGATCGGAACAGGTTCCCGGCTGGTTGCCGTCAAACGTAACTATGATCAATTCATCGAGGGTAATCTGCGACAGAGCAAGAGTCAGCTCAGTGCCCAGAATCCAATGGTTGACTACAGCAATCGAATACTCGACATCATGGGCGATGAAAGTAGTGCTTTAACCAGCGCGCTGGATCGCTTTTTTGAAAGCGTCAACAAGTTGGCTGTGGACCCAGGGTCTCGAGCCCTGCGTGGTAGCCTGCTGTCGGCGGCTGACTACCTGTCCGGACGTACGCATGACATCGCGTCACAACTGGCTGGCGTCAATGATGATTCTGCCAGTGCCCTGCGAACGGTAGTAGAAAAACTGAATAACCTCATGGGTCAGTTGGCCCAGGTCAATCTCGAGCTCGGTAAGTCCAGCACCCTGGAGCGACAGGCACCTACCTTGCTGGATCAGCGCGATAATCTCCTGCGTGACATGGCTGACCTCGCCAATCTCAAAGTGGATGAGGCCGCCAATGGCGAAGTAGCAGTGCGTCTGGCAGGGTCCTCCAGTCATGCCTGGCTGGTGTCCCGCAGTGACGTGCGTCGTCTGGACGTGATCATGTCGCCCCAGGATACGGCTAGTCATGCCTTCGTAGTGGATGCCTATGGGGCGGCGATTGGCATATCGCCACCACCTGGCGGCGAGCTCGGTGGTTTGGTTTCGTTCCGTGGTGAGGTGCTCAGTCCCTTAATGCAGAATATGGATCGATTTGCCGAGACCTTCGTCAGGGAGGCCAATACGGTGCATGCCGCGGGCAGCAACCTGGAAAACCAGACTGGCCTGGATTTGTTCTCTATTGGGCAGCGGATTGAGGCGCTGGATTCGGCGGGGCAACTGGCGGGTGAGGTCACAGTACAGAGCCTGCGTGCAAACCCTGAGCCCATCGAACCACTATTAGTAACCTACGCCGGTGCAGACCAATGGCTCATTCAGGACGGAGATGGCAAGGATCTTGGTCAGATTGGCGGCGAGCAACAGAATGGATCGTATACCGTGCGCGTTCAGGATCTGGAGCTGCGGTTCGCCCAGGTGCCGGAGCAAGGCAAGAGTTATTTGATTACGGCGATGACCGGCTCGGCCATGACGATGCGCGTGGCGCTTGATGAGCCAGCACTGGTTGCTGCCGGGGGCAGGCTGATTGCCGAGGCCGGCATCAATAACCAGCGCGCCTACGACATCGAATTTGATCGACTCGCCGAGGCAGCGCCGCTCACGAGCGGTACTGCGCTTGCGGATATGCCAGGACGCACCATGCAGATCGCGGCCAGCACACGCTATGCGGCGCCGGCGATCAGCGTGGCAAAGGACCTAAGCGACTTTGTGGTTAGTTTCCAACCACCAGTTGACTCCGAACAACAGCTGCAAGTGTTTACCGACGACTTCGTGCAGTTAGCGGGAACAGAAATGGACGCAGTAGCTATCGATCAACTGCAAAAAAGTGGTGCCTTCAAAGCGGCGAGTCTGTATACAAATGAATCGCTGAATGCCGGGGATTCCGGACTATTCTATGGTTTCCGGGCAGAGCAGGCCGCGATAAGCGCTACTATTCCCCGTCAACTTAACACCACCGGCGGGGTGAGCGAACTTATTGCAGCCGGCGACCTGACTCTCAACGGTACCGCGCTGGATGCGCTGCAGCTGGCTGCAGATGCAACCCTGAGTGCAGCTGATATTGCCACCTGGTTAAATGCCCAGAGTGAGGCCACCGGCGTGACGGCCAGCGCCGAGAACAGTATTCGTATTGCTGCGGACAGTCTCAACTACCAGAATAGTCTCGTGCTCAACGGCGTCACGGTATTTGCCGGTCTTAATGTAGGTGAGGATGGAGAACCGCAGCAGCTGGTAAGCGCCATTAACGCCAACATCGATGAGAGTGGCGTGGAAGCCTGGCTCGATGCTGAGGGCTATCTCAACCTGCGCAACAGACCTGGCGCCGAGGGAGAAAACATTCTGCTTGGATCGGCGGAAGGGCTGGCTAGCCTTAACAGTCTTGGCTGGGAAGAAACCCTGGTCACCGGTAAGTTGAGGTTGGAAGGCGAGCAGATCGCCTTTGGCTTTAGCGATCCGGCAAGCGATCGCGGCCGTCCCGCGGACCTGTCGCGACTTGGGCTGGCGACGGGCATCTATGGCAATGGGCGGCGCGACAGCAATCTGCAAGTTTATGTAAGTGACTCTACAAGCACTTCGACTCAGCTCACGGTGTCAGTCGGTAGTCTGCTACCGCCAGCGCCACCCTCGAACGAGCGCAGCTATTCGATCGTATTCGGGGATGATGGTGATTATGAATTACGTGATCTGAGTACAGGCGATCTCTTGCGCAAAGCAGTATACGACCATGACTCCGGCATCGCGCTTCTCGACAGCCAGGTACGATTCGACCTGCAACCACAAGCGGGAGAGCGCTTCGAGATTCGACCTAACCTGGATGCCAGCGGTGATAATCGCACTTTGTTGGCCTTGATCGGGCTGGCGGAGGAACCCTTGATTGATGATATGACTGCTGCACAGTTCTATGTCGATCAGGTTAGCAAGGTAGGCACAGTCTCGCAGCTCTCGCAGTTGTCTCGCGATGCGTTACAGGTAGTCTATGATCAGGCCGAAGAGTCCCGTGCCCGGGTATCCGGTGTGAGCCTGGACCAGGAAGCGGCAGACCTGATTCGGTTCCAGCAGGCCTACCAGGCGGCTGCCCAGGTTATTCAAGTATCGACGCGCCTGTTTGACGCCATTCTTGGCGTGGGTCGCTAGGAGCTCCCGCGATGAAAATCTCCACGAATCAGTACTTCAATATGTTGACCCGCTACATGGGTAATCAGCAGGGCAAGATTGCCGAATGGCAGGCCAAACTTGCCACGGGCGACAATATGGTCAAACCCAGTGCTGAGCCAGATCTGGCCGCCAGATCGCTGCAATTGCAATCAACCCTGAATCGCCAGGAAGTGTATCTGGAAAATCTGACTGCTCTCGATGGGCGTTTGTTGCAGCAGGAGACGGCTGTTGGCGGTATGGAAAAGATGTTGTCGCGTATGCAGGAACTGGCGGTGAGGGCTGCGAATGACACCTACAACAGTCTCGACAGGCAGGCCATTGCGGTAGAAATCAGAGGCTATCGGGATGAGATCATGGCACTGGCGAATTCCAGGGATGGCAACGGCAATTACTATTTCTCCGGTATCAAGAGTACGACCCGACCCTTTGTGGAAAATGAAGGGGGCGCTGTGGTCTACCGGGGTGATCAAACCCGTATTCAGGTGGATGTTGATGAAGGCAATCGACTTACGATAAATATCGATGGCAACACACTGCTGCCGGATCTTGTACGAGCCAGCGATGCGGGGCCGGTGAAGGTCGCCGCGTTTGCTGTGCTGGATGATTTCGCCACGGCCGTCGACACTTCGGATACCGAGGTCATGCAAAGAGCGCTGAGCGAGCTCGATACCGTAGCTAGTAACCTGCAGCAGTTGCTGGTTGATATAGGCTTGCGCAGGACGGTGGTCGAATCCAAGAAGGAAATCATCGAGGACAAGAAGCTGGTGGTGGAGTCCTTACTCTCCAGTGAACGAAATCTGGATTACAACACTGCCGTTACGGAACTTTCATCGGAGATGCTGGCACTCGAGGCAGCCCAGAGCACCATTGCCAAGGTCACGCAATTAAGTCTGTTCAATTATCTCCGATAACCTGAAACTCTGAAGGAACAATCCTATGGCGACGGTCGATGACGCTAAAAGCCAGGCCTCAACCATTATTCAATCCCTGCAATTGGGCTCTGGAGTTGATGTGCAGGCGCTGGCCCGCAGTCTGGCGGAGGCGGAGAATTCACCGCGAATCGATCAGGTCAAGGCGCGTCAGGCATCTGTGGAAGCCAGTATTTCTGGCTATGGCCTGGTGTCTTCGGGGCTGGGTTCGCTACGCCAGGGGTTTAGCAGTCTGGGTAATTATTCCTCTTTAATCGCCAATCAGGTAGAAGCGGCAGATACATCGGTGTTATCCGCGACTGCGGATAGCACGGCCCGTGCGGGTGTCTATCAGATCGCTGTCTCGCAACTCGCCAGCGCCCAGACCTTGCGATCAGCCAGCTTCAGCAGTGTCTCCGAGACCCTGAACGGAGGCGTTGATTTCGCCCTCACCGTGAGTGTGGGTGCGACCGACCCTGTCAGCCATAGCATCAGTGTATCGGACACAACGCCTGCCGGTGTCGTGGATGCCATAAACGAGTCTGATACGGGCCTCACCGCGACCCTGGTCAACAAGAGTGCTGAAGGTGATGACTGGTATATTCTCGTGGAAGGTGAAACGGGTGCCGATAACAGTTTTAGCATAGCCAATGTGGCCGGCCTCGGTTTCGCTGATGCCGCCAATCTGTTGGTGAGTGCCGGGAATGCGCAATTCTCGGTCAACGGTCTCACCGGGATAGAGCGGGCCAGCAACACGGTGAATGATGTCATCACTGGTCTGAGCCTGGAATTGAAGGAGGCGGGTGGTAGTGCCCAGACCATCAGCGTACGTCAATCGACACAGCCACTGCGTGATGCCATCGATGATCTGGTACTCAGGTACAATGACTTGCAAACCATTGTGACCGAATTGGTGAGTCCGGATTCCAGTGCCAGTGAATACTCTGGGTCCTTGCAGCGAGACAAGTCGCTGACAAACTCCCTCCTGCGACAGGTAAGAGACCTGTTTGAAGAAGTGTCCACTACGGCGAGTGGCGGGGTTTCTACGCTGAAGGATCTGGGATTGATCTTCCAGCGTGACGGTAGCCTGGCACTTGACGAAACAGTGTTCGATCAAGTCATGGCTGACAGCAGTGACGATGTGATACAGATGCTGTCTGCTGGGACCAATGCCGAGGATAGCTACAGCGGCGGTGACCAGGGCCTTGGGTCTGATGCAGCCGATCAACTCGAGGCGCTTTTGGAGAGTAACGGTATACTGCAATTACGTATAGACACGGCCGAGAATCAGGTCACTGACTATCAGACCCAACTCGATCGTCTGGAAGAGAGGCTGGAGTCTGCCCGAATGCGCTATGTGCAGCAATTTGCCGCGATGGAAGCCTTTGTCGAAAAAACCCAGGGCGTGGGTGACTATCTGAAGGGCCAATTCGAGGCCATGAGAAACAGTAATAACTAAGACATGCCGCAGGACAGCTTAAGAAACACAGGGTAGCTATGGAAAAAGGCAACAAGAGTGATTGTGCGATGTGCCGTATCATCCGGATCTATCTGATGATTGGTGTGCCGATCGTCATACTGATGATGCTCGGCCAGGAGGCAGAGGCCTTGCAGGGAGTACTGCTCACCAATATTTTTGCAGTCATCATCGGTGTTGCCTTTGTCGCTTTGGTAGCCTGGAAAGCCTACGATGAATTCTGGCGACGATGATGACTTTGGGCAGGGTGTCGGCAGAGAACCCCAGTGCGCAGAGTGCAAGTATTTCTATATGACCTGGGATTTGAGCCAGCGCTATGGTTGTCGCGCTTTCAATTTCAAGAGTCAGCAATTGCCTAGTCAGGTGGTATTCAGTGTAGATGGGCGACACTGCAATAGTTTTCAGAGTCCACGATCTGATGAGCAGGGTGAAGACGCCGGCAAGTCATCGAGAGGCAGGAAATCCAATCGCATCAACCTCAAGGTGTAATTCAAGGCCTAATTGTTGTCCAGTACCAACAAGAAGGGATAGGCATTATTGCGGAATTCCCGGCAGGAGAGATCTCCCTGGTAGGTATAGACGGCGCAGCGAAAGGCCTCGTTGTGCCAGGTCTCGCTGGATGTCCAGTGATTGGCAACATCAATGCCCGGAAACACGAAATGATTGATTGCGGGATTACGGCAGCTGCTTTCCTGAATAGCGAGTAATTCGTCATTTTCCGGCAGGCGCCAGTTGCGACCACTGGATTCTGAGAATTCAAGGGCATAGGCCATCGCTTCATCCCAGGTGGCGAGCAGCATCTCGCCGCGACACCGGCTTGCCGCAAAGGTCATGCCTGCCGGGCATCGATACCAGCTGGTGCCAGTATCCAGGTGCTGGGCAAGGCCATTGGCGTTGATGCTGAAGCCCGGTGTTTCTCCGCCACCGAAGTAATCGCCACAGAGCGGGGGTTCCGCAACGAAGTCGCAAGTCGAAAGCGCGGAGCCAAGGCCTAGTAGCACTACAGTTTTCAAAAGCTTGTGTCGATTGGCCATGATAAAGCGCAGCAAATGGAGAGATTCCACAGGATCGAGATAGTGGGACTCAAACTACGTGATTGTTCTGTCAAAGCAAGCCTGCATTAGGCATTGATACCAATTGATGCAGTGTGTTGCTAGGCGAAGGCAACACGGCCGATGCAAGAATTGTAACCATGGCGCCCTTAAACACGCGCCATCACTGTAACCTGACACCAGAAATTCGGGAGTAAGCAAGTAATGGATATCGCAACGATCATTGGCATATTGGGCGCTTTCGGCATGATTGCGATGTCAATCAGTCAGCCATCGGCGTTTATCGATACGCCCTCGATGCTGATCGTCGTTGCCGGTTCAATAATGGTGGTACTGTTCCGCTCATCTCTTGCCGAGTTCCTCAGCGCCATCAGTGTCATGGGCAAGACTTTCAAGAATAAGCTGGACAAGCCTGAGGAGCTCGTGCACAAGCTCGTGGAGCTGGCAACCATCGCGCGTAAAGACGGCATGATCGCCCTGGAAGGACAGGACATATCCAATCCCTTCATGGCGAAAGGCATTAGTATGCTGGTGGATGGCTCCGACCCCGACATGATCAAGAAATCGCTGGATAAAGACATCGCTTCGATGAAGTTACGGCACAGAATGGGCGCAGACATTTTCTCGGCCTGGGGTGAGATTGCGCCTGCCATGGGCATGATCGGTACCTTGATCGGACTGGTTCAGATGCTCGGTAATATGTCTGATCCCAAAGCTATCGGACCAGCCATGGCGGTGGCACTGTTGACGACGATGTATGGCGCTATTCTCGCGAACGTAATCTGTCTGCCCATTTCGATGAAGTTGCGCAATCAATCAGACCTGGAAGCCTCGAATTGTGAGTTGATCATTGAAGGCGTTCTATTCATACAGAGCGGTGGTAACCCCCGGGTACTGACCGACTATCTGGCCTCATTCGTTGCACCCAAGGTTCGCGCCAAGCTGGAAGCCGCGGCCTGATTTTGCGGAGCAGTACTCTGAGCCATGGCTAACAGCAGCGACGAACTGGAACAATCTGAATCCGAGCTGGCGCCCGAGGTGGTTACAGAACAGGAGCAGGCTCCTGTCGATGAGGCGGTTGCACCTGAGTCGGAGGCTGAAGCAGAAGCGGCGGCACCTGCCGGTGGCGGTATGGCGGCCGAGGAACCGGTAGAGGAGTGTCCGCCCTGCAAGGGGGGCGCGCCGGGCTGGATGGCCACATTCGCCGATATGGCAACGCTCTTAATGGCGTTCTTCGTACTTATATTGTCTTTTTCTGATACCGAGTTGCCAAAATTCGAGCAAATAAACGGCTCAATCCAGGCCGCCTTTGGGATCAAGAAGATAATCCCGACCATTACACTCCCCATGGCGCGCAGCATCATCGTCGAAGACTTCACGCCCGCGCTGGCCGAAGCGACGGTCATCGATAACCCCGAGCAGCGGGCCGAGAATCCCACTGACCCCTTCGTCCAGAAGAAGACAGAGGACTTCTCGGAGGATTTCCCGATCGAGGAGCAGTACCGTGTCGTGGAGAACGCACTGGCCGAGGCCATTGAAAGTGGCGAAGTCAGTCTGCGTATAGCGGATGAAAAGCTTGTTGTGGAAATGAACTCGGCACGCAGTGCCGGAGGCACAGGGGAAGCCGGCCGTCAGCTTAATGAGGCGGGTAGCGTGGAGCAGCGCCTGCTCGACGTGGCCGCACAGGTGGTCGCCGTGCAGTCCCAGGTCAGCGCCGAGATTCAACTCTTCGTCTCCGCGCCGGGTGCTGGCGATGCCGAGGCCGATGCGCTTGGGCAATCGGGGCAAGCCAGCCGAAGCACAGGAGAGAGCAGCGCGATCGAACGCTACCAGCGCATCACGGCTGCCTTGAATACCGATATAGAACAGGGGCGCGTCGAAGTTGAGCGACAGGGTGATGCCGTTGTGGTGAGGCTGGCCAGCCAGGGAACCTTTGTCTCCGGCAGTGCCGATCTGCAAGATCAATTTTTACCTCTGTTGGCGAGGGTGGGTGAGAGTGTTGCCGTCGGAGCGGGTCGTATCAACGTCGAAGGCCACACCGATAATATTCCCATCGCCTTCAGTGAGCAGTTCGATTCCAATTGGGACCTGTCTGCTGCCCGCGCAGCCTCGGTTGCCGACTACTTCAATAGCCGGCTCAATATAAGCCAGGATCGCTTGCAGGTGCTGGGTTTTGCTGATACCAGGCCGCTGGAGTCGAATGCCAGTGCCGAGGGTCGGTCGCGAAACCGGCGTATTGAAATCATCGTGGATAACTAGGTGCACTGTGGCTGACGAAGACGAACTGGAATTGGAAGAAGCGGCGGCCCCACCGGAGGCCCCCGCCGAGGACTGTCCGCCTTGCAAAGCGGGTGCGCCAGCATGGATGGCAACATTCGCCGACATGGCCACCTTGCTCATGGCGTTTTTTGTGCTGATCCTGTCCTTCGCTCACGTCAATGTGCCCAAGTACAAGCAGGTGAGCGGGTCGATGCGTAGTGCGTTTGGCGTGCAGACGCAAATCCCGGTGATAGAGCCACCCACAGCGGACAACATCATCGCGCAGCAGTACCGAACAGCAAGGGTCGATCCGACGCCGGTGCAGACTGTTGAAGAGCAGAAGACCGACGAGCCGCAGCCCGATAACGTCGAGCTCAGGAGCGACACCGCGCCAGGTGAATCAGACACCAATGCGGCAGAACAGGCCTTGCAGCAGGCACTCGCTGAACAACTCGCCCGGGGGCGGGTGCGGGTGGTGGCCGAGGACAATAGCGTCCGCGTGGAAGTGCTGGAGCAAACCGAGGAAGGGTCACAGAGAGGGCTGGATGCTGGCAACCCGCGTGGTCAGGTGGATCAGGATACCCTGGAGATCTACGCCATGGTGGCGGCCGCGCAAATCGAGACTGACACGCTCATCGAGGTTGTCGACCCGCGCATCAGTACAATTCTCAATCAACAGGAATCGGCTGCCGGTACAGGTCAGACGGCGGGTGGTGGCAGTTCCCCACTGGAAGACCAGTACCAACAGATCCGCGCCAATCTCTCGCAGGAGATACGCGACGGTCTGGCAGAGGTGGAGCGCGACGGTGACCTGATCATCATTCGCCTCGCCGAGCAGGGCACCTTTGACAGTGGACAGGCCGAACTGAAGCCCGATTTCTTTTCCCTCATCGATTCGGTCGGTGCGTCGATTGCCGGGGCGCCAGGTCGAGTCAGTATTGAGGGTCACACGGATAATGTACCCATCGGTTTTGGCAGTCGCTATCGATCCAACTGGGACCTGTCGGCTGCGCGCGCCGCAGCGGTTGCCGACTATCTCGTCAATGGTGACTTCGTGCAGGCTGGGCGGATAAGTATCAAGGGCTTTGCTGATTCACGCCCGTTGGCGGACAACAACACTGCCCTGGGACGAGCCAACAACCGCCGTATTGAAATCATCGTCGATGGTGCTGGGTCCAGCTAAACGCGCGCCTGCTGTCGCAGACCGCAGCGCAAGCGCTCACTCGGGGCAGTCTATAAGACCCTGACCCAGACAGGCCGCGATCACAGTTTCGGCTTCGGCAAGCTCATCGTCTTCCAGCAGGATCATGGAGATGGCTGAAATATCCGTGGCGTCGCCGAAGCCGCTTCTCTCCGCTACGCTGGCCCAGACATAGGCGCCAAAGGGGTTCGAGTCGGCCCCCTCTCCCGCCTGCAGCATGTAGGCATACATGAACTGGGCGTTGACTGATCCGAGGCGGGCCGCCTGCAGGAACCAGCGTCTGGCCTCGCTGTAATCAACATCGGCCCCCTTGCCCTGCTGAAAGGCCAGGCCCAGCATGTACTGAGCGGGGACGATGTCTTCGAGCGCCGCCTGTCGAAACCAGCGGACCGCTTCGCGCGGGTTCTCGGCGACGCCGTAGCCGTTGTAATAGAGCAGGCCGATATTGTGCTGTGCCTCGGCGAGACCATTATCGGCCGCTTCGCGGTACCAGCGCATGGCCTCGGTATAGTTCTGGGCTACGCCCAAGCCTTCTTCGTACATGTGACCAAGATTATTTTGTGCCTCGGCCACACCGGCCTCGGCAAGTGGCCGCCAGGCGCGGATCGCCGTCGCGAAATGGCCGCGCTCCTTGGCTGCAAGCCCCGCCTCGAAGCTGCCCTGCTGGCCCAGGGCGCTGCCGCAGAAGCAAACGGCGATAAGGGTAGGTAGAAGCAGTTTTCGTGCCTTGCAGCGCATGGTCTAATTCCTCTCCAGTTGGCGGACACTGTCCTGAACTTTCAATACAGCCTGAAACAGATCGCCTTCGGTCACAACCCCCAGCAGACGACCGGAATCCTCTGCCAGGATGGGGATACTCTCGCCTACGAAGCGACTCACCTTGTGCATGGCGTTGGTCAGGGATTCAGTCTCGCTAAAACGCAGAGGATTGACATCCATACAGCTTGATACAGGCTTGTCAGTCGCCTGGGCACAGTCGAATACAGAGACCTTGCCCTGCAAGCGCCCTTCCGGGTCGACGACGTAGGCCTCGGTAAAGCCACCCTCGGCCATCGCTTGCATCAAGCGCTGGCCGCTCATGCTGGCCGCTGCGGTCAGGAAGTGGGCGCTGATGTAGTCTCCGACCCGGGTGCCATCCAGGGCCAGGGATTCGCGGCCCTTGCGCAGGTCTATGCCACGGTCGAGCAACTGGCGATCGAAGAAAGATTGTCCGAATAAGCGATTGGTCAGCAGGGTGCAGACAATCACCGCGATCATAGCCGCCACGGCGAATTCATAGGATCCCGTTAACTCGAGCACAATCAATACAGAGGTGATCGGTGCGCCGATAACTGCCGCGCTGACGGCAGCCATGGCCGCCACGCTGATCACTTCCTGCATGCCGACCAGTCCGAAACTCGCCAACACCTGGGCGGCGATGGCACCGGTGGCAACCCCGACAAACAAGGCCGGGGAGAACACGCCGCCGAACAGGCCGAAACCAATACACAGAGCGGTCATGGTCAGCTTGCCAAGCAGTAAAGCCAGCAACAAGGACAGATCAGCCTCGCCGGCTATCATCATATTGATGCCGTCTACCCCGATGCCGAGAATCTGCGGCATAAACACGCCTACGCAACCGCAAATGACGGCAGCCAGCAGGGTGAGTGAAGTGGCAGGCATGGGCAGACGTTTACCCAGTGCCGTGGTGCTACGCAGGGCCAGCATGAAGCTGATTGCCACCAGCGATGCGAAGGGTGCCAGCAGCAGCAGCACGGGCACGACTTCAGCCAGAGGCGGCACGGCCTGCTGCAGGGAGAAGGTTTTTTCGGTGGCACTGAAAAACAGGCTGTCAAAGGTGCTGGCGCTGACGGATGCGATAAATATGGGCGCGATGGCGCGTGGCGAGAAGTGTCTCAGCACCGCCTCGTGAGCGAAGACAACGCCGGCCAGGGGGGCGTTGAATCCGGCAGCGATGGCGGCGGCCACGCCGCAGCCGAGAAAAATGTCAGGACTCAGGAAATCTTTGAATACCCGGCGAAAGCCTGAACCCACGGTTGCCCCAAAATGAACGAGGGGGCCGTACTGGCCCACCGAGGCGCCGCCGGCGGCTGAAATAAAGGCGGCGAGCGTCGAAGCTGCGCCCTGCTTGAGGTTGAGTTCGTGGTGCGGCGCGTGGGCCGCATAGATGCTGTCGGCGGGGCCTGCCCAGGCGGTCAGCCGCAGGAGCTTGCGCAGCCAGACCACGGCGAGCGCCGCGCCGGTGAGGAATACCACCGGTGCCAGTGAATAGCGACCCCATGGCAGATTGAACTCCAGCCACTGGCTCGATTCACGCACTTCCTTCGCGAACTGCACACCCAGTACAAATTGATTGGCTATCACGGCCATTAGCAGGCCGATGAAGCTGCCAATAACGAGAATCAGCAGCAGTTCCTTGAATACTCGCCCGGACATTGAATTAGTGGGTCACCCGTTGTTTCGCAGTGAGTCTACAGTTGAGGAAGGGAGAACAAGGTTCTCTAGCGGGGCTAGAGAACCTTGTCGAACAATACACCCTTCAGTGCTTCAATGTTGTGAGCGACACGCAACACTGCTTCGGCGGGCACCTGACGTATCACATCGCCATTGCTCTCGTCGGTGACGACCACCAGGTAGCGATTGGATACTTCATCGACGGAAAAGCGCAGATTTTTCGGGCTAATAGCCATCTTGTCATTGAGCGTGCGAATCGCCTCGTCGAGACTCTCCTGCAAGCTCTGCATCTTTTCCGCAGAACGGGATCGCTGATCCAGTATGCGTGAGTTCACCTGCTCAACCGACTGCACGGTCTTGTCGATCTCGGCGCGGACTCTGTCCGGTGTGACCGGGCTTTCCTCAGAGCCGGCGCCTGTCGATACAGGCCGGGCTGTCGGTAGAGTATTCACATTGATGGTACTCATTGTGCCTCCTTGTGAAACTCAGAAGTAGCAGATTAATGTATCACTCAGGCCCAGGCTCAGTGGCCAGTGTCACTGACCCACCGAGTCTGATGCCTGAAACTACCAGACTTTTACTGCAGCAGCGCCAATACGGTCTGCTTCACCTGATTCGCCTGAGCCAACATGGCGGTACCGGCCTGCGCGATGATCTGGGTACGCGCCAGTTCCGTGGTTTCCTTGGCGTAATCGGCGTCGGCGATACGGCTGCGGGAAGCATCGGTGTTCTGGGCTACGTTCATCAGATTGTCGCTGGCATGCTGCAGGCGTGAAATATAGGAACCATATTTCGCCTGTTCGGCAGCCGCGCCGTTTATGGCCGTATCTAAATTCGTGATCGCAGTGGTAGCGTTAGCCACAGATTGCAGGTCGTCACCACTCAGGTCAACCCCATAAGCGGTGGCTGCTGCATCTGCTATATCCCAGCTAAGAAAAACAACATTCATATTCTGAGAAGCATTGGCACCTATCTGTACGTCGAAGTCGTCCGAAGCGGCTGCCAGATCCATGCGGTTAGAGCCATTCCACTGCGTAGCAGTCGCAACACGAGTGATCTCAGCTTCCAATGCCTGGTACTCCAAATCCAAAGCATCACGGTCAGTGTCGCTGTAGGTTTCAGATGCGGCTTGTACTGCGAGTTCACGCATACGCACCAACATATTCATGATTTCTTTGGACGCGCCTTCCACGGTCTGGACCATTGAGATACCGTCGTTGGCATTGCGTGCCGCTTGTTCCAATCCGCGGACTTGGCCGGTCATACGGGCAGCAATCGCCATGCCGGCGGCATCGTCCTTGGCCGAGTTTATTCTCTGGCCGGTTGAAAGTCGCTCCATGGCTGTTGCCATTACGCGTTCATTTCTAGCGAGCGCGTTAGACGCCAGCGTGGCGCTAATATTAGTGTTAATAACACTCATTGCTTAGTCTCCTTGTTTAGGGATGGTTTATGTAATTGCTCATTAATAGATCTCTTTATTCAAACTCTTTTTAATGTGTGTAAATTTGTCTCCTTTGTGTGGGTTTGTTTATTTCAGCAGTGATAACACTGTCTGCTTGATCTGGTTGGCCTGAGCGAGCATGGCGGTACCGGCTTGGGCGATGATCTGCGTGCGCGCAAGTTCCGTCGTTTCGCTAGCATAATCGGCGTCCGCTATACGACTGCGGGAGGCATCCGTGTTTTGAGCCACGTTCAAAAGGTTATCGCTGGCAAACTGAAGTCGCGAGAGATAGGCCCCGTATGTAGCTTGCTCGGATGCAACCCCGTTAATAGCAATATCCAGCGTGTGTATTGCATCAGCAGCTGTAGTTGCAGAAGTTGCAATTGTTAGCGCGCTAATAGCTGTGGAGGTTGCGCCCGCATGAGAGCCTGCGGTCGCTGTGCCATAAACCAAGGCATCAGCCACACTCCAGTCGGCGAATGTTATTGACATGGTTTGACTGGCGCTGGGTCCGACTTGAATGGCTTTTGTAGTGCCGCCATCCATTACGGCCATACCGTTCCACTGCGTATTTTCTTGAATTCGGGTAATTTCCGATCGTAATGCGGCGAACTCCAGTTGTAGGGCTGTACGGTCGGTGGATGAGTAGGTCTCAGAGGCTGATTGAACGGCTAGCTCGCGCATGCGAATCAGCATATTCATGATTTCCTTGGACGCACCTTCCACTGTCTGCACCATAGAGATCGCGTCGTTGGCATTACGCGCCGCTTGTTCCAGGCCGCGGACTTGGCCGGCCATGCGGGCGGAAATTGCGAGGCCGGCGGCGTCATCCTTGGCCGAGTTGATTCTCATACCGGTAGAAAGTCGCTCCATGGCATTCGTCATGACTCGCTCGTTTTTCGCGAGCGCGTTAGACGCCAGCGTGGCGCTGATATTAGTGTTTATAACACTCATTAGTTAGTCTCCATGTTTAGGGATGGTTTATGTAATTACTTGTTAGTACATCTATTAGTTTGCACTCTTTAAAATTTGTATAACTTTGTTGGTTTATGTAAGTTCGTTCACTGCAGCAGTGACAACACTGTCTGCTTGACCTGGTTGGCCTGGGCGAGCATGGCGGTGCCGGCCTGGGCGATGATCTGGTTACGAGCCAGTTCTGTGGTCTCCTTGGCGTAGTCGGCATCCTGTATACGGCTGCGCGAGGCATCGGTGTTCTGGGCCACGTTTAGCAAGTTGTCGCTGGCGTGCTCGAGGCGACTGATGTAGGCGCCATACTGCGCGCGCTCGGCGGTGGCGCCATTGATAGCGCGGTCGAGCTGGGTGATGGCAAATGTGGCCTCGTCCGCAGTATCGATCCCGATGCGGGTGGGCACGCCACCCCAGTACAGGATGGCGGTATCACCAAAGGCTGAATCACCATTGGCGGTGGCTTCGGCACCATCGGAAGCAGTGCCTGCTGCGTCGGTTGCATCAGCATCGACGGCCATGGTGGGCACCCATGATTTTAAAGTAACGGTCATGGTCTGGGAGGCGCTTGGTCCCAACTGTACGGTAACTGAGGTGTCTGCAGTGGTCTCGTCATGTTGCCCATCGCCATCAAGGATGCTCATACCGTTCCACTGGGTGTTCTTGGCGATGCGGTCGATCTCGGACATCAGTTCGCCGAATTCCAGGTTGAGGGCATCACGGTCTGTTGCGCTGTAGGTGCCGTTGGCGGCCTGCACGGCGAGTTCGCGCATGCGAATCAGCATGTTGGAGATTTCCTGTGTGGCTCCTTCGGCAACCTGTAGCATGGAGATGGCGTCGTTGGCATTGCGCGCCGCCTGTTCCAGACCGCGGACTTGGCCGGTCATGCGTGCCGAGATGGCGAGGCCGGCGGCGTCGTCCTTAGCGGAGTTAATACGCAGGCCTGTGGACAGGCGCTCCATACTGGTAGTCATGGAACGCTCGTTCTTGGCCAGGGCGTTGGCGGCGAGTGTTGCTGAGATGTTGGTATTGATGACGCTCATAGTAGTACTCCGACTTCATTTTTTAGTGCTGCCACACCAAGGTGCGGCGAGTTAATTTTGATGTTCCAGGGGGTTGGCCTGATCCATCCTGCAATGTGTTATTTCGCAAATCGACACTTGTGAGCGCGAGCTTTATGCATGCCGGGGAGATGTTTAGGCGGGAGTGACTTCCGGCAAATTATTCATCGCGGGCTATAAAGTCAGAGACAATAAAAGACGATGGGAAAAGTACTGATTAGCGAAGCGTAGGAGCGGGAATCGTGAATGCATTGGCAAGAAACGCACTGAATGTCTATCAATCAACAGGCTTTGACTCCGCAGTGGAGTTTTCCGATCAACATCAGCTGGTTGGTATGTTGTTCAATGCCTTGCTGGACGCATTGGCCGATGCACGGCGACACCTGCAGGATAAAGACCTTGTTCATAAAAGCGAGAAGGTCACCCGGTCGCAGAAAATTCTCTATGGCCTGCGCAGTACGCTTGATTTTGAGCAGGGCGGTGAGCTGGCCCGGAGTCTTGATTCTCTCTATGACTACTGCCTGCGCCGTCTGTCGTCAGCGAATGCAGAGAACAATGAGGCAGCATTGGCTGAGGTTGCGAGCCTGATGTCTGAAATCAGGGAAGCCTGGCAATTGATGCCTACCCGTGAGATGCCCGGCAAACAGTAAGCCTGCGTCGACCATTCCTTGTCGGCTTTTCGATACCGATTGATACCAATTTGCAGGACCTTGCGTCACGTTCAAGCTTGTTCTTGCGCAGACAGCCAGTAGAATCGATTCATCCATAGATCGCTGGTGAGCTCCTAAGCTGCGCCTCAACAATTATAAGAACGTAATTCGATGTCACAGGAAAAAGGTCAACTGATCGGCACCAGCGCAGCCATGCGCGAGCTCAAGGCAATGCTGGCTGCCTGTGCACCCTCTAATGCGTCGGTGATGATATGTGGGGAGACCGGGGTTGGCAAGGAAGTAGTCTGCCGTCAGCTGCACGCCCTGTCTGACCGCGCCGACCAGCCTCTGGTGCCGCTAAACTGCGCGGCTATACCCGGCGCACTGCTCGAGAGCGAATTGTTCGGTCACCGCAAAGGCGCGTTTACCGGTGCCTTGAATGATCGTATCGGCCGCATCGAGATGGCGAATGGTGGCACACTGTTTCTGGACGAGATCGGGGACATGCCGCTGGACCTGCAAGTGAAGCTGCTGCGGGTGCTCGAGGAACGCTGCATCGAGCCTCTGGGTGGCGGTGATTCACGCCCGGTTGACATACGGGTTATCGCTGCGACGCACCAGAATTTGCAGGCCATGGTGGAACGCGGCGAATTCCGGGAAGATCTTTACTACCGCCTCAATGTAATTCCTCTCACCATTCCGCCATTACGTGAGCGCGGTGAGGATATTGGCACGCTCTGTCGACACTTCACCGAACTGCATGCCGTCAATGGCAAGAGCATCAGCTTTACCGCACGCTCTTACAAGGTGCTGGAGCATTACTCATGGCCAGGTAATGTGCGAGAGATGTCTAATCTGATCATGCGATTCAGCGTGTTGTTTGCGGGGAATCGTATCGATCTGGCGCAGGTACCACACTCTGCTATGCCGCCAGAATTGGCGCGGCTAACCACCGACATGCTCGCTCATCTCGACCCGGGTTCAGATGCAGACGAGTTAAACTTGCTCAAATGGCTCGAGAAGGAGCCCGCTCCGGTAGCTGCCGAGCAAGATTCAGCCGCTGACTGGACGCCAAAACGAGCCGAGGAACTGGTGGCGTTGGCCCAGGGCATGCGTGAGTTGCCGAGTCAGGGAATAGAAACCAAGCAAATCCTGCAGGAACTCGAAAGCAGCTTCATCAAGGTTGCCCTGACACAGTCCAACGGTAATGTCTCCAAGGCAGCTGGACTGCTAAATCTGCAGCGCACAACCCTCATCCAGAAGATCGAGAAGTACAATCTCAATTGATCTTTTCGCCGAATCCTCTTTCGGCTCTGATCTTGCTGTCCTCTATCTCTCACAAGACTGTTGCTGTTTGCAGGGCGTCAGGGGTCACTCATTCACCTGATTTATGCGGCCCTGTCCCGGGACTGAATAGCCTGTTTCGTCCGGACGCGGGCACTGTCAGGCAAATAACAGTTGCGATTCCGGCATTGTCAGAATTTTGCCAAGTGACCTCTATCTATCTGATTAATATATAAAAAATGTTAATGGCATGGTGTTTGCTTTATTCGCCACGGATGTTAATCAAGCAACGGCGAAGAACATGCGACACATGCAGTCTCTCCTACAGAATCCCGATAGTGCCGAATCCACAACAGATTCGGTAGATTCAGATCAACCCTTTGTGTTTGTCGATCCTGGCAGCGCCCGTGTGTTTTCCATGGCCACCAGAGTGGCCCTGACCAATGTGCCGGTGTTGATTTGCGGACCCACAGGTGCCGGTAAGGAGATCGTAGCCAAGGTTGTGCATGAGGCGTCGCCACGCGCCAACGCGCCCTTTGTGCCGGTCAACGCGGCGGCTATTCCGGCCAGTCTCGCCGAGGCCTTGTTCTTTGGCCATGAGAAAGGCGCCTTCACGGGTGCGCAGTCGGCTAGCGCGGGCTATTTCGAGCAGGCCAATGGCGGCACATTGTTTCTGGATGAGATCGGCGAGATGCCGCTGGACTTGCAGCCCAAGATACTGAGGGCCCTGCAGGAGAAGAAAATTACCAGGCTGGGAAGCACACGCGCGATCGATGTCGATGTGCGTGTTGTCGCGGCGACCAATCTTAACCTGCGGCAGGAGATGGAAGCCGGTCGCTTCCGCGAAGATCTCTATTACCGATTGAGCGCTTTCCGTCTGGCGCTTCCCAGTCTTGCTGCCCGGCCCCTGGACATCAAGCCGCTGGCGTTGCTGATGCTGCAAAAATACGGTGCCGCCGCGCGGCCTGTGCAATTGACGCCAGAAGCCCTGAATAAACTGCTCGGGCATAGCTGGCCGGGCAATGTGAGAGAGCTGGAGAATGTGATGGCCAGGGCGGTGGTGTTGTCTCAGGGCCAGCTTATCGATTTGCAGGATATTGTGTTCGACGAAGAAGAGCTGCATGCAGACATGGGGTTTACTCCGAAGGCTGAACTGGCGCCCGTGACTATGAGCCAATCGAGGCTGGATCCGGAATCGTCGGATGAGGCGAACTCCATCATCAAAGCCCTGCGCAGTGCACGTAACCGTAAAGAAGCCGCCAGTAGCCTGGGTATTAGCACACGCACTTTGCGCCATAAGTTACAGCAGTTGCGCAGCGATGGCTTCGATGTTCCCAAAGCTTACTCGCGCTAATCAGGAGGGAAACCAGTGAATAGTAATGCCATTCAAGAAGGCGGTGCCCTGTTGGCGCAGATACGCGCATACCAGAACAAGATTAGTGATCTGCGCCCAGCCGAGGTGAATACGGAATCTGTCACAGCGGCAGCCAAGCCATTCAATGCGCGAATGGTGGATGCCATGATGAGCTCCATAGACCAGGTCAACACGATGCAGGCAAGGTCTGCCGAGATGATCTCCCGTTATGAGTCAGGTGAAGACGTTCCTCTTACAGATGTCGTATTGGCCATGCAGAAGTCGTCACTGGCCTTCGAAGCAACGGTGCAGGTTCGCAACAAAGTCATTAAGGCTTATGAAGACATCATGAATATGCCTGTGTAATAGCGAGAGATACTGAACATGGAAGCCATACAGGATAACAGCATGACTACTTTCCAGCCGCAGAGGATGGAAAGTGCTACCACGATGCCTGCCCCCGCCAATCAGGAGGGCGCAGCAAACAGCGCGAATCTGCCAACTGCCGAATCCCGCGAGGGCGCGTTCCCCACCGTCACCGAGATCGTTTCCCAGCCGCTGGTGCGTAAATCGCTACCTGCAATCATGGCGGTCCTGATCATGGCGGGATTCGCGCTGGTATTCCTCTGGGTGGACGAGGGTGATTACCGTGCGCTCTACCCCGGCATGTCAGATCTCGATCGGGGAGAGGCGTTTGAAGCGCTCAGCGCGGCCGGTATCGACGCGCGAATCGATACCAGCACCGGCTCCATCACGGTACCGGTAGATCGCTACTACGAGGCACGCATGGCGCTGGCCTCAGCGGGTCTGCCGCGGGAAGCGTCCAGCAGTGCCATGGAGTATTTCAACAACCAGAGTTCAATGACCACTAGCCAGTTCATGGAGCAGGCGCGTTATGCCGCAGTTATCGAAAATGAGCTGATCAAGAGCATCGTGCAGATCGCTAGCATTCAATCGGCGCGTGTCCACCTTGCCACACCGAAGCAGAGTGCGTTCATTCGAAATCGCGCACAAACCAAGGCATCGGTTGTGGTCGTGCCCTATGCAGGTCGGAGTATCAGCCCCGGTCAGGTTCAGGCCATCACTCATCTGGTTGCTTCCAGTGTGCCCTACCTGTCCGCCAGTGATGTGTCCGTCGTAGACCAGCAGGGCAATTTGTTAACCAGCACCCTGTCGCCACTGCTGACCGAGGCGTCCATGCAATCCAATTTCGAACGCTCTGTAGAGGAAAACTACAGAGAGCGGGTGGAGAGCCTGTTGGCTCCCATGGTGGGAATGGAGAATGTGCGAGCAGATGTAGATGTGCAGCTCGACTTCACTGAGCTCGAAACCACCTTCGAAGACTTCGATCAGAATGAGCAGGGACCGCAAACACGGTCCGAAATACTGGTGGAGGATCGTAGTGAGACCCTGACAGCCAGTGGCGTGCCTGGCGCGGCAACCAACGTCGCGCCAGAGGGCACCAATCTGGCCGAAGCCAACACCGCCGAGTTGGGTGCTGCGACTGGCGCCGACAGTGGCGTGCGTAGCTCCCGTACCACGCGCAACTATGAGCTGGATCGCTCGATCCGCTATGTTCGCAACCAGCCAGGGAGCCTGACCCGCCTCTCCATTGCGGTGGTAATCAACGACCAGGCCTTCGCAGATTCCGAAACCGGGGGTGACGAACCGCTCGCCGATCTCGAGGAGATGCGTACAGAAATGACTGAACTGGTTCGTGCCGCGGTTGGTTTCGATGCCAATCGCGGTGACTCGGTGACCGTGATTACGGCGCCGTTCCGTCCGGAACAGGAGATCAGCCTGGTAACGCCCTGGTATGAGGATCCGGCCATTCTGTCCCTGATCAAATATGGCTCGGGTGTGCTGGCATTCCTGATCATCGCCCTGTTCGTGATGCGACCGGTCATTCAACTGTATCTGCCGCAGAAGGCTAACGAGGTCGAGGAGCGGGCGAAGGCGCTGGCGGATGGCGAACTGTCGCCGGAGGAGCTGCAAATGATCAGTCTGGGAGAGGGTGAGTCTCTTGAAGAGATCAAGGCCAAGTTGAAACCCAAGAAATCGACCATCTCTGCGGACATGCTCGATACCGCAAATACCTATGACGACAAGGTAGCACTGATTCGTTTATTGGTTGCGGAAGACTCGGGCCGGGTCGCGAACGTATTGAAGAAGATGATCAAGCCCGCCTAATGGGCCAGGTGTTGACGATATGGCTGAAGATTCCAACATTGAGCTTCCAGTTGCAACTGATGAAAAGGAACTGCCTGACAACGTCCGGCAGGAACTGGAGGTAATGACAAATACCGAACGTGCAGCGGTCATCATGTTGCTGCTAGGTGAGCAGCAGGCTGCTGACATCATCAAGTATCTCTCGCCCCGAGAAGTACAGGCACTGGGAGCGAGCATGGTTGGTGTGGCAGACCTGTCACAGGAGACCGTGAATGTGGTTCTTGATGATTTTGTTGCAACTATCAAGAAGCAAACCAATCTTGGACTTGGCACAGTCGACTACGTTGAAAGTGTATTCAAGCGAGCGCTGGGAGCTGAAAAAGCTGCCACGGTGCTGGGGCGTATTATGCCGGGCTCCTCAAGCAAGGGTCTCGAAATTCTGAGATGGATGGATGCGCGATCAATTGGCGAAATGATCCAGGATGAACATCCTCAGGTCATCGCGATTATTCTGTCGGTGCTCGAATACGATGTGGCCGCCGATGTTCTGAATTTCCTGGATCCCGATATTCGGCCTGAGGTTATTCAGAGGGTGGCCATGCTCGACACCGTACAACCGTCCGCAATGGAAGAGCTGGAGTCGATCATGAAGGAGCAGTTCTCCAACAGCTCCACAGCCAAATCATCCAACTTCGGTGGGATCAAGGCTGCGGCCAAGATTATGAACTTCACCAAGGTGGAGCTCGAGGGCAAGATCATGGAAGGCGTAAGCACCATGGACGAGGAGCTCGCGCTGAAGATTCAGGACAATATGTTTACCTTCGAGAATCTGTCCAGTCTGGATAATCGCAGTATCCAGACTCTAATGCGCAATATTGAGAATGATATGTTGATGACGGCGTTGAAGGCCACCGATGAAGTGGTCAAGGACAAGTTCCTCGACAATATGTCGCAAAGGGCGAAGGTTATGTTCCTCGACGAGATGGAAGCCAAGGGCCCGATCCGTATCACGGACGTTGAAGAGGCCCAGAAGAATATTATGCGTATCGCTCGTAAGCTCTCCGACAAGGGCGAGATAGTGCTTGCCGGACGTGGAGACGATTTTGTCTAAGCCTCAAACCAAGATTGACTGGAAGCTAAACGAGCTGTTGGCGGCCGACAGGCGGGCCCGAGAGTATGCCCGTCAATCCGGGCAGCCGGGGCTACCGGCCGCGGACAGTTTCGCTCCCTGGTCGCCTCTGCAGCTGGACATAGAGCAGCCAGATCCGGAAACGCGGGAATTCGATGCGAGTCAGGAGGAACCGGAAGCGCACTCTGCTGTGGAAGAGGCATCATCGACGGATCGAGTCGATGCGGAGCAGGAACCCGAGGAAGCCGATCCGGATCTCGAAACTCTCGTAGCCAATGCCAGGGCCGCAGGAGAAAGTAGCGGCTATGCCCGCGCCATGGCGGAGCTGGAGCAGGGCTACGCACAGCAGCGGCAAGAGCTGCAGTCCGTTCTGGAAGCAATCTCCAGTGCCCGGGTTGACCTTGGCACCTATGTTGATTTTACGCGAGAGCTGGCCGTGCTACTGGCCGAACAAGTCGTGCGAGCGGAGCTGGTCCATTCTGCGGACAAGATCAAGAAACTCGTCGAAGACGCGATTGCGCGCCTCGGCCCCGATACCGAATCCGAAATTGAGATTCGTGCCAATGCCAGAACTCTGGAGGTATTGAGGCAGGCAGTGCTGGATGAGGAGGCCATGCCAACACTTCTGGAAGATAGGCATCTTGGCGACGGAGACTTTGTGTTCAGGATGGGAGACACAGAGGGAATTGAATCGGTGAGCGAAAAAATCCGCAAGCTTGCGAGCGCTCTTTTCGATCATCCAGCTGCCCAGGCTGATATAACTGACACTGACACTGACACAGAAACAGGAGCTGATGCTAATCGAGATACAGCGAGTAGTCCCGATGCCCTGTCTGTCCCGTTGTCGGCGACAACGGACAACTTGCATGCTGAAGACCTGGTGGAACCAGCCGTTTCGACTGCACCTGAAGGTGATCCCATGCCACTTCCTGTGGCGGATACAGATGACATGAGTTTGTCTTTGCAAGACACGCAAGAGCCAGGGGAGTCTGAGCCTGAACCCGGATCCGATGAGGATCTGACGTGACCAGGCAACCGCCTCTTTTCTGTGGCTGGCGTGAGCTTTCGAGACACGGAAACCAGCTGTCTCACTGGTTAGCGCAGAACAAGGGTGAGCTGGAACCTGTGGAGTCCCCGGTTTTTGGAAAGGTAACACGGGTTACTGGTGCTGCCATAGAAGCCAGAGGCCTGACCGCACCTGTTGGCGCGCTTTGTTCAATCGAAATTCTTGGAGGCAAGGAGCAATTGCCGGCCGAGGTCGTTGGGTTTGTGGGAGACACCACACTCCTGATCCCGTTTCAGGGTGTCGGTGGGCTCAGTCCCGGCGCCCGAATAATCATGAGAGATGCCAGCTCAACCGGGAGGCTATCGGCTGAGCTGATTGGCCGGGTAATAGATGGTTTTGGCAATCCTCTGGATGGCAGGGGTGAGATTAATTATGCAGAAAAAGCCGACCTTGACGGGGTTGCGCTGAACCCAATGGAACGAGGGCCGATCAAGGAAGTACTGGATACAGGTATCAAGGCGATCAATACCGCGTTGACCATCGGGAGAGGTCAGCGTATTGGCCTGATTGCCGGATCCGGGGTTGGCAAAAGTGTTCTGCTCGGCATGCTGACACGCAACACGGAAGCCGATGTGGTTGTAATCGCGCTCATCGGAGAGCGTGGACGCGAAGTCAAAGACTTTATCAGCGACACCCTGGGCAGAGAAGGTATGGCGAGGGCGATAGTAGTCGCAGCGCCGGCCAATGTCTCACCGGTAGAACGTATCAAGGCCGCAAAATTGAGCCATCTGATCAGCGAATACTTTCGTGATCAGGGCAAGAACGTTCTGCTGTTGTTCGATAGCCTCACCCGCGTCGCGCACGCACAGCGGGAGATTGGCCTGGCATCGGGAGAGCCTCCAACGACGAAGGGCTACCCACCCTCGGTCTTCAGCCTGATACCCAATTTTATTGAACGGCCTGGAGTTGGTCGGGGTGGTAGAGGTTCTATTACCAGTTTCTATACGGTGCTGGCGGAAGGCGACGACAGGAGTGACCCGATTGTCGATATCAGTCGCGCGTCTTTGGATGGGCAGATCATGCTGACCCGGGAGCTTGCTGATGCGGCGCATTACCCCGCGATCGATCTGGCGGGTTCGATTTCCCGGGTCGCAAATACATTGCTGCAGCCTGCACAACTTAAATTGGCGCAAAAGTTAAGGCGATTGTGGACCTTGTATGCTCAGAAGGAAGATTTCATCAATGTCGGGGCTTACGAAACCAATAGCAATCCGGACCTGGATGAGGCCATCCGCTACCGACAGGACATGTCACTCTTCTTGCAGCAGCGCGATGAAGAGAAGTTTTCTTTCCAGGAAGGCTGGCGACAGCTTGATTTATTGCTCGGTGGTGATCGATGAGTCCTCAGCTATGGCAATTGATGGCCCTGCGGCAAGAGAAGAATCGTCAGAACGAGCTTGCCCGACAGCAGGAACTGCAGCGCGATCTCGATCGGGTGCAGCACAGGCGGCGGTATCTTGAGTCGGTCATCGCCGATAGCGCGACGGAAATTTCCGGTTCGGCGTTGAATGGAAATCATCTGTCGACGCAGTCGGGTTATATGCGGCAGTTGCTGACGATGAGACATCAGTTGCAGCAGGAAGAAGAGCGACTGCATGCAGAACTTCTCGAGAGCAATGCCTGTCTTCGGGCGTATGCGAATGAGGAGCGAAAATTCGGAAAGCTTGAGGAATTGGCGCGACAGAAACTGCAGCGCCAGGAAGACAAGCTACAAGCGAAAGAGTCGGATGAGCTTAATATTGCCCTGTTTAATCAGTCACGACAGTGTGAAACATGAAATGGCGCGTTAATTGCAACGTAATACCTGGCTAGTTGCCGAAGTTGCCACATTAGTAGTCAGGTACAAGAGATATGACCATACAAACCGATTTCAATCTGAAATCCATAATTAGCCAGTTAGCGCCAGGTGGCCCTGTCTCAGGGGCTTCTGCAGACGCCCTGGACCCAGCAGGCACGGATTTTGAAGCGCTGTTCCGGCAGCAGAATGAGCGCCAGTCCGGGTTTGCCGCTTTTGCCACTTTAGCCGCAAGCGGCAAAAGTGGCGTTGATAGTGCTGAGCTGGAAGATGAATCTGCAGCAGCAGAAGTCACGAAAGCCGAGGAAGAGTCACCCATGGAGCTGCAGACCCTGTCCCTGTTCAATGGTCGACAGGTACTGACGTCGCGCTTTGAGGTGGGCATCGATGAGGTACTGCGCGCCTGGTACTCCGATTTGCAGGAGGATGAGGTGAGCGCCCGCATTAACAGTCTGGAGATAGATCAGTCTGTGCAGGCGACAAGGGCTGCAATTCAGGATTCGATCCACAACGTGATTCAAGAATCATTTCATGGTCCATCTCATGGATCCTCGAATAGTCCGGTCCTGGAGCAAGTGTCTGGAAACGGCCAGAGCACCGATGAGGTGAGCGCTCGCATTAACAGTCTGGAGATAGATCAGTCCGTGCAGGCGACAAGGGCTGCAATTCAGGATTCGATCCACAGCGCGATTCAAGAATCATTTCATGCTCCATCTCATGGATCTTCGAATAGCGCGGTCCTGGAGCAAGTGTCTGGAAACGGCCAGAGCACCGATAAATCAACCTTGCCAGGCGTGGGCACGGCGACTCCATCGTCCTCGTTGAAAGTGGGGCCAGACACTCTAGAGGCGACGATTACGCCAGTGCAGGCGATACCAATTGATACAGCTGGCCGGAACATTATTGCCGATACTGGAGCCCTGATAGGTGAGGATAGTGGCACCGAGTCAGGTCTTTCGATTACAGGCAGCAGCGCATTGGCGGCCCAAGAGCGTGCCAGCGCACGGTCCGGGTCAGAACAGGCTCTGCCAAAGCTGGCTGGCAGTAATGCGGAGTCTGCCAGTCCCGCAGCGACAAGCGCTTCACGCATGTTGCGGCAGGCGGAACTCACTGCCGCGTTGAAACAGACAGCGCATCAGGGACAGGTTTTTGCTGAGGTAGGTTCGGAACTAAAAGAGCGGCTGGATGATACGCAAAGATTGCGGGAACTGCTTCCTGCCTGGAAGCACAGCCACCTGGATACACCCACTCGAGTTGCTGAACACGTGCAGATGGCCGCCTCCAGGCAGATCAAGAGAGCCGATGAAAAATCGGAACTGCTGGCGTCTCTGGATTTCGACGAACCTGCGGATGGGCTTGAATCAAAAACAGATTTTCGCGGACAAGCCCTGGAGGGCAGTTCGCGTCTTGTCGAGAAGAGTTATCAGACGTTTCAGCAGTCAGTCGTGAGCTTGTCGGATCCGGGATTGGCGCGCGGCGCTGGCGAATATAGCGACGGGCCGGGCACTGATCGATCCATTGCCAGCCAGACGGTGCAGGAAAGCAGGCTGGCGGGAGGCCTTGCTCTGCAAGCGGCTGATACCGCAGCGCCGCCGGCCCCGAGCAGCAGGGATATAACCTACAGGTTTACGGACGCCGCGACATTCTCCAGGGATATGCAGGAATTTGTTGCAGAAATTATTCGTGAAGGCAGTGACAACGTTGGAAAGCAGATACGCATCCGACTCTTTCCGGAGAATCTGGGTCAGATTGATGCAACGATCAGCGAGACCAACGAGGGTCTTCATGTTCAGCTGGTGGCCGAGACAGCTCAAATCGCGCGGCTATTGCGGGATGGCAACAGTCTTCTGAAAGATATGCTGGCTAACGGAAATGAAGTGCAGGTCCAGGTTGATGTTGCAGGCGAGCAACAGGCAGGGAGTGCATCTGCCGGTGGCGAAAATCAATCCCAGTCCAATGGCGCTCTTTCAGTCAATGAAGAGGCTGAGAATACTGATAAGTCCAATCAAGTGACGGTGTCCTCCACAGGTGGACTGGACACCTACGTTTAAGAGGTTGAATCATGGCTGAAGAAAAAACTGCAGAATCGGGCGAGGAGAAGAGCAAACTTTCCATAGTTCCCATATTGATCGCCGTCCTGGCATCGGTAGTGGTGAGTATTGGCGCAGTGTTTGCGACATTGTATTTCACAGGATTCTTCGACAGCGAAAGTGAGTTAGAGGCTGAGTTGGCCAGGATTGAAGCCGAGGAAGTAGCTGAAGAGCCGGAAGAGGAAGCTGCCCCCGAGCTGCTGGAGACGCCCAATCCTTCCCGTCTGGACACCTTGTATTACGAAATCGCCCGACCACTCACTGCTAATGTGTCGGAATCCCGCAAGGTAATGCAGATAACCGTTGCCGTGATGACCCATTACGATGAAAGTGTTGTGGCGAATATTACCAAGCATGAGCTGTCTGTGCGGTCCGCAATGCTGTCGGTGTTGACGGGTACCACGGAAGATGACCTGACTAATCCTGCCTTTAAGGATGACTTGGCGGAAGATCTGCGGATTGCGATTAACTCGGTGCTGGAACAATACGAAGACTTCGGTGGGATCGAGAAGGTTCTGTTTTCCGAATTCCTCGTACAGTAGAGGATAGATGAGGTAGACATGTCTGACTTGGATAACAAGATCACCCCAGAGGAGCTGGAAGCGATAAGATATGAAACGCATGAGTCCGATTTAGCTGGGCAGAGTGAGCGTGAATACATCGTCGTCAAACATGATCTGGCTAGCGAGGAGTCATTTCTTGGCTTCAATGAATCTTCTATAGACATGATCAACGAAAGGTTCGCGCGTCAGCTACGTGTTGGACTTGTTGATGTGCTGAGGTCGACACCCCGCTTGAGCGTCGAGAAGGTGCGAACGCTGCGTTATCAGAACTTTTTGCAGACCCTTAAGCCGCCGTTGTCTGTCAACACGGTCAAGGTGGATCCGCTGCGCGGCTATTCGCTGATTGTCATTGAGCCCAATGTCATATTTTCTTCATTGGATAATTTTTTTGGTGGATTTGGCAGCTCCAATGTGAATATACCTTCCGGGCGCATGTTTACACCTACCGAGAAATCGATAATTCGTATTCTCTTGAGTCTGGTTTTTGGCGCCATGAAAGAGGCCTATGCGCCCATACTGCCCATTGAATTTACCCAGATTGCGTCGGAGATAAATCCTCAATTTGCGCAGATTGCTGATGACAACGATCTCGTGCTTGT
This sequence comes from Pseudomonadota bacterium, assembly GCA_027621405.1. Classification (GTDB taxonomy): domain Bacteria; phylum Pseudomonadota; class Gammaproteobacteria; order Pseudomonadales; family Pseudohongiellaceae; genus UBA9145. The sequence continues at coordinate 101,248 of JAQCBT010000009.1, read as the reverse complement.
GAGCAAAGTGACACTTGCCTTGTCGGAAGGGGTTGAAGGAAGCATCTACATAGTCATGCCCTTTGTGTCCTTGAAGCCTATTCGTGACCTGTTGCGAAGCCGCGTACAAACAACTGAAGAGAACGACGAAAAAGACAGGAAGTGGCGCGGTGAGATGCGTGAGGCCTGTCTCGATTCCAGGCTCGATATCCGTATAAATCTGGCCCAGATGCCTTCCTCTATTCAGGCGCTAAAGGCCATGAAAGAAGGCGACGTTCTGTACTTCAACAAGCCTGAGGATGCGTGGGCTGAAATCAATGGTCTGCCGGTATTTACGGCGGAGATCGGCAGTGTTGGCAAGAACGTTGCCGTAAAAGTAAACGATTTTATTGAATTGAAAAAACAAGACAGGGAGAACGCCAGTCATGAGCGAAATTGAGAGTGATGTATTGCTTGAATCCGGATCCGCTGCTTATGGAGCGGCCATGGCGGGAGCGTCGCGGACTTCCATTAATAGCGAGCTGCTTGACAATATTCCAATAACAATCTCTGTGGAGGTGGGTCGCACTTCGCTCAAGATAAAGGACTTGATGCGACTAACACAAGGATCTGTCGTTGAACTCGATCGACTGGCGGGTGAACCGCTGGATCTGCTGGTTAATAACACGCTCGTGGCTCAGGGCGAAGTGGTACTGGTCAATGAGCGCTATGGAATCCGACTGACGCAGGTGGTTCCACCAGCGGAAAGAATCAAAGACCTTTAACAGACAATAACCGCTGAAGACGTATTCATGAATAGCGTGGTGACTCTGGATTCGGTGCTCGCTTTGCTGCTTGTAGCAGGGCTGCTGGTCCTTTTTTTTTACGGGCTGACTGTTTACCGGAATCGTTTTTTACTGCGTAGTCAAGGAGATATGCAGATTTGTGAGCAGCTACCAGTTGGGCCGCGGCAGCGGCTGATGGTAGTGAAAATGGCTGAAAGGAAACTGCTGCTGGCAATCAGTCAGGAGCAAATCACACTGTTGGAGTCATGGAATGATGTCGGCAAATCCGATAGCTAGCGTCCTACAGTCCAACCCAGTATGGAATTATTTAGTGGCAACAGGCACAGTGGTTGCTGCCTTGCTTGTTGCATTCTTGCCCATTCCGGCCTTTGCCCAGGATGCTTTACCCATAGTCAGTGTCAGTGAAACGGCTTCCGGTGGAACTGAATACAGTCTAACCCTGCAGATACTACTGTTGATGACGGTGCTAACCTTGCTGCCGTCATTCCTCATTATGATGACCTCGTTTGTACGAATAATCATAGTGCTGTCACTCTTGCGGCAGGCAATCGGTACTGCCCAGACTCCGCCTAATCAGGTGCTGGTCGGCATTGCTCTGTTCCTTAGTATATTCATCATGAGTCCGGTATTGCAGAGCATCTATGATGATGCACTGACGCCCTATATGAACGACCAGATTGAGGCGACCGAGGCAGTAGAACTGGCTGCCGACCCGTTACGTGAATTCATGCTGGCGCAAACGCGAGAAGAAGACGTGGGCGTCTTTCTCGATATTTCAGATACTCAACTGGAAGGGGACTATAGTACTGTGCCTATGTCTATACTGATCCCTGCCTTCATGACTTCGGAATTAAAGACGGCCTTCACGATAGGATTTTTGCTCTATATACCCTTTGTGATTATCGATCTGGTGGTGGCGAGTGTATTGATGTCCATGGGTATGATGATGTTGTCACCCATGATGATCTCGATGCCTTTCAAGTTAATGCTTTTCGTGCTGGCAGACGGCTGGCTACTGGTCATGCAATCGATAACGGCGAGTTTTACAGGGTAGCTCTATGGACACGACGATGGCGCTCACTATAGGTCGAGAGGCACTCTGGACTGCCAGTCTGCTGGCGGGGCCTCTCCTGCTGGTGATACTTATTGTGGGGGTAGTGATTGGTGTCGTCCAGGCTGCAACGTCGGTGCAGGAAATGACATTAAGCTTTGTGCCAAAGCTTATTTGCCTGGTATTAGCTATTGCACTGATTGGAAACTGGCAGATAGTAACGTTCATCGATTACTTTGAAAGATTACTGGAGCTGATTCCAGAATTGATGCAATGATCTCAACGGACTTCATAGCCTTGTCAGAAGTCCTGGCTGGCTTTCTCTGGCCGTTCCTGCGAATTGGCGCATTTCTCATTGCGGCGCCACTGTTTTCCATTGATGCGGTTCAACTGAGGGTAAGAATCCTTTTTGCGGTGGGATTGACCCTCATGACATACGGTGTGGTAGACGCGCCGAGTATTGACCCCTTAAGTCTGGAGGGGGTTGGTCAGATAATTCTGCAGATTTATCTCGGGTTGATGATGGGTTTCGTTCTACAGATAGTGACTGCAGCGGTAGCCTTGGCAGGGCAGGCCATCGCCAATTCGATGGGCTTGGGTTTCGCCAATCTGGTGGACCCGTCAATGGGCAATATTCCGGTCGTTTCGCAATTTCTGGTTATCATCGCCACATTTATCTTCTTGAGTGTAGGCGGTCATCTGCTGGTCATTGGTCTGCTACTTGAATCTTTTGCTCTGGTACCCCTTGGCAGTGTGCCGCCGTTTCAGGATTGGCCGGCTACCTTGATGAGCTGGCTGCCTATGCTGTTTATCGCGGGCCTGAATCTTTCCTTGCCTCTCATCGTATCGATTCTTTTGGTAAATATCGGGCTGGGTATCGTGACCCGTTCTGCGCCGGCTCTGAATATTATCTCCGTTGGTTTTCCTGCAATCTTGTTGGCGGGGCTGGTGCTATTGAATTTTGCTCTTCCTGGGATGATGCAGGCCATTGAGATGCTGTGGTCAGATGGCTACCAGGTCATGCGAGGATTAATGGGAGACTAGTTTGGAAAGCGATCAGGATCAGGATAGTAAAACCGAGGAACCCACCACCAGGCGACTGGAAAAAGCCCGGGAGGAGGGTCAGATTCTCCGGTCCCAGGAATTCTCGGTGGCGGTAGTACTGATCGCGGTAGCCGCGAGCTTTTGGTTTCTCGGGGGCTATTTCGTCGAACTGCTTACCCGGGCGTTCCGCTACAATCTGACATTCGATAGTAACGTCACGGTAGATTCGGGCGAGATGATGGAGCGCCTGTCGGGTACGGTCGGCATGCTGTCGCCCGGTGTATTGTTGATCATGGCGATCACGGTGCTTGGCGCTGTGCTGGCAGCGGCTAGCTTTGGAGGTATTGGCTTTACCTGGAAGGCGATAGAGCCGAAGTTCAACAAGCTCAATATTCTCAGCGGAATCAAGCGCATGGTCAGCACCCGGAGCTTGTTTGAGCTCGCCAAGAGTCTGTTTAAGTCGGCCATTATCGCCGGGTCTATTTATTTGACAGTTAGTTACTTCCTTGAGCGATTGGGCAGTCTGAGTGTGTTGCCATTTGGTCCATCTCTGCTCAGTAGTGGCGAGATTGTGATGGTCGGCACCCTGGCCATTGCCCTTTCCCTGGTTCTGATCGCTATGATCGACATGCCTTTTCAATTACATGAGCATCGCAAGAAACTCCGCATGTCCAAGCAGGATATCAAGGATGAGTTGAAGGAGTCAGAGGGCAGGCCGGAAGTGCGCCAGCGCATACGGCAGCGTCAGCGTGAAGTGGCAATGGGGCAGATGATGGCCGCCATTGAGACAGCAGATGTGGTGATCACCAACCCGGCTCACTTTGCCGTGGCCCTGTCTTACAGCCCCGGATCGAGCGAAGCACCTAAATTGGTAGCGAAAGGAAAGAACGATATAGCATTCAGCATCAGGCGCAAGGCAGAGTCACATAACGTTCCAATCTTCGAGGCGCCCATGCTGGCGCGTGCTTTGTATTTCACCACGCCCGTTAACGGAATAATTCCTGAAGATCTCTATCATACCGTGGCCGAAGTTATTGCTTATATTTTCAATATCAATACCTTCAGGCGGCACAATCGCCCATTAAAGAAACCTGATCCCCAGTTACCGCGCTCGATGCTGTTCAATAGTGACGGCAAGCCGATTGAGTAAGGTGTGATACATTTGAGTCAAGAACAAGAGACATAAACTATGAGCACTGAACGATGGAAGTTGGCCAATCATGTAATTGGTCGCAATCTTTTTCTCACCAAGGGACACCTGCAGGTGGTGAAGAGCGTTATGAGAACGCTGCGCAGTGCGGATCGTTGTATTGTGCGGTGCGAGAACCGGGCGTTACTGAATTACTATGTGCGAATAATCTCAAAATTACTCATGCTGAGTAATGGCGCAGATGATCATGCCGCTATCGATGTCGAAATCGTGCCGGCATCCAGCGGAGACGGCTTTTTGGACGCCATTAACCGGCAAATAGAGGATGTTGGACTGGAGCAGGCTGTTTCCCTGACAGACTCTTCGGTGTCAAGGCGATGCTTGATCGTCACCGACGTCGAGAACCTTGGGCGGGAGAATGAAGAGGCACTTCGCTACCTGTTGAAAGACTTCCCGGCCATAAATCTTGCTTGTTTGTTCAGTACAAGTTTGCCAACGGCTGCGGCTGAAAATGTGCTGCCCATGTTCAAACCTGCTCTGGACGAGCATGAGATAGAGATTCCGGGCGAGCAGATACTGGATCAGATCAGACAAGCGGCGGCTGGTTCACGTAATGGGCCATCGATCATCAAGTTGCTGGATCGTCTGTTTGCAGCACCGTAGCGTAAGCAGACGAATTAAAAATGCACGCTTTCCCTACTCGCTTTTTCCGGTGGCCAAGTACTCACCTGATCTCGAATACTGAACCACGCCGGCGTCGGTTTCGTCAGCGATTTCTGATCCACTTTCGGCCCGAGTAGCCTCCAGTTGGGCGCGCATCTGTTCGAGATACTTTTCCTGCTCGAGCACAACCAGGGCATCAAGCGCTTCCTGGACCCCCAGTAACTGCTCGGCTTTGCTCGATGCGGCCACTACCTGGTTACCCAGATTTCCTATGGCATCCGAAGCCTGTGCGAGGCTCTCGTTGGTCGCCTGGTACTGACTTTCGGCCGCGGCGAATCGATCCGATATGTTCTGGGCCTGGGTTTCCAGTTGCTCATTGAGGGCGGCCAGGCTGCTATTGATCAGATTTCGATTCTCGGCCTTGAGGTTTTCGTAATCGTTTCGCATCAACTCCGAATCCAGTTGGAGTGCTTCGATCGATTGATTCATGAGGGCTAGATTGGAATTAATTTGCTCAAAGGTAGCCAGACCGCTGCTTACCTCGCCGATGCGCTTGCTCAAGGCAAGGGACATGGCGTTCATATTATTGCTCTGTTTGCCATAACTCACGGCGGTAATGCCGATTAATCCGGAACAGATTACGAGCACGGCTATGCTGACACCGAGCATGATGGTTACCAGCTTTTTTTGCTGCTCTGCAGCTGCTTGATAGCGTCGTATGGCCGCGTCTGTATAGGCTCTGGTCTGCTCCAGCTCGTCCCGCAAATCCCCATTCAACTCTGTGGTTCGCGTGACGTGCTCTGTCAGGTCGAGAACGGCTGGCACCAGTGACTGTAGTTGAGACTCGACCTCGGTGAGGTCGATATCGTCTGCTGAGAATTCGTGTACCCCGGACTCGGGTATCGCACCCGGCACTTCACCCTGCACAGGTTCATTGCTTGCAGTCTGGCCGTCGTCGGAAAGATCGATCTCGTCGGTTTGAGTCTCTACATTGTCGTCATCAGAAGACTCTTGCTCATTCTGGCTCTCAGGCTGTTGTTCGCTAGTGGCTGATTGCTCCTCTACAGGCAGCTCTTCGGCGTCCGTTAAGGGCTTTTCTGTGCCAGTTTCCTGTTCGTTACTCATGGTTGTCCTCAGAGGCTTCTCGGCCTGTAGGTTGGGTTTTAGCGCTTATACGGGCTTCCAATGCTTCCAACCTGGCCCGGAGCTGCTGTTTGTAGTTATCAAGTTGCCCGCGGTATGTCCGATCCAGCGCATGACTATAAATTCTCACGCCCATGATCGGGTCGCGTGGCAGTGTGAGCCGCTCTGGCGCAAGCGTCTCGCTCGCTGGGAGAGCGGCCGTAACAGCGTTGTCCGCGTAGGTGGTGCTGTTGTCCTTCTTTACCCCGGGTGGATCGAGTTCGGACGGCGAGCGTTTATGATGGTCTGTGTTCTGATCTTCACCGCTGCTGCCGGCGGTCTTGCCACGGGTGTTATAAACAAGCTGCTCCTCAGTCATGGTGATTTTCGGCCTGCCAGATAATGGTCACTCTCATTCATGCCAATCGACACACCACCTCGGCAGCTTTATGCGATTGCCGAATTTAATCGGTTGATGAGCATTCGGGATTAAGGCGCTGTCACCTTCTGAGCATAATAATGTTGCATATATGTCATAAGTTATGAATATGTCTTTCTGCTGAATGCTCAGTATAGACATTCAGTAAAATTCTATTCTAGTTTTGTCGAGTTGTGATGTAGTATGCCCAAGTTATTTAAGGCTTGTATAAAACTGATTTATACAGATTTAAATAACAGTATCCTTTGAGCGTGTATGGGATATTTCACACCGCCTTGCGAGACATGATCAGCAGCAAATTCGATCGCACGCAATGGCAGCGCATCGCCAGCAGAGCCGGTCTGGCTGAACATCATCTGCTGCGCGCTAAAGACTACGACGACACCCTGTCCTTCAGGCTCTTCGAAACTGCGGCAGAGGAGCTTGACATTCCACTCGAGCGGCTCAAGGAAAAGCTCGGTGCGTTTTTCATCATGGAATCAGCCGCGTCAATCAGAGATACCCTGACCATGGGCACCCGGCCCGGATTCGAGCGTGCCATACTGGGGTTCTCAAGCTGGATATCAACGCTCAATAAATCGATGCCGAACTTCAGTTTGGGCCGTTTTCCTGCGGCACGGCTGGGCGAGGGCAGATACAGAATGGAGTACGTTAGTACCCGACCAGGCATGGTGGCCTTCGTGCGGGGTATGCTCTTCGGTGTGGCGAACCTGTATGACAAGAGCATAAGGATCGAGACGGATAACAAGGCCACGCCTGCCACAGAGTACGGCGCTGTCTTCCTGATCTCTGTGGAGGGGGTTAACGAGAATGCCTGAATCAATCCGGTGGAACTGTTTTGAGAAATGCTATCCGGTTCTGGCCTGTGTGGACGCCAGCTGGCATCTGACCTATGCCAGCCAATTGCTGACCGAACGGACTGGCACCGAGCTGGCGGGCAAACGACTGTTCGACATCTTCAAGAGCGAGAAACCTCTTCCCGGTCTGGACCTCGAAGCGGTCAGCGATGAGGTATTTGACGAGGAGTTGTTCTTATCCACTAAGGATGATGCCTATGCGCTGCGCGGCAAATTATTGCGCTGTGATTCCCCTGACGCAGAAGCCTATTTTCTGGTGGCAACTCCCTGGCTGGAATGGTTCAGGAAGAACAACAAGCCAATCGATGCTGAGAATATGGGGTTGGCATTGCTGGACAACCAGCTGGAATCCCAGCTTAGCGCTTCGATGAGAGACCAGCTGCTGGCTGACATAGAAGACCTGTCGAAAGACCTGGTGGAACAGCGTCAGCAAGCAGATGCGTCAAACGAGGCCCGAATGCGATTTGTCAGGCACGTCAGTCATGAGATCAGAACGCCTCTCAATGGCATCATCAATTCTGTCGAATTGATGGCGAATGAAGAGGATCGCAACAAGCAGAAAAAATTACTGAACATGATCGAGCAGTCGGCCAAGTCATTGACGCGCCTCGTGGGTGATGTGCTGGATTTTTCAAAGTTGGAGCAGGGGACGTTCCCCATCAAGGCGCAGGTATTCAATAGCAGGGCGCTGTTGGATGAGCTCTTCGCTGCGCATAGCGTTGAGGCACTGCGGCAGGATATACAGGTGCGATTGCAGATTGCCCCGGAAACGCCAGAGTGGGTGACCGCTGACCGCGCAGCACTCACCAAGGTGCTTAACAGTTTGCTCGAGAACGCCATTTTGCATTCGCACAGTAAAGTCATCGAGCTGCAGGTCTCGCCGGGCGCGACAGTGAACCGTGCTCTTACCCTGAAGCTGGAGGTGCGGGATTTTGGTGTGGGTATCCAGAAGGAGGATATCGAAAAGTGTTTTGAGCCTTTCTGGACGGGGCGCAAAGAAATGACGGGCCACTATTCCATGGGGCTGGGGCTCTCTATTGCCAGAAACGTGGCTGTGGGACTTGGAGGGTCTGTGACCGCCGTCTCGGAAACTGGCAGAGGCTCTACGTTTACCTTCGCCTGCTCGGTGCAAATCGCGCCCGCTCCGAAATCCCAGACTGTTAATCGTTCACCGCGCCATGCAGCCCATCCAGTATTCAAGGGGGAGGTGTTGTTGGTGGATGATAACCAGATCAATCTTGAGCTGGCGCGCATTCTGCTGACCAAGCTCGGACTGGGCGTGACGACCGCGGCCAATGGCAAACAGGCGGTAGAGGACGAGCAGCGTATCGATTTCGATCTGATCATCATGGATATTGCCATGCCAGTTATGAATGGCGTGGAGGCGACACGCAAGATTCGCAAGGAAGGGCGCAATCGTGGTGTGCCCATCATCGCATTCACTGCCAATGTATCCAGCGAGGATGTGGATACTTATCTCGAGGCTGGCATCAACGATATGCTAGCCAAGCCTGCATCACAGGCTGCAATTATCAAGTTCTGTGAGCGCCACCTCATAGAAGAAGAGCAGCTTACTGAGGCTGATTAATCGCTGCAGCTGATTCGACACCCAGTTGCGATCGTCATCTTACGTTGTTGAATCGGGTGCAGGGACTTTAGTGTCGCTCTATTATCCCAATAGTCCAGGGTTAAGCTGCCATACCGAGAAATTAAGCATGGCGGCGAAGCTAACCCAAAACAGGTAAGGCAGCATTAGCATCCCGGCCAGGAGGTGCCTGCGCCAGAATGCCCACAGAGTGGTGGCAATGAGCAGCCAAAGCAGCATGATGTCGGCGAAAGCCAGAGCGCCAAGAAACCAGGCGAAGAACAGCCAACTCCAGAGTGCGTTCACCGCGAGCTGAGCCAGGAACAAACTCAGCGCCAACCGGTTCTCCCTAAACCCCCCTTTGCACCACACCAACCAGGCGGCGATTGCCATCATGGCATAGAGGATGGTCCACACAGGCCCAAACACATAGCCTGGCGGTGCCCAGTCAGGTTGGACTAAATGCCCATAGAAGGCCTGGGCCTGAATGGACGCCAATGCACCGATGGCGGATACTGCAAAGCACAGTAACAACCAGCCGGAGAGGCCTGCCAGGCGTCTGTTCCTTGAGAGGGCTGCAGTAGATTCCATGTGTTGGTCCCCGAGCGAGGTGAATTAAAAAATCTGTCCCTGCTTCAACCGTGACCTAGGCAAGCTGGCGAAAGCTCAGGGGAGCCTCCGATAACTGGCGAAAGAGCCGGCGTTGCTTGCGCTGTGGTAGCCATTCGATCAGATAGGTGGCTACTGATTCCCACATGGATACCCAGGCCGCGACGATAAGACCCTGTTCGAGCACATTGGCCAGTACAGAGGGTTCTCTGCCAATACGACCGCCGACCCACACGGCGGTCGCCATGATAAGCAGGCCGATGAGCAGAAAGATGAGTGATTTTCGCAACATCTTATTGATCTGCTGCCCTTCTTTTTCGGCCCGGTACTGGAAATAGACATTAGTACTTCGAGTAACCCGCTCGAGTGCTTCCCCATCCACAGGCTTATGAAATGAAAAACGAATGCCAAACGGCTGGCTCTCGAGCTCGACCGCGCTATCGATCAAGTAGTCTGTGAGTTCCTCGTCGAGGTCACGCCGGATGTAGGGTGCCGTGCGGTCCCAGTGACTGAACAGGTCCTCAACCGCGTCGGCACTGACGTCAATAAGAATACGGCCGCTGGAATCCCGCTCGTATCTGTTGAGGACGGACTGTTTCATAGGGCGTGTTGGCTCGTAAAGCGCTATAAGGAACCTGGTGCCCAGCGATCAGGCGACGTTGTGATAAACGTTCTGCACATCATCCAGGTCAGTAAGCATATCGATGAGCTTCTCGAACACGTCGACATCTTCACCTTGCAGCGAAACCGTAGCCTGCGGCAGGAACTGAATGACGTCAGCCTCAAACTCAACTTCACCCTCATCGTCTCCGAATGCCTCGCAGATGGCCTGACGCGCCTGACCATATTCATTATCGGGTGCGAATACCGTGATATGACCGTCTTCGTTCTCGATATCGATCACATCGACATCCGCATTGAGCAGGGCTTCCAGTACCGCCTCTTCGTCGTCGGCGCGGAATTTCAGGATTGTGCAGTGATCGAATAGATGACTGACATTGCCTGGTGTACCAATCTTGTTCTTTGTCTTGACGAAGCACTGGCGGACATCGCCGAAAGTCCGGTTCGGATTATCGGTCAGGCATTCCACTATGAGCATGCTGCCAGCAGGGCCAAAGCCTTCATAGCGGGCCAGTGCAAAATCCTCGCCTCCAGCGCCGGATGCCTTCTCCAGGGCCCTGTCGATGACGTGCGTTGGAACCTGGTCTTTCTTGGCGCGCTCGATCAATCCGCGCAGGGCCAGGTTACCTGCCGGGTCCGTTCCGCCCGACTTGGCGGTGACGTAGATTTCCCGCGCATATTTGCTGTAGACCTTGGTCTTCGCCTCGGCGGTTTTGGCCATGGACTCTTTGCGGTTTTGGTAAGCTCTACCCATGAAAAGTTTTTCCCTGCGTATCCGTTGGTTTGGGGATTTCTAAAAGCACGTCATTATAAATGGCAACGCCGGGCTGTTACCACAGGGGTCCAATGGGACAGAAGGCTGTTGCAGCTATAGATCCTCAGTAACCACCGGCAGGATCATCGCGGATGGATGCTGCGCATCAAAATAAATCGTGTTGGTCGCGATTTTTGCAGGTGTATCCAGATCATCCAGGGCGGCACCATTGTTTGGGTTCACTGCAAAGCGTGGGTAGTTGCTGCTGCTCACATGGATACCGATACGGTGGCCTGCTTCAAAGGTCTGGGCTGTGCTCCACATATTGATAGTGACCTTCTCAACCTCGCCCGGCGTCATCATCTTTACATCCTCGGCATTCTGGCCATCACGGAATCGCATGCGTAGCGGGTAGTCGAGGATGAGCGCTTCATAGCCGTCTGGATAGATGTCCACGAGTTTCACGACAAAATCGGTATCGAGGGCATCCGTCGATACATATAACTCCATGTCGATATGTCCGGCCACCACAACATCTTCTTCCAGAACCGGCGTTTGGAATCTCAGGTAATCCTGTCGCTCGCCAATCTCACGCTGGTCTCGGGGTCCGACATCGCTGCCGAGGTTCTGTCCGCCAACGGTGGGGACCGGGTTGGCCGGATCGAACTGGTAGGTGATGGACGCCGAATCGGCTGTCGGTGGTGAGGTGTTTATTGTGCCGCCGGGGAGAAGATAAAAGCGGGTCTTCTCATGCTGCGGTGGCCAGTGATCAGTCTGAATCAGGCGGTTTTTATTGCTGGGGGAGTCCTTGCGCGCAGATGCCATCATGTAAAAGCTGACAGGTGGTTCATCCATGATGCCGTTGTCTTCACCTTTGAGCCAGTAGTCCCACCAGCGGAGCTGTTCGTCCATGCTGCCGGTTATGAAACCGCCATCAGGGTAAACCAGGTCACCCTGCAAGGCGCCATGACCAAACGCTCCCATAAACAGTTTCTGATTTCCTGCAGCGAGACCGGCTCCCTGTTCCTGCAGGTAAAGATAGTTATAGAGGGATCCTTCAGCGTAGATATCATGCCAGCCACCCACGTTGTATATCGGAATCTGTACATGGTCCCGATGGAACAGGAAATCTGTATCCTTCCACCCCTGGTCAAGCACTGCCCGGGCCTTGTAAGCAGCAATACGTTCTTCGCTGATGCCCTGTCCGCGCAACCAGCCACCCGAATGGCTCTCCTTGAATACACCACCAACGAACCGTGAGCGGTAAAACAGGCTATCGGGCGCGACAGTCACGTAGGCCGCAGTCAAATGCGGAGGTGCTGCTGCTGCCGCCAGGTTGGATGTGATCCCTGGCGCAGATGTACCAAAGATTCCAACCTTGCCATTACTCCAGGGTTGTTCCGCTATCCATTCCACCGTGTCAAAACCGTCTGGCATGTCTACTTCGAAAGGCTGATCCTCGCCCTCGGACTCATACCGCCCCCTGACATCCTGTGACACCAGTACGTAACCCGCCTCGTTGTAAGTCGCGGCACTGCGGTCTGCGCCATTCTTGTTGTAGGGGGTTCGTGTCAATACTACCGGCCACGGGCCCTCGCCGTCCGGGAGATAAATATTTGTCGCCAGGTTGATGCCGTCGCGCATGGGAACCATCACGACCTGCTTGCTTGCTTCCTGGGCAACGCTGCCGAGAGTGCACAGCGACAGGACCAGAATGACTATGAGTGACTTGAAGCGGGGGAAGATCCGCATCTCGGTGTCTCCTTCTTGTTTCGGGATGGTACAGGTGGCTTGAGTACCAGGTACTTCTATCTCTGTACGTTCTCAAATTTTTGGACACGCCTGAGAATCACGTCAGACACGTACACATTTTCTTCATCGTCTACGGTAAGGTGATGGGCCTCGCCAAATTGCCCATTACCATTTCCGGGGCTGCCGATCGCGCCGATTACCTTGCCGACGTTATCGACCTTGGCCATCTCGCCATCGAAGCCAGTAGTGATATAAAGGTACCCGTCGTCGTGCCAGTAAATGGCACAAACCATGGCGTCGAAATCCCAGGTTCTCAGCATAATGCCTTCGGTGTCGTAGCGCTGGATGCGCATGTTTTCACGGTCAGCCACATAGATGATGTCGTTCTCATCGACATCGATGGAATGGGCAGCAACGTACTGCCCCGGGCCATAACCGCGACTGCCCCACTGTGTTATGAAGTTGCCTTCTGGACTGAACTTGATGACCCGGGGAAATTCGCCGCCATGGCCCTGGGCAACATAGACATTGCCCGCTGAATCCAGTGCGACATCGTTGGGTTCGCTGAACAGGCGCGCGCCGGCTGCCTCATCCCACTCGCCTGATTGACCCTTGGTGCCAAGAGTCATCAGCACATTGCCGTTCGAGTCCAGCTTCATCACGACATGATCGCGCACATCGGTCACCCAGATGTTGTCCTCCCGATCGATATGCATTCCGTGGCTACGAGCCAGCAGGCCGTCGGCCCCGAACGAACGCACGAAGCTGCCGTCGGTCTGGAATTCGAGGAAGGTAGGGCTGCCGCGACTCAGAATGACCAGATTGCCTCTGGCGTTCATCGCCACGCCGGCATAGGACGCCGTCTCCATGCTGGCCGGCAGCGCGAAGGCTTCTTCGAAGGGCACCGGTACGTAGCCCTGGAGGTTGTAGGCGCGCAGCGGGAATAACTGACGTATGGGGCGCTGGGCCGATACATGGGGCGAAATCAGTATGAGAATAAGGCAGGCCAGGAATGTTTTTTTCATTATGTTTCTCCTGAAAACCCGATCAGTATAGCAGGGAGCCCTTGGGAACCAAGCTCTGTTGGCCATAAACCACCGTCTCTCAGGCCTGTCTGCAGGGGCTAATCTGCAGGGTGTAGTCCTGCCCGCGTCTGTGAAAATAGGGACAGATTTATTTTTTTTAAAAAAAAATAAATCTGTCCCTATTTTCTATCTGTCCCTATTTTCTCGGAAATCTGCGAAGAACCAAAAAAAGGCCCCCGAGAGCATCGCTCGCGGGGGCCTTTTTGGACTTGCGTCCTGCTTGCCTGGGAGGGCAGTTACACTAGTCTGAACCGGCGAGGGTGCGGTCGTCGCGTTCTTTACGCTCAGCCAGCATTCTCTCGTAGCCTTCTTCGTCCAGATGGGTCACAGCAATCCAGGCATGTGACATCTCGTCGGTGGTACGCTGGCCGGCACCTACCCACTGATCAGGGTCAGGGTTGCGTGGGTTATTACCCGTGTTGTCATACCAAGCCGTCAGAATGATGGTGGCACCCGCGGGAACCAGTGGCTGGTAACCATCTTCATAGGTGTGACTGTGGTTCCAGCCGGCATTCCAGTTGGAAGCCTGGCTCACCAGTTCGCGGCGTCCAGTTTCAGGATCGAAAATCTCGATAGCCATGGCCACGCCTCTCAGATGCAGGTGAGGTTGCCAGCTGTCCAGGCGAACTGGATGATCGAAGGAATGGAAACCCTGGGTCATTAATGTACCGTGGGGTGGGATCAGATAGTCTCCGCCACTCTCTAGGAAATAGAGACTCAGGTCCTGACGATAGGTCTCTTCTTCGTCGAAGCCTTCGTCTTCATCGTGGAACCAGATACCTACCGATACCTGGTCATTTGGTACCGCCTTTCCGTCCGGATAGTAGTGGATGCTCCAGCTGACTTCTGCGCCCTCTGGAATTTTTCTGCAGGCACCCTCGGGTATCTTCTCACCCAATTTGCCGAAGGCAAATTCGGAAAGCATGCCGACCGGCATCCACGCACCGCTGTCATTCTGGACTACGAACATGGAATTGGCATGGTGCGTCGATCCATGAGCCTCTTTTGATGGCAAGGTCTCGATGGCCTTGATGCAACGATTCTCTGTAACCCCGGTTGGAACCCTGGGCTCCCACCACAGGTCCTGACCATTGGCTGGCACATCCCAGGGTGTGGACATAATGACGTGATCGGGTTGGCCCAACTCGGCTGCAAGGCGCCATTGGCCTTTTTCCGGATATTGCCGTGGCGGTGGTAAATCCTCGGGGTTGCCCATGGGGGAGCCCGCATTTACCCAGGCTACGACTGTGTCGATATCTTCCTGGGACATGCGCCAGTCGTTCTTCAGTTCCTGGATTCCTTTATCCGAGTCATACTGATAAGGAGGCATCTCACGGCTGGCCACCTTCAAGGAGATCAACGGTGCCCAGGGGCGCACTTCTTCATAGGAAGTGAAGGACATGGGCCCGATCTGGCCAGGTTGGTGGCAGCTCTGACAGTTGTCCTGAATGATTCGCGATACTTCATTCGCATAGGTTGGGTGATCACTCTGGTCCTGGGCGTTAGCGAACGCGGGCACCAGAGCCATGGCTGAGAAAAGCCCTGCCGCTTTGACTATTTTCATACTACTCTCCGTAAATTTTCTGCCTGTTCCAGGCAGTAAGCCACTCGTGGGTGTACATTCCCCAGATATCAGTCTAGAACAGTGTGTGCCTCAGGTTATTGATGTAAATCAGTAATCCCATGCGCAGAGTCTTTCCTGGTGATGGGGCAGCTTGACGCCAAGAATCCAATCGCGCCCAGCCTGCGTATTAGTCACTCGTTGACTTAACACGGAATCTACCTGATCCCTGGCTGTGGAGGAGAAATACGATGCGCTACCGCGATAAATGCTGGATCGTAGGCATACTTTTCATTTTCGCGACGACTGCTACGGCCGGTGAGGCTCCGAGTCGGCCTGTCGTGCCAACGGGTTGGCAATATGATCTGGGCTTGGGATTAATCGCGAATCCAGAATATCAGGGAAGCGATAATTACCGCCTCTTGCCGGTTCCATACTTTGATGTGCGCTATGTGGACGAAAGGGGCACGAAGACATTCTTCAACGTGCCACAAGGATTTGGTAGCTACTTCGTCAGGGAACGTCTGGGCAACGGAGATCGCTTCGCCGTTTCTGGTGCTGTGGCGCCAGGTTTCCAGAACAGGGATACCGATGACTTCGCTGGATTGGAAACTTTTGGGCTCGGTATCGAAGCCCGGCTTGGTGCGGAATATGACACTGGCCCCTGGTCGTTTCAGGCAGGACTCGCGCAGGCGGTTGCCTCCGGGCACGAGGGGCTGTACGGAAACCTGTCGGCAAGTTATCGCTTCGTGCTGGGGCGCGGTGCTTTTGTTGGCATTGGACCCAGCTTGCGCTTTGGCAACACGAATTACATGTCAGCACTTTATGGTGTAACACCCGACGAGAGCCTGGCCAGCGGTCTCGCCGCCTTCAACGCGGAGAGTGGCCTGGAGAGCGCTGCGATACAGGGATTGTTGAGTTTTCCAGTGGGTTCGAAGTGGCGGTTTACCGGTGTCGCTAGGGCAGGAGAGTTGGTAGGAGACGCCGGTGACAGTTCTCTGACTTCTGAAACTACACAGTTCTTCATAGTGGCAGCGTTTACCCGGCGCCTCTAAAGAGGCGGTCGGGGTCTGGTGCGTGGACAACACTCGCCCATCTCACGCGCTCACCACTCAAGGTCATGGCCGACACTGATTGAGTACACCCAGGGATCCATCTCGGTATAGGTTGATATTCTTCCGAACCGTGAGTCAAAACTGGCATTGGTATCAATATTCATTCGCCACACCGAAGCATTGAGAAACCATCCATTGCCCAGGCGGAAATCGAATCCGGCCCGTGCGGAGATTGCCAGGTGCTCATCGAGTTCCAGCCCCTGTGCGTCCAACTCCGATCTGACCTGGGTGGACAATGAGTCATCGAAGAAGGTCGTATAGTTGAAGCCCGCACCGAGGTAGGGACGGAACCTGCTATTGGCAGTCCCGAAATAGTAGAGTGCGCTCAGACCGGGAGAGACCTGCTTCACCTCCCCAAGGTTGTTGGTGTTCAAGCCATAGGCATCCAGCCCGGAGATTGACAGGTCGTGCTCGAAAGGAGCTGACATCGTGGCTTCTACTGCCCAGGAATTGCTGAGCATATAGCTCAGGCTCAGCCCCACCTGGGAATTCGCGTCGAATCCGACACCGGAGCTTCCCAGCGCCCCGGAACCCGGGGTGGTTACGGGTCGGCTGCTGGATTGCGGATCGAAATGCATGGCCCCCAGGCGAAACAACCAGTCACCTTCTTCGGCAGCGTCTACCGAGGGTGTAAACAGGGCCAACGCAGCCAGAAAGGCTGCCATGAAAGCTGCGTGTTGCTGGGTCAGACCCGGCTTCAACACGCAGCACTCAACACGGGAAACATTGTTCATACATTCCTCCTGTTTTGGGCTATCCAGATAGTATCTTGCTGGGCGCCGAAATCTATTCGAAATAGACTGTTCGACTCTTCGATAATAGCGAATATAGAATTGACAATAATGCGGTAATAGCTGAGATAAGTTCAATCAACAGATTGCCTGTAAAACGAAATCGAACCCTGTGTCGGTGGGGGCAGGGTGTCTTCAACTACCTCTCCGTATAGCTAAGCCCCCCTGCTTCTCTGACAGGCAGAGTCTTCAATTCTATGCAGCCGTTGTTGTTTCCTGCATAGTGGCTCACTGGACAATATCCCGAGTCAGGGATACTTTTTATACATTTGAATACGCTGGTCTGCAGTTGATGCTTCCTGGTCATGAGTCATGGGGTATCAGAACAATGTCTGCCGAAACAGGAGGGAGCTATATGGAGCATCTGGACGAACTGGAACGAACTATCAGGGACATGGTGCAACCGGGGCGTGGCATTCTGGCGGCTGATGAAAGCGCTGGCACCATTGCCAAACGTTTCGCACAGATTGATGTTGAATCCATTGAGGAACATCGACGCTTCTGGCGACAGCTGCTGGTAACGACTCCCGGGCTGGGTGAGTTCATCAGCGGCGTTATCCTGTTTGAAGAGACCCTGGCACAAAACACCGATACCGGCTTGTCCATTCCAGAAGCAGCCTGGCAACAGGGTATTGTGCCCGGTATCAAGGTGGATAAGGGTAAAGGCGACTTGCCTTTCTTTGCGGGTGATCTCATCACCTATGGCCTGGACGGGCTGGCAGAGCGCCTGCGTGAATACAGAAATGCCGGCGCCCGGTTTGCCAAGTGGCGTGAAGTCTATGCGTTGAAGGGCGACGCCCCCAGCAGCCACGGCATAGAGGCTAATGCGGAGATGCTGGCGCGCTATGCCGCCGTTTGCCAGAGTGAAGGAATCGTACCTATCGTGGAACCCGAGGTGCTGATGGACGGGGATCACGATATCGATCGCCATGCCGATGTAACCGAACGCGTGCAGCATGCGGTATTCCATGCCCTGCATCGGCACCGGGTCGTACTGGAGCTGATGATACTTAAACCCAATATGGTTCTGCCCGGTAAGGACTGCCGGCGCGCTGCGCCTGATGAAGTTGCCCAGGCGACTCTTGCAGTCATTCAGCGCACCGTGCCAGCGGCTGTGCCCAGTATCAATTTTCTATCCGGAGGCATGGGGCCGGAAGAATCTACGGCCAATCTGAATGCGCTCAATCAGCTCACACCGCGGGCTGCCTGGCAGCTCAGTATCTCCTTTGGCAGGGCCTTGCAGCAGCCGGCGCTGCAGGCCTGGCGGGGTAAGGCCGAGAATGCGGCGGCAGCTCAGCAGGCCTTGCTGAAGCGGGCTCGGCTGAATCACCTGGCCATGGGCGGAAGTTACACGAGGGAAATGGAAGGGGAAGACTAATCAGGTTTATCTCGATCAAATTGCCCGTCCTCCGAAAGACATACGGGACCTTCTACGAATGAGGGTCGCAGCGCCCCCCTCTCTCTCAGTCTAACTTCCTGGAATACCCGGGCAGGGAAACCTGGGTCGAGTCTGTCCGCTACCTGCCCGGTAATTGCAGAAACTTTGATTGAAGACAAAACCGGACTGCCGATGTCATCGGGTCAGGCGGTTATACTGTGGCAAGGTTGGAAGGCAGGACTTCTGCATTTCCACAGCAGCGACTCATGTCGCCCATTCAGGGCGAAGAACTGGTCCACGGGAACAGGAGAGGGTGATGGTCGAGCACAAGCAATACCTGAAGCAGTTCTCCGAGATTCGTAATTCTGATGTGGGCACGGTTGGTGGCAAGAATGCATCGCTGGGAGAGATGATCAGTCAATTGTCCGCCAGTAGAATTCGGGTTCCCGGCGGTTTTGCCATTACCGCCGACGCCTATCGGGACTTTCTCGAACACAACAAGATAAGGGACAGGATCGCCAGCAAGCTCGCCAGGCTCAAAGCCGACAACAGCAATCTGGCGTCCATCGGCAAGACGGTGCGCAAGCTGTTTGCCAATACCGAATTCCCGCCGCTGCTGGAGCAGGATATCAGGCAGGCCTATCGCAAACTGGGTGGTAAATCGGCCACTGCCAGTGTTGCCGTACGCAGCAGTGCGACGGCCGAAGACTTACCCGGAGCCAGCTTTGCCGGCCAGCAGGAGAGCTTCCTCAATATCAGCGGCCAGCAGGCCCTGCTCAATGCCTGCCGCCGTTGCTATGCCTCGCTGTTTACCGACCGTGCAATCGTTTACCGGGAGAACATGGGTTTCGGTCATATGGATGTGGCACTTTCCGTCGGCGTGCAACTCATGGTTCGCGCAGACAAGGCGGGTGCCGGCGTCATGTTCTCCATCGATACCGAGACCGGTTTTCCCGATGCCGTATTGATCAGCGCCGCCTGGGGATTGGGTGAGGCTGTGGTGCAGGGCACGGTAGATCCGGATGAGTACAGGGTATTCAAGCCACTATTAAAGCAGAAACGCCTGGTACCGATCATCGAAAAAACCCGCGGCGCCAAAGCCTCGAAAATTGTCTATGCACGCAGCAAGACATCCCCATCAGCAACCCGTAAGACCAGCAGGAAAGAACAGGCCAGTTTCGTACTGAATGAGCGTGAGATAGTGCAACTGGCTCGCTGGGCCTGTGTCCTTGAAACGCATTACGCTTGTCCTATGGACATGGAGTGGGCCAAGGACGGAGTGACTGGTGAGCTGTTCATCGTTCAGGCGCGGCCGGAAACAGTGCAGGCACGCAAGTCTGGCCATGGACTGAAACGTTACCAGCTGCGCAGCAGAGGCAAGCTACTGACATCAGGCTTCAGCGTTGGTGATGCCATTGCCACAGGCAAGGTCTGCCGCCTGGACAGTCCCCGGGACATCGACAAATTTCCTGCCGACGGGATACTGGTGACTGGTAATACGGACCCGGATTGGGTGCCGCTGATGAAACGGGCAGCAGCAATTATTACTGATCACGGAGGACGTACCTCCCATGCAGCAATCGTCAGTCGGGAACTCGGCTTACCGGCCATCATCGGTTGCGGTGATGCGACCGCTGTGCTCAAGACCGGGCAAGAAGTCACTGTCTCCTGTGCGGAAGGTGAGGACGGTTTTGTCTATGCAGGCATCGCCGATTTCTCTGTAAATGTCATCGATCTGAAGAAGATTCCCGAGACCAGGACCAGAATCATGTTAAACCTGGCGAATCCGGCGGCGGCCCTGAAATGGTGGCGGCTTCCAGCAGACGGCGTTGGCCTGGCCCGCATGGAGTTCATCATCAATAATCTCATCAAGATTCACCCGCTGGCCCTGCTGCAGAGGGAGCAGGAGCAGAGCCCCGCTTTGCGCAGGCAGATCCGGAGCATCACTGCCCCCTTTGAGGACAGGCAACAATTCTTCGTCGATACCCTGGCCTGCGGAATCGCCAAGATCGCTGCGGCAGTCTATCCACACCCGGTGATCGTCAGGATGAGCGATTTCAAGACTAACGAGTACTCCAACCTCTTGGGCGGCGAGGCCTTCGAGCCGGAGGAAGACAATCCGATGATCGGCGGGCGTGGCTCGAGCCGCTATTATAGTGCAGGCTACCGCGAAGGCTTTGCCCTCGAATGCCAGGCCATTCGCAGAGCCCGGGAAGAAATTGGATTCGATAACATCATCATCATGATTCCATTCTGTCGCACACTGGAAGAGGCCGACAGGGTCATCCGGGAACTGGCACGTAATGGGCTGAGGCGCGGCAGGAAAGGTCTGCAGGTCTACATCATGTGTGAAGTACCCTCGAACGTCATTCTTGCCAAACAGTTCGCCGAGCGCTTCGATGGTTTCTCGATTGGCAGCAATGATCTCACCCAGTTGACCCTGGGTATCGACAGGGATTCTGAATTGTTATCCACGCTGTTTAGCGAAGAAGATCCAGCCGTCCTCGCCAGCATTGAGCATGTCATCAAGGAGGCACACCTGGCGAATAGAAAAATCGGGCTCTGTGGCCAGGCACCGAGCGACAGACCCGCCTTTGCCAAACTGCTGGTGAGAGCCGGCATAGACTCGATCTCGGTAAGCCCGGACAGCTTTATCAAGGTGAAGAAAATCGTGGCCAGGGAGGAAGGCTGATCACATCATGTTTTCCGAAAATAAGGCTGGGAACCTGAGAAGCTCCAGCTATGTGCACGATGCTTGGGTCGTTAGCTCTGAGTAGCTCGCTGGCTGGCGTTCGCAGCATGATTTTGCACAAGCCAGTTCACCCGTCCTCAGGAGGTGTGCAAGTATTTGGTTTTCCTGATAAAACCGCGACCAATGGAAATAACTATACTCTTTACATGGTTATACGCGCAAACCAGCCCAATTTGTAACTATTCGGAGACAATTAGCCTACAAATTGTGACAAATAGTTTCTTGGAATTTGCGTGTCGAATCCGCAATATATGACCCACTGCGGCTGGAAATACGTAAGCGGTAGTATGTCTACAAATCCCTGGCTAGCTTGAGGAAAAGCAAATGAGAATTGCAGGATTGATTGGATTGGGCTCAGCCCTGGCTTTATTGCCAGCAGTAGCCAGCGCACAGGATGAGGCCGCCCACCCCACCTATGCGAAGGAAGTTTCCCGAATTATTCAAGACAACTGCCAGATCTGCCACCAGCCTGGTGCGATCGGCCCTATGTCTTTCACCAGCTACGAGGAAGTGCGCCCCTGGGCGCCCCTGATTCAGCTCAAGGTGGCACAGCGTGCCATGCCTCCGTATCAGTATGATCACGATATCGGCGTGCAGGAATTGAAGAACGACTGGCGTATGTCCCAGGAAGACATCGATACGATCGTTGCCTGGGTGAATGCTGGTTCTCCTATGGGTAATCCAGAAGACCTGCCTCCACCAAGACAATACCCTAAGAAGGGTGAATGGCGTCTGGCAGAAGACCTGGGCCCACCCGATCACATCATCAAATCCGCTGCCTGGAATGTTCCAGCCCAGGGTCAGGACCTGTGGTGGGAGCCGGTAGTTGATTCCGGTATCACCGAAAGCCGCTGCATCAAGGCCGTGGAGACACTGCCATCAGCCGCCGCGATGGGTTCCACCCACCATGCCAACTCTCACTTCAAGATTCTGAACGACGAGGGCGAATGGGTTGATAGCGACCGTCTGTCCGAGTTCGCGCTGGGCAAGCTCGGCGAGAAAGTTCCTGCAGGTGCCTGCCGAAAAGCACCCGCCAACTCCAAGGTTGAGTGGGAGATTCACTACTTCCCTGATGGCAATGCAGTACCTAACGATCAGGTTCAGGTAGGTATCTGGTTCTACGACGAAGAAGATAACTTCAACGAAGAAGAAGCCTACAGGCAGGACCTGCGTGCGTATCGCCTGGAAGGTGGTGGCGACTACATGGTTCCACCTCATGGCAAGCTGATGACCCAGGGCTTCCATTCTTTTGACCATCCTGTTCGCATCGACAGCTGGCAGCCACACATGCACCTGCGCGGTGTTGCCATGTCGCTCGAGATGTTCAACCCGGAAACCGGCCGTCGCGAAGTGCTGAGCCAGGCGTCCAACTGGACTGCTGCCTGGAACCACAGCCACACCTATGAAGAAGGTTATCAGCCCCTGATTCCGGCTGGCGCGACCATCATCATCTCTGCCTGGTACGATAACACCGCCGATAATCCAATGAATCCGGATCCGGACCAGTGGGTCGGAGCCGGTCAGCGTACTACGGATGAGATGTCTCATGCCTGGATCGCCGTAACCCATCTGGACGAAGAGGGTTATGAGAAACTGGTTGCCGAGCGTGCGGAGCGCGATCAGCGAAGTCTTGCAGGGTCTGACGACTAGGCGATCTGAAGACTTCCAAAGCACATTTGTGCAAGTCGCAATGATTAGAAAAGGCCAGGTGTCATTCGACCCTGGCCTTTTTTTATTTGGACACCAGATTTTTCTGGTCAATGTGGCCCTCGGGCCTAACACCTAATGATGTCATCGATTCCAGACAAGCCGAATTATTGGTATAAACGACCCTGTTGTCTGGCCCGGCCAGGAATTACAGGAGTTTGGTAATGAAGATTGGAGCACCCAAGGAAACCGCAAAAGGCGAGGCGCGGGTTGCGCTGACACCCGAGAGTGCAGAGCGACTGCAGAAACTGGGCTATGAATGCCTGGTGGAGGCCGGCGCCGGGGCGGCTGCCTCCATAACCGATGCAGCCTATGAGGCGGCCGGAGTCAAGCTTGTGGGCTCGGCGGCTGAGCTGTGGAGCGAAGCAGACGTCATCGTCAAGGTGCGTGAGCCCTCCGTGGAAGAAGTTGAAAGCGCAGCAGACGGAAAAACTCTTATCTGCTTTATCTGGCCGGCAGCGAACGAAGATCTGTTGGAAAAACTGAGGGCCAAGAACATAACCGCGCTGGCCATGGACATGGTGCCGCGCATCAGTCGCGCGCAGAAGATGGACGCACTGTCGTCCATGGCCAATATTGCCGGCTATCGCGCGGTGGTCGAGGCGGGTAACAATTTCGGCCGCTTCTTCATGGGCCAGATGACGGCGGCGGGCAAAGTGCCCCCGGCGAAAGTGTTGGTGGTCGGTGCCGGTGTTGCAGGTCTGGCTGCCATCGGCACGTCCGTATCCCTCGGGGCCATTACCATGGCATTCGATGTGCGACCGGAAGTCTCGGAACAGATCGAGTCCATGGGAGCGGAGTTCGTATTCCTCGACTTCGAAGAGGCGCAGACCGATGGCGCCGAAACCGGTGGCTATGCAGCCCCTTCCAGCCCTGAGTTTCGCGAGAAGCAGTTGGAAAAATTTCGGGAGTTGGCGCCGGAAGTTGATATCGTTATCACCACGGCACTGATACCCAATCGTCCTGCGCCAGAGCTGTGGACCGAAGACATGGTCAAGGCCATGAAGCCCGGTTCGGTGATCGTGGACCTGGCGGCGGAGCGTGGCGGTAACTGCACGCTCACGAAGGCCGATGAGAAGCTGGTCACAGATAACGGCGTCACCATCATCGGCTATACCGACTTCCCCAGCCGCATGGCCACCCAGTCCTCCAATCTCTACGCCACTAACATTCGTCACATGATGGATGATCTTACTCCCGAGAAAGATGGTGTGCCGGTCATCAACATGGAAGACGATGTGATTCGCGGGGCTTTGGTCACGCACCAGGGCGAGATCACCTGGCCGCCACCACCGCCCAAGATCAAGGCGGTTGCCGCCGCAGCCCCCAAAAAGAAGGAAGTGGTAGAGACGGCTGCAGAGAAATCCGCACGTGAATTGGCTGAATTGAAGAAGTCTCTCAACCGCACCGGCTTATTGCTCGGCATAGGTGGTGTGCTCTGTCTTGCCCTGGGTACGGTGGCACCGCCAAGTTTCATGCAGCACTTTATTGTCTTCGTGCTCTCGGTGTTTATCGGTTTCCATGTCATCTGGGGTGTGGCGCACTCGCTGCATACGCCTTTGATGGCCATTACCAATGCCATCTCCTCGATCATCATCGTAGGTGCCTTATTGCAGATCGTCTCCGGCAGCTTCCTCGTGATCCTGCTGGCTGCGCTCTCGGTGCTGATGGCCTCGGTGAATATTTTCGGTGGTTTCCTGGTTACGCGTCGCATGCTCGCGATGTTCCAACGGAGTTAAGCGATGCATACTAACGAAGGACTCGTTACCGCTGCCTACATAGTAGCAGCCGTTCTCTTTATCCTGGCCCTCGGTGGCCTGTCCAATCAGGAAAAAGCCAAGCGTGCCATCTGGTATGGCATCATCGGCATGACCCTGGCGGTTGCGGCGACGATCAACGCCGCAGGTGGTCAGTCATTCCTGATCGGCTTGATGATCATCGCCGGCGGCATTGGTGGCTGGATTGTAGCCAACCGTGTGCAGATGACCCAGATGCCAGAGTTGGTAGCCGGCTTTCACAGTCTGGTGGGCCTGGCTGCTGTATTCATCGGTATTAACGCCGATCTTGAAATGGGCTCGGCACTTGCCGCCCGCGCGGATGGAACCGTCGATCAGTTGGCTGGCTTCGCCGCGACAATTGCCGCCAAGTCCGATGTAGAACTCAGCATCCTCAAGGTGGAGTTGTTCCTGGGCATACTGATCGGTGCCATTACCTTTACCGGCTCCATCATTGCCTACGGCAAACTGGCTGGCAGACTAAGCTCGGCGGCACTGACCCTACCGGGCCGACACGCGCTTAACCTGCTCGCCTTGCTAGCCTGCTTCTTCCTGGGCTATCTCTATCTCAGCGGTGCCGGGCTTTGGACCATGCTGCTCGTTGCGCTGATCTCGGGAGCGATAGGCTGTCATCTCATCCTCGCCATCGGCGGTGCCGACATGCCCGTCGTAGTCTCGATGCTTAATTCCTATTCCGGTTGGGCGGCGGCCGCGATCGGGTTCACTCTGGGCAACGACCTGTTGATCGTAACCGGCGCCCTGGTGGGTTCTTCCGGTGCCATCCTTTCCTACATCATGTGTAAGGGCATGAATCGTTCTTTCGTGTCGGTGATTCTCGGGGGCTGGGGTGGTGAGACACAGTCTTCCGCCGCTGTAGAGGGCGAGATGATCGAGGCGAAGGCCGATGCGGTTGCCCAGGCAATCCAGGATGCCGATAGTGTGATTATCGTACCGGGCTATGGCATGGCCGTGGCCCAGGCCCAGGGTTCAGTGTCAGAGTTGACCAAACGTTTGCGCGCACAGGGCAAGACGGTACGCTTCGCGATTCATCCGGTTGCCGGGCGCCTCCCTGGGCACATGAATGTACTGCTGGCGGAAGCCAAGGTACCCTACGACATCGTGTTGGAGATGGAAGAAATCAACGATGATTTCCCCGAGACCGATGTAGTTATCATCATCGGCGCCAACGACATCGTTAATCCTGCCGCGCAGGATGACCCCGGCAGCCCGATTGCTGGCATGCCGGTTCTGGAGGTTTGGAAGTCACGCCATGTGTTCGTCTGTAAACGTGGTCGCGGCACCGGCTATTCCGGAATCGAGAATCCTCTGTTCTTCAAAGACAACACACGCATGTTCTATGGTGATGCCAAGGCGTCCATGGATGATTTGCTGCGGGAGCTGGACTGATCGAGTCTTTGTAGCCATGTAGTGTCCGCCGGGAAAATCAATCTGCGAGGAAATCAAAGATGATGAAACCATTAAAGCTCGGACTATTGGCTATTACGGCACTGGTAGTGGGCACGCTCTTGACGTTGCGGGTAGTCGGGTTGCCGCCAGGGCACCCCAGCGCTGAGAATTACGCCAATGCTGGCCGCTCGGCCCGGCCAGGCTTGTGGCTGACCGGGGAAGTTGTCAGGGAAGCGGTGACGGACTGGGATTGGGTTAACGACTACAACGACGCGTTCGCAGCAAACGCAACCGAACTTGAAACCCGTACCTGGTACGGAATACCACACTCCGTTACCGTCCTGTTGGTTCCACGGGGGGACAGACTCTACCTGCAGTCCAGCGCGCAAACTTTCAGATTGAACAGGGAGTTCCCAAACGGCAAGGCGTGGTGGAGAAACGTCGAACGCGATCCGCGCGTGCGCCTGAAGATTGGCGGCAAGATCTATGAAATGACGGTGGTATTGGTGCAGGATCGGGCCGAAGTTGCCCGCTTGCGTGGCGGCAGAGACCCGATCGTGACAGCGCTGGATGCCGACGGAAACGAATACGTTACAGAGGAGTGGCACTACTGGCGGGTCTTCCAGCGTAACGTGCCGGAATTCTGATCAGGCCAGGCGGAGGCGACGAAAGCGCGGGCACTGAAAACCGGGTAAGCCTTTACTGGCGGATAGAAGCGCCAATTGCCCCGTTAGTCAGTGCCCCGTTTTCCGCTAGAACTGGAATCCCAGCGAGATCATGTAGACCAGGGGATCGATATCCACTGCCGCATTGACCCTGCCCAGGGCTGAGTTGAAACTGGCATCGGTATCAATATCAATCGCCCAGACTGATGCATTGAGAATCCAGTTATCGGAAAGATCTATATCGATACCTACTCGTCCGGACAGGCCCCAGGAGTCGTCAAGGTCAAGCCCATTGGCTCCCAGTTCCGCCTCCGCCTTCGCGGTGAAATCCTTGCTGAAGAAGGTCGTGTAGTTAATCCCGGCACCGATATAGGGTCGAATCGGGGAGCTACTGCTGCCGAAGAAATATAGCGCACTGAGGGTTGGTGGTAACTGCTTAGTGCTACCCAGGTCAACCGTATTGAATCCGTACTGATCCAGTCCGGATACCTTGAGGTCATGGTCGAACGGCGTCGCCGCAAGTACCTCCAGTCCTATCGAATCCGTCCACATCCATACCAGGTTGAGACCGAGCTGGGTGTTGTCTTCTACACCGACTGAGGTAGCGGCGAGAGGGCCGGTGGTCGCCGTATTGACGACACTGCTGCTGTCGTCAGGTGCCACCTGCGCAGCACCTACCCTGAGAATTATGTCTCCCGCTTCATGGGCGAGAACAACGGGGCTGAAATTTGTAGTTAATGCTGTGATGACAGCAATGGCGGGAAAAGCCAGTCGATTCATAGTCCACTCTCCACATATTGTGTTGTTTGCTTTGGCAGCAAACAGCACAAGTATCACCTGACTGGCAGGAGAGTATATTGATGTAAGTCAGGCACCTGACCCCTGCTATTTTCCACTTACTGCAGGAGGTGAGAATGGTTTAAAGGAATTGCTCAAGTGCCACGGTTTCGCCATTCACCGTCAGCTCGGCATCGCGAAGACTCATATCCATCAGGATGCGACCACCGTCGATGCGCAGGTAGCCCTGCTGTACGTAAGGGTCCACCATCTCGGCCATGGGGGAGCGCATGATGGCCGCTTCATCTAGGGACACGGAAACATCGAAGCTCAACACTTCAAGAATCTGCATGGCCTCGATGCTGTCCAGGTCGGTGACCCCGGGCATGCCACGCCAGTCGATGCGCAGATTGATGCTGTGGTCGCCGTCGAAGGCATTGGCTTCGACCAGGTAGCCGAACACCAGGCTGTTCTGTATGGCGATCATTGCCATTGCCTCGGCAGACTCTTCGATAGTGCTGGTGCCCGTCTGGGGATTGGTATTAATCGCGTTCTGGATCTCTGCAATCATCTCGTAGTAGCCGCGAACAAGTTCGCTATGCAACTCGGAAAGATCCATTGTGAGATTTACCGAGGTGACGGGAATGTCGGCATCGATACTGGCGACGCGAAAACCCTGGCGGATGTCGATACGCTCCGGTCCAGCGCCGGAAGGCTGTACGCTGGCATCGGCCCTGATATTGCTGATATTGAAAGGGTAGGGCGCTTCGCTGCTGATAGCCGGGATCGCCAGCATGGCCATGCTGGGCGCCAGCAGGTCGTTCACCTGCTGAGTCGTACTCTCCAGGGTCATGCCGGCCAGGTTAAATCCCATCTGGGTAGTCGGCTGTGCAGCCTGCAGTTGACCCATGTTGAACAGTATTTCGGCGGATAAATCCGGGTTCGTCAATATACTTCCCCGCATCCCCGCGAAGGATACTTGAGCCGATTCATTGGAATAATTGAAGGGCTCGATGTTGAGCGATATGAGGAGTGACTGGTCCAGACCCGCCAGCAAATCCATGCGCACATCAGGCAGTTCGATTGGCAAATCGGTCATGGCCTGGGTCAGTTCCGCGCTGGTGAAAGAAGGTATGATCTCGGCATAAGCCAGGCCCAGGCGAACCCCGTCCGGGGTAAACAGCAAGGGGCCATGGGAGATGTCAAACAGCAGGCGCATGGCCAGGTCATCGTCATCAGCCAGCGCAACGTAGCGCAGATCCAATTCGCCTTCGCTGCTGAACCAGCCCGAGTCAAAGCGAGTCTCGGTAATAACCAGCTGACTACGGCTTTCAGGCGGCAGCATTTCCAGCAAGCTGTTCATGGTGGCATCGCGCACGCCTCTGCCGATTACCATTGGCGCGGCGGCTGCGGCGATCACAACTACGGTAACCAGGCCCAGGACTCCGTACAAGATTCGTTTTTTCATGGTTGCTCATCCCGGATCAGGGTTATGGTCCCCGCTTCAAAGGCCGTGCGGCAGTCATCCGCATCTCTGCCCAGGTATTCATCGAAGCTGGCGAAGGCCATACCTTCGCCTTCGAAACGGGGGTCATCGCATTCACCATCGTTGGCGAATACGCTGCTGTTATCGCCAAAATCGATTTCGGGTTCCGGTCGAGTAGGGGGTGGCGCGTAGCTCGTCACATCAGGCATGAAGCTGAGGCCGCGCTCACCGGGGTTGATCGGGCTGCCATACACTGTGCCGCTGGCGTAGATGGAACCGTATGCCTGGGTAGCTCCGTTGACGTCACCGCGTGGAACACCGACCGTGTAAGTCTCCTGCTGCGGGGCGGCTGGCGTGTTACCTGCTGCGCTATTTGATCGCGCCGAAGATGAGAGCGACGCTGACGAATCCCGATTGGAGATTCCCTCTAACAGTCTTACCCGGCCAGCTTCATACAAACTGCGGCAGTCGTTGGCATCGTGCATCTCATCGTCTTCGGAGTTGAATGATGCGGCTCCGGGTCCTTCGAAGCGCGGGTCGTCGCATTCGCCGTCATCGGCATACACGCTGCTGTTGTCGCCAAAATTGATACCGTTGCTGTCTACGATCATTTCAGGTTCTGCGATCCCGGGCTCCAGGTAGGTCAGTGAACCTTCGAGGTAGAGGCTGCTGCAGTCGGCGGCGTCGGTCAATTCGCCGCCCTCGAAATCAATGCCGGAAGCTCCCGGCCCTTCGAAGCGTGGATCATCGCACTCACCGTCATCGATAAACGGTCCGCTGTTCTCGCCGAAATTGATGCCGGTTAGTGCGGTCATGGCGTTGCGATCATAGTCGGCCAGGTTATTTCCTCCCAACTCAAAAGGCAGTGGCGTGGCGGGCGCGTTATCGCCGGGGATGGCCTGAAACGCTTGCCACAGGGCAGACATCACTTCGCCGAACGGGCCCGCATCGGCTATGGACGCCGGGTTAACGCCAACCGTATTTCCGGGAAATAGGCTCGCATCCCCAGCAATCAGGCCCGAGTCAAAGTCGCCGCTCAGATTCATGTCTTCGGGCTCAGCCAGGGTAACCATGCCAGCCTGGAACTGGCTGCGGCAGTCGCTGGCATCCTTGAACAGATGACTGCTGCTGGAGCCGAAAGCCGCGCCCGGACCCTGGAAGCGCGGATCGTCGCATTCACCTTCATTGGCAAATCCGCTGCTGTCGTCACCGAAGATGATATCGCCATTAAGATCGAAGTTGGCTGCATAAACCGAGTCTTCGAGGCCAACCGGTAAGGAAGCCCATTCGGTTTCGTCGGCTTCGGTAATGGCCAGCAGGGTAGTAATCGATTCGGCGCCGCTATCATAGCTGCCAACCCAGATCTGGTAGTCGCCCGAAAGGGGATCACTGAACTGGATGCCTGAGTTGGTATCACTTAGATAGGGGCTGTCATCGTTGCAGTGCCAGTTGCCTGCGGGATCGTTGATGGCAATCGTGATGTCGAGATCCGAGACGGCGAATATCCCGAGTGGATTCTCGCCAGCCCGGTAAGAGAGCACGAAGTCCGGCTGCGCAAAGCGGATGTAGCCAAAGCAATTGTCGCCCAATTGTGCGGACCCGTCTTCGCCACCCGGCGACACTTCGACTGTGTAGGGAGTCGAACTGAATCCTGCCTCCAGACTGACCGACCCTAATAGCGGCTCGGAATCCAGATTCTGTGCCCTTGTATTGTTGGCTGAAAACAGCATCACCAGCGAGGTCAAGGCGAGGACCAGCAGCTTCAAGGGTGCAGTGGGGGAATGGCGATCGGGATCGAGCACAAGGGCAGTTGGTGTTGCGTGCATGAGATATCCCTCAGGATGCCCAGTTCAGGTCAATTGGGGGGCTAGGTTGCCTTCAAGTATAGCAGCGACCAAGCAGTTTCCGGGGAAAAATGGCGGCCTGAAACGCCAACCAGTTCGCAAATCGCCGGGGTCCACGCCTATGTATGCACTCCTGGCCAGGGTGTGGATTCCTCTCCTTACGTGGGTTCGGGCCAAGCACTATCTGTGCTATCGTCTTTTACCCAAGGCTTTTTATGCAGCGAGGTAGCACGATGGCCCTAAGAATTAACGATGTCGTACCAGATCTGGACCTTGTAACGGACCAGGGAAACTTCTCACTCCACGAATTCATCGGTGACAGCTGGACGATCCTGTTCAGTCACCCCAAGGATTTTACGCCGGTATGCACCACCGAATTCGGAGCCGTCTCGCAGCTGGCCGCGGAATGGGAAAAACGCAGTACCAAGGTTATCGGGCTGTCTGTCGATGGTGTCGAGGAGCACAAGGCATGGAAGGCGGACATCGAAAGTTTTTCAGGAGCCAAAGCCGGGTTCCCGATCATTGCGGATGACAATCTGGCGGTTTCCAAAGCCCTCGATATGTTGCCAGCGGACGCCTATCTGCCAGATGGTCGAACCGCGGCCGATTCCGCCAGTGTGAGAGTGGTATTTATCTTCAGTCCGGACAAGAAGCTGCAGTTGTCCATGACTTACCCAATGTCAGTCGGCCGAAATTTCGCCGAAGTGCTGCGAGCACTGGATGCGCTACAGACTACCTATGGCACGCCGATTGCCACACCAGCGAACTGGCAGCAGGGGCAGGATGTGATTGTCGCGCTGTCGCTGAATGATGAACAGGCCAGGGAAAAGTTTGGTGACATTGACATCAAACTGCCTTACCTGCGGACTACGAAGCAACCTTCCTAGCAAGCATCACTCCTTGACCAGTAACCGGTGCCACGGATCGTGGTGCCGATTACCAGGACATGAATGGTGAACAGGAATGGCACGCTGCCCAAAGTCGCGCTTCTAACTCTCTTCCTGTCGCCCAACTCCACCATCGGTCCAGGTGAGCAGTAAGTTCTGGATCAGCGCATTGGTTCGCCTGCTACTCGAAGCAAATCATAGCGATGCCATTCAACCTCTTTCGCAGTCTATTCCTGGCAGAAATCGAAGCGCCGAGTTACACATACTGACACTTTGTTTGGTGCGAAAGTTGCATAACAAATTTTGCACCCCAGTGGTGTTCACATTCGTAACTTTGTATTGGATCCACACTGATGAACGCATTGATCTCTGCGCACAAACAAACAGGTGCATCAACCGCTGAAATATTTACCTACATACTCATCGTTATCGTAGCTGCCAGCACCGCATACGGCTTCTACTTCAACTACAGCCTGGAAAATGCCATCGCTGAGGCAGTCGATTCAGGAATGGCACAGAAGGCGCAAATTGAAGCCTACTTCGAATCCGAGGGCGTTCTGCCGCAGACTGCGGCCGAAGTGGGACTGGACGAGTTTGCGCCTGTCGGTGTTCTCAGGGGTTTCACCTGGCAGACCGGCGCACTCGGTGAGCCCGGCTCCGACACGGAGCTCACCGGTACCCTCAATGCGATAGTTGATCTTGGCGAGTTTGGTGCGCGCTTCGAAGCAACTGAATCAGCGTATCTGTTGATTGCCAGAGTACAGGAAGATGGGACGATTCTATGGGATTGTAAGGCTGACCCTGTAACAATCTATGCCCTGTCGGATCGCTATCTTCCTGATACCTGCCGGAGCGCTAGTGATTCCGAAGACGACTAATCCTTACTGCAGGTCTTGCAACGTTTGGTCTTGAATATTTCTTCTTCCAGGTCTTTGCGGTCCATCGAAAAATCAACGAGGCACCGCAACGCCTTGCCAAGGCCCCTGATACCGTAGTTAGCGATAATTTCATTAAGATACTCGTTCTGGGATTCGTGTAACTCGACGGTAAATTCCTGTTTCATGGTTTTCTCCTGTATGGATTGTGGTTGCAGAATCAGGCAGGTCCAGTGCCTGATACTTGTTCGAAATTATTGCGCAAGATTCACAGCGCGAATGCCTTTACGGCCGGGTAAATCTGTTCGTGTAATCTCACTGTCCCTTAGTCACTTAGTCCCTTAGCTCAAGAAATACAAACCTGGGAAATGACTGCCTGGGCGAACTTATCTGGTGCATCGCGCACCCATTATGGGCGTGCAAGCTCTTGCCTCCCGGCATTTTCAATAGTGCCGGGGCAACAGGCAGTAGCTCGGGCAAGGTTAATGTTGTCTTGCGAACGGGATGCGAAATTGGGGAAAAGGACGGCTTCAAAACCGATTGCAGGCAGTAATGGATATCAAACATGCTTGTTTCTTGGTGCTGCTATAGAGATTGCTTAGTCTGGATTTAGTGGCTCGATTGCTTGATATTGCAATTAGCAGGCCAGAAATGGATTTTTTGGCAGGTGCACAAGGTTCGGGGCAAACAATCCGCGTTGCCAGATCACAGGTCGATGGTGCTCGACGAAAATTTGTACCTGGAGTTAGAGGAATGACAGAGCGGGCAAGAAGAAAACTCTCCAGGCAGACGAAGGGCCATATTTTTGATATTCGCCGCAATTCTGCTATTTCCAATCTGAAGTGGGAGTATGACAACAATGCACTACTGGGTGCCGTGGCCTCTATGAAGATGGCATTTGGCGTCATGCAACTCGCCAGGAAAGACGACCCGGGGGCCAGGAGCGCCTGGGGGCGCTACTCGGTCTCTCGCTCACAGTGGCCGCATCTGGCACACCAGCTTGAATCCAACAGGTAGATACCGGGAAGACAGCTTGCCGCGGATAGGATCAGAGTAACAACAATAATCCAGTTTCAATCTCATCCCTATTGGGGCACAAGAAGGCACCAGCATAGTGCAAGCTATGGGTAACTGCGTAACACCCGTAGGCTTTTCTCGTCACTTCGTTTATTCCCAACCAGCCTATCGCCGCCCTGGCATCGTTCGTACGTGATTAAATCAAAAAAGCGATAGACGATGGGGTGGGGAATCGCGTTAATATCCCCCTTGCCCAAAGCACGAAAGACAAACAAGACAGATAAGATTCTCCTGAAGGAGTACGAAATGAAAGCGACCTATTGGTTTGGGGGAGCTTTCCTGCTTGTGTTTACTGCCTGCAGTAGCAACCAGGACAGTTACTACAGTTATAACTTCACAAACATGACGAGCGATGAGCTCTACATTTATAACCTGGACAAAGCCCCCATGGATCAGGTTGTTTGTGAAGATCGACGAAGACCCGCTTCGCGGATTCCCAGAAATGTTTGCATGACAGTGCGCGAGATTGAGAAGGAACGCTCCTTCGAGCTACGCAAACTGAGTGTGATCAACCGGCTTCCAGTGGTCAGCACCCAGAACGAAATGCGTCGCTGAGTAATTCCACTGCGTCTCCTTGCGAAATGAGAGGTGGCTTGCGATTGATGAATGCCTACCGGGTATTCGGTGCCAGAAATCGTTCCGGAGTATACGCTGGGAAACCGTAATCGCGTGCGCCGCGCCCAACACCGTGCATCAGAATGAAGTCATTCAGGATGCGGATATCGGTTGAGCCGTTAATCAAGTTAACCGCCTGCAAAGCGAGGTCAAGGTGCCTGGGACCCATTTCAAGTGCGCGTTCATTGGGTCGGTAATTGGCGCGAAGCCGGTAGTCCAATCCTGGCTGTCTGGTCATTTCGATGCGGCCACCAAAAATCATGTTGACTGGATGTTCATCAACCAGGGCCACCAGATCTGAAAGCGATTGCTGGTAAGCTGGAAAGTCCCTGATGACCAGTCGGCCGGGATAGAAGGCGTTTCCCGTGAACAGGAGCTGTGCCCATGGGTCATACAGGCTCATAGCCTTAGCATCCAGCCCCGGTGTCGGCAGCGCTGTGAGCACACGCCCGCCCAGATCGAGTTCACTGCCCTGCAACCATTCTGCTCCCAGTAGCTCGCTGCGTGCTTCTTCGGTGGGAGGCACAACCACAGTGTTGGGCCGGTCACTGAATTGCCCGATTGCCGCGGTCTGGGACTGATCCGAACCGAGTGGCAGTACAATCAGCTCAGGCATTTCCATGTCCTGTGCCTGAGCCCATCTCATCAATACGCCGTCCACCACTTCGCGCAACGGAAAATACTCCGCCTCTTCCGTCGCACCAGCATCGAGAAGCACGGCTCGCTCGCTGCCCATGAGTAGATACATGAAAGGCGCTTCCCAATGTATAGCGGGATTTTGCCGGAGGATGTAAGTATGTTCGTTGTAGCGATGCACCTGAATACGTACATCGGTATTCGCTTTCGCGGATATGCTGCCGTGAATCCAGGTAAACCTGAGATTTCCCGGTGCTGCTGTATCACGCTCAAAGGAAACCTGTGCCTGAATGCTCGAACTGACCAGTAACAGCGCCAGCGCAGTAGTAAATTT
The DNA here is from genome assembly GCA_027621405.1 of Pseudomonadota bacterium. GTDB lineage: Bacteria > Pseudomonadota > Gammaproteobacteria > Pseudomonadales > Pseudohongiellaceae > UBA9145. The sequence goes on along the minus strand of JAQCBT010000009.1, from coordinate 66,070 downwards.
TTTCATTGCCATGCTCTATGGATCCGTTGTGTATCCCCAGGGTATTTCGTTGTAGATCAGGAAATCGTCGTAGATGTAGATGCCGGGGCGGTCGATTTCGAACGTTGCCTCGACTGCCTCATCCAGCATCTCAAGGGTCATCTCCATCGGGGGTTCGTCCGGTTGCCAGGTTGTACCCACCGGATAATCAAGCCCGGGTGTTGTGGTCATCTCGATGTGATTGTTCACCAGGTGTACGACAGGGTTCTGGTCCGCGATGTCCCGGAGTTTGCGAATGCTGGTAACCCAGGCATCCCAGTCTTCCAGATACAGACGACCGCGATAGAACATGTCGCCGGTGTACAGCAGGTCGGTCCAGCCATCGTAGATTGCGATTTCGGAACCCTGATGGCCAGGCGATCCGGTCACAACAAGCTCTCGACCCCCCAGATCGTATGTGACGATCTGTTGAGGATAATTGTCGATGCCCCAGAAATTCATCACTTCTTCATGGGTCAGGCCCACCATCACCGTATTGGGCCTGTCTACGAACTGGTTCCACGCCGCATAGTGGTCTCCGTGCAGGTGGCTGTTGGCGACGATCAGCTCGATGTCATGTTGACCGTTACGCTCCTGCCACTCGTCGATCACGCCATCTACCACTTCCCGAAGTGGAAACAGGGCGGGGGAAGATGTTGAACCCTGATCGATTAACATGGCGACTCCATTGCCAAAGAACAGGTACATGAATGCACCCTCATAGTTGATCGCCTTGTTTTCGCGAAGAATATAGGTGTGTTCGTTGTAAGCGTGTACCTGTACAGGTGGATCCGTATTGTCCATGGCCGACTTGGAGCCATGTATCCATTCTGCGGGAAATTCCCCCGGTGCCTGTTCATCGAGGGGGAAGGAGATGCGCGCTGGCGCCATGGCAGAGAATGCGACATCGAATGCCAACAATACCGCGGCCACGCAAGCGATGCCTGCAAAGGTCCGCAGTTGCTCAGGGGGTTTAGTAAAACTCATCAAAATGCTACTCGCTTTAATAACCAATAAGTGCCAACGCCGGCGATAGTGACTGTGGCTGGGCGGGCCACGCGCTCATTGTAGGCAGCACGCCCGCGCAGCCAGCCGACCGCTGCAAACGCCAGTGCCAAAACAGTGAGTTGCCCCGCTTCCACGCCGAGATTGAACATCAACAGTGCCATGTAAAAGTTTTCCGCTGGCAGCATGAGCTCCGACAGCGCCGAGGCGAAACCGAGGCCGTGTAACAAGCCGAACAGGGTCACGACCAGTAGTCGCCAGCGCCCCAAAAGATCGTTGTAAAGATTGTCCACAGCGATAAAAACTATGGAGGCGGCGATCAGTGGTTCAATGATGCTCGCAGGCACTGATATCCAGCCCAGGGTGGCAAGTCCAAGGGTGAGCGAATGCGCTACCGTGAAGCAGCTGACCTGGTAGAACAGGGTAGAAATTCGTGTTGAAAGAAAGAACAGACCCAGAACGAAGGCGATGTGATCGAGACCCCAGGGGATGATGTGCTGAAACCCTATGGCGAGCCAACTCAATCCCGGTACCCATGCCTGGAACGAAATTGCGAGCCTTGCCATGGCCGAGGAGCCGGTAGTCTCAATGTTGTCAATCAACGAGATTGGGCGACTCCTGCGGTCATTGGCCGTAAGTAGCCGAGAAACGGGTAAAGCTCTGGTGGAAGTATCGACGCGAAGCAGGGCCGGCCAGGGAATCTCAAGTTGCTCGTCTAAGAATAGTTCCAGGCTACTGTCAGCTGGTTCACTTGTTGGGGAGATATCCAGGCGCCCAAAGTCGAAGGACAGGATCGCCATCTGGGGAGAGAGGCTATTCTCGATGGCCTCAAGGGATGCCGCCTCCAGACTCCAGGACTGCAGACTGCCAGAAACAGTCGTGCCTCCGATCAGGATCTGCATGCCGTTCAGCAATTGACCAGCCGCAGGCGCAATTAGTGCGTATTGCTCAGCGGGATCCGAGTTAACGGCACGCCAGTAATCTACAGGAGAGAGCAGAGACTGCCCCAGGTCAATCTTGATATGCAGCAACACTGCCTCAGGATCGGATGCATCGAAATGCAGGTCCGTCATATTCAGCAGATGAGCATTCGTAGCTGTTGAAAGCAGCATCAGGATTAATGCTGCGATAACTCTGCCCCGACTCATTCCTAACGCCCCTTCAGGTAGTGTATTGAGAATTCAGGATTGGTTTTTCTCAGATTGCCTTACAGGCAGCAATATATATGCCAAGCAATGTCTGGATTATGGGGTTGAGTATTGATAGGGCCAGTGAATACTTCGTGCATGTTGGAGGTGAGCCCGCGTTTGCTCGTCCAGTTTGTTCAAATCTGTGTAGACATGAATTGTCTCATTCCCACGAAAGCACCGAAAAGCAACAGGTTTAGCGCTAAATCCTTGTTGGGAGTTATCAACTCTCGAACTTTATCCCCAATAAGGCGCATATGAATAATTGAAATAAAGGTCCAATTTTGACACCAAAGAGACTTGGTCTGGCGCTATAGAAGCAGTGGATTTGTTTCTCTTGTTAGGTGGTTCCAAAAAAAATTTATGCGCTATTTTCAGTCTTTATGGAAAACGCGCTCCGTTTTTGGGCGGCATATCTGCCCCACAAAGTAGCCTGATGTCCTCTTTTGGCGCGCCGAAAGCAGTAAACCTTTCCCTGTTTTGGCCCATCGCCCCGTATATTCTGCTTAATCACCCCTTGAAAACGTTCTGGCACTCTTATTGCAGTTAAAGCCAGCAAGCTTATGTGCGCGCTGATGTGGCATTGGTTCACGCCACATTCACTGGAAGTTCGCAGACTCGCACTTATTTGAGAAACCAGGGTTGTCGGATGCTTGCCGCTGCCTGAATACCGTTATTAAGGGGTAGATACACAATGAGACACAAACCGTTTATCAAGAAACCACTGGTACACGCCATCGGCGCCTTGTGTGCGTCAACGATGCTTGGAACCACATGGGCGCAGGAAGCACAGATCGAAGAGGTAGTCGTCACCGGTTCCCGTATTGCGAGGGACAGCGCGACCGCCGCAGCCAGTCCAGTTGCTGTGCTGGGTGGAGACACGATTCGTACCGCTGGCCAGGCGGACCTCGGCGAACTGCTTCGTGAATCTCCGGCACTGAACAACTCTCTGCCAGCGAACTTCTCTGCCATTAATGATGCGGGTACCACAGACTCTGACGTAGGTCTGGGTTTGCTCGACCTCCGCGGCCTCGGTACAGTGCGTACCTTGACCCTTGTAAATGGCCGCCGCCACGTCGCAGGTGGCCAGGGCTCAGCTGCCGTTGACGTGAATTCTATCCCTACTGTAATGGTCCAGCGCGTTGAAACACTGACAGGTGGCGCTTCTTCCGTATACGGTGCCGATGCCGTATCCGGAGTTGTCAACTTCATCCTGCGTGATGGTGGCGACTTCGACGGTATAGAGATGACCGCGCAAACAGGCGTTTCCGATCGTTGGGATACCAACGAACACTATCTGTCACTGGGTACGGGTTTCGAATTTGCAGATGGCCGAGGTGAAGCGGTAGTCGCCTTTGAGGCGCTCACTACAGCTGAGGTGCTCGAGGACCAGCGCCCCTTTGCGGGTCCCTGGTTGGGCAACGACATCAATGCCACTCCTGCGATTGCTGCGGCTAACGGTTTGAACCCGAACGCGACTCGTCTCTACGTGACCCCAACCACCAACCCGATCTCCTCGGCACAGGGTGTGTTCAACATCGCGTCCGGCGACTCATTCTTCGATTCGATCATCCCGGCGGTAAATGGTGTCCGTGACGGAAACGGCGTCCCATTCATACCGGGCACACAGATTCTCGTGGCCCAGGTGGTCGATAGTCCATTCAATGGTATTCCGCGTCCATACAATCCCGGCCTGCCGACCAACGTAAACCAGGCTTTTGGTATCGGTGATGGATTGCAGTCTACGCGCCAGACGATTCTGCCGGAGCAGGATCGCTACTCCATCAATTTTAATGGCAGCTTCGAGATCAATGAGAGCCTAAGCTTCTTTATCGAGTCAAAGTACGCATTCTCCGAGAATGCCCAGGTTCAGGGCGTAGATTTTAACGACGGTATCCCGATCGCTTATGACAACCCCTATCTCTCGCCAGCGCTGCGGCAGCAGATATCCGATCTGCAGGGTCTGGGAATTATTCCGCCAAACCCAATGGACGGTAGTTTCTACGGCTTCTCGGCCAGTCGTGACAGCGATGACCTCAACGTAATGCCTGGCGATATTGTGGAGCGGGAAACTGTTCGCATAGTCGCCGGTTTCGAGGGCACGCTGGATTTCGCCGATGGTATCGAATATGAACTGTCCTACAACCACGGTACGACCAACGTCGATACCAATAACTTCAACCTGCGCCTGGAAGACCGCTTCTACGCGGCCCTGGATTCAGTCGTTGATCCAGCCACCGGTGACATCGTTTGTCGTTCCAACCTGGATCCTTCAGCATTGCCGCCAATCGCACCTGGCACATTCCCGGTACCTGAATTTACTACTGGAGCATTCACAAGCTTTGGCAAATTCACTGAGTTCGTGAGCTTCACTCCAGGACCAAACAGCGGCTGTGCACCGTTCAACCCACTCGGCTTTAATTCAACAACCCAGGCGAATGCTGACTTCGTCTACGTGGACGCATTGGACACCTCCGAACTGGAACAGCGCGTAATCTTCGCTTCCTTGGCCGGTACCACTTCAAGTTTCTTCGAATTGCCAGGCGGAGCGATCGGCTGGGCAGCGGGAATGGAATATCGGGAAGAGGAAAGTACCTTCACCGTAAACCCCTATGAAGGCACTCTAAATACCTGGGACGGTTCCAATGGCAATGCCGCCACCGGTCTCGCCGGTGAGTTCGATGTATTCGAGTACTTTGCAGAACTCAGCGCACCAATCCTGACCGATCAGCCCGGTGTCGAACTTCTGGAACTGACCGGAGCCTACCGCTATGCGGACTACAGCACCGTGGGCACCAACGACGCCTGGTCGACGGGACTGCGTTACTCGCCTGGTTTTGGTCTGACCCTGCGCGGCACCTACGCGGAAGCTGTGCGTGCGCCGAACATCTCCGAACTGTTCTCGCCGCAGCAGCCAGACTTCTTTGCCTTCCAGGATGATCCTTGCTCAATTGACAACATCAATCTGGGTACACCCAACCGGGTTAGCAACTGTGCGGCCCTAGGTGTGCCGGTAGGTTACGATGTAAACGACTACATCACGGCGGGTATTCCAGGTGTGACCGGGGGTAACCCGATGCTTGCCCAGGAAGAAGCGGAAACCTATACCGCTGGTATTGTCTACGAGCCTGAATTCACCGAGGGCTTGCGTTTCATCGTGGACTGGTACTCCACCGAGATCATCGGTGCAATTGACGCGCTGGCTCCAGAGCGAATCGCTGAGGCCTGTGTGGATCTGGGTTCAATCAACAACCAGTTCTGCCCGCTTATTGAACGTGCGCCACAAGGGTTTATTACCTTCCACCAGTCTGGCCAGGTTAACCTTGGTTCATTCGAAGTCGAAGGCATAGACTTCGGTATAGATTACGGCTTTGAACTGGCCTCTCTTGGCCTCGACAGCATGGGCTCACTGGACTTCAGCCTTAACGGCACCCACATGATTGAGTTCAATGAGTTCCAGGATCCTATCGATGCGTCGGTGTTTGAAACCCGAGTCGGTGAGTTTGGTTACCCGGAGTGGATTGTTAATGCCAGAGCCAGCTGGTCAATTGCTGACCTGACCCTGAGCTGGGCTGGTCGTTGGGAAGAAAGTCAGTTACTGTCTGGGCTTTCCAATATCCAGTTCGCCGGTAACCCTCTGTTCTCTGATCCTTCACAGACTGGAGATTCATGGGTGCATGACATCAACTTCAACTACACTCTGAACGAGCGAGCCAGCATCTACGGTGGCTTGAACAATGCCTTCGATCAGGCACCCTATCTGGGCAGTCTGTCCCGTCCGGCTGGTCCTCGAGGTCGCTTCGGCTTCCTGGCCATCAACTATCGAATCTAGTTTGCTGGATTCAACTCGAGGGCTGTCAACAGACAGCTCTTGAGTACACAGCTACAACATGTCAGCAGGCGATTGTAATCCGAGGACTACAGTCGCCTCTTTGTTCCCCGGGGTCGCTTTTGCTTTGTTATCGTGCAATCGCAACCAGCTTTGCAACGAACCGGGAAATGAATGCAGAAAAAAGAGTTCAAGAGGAATCCCTATGATTAAGAAGTACATGGCATCACGTGTAGCCAGCACATGCTGCACCGCAGGGCTGCTGATCGCAGCCAGCCAAGCCTATGCGGCAGAGGACATGGCCACGAATCTGGCTACGGCAGAAGGTATGCTAGATGCATTCTATGCCTTCGATTCGGAGCGCCTGCAATCCTATCTCAGTGCTGCGGGAGAGTCTGGTCTGGGCATCCTTTCCTATCAGGCCTGGGCCGAGGGTGGTAACTACAAGGTTGTGAATCGCCCGGGCTGCTCAGGCGAGTCAGCGAGCCTGCTGGTCTGCCCTGTCACTGTACAGGATGACCCGGTGCTTGCCCTGGAAGTGGATTTCAATGTTACCGACACCTTCCACATAACGTTCGAAGATGGCGTCATTGTGGAAGTAGATACCAATTCCAACGACCAGCCTATCTACTACGAGGCCAGGGTCTGGATTTCCGAGAATCTCCCCGAGGTCATGGAGGGTCCCTGCAAGCGGACCGACGGTATGCGAGACACTCCCGGAGATTGCGCCCGGGCCATGACCGATGGTTATAAGCAATTCATGGTGGCCAAGAAAGCGGAGCCAGTCGCGCCGTTTATACCCGCCGATTTTGCACCGCCGGAACTGGTCGAGACAGAGAACTTCAAGCTGGTACCGCTCGGTCCCGACCTTGTGGACCTCGACTATGAGGCTTACATGTCTTCCATTGAACACCTGCAGGAGACGTTCACACGGAGCACACGCTGGCCTCGAGCGGATATTTCTTCAGAAGATGCCATGCAGGATATGTTAAATGAACAGGCCCGGTTCAATAACCGCGAATCATTTGCCTATGCGGTCCTGAGCAAGGACGGTGAAAGAGAAATGGGCTGTGTGTATGTCAGGCCTATCAGCAAAGAAGGCTACGGCTATGAGGCCGAAGTGGCCTTGTGGGTAACCAAGACGGACTTCGATGCAGGCTTTGATGAAGAGCTTTATGAATGGACTCAGGAGTGGATGAAGGAAAGCTGGCCTTTTGATGATGTCGCCTATCCCGGACGCGCACCTGAGTGGGATACCTGGGACCAACTATAGCGAGTCATTGGCTGGTTCTGTATCTGGCCACTTTATAAAGACATCCATAAACGGATCTAGTTGCTGGGCGACAAGATCCGTTTTTTTATAGCTCATCACGGGATTCTGAGAAAATAGGGACGGATTTATTTTTTTTAAAAAATAAATCCGTCCCTATTTTCTGTATTTTCTTAAAAGTAAACCGGATGGCTGCACTGCAGCACCCGGTTCACAAAGGAGAATAGAAATCCTTACAAACTCTTCAAGCGCTTATCGGAATAGAATGCCAATGCCAATTGGTCTTTGACCGACAATGGCACGGCCTTGCCGGCGCCGATTTGCCCTTCGTAATCGTCACCGCAGTAAGTGCCGAAAACGCGGTCCCAGATAATCAGATTGCATCCGTAATTCGAGTCTGCCTGCCTGCGCAGGTGCGCGTGATGCACGTGATGTTGCTGTGCCGTGGCAAACAGCCAATCGTAGACGGGCATGGATTTAAGCGGCAGATTGGAGTGATTCAGTGTTCCGCTCCAGATACCGAATGCGCCTGCTACAGCCATGACTCCGTCGCTGGCACCCATAAGTGCAAGAGCCGTGGGTGTTGCAACTAGCAGGGTTGCCCACTCCAGCGGATGTGTGCGGTCGCCCCGCATGCAACCCATCTTGGTTATGTGATGATGCGTGGCGTGAATCCGCCACCAGAACAGGGATTCGTGTTGTACGCGGTGCAGCCAGTAATAGATGAAACTGGAGATCAACATTACCAACATCGCGCAGCCGAGATATCCGATTATAGTGGTAGGTTCCAGAGTGACCCGCAGTGGTGCCGTATCCCGCAGTGCCTTGAAACCTTCGGAGATTGGAGTCTCATAAAAATTGCTGTACAAGGGAACCCAGATGAACGCACCCGCCGCGAGCCAGCCCACATCTTCGAGCATCTCCTTGGGTTCAAGTAACCAATCTTTGCGCTTGGTCCAGATTCGCTCGCCAACGAAACACAGGGGAATCGGCAGCACGATCATGATGGCTGCAAACAGCTCTCTGTAGATCCAATCATTGGCAACCATGCTGGCGACAAGAAACATGGACCCCAGAACGAGGGTGGGTTGCACGCTGGCCGCGAGCCAGTCATTAGCGGTCCAGTCACTGTGGCTTCTGTTATTCCTGATGTCTAACGACTCAGTGATATCTAGTGGTGCTTCACTCATCAAGATGCGCTCCGATCACTCTGAAATAGCTGGGGTAAGTTGTTCTTTTAAAATGCAAAAATCCCGCCACAATTGGTCTGGCTCCTTGCCTGAAGTTAGTGCAAGCGTGATTTTCCTTCCAGCCAATGGACGCCTTCATTTGGTAATACTTTCAATCGCTTGGGGCATGGCAGCCCAGAATTGCCCACAAACCATCGCTGCCAGTGCTGAATTGCACTCTTATTGCCCACAATTAGCCGCTATGAAAAGCCCTTAAATGTGTCGTGAGGGCCCTAATACTGTGCGAACTGGCGCATTTAGCGGGTCTGGCCTGTGTCTTGCATAGAATCGAAATTGGAATCTTGAATGCTGCTTTCCCGGCCTGATTATCAACTGCCCGGAACAAAGCAGCGGATTAATCGGTATTCATCAGGAAGAATCTATGCAGCGTAAATCTTGTATTTCAAAACTTGCGGCAACTCTCATGACTGTTTGCGGCTTGTCATTCATGAGTAATGCCACAGGCGAGACATTGGTTGTTGGTTACAGTGATTGGCCTGGATGGGTGGCCTGGGAAGTTGCGATCGAGAAGGACTGGTTTGCGGAGGCAGGTGTCGACGTTGAATTCGAATGGTTCGACTACGCAGCATCCATGGAAGCATTCGCCGCCGGTCAACTCGATGCGGTCACCATGACCAATGGCGATACACTGGTTACCGGATCTACTGGCGCCCAGAGCGTGATGATCATTCTGGGTGACTACAGCAACGGCAACGATATGGTAGTCGCAGCGCCGGGTATCGGTTCAGTGGCAGAGCTGAAGGGCAAGAAAGTGGGGCTCGAGATCGGATTTGTAGGTCACTTGTTGCTTCTGGATGCACTGGAGAGCGTTGGCCTGACGGAAGCCGATGTGGAACTGGTCAATGTGCCGACTAATGAGACACCGCAGGTATTGGCTTCCAGGGATGTCGACGCGATTGTCGCGTGGCAACCAAACTCGGGACAGAGTCTGGCGCGGGTTCCTGGATCTACTGCCATATACACTTCAAGCGATCAACCGGGACTGATATATGATGTGCTGGCGGTATCGCCACAAAGTCTTGCAAGCAATCGCGAGGAGTGGTCGAAGGTTGTCGATGTGTGGTACCGAGTGGTTGATTATATTCTCGACCCGAACACAGTCGATGATGCACTTTCCATCATGGCCGCACGGGCAGGACTCTCACCTGAGGAGTACGCTCCCCTCCTGGCGGGCACCAAACTTCTGACCCTGGAGGAAGCCAAGGGATTCCTTAAGGAAACCGATGGCTTTGACTCGTTAATCGGCTCTTCAAAAATTTCCGATGAATTCAATCTGAAATATGAGGTGTATAGCGAACCTCAGAATCTGAAAGCCTACATTGATCCCAGTTTGACTCTCGAAAAATAGTTGGAAGCAGGAAGGATACAAAGATGAGTTCGGCGCCCTGGCTCGCTCCGCGAGTTGCATTGTCGCCGCAACGGGAGCGGGTACTTACGGTCCTTTCATTCCTGTTGCCGCTCTTTGTCTGGGGAATAGTGAGTTATGTCCCCTTCATCTGGCATCCCAATATAGAAATAACCGAGCCGGGATCGGTGAGTTATTTCCAGGAGGGAATGCAGATTGAGCGTGCCTCATTCCAGGAGGAATACGACAGGCAAATGGAGGCGGGTGGCGAATTGCCCCAGGGAGTCAGGGCAAATCCTGTCTACCTGCCGGCACCACACGAAGTCGCCATCGCGTTCTACACTTCGTTCACCACCGAGCCTAGCAGGCGCAGTGAGCAGTGGTTGCATGAGAGCCTGTGGCACAGCATTCAGATCATCTTCTGGGGTTTCACCCTGTCGTCACTGATTGGTGTGCCCCTGGGAATTCTCTGCGGTACCTTCGAGACCATCTCGAGACTGCAAGAACCATTCGTGGAATTCTTCCGTTACCTCCCGGCACCGGCCTTTGGCGCATTGGCCGTCGCCATTCTTGGAATCTATGACGGACCAAAGATCGCAATCATTTTTATAGGCACCTTCTTCCAGCAGGTACTGGTGATCTCCAATACAACGAGAAAACTGGATCTGGCGTTATTGGAAGCAGCTCTAACCCTCGGTGCCACCAGGCTACAGCTACTTTTCAAGGTCGTGATCCCGGGCATTCTGCCTCAGCTGTACAAGGATCAACGCATCTTGCTCGGCTGGGCGTGGACCTATCTCATAGTCGCCGAACTGATTGGCACCAGCTCGGGTATTACCTGGTTTATCACTCAGCAAGCGCGATACCAGAATTTCGAAAACGTTTTCGCCGCCATCATGATGATCGGCATTATCGGATTATTGTCGGACATCCTGTTGGCTCGGCTGGGCAAGAGACTCTTTCCCTGGGAAAAGTCAGGTAACAAGAGTTAAGGGAATTCCATGTCAAAACTTGCACTACCCAGTTACCTGGATCAGAGCCCTGAAGTTAAGGCGCGCTTTGACGAGCTGAAGCGCCGGGACGTTATCCTGGAAGTGAAAAATCTCGGCAAGGTTTATGACTCGGCGAAGGGGCCGGTAACTGCGCTGAAAGATATCAACTTCAGCGTGCACAGGCGTGAGTTCGTAACCGTCATCGGGCCCTCTGGCTGTGGGAAATCGACCTTGATTCGCACCCTTGCGGGACTCGAATCGGTAAGCTCCGGTGCCGTGCTGCTCGATGGCAAGCCAGTAACGGAACCCGGTCCGGACCGTGGCATGGTATTCCAGGGCTATACGCTTTTTCCCTGGCTGACGGTGAAGAAGAACATCATGTTTGGCTTGCGTAACCAGGGAGTCTCGTCCGCAACAGCGGCCAGTGAAGCCCTGGAATGGATCAGTCTCGTTGGTCTGGAGAAGTTCGCCGATGTCTATCCGGATCAGTTGTCGGGCGGCATGAAGCAGCGTGTGGCCATCGCGCGAGCGTTGGCTGCCAAACCCAGAATACTGCTGATGGATGAGCCCTTTGGCGCGCTGGACGCGCAGACTCGTTCGAAGATGCAGGCCTATCTGCTCGAGATCTGGAAAAACATCGATATCACTATCCTGTTCATTACCCATGACCTCGATGAGGCTATCTATCTGGCCGATCGAATTCTCGTATTGAAGGCGAATCCGGGAAGCGTCGATGAGGTCATCGAGGTTGCGGTTCCCCGACCCCGAACCGTGCAGCAGTTCCTCGAGCCGGAATTCCTGGCCGCCAGACAAAGACTGGACCAATTGATTCATCCGCCATCGCAGGACGACGAAGATGACAAGTTAAATATGATTCGATTAACTCGAGTAGGAGATGAAGTAGAACCACAGCAGTAGTGCAGCTATGCAGCACTGATGAATTTAGTCAAACAACGCAAATAGTGAACTAGGGTTCCGGCGGTGTAATCGAAAATAGTGCCGATTGCTCCGTGACTGGTCCAAGAGTTGACGACCTCAGCCAACGCAATCCAGTGAAGGCAGGTTACACGGCGGGACAAAAGCCCGGGAGATATCAAGCAGCATCCACTACTGAAATAACTGTGTAATTGTGAGGAGAAAAACATGGCCGAAATATTTCCTGATCAGGTAATGATGTATGAGGACCGCCTCGAGGGCGGAGCGCATTGGTCGCTATTGATGCGTCGCGGGACAGTTCTGCGCCTAATTGATCTCGAGGGCGGGGCTAACGTCGGCATGCTGTTCTACAACCCGCTGGAAAAGCTGGAGCGCTATAACGCGCCCGACACCCTGAAATGCCAGCACACCTTTAAACTGACCAAGGGACATTGTCTGTACTCTGATATGGGCAGGATCTTCTGCTCGATTACAGAGGATTCGCTGGATTGGCATGACAGCGTCGGTGGCAATCTCAGTGAAGCGAAACTGAAGCAGAAGTATGCCGTCAAGTCCTACCAGGAAGCTCGCAACGACTGGACTCTGAGTGGTGAGCATTGCTTCGACGTGGAAATGGCCAAGTACGGATTGGGAAGCGCCGATCTTGCAGCAAACCTGAACCTGTTCAGCAAGGTCACCGTTGACGAGCGGGGCGACATGCATTTTCAGCCTGACCATAGCAAGGCTGGCGACAGCATCGACCTGCGATTCGAGATGGATACCCTCGTGATCCTGCATACCTGTCCGCACCCGATGAACCCGGCTCCCGAATATCCCCGCAAACCCATTGGCTATCAGATTCGCAAGGCGGAGCCTGTGTCGGCAGACGACTTCTGCATGAATTCAAGGCCGGAAAACATAAGGGGCTTCCAGAATAACGCCATCTATCATCTGCAAGGAGGTTACTGATGATCGTCGAGAGCAACCTTAAAGCAGAGCAAGCCAGTGTACGTAATGTCGTTCCCGCGGGCGATTACTGGATGGAGCCGCTTCGAAAGGGGCAGACGCTGCGCATACTCGATCTTGAAGGCAACCAGGCGGCAGACACTCTGTTCTATAGCCTTGCAGATCCCAGTGAACGATACTCGGCGATGGACACCATCCGTGAGCAGGGCAACATCTACCTGACTGCGGGAACGACCTTGCTTTCCAATCGTGGAAACCCCTTGCTGGAGATCGTGGCTGACACCTGCGGTCGTCACGATACACTCGGCGGAGCCTGCGCCACCGAGTCCAATACGGTGCGCTATGCTCTGGAGAAGAAGTGTATGCACGCCTGCCGGGATAGCTGGATGCTGGCGGTCAATAAACGCGGCGAGTTTGGGCTGGGCAAGCGGGATATCACCCACAATATCAACTTCTTCATGAACGTACCCGTTACTCCCGAAGGCGGACTCACGTTTGAAGACGGAATCTCTGATGCTGGCAAGTATGTAGAACTGAAAGCCTGCATGGACGTCATCGTGTTGATTAGTAATTGTCCCCAGTTGAACAATCCCTGTAATGCCTACAATCCGACTCCGATCGAAGTCCTCGTGTGGGAGGATCAATAGCGATGTCGCATTCTGTTAACAAGGTAAAGAGCGTTCTCATAGCAAACCGCGGCGCGATAGCGGTGCGCATCACCAGAACTTTGAAGAAGCTGGGCATCCGGGCCATTGTCGTCTATGCAGAAGCAGATCGGGAATCCCTCCACGTCAGGTACGCTGACGAGGCCTATTCCCTGGGTGAAGGCTCTGCTCGCGATACCTACCTTAGCCAGGAAAAGCTATTCACTATAGCCAGGGAAGCCGGCGCAGATGCTGTGCATCCGGGCTACGGTTTCCTCAGTGAAAATACAGATTTTGTTGCCAACTGCGAAAAACACGGCTTGCTGTTCCTCGGGCCAACAGCTTCCCAGATACAGGCATTCGGCCTCAAGCACCGGGCACGGGAACTGGCAGAAGCGCAGCAAGTCCCACTATTGCCTGGCACGGGAGTGCTCAAGGATTTAAATAGCGCATTGTCCGAAGCCGAAGCGATCGGCTACCCGGTTATTTTGAAGAGCACAGCCGGTGGTGGTGGTATCGGCATGCAACTGTGCTGGAATGCCGGTGAGTTGAGCAAGAGCTATGATTCTGTGGCTCAACTCAGCGCCAACAATTTTTCCAATGCCGATCTGTTCCTGGAGAAATTTGTCGAGAACGCGCGCCATATAGAGGTACAGGTGTTTGGTGATGGCGAGGGCAGGGTCATCGCTCTCGGTGAGCGGGACTGCTCGGCACAGCGGCGTAATCAAAAGGTGATCGAGGAGACGCCTGCACCTAATCTTGCAGACCCGGTGAGAAAAGAGCTTCATGAAGTGGCTTGCAGATTACTCGGCGCAGTCGATTATCGCAGCGCGGGAACCGTTGAGTTCATTTACGATGCCGATACCGAGCGGTTCTATTTTCTCGAGGTAAATACGCGCCTGCAGGTGGAACACGGGGTAACCGAAGAGATCTATTCGGTTGACATCGTCGAATGGATGGTGAGGTTGGGAGAACATTCCCTGCCTGACCTGGCAGAACTGGAGCAGTCTCTGGCGCCGAAAGGTCATGCCGTGCAGGCGCGGATCTATGCAGAGGATCCCTTCAAGAACTTTCAACCCTGTGCGGGTCTACTCTCCTACGTGCAGTTTCCAGAGCCATCAGCCGGCTCTCTAAGGGTCGATCACTGGATAGAATCCGGGGTCGAGGTCAGTCCGTTCTTCGATCCGATGCTTGCCAAGATCATTGCCATTGCAGACAACAGAGAGCAGGCACTGGCAGGTCTTGGTCAGGCTATCGCAGCTACAAGCATCTACGGCATCGAGACGAATCTCGACTACTTGCAGCAGCTAATTGTTTCCGAGCCTCTGAGCAGCGGGCAGTATTTCACCAAGACCCTGGCCGGCTTTGAGTACAGCAAGCATGGGATTGAAGTGCTCACGCCGGGCACTATGACGACTGTGCAGGATTTCCCCGGACGAACAGGCTATTGGGATGTAGGTGTCCCGCCCTCCGGGCCATTCGATAGCAGGAGCTTCCGCCTTGGTAACCAGCTGCTTGGCAATCCGCCGACAGCCGCGGGCCTGGAGATGACCCTGAACGGCCCATGCTTGAAATTTCTTTCCGCTACCTGGGTTGTCCTGACCGGTGCCGAGATGAGCGCGGAACTGGATGGCAAAGAGGTCCCGTTCTGGACAGTGCTAAAGGTAGAGTCCGGACAGGAACTGAAGATTGGAAAGGTCAAGGAGGGAGGTGCCAGAGCCTACCTGTTGATAAAGGATGGTATAGCCTGTCCCGATTATCTCGGTGCCAAGGCTACATTTACTCTCGGCCAATTCGGAGGCCATGCTGGACGTGCGTTGCGAACAGGTGACGTGCTGCATCTCTCTGCTGGGGAAGTCGCACCCATCCAGGATCAGAAGGTTGTACCCACTGATTTGCGCCCGGCAATTAGCAAGCGCTGGGAACTCCATGTCATTCCCGGGCCGCAGGGTGCGCCAGATTTTTTCGAAGAGAGCTACATCGATACCTTCTTTAACCACGACTGGGAAGTGCATTTCAATTCCAGCCGAACCGGAGTACGCCTGCTGGGACCGAAGCCGGAGTGGGCGCGCAATGACGGCGGCGAGGCGGGAATGCATCCCTCCAACATCCATGACAATGCCTACGCCTTCGGCACAGTGGATTTCACGGGTGATATGCCGGTAATTCTCGGTCCTGACGGACCCTCCCTGGGTGGCTTCGTCTGTCCTGCTACGGTGGTGACGGCTGATCTGTGGAAGGTCGGTCAGCTATCGGCCGGCGATAAAGTGCGCTTCGTGCCAGTGAGCAAACAATCTGCCATCGAGGAACTGAGGATCCGCGAGCAGGAGGTCGCTTCCCTCCGGTCGGAGACATCAGCTCTTCTGGTAATCGACAATTACGCGCCGGAAATTACCCTGTGTCGTATGGGTGAACATGACGTGGCTATCAGGCGCAGCGGCGACAGCTGGCTCTTGATCGAATTCGGCGAGATGGTGCTGGATATCGAGCTCCGCTTCCAGGCGCATCGCCTGATGCTGGCCTTGAACGAGGCTGCTATCCCCGGTCTGCAAGAATTGACTCCCGGTATTCGTTCCCTGCAGGTTCACTATGACGCACTGGCAATCTCCGAGCAGCAACTGATAGGCAGGATCGCAGAACTTCTTGAGCAGATTGCCGAGATTGAGGACAAACCAGTCGCGTCTCGCATCGTTCACCTGCCCCTGTCCTGGGATGACGAGCAGTGCAAGCTGGCAATTGAAAGATACCACCAGGTGGTGCGGAAGGATGCGCCCTGGTATCCGTCAAACATCGAATTCATTCGCCGCATCAACGGACTGGAATCCATTGACGAGGTCAAGCGTATCGTCTTTGACGCGAATTACCTGGTGATGGGTCTGGGGGACGTCTACCTGGGAGCGCCAGTGGCAACGCCAATGGATCCCAGACACCGCCTGGTAACCACGAAGTACAATCCGGCCAGAACCTGGACTGCGGAGAACTCCGTGGGTATCGGCGGATCCTATCTGTGCATCTATGGGATGGAAGGGCCGGGAGGCTACCAGTTCGTGGGTCGCACCTTACAGATGTGGAATCGATATCGACAGACGAAAGAATTCTCCAAGCCGTGGCTGCTCAGGTTCTTCGACCAGATTCGCTTCTATCCGGTGGATGACCAGGAACTGGTTCGCATACGTCAGAAATTCCCAATCGGTACCTATCCCATCAGGATCGAAGAGACGGAGTTCAGCCTGGCCGAATACAAGGCATTTCTTGAGAAGTATGCCGGGGAGATCAGTCAATTCAAGGGCCGCCAGCAGAAGGCCTTTGACGAGGAGCTGGCAAACTGGCGGCGGGATGGCCAATTCCATTTTGAGGAAAAGCCCGTCGAGATCGATACCGAAGGCGAGACCATTCCGGAAGGAGTCTCCGTCGTCGAGAGTCCCGTGGCGGGTAGTGTCTGGAAGCTTGAGGTGGACGAAGGTACCGAGGTGGAAGAGGGCGATACGCTATTGATTCTGGAATCCATGAAGATGGAGATTGTGGTGAGTGCGCCTTGCGTGGGGCGGGTAGTGAAGGCTCTCAAGGTGGCAGGTTCCAGCGTACAGTCGGGTACACCCCTGGTGTTCATTGAGGAGCGGCCATGATTCCCCAGGATTTCGTGCCCCATATCGACGCCGTGCGGCAAGGCTATCTGGACGGTGACTTCACTCCGAGAGAACTTGTCTCACACCTAATAGCAAAAGCCGATCAGTATGCGCAAAAAAATATCTGGATCAGGAGACTCTCCGAGGAGGAACTGGAACCCTACCTGTTACGACTGGAGTCAGGCTCTGCAGAAGAGCTGCCCCTTTACGGCGTGCCCTTCGCCGTCAAGGACAACATGGACATCGAAGGCATCCCCACCACCGCAGCCTGTCCGAAATTCTCCTATGTTGCACAGGAGAGTGCGTTCGTCGTGCAGAAGCTGGTGGCAGCCGGAGCGATACCACTCGGGAAAACCAACATGGATCAGTTCGCCACCGGACTGGTTGGTACCCGATCGCCTGAACCGTGGGGGCCCTGCCAGAATGCCTTCGATGGGGAGGTGATCTCGGGAGGCTCCAGCTCCGGCTCTGCGGTCGCCGTGTCACTCGGACTGGCAAGTTTTTCCCTGGGTACCGATACCGCAGGCTCGGGCCGGGTGCCAGCGATGCTCAATAATATCTATGGCCTCAAGCCAACCCGCGGGGTTTTTGGAATGTCTGGTGTCGTGCCTGCCTGTCGTACACTGGATTGCCCCAGTGTTTTTGCACTATGTGTGGCAGATGCTGAGAAGTTGTTTGCGGTTCTTGCCTGCAAGGATCCAAAGGATTCCTATGCGAGGGCCAATCCCTTCAGCAATAGCCAGCGCTTTTTCGGCGAGCCCGCTAATGCACCAGTTATCGGCGTACCTAAACCGGAACAGCTGGAATTCTTTGGTGAACAGTCTGCAGCAGAGCTTTTCCGCGCCGCGTTGAAGGATTGGCAAGCACTCGGTGCGACCGTTGTTGAGGTCGACTTCGAGCCGCTGTTGCGTGCGGCAAAGTTGTTGTACGAAGGACCATGGGTCGCCGAACGATATGCGGCGATCGAATCCATGCTGGAGCAACAGCCCGATGCGATTCATGAAGTGGTAAGGGGCATCATCGAAACCGCCGCCGCTAAAGATGCAGTGGCGGCCTTCAAGGCTGAATACAAACTTCAGGAGTATCGTGTCTATGCAGAGAAACTTTTTGAAGAAGTTGATTTCTTGCTCAGCCCCACGGCCCCGCGAAGCTATCTCATCGCCGAATTACTGGCTAACCCCGTCGAGTTAAATTCGAATATGGGCTATTACACCAATTACATGAACCTGCTGGACCTGTGTGGGCTAGCCATACCTGCGGGCTTCATGGCTAACGGCATTCCATTCGGTATTACCATGGTTGCACCCAGATTCAGGGAGATGAGCCTGCTGAACCATGCGCTCGCCTGGGAGCGCCTGAAGAAGTTGCCCATGGGAGCGACCTCTCAGGTCCACAATACAAACAAAGCCTACAATACCATCTCCAATACTCAACGCATCCAGGTTGCCGTGTGCGGCGCTCATCTCAGTGGCATGCCTCTGAATTGGCAACTGCAGGAGCGGGGAGCGACTCTGGTGACGCAGACCCGGACCAGCAACAACTACCGCTTCTATGCATTGAAGGGTGGTCCGGTGAAGCGTCCCGGTCTGGTGCGTGATGAGAGGGATGGTGACAGTATCCTGGTGGAAGTCTGGTCAGTTCCGGAGTCTGAGTTTGGCAGTTTTGTTGCAGCCATTCCCTATCCACTGGGCATTGGCAAACTGGAACTCGAGAATGGCAGCTGGGTGAGCGGATTTGTTTGTGAAGGTCTGGCGGTGAATGATGCGGAAGACATTACTTCGCTTGGTTCATGGCGAAAATATTTGGAGTCAATCTAGCTCCACCCACTTGTCACGAACGGGTTCTCATTCGGCCCATACATAAGGAGTCATTGAAAGCTGTTTCGAAGTACTGCCAGTTGTCTTACTTGATCCTGAACCTGGGTTCGTATTTCCGCAAGCGATTGCTGTAGCTGCTGCCTGCTCTCTGTCAGTACAGATTCTGCTTCGTCTCTGGATAGCAGAACCAACTCGCTTTCTGCTTGCTGCAATAGATTCTGCAGATCTCCAGCGCGAACAAATGCTTGCAGGAAATCTGCGATAACCAGTTCCAGCGCCATCACCTGTCGGAATAGCAGATCCGCCTGCTCAACAATCAATGTGTGTTGGGCCGTGGACAGGGTTGACGGAGGGTGCAGCAACGCCCTCGAATAACGGATCAACTCCATGTGTTGAAACTGCAGGAAATCGAAATGGGCAAGCTGACCGGAAGTGAGGGCATCCAGTTCCTGCAGGAGTTGTGCTTGTGCCCCTGTGATCGATTGCAGCACATTCCGATAGGCACGCTCATGTTCGTTATCTCCCGGTTCCTCGCCCATGGAGTCAGTTACGAGTTGCCACTCGCCTGTTTCTGCTTCCACGAAGTCAAAGTAAGCTAATCGTTTCGTTTTTCCTTTGTCTTTATTACAAATTGTTAAAGTTTTCGTGCAACTTTTGATTCTTCTGGAGTCTTCTGGAGGGCATACTGCGCGTTTCGATCCCTGCCTGGAGAGAAATCGCCTTGCGCAATCCATAGCGCGCGAGGAAATACAGGCAGGCAGCTGCAACAAGAAGGCAAAGGGAGCCTGCAATCTGACATGAAAGCACTATCAATTTCACCCAGGAAATTACGCCTCTCCATCGGAATTGCCGCAATAGTTCTGGCGGGCAGTGGCCAGCAGGCAATCGCCCAGGACCAACCAACTACAGCAGAAGATGCCACGGTCACTTACCCGGCCAGTTATTTCGAGCAATACCAGCCCTTTTCGGTCAACGATATGTTGCAGAGGATCCCGGGTATCACGGTGGCACTTGGCGGCAATGGCCCCCAGGGTGGACCAGGTGGATCCGGTGGCTCCGATCGTCGGGGCTTGGGTGCCGGTGGCGACCAGGTGCTGATTAATGGCCGTCGAATCGCCGGCAAGGGCAATGAGGGCAACGCCCAACTCTCCAGAATTCCTGCCAGTGAGGTCGACTATATCGAGATCATCCGGGGAACATCGGGAGACCTGGATGTTCGTGGCGGTAGCCAGATTATCAATGTGGTGTTGTTGCAGTCCCAGTCGAGCACTTCCTTCGCCTATGAAATCAACATGGATCACTACCACGATGGCAAATATCAGCCCGGTGCCAAGATTTCAGCGACAGGCCAAAACGGGGCTCTCAACTATTTCCTGAGCGCGGAACGAGAGCCACGCTGGGAATTCCGTGATGGTTTTGAAACCAGCTACAACCCCGATGGCTCAACGAACGAGACTGTCGACAGGGATGAAGGCAACGATGGCTGGCCGGTTACCCTGCAGGCCAATATCGGCTATGAATTTACCAGGAACGATACCGCCAATCTCAACCTGCAATGGGTGGACAACGATCGCTTCTCCTACGCGGATCGAGTGCTGACTAATTTCAGCAATAATCCTCCCACAGCGAAGTTCGAGCGAGACGATATTCCTTTCGAGGAAGGTTCCTGGGAAATCGGCGGCGACTACATGCACGTGTTTGGCGATGGCAGTCGCTGGCGAACGCTGTTTATTGTCAATGATTCTGACAGCAACAGTTACCGAACCCGCTATCAGGTAGACGGCAGCACCCGGACAGCCGACCTGTATCTGGCGAATGAGATCGGTACCAAGGAAAGAATCATCCGCTCTTCCTATGTGTTCGATATCAATGACCTGCACTCGCTGGAAGCCGGAGTGGAAAGGGCCCAGACCATTCTCGATACTTCCCTGCAACTTGGATTGCTTGGTAGCACCCCGGGATCGGAGCGCTTTGGTGGCCTGTCACCGATAACCGATGCCGTCGGTACCGTGGAAGAGATGCGCTACGAATATTTTGCAATCCACAACTGGCAAATCAATGAGCGCATGAGCCTCGAAACTACCTTCCTGTTTGAGGACAGTGAAATTTCCCAGGCTGGAAACGTATCCAAGACACGGGACTTCAATTTCTTCCGCCCAAAAGTGGACTATCGATTCGATATCACGCCTTCCGTACAGTTCCGAGCGAGTGTCGAAAAGGATGTCGCCCAGCTCAGCTTTACCGATTTCACAGCGAGCATCGATGGCAGCGACGATGAGCAGAACGCGTTTGAAGGCAATGCCGATCTCAGACAGGAGCAGTCCTGGCGCTACGAGGCCAATCTTGAATACCGGCTGCCCAATGATGCGGGTGTATTAAACGGCAATGTTTTCTATCACGACCTGGATGACCTGATCGACAATGTCGATGTGTCCACGGCAACCGAGACTCTGGGTGCGCGAGGAAATATTGGCAGCGGCGAGCGCTACGGTTTTAACCTGAACAGTAGCTTACGGCTGCTGATGTTCAACCAGCCCCAGATGTTGCTGACCGCGGGCCTGGCCATGGAAGACTCGGAAGTGACTGATCCCTTCCTCAATATTCCCCGGGAGCGATCACTGCGTGGTGGCGCGAGTCGCTATAATGTGGGTTTCCGACACGACGTTCCCTCGTTCTACAACTTGAACTGGGGGATCAATTATCGACGGGAGTTTTACAACGATTTCCGCGTTTTCGACATCGACAAGATCGAGACTTACCCCAAGGTCGGATCCTATTCCGCCTGGATCGAAGCGCAGGCCTGGGGTGACCTTGTGTACCGCTTCGAGGCGCGTGATGCGCGGGACCGCTGTCGCATCAGGGCGCGTTATATCAATGGCACGATAGCGAATGGCGACTTACAGGAGATCGAGGATTCCTGTTCCGATGCTGGCCCCGTGTTGGCGATCAAGATACGCGGGACTTTTTAGTGGTTTCCCTATAACTGGATTACAAGAAATCTTTTAAAAGCCTGGTCACTGTGTGGTCGGGCTTTTTTTCGCAATACACCGGAGAAAATAGGGACAGATTTATTTTTTAAAAAAAATAAATCTGTCCCTATTTTCTCTCAGCGCTCAGAGTGTCGGCAGGAGGGGCTTGTCGCCAACAGTAAAGCGACAGCGCTGAATGTAGAAAAAAGACCGCTTTTCAGCGCTTTTTTCGGAGAAAAGGGGTCCGAATGGACCCCTTATTCTACGGTGACAGTTTCGCACCGGATTCTCAAGCCTCAGCTAACGCCTGCTCGATGTCGGCAATGATATCGTCGATGTGCTCGATGCCCACACAGAGGCGCATGGTTTCGGGCTTTACACCGGCAGCCAACTGTTCGGATTCTGAGAGTTGGCGGTGGGTCGTGGACGCGGGATGACAGGCCAGCGTCTTAGCGTCGCCGATGTTCACGAGGCGCTTGATGAGTTTCAGGGCATCGTAGAATTTTACACCGGCGTCGAAGCCGCCCTTGATGCCGAAGGTCAGCAGGGAGGCCGGAACCCCGCCGCAATATTTCTCGGCCAGGGCGTGGTTGGGATCATTCTCCAGGCCGGCAAAGTTAACCCATTCCACCTTGTCGTGCTTCTGCAGATAGTTGGCGACCGCCATAGCGTTTTCACAATGCCGCTCCATTCTGAGGCTAAGGGTTTCGAGTCCTTGCATGATCAGGAACGCATTCATCGGCGAGAGCGCCGAGCCGGTATTGCGTAAGGGAACTGTACGGGCGCGCCCGATATAGGCTGCCTCGCCCAGCGCTTCGGTGTAGACCACGCCATGATAGGAGGGCTCAGGTTCATTCAGTTCCGGGTAGCGTGCCTTGTGCTCGGCCCAGGGAAACTTGCCCGAGTCCACGATCACACCTCCGATAGAAGTGCCATGACCACCGACATATTTGGTCAGTGAATGCACGACGATGTCGGCGCCGAATTCAATGGGATTGCACAGGGCAGGGGTCGCAACGGTGTTGTCCACAATCACTGCGACACCGTGCTTGTGCGCTGCAGCGCATACCGGTTCCAGGTCGATAATATTGCCGGCAGGGTTGCCGATGGTCTCGCAATAAATGGCCTTGGTCTTGTCGTCGATCAGTTTCTCGAGTGCTTCCGCAGAATCATCTTCGGCAAAGCGCACCTCGATGCCCTGGCTGGGGAGCATGTGGGCAAACAGGGTATAGGTGCCGCCATAAAGTTGTGGTGTAGAGACGATGTTGTCACCTGCCTTCGCGATCGTCAGGATGGCATAGTTGATTGCGGCCATGCCTGATGACACGGCCAGGGCGGCCAACCCGCCTTCCATCGCCGCCATGCGCTGCTCCAGTACGTCGTTGGTGGGATTCATGATGCGGGTGTAGATGTTACCCGGCACCGCGAGGTTGAAAAGGTCGGCGCCATGTTGGGCGTTATCAAACTCATAGGCGACGGTCTGGTAGATAGGCACTGCCACCGACTTGGTGTTGGGGTCAGATTCGTAGCCCGCGTGAATGGCCAGGGTTTCCTTCTTCATGGCGTGTTGCTCCTGTATTGCTGGAGTGACGTTTATACATCAGCTGTGGCTTGCCCGCAATTTGTGCAGGACTTGGGCCAGGGCTTAAGCGCCAGGCTGGTTGTCAGGTCAGTGCTCTGACAGTAAGAGCATTACGGTATATTGCGTTCCCGTCGTCACAGTATCTATTGCTGGAGAATACTAAATCGGAAGCATGCAATAGGCCCAGCTTTCTATGGTCAAAACTCCAACGCCGAATAGGCAGTGGTGCTCAGAGGCTGAACAGCTAGAACATGCTCTATATTCAGGAAGAAAATGCAACAAACCCGGATTCAGGAAATCCGGGATCGTGGTCTGAGAAACGAGAAGCCAGTGCAAAGGCTTGGACTTGAGATCGCAAGGCCATTGCATGGCTTACTGGCTTCGCCTCAATAGGCCGAAAAGTAGAGTCGGTGGCCAGCCTGTATTCCTGTATTCTGCTACTGTGTTGGCTAGTAGCAGAATATTGTGACGGACTTTACTATTTGACGATCGTTACCGGAAACTGTGCCTGATTGGCAACAGCCTGGCTCACACTTCCCAGGAACGCGCGCTTCAGTGCTGACCGGCCATGGGAGCCGATAACGATGAGTCCTACCTGGTTATCTTTCGCATAGCTCGAGATTCTTTCGGCAGCATGTCCCCATTCAAGAGCGATTGCTGGCGCCGGATCGGTCTCACCAAGCGCTTGCGTGGTAGCGAGTATCTCTTTTTCTCTAGCAGATTTTTCCAAAGAGGCACGAATTTCTTCGACGGAGCGCAAGCCCTCGGGTCTGCCACCAATGAATTCTGCGGCACCCCAGGAATGCTCAAGCAGGAACTCATCGCTTAACACATAGAGAACAGTGACTCTCGCCTGCAGAGCTCTGCTCAGTTCGCCTGCAACTTTAGCTGCGTGCATCGAGCCTTCTGAGCCATCAGTTGGCAGCAAGATGTGGTTGATACTACTCATTGCGGTACTCTCTCCAAGGGCCTAAAACTCTCCAGTCTATTGACCCCGCGCTATAAATAAAGTGCAAAGAATGGTAGTTCGCGATAGATTTTATCTATCATGCTTTCAGGCTGTCCTCTTCACTAATTCCCTGTAATGCCTTGCCAAAGTATTGAAATCCAGACACCTGACAATTGCTTTCACTCTACAACCCAGGCAGCTTCGAGTGTCAGCGTCGTTGCCACTTGTCGAATAGCTATTGGGAAAAGAATGCTCGGGCTATGCCGGTGGTGTCCACAGCAAAAAGCAATACCCTTTTGAATTGAGCGACGGCCAAAGTCGAGATTCGCTGCTGCTCAGCGTGTATGGCATGACCTTTATCAATATTTATTCTTCACCATACTTGCTGCTACCGGTTTTCATTTACCCGCACCAGATCTGATTCTATGATGCAAATGAATCCGAAATACGAAGAGGTTTCGCATGCGCCACTATCACAGCCCGCTCTATGTTAGTTATGGAATCGTCGATGAGACCGAAGGGCTAAAACAGGCGCTTAGTCTGGCGCGCAACAACAATGCCTCATTAGATGTTCTCGTGGTCAGTCCGGAATTCCCGAAGGAGTTCCCTGACTACCGGGAGAAGTACGCTGCGTCGTTGATTGCTCAGGTTGAGGCTTCGATTCGGACTACAAAAGCGGCAATCAAGTTGGAAGAAGACGCTGTTGAAACTTCGATTGATCTCATCAGCGACAAAACCCCGTCCATAAAGATCATTCAATACGTACTCCAGCACGGGCACGATCTGCTGATTAAAGAGGCGGAGTCACTGGGAGATAGTGGCAGCGGCTTTAAAGCTTTGGATATGGAGCTACTGCGCAAATGTCCTTGTGCGGTCTGGCTGTGCCGCCCTATTGCACATTCCCGCCAGCAAATCCAGGTGGCTGTCGCCATTGATCCTTTTAGTACAGAGCAGATGGCTGAAAACCTGTCAATTCGCATGCTGGAACTGTCGCAGTCACTGGCTAATAGCTGCAGTAATGAATTGCAAATCGTTTCCTGTTGGGATTATGAGTTCGAATCCTTCCTGCGCGACAGCATCTGGGTGAAAGCGTCGGATGCGGAGATTGTCGAGGTTGTGCTCAAGACGCAACAGGAACATCGCTCTGCACTCGAGCGACTGATCAGCGCCTCACGCGTTTCCGGCAATCACCGGGTTCATCATCTGCGTGGGATGCCCGAGGAATGTATACCTGCTTTTGTGGCAGCCCGGAATATTGACATTCTGGTCATGGGTACTGTCGCGCGAACCGGTCTTCCCGGCTTTGTGTTTGGGAATACGGCTGAAAACATCGTACAGAAATTATCTTGTTCGCTGATGGCGTTGAAACCGCAAGGTTTCGTTTCACCCGTGAAGGCGTACTGATAGCAAGAGTTCTCAATGGAAAAGGCAGGCGCAGACCAGAGCCAGAACTTGTGGCACAGCTTATCGGTTGAGCAATCGCTGGCGCTTCTCCGTGTACCACAAGATGGACTTTCCCGCAAAGACGCGATAAATCGGCTGACCGAATACGGACCGAACCGCTTGCCAGAGGCCAAGCGGCGCAGCCCGATCGTGCGATTCCTGATGCATTTCAATAATATCTTGATTTACGTACTGATGGGCGCCGCAGTGATTACTGCGCTGCTCGACCATTGGATAGATGCGGGCGTAATCCTCGCCGTGGTTGTCGCCAACGCAGTAATAGGCTTCATTCAGGAAGGCAAGGCGGAAAAAGCCATGGATGCTATTCGCCATATGCTCGCCCCTCGTGCCAATGTGCTGCGCGATGGGGAACGACAGAGCATAGAGGGAGAGGAACTCGTTCCAGGCGACATTGTCTTGCTTGAAGCTGGAGACAAAGTGCCTGCCGATCTGCGTCTTTTGTCTGCGCACGGTATGTCTCTGCAAGAGGCGATTCTGACAGGCGAATCTGTGCCCGTAGAAAAGCAAACAGAACCGGTGGCAGCCGACCTCGCACTCGGCGACAGGTCATGTATGGCATTTTCTGGCACTTTGGTGACGAGCGGTCAGGGGAGAGGGGTCGTCATCGGCACAGGTAGTGGAACCGAGTTAGGTCGAATCAGCGGGTTGATTTCGAAGGTTGAAACGCTTACCACACCACTTGTGGCGCAAATGGGTGTCTTCGCCAAATGGCTCACCATTGTTATTTTGCTGCTTGCCTCATTTTTGCTGGCCTATGGCTATTTTGCCGGTCACCATGAATTCACAGATCTCTTCATGGCGGTAGTTGGGTTATCAGTCGCCGCGATCCCCGAAGGATTGCCTGCCGTGCTGACTATTACACTGGCCATTGGTGTCCAGACCATGGCTCGGCGCAATGCCATCGTGCGGCGTCTGCCCGCAATAGAGACACTTGGTTCAGTCTCGGTTATCTGTACCGACAAAACCGGCACACTCACACGTAATGAGATGATGGTGACTTCGGTTGTTACCGGCCAGCATCTGTTTGCCCTTGGAGGTGATGGCTATGCGCCCGTGGGGCAATTAGAACTGGATGATGCACATGTACTTCCAGCAGATTTTACCGTACTGGAAGAACTTGCCAGGGCGGCTGCCGTCTGTAACGACGCTTCCCTGCGCGAGGAAAACAGCCTGTGGTCGGTTGAAGGCGATCCTATGGAGGGTGCGCTTCTGGCTTTTTCCGGGAAGATGGGTATGGATGTAGCCAAAACCCAGGCAACCTGGGCGCGCACTGACGCCATTCCGTTTGATGCCAGGCATCGCTACATGGCAACGCTCAATCATAACCCGGCGCGCCATGCCTTTGTTTTCGTCAAGGGTGCGCCTGAGCAGGTGCTCGCCATGTGTCAGGATCAGCGCGCTGCGGACGGTGGGGCAGAGGCGCTGGATATTGCCTACTGGGAGGAGCGAGCGGAGGCTATAGCCGAGCTCGGACAACGGGTGCTTGCCTTTGCCGGAAGACCGGTGCAACCAGAGCATACTGAACTCCGGCAAGAAGATGTGCAGGGTATGCTGACCATGCTGGGCATGACAGGGATGATTGACCCACCCCGTGCGGAAGCTATAGCGGCCATCGCTGAGTGCCATGGCGCAGGCATTCGGGTGAAGATGATTACCGGAGACCATGCCGGAACCGCCGCCGCAATCGGCAAGCAAATCGGACTGCAAAACGCCGAAACTGTGCTTTCAGGCAACGATCTCGATGGTATGGATGACGCCAGGCTGCGCCAGACGGTGCTGGACTGTGACATTTTCGCACGTACCAGCCCGGAGCATAAATTACGGCTCGTTATGGCATTACAGTCCCATGGCATGACGGTGGCGATGACCGGCGATGGAGTGAATGACGCGCCAGCCCTGAAGCGCGCCGATGCGGGTATCGCCATGGGTAAAAATGGCAGTGAAGCAGCCAAGGAAGCCGCGGAATTGGTGTTGGCGGATGATAATTTTGTTTCCATTGCTGCCGCTGTGCGCGAAGGTCGTACCGTCTACGACAATATCAAGAAGGTTATCAGTTGGACGCTCCCCACCAGCGCGGGTGAAGCGATGACCATAGTCGTTGCACTGCTGGCCGGTATGACGCTGCCAATAACACCCACCCAGATATTATGGGTCAACCTCATTACTACAGTGACGCTGGGTATAGCGTTCGCCTTTGAACCCACAGAAGAACGCACTATGCACCGTCCGCCGCGCCCGCGTGATGAGCCGCTGCTGACAGGCGAGCTTGTCTGGTACATTGTGCTCGTCTCATTGCTGTTTCTCTGTGGCGTGTTCGGTATGTACTACTATGCCCTCGACCGAGGCTATTCAATCGAACTGGCCCGTACCATCGCTCTCAATACACTGGTCGTGATGGAGATATTCAACCTGTTCTTTATCCGCAATATCTATGGCACCTCATTGACCTGGAAAGCAGTGCGCGGGACTAAAGTGGTGTGGACGGTCGTTATAGCCATTACTGTCGCGCAATTCGCGATCACCTACCTCCCGCTCTTGCAGGCTGTCTTTGCCACTGAATCCATTCCGTTTGAGGACGGTGTGCTGGTGGTCGGTGTCGGCGTGGTGTTGTTTGTGATTATTGAAACCGAAAAACAGATTCGCCTTCGCATGACTAAAACTCGCGCACAAGGCAATGCTTGATCTTGGCTATCAATATGCCTGGTCGTTTGACGAGTAGACTGTTCTCGCGAGCTGGCTGCGGAAATTTGCTACTTATCTGTAGTGCTGCAGAAGTGCTTGTTGTACGTGACAGCCTGATGCCTGAAACAAGCACAAGCCATGATTACTCTATGCGGTGGCGTCTTTTGCCGGTGGAATTATTGATTCTGGTCAGGAAGTCATCGTTTTCACTTGTTAGTATGGAATGGATTGAGAACTGCTTGAGGAAAGAACATGACGAATCGTTCGCTCGCGCGCTGCGGTCTGTTTGGGCTGGGAGCGTTTTTTGTAGGTGCATTGGCGCTGTTATTCCTGGGATTGAATACGAGCGAGGCGCAATCCCGGGATTCGACTCGGCAACAGGCAGCAGCTGCGGCACGCGGAGTTGAGAGTGAGGACAGTACCTGTCTCACTTGCCATAACAACCCACAAGTCACTGCTATCTATGGTACGCCCCATGGCCTCTCTGCGCTCTCGGGCGCTGCTTCCTCCGCAGGAACTTGCGCCAACTGTCACGGCGATAGCGCCTCCCACGGTCAGTCACTGCAGTCGCCCGGAATCGTGTTTAGCAATGAAGGCCGTTTTCCCGCAAGTGACAAGGCTGTCCAGAACCAGACTTGTCTGAACTGTCATCAATCCCGCGAGACTGTGCACTGGTCCGGAAGTGCCCACCAGGCGGCGGATCTGGCTTGTGCTGATTGCCATACCATACATGCCAGCCATGCCACCGCCCTGAATGAGTTGTCAGATGCATCAGTTTGCCTGAGATGTCACCTGGAGCAACGAGCCCAGATGAACCTGCGAAGCCACCATCCAGTAGCCGAGGGGCTGATGACCTGTAACGATTGCCACAACCCCCATGGTTCCGACGCCATGGCCCTTTTGTCCCGGATCTCGGTCAATGAGACCTGTACCTCCTGTCATGCCGAAAAGCGCGGCCCATTCTTGTGGGAACACCAGCCCGTGACCGAGGACTGCACCTACTGTCACACTCCCCATGGCTCGACCCAGGACAGGCTGCTCTCTGTAAGACAGCCGTTTCTCTGCCAGACTTGCCACTCCGAGGCATTTCATCCCAGTAGCCTGTACAGTGGCACCGGCCTGCCGCCTGCCGGTGCGCAACAGAACCTGCTGGGTTCTTCCTGTACCAATTGCCACTCGCTGGTGCATGGCTCCAATCATCCGTCTGGTTCGCGGCTGACCAGGTGAGGCCATATCCGATGCTGCAGCATTCTTCTACTACCCATGCGAAACTGTTTCTGTCGGCTCTATGCTGTTTACCGCTGGTGAATGCCCTGTCGACGTCGGCCTTTGCGCAGGATTCTTCGGTTAGTATCGGGGCCGGATACAGCAGTGAAGATTCATACCGTTTCGGTCAGTACTCCAGTATTACCGGGGAGGGAGCCTATGGCATCGGTTCGTTTCTGTTCCAGGGTACGAAGCAAGCCGGCTACGGTGGCACCTGGCAGCTCAGGGGTGACCGTATTGGCCTTGAAACCACAGGTCTGGAGGCCAGCTACCGGCGTTGGGATGAGTTTTCCTTCAGCCTGAATTATGAGCAACTCCCGCACTACCGTTTCAATGACGGATATACACCATTTATCGGTAGTGGCACCATGGTGCAGACTCTGCCCCCGGGCTGGACAGGAAGCAGCTCGACTTCCGGTTTCAGTGCTCTGGGGAGCAGTCTCAACCAGGTCAATGTAGACACACGAAGAGATCGGGTCACCAGCGCCCTGCAATGGCACATCACTGAAAGCTGGCAGCTACAAGGCGAGTTCCGCCATGAAACCAAACAGGGCAGCGACACCCTCGCTGCGATCTTTGGTAGTACCGGGGGTAACCCAAGAGGTTCGGTGCTGGTCAGGCCCGTGGATTACCAGATCGATGAGTTCGATGTGTCAGTGACCTATGCCGCTGCAGGTAGCCAGTTCAATCTGGGCTACAACACCCTGCGCTTCAGCAACGACAATGCCAGCCTGCGTTTCGACAACCCCTTCAATAACAGTCAGTGGGCCGCCGGCGCGAATTTCAGCGATGGAGCGGTGGGGCAGATTGGGCTGGAACCCGACAATGTGTCGCAGCAGTATTCTTTGTCCGGAACCCACAGTTTTGGCTCTGGCACCCGACTCAGCGGCAGTCTCGTTTCCACACGACTTGAACAGGATGACAGCTTCCTGCCGTACAGCAGCGTATTTCCCGCGCCTATTCCGCTACCGCGCAGCGATCTGGGAGGCCGTGTCGATTCCCTGTTGGCCAATCTCAGGTTTGCCACCCGTGTGAGTGATCGCGGTAATCTCAATTTGCACTATTATTTTCGGGAGCGCGACAACAGGACACCGCAGGCAATCTATCTGCGTATTCCCGGTGATGCCACTCCACAGGGCGGATTATTGAACAGCAGTGCTCGGGTAAACCGTATCTATGATCTGGAACAGGAAAAATTAAGCGCAGATTTCAGATACCGTTTAAGCGGCAGTACCCGCCTCAATCTGGGGCTGGAATTTGAACAAACCGATCGCAGCATGCTTGACGTGGCAACCACAGAGGAAGAGCGGACCTATGCCAGATTGAGTTTCAAGCCCACCGTTACGTCTTCGGCCTGGATCAAGCTGGCACGTGCCGAACGGGATTCTTCAACTTATGATGCTACTGCGCCTTTTGTCGCCGGTCACAATCCGGATTACGTGGCAACCCTCATGGGAAATGAGTTGTTCGAGAATGATCCATTGCTGCGCCGCTATCATCTCACTGCTCGCAACCGTGATGAGCTCAGCGCCAGTTTCAGCCTGTTCCCCTGGGATCAGGCCAGTGTTTCTTTTTTGGCCATACTGGCTATGGATGACTATCCCGAAGCCCGCATTGGCTTGCAGGAATCCGATAAGTCCAGCTATTCACTGGACTTCAGTTTCGATCCGGCCCAGGCCTGGCAGGCCAGCGTCTTCTACACCTACGACAACTATCAGAACCGGCAGGCCGGTTATGCCCGGCTTGGCGGAGGCAACCCGACCCCGTTTTTCCCGGAATCGCTAAGGCTGCCCGGCAATGACTGGTGGGTGAGCAGTGAAGACAGGGTGCACAGCATCGGCTCAATGCTGCAATGGTCCGCTATTCCCGAACGCCTGGATCTGAGCCTTGAGGCCAGCTACAGCGATGCGAATACCATGACACAGCCGCTTAGCCGTGGTCAGCGTTTCCTGCCCCTGCCCGATGTGAGCACCGAAATTGTCTCAGCCGAATTTTCAGCCAATTATCGACTAAGTGCGGACAGGGAACTATCGCTGGGCTGGTATTTCGAGCGATTCCAGGCCATTGACTGGTCCCTTGATTCAGGCGGCATCGATGCTCTTTCAAACATCCTGTTGCCAGGAAACCTCAGTCCGAACTATTCAGCCCACTTTATATCCCTGTCGTTGCATGCGAACTTTTGAAAGTTTCAACGAGTCGGATGAATCTACTATGCATCTACTTACTCAATTTAATACATTGACCTGATGCGTACCCCCACCGCCAACTTAATGCTGTGGTTCCTGGGCCTGTTGCCATCAGCAATATTCCTGACCACTTCTACCGCAATCGAGTGGAGTTCGACCGCGGCATCGCTCAATACCCTGGGCCGACTTACCGGTGTCGCGGGGCTCAGCTTCTTCCTGGTAGCAGCAATGCTGAGCAGCCGAGTGCCAGGTTTTGACAAACTATTTGGCGGGCTGACCAAGTTGTGGTTTACCCATCATCAGTTGGCAGCTGTATCCTTTTTATTGTTGTTAATGCATCCGCTGCTACTGGCATTTTCTGGCATGGCGGTGTCCCTTGACGCAGGCATTAGTGTTTTATTTCCGGCTAACAACACTGTTCCATCACTAGTTGGTTGGCTTTCTTTAATTGTAATGATGGTTTTCCTGGCGCCCAGTTTCGCTTTTTTCGGTGAACCCAATTACCAACGCTGGAAGCTTCTGCACAAGTTAGCCGGTGTGGCTCTGGTGTTGGCCTTGATACATAGTTTTATGCTCGCCCGGCAAATAAATTTTGCCTGGCAATACATTCTCTGGACTCTGTATACCGGTTTGGCGCTTTTGGCCATGGTGTTCCGCTGGGGCTTCTCCAAAAGGTCATGGTTCAAACGCCATGGTCGTTTGCGATATCAGGTAGTCGGTGCAAGCAAACCCTTATCCAATGTTGTGGAACTGGAACTACAATCACAAGCACAACAGGAACGACTGGTTTATGAGGCGGGACAGTTTATTTATTTCACACCTTACGATAACCAGCTGACTGCGGGTTACGCCCAGGAACATCCGTATACTATTTCATCTGCACCGGAGGAAACGAATTTACGTATTGCTGTTAAAGACCTTGGCGATTCGAGTCGAGCCCTGCAATCCATACAAATTGGAAGCCAGGTGCGGGTTGAAGGGCCCTACGGTGCGTTTTTCCCCAGCGGTGACAGTAGGGAGAGTGAATTGTGGATTGCAGGCGGCATTGGCATTACACCCTTCTTAAGCCGGGCGCGGCACTTTGCTGGCAAAGCTAGCAAAGTGGACGTGCATTGCATTCTTTGCGTACAGGACGAGGCCAGAGCCCTGTACCATGATGAACTAGAAAGCATAGCCGACAGGCTGCCCGGCTTCGTCCTGACCTTGCACTATTTCTATCGAGAAGGCGCGATTAATACAGAATTTCTGCGGGCTCATTGCCCGGATTTCATTGAGCGAAGTTGCTATGTGTGCGGCCCGCCAGCAATGCTAGGCTGCGTGCAGGGGATATTGCGCTCTTCCGGCATACCGAAAAATCGCATTCAAACCGAGGAGTTTAATCTGCTATGAAAAAGCTATGCTTTTCCGGCTTCATCGCATTTTGGTCCAGCATCGCCACCATGGTGGCCATTCATGCCCTTGCCGGGGAAGAGCTACCGGCGGCGGTTAATGACACAACGTATACTCTGGAGGAAATAGCGGAGCATGCCAGCCTGGACGATTGTTGGATGGCAATTGAAGGCAAAGTCTACGATTTCACAGACTACCTAAACAGACACCCAGCAGGCCCTGGAACCATGATCTCCTGGTGCGGACGTGAAGCTACCGAGGGCATGCGTACCAAAGGCTATGGTCCCGATCACAGTGATTTCGCCTGGCAGCAAATGGAAGAGTATTTGATCGGCAATTTAGAGTAATCTGAGCCTCCAAACCCGATTTGATTGCATAGCGCTGCGCTGATCTCAACCTCTGGCATGAAATTGGATTCAGTAAGAGCCGCTACAAGGAGATTGGCAGTCTGCACTGTATCTACCATCTTGGTGGCGAGTCAGCATAGTGCCTGTGTCTTTACAGGCATGGCTGCTTACAAGACTACTACTTAACGATTGTAACCGGACAGCCCGCCTGGTTTGCGACCGCCTGGCTAACACTACCCAGGAAGGAGCGCTGCAATGCAGAACGACCATGGGAACCCATAACGATCTGGTCGACGTTATTTTCCCGGGCATATTTAACAATTTCCTCCGCCGGGTGTCCCCAGTGGAAAACCACGGCGGGCTCTTTGTCCAGCTTACCCAGCGCTTCAATGGTGCCAGGTATTTCAGTTTCGCGAGCAGATTTTTCCAATGCATCGCGGATCTGCTCTACAGTACTGAGACCCTCCGGTCGGCCACCGATGAATGCGCCGGCGCCCCAGGAGTGTTCAAGCAGGTATTCATCGCGTTGCACATATAATACTGTGATCTGTGCCTGCATCACCTTCGCCAAATCCCCCGCAAACTTTGCCGCATTGATTGAGCCTTGTGAGCCATCGGTTGGAACCAGGATGTGTGTCATGTTGAGCCTTACCTCTCTGTTTATGAGTCCTTTAGAGACGATTTATATTCAGAACGATTCCAGGTCAGCAACATTCTTGCGATATGACATAGTGTTCTTACCTTATTCTGCCGTGTAGAACTCTTCAATTATCTTCCAGGCTTCCTGAGGCGTATCTACAAATTGGAATAACTCATAGTCCGCCGGATCGATCGCGCCCTCGTCGATCAGCGCTTCAAAATTGATGATGCGTTCCCAGTACTCCCGTCCAAATAGAATAACCGGTAATGCCTTCATTTTTTTGGTCTGGATCAAGGTTAGTGTCTCGAACAACTCGTCCAGGGTGCCATAGCCTCCCGGAAAGACCACCAGCGCAATGGCCCGCATCAGGAAGTGCATCTTGCGCAGGGCAAAGTACTGAAACTGGAAACAGAGCTCCGGTGTGACATAGGGATTGGGTGTCTGCTCGCGGGGGATAATGATATTCAGACCGATGCTCTTGCCCCCGGCTTCATGGGCGCCCCGGTTGGCGGCTTCCATGATACCGCTGCCACTGCCGGTGACGATGACGGCATTCTTGGTGGGTCCGGCACTAGCGTGTTCGGTTACGATGCGACCGAACTCCCTGGCCATCTCGTAGTAATGGGACTTTTCTTCCAGCCTGGCTGTAATCTGCACCTGTCTCGCCAGGGCTTCATTCCCGGGATTCGCCTGTGCTGCCTGTTCCGCCTGTAATCGCATTTGCCTGGCCTTTGTTGGCTCGGGTATGCGTGTGCTGCCAAATACGACGATCGTGGAATCAATGCCGAGCTCCTGCTGCAGGATTTCAGGCTTGAGAAGTTCAAGCTGAAAGCGCACCGGTCGCAGCCTGTCGCGCTTCAGAAACTCCACGTCGGCATAGGCAGGGATGAATGAACTGGAGCGAGTCTGCGCCGTATCGGCCTGTCTCTCTTCGGTGGGATAGTCTTCACTGTCCAGTGGAGAACATTCGTCTTCGTGGGTGTCGGACATTCTTAACCTGCCATTGAGTGTGATGTTTAGCGCGTGTTTATTGAGCTGTATCCGTTCAGAAGCTCAAGGTCTCCTTCGGTGCGGGCAACTTGCAGGATATGCCATGCTCTCTTTCCAGCCTGGCTTCCAGTGCCTGCATCGCGATTGGCTCGCCATGAACCAGGACCACCTGGGGATTGGTTTCGAAGCTGGTAATCCACTCCACCAGTTCATCCTGGCCCGCATGAGCCGAGTAACCACCCAGGGTTTCGATGCGGGCCTTCACAGCGAATTCGTCTCCGAACATGCGAACAGTCTTTGCACCGTCCACCAGTTGTCTTCCCAGGGTTCCCATGGCCTGGAACCCGATGAACAACAGGGTATTCTCTTCTCGCCAGATCCTGTGCTTCAGGTGATGGCGAATGCGGCCACCAGTACACATGCCGCTGCCGGCGATGACAATTGCGCCTCTCTTAATCTCATTGATCGCTATGGAATCCTGCGGTGACTCACTAATCTGCAATGAGGGCAGGAATCCAATTAACGAGTTCTTCTGCGCATCATTCAGCTCTTTTACGTCCTTGTCATCGAGCAGTTTCAACCACTTGTCGTAAACCCTGGTTACCTGCAGGGCCATGGGGCTGTCGAGGAAAACCTGCCAGTTGTCCAGTAGACCTTGATGGTGGAACTGACCAAGGTGAAACAGGATTTCCTGCGATCGCCCCACGGCGAAAGAGGGGATCATCACATTGCCTCCCCGGTCCCAGGTGGTAGCGAGGATCTCTGCCAGTTCGTCCACTGTATCCTGCACATTCTTGTGATTCCGGTTTCCGTAGGTGCTCTCCATGAGTACCACATCAGCTTCACGCAAGCGGGCAGGTGGGTTCATGAGGCTGGAGTCCTTGTTACCAAGGTCGCCGGAGAAAACCACCCGTTTCGTCCTGCCTTCTTCCTTGAATTCGAGTTCGACGATGGCAGAGCCAAGAATATGGCCAGCATCATGAAACACCACGCTCGCTTCTGGCCCTACTGCTGTGCTGGCGCCATAGCGACGACCTTGGCACTGCTTGAGCGCATTATCCACATCACCCTGTGTGTATTCGGGTTTGATCTGTCCCTTGCGCCCCCTGCGCTGTTTGCGGAGGTTGATCCGTTCCAGGTCACGCTCATACAGTCCTGCGGCATCATTGAGCATGATGCGGAGCAGGTCTGCGGTCGCCGATGTGCAGTAGATGGGGCCGGTGAATCCCTGGTGAACGAGCTTGGGCAGCAAGCCACTGTGGTCGAGATGCGCGTGGGACAGGATTACCGCATCCAGTTCCTTCGGGTCGAAGTCGAAGCGGTCTTTCGATATGCGTTTAACCGCATCTCCTCCCTGGTGCATTCCACAGTCGAGGATGACTTTGCCTATTGCGGGAGATTCAATCAGGTGACAGGAACCGGTAACTTCCTGTGCAGCTCCCAAAAAGGTAATAGTGGCCAAAGTACAACTCCCTTGTGCTAACTAACTGAATTGGCATTTAAACTTGAAGGCCTTTCCAGTACAAGTGTAATTGGCTTCTGTCTATAGTAGTTGTTTGAGCTGTAACCTCAGCTCTTGAAACCATTTATACTGCTCCTGCATCTACTCGCATTTTATCGTCCGGGAAATTGATGGATCTGACTGTCATAGGCATGCTCGCCGGGGGGATCGGTATCTTCCTGCTGGCTGTAGGAATGCTCACCGATGGGTTGAAGCTGGCCGCAGGTGTGGGCCTGCGCAATATGCTCAAGAGTTGGACGCGCTCACCGCTGCATGGAGTTTTCACCGGTTTCTTGATTACCTCCGTGGTGCAGTCTTCCAGTGCGATAACGGTTGCCACCATCGGATTCGTCAATGCTGGTTTGTTGAACCTGACCCAGGCCCTGGGCGTGGTATACGGGGCCAATATAGGTACCACGCTCACTGGTTGGCTGGTAGCGATTATCGGGTTCGATATCAACATCAGCGCGCTGGCCCTGCCGATCATTGGTGTCGGTATGCTGCTACGCCTGACCGGTGGACGATCGCGACGGGCAGCGATTGGCATGGCTCTGGTGGGTTTTGGTCTGTTCTTTATTGGCATACAGACTCTCAAGGATGCCTTCGAAGGCTTAGTCGCCACCCTGGATATGGAGCGCTACACCCTGCAGGGAATAGGGGGACTCCTCTTCTACCTCGGACTCGGTTTTCTGATGACCGTGCTGACCCAGTCTTCCAGTGCTGCCATTGCTATCACCCTCACTGCGGCCAGTGGTGGTTTGCTGGGTATCTATGCTGCCGGCGCCATGGTGATCGGTGCCAATCTGGGAACCACCTCTACTGCTGTGATCTCGGTGTTGGGTGCCACCTCTAATGCCAAGCGGGTTGCCGGTGCCCATGTCATGTTTAATAGCATTACCGGAGTCGTGGCGCTGTTACTCTTGCCGCTGATGTTTGTGGTGGTGGACGCCATTACCGGCTTCCTGAACATCGAGTCTGAGCCAGCCGTGAGCCTGGCACTCTTTCATACAGTGTTTAATGTACTGGGTGTCCTCATTATGTTGCCACTGACTGGCAGGTTGGCAACGTTCCTCGAGAGGCGCTTCAAGTCCCAGGAAGAGACTCTGGGCACGCCGCGCTATCTGGACAGGAATGTCTCTATCACCCCGGATTTGGCCCTGGACGCCGCTGTTAATGAGCTCATGCACTTGGCTGAAGTCAGCATCGGATACTGTCGCCTGGCCTTGAAAGCCAACGCAAAGCCCAACAAGCACAGTGAAGCGACTCATGACGCTGTCGTGAGGCTTTCCCGCGCGGTTGGGGAATTTATCATGGATTTGCAGCGCAACAGCATTCCCCATGAAGTCGCGCAAACCCTGCCGAAGGTGCTGCGCTGCAGTCAGTACTACCTGACGGCGGTGGAGCTGGCGAAGGAAGTTCTGGAGAACCCGAGTCAATCAAGTGAGTTGGGCGATACAGAACTACTGTCTATCCTGAATGATTTTCACCGCGAAGTAAGCGAACTACTGAATCTCATGGATATCACGGCGGCGGGTTTCTCCAGCGCCGAGTTCGAACAGAAGACTGCGGCGGTCAAGGATCACTATGATGAGTATAAAGAACGTAACCTCAGACGCAGTGTCGAAGTAGGACTGGAGGTATCGCAGGTTTCCGGACTGCTCGAGCATTCGGGTAACGTGCGACGCATGGCAACGCAACTCGCAAAGGGCACGAACCTCCTCAGCAACCTGTACAGACAGATAAACCAGCAGGCCCAACAACGCGCACACGATGACGTCTTGCACGAAGAGCTGACTGGCTGATGCTGTAAGCAGCGTTGAGAATGCAGTATTGGTATTACGACACCGTAAAGCTACACTGCTGGTGATCCGACACAAGCTAACATAATAAATTCCCAGGAGAATCGCATGCTCAGATTATTCGTTATAGGTTTTCTTTCCTCCATGCTACTGGCTTGCCAGCCCGAGCTCTCTGTAGCCAATGCCGCCGAGTCGGCAATGTCCGAAGACCCGGAGTACATGAACCCGAATCCGCGGGCTCCTTATTCGGAAGGAGTACGCTATGGAGGCTTGATCTACCTTGCGGGCAAGACCGGTGGCGCAGGAGAGCGAGGTGTGCAGCCGGAAACGCGGCGTGCCCTGGAATCGATACAGGATGCGCTTGAGCGTTTTGGCTCGTCGATGGATCGGGTGGTGAAATGTACCGTCTATCTCGTGGACATGGCAGAGTGGAGCGCCATGAACGAGGTTTATGCCGAATTCTTCCCGGAGAACAAGCCAGCCCGCACCGCCATTGGTATCAGCCTGGGCGGTGAGTCGCGGGTAGAGATAGAGTGCATTGCTGCGGCCTGAGCGGCTTGCCTGCTGTCACAGAAGTTGAACCTGGGTAGCGGCTGGTGCTGAGCCTTCAACCGCTGATGACGAAGGGCCCGGATTGGATTCATCGATTCCAGGGCCCGGGTTCCTTGCAGGTTCATGTCCGGCCGGCGCTCGGAATAATTCCGTATCTTGTTGAAATATATAGAAAATAATTAATATTTCCCGGCCTGACAATTTTCAGCAATCAATAGACTCTGAGGTTAAAATCCGTATATGATTGATGTTGTTTTTCCACAACCGCTCTCTCAGGCCTGCTCGAATGACCTACTGTCTTGCCATCTCGGTGAATGATGGCATTGTTTTCTGCTCCGATTCACGCACTAACGCTGGCATCGACCAGGTAAGCACTTACAGCAAAATGTTCAGGTTCGGCGTAGACGGATCTCGACAGTTCTGTGTGCTCTCTGCGGGCAATCTGGCCACCACACAAGGGGTCAT
Source organism: Pseudomonadota bacterium (assembly GCA_027621405.1). Lineage (GTDB taxonomy): Bacteria > Pseudomonadota > Gammaproteobacteria > Pseudomonadales > Pseudohongiellaceae > UBA9145. The sequence continues at coordinate 26,425 of JAQCBT010000009.1, read as the reverse complement.
CTCCAAACTCGAATCCGATATAAAGCGCGCCAGTAGCGTAAACCTGATGACCGTGACCAGTATGGAAGAAGCGGCGGAGTACCTGGGTGAGGTCAGTGTCGCACAACAGAAGAAGACCGGCGGTGGCGTAACTTTCGAGGCGAACTTTATTATCGGTGGCCAGGTCAATGGTGAGAAACACGAGATCATGATGATCTATCCTGAGGGTAACCACATTACCACTTCGGACGACACCCCTTACTTGCAGATAGGCGAGAGCAAGTACGGTAAACCCATTCTAGACAGGATACTGAAACCAGCCACAAGCCTGGACACCTGTGCCTTGTGTGCCCTGGTCTCCATGGATTCGACACTGAGAAGTAATCTTACAGTGGGTCCACCGGTCGAGGTCATGATTTATTACCGGGATACTTATGTCTTTACCGATCATCATCGCTTCGATGCTGACAGTGAATTCCTGAGGGAAATAAGCCGTAGCTGGGATGAACGCCTCAAAGATGCATTCCGCCAGATGCCGCCCATTGCCTGGGCTGCGAATTGGGATCGGCCAAAAATCGATACCAGCAACAAGGCGATCGAATCGCCCTCACCTTTTGACAGAAACAACTGATCGACCCAGAACAAGCAGCGAAAAACCCCTTAATCGCGCACTTCGCCTGACCCTGTAATATGACAATCACGGTAGCCATCAGGCACAACACGGTCTATCAATTCGATAGGTCGGTGGAAATCTTTCCTCATGTCGTTCGCCTGCGTCCGGCACCTCACAGTCGCACGCCGATCAAGAGTTACTCGCTCAAGATTGAACCTGACTCGCACTTCATAAACTGGCAGCAGGACCCATTCTCCAACTACCTGGCCAGGCTGGTGTTTCCGGAGAAAGCTCGGAAGCTGAGTCTCGCCGTGGAAGTCATCGCGGAAATGACGGTTATCAATCCGTTCGACTTCTTCCTCGAAGAGAGCGCCGAGCATATTCCCTTCAAGTACGACAAGCAGCTACTGAAGGACCTGGCTCCCTATCTTGCGCTGGCGGAAGATGGCAAGAAGCTTAAAGCCTGGGTAAAGCAGATTCCCCGCAAGAAAACTCCGACAGTGGATTTCCTGGTTGCAATAAACCAGCGCCTGCAACAGGAAATCAGTTACGAGATTCGCCTCGAGCCCGGAGTGCAAACCTGCGAACAGACGCTTACCCGTAAATCCGGTTCCTGCCGTGATACCGGTTGGTTGCTGGTACAGATCCTGCGCCATCTCGGTCTCGCGGCACGGTTCGTGTCCGGTTATCTCGTGCAGCTGAAACCCGATGTGAAATCCCTGGATGGCCCCTCCGGACCCGCTGAGGACTTTACCGACCTCCATGCCTGGGCTGAAGTGTATATACCCGGGGCTGGCTGGATAGGTCTGGATCCGACTTCCGGGCTGTTCGCCGCCGAGGGACATATCCCACTGGCCTGTACGCCCGATCCATTCTCTGCGGCACCAGTAACAGGAGCGATCGACGAATGCCAGGTGGAGTTCTCCTATGAGAACAAGGTCGTCCGCATCCATGAAGATCCCAGGGTTACCAAGCCGTTCAGTACTTCCAATTGGCGCAAGATTGATGCCCTCGGCAAACAGGTCGATTCCTTGCTCAACCGCCAGAGAGTAAAACTCACCATGGGTGGCGAGCCCACCTTTGTCAGCGTCGACGACATGGAGAGTGCACAATGGAATACAGCGGCACTGGGAGATGACAAGCGCAAGCTGGCCGGCAACTTGCTCGATTCACTAAAGAAGCAATTTGGGCCGAAGGGCGTGCTGCAGTTCGGACAAGGAAAGTGGTATCCAGGTGAACCGGTTCCGCGTTGGGCGCTGGGATTGTTCTGGCGTGAAGATGGCAAGGCCCTGTGGAAGAACACGAAGTACCTGGGTGACGAATCCAGCCCCGGCAAATTGGAACCCGGTCTAGCCGGAGAGTTCATGAAGAAGCTGGCGGGCAAATTAAGAGTCAACCAGAAGCATTCAATACCCGCATACGAAGACACCTGGCACTACCTGGAAGCGGAAGGCAAACTTCCCGCGAACGTCACTGTGGACGACAACAAGCTGAAGGATCCCCTCGAACGCAACCGTCTGCGTAATACGTTGACGGGCAAGCTGGGGGAGCCGGTTGGCCATGTGCTGCCACTGGCCTGGCTCGAAGAGAAAGAGGGCAAGGGTTGGTACAGCTGCCGCTGGTATTTCCGGCGCGAAAAGCTATTCCTGATACCCGGCGATTCCTCCATGGGTTTCCGCCTGCCCCTGGGCAGCATTCCCTGGCAGGCACCAGCGGCCGCCCACGTGGACCATGAGGCAGACCCTTTCTCCGATGAGGAGGAATCGGCTCTCGCGGTAGCTGACAAGCGCAAGGCGGGCAAGATACGCCAGACAGAAACAATTTTTCAGACAGCCCTCTGTGTGCAGGTACGAGAAGGCAGGCTCTATGTATTCCTGCCGCCGGTAACCCGCCTCAATCACTATATTGACCTGTTGAATTTTATCGAAGAAGTCGCGACCGAGTTGAAGGTACCCGTCGTACTGGAAGGCTACCATCCACCCAGGGATCGCAGGTTGCGAAAGCTCCTGATCACACCCGACCCGGGGGTGATAGAGGTGAATATTCATCCTGCCGGCAGCTGGGATGAAATGATCAACATCATCCGCAAGCTGTACGACGTTGCCCACAAGGAACGGCTGGGCACAGAGAAATTCATGGTCGATGGCAAGCATTCGGGTACCGGCGGTGGAAACCACGTGACTCTGGGTGCGGCACGGGCCGAAGACAGCCCGTTCCTGCGACGCCCGCATTTGTTGGGAAGCATGATTCGCTACTGGCAGAACCATCCTTGTCTGTCTTACCTGTTTTCCGGCCAGTTTATCGGCCCAACCAGTCAGTCACCCCGGGTTGACGAGGCCCGTGATGACAACCTGTATGAACTGGATATCGCGTTGCAGCAGCTGGGTGAGGGCGACACCCTGCAGCCCTGGAAGGTGGATCGCCTGTTGCGTAATTTCCTGGTCGATCTCACCGGGAATACTCACCGTGCCGAATTCTGCATCGACAAGCTGTACTCCCCGGATAGTTCAACTGGCCGCCTTGGTCTGCTTGAATTCAGAAATTTCGAGATGCCGCCGCACTGGCAGATGAGCGCAGTGCAGATGCTGCTGATCCGTGCGCTGGTGGCGCATTTCTGGAAGCACCCGTACCGGCGTGACCTGATCCCCTGGGGAACAGAGTTACATGACCGGTTCATGCTGCCACACTTTATCTGGCAGGACCTTTCCTGGGTAATAGCCGACCTGAAAGAAGCCGGATTTGACTTCGACCTGCAGTGGTTCGAAGCCTTCCAGGAGTTCCGCTTCCCTCACTACGGCACGGTCAACGTGCAGGGTATGGAAGTTGAAATCACGGGAGCCATCGAGCCCTGGCATGTGTTGGGCGAGGAAAGCTCCGGCCAGGGTACTGCGCGTTATGTGGATTCCTCGGTGGAACGCCTGCAGGTGCTGGTGCGCCACATGACCAGCAACCGCTTCATCGTTACCTGTAACGGCCGCAAGATTCCGTTGCAGTACACTGGTCGGGAAGGGGAATATGTGGCTGGTGTGCGCTACAAGGCGTGGGCGCCTTACTCTGCCTTGCATCCGATGCTGCCAGTGAATTCACCGCTGGTGTTTGATGTAGTGGATACATTCAACAATCGCTCACTGGGGGGCTGCACCTATTACGTCTCGCACCCGGGCGGGCGCAACTACGATACGTTCCCCGTGAATGCCATGGAGGCAGAAGCGCGCCGTGTGGCCCGTTTCTCCCGTCATGGCCACAGTCAGGATGGCGTGGAATTCGATACCAGACCACCCCATCCTTCCCAGCCCTACACTCTGGACCTGCGCTACAAACCGCGCTAGTCGTGCCCAATAAGTGCCAATGACATTCTAGTTTTAAGCGCTGAAGGCTCTCTAGCTTTCGGGCGCGGGCCTGGCTGGCTTGCGCATGGTGCGGGTCGGGCTCTGTTTCATGTGCCACGCCGCCTTCCACGCCATGCCGGTCATGTAGTTAACTTCGTCGACCCTCAGGCGACACGCTTCCTGGATGGTCTCGACATTGAGGAACTTGCCCAGGTTGTCGTAGTCATTGTTGCTGGCACTGTACAGTGCGATCCACTTGCCCTTGTGCAAGGCAGACATGGAGGTGGCCTGTTTTGCTCCCTCAATGCTCAGAGTAAGCGTGCGCAGGTAGCCATTTTCTTTCAGCTCGCGTACGACCCGATAGACTTCCTGCCTACCGGATTCGGTGGCGTGGTCAGATTCGGCGCCAAAATTTTTCTGGCTCAGGGCGACGAACAATTCAGATTCGTCGTCATCACTCCAGTGCAACTCCACCCCGCGTTCCCTGAGCTTGCGCAGATCCCGAAGGAAGCCCTTGCGCTTGTCATTGGAGAAATGCTGCTGAATGTGATTGCTAAAGTCGTAATCAAACTCTGCCGGTACCAGGTAATACTGATAATCCGTTTCCCTGAAATTGTCCGCGTATTGCGGATGGCTGGCTAATAGCGAATCCACCCAGCTCCCTTTCAGATCAAAAAAGTCGGTACGGTCGGGCAGGGCGTCGTAGCACTCGGGAAAATGCGCCATGGGAATCCACAAGGTCCTGTTCTCCGGATAACTCCCACCAAACAGTTCATAGCTCCCGTCCTGGGAATCCTCAACCAGGGGGATCATGCCATCTGCCTGGCCTTCAGTTTCATGCACCAGGAAATTCAGCCGGTACCTGTCCTGGTCATGGAAGGCATACATCAGCTCCCAGTCATCCCAGGCAGCCTCGTTTGGAGTAAATTGTTCCCAGAGTGCCTCGCAGTCGGCTTTGTCCTGGCAGAATCTGATCATAATTCGCGGAAATAACCCCAGCTATGCAGTTTGTCGCTATCCTCGAACCAGCGGTCGCCGATATCCACTCGGTAGTACATATGCGGAATGATGAGATTCTTGATACGGGAATAGGCCTGACGCTGGGCTTGCTTCATGGTTTGCCCCACACCCACGACCACAAGGATGACGCCTGAATTGCCGGTGATCACCCATTCATCATTGATGAGTTTGACATCTTCGAAATGGACGCCTTCCTTGCTCTTGCGGAAGTGGATGATGGTGTCCTTGGATTTGACATTGAAAGTTTCCGGGTCGCTAAAGGGGAAGGGTGGCACCACGATGCGTACCCCAACCTGGAATCCGGTGCGAGTCTTGAATGTTTTACGGGTGCCGCTGGCGAGCCCGTAGAGTAACTCGGAGATTGGCGTCTGGATGCCTTCTTTCTGAATGAAGATGGTCGGATAGCCAAAGCGGGCCGTGAATTCCAGAGGGTAGATGTTGCTACCGCTCACGATACAGTTGAGGTCGATATACCCAACATAGCCTTCCTCGGCCAGCTTGCTCTCGAGCTTCTTCAATGTCTGGTTGAAGATCCGGTTAGGACCGGTCCAGAACATGGCGGTGCCCATCTCACCTGTAGAAGGGCCGAGGTCTCCGGGGAACAGTTTCTTGTGCTCGAAGTTAATATTGATCGGATAGGCGAATTCCTTGCCGTTGAAGAATGCACCTACGGCGATCTCGACACCTTCCACACGTCGCTGCAGCTGAAAAGACGGGATCTTGTTTGACCAGGCCTGCTGGTAGTCTTCCAATACCTGCAGTACGTCGGAGCCATCCTCCTCTTCACCGATGAACAACAGGCCCTTCATGTTCTGTGCTTCCCCGGAGGGCTTGATTACATAGCGAGCCCGGTTTTCACGCACGAAGGCAATGGCGTCATCGAAGCTACCGAATTGCTTGTAGGGAATGATCGATATCCCATGCTTCTTCAATTCCTCCTGGCCGAAAGACCGGTCATCTTCCAGCATGTCTGTATACGGCGTACCTCCGACCACATGCTTGCCGGCATCCCTGAGCTTCTTCGCTTCCGTACCCATGCCGAGTACATCATCGAAAATGACGACATCGGCCCAGTCAACCTCGGCCTTCCAGTCGTCCACCATGGGCACGAATCCAGAGCCAACCTCCCGGTCGACCGGATTGGAAACGGCGTATTTAACGTCGTGACCTTCCTTCATGACATTCCAGGCGATATCGCCGATCAGGCTGTCATAGGATACGAATAAAAAGTTCATAGAGGTTCCAGGTTCTTGTGTCGATCAACCAGAGTTAGGTCCGACATTTATATTAATGGAATGAAACGGCAAAAGCACAAGAAATCCCATGGCGCTATAATAGATGTTGGTGGGTCGAGCGGGTCCTGTTGTCCTTTACCCCCTATTGCTTATTCTAAAAACCCGGTACTGCTGATGGAACTCTCGCTGCCTCTGCAGGCATTCATATTTGGTCTGATTTCAGCCGCCTCGCTTCCGCTGGGTGCTCTCGTGGCCTACGTCTGGTCTCCTGGCAACAGGGTCATCGCCGCCATGATGGCTTTCGGCAGTGGCGCCCTGCTTGCAGCATTGACGATTGATCTGGTAGCCGAAGCGTTGGAACGCGGTGACTTTTTCCCGCTGGCAATCGGCTGCTTGAGTGGTGGGGTGTTGTTTGTCGTTCTCAATCAGGCACTCAATAACAAGGGTGGATTCCTGCGCAAGGTAGGAACGACTATCAATCACTTGCGGCGGGCTCAGCGCAGGGACTACAGACGGGTCTTCAAGCGCCTGAGTATGTCTCCGTTATTTAGCGCTTTGCCTGCGGAATCCATGCACTATCTCGTACCGCTTATTGAGCAACAGCAATTTGAGCCCGGCGAGTTGCTCATGAGCAAGGGTGAAGCAGGCGACCGGGTCTACCTGATCGATGAAGGCCGGGTAGAAGTGGATGATGAAGACCAGCATGCCATCGCCGAACTCGGCCCCGGTGATATTGTCGGTGAGATTGCATTGCTGACTGGTGAGATCAGAACGGCAACAGTCAAGGCAATTGATCCGGTATCTGTCTGGGTCATCCGCAAGAGCGAGTTTGATGAACTGCTCGATGATATACCCAAATTTGCCAATGCCATAATGGACCTGAGCAAGTCTCGCATCACCAGCCTTAAGAAGAATCGGGCTGTCGACGAGGAGGAAGCCGAAGACTGGTATCGTGAGGCCAGGCGGCGGGTGGATGATGTAGTCGGCACACCCACAGCCATGGACGTCAAGGAAGCTGCGTCCGCGCTTCCGGGCGCGCCCCTGGCTATCTGGCTGGGCATCTTCCTGGATGGTATACCGGAGTCGTTCGTCATCGGCTCCAGCATGCTGCATGCCAGTATCAGTGTTTCCCTGATAGTCAGCTTGTTCCTGTCCAATTTTCCGGAAGCGTTTTCCAGTTCCCTGGGTATGCGGGAACAGGACTATAGCTTCTCTCGTATCTTCGCCATGTGGACATCGCTAATGCTGTTCACCGGAGTGGGTGCGTGGTTTGGCAGTATCTTCTTCGTGGGTGCTGAACCTGCAACCTTTTCACTGGTGCAGGGTGTGGCTGCGGGAGCAATGTTGACGGTAATCGCGGAGACTATGTTGCCAGAAGCCCATCATCGTGGTGGAAGTATTACTGGGCTGGCGACATTGCTGGGCTTTCTGGTCGCGATATTTTTTACTACCGTGTAAGCAGCTATGAGAATGAATAGCTGGTTATTGGCGATGCGGGTGAATCGATATGCTTAAACACTGTGTAGGCAGGTTTCCGGGTTTCTGGTTGCTGAGCGCCTACCTTGCTGTCTCAGGCAGCCATGCACCAGCTCAGGAATTGTCGATAGATGAAGCAGTTAGCGCCCTCAGGGATGGTGGTTACATAATCCTCATGCGTCACGCTAACGCACCAGGTGAATTACCTACCGCAGGAACAGCTGCACCCGGTAACGACAACCTGGAAAGGCAACTCGATGAGAAGGGGCGCAATGATGCGAGGAATTTCGGAGCAACCATAAAGCGACTCGGAATCCCAATTTCCTCTGTTGAGCGCAGCCCCACATTTCGTACTCGTCAGACAGCTGAGCTGGCCGGATTTACCGAGATAATCGTACAAGACTTTCTCCTCGAAGACGGGATGGTGGGAGTGACTCCGGCTCGCCTGCAGGCTCTGTTGGAAGAACTCAACAAGAAACCAACGTCCGGGAATCGGCTCCTTATCAGTCATTCCGGGAACATCATGGCCAGCTTCCCGGAACTGGATCCCTATATAGAGCAGGGTGAAGCGCTGATCATTGACCCCTCGAAATCTGATAGGGCCTTAATCGCAAGAATTCCGATAACCGAGTGGCAGACTCTTCCTTGATTGGTAGAACGAGAGTGTAGCAGCAAAGCGGCGGTGGGCACTGAAAATCCATCCTTGAAAAACCCATGCTGTTTGACCCTGGTCAATGATCCTACGGGGGGGCTTGTTAGTCTTGTATCTCGTATTCAGCAAATGTGGAGGATTTCACCATGTCCAGAGAAGCCGGCGAGAAATACAAGTGTGAGAAGTGCGGCTGTGTTCTTGTTTATGAGAAGCCATGCCCTTGCGGCGACAAGATGAAGCATTCGGAAATCTGCTGTGGCGAGCAGATGAAGAAAGTAGAGCAGGATTGAGACAGAGATCCATTCCTGACAAGTTTAACCAGGAGGTGGAGTAGAACGCTCCACTCTCCTTTGCGAAACTACTGAACTGATTTCCAGCACCAACGGGCACGCGGGCCATCGCTCTGTGACCATTTATTCCCCAGCCTCAATAAGCCTATCTTTTCTCTAGCAAGGTTGCGCCTGCAATCACCGAGAACCTCCTATCCTGGCGTTTTCAGTAATACAGGTATTTAACTTCCCTTGGGTTGAGACATTCCCTCGCTTCGTGTCAGTAACATCATTGTGAGTCCCTGCCTGGATAGAAATTAGGAGTGTCCGGGCTCCACACTCACGGTTTCACACATTGCGATAGTAATGGAGAACGGAATGCAAAGACTTGCAGATTGGATTGTCGGAAATGAATTCGACAGAGCGGAAAATATAAAACTCATGTCGATAGTCCTTGCCGTCTTTCTAATGGCGATTTTGCTGTCCTGGTGACATGCAACTGTTCGAAATTTCTTAGTCAGGAGTTATCCAAGAAAAAAGGAGAAGAAAATGAAGAAAATCCATGCGCTTACATGCTTTATTACCCTGCTGGCATCACCGCTCTCTGCCTATGCGCAGATATTTCCGGTGATACCCACTTTCAATGAAGCCACCGGGGTGCTGGAAGTGCCCTTCGTCTTCTATGCCGGACAGTCATTCTATCTAAGCCTTACAGTATCAGACCCAGTCGCATTGACCCTGCAGGCAGACCCTGCGAAAGTCATTGACGTGTCGCCATCGGAATCCAGCTCCGACAACACAACTGCCGATATCGTCGGTACCTGGACAATAGATGGCAGCAGTGACCAGTTCGTATTTGGTGCGGATGCCAGTTTTCAGATGACGCAACAGGCTGGTGTAGATGCGGAAGCCTGTCCAGACGGTGGTTCCGAGCTCGGTACTTTCCGCTGGACTCCTCAGACTGGCGTGTTCAAGGCACTCATAACGACTGACGAGAATGGTGAATGTGGCCTGTCACATGTGCCGAACGTGGTCCGTTTCCTGCCAGATGGAAACACGATGACTTTGATGATTGGCAATGCGGCGGAAGCGACTTTGACCTTGCAGCAATAAGTTACGGACGGTCTGCCTGCATCGTTTAGCAGGCAGACCGCCCCACTACCGGATTGTAGAAGTATCCCTATCCGGTAATAGTCTTTTCGACAGTGGCCATCGCATTGGCCACTGCATTTTCATAACAAGTGCGATTCTCCTGCAATTGGGCCAATGTTCCCGCCATCCTGAGTTTCTGAGAACCGCAGACTCGCTCTGCTACTTGTCGAATCTTGCGCTCAAGTTCGGCGCGGCCCGACTCGGTCGCTGCCACTGCGGTTTCATAAGTAATAACAACCTTGTCCTCGGCCAGCTGTTCCACTTGCAGGCTCGCATTCGCCAGAGCAGGGACAGCAAGCGCCGCAGCAACTGCACATGATTTGGTAAACCTGTTCATCATTTCTCTCCAATTTGCCAATTTGTTTATGTGTAAGCAGGTGCGCACCCTTACTACAAGAGACGCCCCTGGCAGGGAAAAGGTTGCAGCTTTTTTCGAGTTGTCTTTCGACTGATGTGTGTGCCGCAGCGCTAAACCATGCCTTGCACTGTGATCATCCATTGGAGGAAGACTCGATACCGGAAGAAATTGGGAAGGAATCAGGAAGGTATGATCCGGAAAAGGTGAACGGTAGTGTATTACTTTTCCATTCAATACCATCTAACTTATTGATATTAAAAAATATGCTCGTCTATCTCGGGTTCGTAGAATAGATTTGCTACTCTGGGCCATTGGGCCTGACAATTTGCACATATGGGCCGGCAATGAAATTGCAGGCATGTTTTCCAGGACACTTTCGACGCCAGGAGTTTGATGAAGCCTAGACAACTACTCGTGAGGATTTTGATAGCGCTTGCGTCATTCTGGCTGTTGGGTGCCGGACAAATCTGGGCGGCAGAACAGACCGCCGAAGACGCCGACACTGGCACCAATACCAGCCGCGACACCAATCCCTGGCGCTGGCTCGACGAACCCAGGGACGCACTTTCCCGTAATGTCACCGCCTGGGGGCGCAGCCTGGATGCCTGGTTGGCCGGTGAGTCCATCAACAACCTGAGTAACGAGTCCTTTCTAAGCGTACGCCTGAACCAGCAGTTCAGCACTCGTGGTGATCTGCATTCGCGCTTGCGAATCGGTGGCAGTCTCGACCTGCCGCAGACAACGGAGCGCTGGAAATTTATCTTCGAGTCAGACTCCAGGGAATTGAATAGCCTGCAGGATAACGTGCTGGGTGAGGAGCCGTCGGGGAATTCGGTCGGTGGCTTCCGTTACCTGCAACGTGCCAGCGAGAAGTTTCAGCTAAGCCACAGCGTCGGTTTGCGCGGGAGATTGCCCCTCGATCCCTACTATCGCATGCGCGCCAATTTTGACCAGCCACTCTGGGGCGGTTGGGGGTTGGGGGTTCGACAACGAATCTGGCACTACGATAGCGAAGGTTGGGGATACAACACCAACCTGGCATTTCGAAAAGCTCTGGACGACAGCCGGATTCTGCACATTGCTTCCGATATTCAATATCAGCAAGAGCGGAAACAGATCGAGTTCGGTCAATCGGTGGTGTTGCACAGGCTGCTTTCCGAGCATAGGTCGTTGAGCTATGAGGCAGGTGTGTACGGTACCAGTAAGCCCAACCGGCGAGTCAATCTTTACTATGCCGGAGTGAAGTACCGCCGGGCGATTCGCGAAGACTGGCTGTTCTTTGAAGTTCTACCCCAGCTGCTGATGGAACGGGAAAATAGCTGGAACCCCAGGCCCAGGCTCAGTATCAATCTGGAGATGTTGTTTTTTCAGTTCTAGTCCTGAATCTGGCAACTATGCACCGCGTGTCCTGGAAATGGATCTCCTGAATAGGAACAGTACTACGCTACCACTCAGTAAAATCCCGGCGAAACCAATTTCAGGCCCGTACAACCAGGTTGGTTCCGCACCCAGATCACCAGAGTCCATGCCAAATCCGTAGAGTTGGTAAACGATGGCATTCCAGACCGAGTGATAGATCGCGGGAGGCCAGATGCTTCCGGACTGTTGACGCATCAGCCCCCATATCAGCCCCAGCAATGTCGCATTGACGAGATAGATGGGAACCTGGATCAGGGCGGGAGCGTAATCTTCGGCCAGCAAGATAGCGGACAGATGCCATATGACGAATATAATGGTTGTGGTCCAGAGTACCTGCTTTTCACTCTGACCCGATTTCTCTAACAGCGACCACAGCACACCTCTAAAAAATCCTTCTTCCGTGATAGCCACGAGAAGAACACCTACGGCAGAATTATAGGCCATCATAAGAAATACCAGTCCCCATTCCTCTCTCGTAGGCTCAATCGCATTCGATATCCAGGCGACCGCCGTTAGTGCTGCAATCAATAGTAGGGGTGTCAGGCCTGCAACGAGGTTTTCCTGATAGGGTGCAAACCTGTAACCGAGATCAGTACGGCTAAGTCTTGCGAGATAGGCGAACAGGGGAATGGCAGGGATGAGGACGAAAGCACTGAACATGCCGTATCCACTGGCATCCAATGATGTGGTTAAAACAATCGCGACGAGTGAGGCGGCCACCGCCAATCGGGTACTGGAATTCATAAACATTTACTGTCTACAGGAAGTTGAGATGCCTGTGTTCAGCAATATCCGTTCCACAATGGAAATGCCTCATAATCTGAGGCGTGCACGCAATTCGCCTGATTGCTGGAGTGAGAATATCAACACTATCTGGTGAATATCGCCAAGTAGTGGATATATTGGGGGCGCAGCATTGACTGGCCAATGGGTGATTCTTACTTCGGTTCAGCAGTCGAGATGAGAATCCGTCACAGTTTAAGAGCTTACCCTTGCTTACTCAGTCGCTTTACCCAGCAGCCGCAATACTGCAGAAACTGTCGCGTTGTAACCTCTTTCTCCTTCACGCACAAACGCTCCATGATCTTCATTGCTGATCAGTCGCATGTTCACCTCGTCTCCAGCGAGAACCGCCAGCGCAGGATAGTCTGGAAGTGAGCGCCAGGCGGTCGATTGACTAGCGTTCGAGACTGGCGACCAGGGGTACCCGGTTACGCTCATTAAGAATCCGGCGAGAGTCGTCGTCACGAATCCTGCGAGAATCATCGTTGATGTAGGACGGGATCGGATAGAGCTGCTTGTCGCAGATATTGATGTTCTCCTGCAGATAGGCGAGTTTAGGGTGATCTTTGGAGAGTGTCTGTTCCGCGATCTGCAAGCGTAATGTGTAGATACGCTTGGCCCGGAACAATTTGTCTATCCTGTCACCGCTGTCCCTCGCGCTCAGAGAAAAAGATAACCAGCGCGACACCTTACCCAGGCCTTCTTCCAGGCGTGGGTCCTTCAGGTCGTACAGTTTGTGATACAGGTGTTCCGCGTGCTGGTAGTGCTTATCGACCGCTTCCCAGTTTTCCAGTTCCATCTCGCTCTCGATGATGGCTTCAACCAGTGCTAGCTGGGTTTCATCATAGAGCCCGTTCTGGATGCGGCTAACCTGTCGCGCCTGCTTGAAGTAATCGATGGCTTCTTCATGGCGGTTCTGTTCCTGTAGCTGCAGGCCAAGATCGATGAGTGGTGAGAGTGAGTTCACCTGGTAGACATTGAAGGACTTGCTGTCGGGGTGCTCTGAGAGGGCGCTGACCAGACCATTCTCCTGTCCCAGCGCCTGGCCAGAACCAAAGATCCATGCAACGAGGCAAAACGCAGACGCGCCTGAGGTGAATAGGCGACCCGTGTGAACGAAGGCAGTAATCAAGCGCATAGTGTGAACAGACCGAAGCATTGTTTTATCGCTCTTTTTTGGATTGAGCTATTGTTATTTCCAATGTCAGCGCTCTTACTCTAGCACTTTTTTTGATAATGTCACAGATTGTCACAAAATTTATTTTATTAAATAAATCATATAGATAGGGAAATTGTCAGACTTTTTGTGTAGCGCAATGAGAATTATATGCGAGCTGAGCCTCAAGAAATCACGGTAATGGCAGGCTTGCCCGCCGTGTCCTGAGCCCCCCTGCCGACACCCCGGTCGACTGCCAGCGGTTCATGGCGCATACTTTCTATCCATGCTGCCACTCGAAATTCGGGTGTCTGCAGGGCGGGGAGGAGGAATGACAATCTCAGATAAAGAAGAAGAAAAGATAGGTCAGGCCGGACTATCCAGGCGACAACTTCTGGCGGGCTCGGCCACTCTGTTTGCCGCAAGCCTGACTGCATGCAGCACAGCAAACAGCAGCATTGACCGTAATGAAACAGCGATCCGGTCTGCCACCGGAGAGTCTGCTGTCACGCTCCCGAGTTTTTCAGACCAGCGCTGCACCCACTTGCTCACCTCTACCGTAGGACCTGAAGCACAACGCTTCCCGGCCTGGAACACGGCATTGCGCGCGCGCGCCGCGGGTCGTGAGTCAGCTTTCGTGGATCTGGACGCGGTGGATCATAACCTCAGGCTAGTCGGCGATCGTCTGGGGTCACAGATCGGCCTGCGATTGTGTGCCAAGAGCCTGCCTAGCCTGGCGCTACTGGAATACATGATGGTGGCCGCATGCACGAACCGCATCATGGCTTTTTCCGAAGGCATGACCCGCGACTTGCTGCTTCGCTATGGTAGCGATGTTGATATCCTGCTGGGTCGGCCTGCCACCGTGCATGCACTTGCCCGTACCTTTGCGACTCTGGATGAGTCGGGTAGTGGGCCAAACCCCAGCGGATCCGTCAGGTGGCTCGTGGATACCCCGGACACGATGCAGGCCTTTGCAGAATTTGCCGCGCAACGCCGTGAACCTGTCCACGTGTCGGTGGAGCTCGATGTTGGTCTGCATCGCGGAGGCGCCCGTAATGCAGAGCAGCTGCTCGCCATGCTCAAGACGATTGACGATTCAGACTATCTCCGCTTCAGTGGCTTCATGGGATACGAAGGCCATGTTCCCTTTGTGTCGCTCGAGGTCAGTTCGCCCGATGCAGAGTTCACAGCGGTGCAACGACGCTATGCCGAGTTTGTGAGCCTTGGTCGGGAAGCCTACCCGGCTTTGTTCGAGGGGCCGCTGGTCTATAACAGTGGTGGCAGTCGCACCTACCATTACTATACGGAAGGTCTCGATTCCCCTGTGAATGAGGTCGCGCTGGGTTCGGCGTTCTTCTATCCAAGCAACTTCCACAACCTGCCTCAACAGGGATTGCGTACAGCAACTTTCTTTGCAACCCCTGTCCTGCGACGGCTCGATCCTGCCGAGACCTATCCCGATGCCGACTACCTGCCGGGCCTCGCCGCCGCGGATCGCAACTACGAGGTGTGGTACGTCATGACTTGCGGAGGCTTTCCGGGCGACCGTCACTATCCGCAGGGTCTGGTGAATACTCCTACTTCATCCGGCGATCCGACGCGGCTGGTGAACATGATGCCAAACCAGGGCAGGTGGCTGGGTTCTCGAGACATGCCCTTGGAAGTCGGCGACTTCATCTTCTATCAACCCTGGGAAGCGGATGCGGTACGCTGGCTGGCTTATCTCGATGTTTTCAGGGGTGCGGAACTGGTAGATCAGTGGCCGACGTTTCAGCCTGGCATCCAGCTTGTGTAATCGCACATCAAATTTTCTATTGGGTAATGACACATGGCCAAAGCAAAACAAATTCTCACGCCAGGAACAGTCTTCGCGATACTGATGGCCACCTTTTGTATGCCGCTCGCGACGGCACAAACCGGTGCAGGCAATGGCCAGTGGCCCAGCTACGGCGCGGATTCCGGTCACAGTAAATATTCCCCGCTGGACCAGATCAATGCGGACAACGTGCAACGGCTGGAAATAGCCTGGACCTGGGACTCGGTAGATCAAGCTATCCGCGACAACAACGAAGTCATCCGCGAGCGGGGTTCATTCCGTAGCTATGCCTACGAAGTGACGCCCCTGATGGTGAATGGTGTCCTGTATACCACCACGTCCCTGGGCCAGATCGCGGCTATCGATCCGGCAAGTGGTGAAACCCTCTGGAGCTTCGACCCGGTTCTCTATCTCGATGGTCGCCCCGCTGTGCATGGATTCACTACACGCGGCCTCTCCTACTGGACGGACGGAGAACAGGAGCGTCTCTTCTATGCAGGCGGTCGAACTTTCCTGCTATCCATCGATCCGGCGACGGGCCGACCGGACCCGAATTTTGGCCGGGGAGGGCGGGTAGACCTGAAGCAAGGTCTTGGCCGCACTATCGATCCTTCGCTGTATGCGGTCAGTTCACCACCAATCGTTGTCGGTGATGTTGTCATCGTTGGCTCTGCCATGACCGAGGGAACAGACTATCGTGAGGCGCCACCGGGGCATGTGCGAGGATTCGATGTCCGCACCGGCGACATGGAATGGATATTCCACACGATTCCGCAGCCCGGAGAGTTTGGTTACGACACCTGGCCGGAAGATGCCTGGCAGTATAGCGGCGGTGCCAATGTATGGACCCTGATGAGTGCCGACCAGGATTTGGGAATCGTCTACCTGCCCATCGGTACCACCGTGCCGGACTATTATGGCGGACATCGCCATGGCGACAACCTGTTCGCCAACTCACTGGTGGCACTGGATGCGGCAAGCGGGGAGCGTGTCTGGCACTTCCAGTTCGTGCATCACTCGGTATGGGACTACGACCCACCTGCAGCGCCGAACCTGATAGACATCGTCGTAGACGGCAAGCCCATCAAGGCAGTGGCGCAGATCACCAAGCAGGGGTTTACCTTCGTTTTTGACCGCCTGACCGGCGAGCCGATCTGGCCGATCGAGGAGACACCGGTTCCCCAATCGACGGTGGCCGGCGAGCAGACGTCTCCCACTCAACCCATTCCCAGCAAACCACCTTTGTTCCTGACCAACGGTGCAACGGTAGATGACCTCATTGATTTCACCCCCGAGCTACAGGCTGAAGCCCTGGAGATATTCAACGAATATACTGCGGGTCCTCTCTACACTCCGCCGGCAGCCGGGCAGAACATCATCCGGCCCGGCTGGAGTGGTGGAGCCAACTGGTGGGGAGCGGCCTTCGATCCGGACACCAATCGCCTGTTCGTGCCGAGTTGGGCACACTTCTCCACGGTGAACATCGAGGCACCGGAGAATCTCGATTCTGACCTGACAATCAGGCCCCAGGTGCGTGACTTGTCGGGGCCGCAAGGATTGCCTTTGTTCAAGCCACCCTACTCACAACTCGTGGCTTTCGATATGGATGCCGGCACCAAGCTCTGGCATGTGCCGGTGGGAGAGGGGCCGCGCGACCATCCTGCTCTGCAGGGGCTGGAACTGCCGCCCATGGGGAATTTTGAAAAGCTGGGTGGACCCTTGCTGACGAAATCCCTGTTGTTTATTGGCCAGGGCTTCGAGACGAACCGTCTGGGCGCGTACGACAAGGACACCGGTGAGGAACTGTGGTGGATGCAACTTCCCTCACGATTTCATGCGGCACCTATCACTTATCTTGTGGACGGCAAGCAATACATTGTGATGTCGGTAGGTGGGGGTGCCAGGGGTGAACCGGAACAGCTGATCGCGCTGGCGCTACCCTGATGGACAGCGAGCGCAAGTAATCAGAATGTGCCGCTAACCTTCAAACTGAAATCGAGGCCGGTAATCGTACACTGGTCTTCGATTTCCTCGAGAATCTGGTCGGCGATACGGCCAACGAACCGACGTCTCTCGCGACAACGCACATTGTTACTGGCGTTCTGGATGTCAAGGCGGTAAGTGATGTTGCGTGAGTCCCTGTACTCCGCGAAGAAATTGTAGCGCGGGTCGCCAATCTCGAACTCGATGTCATCCACATCGTAGGCGAATAGTCCGCCGTCTACCCGGTCAAAATTCTGGAATCCCCAATTGAATCGCCACTCCGGTACGTCATGGCGCATTGTTAGCCTGAACTGTCCGCGAATATAGGAGCGGAAGCGGCGCTCGATGCCGAGGAATGGATCGATCACTTCGGAGTCCTGCACCAGGAATGCGGGAGAGACCAGCATATTGGGCATGCCGATAAATCCCATGCGGATACTCGCGGAAAGATCTGCACCAATCTCGGTGCCATCGCCAATATTGCCGTTGGCAGATGCCAGGTTGGTATCCGAGGGAGATACGTCGATGCGATCGATCACGTCCTGGTGGTCGGCGTAAAACAATTCTGCGTTCATTACCCCTACATCATTGGGTAAACGATACTCGGTGTTGAAGCTATAGCGCCATTGGGTCTGTTGGCGCAACTGGGCGTTACCGGCAACCGTATTGCGGTCGTTATCAGCCTCGTCGTTACTGGCCACAAAGTCGGAGAAGCTTAGCTGATTGACGATGCGTTCGATGGTACCGCGGAACTGCAGGTTGTTCGTGAGGTTGTAACGCAGATCCAGCTTCGGCTTGATGAAGTCGAAGTCGCGGGAATTGCTGACGTCGCCAGTCTGTGAAATCTCCGAGGTCTCGAATACCAGGGTAGATTCCAGCGATAGTTTGGGGCTGAGGGTCCAGTTGTGAATCGCAAAGGGTTCGTAGCGAATCTCTTCAACCTGGGAATTGGCGTTGCTTACATTTTGTGGAACCAGGCCGCCAGCTGCTTCCGATGGCGTGCCGTTGGAACTGAGCAGGCCCAGGACCAGGTTTGAATCGAGTAGAGTCTGTGCGCGCTCTATACCGAACTCCAGGCTCTGCCCGGAGAAAATATCCATGGTGTACGAGCTTCGGATGATGCGCTCTTCGGTGGTGCTGTCGCTATTCAGAAACAGGTTCTTCTCGAACAAGCCATCGGAATCCATCTTGAAACGCTGCCGTGTGGAATCCTGGTTGTTCTGGTTAGCGATCGCGAGCAGTTTGAATCGACCCCCGTTGGCGAAGGTAACCTCATAATCACCGCCCACTTCCCAGTTGTCCCGGTCTGACGGATTATTCTCTTTCTCGATGGTGAGGGCTACCGGTGTGCTGCGCAGGTCGCGGGTAATGCGATCGATGTCGGTAGGAGAGTCCTGTATTGCATATAGAGCGTTCATACGTACACTGCTGTTCGGCGAGATGTTGTAGCCGAAGTTCATGCTCAGTGCGTTGTTATCCCGGGTGTTAAGCCTGTCCTCATAGATCGTGTCATTGGGCGCGAAGTCGGCAAGCACGCTGTGCTCGTAAGTCTGGGAGTGGGTATAGCGCTGATCGCTGCGCAGGCTCAGCAGATAATTGAAGTCGCCACGCTGGCCGCTGAGGGCAACGGCGCCTGTCGGTGTGAAGGTCTGGTCCTGGGAATAGGTGCCGGTTGTTTCCCAGGACACGCTGTTGGAGGAGAGTGCCTCGAACAGTACCACGTTGATGACCTGGCTGCTGCCGCGTACATCGAGTTCCCCTGATGTGCCGCGAATGATCTGGATCTCCTGCACCTGGTCGGCAGGTATGCGGCTCAACAGGCCGCCAGTCTGGTTATTCTTGCCGGCGATACGTTTGCCATCGATGAGTATGTCGGTGCCACCACTGCCACTGCCGAGCCCACGACCACCCGACGAAGGATTACCGCCGCCGCCCGGTGGTCCACCGCGTCCACCCCCGGGACCTCCACCACCGGCGAGGCCAGGGATACGATCGAGCATGTCCTGGGCAGTGATGGGTTGCCATTCATTGAAGTAGTCGGCGGCATACACCACGGTGGTGTCATCTTCGCCGGATTCCTGGGCCAGAGCCAAGCCAGACAGCACCATTAACGCCGAACCCGCGAGCAGTTGTCTCAATGTGCGAAGTTGAAATCGCAGTAGCGGAAGGCGTGGAGGAAGAGGAGAGTTGTTCCTCGAGAAACGGAGCACTTCCCCGTTAGCAGAAAACATGGGTTCTACCCCGCTGTAGATCGAGCTGCGTTGGCCCGGTGGTTTTTATTTAGGCTGGAATTGTACTGGAAATTCAAAACTATCAATGACTTTGTTACAAAGTGTTGGAATTTGGGCAGCCCTGTAATTGCTGAACCAGCATGAGGAGGGGCGGAGTACATTGACGGCGCTGCAGCCGTTGGGCTGATGGGGGGAGACTCGGTTTGGGGAAGGATTAACTGGCCCAGAGCCGCGTTAATCCTTCCCTGGTGACAGGCGACCTAGCCTCCAATCTTCACATAGCCCTGTCTGCCTAACTCGATCAGGGTGGTGAGGGCCCAATAGTCAACCTGGATCTCGTCGAGTAGATCGCTCTCCTCTACATTGCGGGACAGGACACCCTGGCCACAGAGATGGAAAGCAACGCCAGCGGCGTGCAGTTGCTGAATCAACTCGATATTGGGATTGTCCTTGCCGTCGTGGCGCGCCTTGAATTCATCGTTCTTCAGGCCAATCAACCCCGACCCCTGGTGCATGACGATAGCTATCTTTCGATTCTTCTCAGGCACACCGAGTTTCGCCAGGGTGTTTACATACCGGGCGACCAGGGGAAGCATCGGGTAGGGGTCATCGAGGTTGTCATCTGTCATGACAAAGTCAAACACCACCTTGTACTCGGTATTGGCATCGGGGGTGAGATGAGCGCCTGGATAGTCCCTGCTGGCGCTGTAGCCGGGGATTGGTAATTCATCGGCAGCGAAGACCGGGGCAGCAAGTACTATTGTTGGTATTGCGATTAACAGAAACCTAATTAGCTTCATCGTTTATTTTCTCCTGAATGGATTGGTCTGGTACTTTGCAACCTGAAACCCTGGTGGGTTCAGGGAAATCTCTGCATCGGCGCGAGGGTATAGCCCGAAGTCTTGTCGTCAGGCCTGCGTGAAGACTGTGTGGGATCCGAGCAGCCGAACCTGTATC
Organism: Pseudomonadota bacterium; assembly: GCA_027621405.1. GTDB lineage: Bacteria > Pseudomonadota > Gammaproteobacteria > Pseudomonadales > Pseudohongiellaceae > UBA9145. Next base: position 5,994 of record JAQCBT010000009.1, on the reverse strand, counting down.
TCGAGCTCATCGAGCAGGCGCGGATCTGCCTCGACGCTCTTTAGTGCCTCGGTTGCTGCTTCGAGCCTGCTCAGGGTTTCGCTGCTTGGGTCGCTGTAGAAATCCATCGCGCTCCTCTCAGCCTTGGCCAGCAACGCCTGCATCCTCTCATCGGCATCCATGGATAACTGATTCAGGAGATCCTGGTAATTCGCCCGGGCGCTGCCGATGACAGCCTGCTTGCGCAGAAAGTCTGCGATCTGCAACTCGTATTCCCTGGCAGACTGTTGCCACAGGGCTGCCTCGTCCAGCATGGCGTTGCGCTGTTGTGGGTCGATGTTCGCCGGGGGAAATGAAAGTGACAGTGCATGACGCAGCATCTCGATGTGCTCGAACTGCAGAAAATCGAAGTGTGCTACCTCACCTGAACGAATGCGTTGCATCTCCGCCTCGATCCTCCCGGGTGCTGCCGTCGTACGTTCAAGCGCGGCTGCGTATGCATCCTGGTGCATGACAGCAATCTCCTCCGCGTCGGGGAGTGCAATGCGATCAGCAGGAGAAAGCTCTGTTTCCGCGGTGACCTGCTTTACATCGCAATCAAGGATGATCGCGTAGTTGCCACTGGCCGTGCAGTCGCCGATGAGGCTCTGCGGATCTCCCAGTGTGCGGAGAAAGGCGACGATGTCATCGATATCCCGGTTATCCAGATAGCGACCGGATTGCTTGCGCGCCATCTGGTCCACGGCCTGCTGCAGGGAAGTAATGCTGCCATCGTGCAGCCAGGGTCCAGTGGTCGCCACGTTGTGCAGTGTTGGCACCTTGAATACATGCTTATCCTGGATGCGGCCGGTACGCCCGAACAGACCATCGTCTCTGTCGCTTGCTGTTTGCGTTGTATCGTACCAGTCTTTTGCCACCCCGAGTTGTTGATAGGAATTGCCGCCCAGGTTAATGCCGTTGTGACAGCTCGCGCATCCTACTTCCACAAAACGTTGTTGGCCACGCAATGCCTTGCTGCTCAACACTTCTCCATCATTGTCGAATTGGCGGAGGAACGGCGTGCGCAGTCCGGTGAAGTTCATGGTCTCGTAGTAGGCAATCGCGTCGCTGAGATTGGCGACCGTAACCCCATCGGGATAGAGATTGCCGAAGGCAGAGGCATACTCGGGAATGCTATTTAGCACAGCGATAGCACCGTCGAGATCATGGCCGAATTCCGCCGGATTCTCGATCGGACCCAATGCCTGCTCCTGCAGGGTAAGTGCCCGCCCGTCCCAGAACTGCCTGAAATTCAGCGAGGCGTTGAGAATGGTGGGCACATTGAAATCGCCGCGGGCGCCATCGATGCCGAAAGGCAGCGGTCGCCGATCCACACCGCCCAGTAGTCCAATGTGGCAGGAGCTACAGGCGATGCTGCCATCCCGTGACAGGCGTTTCTCGTTGAACAGGTCGAAACCGAGCTGGAGTTTCTCCGCATCCAGCGGCTGGGAAGTGACCTCGGGAATGATCCTGAACACATCATTCGCAGACGGATGTTCCAGATCGCCGAGAATAAGAGATGGCTCACCACGGGCGTTCTTGAAAGCCAGCCAGGTGAGTTGATCATCCGTCAGGGATTCCGGATTGGCATTGAGCAGCACTGGCAGGCTCGCCCCGATGACGAGTGCTGGCAGGCAGAGATTGCCTAGCAGTGTTTGCAATCGTTTTTCCTGACGTTTTTCCAATCGAGCGCTCCGGATCCTGGTCCCCTGAGTATAATAACTCAAGTCACACAGATTGAATCGCGAGTTTACGACTAATCAGAGGCTCCCTCACATTCCCGTGACCGTTACGTCGAGACACAATCTGTTGCAATCTGATTGTCGACCGCGACAGCTTGTCACATGGCAGCCTTGCGGCTCTGTTTTTACCGGGGTCCTGATACTCCGATCGGCACTTTAACCCGGCATAAGCACAGCAATATTGATCTGTCTCACTCGACTTCGAGCTTTTTCTGCGGTTGAATGTGGCAGCAAAATTAACGAGCGCAGGGAGGGGGAGACCTCAATGAGCAATAACTCTGACAACACCCAGAATCGTCGCCGATTCCTGACCGGAGTGGGGGTGGTCGCCACGACCGCAGCCCTGGCCAGGAATGCCAGCGCCCAGGAGCATGATCATGCGCAGCATCATGGCTTCACACCGGCCAACCATGCAGAAGATGCGTGGATGGACGAAAAGCCAGGCAGCCACCGCATCTTCGTGGATTCCGCCACCGGCAACGGCGGCATGACAGCCCTCAACTATGCCAACAATCTCATGATAGGCCATGAGTCGGGTTATGCAGGTGGCAAGGAATCGGACAATGCCATCATCGTTTGCTTCCGTCATGCATCCACCGCCTTCGGCTATAACGACGCCATGTGGAAAAAGTACGGTGGGGTGTTCAGCCGCATTACCGGCTTCAATAACAGGGAGACCGATGGCCCCTGGGACCAGAATCCGATGATGATCGAAGGTACCTCGTTCGCAAACCGTGGCAACACGATTCAGTCCCTGATCGCGCGCGGAGTCAGCTACTGCGTGTGCAGTAAAGCCACCCAGAGCATGTCGCAAACCCTGGCCCGATCCACGGGCGGGAGTGCTGATGATATCTATAATGAGTTGTTGGCCAACAACATTCCCGGCAGTCGATTCGTTCCGGCGGGAGTTGTGGCAGCGGCTCGTAGTCAGGAACACGGCTATAGTCTTATCTACGCGGGCTAAGCCACAGGCGCTGTACTCGCGCCAGAGCAGGCTTTGGTGCGTGAAATTTGCCTAAAAAAACGCCAGTGATGACATCCCATCACTGGCGTTTTTGTTTCTGTTGTTGTCGCCCTACAAGTCTGATGGGACTTTAGAGGTTGCGATAATAGTCGCGAATCGGCTCGAATGGTCCATAGCGATGTTGATCCACTGGAAACTCATCGGCATAGGGTGGATAGGGGCTGTCGATGGGTTTGTTGGTGAGATCGGGGTAGTCGAGCTCGAGGTTTTCACGCTGTGGCCGCTCGTGTGAATTCATGAAGGCAGCCACGTCGTAGGCCTCATCGTCGGTGAGGTCAGGCTGTCCCAGCGGCATGCGGGCCTTGATGAATCGCGCGGCAGTCAGTAGCCGCGTCATGCCGGCACCGTTGTTGAAACTGTCCGGCCCCCACAGCGGTGGAAAAAGGTAACCGTCGGCAGGATTCGTCGTCTGCAACAGGCCCTGGCCATCGTCGCCGTGACACACCTGGCAGCGCTCGCGGAATACGACTTCACCGGCGTCGATGTCCGCGCGTCGATTGGGCTCATTAAACTGGGCCGGCTCGGCGGGAGTGGTCTTGCTTTCCCCCATCAGGGCGTATTGCTGGTTCAGGTTCTTGATATACATCTCGATGGATACCATCTCGATGCTGTCACGGGGCAACTCCTTGCCATTCATGCTGCGCGTCATGCAGCCATTGATGCGGTCGCGCAGGTCGCGTATGCCGCCATCGCGACCGGAAAACCGAGGGTAGGCGGAGTCGGTTTGCAGCAAGGACAGGGTACCGGGTTCGGTGCCGGTATCCAGATGGCAGGACGCACAGTCCATGCTACTGCCGCTGAAACGCATTGCAGGATCAGCATGACCGGGGCCCATCATGGCCGCGGTTTCCCTGACCAACAGGCGCCCATATTCCACACTGGGTTCCGCGTTCACAGAATCACTGGCAGGAACCGGGGTGAAGGCTATGACAGCTGCCATGACTCCGACTCCGATTACGGTCGCAGTGATGGATGCTGCAAGCAGGCTGAGGCCGCGTTGTTTGGCAGGCTGCGTTGAATTCAGGTAACTCATGGCTGCTCCACCTCAGATGGTGCATGGGGATCGTTCTTCATGGACTGATCATACTCTGCCAGTTGTTTGAGAAAAACAAACTTCGGAGCTTCTACCTTCGCCCTCATGGCAGGGCTCAGCAGGTAGGCTGCGGTAAACAGTGTTGCCATCAGCAGACTCGACACGACGATCACGGTGCTAATCATTGCCAACACCTCCGCTGGCAATCTGGTTCCCCTGCTGGAAGAGTGACCGGACAAACTGTGTAACGGCGTTCATCTCCGTTTCACTCAATCGGTCTCCCCAGGGCGCCATGGATGTGCCAGCTACACCTTGTTGCAGGGTGCGCATGATGGCTGCTTCGCTGAGCAGGTCCCGGGTGAAATCGGTTGGCATGATCGGTATTGGCAGATTCTCCGCAGCGAAACCATTGCCGTCTCCGTTGTCACCATGGCACTCGGCACAATGGGTCTGAAAGACAGTCTGGCCCTGGCCGATCAAGGCGGGTGATCCAGCGGACGTACCAACCTCGCTGAACGAATCGACGATTGTCACCAAAGCTCCAAGCTGTTCCGGGTTCATGTCGCGCCAGGCTGGCATGGATGAACCATGTACACCATTCCACAGGATGTCTGCCAGCAGGTCTGGTCGGTAGCGATGTTCTGTCAGGTTAACCGGTGCTGGTTGCAGCCAACTGGCGGCTGGTCCATCTCCGCGTCCATCGCTGCCGTGACAGCCGCTGCAGTTGTCCCGCCACAGCGACTGCCCGTAATCGGTATTCGAAATTGCGGGCAAGACAGGTGCATTGCCGCGTGGCCGCGTCATGGCGGGATGCGCATTGAGAATGTCGGCGTTCAGGGACATGAGTGCTCTCTCGTCCTGGGTAAGCTGGCGCGCCCGCCGATCTCCCTCGGGCCAGGCCAGGTCTCGTTCGCGTCCCAGGCTTTCCAGGTAGGCAACCAGGTCCATTGCATCGCGCAGCGGGCGGCCAGCGCTGCCGTCAAACATCTCCGGATAGGCAGGCATGATGGATTGTGGAACCACACTGCGCGGAGCGAATAGATGTGCCAGGTGCCACTCTTTTGTCCGGGTGTTGGCAGTACGAGCAAGGTCTGGACCGATGCGCCTGGTGCCCAGCATATGGGGGTAGTCCATGCGACCCTCCCAGGCCAGGGAAGGCGCGCCGAAGCGCTGCATGTCAGCTGCGGTGTAGCGCACCTGTTGCGTGTGACAGTAGGAACAGCCCTCTCTGGCATAGATGTCGCGGCCGCGCTCTTCCGCTGCCGAGAGTGTCAGCGCCGGACCAGGGGCCAGGGTCAGGCTTTCATCGGACAGGGTCTGCCGGGGAATGATGCCGAGCAAGGATACCGAGAACACGAAGAAGCCAATACCTGCCACTGAAGCAACGGTGTACGACATGCGCAGTGCGGGAGAGAGGCCGGTAGCTGCATCCTGTTCCCCGGAAGTATCTGCGGAAGGAACCCTCGTGCTGTCTGCCGCAACGGCAGTGGATCGCGAACCGCTGAGCAGTCCATAGAACACCAGCACAAAACCCAGAGTTACTGGAATGGCCGAGAGTGTGCGAACCAGCCAGTAAGGAGTCGATGCCCGCACCGATTCCAGCCAGGGAGAAGTGCCTTGCCAGTATTCACCCTGCACGAGGCCGGCCATAGTCAGATCGATGACCATGACGGTGATGCCGATAGTGAGTAACCAGTACGACCATTCCAGGGCCCGCAAATTGACTGAGCTGCCGGGTAGTTTTTGCCAGGCGTGCACGATACCAGCGATACCGGCGAAGGTAGCGAATCCCAGCATCGCAAGGTGGGAATGGCCAATAATGAAATCGGTGAAATGCACAGCCTGGCTGAATGCCATGTCGGCCTGCAGGGATCCCTGCAGGCTTACGATCAGGTAAAACACCACCGACATGGATGCAAAACGCAAGGCGATATTCTGTGGAATCCAGCCGCTGCCGCGTTGTGACAACATGAGGTTGCTGACCACGATGACAACCACCAGTCCCAGCAGGAACGAGGCGATAATGGCCGTCGCCTGCGCCGCCATCGGGATCACCGAATAAATATAGTGATGAATCCCGTTCAGGGGATAGAGGAAGAACAGCCCCCAGAACCCCAGCATGGACAGGAAGTGGCTGTAGATTGGCTTGCCCGTTGCGGCAGGTACTACAAAGTAGA
>JAQCBT010000023.1 GCA_027621405.1 Pseudomonadota bacterium | reverse complement strand
GCTGCGTAAACTAACTTTAAAACTGGACCAGTTAGGTGAGGCATGTCAATCATTACAGCGCGCCTTAAAGTCTGATACTCGTGAAAGGTTTCCTCGCCTTCCCTGATATCATCCTCTGTCATCATTGGGCCGAATTCCGCAAGACCATCACTATCGAAGGTAATTTCTTCTGCTAAATATGTCATTTCAACTCTCCTAGCGATTGGAAACTATTTTTAATTTGTTCCCTGCTATTTTTGGTTTCTTGCCTGTTGCTGCTTCTTCGATCAGATTGCTCCACCACTGCATCATAGTGCGGCGCTGCTCCAGATGCTTGGCATGATTGTAAGTTCCAGCAATAGAACTAACGTCCAAGTGTGCGAGAGCCGCTTCTACTACATGCCCCGGAAAGCCTGCCTCATTGCACGCTGTTGAGGCTGTAGAACGTAGTCCATGCGCTGTTAGCGAGCCCTGCTTACCATCTTCATCCGTATACCCATCAAACCCTAGCCGCTTGATAGTGACATTTGCCGTACTGCTATTGATTGGCTCTCTTGGCTTGCTGCGGGCCGGGAATACATATTCTCGGTGCTGGCTGATGGGCTGCATAGCTGACAGTATAGAGACAGCTTGCTGACTCAACGGGACTACATGCGGAACCCTCTTTTCCTTCCTCAAATTAGGATTCTTGCGCCCCTTCATTCGCTCGGGTGGAATAGTCCAAGTTTGCTCTTCAAGGTCGATTTCATCCCAGCGAGTGCCTGCTGCCTCCGCTGGCCTGACCATTGTGTGTAGTTGCCAAAGTATCAGATTCTTCACTTCAAGTGAGCTACTGCTGTTTTCTACCTTAGAGAGCAAAACAGGCAGCTCTTCCGGCTTGATCCAGGGGCGATTGGTATGGCGGTGCTTCTTGAATGAGCGGCGAAGGGTGCGGAGCGGATTATTGTCTATGAGCTAGCAGTCTACAGCGTATTCCATAACCTCATTGCACCATCGGCAAAGTTTGGTGACCGTCTCCCCCGCCTTCCTGTCTTCCAATGGCTGGATAATTTTCCTTCCATGCTCTCTAGTTATTTTGTCGATTGGCAGATTGCCAATCCCCGGAAGCACATGAAGCTCCATAGCTTTTGTTAAACGGTGCTTATAGGAGTCCAACCAATCGGGGGAGCGAACCTCTATCCATTCACGGTATATGCTCTCAAAGGTATTCTGGAGCGCTCTGAGAGCCATGGTTTGCTGCTCTAAGCGGTAGTCTTTGGGGTCGATGTTTCGAGCTAGAACGCCCCTGTATTCCTCCCGCAGCTCTCTGGCATGAGAGAGCTTCACTTCAGGGTAAGCACCTAGCCCAATGTTGGTTCGCTTCTTTGAATGCGGCTTGTAATAATTGAATACCCAGGTCTTGGTAACTCCTGCTGATGTCTCTTTGACTCGCAGGGCTAAACCCTTTCCATCTACTAGCAGTTTAGGCGGCTTGGCGCGCCTGATTTGGGTATCGGTGGGAGGCTTGCTAGGACGTGGCATAGTAACACTGGAGCAGGGCTCGTAATTGAGTGTTACTACTGATGTTACTACGGTTTCTGGATTTTACAAGCCAGCCCTAGACGACTTAGGGCAATATTATGCCTGAAATGCCGTATTTTTCTGAAGGATTTGACTTTATTGGACGTAGCGAGAAGAGGATATGGTGCCGCCACCAAGAGTCGAACTCGGGACCTGCTGATTACAAGTCAGCTGCTCTACCACGGCTGAGCTATAGCGGCACAATGAAACTTGTTTTAAGGAGGCCAGTTTCCTGCCTTCGATACCGCTGACCCGGTCAGCTGCTGTTCTTTGAACCAACGGCTGAGCTACAACGGCACAGGGCGCGCATACTACCCAAATTCCTCCCCCGATTCAATACAGCGAGTGCACCGAAATCCGTGGATTTGCTATGCTCTGCCCCTCGATTAAACAGCAATGGACCGCCCATGCCCGCCCTTTCAAGCTCTCCTGCCTGGCAAGCGCTGCAGGCCCATAGTGAAGACCTCAGAAGCAGCGGCTTCCGCATCGCCGAGCAGTTTCGGGATTCGAATCGTTTTCGCGACTTCTCCCTGAGGCAGGGGGAACTGCTGCTGGACTACTCGAAGAATTACTGCTCGCCAGACACCCTGACACTGCTGCTGGACCTGGCCGAGCAACAGGGTGTGAGCGCCGCCATCGCCGCCATGTTCGCCGGCGAGCACATCAATGCATCGGAAGACCGGGCGGCACTGCATACTGCCCTGCGCTTGCCGGCTGCCGCCAATCCCCGGCCGGAAGTACTGGCCTGCCTGAACAAGATGAATGACTTCGTCTCGGCAATTCACTCCGGAAGCTGGACCGGGTTCGACGGGCAGGCGATCACCGATGTGGTCAATATTGGCATCGGCGGCTCAGACCTGGGGCCAGCGATGGTAACCGAGGCCCTGGCGGATTTCGCCAGCGGGAAGCTGCGCCTGCACTTCGTCTCCAACATCGATCCCAATCATGTGCAGTCCACACTCAAGCAACTTAATCCGGCGACCACCCTGTTCATCATCGCCTCGAAGTCTTTCCGTACCCAGGAGACCCATGCCAACGCCCAACAGGCGCGCCGCTGGTTTCTGGCTCACTGCAATGATGAATCACAGATTGCCAAACATTTCGTGGCCATCAGTACTAACTTGCAAGCGGCGCAGGCCTTTGGCATCGACCCGGAGAACCTGTTTCCCCTGTGGGACTGGGTTGGTGGACGATATTCACTGTGGTCGGCGATCGGCCTGTCCATTGCACTGGCCATCGGCATGAAGAACTTTCAGTCTCTGCTGGCAGGTGCCCATGCCATGGACGAGCATTTCCGGCAGGCAGCCCTGCAGGAAAATATGCCGGTTGTGCTGGCACTGTTAGCTGTCTGGTACGGCGGCTTCCTGGGAGCCCGCAGCAATGCAGTTGTCCCCTATGCTCACCGGCTGAGGGAATTTCCCCTGTTCCTGCAACAGCTTTCCATGGAGAGCCTGGGCAAGTCGGTGACCAGCGCCGGCGAACCCCTCGATGTCGCCAGCGGCGACGTGATCTGGGGTGCCGAAGGCAGCAACGGCCAACACTCCTTCTTCCAGTTGCTGCACCAGGGCAGTGACCTGATTCCGGTGGACTTCATCGCCCTCGCCAGAGGCAATGCCAATGCCGATCCCGTGCAACACCAGCAACTGCTGGCCAATTGTCTCAGCCAGAGCATGGCCCTGATGCAGGGTCGCGCTAATAGCGAGCAAGCCCATCGTCACTATGCCGGCAACAAACCCAGCAACACCCTGTTACTGGCAGAGCTGAATCCCTATAACCTGGGATCGCTCATTGCCCTGTATGAACACAAGGTCTATGTCCAGAGCGTGCTGTGGGGTATCAATGCCTTTGACCAGTGGGGGGTCGAGCTGGGCAAGGAACTCTCGGATTCGGTAATGCAGGCATTTGTTGACAGCGAGGCGAAGCAGGCACTGGATGAATCCAGCAGAGGCCTGATCGACCAGATTGCCGAGTGGAGTTAAGCAGCACCATGGCAACGAGTACCATGTGGCAGCCACAAGATATGCAAGCAACGTCGACAATGGCCAGCAGCAATTCCCGCATCAGGCGCGGCAAGACCATTGACGAGTCGTGGCTGTTTCAACTGTTCAAGAAAACCATGCAGGATCACATCGATGCCGCCTGGGGCTGGGAGGAATTACTGCAGAAGGAAGGCTTTACCACCTCGCTGCCTGCCCGAAATTTCACAATTCTCGAGCTGGATCAGCAAGCCATCGCCTGCATGCATCTGAGCAGCAAGTCCGATCACCTGTTCCTGGACATGATTCTCGTGGAGCCTGCCTACCAGCGGCGTGGTTTTGGCAGCAAGCTTTTTGAGATAGCTCGTGAACACGCTCGCCAGGCCGGACTACCCATCCAACTGAGCGTACTCAAGACCAATCCCGCCGTGAAATTTCACCAACACATTGGCTTCGCAGTCATCGACGAGGATGACCACAGCTACAAGATGAGACTGGAGACGGCGGCAGCCTAATTGCCCAAGGGACCTAAATCTACCGGCAGGTAGTGATGTACTTCCGGAAACGGCTCATAGAAGTGATGCAACAAGGCCTTCCACTCGAGGTACTGGGGGGACCCTCGAAATCCTTCCGTGTGGGCTTCCACTGACTCCCAGCGCACCAACAGGATGTAGCGATTATCCACCTCAAGGCAGCTGCGCAATTCATGGGACAGGTAGCCGGGCATGGAGCTGATGATGTGTTGAGCCCTGGCAAATGCTGCTTCGAATTCAGCGCTGTGTCCGGGTACGATATCGAGAATTGCGACTTCAAGAACTATGGAATGAGGCCCTCTAGCCAAGCCGGGCACCGTTCTGTACTTCGCTATCAGGCACTGCCAGCACCACCGCGCCATCCTCCCGATAGAAGCCGGTGACCAGGCATTCGGACATGATCGGCCCAATCTGCTTGGGGGGAAAATTCACCACTCCCATTACCTGCTTGCCTATCAGGTCTTCTGCCGCATAGAGATCGGTGATCTGGGCGCTGGATTTGCGCACACCAATCTCATCGCCAAAATCCACCTGCAATTTCCAGGCAGGTTTTCTCGCTTCCGGAAATTCTTCAACAGCAATTATGGTACCGGCGCGCAGCTGCACACGTTGAAACTCATCCCAGGTCAGGTCAGACACAATTCTTCCTCAGCTAGATTTTTTTGAAGCAGTCTATTGTCTATGCTGTCTACACACAATATATCGGGAACGAGACAGCGACGAAAGGAGCACCCAGTTGCCCGCAGTGGATGCCAGTATACGGCCATTGTCTTCACCCGTTGCCAACCCACCTCAAGCGATAAACTGCTACTCAGCAAGTGGCACTATCCGGCAATTTAATGATTGCGGATCATCTCCAACAGTTCGCTGGTCTTCTCCCGCATCAGTGCAACATCCTTCCTGGATTCCACATTGAGTCGCACCACGGGTTCTGTGTTGGACATGCGCAGGTTGAAGCGCCAGTCGGCAAACTCCACCGACAGGCCATCGGTGTGATCGACATCAGTGGCCTCGGCGGCGTAGCGTGCCTCAACTTCACGGATCAGTGCGGCAGGGTCTTCTATGCTGCTGTTGATCTCGCCACTGGCCGGGAAAGCCGCCATGCGTTCGTCCACCAGTTCGGACATTGGTTTGCCACTCTTTGACATCATCTCCACCACCAGCAACCACGGCACCATACCACTGTCGCAATAAAAGAAATCCTTGAAGTAATGATGGGCACTCATCTCACCACCATACATGGCGTCTTCTGCCCGCATACGCTCCTTGATGAAGGCATGGCCAGTCTTGCAACGAATCGCTTCGCCTCCAAACTGTCCGGCGATCTCGATGGTATTCCAGGTAAGCCTCGGATCATGCACGACCCTGGCTCCCGGATTCTTCTCCAGGAAGGCCTGGGCCAGCAAGCCCACGATGTAGTAGCCCTCGATAAACCTGCCGGTTTCGTCGAAGAAGAAGCAACGATCGAAATCACCGTCCCAGGCGATGCCCAGGTCTGCCTCACTGGCCCGGATCGCCTGGATAGTCGGGGCACGGTTTTCCTCCATCAAGGGATTGGGCACACCATTAGGAAAGTTGCCGTCTGCCTCATGATGCACTTTGATGAAGTCGAATGGCAGATGGGATTCCAGCAGGTCGATAATCGGTCCCGCACCACCATTACCGGCATTGCTGACGATCTTCAGGGGTTTCAGGGATGCCAGATCCACATAGCCTAACAAATGCTCTACGTAAGCCTGTTTCGTATCTATCTGTTCTACCGAACCCCTGGCCCCGGGATCTGTGAACTCGCCTCTCTCCGCGATCTCCCGGATGTCGTTGAGTCCAGTATCACCACTTATGGGCTTGGAATTGTCGCGCACCAGCTTCATGCCGTTGTAGTCTTTCGGATTGTGGCTGGCGGTGACTACGATGCCGCCATCGGCCTGCAGGTGAGAGGTGGCGAAATACACTTCTTCGGTGCCACACTGGCCGATATTCAGCACATTGGCACCGCCATCGGTGAGTCCACGGGTAAGAGCATCACACAGAGCAGCACTGGTCAGGCGAATGTCATAACCCACAGCCACCGTCTTCGGCTTGAGGAATTCCACAAAAGCGCGACCGATACGGTAGGCGATGTCTTCATTGAGCTGGTCGGGTACGCGGCCGCGGATGTCGTAGGCCTTGAAGCAACTGATATCGATCTTCATTCCTTTGCCTGTTCCTGTTCCTTTTGATAGGTGTAGTTCGTGGCATCGATAAATCCGGCCACACTGCCGCAGTCGAAGCGCCGACCCCTGAACTTGTAGCCTATTACCCTGCCCTGTTTGGCTTGTGCGAGCAGGGCATCGGTGATCTGCATCTCGCCATTCTTGCCCGGTGGGGTTTCTTCGATGATCTGGAATATATCCGGGGTCAGGATGTAACGACCAATGATGGCAAGATTGCTGGGGGCATCCTCCGGCGCGGGCTTCTCCACCATATTGCTGATGCGGAAAATCCCTTCTGCCTCTTCAGTGCCCTCGATTACTCCGTACTTATAGGTTTCATCCTTTGGCACTTCCTCGATGGCCACGATACTGCACTGATATTGTGCATAAAGTTTCACCATCTGGGTTAGCACACCATCTCCACTCTCGGTGACGCAGTAGTCGTCAGCCAGTATCACGGCGAATGGTTCGGGGCCGATCAGGCGCCCACCCACCAGTATTGCGTGGCCCAGGCCTTTCATCTCCACCTGGCGGGTGTAAGAGAAATTGCATTGTTCCATCACTTCACGGGTTCCGCTCAGTAGACTCTCCTTGTCGGAACCGGCTATCTGATGCTCCAGTTCGTAGCTGATATCGAAGTGATCTTCCAAAGCTCGCTTGCCCCGGCCAGTCACGATTGCCATATCGGTGATACCTGCCTCCATAGCCTCCTCGACACCATATTGGATGAGGGGCTTGGTCACGATCGGCAACATTTCTTTCGGCATGGCCTTGGTGGCTGGCAGGAACCGGGTTCCATAGCCTGCGGCAGGGAAGAGGCACTTCTTGATAACAGTCATATTGTTTCCACTGGGTTTGATGAGTTTGGCTCAATCAACGGCCATATAGATCTTCGAAGCGCTCGATATCGTCTTCTCCGAGATAGCTACCGACCTGGACTTCGACGATTTCCACCGGGTCGGCTCCCCTGTTGCTCAGCCTGTGTTTACTGCCCTGGGGAATGAACGTTGATTCGTTGATATCCAATGCAAATTCCTTGCCGTCACAGTGAATCAAGGCCTGGCCCCGAATTACCGTCCAGTGTTCGGATCGGTGCTGGTGGCGCTGTAGCGAGATCGCTGCACCGGGGTTCACCACGATGTGTTTAACCTGGTAGCCATCGCCTGCGCCCAATGATTCGAAGGTACCCCAGGGTCGCCGTACCAGTGGCGGATGCTCAATCTCCTTGCGATTTTGCGCCGCCAGGACGTCAGCGAGCCTCTTCACATCCTGGCTGCGAGACTTGTCTGCCACCAACACGGCGTCGCCACTCTCGACGATGACGGTATCCTTTAGCCCCAGGACCGCAACCAGTCGCGTCTTCGCACTGATGTAACAGTCAGTCACAGATTCCGTGAGCACATCGCCACTGATTATATTACCGGCTTCGTCCTGCTTCTGGGCCTGCCAGAGCGCCTCCCAGGAACCGAGATCACTCCAGCCCGCGTCGAGGGGAACAATCGCCGCCTCACTGGTTTTCTCCATCACCGCATAATCAATGGAGTCGCTGCGACACGCCGCGAATTCTTTCTCGGGAATGGCCAGGAAATCATCGCCCTTGCTGATGTTGTGATGGGCTTGCAGGCAGCAATCGTAAATATCGCCGGCGTGGGTTTCCAGCTCTTTCAGATAACGATCAGCCCGGAACAGGAACATGCCGCTATTCCAGTAGAAATCTCCAGCATCGAGGTACGATTTAGCCGTGCCAGCATCAGGTTTCTCGACGAATCGATCCACCCTGAATCCTGGACAATCAGGCAATTCTTCGCCACGCTTTATGTAACCATACCCTGTTTCTGGGACATCTGGCACTATTCCAAAGGTAACCAGATAGTTCTCAACGGAGAGATGACTAGCAACGCTCACCGCTTCGAGGAAACTGTCGGTGTCGGCTATCAGATGATCGGCCGGCAGCACCAGCAGAGTAGCGTCCGGATCGACGTCCCGTATCGCCAGGGCTGCGATAGCGATGGCCGGAGCAGTGTTTCGCCCACAGGGTTCCAGCAGGATGCGGGCATCCTCCTTACCGGCGAGGCGCAATTGTTCCGCCACCAGGAATCGATGGTCAGCATTACAGACGATAGTAGGGGCCGCGCAATCCGCCAGACCCTGCAGGCGATCCAGGGTGGCCTGGAACAGGGAGCCCTGCCCTGGCAGCAGATCGATAAATTGCTTGGGGAGCGATGCCCGGGACATTGGCCATAAGCGCGTTCCCACGCCACCGGCCAGAATGAGCGGATAGAGCATAATTGACACCAGCTGAATGAGGCGGCAATGGTACCAAATTATCTGTGACAGGAATAAAGACGGCCCGGGGCCCGGTGCTCATTCGTCCATTCTCCGAATATCCCGTGACCCTGCCAACGGACCAATTTCGGTCGATTATTTGCTTATATGACGATAAACTCCCTGCCCTTGTAGATACAGGTTCTACAGGACGCTATGAAAGAAAGGAATGATTTTTTCACACCAAAGGGTTCGTACGAATTCGACGAACTCGTAGAGTGTGGTTACGGCAGATTGTTCGGCCCCGGCAATGCGAAGCTGCCCGTGGACAACATGTTGATGCTGGACCGCATCACGGAAATCACTGCCGACGGCGGCGAGTATGGCCGGGGCAAGGTTGTCGCCGAACTCGATATCAAGCCCGATCTGTGGTTCTTCGCCTGCCACTTTCCCGGTGACCCGGTCATGCCCGGCTGCCTGGGCCTCGACGCCCTCTGGCAACTGGTCGGGTTTTTCCTCGGCTGGAGCGGTTTCCCCGGCAAGGGTCGCGCCCTCGGCTCGGGAGAAGTAAAGTTCACCGGAGAAATCCTCCCGCATGCCAAGAAGGTGACCTATGAGCTGGACATCAGCCGGGTGATCGATCGCAAGCTGGTGATGGGCATCGCCGATGGTACAGTGGCAGTTGATGGGCGTGTAATCTATACCACCAAGGCGCTCAAAGTCGGGCTGTTCACACCGGAGCAGAAGTTCTGATCCACCACTTTAGCTCCACCAGAGTCTAACGCTGAGAAAAATATGAAACGGGTCGTAGTCACAGGAATGGGAATCGTTTCCTGCCTCGGAAACAATGCCAGTGAAGTTCTGGATTCCCTGAAGCAGGGACGAAGCGGCATACGCTTCAATCAGTCCTACGCGGATATCGGCATGCGTAGCCACATCAGCGGTTCGGTACATCTGAACACCGAAGAGCTGATCGACCGCAAGATTCATCGCTTCATGGGTCAGGCCTCAGCCTATGCCTACCTGTCCATGAAGGAAGCGATAGAGGACGCCGGCCTCGGACTGGACGAAATTTCCAATGAGCGCATCGGTCTCGTGGCAGGCTCCGGCGGCGGTTCACCCGAGGATCAATTGGAGGCCAACGACATCATGCGCGAGAAAGGTTTGCGCCGGGTTGGTCCCTACCGCGTACCACGTACCATGAGCAGTTCCGTCTCAGCCTGCCTGTGCACGCCGTTCAAGATCAAGGGAGTGAATTACTCCATCTCCTCCGCCTGCGCCACCAGTGCTCACTGTATAGGCAACGCCGCAGAATTAATCCAGATGGGCAAACAGGACATCGTCTTCGCCGGCGGTGGCGAATCTGAACACTGGTCAATGTCCCATTTGTTTGATGCTATGGGCGCACTGTCCACGAAGTACAACGATACGCCGGAAAAAGCCTCAAGGGCATTCGACGCCAATCGCGATGGTTTCGTGATTGCCGGCGGCGGTGCCATGCTGGTGATCGAATCCCTGGAGCACGCCCAGGCCCGCGGTGCAAAAATCTATGCAGAGCTGACCGGTTACGCGGCCACCTCGGACGGCTATGACATGGTCGCTCCTTCTGGTGAGGGTGGCGCACGGGCCATGCGCATGGCCAAGGGCGATCTCCCGGGCCGCGTCGACTACATCAATACCCACGGCACCAGCACACCGGCCGGTGATGTCTCGGAGTTGAAGGCGATTCGCGAAGTGTTCGGCGATGATATTCCCACGATCAATTCCACCAAGTCCCTGAGCGGCCATTCACTGGGCGCAGCCGGAGCCCAGGAAGCGATCTACGCCCTGCTGATGATGGAAAACAATTTCATCGCCGCCTCGGCCAACATCGAAAACCTGGACGAGGAAGCGGTGGGCATGCCCATTGCCCTGGAACGCCAGGACGACGTGACTCTCAATCGCATCATGTCCAATAGCTTCGGGTTTGGCGGCACCAACGCCTGCCTGGTCTTCGATCGCTGGCAAGGCTAAACCATGATGGGAAACTTTTTCCCACAGCCAGCGGTCCCATTGATATGAATGGCAAATCGACCTCAACGATTTTCATGCACTTCTCCAGCCATATTCGCACCGGCGTCGCAGGAGCCTGTGCTCTGTGGCTGCTGGCAGGCCTGTTGCTGCAAACGGCTGCTGCCCAGCCTCCTTCATTCTCCAGCCTGGCCAATCCCTCGGCCCAGCCCCAACCCCTGGCTCTGGAAGAGGCTTTTCCGTTCTTCGTAAGTACCACCAGCCCAGGCCGATACAAGGTCAGCTGGAATCTCGCTCCCGGTCACTACCTGTATCGACACGCATTCAGCTTCTCCCTGCAGCAGCGCGAGAATGGCGAACTGCTGGAAGCCGACGTGACCCTGCCCGATGGCCTCAAGAAGACTGACCAATTTTTCGGAGACATCGAAGCATACTATGAGCAGGTGGTCGCCGAGCTCAGCCTGCCAACGGTACCCGGCCCCCAGGCCGCTCTGGTCATCGAGTACCAGGGCTGCGCAGACTGGGGTTTCTGCTACCCACCACAGCGGGTAAGTTACCCCCTCACTCCCTGATAGCCTTAAAATTGACCCGAAAATGGGTGAAATGTCGGTTATATTCTGAGAAAATGCCGGCAAAATTTGCTATTGGGCGGTAAATGGCCCATTTTCAGTGTTTCTCTTATTTTGCCGGACTCTATACCGGCTTCTCGAAGAAGAACATACAGGACTAACAGCATGGCGAGCATTCTCGCGTTACATGGCCCCAACCTGAACCTGCTGGGACACCGCGAACCCCATATATACGGCTCAGACACCCTTGCAGACATCAACCAGCGCCTGGCACAGCAGTGCACGGCGGCCGGCCACGAGTTCCATACCCTGCAGAGCAACAGCGAGAGCGAACTGATCGATCGCCTGCACCAGGCCCGCACCGATGGTACGGCCTTCATGCTGGTGAATTTCGGTGGTTTCACTCACACCAGCATCGCCATCAGGGACGCCATACTCGCTGCCGAGATACCCTTTATCGAAGTGCATCTATCCAACCTGCACAAGCGCGAAGAATTCAGGCACAAATCCTACTTCGCCGACATCGCCATTGGCAGCATCGTTGGGCTGGGCGCACAGGGTTACGAACTGGCTTTACAGGCCGCTTTCAAACAGTTGCAGAACTAATCAGGCAAACAACGGAAATCCCATGGATATCAGAAAAGTTAAAAAGCTAATCGAGCTACTGGAAGCCTCGGACATTGCCGAGATCGAAATCAAGGAAGGCGAGGAAGCCGTACGCATCAGTCGCGCCTCCAGCTCCGCACCAGCCGTCTACAGCGCACCGGTTGTAGCGGCGCCGGCCCCGGTGGCAGCCGCAGCCCCTGTTGCCGGCGACGACAAGCCCTCTGCCCCTGCTACCAGCGGCCACGTCGTGAGTTCACCCATGGTTGGCACCTTCTATCGCTCACCCTCGCCTTCTTCACCGCCCTTCGTTGAAGTGGGCACCCACGTGAAGGTAGGCGACGTGGTTTGCATCGTGGAAGCCATGAAGATGATGAACCAGATCGAAGCCGATCACGCCGGTGTGGTGGAAGCTATCCTGATTGAAGACGGTGAACCCGTCGAGTTCGATCAACCTCTCATAACAATCGTCTAACTCGCTCGCTGCCGGTACTTCAATCATGCTTGATAAGGTTCTCATAGCCAATCGTGGCGAAATCGCGCTTCGTGTATTGCGTGCGTGCAAGGAACTGGGAATAAAAACTGTGGCTGTGCATTCGGTAGCTGATCGCGACCTGATGCATGTTCGACTGTCCGATGAATCGGTTTGCGTGGGCCCTCCCAGCCCCAGCGAAAGCTATCTCAACATTCCTGCCATCATCAGTGCCATGGAGGTGACGGACGCAGATGCCGTGCATCCGGGCTATGGCTTCCTTTCCGAGAATTCGGACTTTGCCGAACAGGTAGAGAACAGCGGCTTCATCTTCATCGGCCCCTCGGCCGAGACCATTCGCCTCATGGGCGACAAGGTATCGGCTATCGAAGTGATGCGAGAGGCGGGTGTACCTACCGTCCCTGGCTCCAATGGCCCACTGGATGACAACAAGGAACGTACCCTGTCCCTGGCCAAGGAAATTGGATATCCGGTCATTATCAAGGCGGCTGCCGGTGGCGGTGGTCGCGGTATGCGGGTTGTGCACAATGAAGCCGCCCTGCTCAAGGCGATCTATGTCACCCAGACCGAGGCCAAGTCATTTTTCGGCGACGGCACCGTGTACCTGGAAAAATTCCTCGAGAACCCGCGACATGTGGAGATTCAGGTAATCGGCGACGGCAAGGGCAACGCCATCTGCCTTGGTGATCGCGATTGCTCGCTGCAGCGCAGGCATCAGAAGGTCATCGAAGAGGCACCCGCACCCGGCATTCCGGATGCGGTGCGCAAAGAGGTCTGGGAGACCTGTATCAAGGCCTGTGAAAACCTGAACTACCGTGGTGCCGGTACGCTTGAGTTCCTCTATGAAGACGAGCGCTTCTATTTCATTGAGATGAATACCCGGGTCCAGGTGGAGCACCCGGTAACCGAAATGGTTACGGGAGTCGACATCGTGAAAGAACAATTGCTGATAGCCGGTGGACAACCGCTGTCGATCAGGCAGGAAGATATCCGCATCACCGGCCATGCTTTCGAATGCCGCATTAATGCCGAGGATCCCAATACCTTCCTGCCCAGCCCGGGCGAGGTGAAGATGTTTCATGCTCCCGGAGGACCGGGCATCCGGGTGGACTCTCATCTCTACAGTGGCTATAAGGTACCGCCATACTATGATTCACTCATTGCCAAGTTGATTAGCTATGGCATGGACCGTGAACAGGCATTGACGCGCATGGAGATCGCCCTGGATGAGATGCTGATAGACGGCATACGCAGCAATATCCCCCTGCACAAGGACCTCGTAAGGGATGCGGAATTCCAGAAAGGTGGTGTGAATATTCATTACCTGGAACAGAAGCTCAAGCTCAGATCCTGAATACTGATACCAAGCCTCTATCTCAATATCCACAATATCCTCAATATCCTCAATATCCTCAATATCCAAATCCTATGTGGAAGCAAATAGCCATCCAGACCCGGTCTGCGGATTGTGCTGAGCTGGAATCCCTGTTGTTAGACCAGGGCGCCCTCTCTATCACCCTGCTCGATGACAAGGATCAGCCGATCTTCCAAAAGGAGCCAGGTGCAACACCATTATGGGACAGCGTTAAACTGGTCGCGTTGTTTGCCGAGGAGCAGGACCTCGACTCACTTGTCGCCCTGTTACGCTTCCAGCCTGCCGTATTGAATCGGGACCAGATCACTGTTGAAGATGTGGCTGACCAGGACTGGGAACGAAGCTGGATGGATAGCTTCCAGGCCATGCAATACGGTGAGAACCTGTGGATATGCCCAAGTTGGCAGGAACCGCCAGACCCTGCTGCCGTCAACATCATGCTCGACCCTGGCTTGGCCTTCGGCAGCGGAACCCATGCCACAACGGCACTCTGCCTGCGCTGGCTCGCCGCCACGCCCATGGCAGGCAAGGAAGTAGTCGATTACGGCTGCGGATCGGGCGTACTGGGCATTGCCGCCGCTCTTCTCGGCGCACGAACGGTTCACGCCGTTGACAACGATGCCCAGGCCATTGCCGCCACGGTGGATAATAGCCATCGCAACAATATCGCCAGCGGGCAACTGACCGCCTACCTGCCCGATGCGTTACCTGCGGTGAAGGCAGACATATTGCTGGCCAATATCCTCGCAGAGCCGCTGCATGAACTGGCGGATCACCTTGCGGAGCTGGTGAAGCCGGGCGGCAGCCTGGTGTTATCCGGTATTCTGCTGGACCAGGCCGAGGCTCTCATCGCCAGTTATAGACGTTGGTTCGACATGGACCGGGAAGTCACGGAGGGTGACTGGGTTCGACTCTCCGGAACTCGTCGCGACTAGAGCACCCTGAGCTGAACACTATCAACCTCTCCCCATCTCACCTACAATCTCTACATCTTTGATCCCCAAGCGCGGAAGCTTCTCTCTACTTACCCACCATGGCATTTCAGGTCACTCAATGCCCACGCTGTGAATCCACTTTCAATACTGATCCTCGAGTACTGGAACTGGCTGCAGGCAAGGTTCGCTGCGGCGCCTGCCTCACGGTGTTCCAGGCCGAAGAAAACTTCCTCACGGAAGATGCTGCAGATTCCGCCGAACATGAATCTGTATTTGTGGGAAATGCACCTGAGGACTTTTTCGATCCGGCAGTTTTCCTTACTCGAAGTGCCCTGCAGGAACACACCGAGATTCAGGCGCCGGACACGCAACCGCCCCACTTCCCTGCTGCTGATGAATCGCCGATGGAGGTCGAAGCCACACCCGAGACCTCGCGGCCGGATCATGACATTGTGCATGCACCCCCTACTGACATTGTCCCGGAGGAACCGCCCACTGCCAGCTTCGCAGAAGCTGACGACCTTGCACCAACCTCGTCGACGCCAGAACCGGATGTTGAGCAATCCAGCGAAAGCAGCCACCTGGAATTCTTCGCCGCAGTAAACGAGAGCCTGGACGACGTACAGGAATACGATGGCATCGAGGACCTGCAGACCATCGCCGAACTCAAGGCCATGGACAATCCCAATGGCGACATGTTCACCACAAGCTGGCAGCAGTCGTTTGCAGATGAAGAACCCAGTGAAGATGAGATAGAAGCCGTACTGGCCGGCGAACTGGACGATGAATTCGATTCCGTGACGGCAATTAAAGCGAGCGCAGCAGTCGAGGCCGAAGAGTCCCGACCAGTCGATCTGGATGCAATTCGCAAGGACTTACCCCACCGGCCTGAAGAAATATCACTCTCCGTGTCCTTCGCCGTAGAGCCACGGCGGGAAGAGGCGGCAGCGCCTCAACAGGGTTTAGGTGACGAGCCTGAGCAGGGCTTAAGTAAAGAGCTTCAGCGACCCTTGGATGAAGAGCCTCAGCAGTCCCTGGGTGAAGAGACTCAGCAGTTCCCGGGTGAAGAGCCTCAGCAGTTCCAGCGTGAAGAGCCGCAGCCGTTCCAGCGTGAAGAGCCGCAGCCGTTTCTTGCTGAAGCGCCCCGGGGTGATCCGGATGATGCCGAGCCTCTCGCGGAAGAATTCAATGCAGCCATCGCCGAGGACGAGTTTGCTCAGTCTATAGAGAATGGTCCGGGATTCGATGCTGGTGAAACGCCCATCGACCTGGATATCGGCAACCTTGAGGCACCGCATGAAATCGATAGCATTGCCGGGTCTCAAGTCGGGACCGCTACAATCGACGACTTGGCCAGCGAACCCATATTGGGCAAGGACACTGCAGCAGAGACCGTTGAGATTGAGCAAGGCGAGGCTGCGGAGGAAGTCGACACTTCCACAGAAGCGATACGCGCCAGGGCGCGACAGGCCCAATACCAGGACGATGATGCCCTGGAAGCAATCCCGCGGGAGCACCTGCAGGCTCTGGGCAGCATGACACCTCCCGTGGAACTGATAGCTGGCATGCCTCGTTCCTGGGGCAGGAATATTGTACTGGCCATTCTATGCCTTGTACTGGGTGCGACACTGGCAGGACAGTACGCCTGGCGGGAGATTGACCGCTATGCACAGGAGCCACTCGTTCGCACTGCGTTCCAGTGGCTCTGCACAAAATTAGGCTGCACGATTCCTGCTTATGCAAATATAGATGCAATCGCCAGCAGCAACCTCACAGTGCGCAGTCATCCGGATCGGGAAGATGCATTGATCGTTGCCGTTGAGATGAGGAACACGGCGCAGTTTCCCCAGGCGTTTCCTGTGATGATTCTGAGCTTCAATTCTGCCAGCAATCAACTCATCGCTCTTCGGGAGTTTTTCCCGGAAGAATATCTGGACCCGGGCTTGCGTGATGTGACACTGATGCCGGTGATGACTCCTGTACAGGTGACCATGGAAATAATCGACCCCGGTGGTGATGCTGTGAACTACACCATGGCCTTCCGGCTTCCTTGAAGCTCTCTCCGGTTGCTGGTGATACCCGGGATTCTGGAACAAGCTGGCAACATCTGCGCGGACACAGGCCCACCGGGGAATTAACAGCCTACACTTTTTTGTCACCTTTCAACTCACTTCCTGTGGCAGCCTCCATCCAGAGCCCGAAGTGATATAACATTTCTCTCATTCGTTCTAAAAATAATGCAGCTCTCTGCATGTCAAGTCTTTAACTCCACAATTCTCCCCGCTATCATTAGCGGCCCTGAAAAACAACTGGCAACCAGCAATGCAACGGATCGGTCCGTACGAACTTAAAAACAATTTGTTCCTAGCGCCGATGGTTGGAGTCAGTGACACACCCTTTCGCGAAATCTGCAGCCAACAAGGTGCCGGCCTGACCATCGGTGAGATGCTCACCTGCAACAAGGAACTGTGGCAGAACAAGCGCAACCGACTGAAGCAAGTTCGCCCAGATATCTGCGGCCCACAAGTCGTTCAGATCGCCGGCTCCGACCCTGCGATGATGAGCGAAGCCGCGCGACTGAATGTCGCTCTCGGTGCCGACGCTATCGATATCAATATGGGATGTCCCGCCAAGAAGGTCCTGAAGAAGGCTGCCGGATCAGCGCTGTTAAAAGACACCAGATTAGTGCAGCAAATTCTTGAGGCAGTCGTTGGCAGTGTCGATGTGCCAGTAACCCTGAAGATCCGGACCGGCTGGTGTCCCGACACACGCAATGGCATAGAGGTGGCACGCATCGCTGAAAATGAAGGTGTTCAATTGCTGACTGTCCATGGACGCACTCGAGCCTGTCGCTTCAAGGGCGAAGCAGAGTACGACACCATCGCCAGCATTAAGCAGAAT
The DNA here is from genome assembly GCA_027621405.1 of Pseudomonadota bacterium. Taxonomy (GTDB): domain Bacteria; phylum Pseudomonadota; class Gammaproteobacteria; order Pseudomonadales; family Pseudohongiellaceae; genus UBA9145. The sequence goes on along the minus strand of JAQCBT010000023.1, from coordinate 37,634 downwards.
GTCGGAATCCCGGTAATCGCCAATGGAGACATCGACTCTCCACTCAAGGCCGCCCATGTCCTGGCGCACACCGGCGCCGATGGCCTGATGATCGGCCGCGCCGCCCAGGGCCGTCCCTGGATATTCAGGGAAATCGAACACTACCTGGCCACAGGTAAAACGCCAGCCGAAACCTCCCTGGCTGCGCGCAGTAAAGTAATTCAATCACACCTGGAAAAGTTGCATCACTTCTACAGCGATTCTGTAGACGGTGATTTGAAAGGTGTGTGGCATGCCCGTAAACACGTAGTGGGCTATGTGAAGGATCTGCCAGGGGCGCGTGAGTTCCTGGCTACTTTTAATTCGATTGAATCTGGCACGAGACAATTACAACAAATACGACACTACTTTGATTATCTGAGTACTCAAAGTGAGGGAGCCATCGCCGCATGAACAAGCTGGACCAAGCCGCTAACTTTTCCAGTCTTTCCTTACTGGAACAACGGGAAACACTGCCACAACAAGAAAGCACTCTACGTAGTGCCGTTGAGAAATCGCTACGACGCTTTTTTCAGAACCTGGAAGATGAGCCGGTTTCCGATTTGCATCAGATGGTGATGTCAGAAGTCGAGGCACCGCTGCTGGAAGCAGTCATGCGCTACACAGGAAACAACCAGAGTAAGGCTTCGATTATGCTGGGCCTTAACCGCGGCACCTTGCGCACAAAATTGAAAAACTACGGCATGTTGTAAGGGTTGTTCCCGCCAACCGCCACATCTTGTAACCAGTCACACAGCAGGAACTTATGAGCTCAGGTAATTCTGTAGCCGTCAGTCGGGCGCTGATCAGCGTATCCGACAAGACCGGCATTGCTGCATTTGCTAAATCCCTCCACGAACTTAACATTGAGATCCTCTCCACCGGCGGCACCTATCGCCTGCTCAAGGATGAAGGCATTCCCGCCATCGAGATCTCTGATTACACCGGCTTTCCCGAAATGATGGATGGCCGGGTGAAGACCCTGCATCCGAAGGTGCATGGCGGCATCCTCGCCCGCCGCGACATCGACCAGGCTGTCATGGAAGCGCACGGGATTCCACCCATCGACCTGGTAGTAGTCAACCTCTACCCCTTCGAGGCTACTGTCGCCAAGCCAGACTGCGACCTGCCCACGGCCATTGAGAATATCGATATCGGCGGACCCACGATGCTGCGTGCGGCCGCCAAGAACAACCGCTTCGTGGGGGTGGTGGTCAATCCTGCGGACTACGATGGAATCATTGAGCAACTAAAGAACAACGGCTGTAGCCTGGACCAGGCAACCCGTTTCGATCTGGCCGTGAAGACCTACGAGCACACGGCGGCCTACGACGGCGCCATCGCCAACTATCTGGGGGCCAGGCTGAACCAGGAGGAAGGCAAGGTCGAGGATTTCTCCCGCACCTTCAATACCCAGTTCATCAAGCAGCAGGATATGCGCTACGGGGAAAATCCCCACCAGCAGGCGGCTTTCTACGTAGAGAAGAACTGCAGCGAAGCCTCCATCAGTACCGCGGTGCAGCACCAGGGCAAGGAGCTGTCCTACAACAATATCGCCGACACCGATGCGGCGCTGGAATGTGTGAAGTGCTTCAGCGAGCCCGCCTGTGTCATCGTCAAACACGCCAACCCCTGCGGGGTCGCGATCGCGGCAACAATCCGTGAGGCTTACGAACGCGCCTTCCAGACGGACCCCACTTCGGCATTTGGCGGCATCATCGCCTTCAACCGGGAACTGGACGCGGAGACTGCGAAAGCAATCACCGAGAAACAGTTCTCGGAAGTGATCATCGCCCCATCCGTGTCCCCGGAAGCCCTGGCTATTACCGCTGACAAGAAGAATGTGCGGGTACTCAGCTGTGGCCAATGGCCCGAGCAACGAGAGGCCGCGCTGGACTTCAAACGAGTCAATGGTGGACTCCTGGTGCAGGACCGTGACATTCACGAAATCAGCGCAGCCGACCTGAAAGTGGTCACCAGACGCCAGCCCACGGAAGACGAGATTCGTGACCTGCTGTTTGCCTGGAACGTGTGCCAGTACGTGAAATCCAATGCCATTGTCTATTGCAAGGACAACCAGACCATCGGTATCGGCGCGGGACAGATGAGCCGTGTCTACAGTGCCAGGATTGCTGGTATCAAGGCGGCCGATGAAAACCTGCAGGTTGCAGGTTCGGTGATGGCATCGGATGCATTCTTCCCGTTCAGGGATGGGATCGATGCGGCAGCTGAGGCCGGAATTACCGCGGTGATAGAGCCCGGTGGATCCATGCGGGATGACGAGGTCATCGCCGCAGCAGATGAAAATGACATGGCAATGGTATTCACTGGCATCCGTCATTTCAGGCACTAAATCGCCCTATTTGGCCGAACTCTTCGTTGCTGCCGTACTCGATTTATCACGTACTGGCGTGTACGCTCGAAATCTGCGTGCGGTTGCGCCTCGATTTCGGCCAAATATGACAATTTTCATGAGACTGATATTTCGATGCCACTTTCGTGGCTGTAAATTCTTTTGGAAGTGAATCTTTAGATGAAAGTATTGATTATTGGAAGCGGTGGGCGCGAGCATGCACTGGCCTGGCGTTGTGCGCAGGCGGATTCGGTGGAGAAGGTCTTCGTTGCGCCGGGGAATGCAGGCACGGCGATGGAGCCCAAGCTGGAGAATGTGGCTATCGGAGTGAATGAGTTTGCGGCGCTGGCGGAGTTTGCACTGGCGGAATCGGTAGCTCTTACTATTGTGGGACCTGAGGCGCCTCTTGTAGACGGCGTGGTGGACTACTTCAGGGAACGCAATCTCGCCTGTTTCGGTCCTTCAAAGGGGGCCGCACAGCTGGAAGGCTCCAAGGCGTTTTCCAAAGACTTCCTAAAGAAACACAATATACCTACTGCCGCCTATCAGACTTTTACCGATGTCGCGGCGGCTATCGACTACATCAAGGCGAATGGTGCGCCGATTGTCATCAAGGCCGATGGCCTCGCAGCAGGCAAGGGCGTGATCGTGGCCCAGACCGAAGCGGAAGCAATCGGCTCCGTGGAAGACATGCTCTCCGGTAACAGATTCGGCGAGGCCGGGCACCGGGTCGTTATCGAGGAATTCCTCGTGGGTGAGGAAGCCAGCTTCATCGCCATGGTGGACGGGAAGCACATCCTGCCCATGGCCACTTCCCAGGACCACAAGGCCAGGGATGACGGCGACACGGGACCCAACACGGGCGGCATGGGCGCCTATTCCCCTGCCCCGGTAGTCACCGACGAGGTATACCAGCGCATCATGGATCAGGTCATTGAGCCCACAGTGGCGGGCATGGCCAGCGACGGCCATCCCTATACCGGCTTTCTTTATGCCGGGCTCATGATCTCCCCCGATGGCCAGCCTTCGGTGGTGGAATTCAATTGCCGATTCGGCGATCCGGAAGCACAACCGGTCATGCTCAGGCTACGCTCAAACCTGGCAGAACTCTGCCTCGCCGCCGTGGCCGGCAAATTGGACAGCAAGACGGCGCAATGGGATGAACGTCCTGCTGTCGGGGTCGTGCTGGCAGCGGGAGGCTATCCGGAGAACTATGATAAAGGCCTGCCCATTTCAGGGCTGGACACGGCGCTCTCCGATGTGGGCAAGATATTCCATGCTGGCACCTCTATTGTCGGCGGCCATGTGGTCACCAACGGCGGCCGGGTGCTTTGCGCAACCGCGCTTGGCGACTCGGTGTCTGCCGCACAGGCCGCCGCCTATGACCTCGTTAGCAAGATCAGCTGGGACAAGATGTATTACCGCAAGGATATTGCCCACCGCGCCATCTCGCGGGAGAATAGCTGAATGAGTCGCTCACCCCTGACCTTCATCGACCAGTGCCTGCTTCAATTCGACCAGGCCTTGCGTACCTGTGTTCCCGGCGCGTCACACGCCGAACGGGAAACTCCGGCACGCAAAGTGGTCGAGCAGGATATGAGCAAGGAAGAGAAGCGCCACGCCGCTGGCCTGATGCGCATCAATCACACTGGTGAGGTCTGCGCCCAGGCGCTCTACGCCGGACAGGCGAGCACCGCCAGGCTGGATCAAGTCAGGGAAGCCATGGAACACGCCGCCGCAGAAGAGGTGGACCACCTGGCCTGGTGTGAGCAGCGCCTTAACGAGTTGGACAGTCGGCCCAGCATCCTGAATCCCCTCTGGTATGGTCTGTCATTCGGCATGGGTGCACTGGCCGGACTGGCGGGTGACAAATGGAGCCTCGGTTTCGTCGCCGAGACCGAACGCCAGGTGTGTGATCACCTGCAAGAGCATATGAACCGCCTTCCCGAGCAAGACGAGAAGAGCAAGGCTGTGCTGGCGCAGATGATTATCGACGAGCGGCAACACGGCGAAACCGCCACCGCGGCCGGTGGCGCACCCCTGCCCGCACCGTTCAAGCAGGCCATGACCACCATGTCCCAGGTCATGAAGAAGTCCACCTACCACATCTGAGCTTGTTCCAGCCCGAATCAGTCGGCAACAATCTCGTAGTCGTGGGTAATCTTCACCCCGGCATTCTTCAGCATGATAGAGGCTGAGCAGTACTTCTCGGCAGACAGCTCGATTGCCCGCTCAACCTGCTTCTCACTCAGGTCCTTGCCGGCCACCTTGAAATGCAGGTGAATGGATTCGAAAACCGCCGGCGTACCGTCCACACGGGTTGCATCAATCTCGGCCTCACAGCTGGTGACTTCCTGGCGAGCCTTCTTCAGGATCGTAACCACGTCATAGGAGGAGCAACTACCAACACCGAGGGCAACCAGTTCCATCGGGCGCATGCCCAGATTCTTGCCGCCACTCTCTGGCGCGCCATCCAGCACGATGCCATGGCCCGTGCCCGACTCCGCGACAAACATGACATTCTCTACCCACTTGATTCTTCCTTTCATAGCGCCAATTCGCCCTCTAATGCCTGCTGATTCAATTAATTTTCCTGCTGCCTGCGCTTCGATCACCTGCACACTGATTCACGTACATCGTGTCAAAGGGGCCGCGGGTGGGCTAAATTAGCACAATTCCACGCGCTCAACATGGTTCACTTGATTGATTGGGATAGGTTCTTCGCTGATTTCTCGCATGAAGCCATTGCATAGTTTATGTGGCGATGTAAATCAGAGCCCTTGAGCGCGACTGCGGGGAGGCAGGGTTCCCGTCCCGCCGGCTCGGCGCCCATCCTGGGTCCCCATTTTCTGGCCTTGACTGGCGGGTCGGAAACCCTGCCTCCCCACAGCCGCTTGGTCAGTGAAAGCCCAGACATCAGAGCTCTCTTTGTGCTTCCATACTTCCTAACCTCTGCACTTCCGCACTTCCGATCGAAGAGGAAACCAATCCAGCAAACAACGTAATGCCAACCAGTGTTCAGAGTGTCGGGCAGGAGGGGAATAGACCGTTAGCAACAAAGCTCCTCCTGCCCCAACGTGACCACAGCCTTCAGATAGGCACAACAAACAATCGCACAATCAGAGCCTCGACACGATTCCTGAAGCTGCTTGAAGGACCTTAGACTAGCCGCGAAGCCCCAAAAATCGCAGGCCGCCCAGAGATTTAAGTGTGACAGGCATCTCACAATCCACCCAAAAATGTGATATACATTTCACCAATGGACTGAAGGAGCTACACCCATGGCGCTCATGGCAATCACGCCACACATCGAAGATCTGGATAATTTTCTATCGCACTGTCATAGAAAACGCTATCCAAACCGCGCCACTATCATCTACGAAGGTGATCAGTGCGACACGCTGTACTACATAATAAAAGGATCTGTGTCGGTTATCCTGGAAGACGACGATGGCAAGGAAGTCGTAATTGCCTACCTGAACCCCGGTGACTTCTTTGGCGAGATGGGCCTGTTCGAGCAATCGGAAGAACGTAGCGCATGGTGCCGCGCGCGTACGGCCTGTGAGATCGCGGAGATCAGTTACACAAACTTCAATTCCTATATTCGCTCCCATCCCGAGATCGTTTTCACCATCGGTCAGCAGATGGCCAGCCGCCTGCGCAACACCACGCGCAAGGTGGGCGACCTTGCCTTCTATGACGTGACCGGCCGTATCGCACGTACCCTGATCGATCTCAGCAAACAACCCGATGCCATGACCCACCCGGATGGCATGCAGATCAAGATCACCCGTCAGGAAATCGGTCGTATCGTGAACTGTTCACGGGAGATGGCAGGCAGGGTCTTAAAGACACTGGAAGAGCAGGAACTGATCTCGGTATCGGGCAAGACGATCGTGGTCTTCGGAACCCGATAATCCCCAAGTAGCAATTACAACCCAATCAGAAAAAGTCTTCGAAGCGAGGGTGTTCCGGAGTGCGCCTCGGAAGTTTTCCTGACTGGAGAGCGCGCAGGTGTACACATGCGTACATAGAGCACTCGCAGGAAAGGAAGAATTTTCGAGGCGTGCTCTGGAGCAGCTGCAGCGTTGTTTCAGAAAAGCACCAAAAGCATTGCCCAGGTGAATATCACCAGTCCCAGCGAGATGAACACGGCGGCGGATCCGATGTCTTTCGCTACTCGTGACAGCTCGTGGTAATCCTTGCCTACCCGATCTACGACTTTCTCGATGCCGGTATTCAGCAGCTCCACCACGATAACGAACACCAGGCAGCTCACCAGCAATACCTTCTCTATCGCACCATCTCCCAACCACAGGCCCAGTGGCGCCAATACCATGAATGCCGCTATTTCCATGCGCACGGCTTCTTCGCTCTTGAATGCGGCGCGAATACCCGCGGCCGAGTAGCCTGCAGCGGCAATCAGACGCGCCAGACCTTTCTTGCTGGGAGGGGGTTTGAGAGTTTTCGTGGATTCTTCAGCTTCAATCATGTCCGGCAAACAATTCCTCAAGCTTGGCACCAGGTTCCGGGGCTCGCATGAAGGATTCGCCAACCAGGAAACCGAATATGTTGTTGTGCATCATCAATTGCACATCTTCCGTGGTGTGAATGCCGCTCTCGGTAATAATCAGTCGGTCTGCAGGAGTATGCTTCGCCAGCTCCAGGGTTGTGTCCAGGCTGGTCTCGAAGGTGTGCAGGTTTCTGTTATTCACTCCGATGAGTTCGGTCTCCAACTCCAGAGCCAGTTCCAGCTCTTCACGGTTATGAACTTCAACCAGTATATCGATTGATATCTCTTTCGCATAAGCCGCAAGCTCTTTTAATTGCGAATGTTGCAAGGCTGCAACAATTAGCAGGATACAATCGGCTCCTAGCACACGTGATTCTGCTATCTGATAAGGATCAATCATGAAATCCTTGCGAATCACCGGCAATTTACAGGCGGCGCGACCCTGTTGCAGATATTCATTGGCACCCTGGAAATATTTCATATCTGTCAAAATAGAAAGACAGGTGGCACCGTGAGCCGCATAGTCCGCCGCGTGGACGGCAGGATCGAAGTCCTTTCTGATAAGGCCTTTGGATGGCGATGCCTTCTTGATCTCGGCGATCACAGCGGGTTGTCGCTGGGCGATGCGCCCTTTCAGCGCATCGACGAAGCCCCGAACGGGGTCGGCATCTGGCAACATCGTCTCCAGATCAGCAATCGAACGCATCGCCTTTGCCGCAGCGACTTCGATGGCCTTGTGGGCGACAATTTCATCGAGTATGGAAGCCGCCATGGGTCAGCTTCCGAATTGGGAAGTGAACTGGACCAACTCGTCCAGCTTGGCGAGAGCCTTGCCTTCCTGCAGGATAGACCGCGCCTGCGCCACGCCTTCCTTCAGGGTGGCGGCGAGTCCGGACACATAGATGGCGGCGCCAGCATTGAGGGCGACAATGTCCATGGCCGCCTGGTGTGTTCCTGCCAGAGCCTGTTTCAGCAATACCAGGCTGGCGTCGGCAGAGTCGATCTGCAGGCTGCTGAAATCAGCATGCTGCGGCACACCCAGCCCTTCCGGGGTCACCTTGTACTGGGTGATCACACCGTCCTTCAATTCTCCGACAGTTGTCGGTGCGGCGATGCTGATCTCATCCAGGCCGTCTTCGGCGGCGACCACCAGCACGTGCTTGCTACCGAGAGATTTCAAGACTTCCAGAATCGTCGGAATCCAGGCTGGATCGAAGACCCCCATTATCTGATTTGGCGCGCCGGCCGGGTTGGTCAAGGGACCGAGCAGGTTGAATACCGTGCGCACCCCAATTTCCTTGCGCGCCGTGATCACATGCTTCATGGCGCTGTGGTGGGCCGGCGCAAACATGAATCCAACACCGACCTTGTCGATTGTCTGACCCACCTGCTGTGCACTCAGCCCCAGGTTTACACCTGCAGCCTCCAGCACATCGGCGCTGCCACTCTTGCTGGTGGCGCCGCGGTTTCCATGCTTGGCAACCTTGGCGCCCGCTGCCGCAGCCACGATGGCGGAGGCAGTGGAGACATTAAATTTGTTGGAACCACTTCCACCGGTACCACAGGTGTCCACCAGATGAGGCGAAGGTGAAACTGTCACCGGCGTCGCCAGTTCACGCATGACGCTAGCACCGCCCAATAACTCGGGTGTCTTGACGCCTTTCATCTGCAAACCAACGAGGAAGGCCGCATTCTGGGCATTGGTAGTCTCACCAGTCATAATGCTGCGCATCACCGCGATCATCTCGTCACTGCCCAAATCCTGTCCGCTGGTGACTCGCTTGATTGCACTCACGATATCCACAGAAACTCTCCTATGTTTTGGCTGAGGTGCCCGAGCTTCCGCTCAGGCGTTCTGTTCCAGAAAATTGACCAGCAGGCGGTGACCCTGCTCGCTGAGTATAGACTCGGGATGAAACTGCACTCCCTCTACTGCGAGCTCGCGGTGGCGGACGCCCATGATCTCTTCCATGTCTCCATCTTCAGTTTCCGTCCACGCGGTAATTTCGAGGCAGTCCGGGAGGGACTCTTTCTCTATCACCAGAGAGTGATAGCGGGTGGCAGTGAATGGCCCCTCGATGTTACGGAACACACCTACACCCTTGTGCTTGATTGTGGAAAGCTTGCCATGCATCACCTTGCCCGCGCGGACGATCTTGCCGCCGAAGGCCTGGCCGATGCTCTGGTGCCCGAGACAGATTCCCAGTATTGGGATCTTGCCAGAGAAATGCTCGACCACTTCCAGGGAGATACCAGCCTCATTGGGCGTACAGGGTCCCGGAGACAGGACCAGGTGACTGGGCGCCAGGTCTTCGATCTCCTGCACGCTGATCGCATCGTTCCGATACACTTGCACATCAGCACCCAATTCACCGAGGTATTGCACCACGTTGTAGGTGAAGGAGTCATAGTTATCGATCATTAACAGCATGGTCGGTTCCAGGTGCCGAAAAGCCGCCAATTCTAGCAGTCTCGCCTGCCTCTGTCTGTACAGCTCCCGGGCCGGGCATTGATCTTTTTGCCCCCTGACGGCGTAGTCCTCAGCATGCCAGCATTTGGAAAACACAAGGAAGTGATCTCAGTATGAGCAAGCCCACCGCCCTGCTCTGGTTCCGACAGGACCTGCGTCTGCAGGACAATCCCGCCCTGCAGGCCGCGGCCCGACAAGGCAGTGTTCTCCCAGTCTATATCCTGGACGACAGCAATTCTGGCAACTGGGCCATGGGCGCCGCCAGTCGCTGGTGGCTGCACCATTCACTGACCCGCCTAAGCGCTCAACTGGATAACAGGCTCATCGCGCTGTCTGGTGACCCTCTGAAAATCATCCCCCAATTGATGGATGCGCATGGTATCGAAGCGGCCTACTGGAACCGCTGTTATGAACCCTGGCGCATCAAGCGCGACAGCAAATTGAAGAAGCAGCTGGAAGAGAATGGAAAACAGGTTCACAGCTTCAACGGCTCTCTGCTCTGGGAACCATGGACCCGCCTCAAGAGTGATGGCGAACCCTACAAGGTATTCACACCCTTCTACAAGAACGCAGTTGCAAGAGGCGTGGAACTGGAAAGCATACTGGGGGAGAAACCGGCTCTGCGTATCGCCGATGCTGAGGTTCACGACACCAGCATCGACAGGCTCAAGCTCATGCCCGATATCACATGGTATGAAGGATTCGAAGAGGTATTCACCCCCGGCGAATCAGGAGCCTGGGAGAAGATGGAGAGATTCATCGAGAAGGGTATCTACAACTACCGCCAGGGCCGGGACTATCCCGCGATGGAAAACGTCTCCCGCATCTCGCCCCATCTGCACTTCGGTGAAATCGCACCTCACCGCATCTGGCAACTGGCAGATGTCGCCGGACAGCGTAATGGCTGTGAAGCACAGGCCGAGTATTTCCAACGGGAACTGGCCTGGCGCGAATTCTCCTACTCCCTGCTCTACCATTTCCCGACCCTGACCGAAGAGAATATGAACCCGCGCTTCAATGACTTCCTCTGGCTCGAAGACCGGGAGTTGCTGCGCCAATGGCAACGGGGCATGACCGGCTATCCACTGGTAGATGCAGGCATGCGGGAACTCTGGACCACCGGCTATATGCACAACCGGGTGCGTATGGTGGTGGGCTCTTTCCTGGTGAAGAATCTCATGCAGCACTGGATTCATGGTGCACGCTGGTTCTGGGATTGCCTGCTTGACGCCGACCTGCCCAACAACACCTGCAGCTGGCAATGGGTCGCGGGCTGCGGTGCCGATGCGGCACCCTACTTCCGGGTATTCAACCCGATCACCCAGTCGCAGAAATTTGCAGCCGAAGACTACATCCGCCGCCACGTGCCGGAGCTGGCTGCCCTGCCGGACAAGTATATCCACGAGCCCGGCGCGGCACCCGAGTCCGAGTTGGCCGCTGCAGGCGTTAGGCTGGGAGTGGATTACCCCGCGCCCATCGTGGACTTGAGAGCCTCACGGGAACGGGCTCTGGATGCCTACAAGTCGCTGAAGGAAGCAGATTAGGCGCGAATCAGGGTAGAAAGATCGTTAGTCGATGTGCAGCGAATCGTTAGCCAGCTGCACGGCTCGTACGATGGCCCGGGCCTTGTTCTGGGTCTCTTCCCACTCGGATTCCGGCTGGGAGTCGGCCACGATACCCGCGCCGGCCTGCACATACAGTTTTCCATCCTTGATTACCGCAGTACGAATTGCGATGGCCATATCCATATTGCCATTCCAGGCCAGATACCCCATTGCACCACCGTAGATGCCGCGCTTCTCCGGCTCCAACTCGTCGATGATCTCCATCGCGCGCACCTTGGGAGCACCACTCAGCGTGCCAACCGGCAGGGTCGACTTCAGCACATCCAGCGCCGTCTTGTCGTCACGCATCTCGCTCTCCACGATGGAGGCGATATGCATCACATGGGAGTAGCGCTCCACGAACATCTTGCGGGGCACGGTCACCGAGCCGATCCTGGAGACCCTTCCGGAATCGTTCCGACTGAGATCGATAAGCATGAGGTGCTCGGCAATCTCCTTCTCATCCGCCAGCAGCTCTTCTTCCAGCGCCACGTCCTCGGCCTCTGTCCTGCCACGCTTGCGGGTGCCTGCCAGTGGCCGCACCGTGATCTTGCCATCCTCGACCCGCGCCAGAATCTCCGGTGACGCGCTCACCACGTGGTGATCACCCATGTCGAAGAACACCATGTAGGGAGAAGGATTGAGAAAGCGCAAGGCACGATACACCTGGATCGGCTCACCGTCGAAATCCACCGACATGCGCTGCGCCAACACCACCTGCATGACATCACCGGCGACGATGTACTCCTTGATGCGCTCAACCGCCTTCTGGAAATCTTCCTGCCCGAAGTGCAGGCGAAAGTCTTCGAGAGTCACCTTACTGGCTTCACCATGCGCCGGAATCTGCACCGGCTCATTCAGCTTCGCAGTGAGTTCATCAAGCCTTTTCTCCGCATTGGCCAGGGCGTCGTCGGCACCAGGGTCCACATTGATCACGAGGGAGATCGTTCCCCGAAGGTTGTCGAAGACGAGAACCTCCTCCGACACCATCAACAGGATATCCGGTGTCTGTATTACATCGCTGCCTTTCGCGTCACCGATACTGGTCTCAACATAGCGCACGGTGTCATAGGCAAAGTAGCCAACCAGCCCACCCGCGAAGCGCTGGCCTGCTGGCAGGGGCGCAACCTTAAAGCGCGCCTTGAATTCGTTTACGAACTCAAACGGATCGTCCGTTTCAAGCTCCTCCACCACCTCGTCATTCTGTTCCACCAACAGCTTGTTACCGATCGCACGAATAACGGTCCTGGCAGGCAAGCCAATAATTGAATAACGCCCCCATTTCTCTCCACCCTGCACGGATTCGAAGAAATAGCTGTGCTTGCCCTTACCCAGCTTGAGATAAGTACTGAGCGGCGTTTCCGTATCGGCCAGCACTTCCCGAATGACTGGAATACGGTTGTAGCCTGACTCGGCAAGTTGCTTGAATTGTTCGGGAGTCATGAGAGAGGAATCAATCCGGCACCTGGATCAGTGCTTTTCTTTGGCCGCTTGCCCAAGGGCTTCACGCATGGCGGCGATGGTCTTGGCGTAGTCATCACTATTGAAGATGGCAGACCCGGCTACGAACATGTCGGCCCCGGCATCGGCGATCTCGCGGATATTGTGCACTCCCACGCCGCCGTCCACTTCCAGGCGAATGCGGTGGCCGCTGTTATCGATGAGCTTGCGCACCTGCTGCAGTTTCTTCAGGGTGGAAGGTATGAACTTCTGGCCGCCAAATCCGGGATTCACGGACATGAGCAGAATCACATCCACCTTGTCCATCAGGTACTCCAGGCAATGCAGCGGCGTACCCGGATTAAACACCAGCCCCGACTTGCATCCCTGATCCCGCACCAATTGCAGAGAACGATCGATATGCTGGGTAGCTTCTGGATGAAAGCTGATATAGCTGGCCCCGGCCTTGGCGAAATCAAGGATCAACTGATCAACCGGAGTGACCATAAGATGCACGTCAATCGGCGCTGTAATTTTATGGTTGCGCAGGGCCTGGCACACCATGGGACCGATGGTGAGATTCGGGACATAGTGATTGTCCATCACGTCGAAATGGATCACGTCGGCACCCGCGTCCAGCACCGCGTTCACTTCTTCCCCCAGGCGCGCGAAATCGGCCGAGAGAATGGATGGTGCAATCAGATAGTCTTTCATGTGTAACCCCGTGCGAATCTGGGCGCTATTCTACCGATTATGTGCCTTTATGTCCCTAAGCAAGCTGTTATTAGAAGATTGAAATGGCTGCGGGAGTCGCTCTGCACAGGTTTCCGGAAGTGTGCGGATCGCAGCTTGTTCTGTGTGGCAGGGCGCTGCGCAACTCGACCTCCGCGCTGCGCGCTCCGGGGTGAGGCAAGCGTAGTTGAAAGCGATAGCTTTCTGCGCAGCCGAACGACCCCAATCTATGATTGGGGGCTGGGCACGGGACAGTGCTCGCGCTGATTCCTGCCACACAGAACAAGCTTAACGCGATCTGACTCGCCAACTTCCGGGAACCTGTGCAGAGCGACCGAGTTCTTTTCAGGGTCAGAGGTAACTTCAACTTCGCACCTCAGAGATAGTGGAAAACTTCTCACGAATTCCCATCTTAAAATCGAGATAAGGAAACAAACGCAATCGGATGGCAAGGAAGCCGCCCTGGCGTGGGCTTGCGCTTTCGACGAGTAAGAGCGCGTATTGATTGTCATTGGCTGCAGGGAAAAGCGCGAGGACTGTCCGAATCCCGGAGCGCGCAGCGCGGAGGTTGAGTTCCGCAGCGCCCTGCAGCCAATGACAATCAGCGCTCCGGCGAAAGCGCAAGCCCACGCCAGGGCGGCTGGACCTTAAAAGAACACAACAATAATCAGGCGCGAATCTTACGAAACCCACAAACAGTCTCGTAAGCAGTTCGAATAGCCGTAGACTTCTCTTGCGCCAATTTCAAAGATTCTTCAGACAAGTTCTCGCGCACCAGCTTATCCGGATGGTAACGAGACATGAGCCGCAGATAGGCCCGACGAATCTCGCCATCTTCCACATCCGGTTCGAGCTGAAGAATCTGGTAGGCGTTTTCCAGGAAGCCACGAGCGCGCATCTGTTTGCGGTCTACATGGCATTGCATCTCGGAACAGATCTCCAGAAATTCGGCCTTGTTGAAACCCAGTTGCTCACCGATATCCCGGAGCAACAGTTTTTCCTTGAGGCGGATATCGCCTTTCACATAGGCGAGGCGGATCTGGATCTTCAGATAGAGGTAGGCGAGTGCGCTACGGCGGCCGATGCAGGAAACCAGGTCGCGTACGAAGATGCTGATGTCGGTATCGCTCTGTTTGCCCAGATCGAAGTAGTCGATGGCTTCCTGACGCTGAAGAGGGTCGAGACCCAGCAGTTGCATGATGGTGGAGGCGTACTTGACTTCGCCCGTAGTCACCCGGCCATCCAGCTTGGCGAGTTTGCCCATGGCCGCGAACATGGCGCGGTTGAAAACCCGTTCAGTCTTGCCGCCATCAGGCACAACGACACCCGGGGTAGTGCCATTGAGGCGCCCGGTTATCGCTCGCTTGTATGCGCGGTTCTGTAAGAGACCTAACACGCGTTTCTTGTCCTTCTTGTTCTCTTGTTATCGCTTCATCTGTTTATCGGAGCTCACTCATCGGTGACTGGGTCAACCTGCTCCCCGGCCACGATCCGGTTGACCTCTTCCAGTCTCTCCGGCGTGCCCACATCGACCCAGACGCCGCGATAGACCTCCCCAGTTACTTTATCGGCCTTCATGGCTTCCCGCAGGAGAGGCACGAATGAGCGGGGCTGGATCGGTAGTCCAGCAAACAGGTTTTTATGCATGACGCTGATACCGGCGAATGTCAGGCGCTGGCCCTGCGCGTCGGGGTCCTCGTGTACCCGGCCCTTGTCGTCGATGAAGAAATCACCCTGGGGGTTATGCTCGGCGTTTTCCACCAGGATCAGGTGCGCCAGCCGGTCATTGCCATCCACGGGCTCCAGCCGGGAGAAGTCGAAATCTGTCCAGACGTCGGCATTCACCACGATGAAGCTGTCATCCTTAAGTTTAGGCAAAGATTTGATAATGCCACCAGCCGTTTCCAGCAGAATTGGCTCCCGGGAGTAGCTGAGCTGCAGGCCATAGGCTTTGCCGTCCCTCAACTTGTCCTCGATCATGGCGCCGAGGTAGAAATGATTGATGACAGCCCCGGTTACACCGGCGGCTACCAGCCGCTCTATCTGGTGCTCGATCAGGGTCTTGTTCCCCACTTTTAGCAGGGGTTTGGGGAGGTTGGCGGTGAGAGGCTGCATACGCTTGCCCAGCCCCGCCGCCAGAATCATGGCGCGCATAGCTTAAGTCATCATAAGTGGAGTGTGAGTTTTTCCCGGGCGCTGGGCAGCACTTCAGTACGAAACCAGGTCAGGAAGGCACCTATTTCCGGGTACCTCTGGCCAACATCCAGAAAGTACTGGATAACCAATGGAATATCGGCCAGATAGGCGGATTTATTATCCCTGAGGCAGAGACGACAGAAGATTCCCATCACCTTCAGGTGTCGCTGCAGACCCATCAGATCGAAGTCCCTGGCAAGTTGGGCCGGCGTTGTGCCAGAAATGATCCCGGCCTTCAGGGCGCTCTCCAGATAGTACGCCGCCCAGTCGTCGATGCGGGGCTGAGGCCAGGCTATGTAGCAATCCCTCAGCAGGGACACCAGGTCATAGGTGTAGGGACCACATACCGCGTCCTGGAAATCGATCACACCCGGACCGCCGGCAGAATCGAGTACCAGCAGATTACGGCTGTGATAATCCCGGTGCACAGCCACGGTGGGCTGGGAGAGTGCTGCTTCTTCCAGAAATTCGAAGCTGTTGTTTATGAGCTCCCTGGTCGTCGCATCCAGGGCGATACCCAGGAATTTCTCGCACATCCACTCCGGGAACAGATTCATCTCCCGACGCAGTTCCTTCTGGCAATAAGGGTCAAGTCTCTTTTTATCCACCCCTTTCTGCAACATAACCAGCGCATCGATTGCATCTGTATAGAGTTTGTTGGGACTTGCGCTGTCCTGGGATGACTGGGCATTTAATAGCGTGGGCAAATAGGTCTCATCGCCAAAGTCTTCGATCAACATAAATCCCAGATCGAGATCGGCGGCATAGATCTTCGGTACCCGCACACCAGCACTGAGAAATAATTCATCGACATGGATAAAGCTGGCGCTGTCTTCATGATCGGGTGGCGCATCGACGGCGATGAATGCCTGCCCATCGATGGCAAGGCGAAAATAGCGTCGAAAGCTCGCATCGCCGCTAACGATTGAGAAAGCAACTTCGTGTTTGTCACCATCAATGAAATTGCCTGCGACCAGGGCGTGTTCCGCCCATCGCTGAAGCTGGGCCTGCCTCTGTGCAAATTGCTCGGAGGCAGGTGTTTTGGGTTGTTGCGGCATGTGCTCGCTTTCCAATCAACGGGCAATCAATTATTATCCAGTGCAGAGTGTAGCAGGCCCGAGATTCTGCACACCCAGTCTCTTTAAGTCGGTTTCTCTAACAAATTGTTTATTAATTCAGTCCTCGCCAGTGTTAAAAACCCAGGCCTGCAATCTGATGTGGTTTAGGCCGAAAATCTTATCCCTGCTCGATAGCCGAGCCACCAAATTCTGTCTGCCTGTACTACTGCTGATAGGTGCGAGCCTGGGCGCTGATCCGGGCTTGGCACAACTGACGCAATACACTTGCCGCCCGAATGCCACTGGAGATGGCTGGATCTGCGAATCCACAAACCCCACTGCGCCCAATACCGCCTCGGGAGTCAATCAGTACAACAGCCCCAATGCGGTACTGACACCCGGCTCCGTACCACCCGCTCCGGTTCCAGTCGCGCCCCAAGCGATACCGCAGCCGGAGAGTCCGGATGAGACTGCAGAAGAGGCAGTTTCGACCGGGCCCACGACAAGCGCTTCGACGCCCCGAGAATCGGTGACCGTCTCGGCCCCCGTGTCCCGATATCCGCTCGACTGGGTGCCCAGGGAAGCCATGACCGCCGAACAACAGGCAAGCCTCGGAGACAACTGTTGCGGCGGATTCATCGACCCACTGGACGGAATGCCCCTGAGCACGGTTGACCCCGATGAGGCGGAAACCCTGTTGCAGTCCGACGGCGGCTTTAACCAGATCTCCCAGAATCTGCTGTCTATCGAAGGCAATGTGGTGGTGCAGCAGGGCGCACGCACCATTGAGAACGACCAGACTACCGACATCAACCGCAGTGAGAACACGGTATTAATGGAAGGCAATATTGTGTTCCGCGAGCCCTCCCTGCTGATCCTGGGCAATTCCGCCTTCATCGATTCCGATTCCAACAGCAGCCGCATCGAGTCTGCACAGTATGTGATTCATGACTATGGAGCCCACGGCTATGCCAGCAGTGTGGTGTACAGCAGCGACACCGGCATGGTGAGCATTGACAACGGCATGTTCAGCCGCTGTGAACCTGGCAATGAAACCTGGACCCTGAGCGCGGAGAGTATCCTGCTGGATCAGGAGAACAGCCGCGGCTATGCCCGCAAGGCCAGCATCCGGCTCGGTAACGTGCCCATCTTCTACTATCCTTTTACCCTGCCGTTTCCGCTGGGAGACGCCCGGGTATCAGGATTCCTGCCGCCCAGTGCTGGCTCGACCCGCACCGGTGGCTTCGATTTTGAGCTGCCTTACTACTTCAACCTGGCACCCCATTATGATGCCACCATTGCGCCACGCGTGTTGTCAGACCGAGGCGTGATGCTGGGCACCGAGCTACGCTACCTGGCCAGTTGGTCCATGAACACTCTCAACACCTCGTTCCTGTCCGGGGACAAGCTGTTCGATCCGGCGACCAAGAACATCGTCGGTGCGGAGTCTCCGCCCAAGGAAGACCGCTGGTTCCTCGGCTTCGAACACTTCGGGGCGCTGGGTCGCAGCTGGTCCACTTTCATTGATTACAACGCAGTGAGCGACGAGGACTATTTCTATGACTTCGGCGGGGCCGGACTAAATGTGACCAGTCGCACCCACCTGAATCGTCAGGGCCGGCTCGACTTCAATTCCAGCTTCCTGCGAGCTGACCTCAACGTGCAGCGCATTCAGGTGATCGATCCATTCCTGGCCGCCTCCAATATCTATACGCCTTATGACAGACTGCCTCAACTTAACTTCGAGACTGGCTCTTCTCTCCCCGGCGGATTTCGTGTTGCACTAAGGGGCCAGATTTCTTCTTTTGACCGCAGTCTAGATGAGAACTTTTTGACTGCAACGCAGATAGAAGACGGTGCGCTGGTCACTGGCGAACGCATAAACCTGGAACCGAGCCTCGGCTGGGCATTGGAAGCACCGGGCTATTTCCTGCGTGCCAATGCCAGCTACAAGCAGACCAGCTATAGTCTGGAGAACCAGGCCGTGAACACCCTCGCAGATCCCGATTTTGGGGCCGGGGTTTACAGCCTGGACAGCGGCCTGGTCTTCGAGCGCAATAACCGCAATGGCACGACGACACTTGAACCAAGGGTGTTCTATTTGTATAGCGACTACGTCGACCAGAGCGACATCCCACTGTTCGACACCTCCGAGCTGAATTTCAGCTTCAACCAACTGTTCCGGGAAGATCGCTTCTCCGGCGGGGATCGCATTACCGATGCCGACCAGGTAACTGTCGCCCTCACCAGCCGCTTCCTCGATGCGAGCGGCAGGGAAAGAGGCCGGGTCAGCCTCGGCCAGATCCTCTATTTTGCCGATCGCCAGGTGACCCTGAGTAATCCCCTGCAAGACTGGATGCCGCGCTACTCTCCGCTGGATGAACAGTCGGCACTGGCGGCCGAGTTTGCCCTGACCCTGG
The DNA here is from genome assembly GCA_027621405.1 of Pseudomonadota bacterium. GTDB lineage: Bacteria > Pseudomonadota > Gammaproteobacteria > Pseudomonadales > Pseudohongiellaceae > UBA9145. Next base: position 18,830 of record JAQCBT010000023.1, on the reverse strand, counting down.
GCAGCAACTGGCAACTCAACAGCGATGTGCAATGGGACGAGGAAAGCGAAGAGATCAACGAGGGCAGCTTCCAGCTCCGCTACCAGAGGGACAGCAATCACCTGTTCAACATCTCCTATCGCTACCGCAGCCTGTTCAATTCCCCCTTCTTCATCCTGCCGGCTGGTATCGACCCCCGTATCAAGCAGACCGATATCTCCGGCATCTGGCCGATCTCCAGTAACTGGAAACTGCTGGGGCGCTGGAACTACGATCACAGCAATTCACGGAACCTGGAGAGTTTTGCCGGTGTCGAATGGAGTAATTGCTGCGCCACGATCCGGGTGATCGGACGTGAGTGGGTCGACGAGAACGAGGCCTTTGTGCCCAATATCGAGCCCAATCGCGGCGTTTTCCTGCAGCTAACCCTCAACGGCCTGGGCAACCTGACCGGTGGCGGCCTCAGCAATCTGCTGCAGGACGGCATCTGGGGCTTCCGCGACACCAACAACCCCTGATCCCGGGGCAATAGGCTCTTTCCAGCGCGCCCAGACACACTCTGGACCGAGCAGGACCTGCACTCAGGTCCAATAAACAGTTAAAATCCGGCATTCCAGTGACTACGACTACTGACAAGCACAACATGACACTCATGATGAACACCCGCAGAATTATCGGGCAGGGCCTGGCGGCATTGCTGACCACCCTGCTGCTAGCCCAACCCCTGTTCGCCCAACAGCGCATCCTGCTGGACAAGGTTATCGCCATTGTCGATAGCGACGTGGTCCTGCAGAGCGAACTGCTGGACCGGCTCAATGAAATACGCGCCACCGCGGCACGGGACGGCAGGCCTCTGCCTCCCGAGAACCAGCTGCGTGAGGAAATCCTGGAATCCCTGATTATTGAGAACATCCAGCTGCAGTTTGCCGAACGCAACAGCATCCGCTTCGATGACGACACTATTAACCGTGTGCTCACGAGCATGGCTGCCGAGAGCGGCCTGCAGTTCCAGGATTACGTGGCAGCCCTGGAGTCACAGGGCGTCTACCTGCGCACACGCGAGCAGGTCCGCAAGCAACTCACCATGCAGGAACTGCAACGCGGTGCGGTGAATTCCCGCATCCACATCACCGAGCAGGAAATCGATAACTTTCTCAATTCCGAGATGGGTCAGGCCATCATCTCTCCGGATTACCTAATCGATCACATACTGGTGCCGGTAGAAGAAACCGATACCCAGGAAATCAGGGCTGCCAAGCTGGCCTTCGCTTCTGACATGGTGGCGAAACTGGAAGAAGGCGTCAGCGTCGCCGAAACCCGCACCGATGCACTGCGCGCCGGCACCTTTGCAATCGATGGCACCAACTTCGCATGGCGCAAGCTGGATCAACTACCCTCGCTGTTCGCTACTGCGGTAGAACCCCTGGCGATAAAGGAAGTAGCCGGACCCATCGAGGCAGGCAACGGCTACCACATCATTCAACTGCGGGATAAGCGCGGTGGTGCCGAGCAACTGGTGAACCAGACCAATGTACGACACATCCTGTTGACCCCCAATGAGATCAGGGACGAGCAGCAAACCGAAGAGCTCATCCATGAACTGCGTCGACGCATCGTGGAAGACGGCGAGGATTTCGCAGCCATCGCGAGACAGAACTCCGATGATGCCGGTTCGGTAGTGGGCGGAGGCGACCTGGACTGGGTCTCCGAGGGAGGCATGCCCATCGAGATGGAAGCCGTCATCGACCGCCTGGAGATCGGTGAACTCAGTGAGCCATTCCGCACCCAGTCTGGCTGGCATATTGCCGAAGTACTGGATCGCCGACAAACCGACCTCAGCCAGCAGTACACACGCAGCCAGGCCTACAACACCCTGCGCAATCGCAAGTTCGACCTGGAACTGCAGAACTGGTTAATCGAGATTCGGGAAGAAGCCTTCGTCGAATTTATCGACTAACAAACCCAGGAAACGGCCTTGGTCAATCGCATCGCCATCACCCCCGGCGAGCCTGCCGGCATCGGTCCCGATCTCTGCGTCAAACTGGCGCAGAATCCACCCGCCAATACCCAGCTCGTCGTGGTTGCCGACAGCGCACTCTTGCAACAGAGAGCGACAGAGCTGGGTTTTCCACTGAACCTCAAGCCATTCAGCGAAGATGATGATTCGCCATGCAGACAGGGCGAATTGTCTGTGCTGCAGGTAGATCTCGTAGCACCTGTTAGCACAGGCCGGCTAAACCCCGATAACGCCAGTTACGTTCTCGATACCCTGCGCAAGGCTACCGACCTGGTCAAAGCGGGTACCCTCGACGCCCTGGTTACCGGACCGGTGCACAAGGCTGTAATCAACGAAGGCGGATTCAGATTCTCAGGCCACACCGAATTCCTGGCCGAGTATTGTGACACGGACCTGACTGTGATGATGCTGGCAACCGAAGGGCTTCGAGTCGCCCTCACCACGACCCACCTGCCACTTGCAGAGGTGCCAGGTGTCATCACCAGGGAGTTGCTGGAGCATATCCTGCGCATCCTGAATAACGACCTGAAAACCAAATTCGGCATTTCTGCACCACGTATCCTGGTATGCGGATTGAATCCTCATGCCGGCGAGGGAGGCCACCTGGGTCGTGAAGAGATCGAGGTGATAGAGCCCGTGCTGGAGAAACTGCGTGGCGAGGGCATGAACCTGCAAGGCCCCCTGCCTGCCGACACCCTGTTCACCGCCAAGTACCTGGATAACTGTGATGCCGTGCTCTCCATGTACCATGACCAGGGATTGCCGGTACTGAAATTCAAAGGCTTCGGCAACGCCAGCAACATCACCCTCGGCCTGCCGATCATACGTACATCGGTGGACCACGGCACGGCACTGGACCTGGCAGGTACCGGCAAGGCCGATACAGGCAGTCTCTACAACGCCATCGATACCGCAATCCTGATGAGCAAATATTTCAGGGCGGCTGACAGACCATGAAGCCAGCCATCCCCATGACCAACGGCCGACCACACCAGGCGCGCAAGCGCTTCGGCCAGAACTTCCTGCATGACCAGGGTGTTATACAACGCATCATCGACGCCATTCATCCAGTGAATGAAGACCACCTGCTGGAAATCGGTCCCGGACAGGGTGCCCTCACCAGGCCGCTTGCAGATTCCGGCGCCCGACTGGACTGCGTGGAACTGGATCGCGACCTGGCGGATTTCCTGCAGAAGCAGTTCAGCGGACGTGACAATGTGACCATCATTCAACAGGACGTCCTCAAGTTCGATCTGGCGTCACTGGTGGATGGAGAAGAACCTGTCCTGCGGGTCATCGGCAATCTGCCCTACAATATTTCCACACCGGTGATGTTCCACTTGCTAAAGCGCCACTCCCTGATCCGCGACATGGTTTTTATGCTGCAGTTGGAAGTAGTACAGCGTCTCGCCGCGAAACCCGGGGACAAGAACTACGGTCGCCTGGGCCTGATGACCCAGTATTACTGCGATGTGCAGCACCTGTTCAATGTGCCAAGCGCCGCATTCACCCCCAGGCCCAAGGTGAGTTCGGCTATCGTACGCCTGGTTCCGCACCAGCAATTTCCCGTCGCCGCCCGCGACGTGGGCTGCCTGCAGGTCGTCGTACGCACCGCTTTTAACCAGCGCCGCAAGACCTTGAAAAACAGTCTCAAAGCCATCATCTCTGAAGAGAGGTTGATGTCCCTGCCCCTGGAAATGGGGCAGCGACCAGAGAACCTTTCCCTGGAAGATTACGTATTAATTAGCGATGCTTTGAGCGATGAACTGGCAGATTCAGGAACCTCTGGATGACAGCAACTCCTGACACAATTCAGATCGAAGTCAATACCCAGTATCTGGAGGAACAATCCGATCCGGTACGGGGACGCTATGCGTTTGCCTACACCATAGGCATCACCAACCGCGGCGACGAGGCCGTGAAGCTGTTGAACCGACACTGGCGTATCACCGATGACAACAACCGGGTCGAGGAAGTCATGGGTGAGGGTGTGGTCGGCCAGCAACCAGAAATCCTGCCCGGACAATCCTTTCGCTACACCAGCGGCGCGGTGATAGGCACCGAAACCGGCACCATGCAGGGCAGCTATGAAATGCTGGCCGCCAATGGCAGCAAGTTCAAGGCACCCATCCCGGCCTTCCTGCTGGCACCTCCGCGTCTGGTACACTAGGCCCTGGCGAGTAGCCGGTCTGCGGACTCATCTTAAGCAAGCACCACGCGCACCGATTTATTGATGCGCGGGTGTTATACTGCATGCTTCACGCGACCCTATTCATCATCCATCCGCGTTTTATTTAATCAGCACTGACGGTTTTGCAGTAAAGGCTCCGATGAGTACCTACGCCATAGGCGACATACAGGGTTGTTACAAGGCCCTGAAAAAAATCCTGAAGAAGGCAGACTTCTCCCCCGCCACCGACAAACTGTGGAGCGTCGGCGATGTCATCAATCGTGGGCCGAAATCCCTCGATACCCTGCGTTTCCTGATGGACATGGACGACTCTCTGGAAATGGTGCTGGGAAATCATGACCTGCACTTCATCGCGCTGCATGAGGGATGCGCGCCAGCGAGGACCAAAGACACCCTGAAAGAGCTGCTTAACGCGCCGGACTGCCAGGAACTGAGCGACTGGCTACGCCACAAGCCCCTGGCCTTCCACGACAGCATTCCCACGAAGAATGGGCTGGAAGATTTCCTGATGATTCATGCTGGCGTGGCACCACGCTGGGGACTGCAAGAGACTCTCGACCGCGCCGCAGAAGTGGAGTATGCGCTGCAGCATGGGGACTACAAGGAATACCTGCGCAACATGTACGGCGATGAACCCATTCGCTGGTATCCAAAGATGGAAGGCCAGGCCCGCCTGCGCACCATTACCAACTACCTGACCCGTATCCGCTTCTGCGACGACATCGGCAGCCTGCGCCTGGACATCAAGGAAGGCCTGTGTGCAGCCCCCGCCGGATTCAAACCGTGGTTTGAATATGAAAAAATCAGCCCAGCTACTACAATACTCTTCGGTCACTGGGCTGCGCTTGAAGGCTACACCGGTAAGCCCCATGTCTTCGCGCTGGACACAGGCTACATCTGGGGTCGCGACCTGACCATGATGCGCCTGGAAGACAAGAAACTCTTCGTTGTCTCCAATAACATGTAATACCCGCACTCGAGTCAGTACTCATTTAAGCACTACACAGGAAGTGCTAGCACATGGAAACCTATCTGGTAGGCGGTGCCGTCCGCGACAAGTTAATGGGACTCCCGGTCAAGGATCGCGACTGGGTGGTGGTGGGTGCCACGGTGGAAGAGATGCTCGCCCTGAACTACAAGCAGGTAGGCAAGGACTTTCCCGTGTTCCTGCACCCGGAAACCAAAGAAGAGTACGCCCTGGCTCGCACCGAACGTAAAGTCGCGCCCGGACACACTGGCTTCGAGATCTGCAGCGATCCCAGCGTCACCCTGCTGGAAGACCTGGAGCGCCGTGACCTGACTATCAACGCCATCGCGGAAACAGCCGACGGCGAGATCATCGACCCACTCGGTGGGCGCAATGATCTCCACGACCGCATCCTGCGCCATGTGTCCGATGCCTTCATAGAAGATCCCCTGCGCGTCTTGCGGGTAGCGCGATTTGCCTCCCGTTTTCAGCGCATGGGATTCACCGTGGCCGACCGCACCCAGCGCTATATGAAACGCATCACCGAATCCGGCGAGCTGGATACACTGGTGCCGGAACGCATCTGGAAAGAGTTAGACCTGTCACTGAAGACTTACGGACCGTTTCGTTTCCTGGAAGTCCTGCGGGATTGCGATGCCCTCAGGGTCATACTGCCCGAGGTGGACAGGCTGTTCGGAGTACCACAACCCGAGCGACATCACCCGGAGATCGACACCGGCAAGCACATCATCCTGTGCATGAAAGAGGCACGCAAACTCACAGACGATCCCGCGGTACTGTATGCCACCCTGGTCCACGATGTCGGCAAGGGGCTAACACCCGAAGAAGAATGGCCGCGCCATATAGGCCATGAGAAGCGCGGCCTAGATGCCCTGAAAGACATCGAGCAGCGCCTGCCCGTGCCGAAAGAGTATGCCCGCCTGGCGCGACTCGTCTGCGAACACCACACCAAGCTGCACCGTGTACAGGAACTGCGGCCACAAACCCTGCTCAAGCTACTGGATGCCCTGGATGCCTTCCGCCGTCCCGAGACCGTCGGCAGGTTCCTGCTGGCCTGCGAAGCTGACGCTCGTGGACGTACCGGTCTGGAGGATCGGGAATATCCCCAGAGCGCCTATCTCAAGGCTGTGCATGAAGCGGTACTCGGCATCAACAATGGCGCCGCGCTGGCCGACTCCAGGGGTGACAGCCCCCAGGATGTCATTGCCCGTAAGCGACTCGAAGTCATCGAACAGACAGTTGCAGCTCTGCGAGGGGATACCGATGCCAGCTAAGCCTTCCTCGCAAGCCGTTGCCCTGGTCACCGGTGGTGCACGCCGCATCGGTGCCGCCATCGCCCGCCGCTTCCATGGCGCGGGGTGCCGGGTAGTGATTCATTACAACCAGTCAAAGCAGGAGGCGGAGCAACTGGCGGCCGAACTCAACGGAGCGACAGTGCAGGCCGATCTCACCCGGCAGGCCGATGTCGCAAGACTGGCACAGGACAGCCTGGCCTGCTTCGGTCGCATCGACTATCTCATCAACAACGCCTCGTCCTACTACCCCACCCCGCTGCCAGAGGCTACACAGTCACAGTGGGACGACCTCATCGACAGTAACCTGCGCGCGGCGTTTTTCCTGACCAGGGATTTGCAGGAGGAATTGAAGAAGCACGGAGGCTCGGTGGTAAACATTATCGATGCCATGTGTGAGGGAGGCATGGAGAAGCACTCCATCTACAGCATCGCCAAGTCCGGCCTTGCGGGCATGACCAGGTCACTGGCCCGGGAACTGGGGCCGGCGCTAAGGATTAACGGCGTATCCCCTGGCGCCATACTCTGGCCCGCCTCGCTGGAGGACAGCGCCCTGGCCCAGTCTGCCAACCCGGAGCAGATCGAGGCCATGCGCAACAAGGTATTGGCGCAGATTCCACTTGGCAAACTGGGCACGCCGGAAGCCATAGCCGACGCCACTTACTTCCTGGCCGTCGAGGCAAGCTACATGACCGGCAGTATACTCAAGGTTGATGGCGGCCGTTCCCTGGGATAAGGGTTCCGAAGGAAAGTGGGGTGGAGTGTGAGCTTGCGCCTCAGCGATGCCGCTTCAGTCTTCCTGCCAATCGAAGTCGATGGGCCAGATCTTCTGCTCGGCAAGCTGGAAACTCTCCCAGTGTTCGCGGTAATTCATACCCGTAACGGGATGGCGCACGTCCGGCAGCAGCTCAGCCAGAGGCTGCAGCACGAAAGCATGTTCGAGAATCTCACCCCGCGGCAGATCTACGCCGCCATAACTGCCGCACAGATCGCCATAGGTGAGAATATCGATATCCATGGTTCGGCCAGAAAACTTTGGCGCACTTCTGTCTCGACCAGTGTCATCTTCCAGATTTTTCAGGTAGGCACTGATAGCTTCAATGCTTTCATCCGTTTCGGTTGCCAGCACGAGATTGAGGAAGTTGGCCCCATCGAATCCCACGGCTTCGCTCTCGTAAACAGAAGAGCATCGAATCTGCCTGAAATGTCGACGCAGGATCTTGATGACCAGCAGGATGTTTTCCCGCGGTTGGACGTTGCTACCTATACTTAATGTGAGAAGTGGCACTGGTTGACTACCGGTCAGGGTCTCTTGCCGCGTTCAATCACCACCCCTACATCACGGGAGCCGGTGACCGCACCAGGCTTACCCAGCCGCAGCCTGAGCCAGGGTACGGAAAACTCCGTAAGCACAATCTCGGCAATACGTTCCGCCAGGGTCTCCACCAGGAAGAACTCCGAGCCCTCAACAAATCTGATGATGCGCTTGGCAACCGCCTTGTAATCCAGCGCCTGCTCGATGCTATCGGTGGCCGCTGCGCTGGCAATATTGGACGCCATCTCCAGGTCCATGCTGACTATTTGCTGCTGCTCGCGCTCCCAGTCATAGATGCCAATGATGGTGCGGACTTCCAGTTCTCGAATATAGACGATATCCATTACAGTTCTCTTTAAGGGTGCCTCTCAAATCAGGCAATGGCGGGGAGACTCTCCAGATTCCAGCGGGGCTGGGCGGTGATCGGCAGGTCTTCTACCTGGCCAGCCAGCAATCGTTGGCAGCCGGCATAGGCAATCATGGCGCCGTTGTCGGTGCACAGGCTGGGCTTGGCGTAGAACAGCCGGCCATTCACCTTGCGCAGGTTGGCTTCCAGCACTTCACGGAGGTGCTGGTTGGCACTCACGCCACCGGCGATGATCAGGGACTGCAGACCGGTGTGCTCAAGGGCACGCCGACATTTTATGGCCAGGGTGGACACCACGGCATCTTCGAAGGCCCAGGCGATGTCGGCACGGGTCTGTTCGTCCAGTCCACCATCCTCACTGTGCTCGACGATGGTGTTACGCACGAAGGTCTTCAGCCCACTAAAACTGAAATCCAGCCCCGGCCGATTGGTCATGGGCCGCGGAAACCTGAAGCGCCCCCTGCTTCCCTGCTGGGCCAGCTTCGCCACATGGGGACCACCCGGGTAGGGCAGGTCCAGCATCTTGCCAACCTTGTCGAAGGCTTCACCGGCAGCGTCATCCAGGGACTCACCCAACACATGGTAACGACCGATTCCCTCGACCCGCACCAATTGGGTATGTCCGCCGGAGACCAGCAGCGCCACGAATGGAAACTCGGGCGGCTCATCCTCCAGCATGGGCGCCAGCAGGTGGCCTTCCATGTGATGCACACCGATGGCGGGCACGTCCCAGCCCATGGCCAGGCTACGACCGATGGAAGCACCCACTAACAAGGCGCCGATCAGGCCGGGGCCAGCGGTATAGGCTACGCCTTCGATATCGCTGCCCGCTATACCGGCATCGGCGATGACCTGCCGGATGAGGGGCAGGGTCTTGCGAATATGGTCGCGGGATGCCAGCTCCGGGATTACGCCGCCGAACTGCGCGTGAATGTCCACCTGACTGTAGACGCTGTCGGCCAGCAGGCCGCGCTCGCTGTCGTAGACAGCGATGCCTGTCTCGTCGCAGGAGGTTTCGATACCAAGGACTAGCATGAATGTTCTCTGGTGGGCTCTAGACGACTACTCGTTCAATTCACGATGCCGGAAATTTGCAGCTTGTGCACGTCGGCGGTTTTGCTGGCGTGCTCCATTGTGAGACTCACTATGTTGCCGGCCGCATCCAAATCCAGCAGTGTGTTCTCGTCCAGATCCCGTGTCTCAATAGCACCCGAATCGCTAAACTCGATATAGAGCGTGTCAGTGTCTGCAAAGTAGCTGAGCTTCATCTGGAATAGCTCCGGTCGAAAAATGCATTGTGGACGGTCACTCCATCAGGGAGCAATACCACCCGGAGGACCCGATTATCCATGTCGGGCACAGGGCCCCACAACCGAATTCGGCCATCGTCCTGCACGCTCCGGGATTCAGGATTCAGGATTACCTGGCTGATCCAGGCATCTTTGATGATGCGCTGATCCGGTCTGAGGCGAATTCTATCGAAATATCGCGTGGTCTTCATCGCCAGCGTCCCTGCCAGTCCGTGGAAATTGCTGAAAAATCAAGCAGTTCAGAATTGGGCATGGAATTTGGCCCAGACCAGTCGAAAATGCCGAATTTCCAGCCAAATCGTTCCCAATTCTTTGCATTTCAGGCGCTGAATCTATAAGATACGCACCCTCTTGGGCCGGCTGCGCAAAAAATTCAGCACTGGTCTAGACTGCACAATCCAGAGTCATTCAAGACATTCATACAATATTTGGTAGGTGATTTAGTTCATGCCACAGGTAAAACTGAAAGAGAACGAGCCCTTTGACGTGGCCCTGCGCCGCTTCAAGCGTTCCTGCGAGAAGGCCGGTATCCTGGCCGAAGTGCGTCGTCGCGAGTTCTATGAGAAGCCCACTTCCGTGCGCAAGCGCAAGGCTGCTGCCGCGGTCAAGCGTCATCTCAAGAAGCTGCAGCGCGAAAATCGCAAGACCCAGCGTCTCTACTAAGCAGCACAACTCGCTGTCTGGTTTTAACCGGGTGCAGTAAGTCAGTAATACAGGGGACAGATTTCCGAGCGAGTCTGTCCCTTTTTCGTTAAGGGGCAGATTTATTTTCCTTTAAGGAAAATAAATCTTCCCCTATCTACCCACAAAAGGCCTAAGTCATGTCCGAGAGCCCACTCAAGATCGCCATCACCGATGCCATGAAAGACGCCATGCGCGCCAAGGACAAGGAGCGCCTGGGCACCGTGCGCCTGATCCTGTCCGAGATCAAGCGAGTGGAAGTGGACGAGCGCATCGACCCCGATGATGCCCGCATCATTTCCATCATGGACAAGATGGTCAAGCAGCGCCGCGAGTCCATCAAGCAATACACCGATGGCGGCCGCCCGGAACTGGCGGACAAGGAGCAGACAGAGATCGACGTGATCCAGGAGTTCCTGCCCAAACCGCTCACCGATGCCGAGATCGACAAGATAATCGCCGACGCCATTGCCAGCACCGGCGCAGCCTCCATGCAGGACATGGGCAAGGTTATGGGTTCCATCAAGGAACAGCTTACCGGGCGAGCGGATATGGGTTCTGTGAGCCAGAAGATCAAAGCGGCACTGGGCTGATTGGGAAGCAGAAAATAGGGACAGATTTATTTTCCTGAAAGGAAAATAAATCTGTCCCTATTTTTTAGTCCGACAACGGTAGCCAGATTTCGAATCCGCCCTGGCCAGTATAGCCATCGAAAGTCTCCGGATAGTGTTCGATGAATGGCGCAGCAGCCGCTTCGTAACGTGAATCCGGCAACCATTCTCCCCATATCGTGGCACACACTTTCTGTATCTGGGACACATGGCCGGGATAGGAAAAAATCGCGTACTTTTGCGGTTCAAGCTTTAAACGCGTTAGTTCAGCAGGCAGATCACCAAATCTGTTCACGGCAGTACCGCACAGGTATTCGAAGCTGTCTTCATCCCCAGAGTTCATCACCACCCCGTATCCAGAATTATTCACCTGCTCTGCTATCTGGCCCATATATCGACTGAATCGTTGCCACTGCCCGGGAATACCCACGTTGTTCGACATGCTGTGTTGCTCGGAGAGCCCCACCAGCAAAAGCGGCCCACGTTCGGAAATTACAGGTTCGGAGATATCAACAACTTTCAATTCGCTCATTCGCACTGCCTCTAAAAGATTCAATTCATTGAGGTGACCAAGTTTTCTGACTTGTTCCGGTGTCGTACCAAAACAGTCTTTAAACGCTCTTGAGAACGCTTCGTGAGAGCTATAGCGTGCTGCCAATGCGAGGTCGAGAATGCTCGCTTGTGTTGCAACAAGCGAACGGGCCGCTTCTGTCAGGCGTCGATGCCTGAGATATCGAGAGAGTGAAATCCCGACACCGTACATGAAGGCTCTGCTCAGGGTATACCGGGACACACCGGCAATCTCGGCCAGCAGATCCAGATTGATATCCTCTTCATAGTGGCTCTCAATAAACCAGACCGTTTTTTCTACAGGCTTCATAGGCAACTCACAGTGGTTCCAGACATCAAAGATACAAGCGAAGCTGATACACGAGCTTGATAGATATTGCTCAATTTGAATTCAGGATCGGTGTTATTCTAGACAAACTATGGCTGGCCTGATTCCCCAATCCTTCATCGACGACCTCCTGCACCGGGTAGACATCGTGGAGGTGGTGGACAAACGGGTCAGCCTCAAGCGGGCCGGCAAGAACTACCAGGCCTGTTGCCCCTTCCACAACGAGAAGACCCCCTCCTTCAGCGTCCAGCCCGAGCGTCAGTTCTACTACTGCTTCGGCTGTGGTGCCGGCGGCAATGCCATCGGCTTCGTGATGAATTTCGATAATGTGGATTTCCCCCAGGCGGTGGAGACCCTGGCCCGGGATGCCGGGGTGGAAGTGCCGAGAGAAGAATCGAAGGCCGATGTGCGTCGCCAGTCGGAGAACAGCAAACTGCTGGAGATTCTGGAAACCGCCAGCAAGTACTACCAGCAACAACTCCGCGCACACCCACGCAAGCAAGCGGCCGTGGACTACCTGAAGTCCCGCGGCCTCAGCGGCGAAATCGCCAGGGACTTTGCCCTGGGCTTCGCCCCGCCGGGCTGGGACAACCTGCTCAACGCCGCCGGCACCGACGACGAGAAGACCCAGTCCCTGCTCACGGCCGGCATGATCATCGAGCGCAACAAGGACAAGCAGCAGGACTCTGACAGCAAGGACGACAAGAGAGCACAGCGCCCCTACTACGACCGCTTCCGCGACCGCATCATGTTCCCCATCCGCGACAGCCGCGGTCGCACCGTGGCCTTTGGCGGCAGGGTGCTGGGGGACGACAAACCCAAGTACCTGAACTCACCGGAAACTCCTGTGTTCCACAAGAGTGCCGAACTCTACGGCCTGTATGAAGCCAGGCGCTCAGGCGAGAAGTTCAAGCGCCTGCTCCTGGTTGAAGGTTATATGGACGTCATCGCACTCGCCCAGATGGGCATTCGTAACGCAGTGGCCACCCTCGGCACCGCCACCAGCGCGCGGCATCTGCAGCGACTGTTCAGGAGTGTCTCCGAGGTGGTGTTCTGCTTCGACGGCGACGAGGCTGGCCGCACGGCTGCCTGGCGGGCACTGGAAACCACCCTGCCCCTGATGGAAGACGGCCGCCAGGTACGCTTCCTGTTCCTGCCCGAGGGCGCCGACCCCGACACGTTTGTGAGGGAACATGGCAGGGAGGGTTTCGAGAAGGCATTGAACGAGGCCCAGCCTTTGGAAGACTTCTTCTTCGACAAGCTCAGCGCCGATCTCAATGCCAGATCGATTGAGGGCCGCGCGCGACTGAGCAACCTGGCCAAGCCGCTCATCCGCAAGCTGCCCAAGGGCATCTATGCCCAACTCATGCTGAACCGCCTGTCGGACACCCTCGGTGTCTCCAGCGAATCCCTGGATGAGTTGCTGGCCACGGAACCGGATCCGCCACCTCCGGCCATGGAGGTACCGCCCTATATGGATGATTCCACGGCACCGAATTACTACCCTCCGCAGGAAGACTCCAGCATGGGCCAGGATCGAGGCGGCCGAACTCCCTACCCACGCCGTGCCCAGGGCAGTCCCATCAGCCGTTACCGCAAGCCGGCGGCCCTCAAAGCCATCGAACTATTGCTGCGCAACCCCGAGATCGCTCTCGAGATCCAGCGTGACCTGGAACTGCTGCGCACAGCCGAAGACGCGAACCGCCAGGTGCTGCTGGCCCTCATTGAAAAGGTAAAGGGTAACCCCGATATAGATAGTGCTGAGCTTATCGGGTACGCCTTCGGACGCATCCGCGGCCAGCTTACCGAGCTGCTCAAGGATGAAAAGATCACTCCCCAGGAGGGGATCGAGGAAGAGTTCAAGCAGATAATTGACAATATATTGTCGGATATAGAGAAAAAGCTGCACATTCTACACCTCAAGGAAAAGGCGAATTCGGCGATTTCCGCGACCAAACCCCAAAACTCTGGTGGCCCGGACGCTGTCTAATTAGGCAAGATTGTCGATATACATAGTGGCATGTCGCCGCTATAATGCCCGGCTCTCTTTTTTTCACGCACTTAAGTCCCGCGCAATAGCCCGGGAAGACGAGAATTCATGGCCGATTTAATTGCACCACAATCCAGCCTGAAAGCACTGATCGCGAAGGGTAAAGAACAGACCTACCTGACTTATGCCGAGGTGAATGATCACCTGCCGGAGAACATCTCCGATCCTGATCAGGTAGAAGACATTATCCAGATGATCAATGACATGGGTATCAAGGTGTTTGAGACAGCCCCTGATGCCGATGCCCTGCTGCTCAATGAAGACAGCGATTCCGGCGCCGACGAAGTCGCCGCCGCCGAAGCGGCTGCCGCCCTGGCTGCCGTTGAGAACGAGGCCGGCCGCACCACCGACCCGGTACGCATGTACATGCGCGAAATGGGTACCGTGGAACTGCTGACCCGCGAAGGCGAAATCGTAATCGCCAAGCGTATCGAGGAAGGCCTGCGGGAGCTCATGAAGGCGATGGCCCTGTTCCCCGGCACTGTGGAGCACGTGCTCAACGAATACGCCCTGATCGACACCGAAGAACGTCGCCTCAGCGACCTGATTACCGGTTACCTGGACACCACAGACGACGACATCCCGCCGCCTGCCAGCCAGGAGGCTGACACCGATATCGCCAGCGCTTCCGATTCTGATTCCGACTCGGACGACGATGACGACGACATTAGCGATACCAGCGAAGACGACGCCGCCACCGGTCCAGACCCGGAAGAAGCGAAGATTCGTTTCACCGAACTGAAGAAGCAGTACGAGAAGACCAGCAAGAGCGTCAACCGCAATGGCCGCGACCATCCGCGGGCCATGGCCGAGCTGGAAAAACTGGGCGAGCTGTTCAAGTCATTCAAGCTGACCCCACGCCAGTTCGACCCGCTGCTGCACCACGTACGCGCCGTGCTGTCGCGCCTGCGTCGCCACGAGAAGAGCGTGATGAGCCTGTGTGTACGCAGCGCCAAGATGCCACGCAAGACCTTCATCGAGTCCTTCCCCGGTAACGAGACCAACGAGAAGTGGATCGACAAGCACATCCGTGCCAAGAAGCCCTACTCCGAGCTGCTGGTGAACGTGAAAACGGAAGTGCTGCGTGCCCAGAAGAAGATCAAGCTGCTCGAGGAAGAGACCGGCCTGACAGTCACCGAGATCAAGGACATCAACCGCCAGATGAGCATCGGCGAGGCCAAGAGCCGCCGTGCCAAGAAGGAAATGGTGGAAGCCAACCTGCGTCTGGTGATCTCCATCGCCAAGAAATACACCAACCGCGGCCTGCAGTTCCTGGACCTGATCCAGGAGGGCAACATCGGCCTGATGAAGGCGGTGGACAAGTTCGAATACCGCCGCGGCTACAAGTTCTCCACCTACGCCACATGGTGGATTCGCCAGGCGATCACAAGATCCATCGCCGACCAGGCGCGCACGATCCGTATCCCGGTCCACATGATCGAGACCATCAACAAGCTGAACCGCATCAGCCGCCAGATGGTGCACGAGAAAGGCCGCGAGCCCACCCCGGAAGAGCTGGGCGAACGTATGGACATGTCGGAAGACAAGGTTCGAAGGGTCCTCAAGATCGCCAAGGAGCCCATCTCCATGGAGACCCCGATTGGCGACGATGAAGATTCCCATCTGGGGGATTTCATCGAGGATTCCACCGTGGACTCCCCGGTCGACTCCTCTATTGACGAAGGCCTGCGGGAAGCTACCAAGTCTGTATTGGGCTCACTGACAGCCCGCGAGGCCAAGGTGCTGAGGATGCGGTTTGGTATCGATATGAATACCGACCATACCCTTGAGGAAGTGGGCAAGCAGTTCGATGTGACCCGCGAGCGGATTCGCCAGATTGAGGCCAAGGCGCTTAGGAAGCTGCGGCATCCGACCCGGTCGGATCACCTGAGGTCGTTCCTGGACGATTAAGCCTGTAAGGAAATTGGCAAGAATCGAAGGGGTGCATATAATGCACCCCTTCTCTTTTCTGCAATGGGAAAGAGAACAGTCTCGAAGGGCTTTGGGTTTGTTGGAAGTCCTTAATCGAGGCGCAGTGCTTTCCGAGTGAGGGAGCGTACATTTGTACGTGACCGAGTGAGGAGAAGTGCTGCAACGAAGAGCAAGGGCTTCAAGCGAAGCCAAAGTTTTTGGCAAAGCCCGAGATTCGTAATCGAGGCGCAGTGCTTTCTGAGGGAGGGAGCGTACTTAAGTACGTGACCGAGTGAGGATAAGCGCTGCAACGAAGAGTACGAAGCTCAGGCGAAGACAAAAGGGCCTATAACTCAGTTGGTTAGAGTAGCGGACTCATAATCCGTTTGTCCCAGGTTCGAGTCCTGGTGGGCCCACCATTTTTGTTTATTTTTCTTCGACTTACCGTCTCGCGGGATCAACGGATTTTCATAATTCATAGTCCGGCGGTCCAGATGCGGTCACCTCAATTCGAAGTTCCAGCATCGCCCACTCTTTCCAGACTCCTATGTTTTAGATCAGCGCCAACTCCAACTTATGTTTCCTGCGCTCCCAATCCGGCATGACCTTATCTAACAATTTATAAAAATCCGGACTGTGATCATGATATTTAAGATGGCAAAGCTCGTGTGTGATAACGTAATCAATGCACTCCCTCGGCGCTCGTATTAAACTTACGTTTAAGGTCAAAGTGCCGCTATGCGATAAACTTCCCCAACGAGTCTTCATTCGCCGAATTTGTATGCGTGGATATGCCAAGTCCAGACGTTCGAAGTTTGGCCAGCAACGGTCAAAGCTGTCTATGAATTTTTCGCGAGCCTTCGCGAGATACCATGAGTCAAGCAAGTTTTTAATCTTTTTAGGATCGCTCTTGTTCTTGCAGGTGATCCAGAAATAGCCTCTTGAAAGTTTTACTTCACCAGAATCCCCTTCAATCAGCTTCAATCGATACTGGCGTCCCAGATACAAATGCGACTCGCCACCAATATATCGGTGTTGGGGTGTGCGAGGGTGAAATTGCCCAAAGTAGGCAAGTTGCTTTCTGATCCAGCGGGCTCGCTTTAAAACCCGTTTTTCAATTTCATCGGTTGCCGTTCCGATAGGTGCTTTGATAACCACACTGGAATCTGGGTGGACGGCGACCTCCATGCTCTTTCGTTTGACGAATAGAACATCAAATACAATGTCATCACGGCCATATTGGATTGACCAAGTTCCATTACTCATCCATGCATCCTGTGACTTGCAACTTGCATTGAGCGTTCGATGATTTCATCCATCTGCTCCAGGGTGAGATCAACACTGCGTGCCCCTTTAACCTGATCGTAGAGGTAATCGTCAATATCATTCATCGCACGTTTCTGAGCATCATCATCGTCCCAGAACTGTACCTTCCAATGACGCTGCAGAGTGGATTTAATAGCGAGCGCCGTATCCGCTGAAATTCCTTCACAAACAGATTCATCAAGCTCGCATGTTTCAAAAAATGGTTTCAAGATGCCATAAAAGGCCATGGCATCCTCGTTGCCATCAATCTTTTTCGGGACATCATCGTGCTGCTTTGTTACCACTTTGTCCCGAATGTCGCTGACCTTATTCAGATACTCCAGATCAGAGATGCGCCTGGCCTTATCATCAATGGCTCGTTGGATTAGCTTTGAGAATTTCTCATAGAAGGCAGGATCTTCATCCATTTTTTCAGTGATCGCCTTCTTGGTCGCATGAGCGATAACATCAGCTTTTGCCGCAGTAGTTTTAGCTCCGTAAACCCCTTGCTCCTCCTTTACCTTATTAAACATCTTCTCATCAAAGATATTGACCGGCTCGTTGAGTTGAACGACCTCATTGGCCTGGATATGAGTATCCAGCAGCTTCTTAATTTTAGGCTCGTAGTCCCGATAGTCGATAGCCTCTGCATAGCGTAATTTGACCGCAGATTTAAGGCTCTGGAAGCGTTTTAGATCGTCCCTGTATTGTTTCAATTTTGTGTCTGTCATCTTCATGACAAACTCTTCGCTCGAAAGCGCAATACCCAATGTCTTTGTATAGTCAGCTAGACGCTGGTAGAACTCCTCGCGTATTGCATCATCCCCGAGCAATACCTCATACGCCTCTTCGTCATGCTGGTTTTTAACTTCCTTGAATAAATCCCACAGATCTGAATAGCGTTGTGGTAGTTTCGAAATCTCCTCATGAATAGATGACAGAGTCCCTTTTAGGTCATCTTCATCGAAGCCCTCAAAGGCGCCATACATCGTAAGCGCTTTGTCCAGCTCACCGAGAACACTGGCATAGTCAACGATATACCCGAAGTCTTTACCTTCGAAGAGCCGGTTTACCCGGGCGATAGCCTGTAACAGGGTATGCTCACGAAGCATTCGGCATAGGTAGAGAACCGCATTTCGTGGGGCATCAAAGCCTGTTAGCAATTTATCCACGACAATAAGAATCTCCGGTTCGTCACCATGTTTGAACTGGTTGATGATCTGCTTGGTATATTCCTCCTCAGAGCCGTAACGGGACATCATTTTCTGCCAGAACTTAACGACTTCATCAATTGGCTCATCATCCACTTCCTCATATCCCTCGCGCATATCGGGAGCAGAGATTATTACTTCATTGGAGACGAAGCCGATGTCGTTTAAAAATTCCTGGTACTTCAGGGCGGCCGCTTTATTTGGGGCAACAAGCTGAGCCTTGAAGCCGGTGCCTTGCCAGTTGGACCGGTAATGCTCACTAATATCGAAGGCTCGCATATAGATCACTTGATCCGCTTTGTTAAGCATCTCGGCTCGTGCATATTTTTTCTTCAGGTCAGCCTGCTGTTCCTTGGTTAAACCTTTTGTATGGCGATCAAACCAAAGATCTATGGCTGCCCTGTTCTGTTCCATCTCTACATGGCGACCTTCATACAGCAATGGCACCACGGCATGGTCCTCAACCGCCTGATTGATGGAATAGTGCGGTTCGATCAGTCCGCCAAACTTGGCGAAATTGTTCTTTTCTTTCTTGAGCAGCGGCGTTCCTGTGAAGCCCAGATAGCAAGCATTGGGAAACATCTGACGCATACGAGCAGAGAGTGAGCCGAAGTTGGTTCGATGGCTTTCATCCACTGACATGCCTCACCTAACTGGTCCAGTTTTAAAGTTAGTTTACGCAGCTAATCGCTGATTCGGAAGTT
>JAQCBT010000008.1 GCA_027621405.1 Pseudomonadota bacterium | reverse complement strand
AGGTCTGCGCTTTGCGATCCGTGAGGGTGGCCGCACAGTTGGAGCTGGTGTAGTAGCCAAGATCATCGAGTAATTCGATAGCTCAGACCCAAAAAAGGCCAGGCGCTAAAACGCCTGGCTTTTTTTTGTCCATCGATTGCCCGAGACGCAACGGCTGCGAAAGCGCGGCATTCATCCATCCCATGGTTTATGGGGGTCGAATTCAACTCCGAAGATTGGGGTGGGAGCCTGGTCTTGCTGCATAAGAGGGCGAGCGCCGAGCGCAGGAAAAAGACTCGCGCGCAGCGTGAGGCTTCTTTCCGGAGGGAGGGTATCCCGGAGGGACGCCGACCGGCAGCGAGACCAGGCTCCCGCCCCAATCTGCCCTGGAACAAAGCTCTAACCAATAAGCCTATTCGTATCTTAAGGCGTCGATAGGATCGAGATTAGCCGCCTTGGCCGCTGGAAGAATCCCGAACAGAACGCCGACAAACCCGGAAAACCCAAGCGATAACGCTACCGCCCACATTGGAATGACAGCTGGCGGAAAGTCAGGAATATTGCTGGATATCAAGGTTCCAAGCCCGAATCCAAGGGCCAGGCCAATGATACCGCCCAGCAGGCTGAGCAGGGCAGCCTCGATGAGAAACTGCGCCAGGATATGATGACGCTTGGCACCGATCGCCTTGCAAATACCGATTTCCCGTGTGCGTTCGGTTACCGATACCAGCATGATGTTCATTATGCCGATGCCGCCGACCAATAATGAAATGCCGACTATGCCACCGATGACAACCGTCACCATGCCGATGATCTCGTCGAATGTCTCCATCAACTGTTCAGCAGTCTGCACCCGGAAATCGTCTTCGTCTCCCGGTTCCAGGTTGTGTGCACTTCTCAACAGGGTAGTGACCTGCTGAACCACCGTGTCGACATCGGCACCTTCGCTGAGTCCCATCTGAATCTGGATGTCGGTACGGGTCTGGTTGCCAACAATACTCTGCATGGTGGAATAAGGAACGAGCACCATGTCATCCTGGCTGTTACCCATGATCTCGCCTTTCTCCTCCAGCAGGCCAACCACCTTGAACCATTCGCCCCCAAGTTCCACGTACTCATTCAGTGGGTTCTCAGGAAGGTTAAGGTTTTCCCGCACCTTGGCGCCGATCACGGCTATGCGGCGCCGGGTGTCATTGTCGCTGGGGGCGAGGAAGCGACCTACCTGGGGATAGTTGGCAGTGATGTCCTGGAAGGCGTAAGTGGTCCCCAGAATCTGGCTGAAGGCAGTCTGTGAACCATATTTAATCTGTGATGACCGGGGGGCAAACAGGATGGGCGTTATGTAGGCGATGCCATCGGCGCGCGCTTCCAGCATGTTCAGATCATCGCTGGTGAGTCTGGCGAAATTGCCCTTCAAGCGATCTTGGTAGGGCGTATAGGAACCAATGGTGATGGAGTTGGATCCCAGCGAGGCAAAAGTCTCACCAATAAATGCGCTCATGCCTTGGGTCACAGACACCACCGCTATCACACTGGCGACACCGATCACGATACCCAGAGTAGTAAGGAAACTTCGTAAGCCATGGGCCCAGATGGAGGAGAGGGCGGAGCGTGTACTTTCCATCAACACGAAAAACATCAGGCTGGCTCCACCAGTTGCTCGGCATGGTCATCCTTGTGAATGCGCCCGTCTTTCATCTCGATGACACGGTGGCAATGCTCTGCAATCTCATCTTCATGAGTAACGATGATCAGAGTATGCCCCTCACTATGCAGTTCATCGAAGAGTTGCATGATCTCGATGCTGGTGCGTGAGTCGAGGTTACCGGTTGGCTCGTCTGCCAGCAGGATGGATGGTTCGGTCACAAGGGCCCTGGCAATCGCTACCCGCTGCCTCTGCCCGCCGGAGAGTTGGTTAGGCAGGTGGTCCATACGCGAACCCAGGCCTACCCGGTGCAGCGCCTCGCTGGCCAGGCGCTTGCGTTCTGTCCTGCCTATGGCCCGGTAGACCAGAGGCTGCATCACATTCTGCAGTGCATTTGCCCGGGGCAATAGGTTGAAGCTCTGGAAGATGAAGCCAATCTCGCGATTGCGCACCTCGCTCAATTCATTCTGGCTAAGTGATTCGACGTTGGTGCCGTTGAGGTGGTAGCTGCCTTCGGTGGGGGAATCCAGGCAGCCGAGAATATTGAGCATGGTGGATTTGCCAGAACCAGAGGAGCCGATAAAGGCGACGTATTCATTGGGGGAAATGGACACATCGATACCGTCTAGGGCCTTGACCACCTGGCTGCCCATTTCGTAATACTTTTTGATGTTATGCAGTCTGATCAGCGACATGCCTGGTCCTGGTTAGTTGTGCGGGACTTCTGTCCTTCGCCTACTGATTTTCACTTAGAGAGGCTTCGAGCCTGTCTCCGTCCAGCAGGTGACGCAGTTCCTGATTTGGTCCGATTACTATTTGCACTTCACCATCGACCCCCGTAGTCAACTCCTGATACTCATCATCCGAAATGCCCACCTCGACCCGGGTCTTGCGAGCAATGCCATTGTCATTCACGAAGACATAGTATTCATTCACGAGATTCGAACGATCTTCCTCGAAGATAATGGCCTGGATGGGCACCGCGGGCACTTCGAGATCCTGCCGGGTGAATATTTCGGCGCGGCAGGACATGCCAGGCCGCAGCACCACATTGCCTGGATCCACGATGTCGATCTTCACTGTGAAACTCAATCCCTGCCGACCCGGTGCAACTTTCGCGGTGTTGGCGATGTAACGCACCACCCCCCGCATGGGTTGGTCAGGGTAGGCGATGGCCACGATCTCGGCCGTCTGTCCTATTTCAATATTGGCAACATCCGCCTCGTCCACTAACACTTCGGTATAGATGCTTGCGGGATTGGCAATGGTCATCAGTGATGAGCCAGGAATATTTGTGGAACTGGCAATAGCCGTCTCACCGACCTTGATATCAAGGCTGGTTACGACGCCATCAATTGGTGAGACGATCTTGGTTCTGCTGAGTTGGTCACTAACCTGATCCAGCTGGGCATCAGATTGCGCCAGTCTTTCCCTTGCAGATTTCAGGTCAACACGTGCCAGGTCTAACTGGTTGCGTGCATTTTCATATTCCTCGGCGCCAATAAGGTCGCGGGAATACATGCTCGACGTGCGTTCGAACTGGCGCTCGAGATTGGCGATGCGGATCTCCTGGCGTTCGATATCGATGGAGTTAATACGAACGGCGGCCTGTGCTTGCTCCAGGCTGGCAAGGAAATTGGTGTCATCCACTTCGAGGACCATCTGTCCCCGACTGACCACATCTCCTTCCTCAATATAGAGTTCGGATACCTTGCCAATCACTTCACTGCTCAGCATGACTTCCTCCTCATGGGCGAGGAAGCCTGATGCCAGTATGGAGGGGCTGATAATACGGGTGCTTACTGCCGCGACCTCCACTTCTTTCGCACTCGTGCCAAATACGGCGCGATTGATGAAGGGCAGGGCCGCTACGGCGGCGACCAGAATGACTACGACGATGATTTTCTTCTTATCCATGGCTAGTTCCGCTTAATCCTGTTTCCCTGCACTGTGATGCCAACTTCGTAACTGGGCAATGAAAGAGCCTCTCCCTGATTTTGACGGCTGAGTTCGCCATTTGTTACTCCCTTTAAGTAATCAGCCAAGGCTGACATATGTCCAGATTCCAAATATGAGGAGGTATGGCGCACCGACTATAGACACCGACTTCAGCAGGCTTGTTCCAAGCCAGCGGCGATGTCCCAGTACCAGGAGCACGAGGCTCCAGATCATGCTCAGGTTAATGGAACCGAGTATCCTCTCCAGATCAGGATTGGCGGGCCTTAGACCCAGATTTCGCAATGTGGTCGGATCCAAATCGTATTGCCCTAACTGGCCATTCGTATCCAGCATCAGGGTGACTGCCATACCGATCTGGGCGAAGACCACTACGATGCCGGTCCACACAGCCAGCGAAAACCATTGACTGAATTTTTGGCGATAACCCGCAACGGCGGATGTCAGGGTCAGGTATCCCGCCTGGATCGTATAGATCGCCAGAATAGCGAGACTGGAACCGAGAATACCGAACACCCGTAGCATTGAAGGACCCATCTGCTCCATATTCTCGCGGGCCTGGTCGAGCTGATCCTCGGGAATATTGGCGTTCTGCAAGGTGTCATCCACAAACCAGCTGTAATCGAGGGAAGAGAAATACCAATAGATCACCAGTGCGTTGAGGCCAATAACCAGCATTAGCGGCAGCAGCTTGCTGGGTCGCCGGTTCAATTCGTCAAATGCCTGGGCGGGGGAGGTGAGCACATTAATAAAGAGGGCGAAGGGAGACATGGGCCCTGCAGCCGATTCCCGTAGTGTGTTCTCAGTGCTCAATCCTTCCCTCCCTGGCATGTAGTGCCTTATTTAGTCGTGAAAACAGTCTGCGGAGTTCAGTGCCAGCCAATACCCAACTCGACACTCGGAGCGGCAAACAGGGAAACTGGATAGAGTACCCACAATTCTACAGGGCGATTCCCCATAGCATGAGTCCACAGTGCTGTATTTAACCCCTGCACACTTCAACTCAACGAATTGGCAGCCATCAATTCCAAAACCGGGCGGGGCTGCTTTTTATCTCGCCGCACCCGAGGATTGGTCGCAGTGGCCCCGCTGCCCGCGGTGTCGGCCAGCGCCTGGCAGACCAGCTCACAGGCATCGCCATTACCACGACAATAGCCATTACTACGCAAAGACAGTGCCAGAAAAATATATTCAATATAATCAATAAGTTGGGATATGCCGCCTGCTACTCCATCGGCAGCTTTGGTCAATAACACTAACAGATGTGGCGAAATTCCCCTCTATGACCCCGCTGTGGAAGCAGTCCCGCACTGCTCCCTGTCGAAGTCGTGGGCGAAATCCAGCAATACCCGCAAATAAACCGGGAAAATGCCTGATTCAAGCCTGATTCAACATTGAACAAGAATCACCCACAGCCCCCGAAAAACAAGGCTTTCCATCAGAAATACTGTTGACTTGCCCAAGCCTGCCACTTACAATGCGCATCCTTTTTTGACTCGGCAAATTTTGCCTGCAAAAAAGCTGGCGGTAACTTGTTCTTTTACATCGATTTTTTGGAGATTTACGTAGATGCAAAATCAGCGCATCAGAATTCGGCTGAAAGCCTTCGATCACCGTCTGATTGACCAGTCTACTCAGGAAATCGTAGAGACTGCCAAGCGCACCGGGGCCCAGGTTAAAGGACCTATCCCCCTGCCCACGAACAAAGAACGTTATACCGTACTGATTTCGCCACACGTCAACAAGGACGCGCGTGATCAGTATGAAATCCGCACCCACAAGCGCCTTCTGGACATCGTGGAGCCTACTGAGAAGACAGTAGATGCTCTCATGAAGCTGGATCTGGCCGCCGGGGTGGAGGTTCAAATATCACTCGGCTAACCGAGTGATATTTGAACAGTCCTTGCGCAGCAAGGACGCGGGACAGAATTTATTCTGTCCCCTTAGAAGTAAAAGAATAACGGAGACAGATTGAAATCTGTCCCCCTGGAAATTCCCAAGGGAATTTCCATACATAACCAGGTAGCGAGTAATCAGTCCTCGCAACCCTAAATAGGGACAGATTTAGAACCTGCCCCTGTGAGTTTTGGTGCACTGAATCGTCTGGCTGTCCTCCGGTTTCGGAGCGGCGGCGAACTAAGTGCAACACGTCAGTGGCCATAGCGGGTTTTAGCCCCTTGCACTAAGAGGTCTTAAAACAATGTCGATAGGATTAGTCGGTCGAAAAAGCGGCATGACCCGCATTTTCACTGAAGAAGGTGCTTCTGTACCCGTAACTGTGGTTGAAGTGCAGCCCAACCGTGTGACTCAGATAAAGACATCTGAGACTGATGGCTATAACGCTATTCAGGTAACCATGGGCGGTCGCCGTGCTTCCCGCGTGAGCAAGGCTATGGCGGGTCATTTCGCCAAGGCCAGCACTGAAGCGGGCGAAGGCCTGTGGGAATTTCGCACGGAAGATCTGGAAGGCTTCGAGCTTGGTGGTGAAATCAAGGTCGATCGCTTCGAGGCTGGCCAGAAAGTAGATGTGACTGGCACTTCCAAGGGTAAGGGATTCCAGGGCGGTGTGAAGCGTCACAACTTCAGCATGCAGGACGCCACTCACGGTAACTCCATTTCTCACCGTGCCCCCGGTTCCATTGGCCAGTGCCAGACACCAGGCCGTGTATTCAAGGGCAAGAAGATGGCGGGCCAGATGGGTAACGTGCGCAAGACCACCCAGAGTCTGGAAGTGGTTCGCGTGGATACCGAGAACAACCTTTTGCTAATTAAAGGTGCAGTTCCGGGTGCCACAGGCTCCAGCGTTATTGTCCGTCCAACGATCAAGATCAAGAGGTAGTTGAGGCATGGAATTAGCACTTGCACTGCCTGGTAAGAAAGCGGGCAAAGAAACTATTTCGCTGAATGACGAGTTCTTCGGCCGTGAGTACAACGAGCCCCTGGTTCACCAGACCGTTGTGACTTACCTTGCTGGCGCGCGCCAGGGCACCGTTAAACAAAAGAATCGTCATGAAGTAAGTGGCGGTGGTCGCAAGCCGTTCCGTCAGAAGGGCACAGGCCGTGCCCGAGCTGGTACTATCCGCAGCCCAATCTGGCGCGGTGGAGGCGTGACATTTGCAGCACGTCCACAGGACCACAGCAAGAAACTGAACAAGAAGATGTATCGTGGAGCAATGCAGTGCATTCTCTCCGAGCTTATCCGACAAGAGCGACTGATTGTCGTAAATGATTTTTCAGTCGAATCGCACAAGACAAAAGACTTGGTTACCAAGCTTAAAGAATACGGACTGGACAACGTCCTGATCGTTTCCGATCAAGTAGAACAAAACCTGTTCCTCGCGGCACGCAACCTGCACAAGGTTGAAGTGTTGGATGTGCTTGGCCTGGATCCTGTAAGCCTGATCGGTCACGAGAATGTTCTGATCACTGTGCCTGCGCTTAAGAAGCTTGAGGAGGTGCTGTCATGAACCCGGAACGTCTGTATTCAATTATTCTTGGACCACACGTGTCTGAAAAATCCACTCTGATGACTGAAGATAACAATCAGTACGCGTTCCGTGTTGCCTCAAATGCAAGCAAGCCGGAAGTGAAAGAGGCAGTGGAGAAAATCTTTAACGTGGTTGTTGATGATCTTCAGATTTTGAACGTGAAGGGTAAGACCAAGCGTTCTTTCCGCGGCAAGACGCGTAGCCGTTCTGACTGGAAGAAGGCTTATGTCCGCCTTGAAGCCGGACATGAAATTGACTTCGCGGAAATTGGTTGATCGGGAGTAGAGGATTAAGTCATGCCAGTAGTTAAGTGTAAACCGACATCACCTGGACGCCGTTTCGTCGTCAAGGTTGTCAGTCCCGATCTGCACAAAGGCGAGCCCTATGCGCCTCTGACAGCAACCAAGTCCAAGACTGGTGGTCGTAACAATAAGGGTCGTATCACTCGTCGTCACCAGGGCGGTGGTCACAAGCAGAAGTATCGCATTATCGATTTCCGTCGCAACAAGGACGGCATTGAGTCAGTGGTAGAGCGTCTGGAGTACGATCCAAACCGTTCCGCCAACATCGCGCTGCTGAAGTACGCAGACGGCGAGCGTCGTTACATCATTGCCCCGGCGAAAGTCAGTCAGGGCGACGTATTGCTGTCTGGTGATGATGCGCCTATCAAGGTAGGTAACTGCCTGCCATTGCGCAACATTCCTCTGGGTAGCACCGTGCACTGCCTGGAAATGAAACCTGGCAAGGGTGCGCAGATCGCACGTAGTGCCGGAACTTCCCTGCAGCTGGTTGCTCGCGAAGGCAATTACGCAACATTGCGACTGCGTTCCGGTGAGATGCGTAAGGTGCTTAGCGACTGTCGTGCCACTCTGGGTGAGGTGTCGAATTCAGAGCACGCCCTGCGTTCACTGGGCAAGGCCGGTGCCAAGCGCTGGCGCGGTGTGCGTCCAACGGTTCGTGGTGTTGCCATGAACCCTGTAGATCACCCACACGGTGGTGGTGAAGGTAGAACATCAGGTGGTCGTCATCCGGTTTCACCCTGGGGTACACCTACCAAGGGTTACAAGACCAGAACTAACAAGCGTACGGACAAGATGATTGTTCGCCGCAGGAAATCAAGCCGTTAACGGCAAGTGATAGAGGAATTGATTCGTGCCACGTTCACTTAAAAAAGGCCCATTTATGGATCTGCACTTGATGAAGAAGGTGCAGATTGCAGCTGAGAACAACGACAAGCGTCCAATCAAGACCTGGTCCCGTCGTTCCATGATTTCACCGGAAATGATCGGCCTCACTATTGCCGTTCACAACGGTCGGCAGCACGTTCCAGTTTTCGTCAACGAAGACATGGTTGGCCACAAGCTTGGCGAGTTCGCGCTGACGCGAACCTATAAAGGCCACGTTGCGGACAAGAAGGCGCGCTAGGAGTTATTGAGATGGAAGTATCTGCAAGATTAAAAGGTGCTCGGCTCTCTGCCCAGAAGGCACGCCTGGTTGCTGACCAGATTCGTGGTAAGGGCGTTGAAGAAGCGCTTGAGCTCCTTAGCTACAGCACCAAGAAGGGTGCCGGCATCATCAAGAAGGTATTGAACTCGGCTATTGCGAACGCCGAGCACAACGAAGGTGCCGATGTTGATGAATTGAAAATATCAACGATTTTCGTTGATGAGGGTATGACTATGAAGCGCATCATGCCGAGAGCGAAGGGTCGCGCCGATCGCATTCTCAAGCGCTCCTGCCATATCACAATAACTGTCGCGGATAGTCAGGAATAAATTATGGGTCAGAAAGTACATCCAACAGGTATTCGCCTGGGTATTGTCAAGAAGCATACCTCGGTGTGGTTTGCCGAAGGTCGTCAGTATGCGGATAACCTGCTGCAAGACCTCGAAGTGCGAGCCTATGTGAAGAAGCGACTTGCTAGTGCTTCTGTTGCGCGTGTCGATATCGAGCGCCCAGCCCAGACTGCCAAGCTGACTATTTATACTGCGCGACCCGGTATCGTCATTGGCAAGAAGGGTGAAGATGTAGAAGCTCTGCGCAACGTGCTGGCCAAGAAGATGGGTGTACCTGTACAGATCAACATCGAAGAGATTCGCAAGCCAGACCTGGATGCCCAGCTGGTAGCAGACAGTGTGGCCCAGCAGCTCGAGCGTCGTGTGATGTTCCGTCGCGCCATGAAGCGTGCTGTGCAGAACGCCATGCGTCAGGGAGCCGAAGGCATCAAGGTGCAGGTTGGTGGTCGTTTGGGTGGGGCCGAGATTGCCCGCTCCGAGTGGTACCGTGAAGGCCGCGTGCCCTTGCACACCCTGCGTGCAGATATTGATTACGCCACATCTGAAGCCAGCACAACATACGGCATCATCGGCGTGAAAGTGTGGATTTTTAAAGGCGAGATTCTGGACCTGAATGAAGCCATCGTGCCAAAGCAACAGCAGCCGGCAGCGAACTAAAGGGTCTGAGTTAGAGGTATTAGAGCGTGTTACAGCCAAAACGTACAAAGTTTCGCAAGATGATGAAGGGCCGCAATCGCGGTCTGGCACATCGTGGCAGCAGCGTAGATTTCGGTGAATTTGGCCTGAAGGCCATCTCCCGTGGTCGTCTGACGGCGCGTCAGATTGAGGCGGCACGTCGTGCCATGACTCGTAAGGTTAAGCGTGGCGCGAAGATCTGGATCCGCGTATTCCCGGACAAGCCAATTACCCAGAAGCCTCTGGAAGTTCGTCAGGGTAAGGGTAAGGGTAACGTTGAATACTGGGTTGCCCAGATTCAACCAGGTCGAATTATGTTTGAAATTGAAGGTGTCGAAGAAGAGCTGGCACGTGAAGCCTTTACCCTGGCTTCCGCCAAGCTGCCTTTCGAGACCACTTTTGTTAAGCGAACGGTGATGTGATGAAAGCGAGTGAGTTGAGAGATAAGTCGGTAGAAGAGCTGCAGTCACAACTGCAGGAGCTCTACAAAGACCAGTTTAACTATCGCATGCAAAACGCTACTGGTCAGTTGGGTCAGGTGCACCTGGTGGGCGCGGTAAAGAAGGACATCGCACGCATCAAGACCATCATCACTGAAAAGCAGAAGAGTGAAGCGTAAATATGTCAGAGACTGATATTAAAGACGGCCAGGAAAAAGCGGCACGTACAGTAAGCGGCAAGGTTGTCAGCAACAAGATGGACAAATCCATCGTTGTACTGATCGAGCGACGCGTAAAGCACCCGGTATACGGCAAGATCGTGAAGCGTTCTACCAAGATTCATGCGCACGATGCTAACAACGAGTGCGATATTGGTGATGCGGTCACTATCAAGGAAGTACGTCCAATCTCCAAGACCAAATCCTGGGCATTGGTTTCCGTTGATGAGAAGGCTACACAGATTTAAGGCTGAAGTTTAGCAAACAGCCGACCCGGCTCGATGAGCTGGTTTATTTGGGAATTAGGAAGTTAGACAGTCTGTATTCGAGATTGAATACATGATGGAGCGAATCGATGATTCAAGTACAGTCGTTTTTAGATGTCGCAGATAACAGCGGCGCCCGACGTGTGATGTGTATCAAGGTGCTGGGTGGATCCCATCGCCGTTACGCGCGCATTGGTGACGTGATCAAGGTTACTGTGAAAGAAGCAATTCCACGGGGCAAGGTGAAGAAAGGCCAGGTGTTGAATGCCCTGGTTGTTCGCACCAAGAAAGGCGTTCGTCGTGGTGACGGTTCCCTGATTCGGTTCGATGATAATGCGGCGATTCTATTGAACGCTCAGCAAGCGCCAATCGGTACACGTGTGTTCGGTCCGGTTACCCGTGAGCTACGTACTGAGAAATTCATGCGAATTATTTCGCTGGCACCAGAAGTGCTTTAAAGATTGTTTGGGCTCGAAATTGAATGCCCAAAGAGAGATAGAGAAATATGAACAAGCTTAGAACTGATGATGAAGTGATAGTGATTGCCGGTAAGGACAAGGGCAAGCGCGGAACTATCTCTCGCCTGCTTGGCAAGGATAAGGTGATTGTTGCTGGCATTAACATGGTCAAGCGCCACACCAAGCCTAACCCGAATGCCGGGCAGCCTGGAGGCATCGTTGAGCGCGAAGCGCCCCTGGATATCTCCAATGTGGCAATCTTCAATGCGGAAGCTAATAAAGCCGATCGCGTTGGAATCAAAATTTTGGAAGACGGCGCCAAGAAGCGTGTCTACAAATCTAACGGTCAGGAAATAGATTAGTCATGGCTCAGTTAAGAGAGTATTACAAGAAAGAAGTGGTACCCGCACTGACTCAGCAGTTCGGATTTGATAATCCTATGCGAGTGCCAAAAATCACCAAGATCACTCTCAACATGGGTGTGGGTGAGGCAATTGCTGATAAGAAGCTTCTTGAGAATGCCAGCAGTGAGCTGGAAATGATCAGTGGCCAGAAAGTGGTGATAACCAAGGCGCGCAAGAGTATTGCGGGCTTCAAGATTCGTGAAGGCTGGCCTATTGGCTGCAAGGTAACCTTGCGCGGCGAGCGTATGTACGAATTCCTGGAGCGTCTTGTTGGAATCGCTATCCCACGCATAAGAGACTTCCGTGGTCTGAGCCCGAAGGCTTTCGATGGTCGCGGCAACTACGCCATGGGTGTTACAGAGCAGATTATTTTCCCGGAAATTGAATACGACAAGATCGATAAGCTGCGTGGTCTCGATATCACTATCACGACTACCGCGCGAAATGATGAAGAAGGTCGTGCCCTGCTGGCTGCCATGCAGTTTCCATTCCGTGGCATGAATCCGCAGAACGAAGATTCGAAAGACAACAACGCTAACGCCGCAGATGGCGAAGGCAAAGAGGAGTCCTGATATGGCAAAGACTTCAATGCTGGCCAGAGAGTACAAGCGCGCAAAGACCGTTGAGAAGTATGCGGCCAAGCGTGCCGAGCTTAAAGCCGTTCTGAAAAACCCGAACGCCAGCGATGACGACAAGTGGGCTGCTCAGATCAAGTTGCAGAAGCTGCCACGCGATGCCAGCCCGATTCGCCAGCAACGTCGCTGTCGAGTGACTGGTCGTCCACATGGTGTTTACCGCAAATTCGGCCTGTGCCGAAACAAGCTGCGTGAAGCGGCCATGCGCGGTGACGTACCTGGCTTGACGAAGGCCAGCTGGTAAGAGGTTACGAAATATGAGCATGTCCGATCCAATTAGCGATTTCCTGACTCGCATCCGCAATGCACAGATGGCCCAACATCCATCGGTGACTTGTCCGTCTTCCAAGATCAAGGAAGCGATCAGCAAGGTATTGCAGGACGAAGGTTATATCTCTGGATACTCCATCAAGCAGGAAGATGGCAAGCCAGTGATCAGTGTGGGTCTGAAGTACTACCAGGGTAAGCCTGTGATTGAAGAGATCAAGCGCGTTAGTCGCCCAGGTCTTCGTAACTACAAAGGTAAAGATGACCTGCCCGAGAACAGGGCCGGTCTTGGTGTTGCCATCCTGTCCACCAACAAGGGCCTGATGACTGCCAAGCAAGCTAAAGCTGCCGGACTCGGTGGTGAGGTACTGTGCACCGTTTTCTAAACGGTAGCCAAGCAAATTAGTTTAAGAGTGACTGAATCATGTCCAGAGTAGCAAACGCACCGGTAGCGATTCCCAAGGGAGTGGAAGCGACATTGTCCGGTTCACAGATTTCTGTAAAGGGAAGCAAGGGTTCACTGCAGCTGGATCTGCATGAGCTGGTTGGTGTTGCCCAGGAAGGTGAGGAGCTCAAGGTCTCTGCCAAGAAAAATACTCGCGAGGCGGGTGCCATGGCAGGTACTTTTCGTGCATTGATCAACAACATGGTTGTTGGTGTGAGCGAAGGCTTTGAGAAGAAGCTGGAACTGCAGGGCGTTGGTTATCGTGCCAAGGCTGCCGGCAAGACCCTTAATCTGACTGTAGGTTATTCACACCCGATCGACTATCAGCTGCCAGAAGGTGTAACAGCTGATACGCCGACCCAGACCGAGATTGTTATCTCAGGTGTGGACAAGCAGTTGGTAGGGCATGTTGCAGCCGAGATCAGGAAGTTTCGACCACCTGAGCCATACAAGGGCAAAGGCATTCGCTACGTCAATGAGCGAGTATTCAGAAAAGAAGCGAAGAAGAAATAGGTTTCCGGGTTATGAGTATCAAAAAGACAGCTCGTTTACGCCGCGCCAAGCGGGCCCGAGCAAAGATCAGCGAATTACGTGTGAATCGTCTGTGTGTGTATCGTTCACCTCGACATATTTATGCGCAAGTCATTTCTCCAAATGGCAACCAGGTGTTGGCCAGTGCTTCCACGGTTGAGAAAGAAAGCCGTGGCGGCAAGACGGGTAACGTCGACGCTGCTGCAAATGTTGGCAAGCTGATCGCAGAGCGAGCGAAAGCAGCCGGTGTTGAAAAGGTTGCATTTGACCGTTCGGGTTATGCCTACCATGGCCGAGTTAAGGCCCTGGCTGAGGCGGCGCGCGAAGGCGGACTGGAATTTTAAGGATCATTAGTTATGGCATTTAAAGACGAGCCAGGTAAGAACGAAGAAGGCCTGCAGGAAAAACTGATCCAGGTTAACCGTGTAGCGAAAGTGGTTAAAGGTGGTCGAATTTTCGGCTTCACAGCCCTGACTGCGGTTGGTGACGGTAATGGACGTGTCGGCTTCGGTCGAGGCAAGGCCCGTGAAGTGCCTCTGGCAATCCAGAAGGCCATGGAGTCTGCCCGTCGCAACATGATCACAGTAAATCTGGACGGCCACACCCTGCAGTACCCGATCAAGGCTCGTCATGGTGCATCCAGGGTTTACATGCAACCAGCCTCCGAAGGTACCGGTGTAATCGCCGGCGGTGCGATGCGCGCCATCCTGGAACTGGCTGGAGTACAGAACGTACTCGCGAAGTGCTACGGCTCAACCAATCCAGTGAACGTGGTACGTGCAACATTCAATGGTCTGCGCGACATGCGCGCACCCGAAGATATTGCTGCCAAGCGTGGCAAGACAGTAGATGAGATTGTGGGATAGTAAAAAATGGCCAAGTCTAAGACCGTCAAAGTGACACTGGTTAGAAGCCCGATTAGCAGCCAGCCCAAGCACAAGCTGTGCCTGAAAGGCCTCGGTATCCGTCGTATGCATCAGACTGTGGAACTGGAAGACACACCTGCAGTGCGCGGCATGATTAACAAGATCAGCTACATGCTTTCGGTTGAATAAGACCGGACAACACTGAGCGTATAGCAATTTAGAGATTATAGGTAAACGACATGCAACTGAATGATTTAAGCCCGGCAGAAGGCAGCGTTAAGGCCAAGAAGCGACTTGGTCGTGGCGTTGGCAGTGGCTGGGGCAAAACCAGTGGTAAGGGTCACAAGGGTCAGAAGGCTCGCAGTGGTGGCACCGTTAAGCCAGGTTTCGAAGGTGGTCAGATGCCATTGCAGATG
Organism: Pseudomonadota bacterium; assembly: GCA_027621405.1. Classification (GTDB taxonomy): domain Bacteria; phylum Pseudomonadota; class Gammaproteobacteria; order Pseudomonadales; family Pseudohongiellaceae; genus UBA9145. The sequence continues at coordinate 163,077 of JAQCBT010000008.1, read as the reverse complement.
CGTTTGCCGAAATTCGGATTCAGCTCTCGCGTTGGCCGTGTTACTGCCGAGGTTCGCAGTGGTGAACTGAACAAGGTGGAAGGTGATGTTGTAAATCTGGAATCCCTGCGTAAGGCGGGTGTGATTTCTGCCAGCATCAAGCGCGCGAAAGTGATGCTTTCCGGCGAAGTGACTCGCAAGCTGACTGTTGAAGGCGTGGGTGCCACTAAGGGCGCAAAGGAAGCGATCGAGAAGGCTGGTGGCAAGGTAATCGAGGCAGCGGCTGAAGCAGCTCCTGGCAAGCTTGTGAAAAAAGCCAAGAAGGCGAAGGCCGAAACCAAATCTGCAGAAGGTGACGCTGAGTAAGCAGACTGCGCGATTAGCTTAAGCGAAAGCACAGAATTACGATCAGATAGAGAAATTTTTAAAGACGATGGCAAACAGACCAAACATTAATCCGGAAAACATAGGCGCTGGGCTGGGCGAGCTCAAGTCGCGCCTGTTCTTCCTGTTGTTTGCCATTTTCGTCTATCGCATTGGCACACATATTCCTGTGCCTGGTATTGATCCACTGCAACTGCAGGCATTCTTTAACCAGCAGGAAGGTACCTTCGCGGACCTGTTCAATATGTTCTCCGGTGGCGCACTGGAGCGTATGAGCATCGTCGCCCTGGGTATCATGCCCTATATCTCTGCTTCCATTATTATGCAGCTGCTCACTGCAGTTAGCCCGCAGCTGGACCAGTTGAAGAAGGAAGGTGAGTCTGGCCGTCGCAAGATCACCCAGTACACCCGTTATGGTGCGCTGGTGCTGGCAACAGTACAGGGCACCGGCATGACGGTTGGTCTGCTGGCACCTATGGCCTATAACCCGGGCGTGGCCTTCAACATCACCGCGATTATCTCGCTGGTAACAGGCGCCATGTTCCTGATGTGGCTCGGCGAGCAGATTACCGAGAAGGGTATCGGTAACGGCATCTCCATGCTGATTTTCGCCGGTATCGTGGCGGGCTTCCCGGCTGCGGTCGGTACGTCTCTGACCCAGGCTTACGAAGGCCAGATCAGCGGTGTATTGCTGCTGGTGGTGGGCCTGATCGCCATCGGTGTTGTGGCCTGTATCGTCTATGTTGAGCGTGCGCAGCGTCGTATCACGGTCAACTACGCCAAGCGCCAGCAGGGACGCAAGATGTACCAGGCCCAGGCCAGTCACTTGCCGCTGAAGATTAATATGGCCGGCGTAATCCCAGCGATTTTCGCCAGTTCTATCCTGCTGTTCCCGGCATCCCTGGGACAGTGGTTCGGTCAGTCCGAAGGTGCCGAATGGTTGCAGGACCTGGCCCTGATGATTGGTCCCGGTCAGCCGCTGTACATCATTATTTTCAGCGCCATGATTATTTTCTTCTGTTTCTTTTATACCGCGCTGGTGTTCAACCCTCGCGATGTAGCTGAAAACCTGAAGCGTTCCGGTGCATTCATCCCCGGTATTCGCCCAGGCGAGCAGACTGCCAAGTACATTGATGGTGTGATTACACGCCTGACCATGTTCGGCGCGGTCTACATCACGCTGGTTTGTCTGCTGCCAAATTTCATGCAGATGATGGCCTCCGTACCGTTTAATCTCGGTGGCACAGCATTGTTGATTTCCGTAGTAGTGACTATGGACTTCTGGTCCCAGGTGCAATCACACCTGATGTCACACCAGTACGACTCACTGATGAAGAAGTCGAAGCTGGGTAACTACGGACGCACAGGAATATAAGGATTTAGAGGGGGACACTTACAACTTAACAACTTAAGGCCGCTACAGCTTTGAATTCGGAATGAACCAGATCTTAAGTTGTTAAGTTGTTAAGTTGTGAGTGTCCCCAACTGGAGAGAAACGATGAAAGTAAGAGCATCAGTAAAAAAGATTTGCCGCAACTGTAAGATCATTCGACGTAACGGTTCGGTTCGAGTTATTTGTAGTGCTGAGCCCCGACACAAGCAGCGTCAGGGTTAAACAGGGACTGATTTATTTTTCCCTAACTACATACAAGATTTAAAGAGAAGTGGAGACAGAAAAATAAATCTGTCCCTATTTAACGGAGTATAACTATGGCACGTATTGCCGGTGTAAACATACCGGATAACAAACACATAGTGATTTCACTAAGTTATGTGTTTGGAGTCGGTCACCACACAGCAGCCAAAATCTGTGAGGCCACAGGCATTGCGCCTGCGACCAAAACCAGCGATCTGAGTCCGGAGCAACTGGACGCGGTTCGTGCCGAGGTTGCCAAACTCACTACTGAGGGTGACCTGCGCCGGGAAATTTCCATGAACATCAAGCGATTGATGGATCTGGGTTGTAACCGTGGTATTCGTCACCGTCGTTCCCTGCCAGTCAGGGGCCAGCGTACGAAGACCAATGCACGCACACGCAAAGGCCCGCGTAAGCCGATTCGTAAATAGGGACAGATTTATTTTTCCCGAAGAGTAAGATTTGATTGATGGTTGAGACAGAAAAATAAATCTGTCCCTATTTAATCCAAAGACCAGGAAATTAAGATGGCAACACCAAAAACTGGAAAGAAGAAAGCACGCACAACCGTCATAGACGGCATGGCGTACATACATGCTTCTTTTAACAACACGATCATCACCATTACAGATCGTCAGGGTAATGCGCTCTCTTGGGCAACCTCAGGTGGCTCTGGCTTTCGCGGTTCGCGTAAGTCCACGCCATTCGCGGCACAGGTTGCGGCGGAGAAGGCTGGCAAGCAAGCCATCGAGCTGTATGGCCTGAAGACTCTGGACGTGAAGGTCAATGGACCTGGTCCAGGTCGTGAATCAGCCGTCCGCGCTCTGAACAACTGCGGACTGAGAGTCGGCAACATTACCGACGTAACACCAATTCCTCACAATGGTTGCCGACCGCCCAAGAAGCGGCGCGTCTAAACTAGGAGATAACCTATGGCCCGTTATCTAGGCCCTAAGTGCAAACTCTCTCGCCGGGAAGGAACGGATCTGTTCCTCAAGAGTGGAGTACGCCCAATCGACAGCAAGTGCAAGACCGACACTATTCCTGGTCAGCATGGCCAGCGTCGTGGCCGCCTGTCTGATTACGGTGTGCAGCTCCGCGAGAAGCAAAAAGTTCGTCGTACCTACGGAGTGCTGGAGAAGCAATTCCGTGGCTACTACAAGGAAGCTGCTCGTCGTAAGGGTGCAACCGGTGAAAACCTGCTGCAACTGCTGGAGTGTCGTTTGGATAACGTTGTCTATCGCATGGGATTTGGTTCTACCCGCGCGGAAGCTCGACAACTGGTTTCCCACAAGTCGATTCTGGTGAATGGCGAATTGGTGAACGTACCTTCCTATCAGGTGAGTGAAGGTGACGTGGTTTCTGTTCGTGAAAAATCCAAGCAGCAACTGCGAATTAAATCTGCTCTGGAACTCGCTGCCCAGCGTGGCGATATCGACTGGATCACCGTCGACAGTGGCAAGCTCGAAGGCAAATTTACGCGTCTGCCTGACCGTGATGACCTGTCATCCGAGATCAACGAAAACCTGATCGTCGAGCTTTATTCCAAGTAGTGAACCAATCACACAAAAGGTGAGCATACATGCAAATTACTTTATCTGATTTCCTGACACCGCAAGTGATACAAGTTGACGAGTTCGACAAGTGTCATTCCAAGGTTGTGCTGGAGCCGCTAGAGCGTGGTTTCGGGCATACTCTGGGTAATGCCTTGCGTCGTATTCTGCTTTCCTCCATGCCTGGTTGTGCGATTGAAGAAGTGGAAATTGATGGTGTTGTGCATGAATACAGCACTATCGAAGGTGTGCGTGAGGATGTCATTGAGATCCTTCTTAACATGAAGGGCGTGGCTGTTGTCCTGAATAACAAGGACGAAGCCGTGCTGTCCCTGTCCAAGAAGGGCGCAGGCGCAGTAACTGCTGGCGATATCCAGACTGACCACGACGTTGAAATCGTAAATCCTGACCATGTGATCGCCAACCTGAACAGCAATGGTGAGCTGAACATGCGCATCACCGTGCGTAAAGGCCGTGGCTACTCACCCGCAGATACTCGCGTATCTGACGATGAAGAAACCCGCGCAGTTGGCAAGCTGGTTCTGGATGCTTCTTACAGCCCAGTTATCCGCGTCTCCTACTCCGTTGAGAACGCCCGTGTTGAGCAGCGTACCGACCTGGACAAGCTTATCATCGACCTGGAAACCAACGGTACTATCGAGCCGGAAGAAGCTATTCGTCGTGCTGCTACTATTCTGCAGCATCAGCTTAGCGTGTTCGTTGACCTGCAGAGCGAAATTATTGCCGAGCCGGAAGAGCATGAAGACGAGATTGACCCGATTCTGCTGCGTCCTGTAGACGATCTGGAGTTGACCGTTCGCTCCGCTAACTGTCTGAAGGCCGAAGATATTTACTACATCGGGGATTTGATTCAACGAACTGAAGTTGAACTGTTAAAGACACCAAACCTTGGCAAGAAGTCACTGACTGAGATCAAGGATGTGCTGGCGACCCGTGGACTGTCTCTTGGTCTGCGTCTCGAGAACTGGCCTCCTTCAAGCCTCAAGTCAGACGATCGCGCTGCCTAAGGAAATAGAGATTTAAGCTGAGAAGCGTTAGCTGAATAGCTTGGTTAAAGCTTAGAAGGTATAGAGTTATGCGTCATCGACACAGCGGTCGCCAACTGAATCGCAACAGTTCTCACCGAACAGCCATGTTTCGCAACATGACTGCGTCACTGGTTGAGCACGAAATCATCAAGACAACCCTGATTAAAGCCAAGGAGTTGCGTACAGTTGCCGAGCCATTAATCACCCTGGCCAAGAAAGACAGCGTAGCCAATCGCCGTCTGGCTTTCTCGCGCACGCGCAACAAGGCAACCGTGGGCAAGCTTTTTGACGAACTGGGTCCGCGTTACCAGGACCGCCCCGGTGGTTATATCCGCATTCTGAAATGCGGTGAGCGTTCCGGTGACAAGGCGCCAATGGCCTACGTCGAATTGGTTGACCGTCCTCAGTCTGGTGAGGAAAGCTACGGCGAAGTGGAGACTACTACAGAGGATTAATCCTCAGGTCTCCAGGCAAGATCAAAACCCGGCTGCTGATTCACAAATCGACCGCCGGGTTTTTTCGTTAGGGGACACTCACAACTTAACAACTTAAGGCAGAGGTAACTATTTATTTGGTCTGAACCCGGACTTAAGTTGTTAAGTTGTGAGTGTCCCTAACTGCCATCAAGCTATTAAATTAATTGTGTCCCATTCCAGAGACTAGCTATGACAGACTCATTTCACCCACCACAGCGCACCCTCATGGGCCCTGGGCCTTCCGATGTAAATCCCAGAATCCTGGAGGCGCTGTCGCGTCCCACCATTGGTCACCTGGATCCGGCGTTTATCGGAATGATGGATGAAGTGAAGCAATTGCTGCAATTCGCATTTCGCACGAAGAACGAACTTACTATCCCGGTGTCCGCACCAGGCTCAGCCGGTATGGAAACCGTGTTTACCAATCTGATCGAGCGTGGCGAGAAGGTGATCATCTGCCAGAATGGCGTGTTCGGCGGGCGTATGAAAGAAAACGTTGAGCGCTGCGGTGGCGTCGCCATAATGGTAGAGGATGAGTGGGGAACGCCTGTTGATTTAGGCAAGGCCGAGCAGGCTTTGCAGGACCACAAGGATGCTGTGGCGCTGGCCTTCGTCCATGCTGAAACCAGTACCGGTGCCCGTAGCGACGCCGAATCCCTGTGTGCACTGGCCCGAAAGTATGATTGCCTCGCTATCGTCGATGCTGTGACTTCATTGGGTGGTATTCAACTGGAGGTGGACGAGTGGGGCGTCGACGCGATCTACTCCGGTACCCAGAAATGCCTGTCCTGTGTACCAGGATTGTCGCCGGTGAGCTTTTCTCCAAAGGCAGTAGAAAAAATCAAATCACGCAGCAGTAAGGTACAGAGCTGGTTTCTGGATACCAACCTGGTCATGGGCTACTGGGGTACCGATGCCAAGCGCTCGTATCACCATACGGCACCCGTGAATTCACTCTATGCCTTGCACGAATCCCTGGTGATTCTGCAGGAAGAGGGGCTGGAGAACGCCTGGCAACGCCATGCCGACAATCACACCGCCTTCGCTGCTGGCGTCGAAGCCCTGGGCCTCGGTTTTGTAGTGGCGGAAGAATACCGATTGCCCCAGCTCAATGCCGTGTCTTTCCCGGATAGCATCGCTGATGGTGACGTGCGCGCTGCGCTGCTCAATGATTACGATCTTGAGATCGGAGCCGGGCTCGGTGCCCTCGCTGGAAAGGTGTGGCGCATCGGCCTGATGGGTTATGCCAGTAACCGTCGCAACGTCTTGTTCTGTCTGTCGGCTCTGGGTAATGTACTCAACGATCAAGGGCTTAGCTGTGATCCTGCCGCTGCGGTAGCTGCCGCCAGGGCGAAATACGCCGCTCTCCAATAGCCGCGGCTCGAACCAAGCACTCACTGCGTCAGGGGCAGGGGCAGTGTGTATCCACATTTTGATTCTGGTCTGGCCGGGGAGTTCGCGGCCAGAGTTAGATGGTGTTGTAGACCTATGTCTGAAAGCTCGACACAGACTATTCCCGCTCGCTTCTACCTGGAACTGCTGGTCCTCTCCTCGGTGTGGGGATTCTCATTTCTGTTTCTGCGGGTAGCGGCGCCGGAGATGGGGCCGATTTTCCTGGTGGAGATGCGTGTCGCAAGCGGCCTGGTTGTCATGCTGCCCATGTGCTTCCTGCTAGGGAAGTGGCAGGAATTCCGGGATAACTGGCTGTTGATCGTCATCGTCGGTATTACCAACATGGCCATTCCCTTCTGCTTCTTCGCCCTGGCCGCCCTCAACATGAGTGCCGGATTGCTTTCCATCATGAACGCTACAGTGCCTTTCTTTACGGCGATCATTGGCTTTGTACTGTGGCAGAAGCGTCTCTCAATGCTCGCCGTCGCCGGTATGGCCCTGGGCTTCATGGGGGTTGTTGTACTGGTGTTTGACCCTGCCGCTATTGCTGCCGGCAATATGAGCGTGCTGGCCGCCGCCTCCGCCTTGTTTGCCTGTGTGCTCTATGGCCTGGCATTGAACCTGGTCTCACAGAAGCTCGCTACCGTATCTGGTCTGGCTATCACTACAGGCAGCCTGCTGATCTCCGCCCTGATACTGCTACCGCTGGCAATCTGGCAGCGTCCCGAACAGATGCCCGAGTTGCCGGTCTGGGCAGCGGTTATAGCTCTTGGAGTGATCTGTACCGGCCTGGCCTATATGTTGTTCTATCGCCTGATTGCCCACATGGGATCGGAGCAGGCCATCATGACCACCTACCTGGTGCCGCTGTTTAGCATATTATGGGGAAATATATTTCTTGCGGAGAGCATCACGTTATTCATGGTGATGGGCGGTATTTTGGTATTGCTGGGGGTAGGTATGACTACAGGAAGGTTGCCGGGATTGAATCGTCTGCTACGGCACTATTCCACTCGAGGCAGATAAGCGTCGACGAAGCGCTTGCTGGTGCGTCGAACGAGCTAATGACATCCCCAGTTTTTGGAATAAAATCAAAGGGCTATGGTAATAAACAGTAAATTGTTTAGGCCCGGAATACCTGCTACAGTTAGTGATCATGCAAGCTGAAACTGCAATCGTCGACGACGAAATCGAGAAGATCGATGCCCCCGAGCTTTCCGGGCAGCCGACACAGTCTGGACAGGCTGGCGCTGAAGGGGACCACGCCTCGAAGATCGACTTGCAGCCGCCACCTTTCGCAGAAGTCCATGAGGGTCCGGAACTCGACAAGGCCCAGGTCACCATCGAACTGACTAACTCCAGCCGCATCAAGGGTAGGCTGGCCCAGTTTAATGCGGCCTCCGAAACCATCAGTATCTACGAACCCCGTGCGAATGAACCGACAACCGTGGAGATGTCGGGTATCAAGTACATGCGTCTGGAAAAGCCCTACCAGATCGTTCTCAGGAGTAATAATCCCAATCCAGGATTTGACGTGGATGCCGACGCCCGCTCCTTCGAAGTGTTCTTCAAGGACAAGTCGGAGCTCACGGGCAAGACTTTCGGCACACGCCAGGACAAGAACGGCATTCATCTGTACGAACAAACCAAGGTGGGTCGCAAGTGGCGCTACTGTACCCACCTGTTTGTTGCTCATACCGCCATCGACAACCATGTCATTGGTGGCCAAATTGGTGAGATGCTTGTCGAAGAGCAGGCAATCTCCCAGGAAGTTCTCGATACCGCGTTGCAGGATCAACAGGCCGAGCGTTCACGCCTGTTGGGTGAGTACCTCGTCACCCAGAAGATCGTCGATTCCTCCGAGCTGGAAAAAGCGCTGGCCCGCCAGAAGCACATGCCCAACCTCAAACTGGGAGAGATTCTTGTAGGTGAGGACCTGGTCAGCGAGGCGCAACTCAACGAGGCGCTGAAAGAACAGAAGAAGAAACGCAAGGGCGCGCTGGGTGAGATCCTCGTAGACCGGGGTGTAATTGCCAAGACAGAAATCCAGCAGGCACTGGCCAAGAAACTGGGTATTCCCTTCGTAAACCTGCGTGAATTCGTGGTAGAGCCCGACATCATTCGCCTGATGACGGCCGCCGTTGCCTTCAAGCACAAGGTTGTGCCCCTGTATGTGTATGAAGGCAAGATCGTGGTGGCTATCGAAAACCCCATGGACTGGCAGGTCACCGATGCCCTGAGTTTCAACATCAACAAATATGTTGAGCCCGTAATGGCCTCGCCGGAGGACATCAACTGGGCGCTGCAATTCTATTATTCCTCCGAAGATATCGAATCCACCATCGCCGACTACGAAGAGGAGATGGAAGATGCCGATGCGGAAGACGATTACGATTCCACCATATTCTCTGCCGTTGAGACCCAGCAGGTCACGGACAACGTGGTCGTGCGTATCGTCAACAAGATCATTGAGGATGCGCATCGCCAGAAGGTTTCGGATATCCATATCGAGCCTGGAACCGGAAAGCAGAAAGTTATCGTGCGTTTCCGCAAGGACGGTGTGCTGGCAACCTACTACAAGTTCCCCACCAAGTATCGCGGCGTATTCGTTTCCCGTATCAAGGTGATGGCGCACCTGGATATCTCCAACAAGAATCGCCCCCAGGACGGCAAGATCAACTTCCGTCACTTCGCGCCGGTTGATATCGAACTTCGTGTCGCCACTATCCCAACCCAGGGCGGCATCGAGGATGTGGTGATTCGTATTCTCTCCGGTGGCAAGTGTATGCCGGTGAACGCGATCGGCCTGAGCACACCGAACCTGGACAATCTGCTGGCCGGGGTGTCGAAACCTTATGGCATGTTCCTCGTCTGCGGTCCAACTGGTTCCGGTAAGAGTACAACCCTGCACTCGATCCTGAACTACCTGAACAACAACGAGCGCAAGATCTGGACGGCAGAGGATCCGGTGGAAATCACCCAGCCTGGCCTGAGACAGGTCGAGGTAAACGAGAAAGTCGGTATGACCTTCGCTGGCGCCATGCGCGCCTTCCTGCGTGCCGACCCCGACATCATCATGGTGGGGGAGATGCGTGATGCGGAAACAGCAGGCACGGCCATCGAAGCCTCGCTCACCGGTCACCTTGTGTTGTCCACCCTGCACACCAACAGCGCCGCCGAGAGTATCGTGCGTCTGCTGGACATGGATATGGATCCCTTCAACTTCGCCGATGCCATGATCGGCATCCTGTCACAGCGTTTGACCAAGACCCTGTGCACCTCCTGCAAGAAGTCCTATGTGCCGGAGCGTAGCGAACTGGAGTTTCTGGCTACCGAGTACTGCCGTGAGGCAATCCCGGACGGCACTCGCTCAGACCCACCCAAGGAAGCAATACAGACTCAGCTAGAAATCTGGGAGAAAGAGTTTTCCCATGATGGCCAGTTCACCCTGTACAAGGCACCCGGTTGTCCCGCCTGCCTGGACACCGGCTATCGCGGCCGTATGGGCGTGCATGAGTTGTTAATGAGCACTCCCAAAATCAAGAAGATGATCCTGCAAAGAGCGCCCGCGGCGGATATTCATTTTGAGGCGATTGCCAGTGGGATGAGGACCAGGAAGCAGGATGGTATCGACAAGATACTGATGGGGTATACCGACTACACCCAGGTCCGGACTATTTAACGTAGCGGCTGCGACCCGCCGGAGCTTCGTTGCGAAGAAATTTTGGCTGGGTCACTTACTGGCAGTAAGCTCCCCAGCCAAAATTTCTCCGCGCCTCACTCCGACGACCCTCGCTCGCTACTCGAGTCATCACCATTTGATAATTCGCCTTGTTGATCTTCAGGCCTTTGCAATTCTTGAAGTTGAGTCGAATTGGAGGATGATCCTGGTAGCGCTGGTTTCATATCCAGGCGCCACTTGTTTTCGGGCATGATAATGGACATTGTTCTCTACTACTCCCCGACTTCAAACTGCTCGCTTCGGGTAAAGTGGGTATTCGACTATAAGGGCATCGACTACAAGCTGGTTGATGTGTCTGCGGTCGATTCGGATCATGTGTTTTTCAGTCTAAGCCCCTATGGCTATGTGCCAATCGTGACTGTAGATGATGAGGTGCTTTCTGAATCCATGGCGATTGCGGACTTCGCAGAAGATAGCTTTGGCGAACCCATACTTTTTCCCGGAAACTCACTCAATCGGGCTCGCATACGGGAGGTGTGCGAATTTGTTAACAGCACCATACACCCGGCACAGAACAGCAGCATTCTCAGATTTCTGAATCCTGGATTGAGTGATGCTGAGAGAGTCGAATTGAGGATCAACTGGATCAATCATTGCCTCGATAGATTGAAGCCTCGATTGTGGAAGGTTAGCCAGTTTGCGGTGGGTACGAATTTTTCCCTGGCAGATATCTTTCTCTTTGAGATATGTGTAAAGCTGGTTTCTTTGGGAGGGGAGCTGAGCAATGACTATGCGCAGTACCGTGGATTTATCGAATCTTCCGGATTCAGAACTGGTTCAAAGCGATAACTGAGCAGAAACTCCGCCATATCCCCGGCGATGGATGAATGGCTGAGCTTTTACTTGGTATGCCCAGGCTAAATTCTGTCGTCTGCAGACTCAGTCATAGAGTTCCGAGTCCGGTACCACCCGCAAGGCCATGCAGTCGCTGCGTCCGGTGACGATACGGGAAGAGTCTACCCTGACGCCAGTGCCTGCCCAGGATCTTCCGGCCACGAAGGTGGATACCTGCACGAAGTAGTCGCCGACTCTGGGAAGCGGAAAATATTCCTGGTAAATCTTGTCTCTGTCTTCGAATTTCCCGGCTGTCCCTTCGAGTAGTTGATCCGGCTCGGAGAACAGCTTCACGTTGGCGCCGCAACGACCGACGACGGGTTTCTGGGCATAGGGTCCGGACGCCAGTGATTCGGTGAGCTCGAAGTCGGTGTTCAGCAAAAGGGGGTGTCCCGGATACATCGACCATAGTACGGGCAGAATGGCTTTGTTGCTTGGGATCAGGGTCCACAGTGGTTCGTATACCATGACCTTGTCGTTTAGCAGTACATCGACAAGTCGCAGCTGTCCCGCCTGCAAGCCTGAATTGGTCCCTGCCGGGGTTGTACTGTCGTCATCCGTTTCCAGGCGCAGCTGATCGAGAGCAGTTTCCCAGGCCCAGGTTTTCCAAACCCAGCGCACCAGTTCTCCATCCTCGTCTACGATATCTCCGGCTTCATCCCTGTGCATGCCATCGAGACCGAGGACGATCTTGCAACGCTTTCCCGCCGCTTCCAGCACGTCCTTGAAGAAGAGTGCATGGTAGGTTTCTTCGGGATCGTCATCCTGCATGATGTGCAGCAGCCCATCCACATCACTGTCCTTCCAGGTATCGACGAGGTGATGGAATAGTTCTTCGCCAGGGTCATCACCAGCTTCGCACTCATAGTGATCCGCCCAGCGTCCCTGGACCTTTCCCACTTCCATATAGCATGCTGCCGAGTCGCAATTGTATTCGTAAACCTTGATACCCTTGTCGGATAGAGAGAAATCAAAGCGTCCGGTAATGAGCTGATTTAGTCTGTTGTCCCAGGATTTCTTGATCTTCGGCAGCATGGAGTCAGGGAAGGCGAAGCGCCGGAGCAGGTGATCGTGCCTTAAAACCTGGTCAGTCGCCTGCATGAACATCGAGTGCAGCTGCTTGGTGGCCTGTATCAGTTCTTCATGCGCCGATTCAGACATGACGTAAAACTTCCGAGCATCGGCGTCGACACTTGTCAGCTTGTGGCCCCCCATCATGCTGACGTAGGCCGATTCATCCTCATTGGCAATGTTCAGCCACGAGCGTGTCTGGTATTCCCGTGCTGGCAGTTCTCGCGCCTGCAGGTTCAGCAGTTCCACAGGAACACTGTCCAACTCTTCGCCATAGGCCTTGTCTTCAGTCTGGATTACCCAACCCAGAATCTCGGCATCGCCAAATGAGCATTCGAGCCAGTATTCCCCATCCTCGGTGACGCGAGCAGCGATTTGTCGAGACCAGTTGCAGCCAGCGGGCCAGAGCTGGTGCCCCACGTTCTGCTCCGCGATACGCACATAGTCATCGGTCACCTCAATGGCAATTGCCACGTGGCCCGTATGTTCAAATTCACCACCCTCTGCCCAGATAATCATGCACCCATATTCCGGGCGTCTGGGTGAGCCATTTGCGAAGGCCTGCAGGGGAAGTTCCTTGCGATCACCGACGGTTCGTACTGATCGCAGTTCGAAGATGTCATAGGCCATCGCCACATCATCAAAAATGTAGCCACAATTCACATACAGCCAGCGGCGGGCAAACTCTACGCATTGCCATTTGAATCCCAGATAGACGCCATCAAGGTAGCTGCGAAACGAGCTTCGAGTTGGCAGTAACCTGGCATCAACGGAAGAATAGTCAGACGAAAAGGCGGGTACGTCACCGGGCGCATAGCCTAGAACGGTACCGAATTTTTCAGGGGTCTTGTCTTGGGAATCGCTCATCAAAGCCTGGCTTCAACTGTCGCAAGCGTTAGGAATATATAGGTGTGAGGAGCAATGCGGCAGTAGGGCTAGACCGCATTGGGGTCAAATAGTTTAGGCCTCTCAGCCCTCAGGGTCATGGCGTCTGCAGCGTTGAGTACATAAACCCAGGCCAGCAACTCGGCGCCCTGATCCGTTTGTACTGGTAACAGCACCCGTTCATAGGCATCGGTTTCGAAATCGTCGAGCATCCGCCAATCGGCCTGGGTGAAATGTGCTTCCAGGATCTGCCCGTGCACAGCCTGTCCTTTGGCAGTGGGGACAAGGACTGGATAGCCGATCGTCGCGCCGTAGCCTTCGGGAAGGTGTACGGCGCTGATCGTGGCGTTGATCCAGGTTCCGTGGATGCCCTGTAAATAATGGGCATTGCTCATTCCCGGCCGCAGAGTGCCGTATACAAACAGTCGTTCCGGATTGGCAGGTACCAAGGCAGGATCAGTCCAGGAGGACTTCCTTGAACTCACCGCGCATGCAGTGGTTCGAGGCCATGGAGGTGGAGTAGCCACCGGCGTTGATGAGCACCAGGTGAGTCTCTTCACTCATGTCGGGAAGGAGGGCATCTTCATACCAGACATCGAGAGCCTCGTTGATATTACCTACCACCATGACCTTTTCCAGGGTGGCAGCTGCGTCTCCCTGGGGATCGATCAGCGGCACGGGCTGGAAAGGCAGATTGTAGTAGGCAGGCTCTGGCGCGATGTTGAATCCCGCGTCGACCCCCAGGAACAGCGTGTTGCGCTTCTTCTCCAGATAGGTCTTGCTGAGCAGCAGCAGTCCGCAATCCTTCACGATGTATTCGCCCGGTTCCATCTCCAGGTGTATGTCTCGTCCTGCGAAGTGCTTGGCCAGCACGGCAGCCCATTGCTCCAGGTCCAATGGATTGTCACTGGCAAAGTGGGGCACGCCGAGGCCGCCACCAACGTTGACTCGCTTGACCGTCGGGCAATTATCTACGAACCACAGGCAGGCGCTGATCACCTGGTCCAACTGATTCAGTTCAGATGTCAGGAACCCGCAGCCGGTATGGAAGTGAATCTTGCTGACAGTCAGTTGATACTGCTTCGCCAATTCCAGCGCGTCAGCGAATTGTTCCTTGTAGATACCGAACTTGGTCGTGACATCGCCCGCATACTGCAGGCGGTCGTTTCCGGCGCGGCTCACACCCAGGCCGGGATTTACTCGAATGCCGATCTCGGTGCCGGGTTTCAGCTGACCCCAGGTCTTGATGGCATGCTGGGAATCGCAGTCCATGAACAGGCCATCGAACTCACTGAGGCGCTTCACATCCTGTTGCGACAGGCTTCCCGCCGTAAACGAAATTTCCTCGGGTTCGAATCCGCAGGCAACGGCATGGGCAACCTCATTGGGAGAGCAGGCATCGATGCCTACCGAACCCTGCTTGCTGAGAAACTGCAGTAAGGGAGCGAAGCGATTTGCCTTCATGGCGTACAGGATCGTATAGCGACCGGCAAGAGCAGTGCCGTCGAGCGCAGTCTGGAGTCGCTGGATGTTGTTCGCGACTCGTTGCTTCGAATAGACGAAGGTGGGGGTGCCATGCTCAGCGATCAGTTCCCTGACCGCCGTGCCGGCAAAGCTCAGCTCACCTTGCTGGTAGCCCAGATCGGGCCGTTGCCACCATGTGAAATAAGCGGGGTCATTCTGCATTGCTTAGGCCAGCTCCACGCTGCCCGGGTTCGACTCAATCCTGCTGCCAGCAGGCACTTCCAGACTGCCAGTGATCCAGCCGCGGCAATTTTCACTGCCACAGCTACAGGGGAATTGCTTGTACAGGACTTCCTCGGTTTCAGCGTAGTCCATGTAAAGGAAGGTGTTGGCGGCGATGTCTTTCACAGCCGTCACGGTCATACGCTGCATGTCTACGGAAATATTAGGCGAGCAGGAGTGCAGCAGGTAGCCGGTGAAGTACAGGTCCAGCAGGTGCTTGTTGGCACTGATCTGCAGGGTGTGCTGCCGAATATCCGGAACAATCTCCCCGCTGATCACGGCAACCAGCTCGCCGGCTGAGAAGCTGCGAAGCGCAAGAACGCCGTCGCCGGAGGACTGGTCCTTGGAGACCACTCGAAAGTCTGAAGCCTGCGGAAACAGGGGGTTTGTACCAAATTTCTTCGGGTATAGCATCGACACGTTTCTCCTATTCTGAGAGTGCGAACACAAAACACAACCAATGGCTGACGATTCAGGCTCTGCGAGGAGTGGGTCCATGGCATCAACGCGCGCTTTATACAGTTGACTGACCCCCGCATCAACAATTATTTCACTTGAGACGCAAATAATTTTTGGCCCAAATTCCCTGCCAATTCAGCGGGTTCCGGCAGGTCAGTCGGCAGGCTGGACTGCCAGGCCGCCCGCGAGCCCGGGCCGGATTCTATGCTGGTGCTCCCCCAACACATGTTCTATATTTTCGGCTTTCATCCCGTCGGCAGAAACGCCTGTCTGGCGAGCAGCAAAGAGCCCCTTTAATTGACAGAATCGACGATCAACTGGGTACTGATTTCCATCCTCCTGTACGTGGCCATGCAGCTGGTGATCAGTTTCCTGGTGATGCGTCGATTGAAGAACGAAACCGACTACTTGCTGGCGGGTCGGAAACTCGGTGTACCCTTCGGAGCCATGTCGGTATTCGCTACCTGGTTTGGGGCAGAGACCTGCATCGGCGCAGCAGGCGCTATCTATGAGAACGGCCTCGCCGGGGCCAGGATCGACCCCTTCGGCTATGCGACCTGCATGTTCCTCATGGGATTCTTCTTCGCACGCAAGCTATGGACCCTCAAACTCACCACCCTGGGTGATTTCTTCAAGGTCAGGTATGGCCCCGAAATCGAGAAGCTCGGAGTCACCCTGATGATCCCGGCATCGGTGATCTGGGCCTCTGCCCAGATCCTGGCCTTCGGCTACGTGTTATCTGCAACATCTACTCTTGCCCTGGAGTTGTCCATCGCCTTTGCCGCGGCCATGGTGATCGCCTACACAGCATTGGGAGGTTTTCTGGCCGATGTCATTTCTGATTTTATCCAGGGCGCGGTGCTCATTGTTGGCCTGATAATCCTGGTGGTTGTGGTTTGCCTGAACCTGCCCGATACCAGCGTCTTGAGCGAAGGTTTCAGCATGGAGCGCATACAGCTAAGGCAGGAGGGCGAGTCCTGGTTCGGGGTTATCAATGACTGGTCGGTTCCGATTATTGGCTCGCTGTTTACCGCTGAGCTGATTTCCCGCGTGCTTGCCAGTCGTTCCGCGAATGCAGCGCGCCAATCTGTTCTGCTCGGTGGCTCACTCTACGTGATGATTGGCCTGCTGCCGGTCTTCCTGGGCATGATTGGACCACAGCTCATTCCCGGCCTGACCGATGGGGAACAACTGCTGCCCTTATTGGCGCAAACTTACCTGCCGACCGCGCTTTTTATAATCTTTGCGGGTGCGCTAATGTCAGCCATCCTGTCCACCGTTGATAGCGCCCTGCTGGCGGCCGGTTCACTGGCTTCTCACAATATACTCCTGCCACTACTGCATGCCCGCAGCGACGTGGCCAAAGTTCGCATCTCACGCATCACGGTAGCTGTGTTCGGCTTTATCGCCTACGGCCTGGCCATGAGTGCTGATAGCGTGATAGGGCTGGTCGAGGAAGCCTCCGCCTTTGGATCCGCCGGGATCTTCACCTGTTGCCTGCTGGGTTTGACGTTCACCCGCGGTGGAAGGCTTGCGGCTGGAACTTCGATGATTGTCGGCATGCTGTCCTATGGTGTGCTGAGCTATGGTTTTGAGAACGACTCTTCCTATCTGTGGTCACTGGTGCTTGCCCTGTCTGCATACGTGGCTATCATGCCATTCGAGACTGGCACTTTGTCGGTCAACAAGCCGGATAGTTCACCTGCAGCAGTGCCCGCTGCAGAATAGGCCGATTGCGACACCCGGAAGGAACAGGGCTTGTTCAGCAACTGTGAACCGGGCCGCAGGCCTGCCCCGGAATGCGGCTGGCCTGTTTCCCAGAGACAAGTACTATGGAAATTGAAGCACCCGAGACGGGTTCAAGTCCTCGCGACAAACGAGACAGATTGCGGCGTACCTTGCGTTATTCGCAGCAGGAAGCCACCGCGTCGGCGACAATGACGGGTACCAGCGATAATTTCCTCAATGCGTTTGCCATTTATTTACAGGCCAGCCCGGTGCAGATCGGATGGCTGACTGCATTGCCGCAGCTGTTTGGCGCCTTGTTGCAGATAATTTCCGTGTGGCTTGGCAATCACGTGACCCGCAAGCCGCTGGTCATCTACACCGCCCTGGTGCAGAGCCTCGTGGTTGCTGGCATGGGAGTCCTCGCCCTGCTATTCGGTCTGGGCCTGATTGCTGAACGTGCGGTGACAGCACTGATCGTATTGGCCATCGCCTATTTCGCCTGTACCAATACCATTCAGCCTCACTGGCGGGCCTGGATGGGTGGCCTGGTTCCCGGTTCCCGACGCGGCATCTTCTTCGCCACCCGAACGCGGCTCACCATGGCGACCTCGCTGTTGGTATTCCTCGTAGGCGGATCGGTCCTGTCACTGGGTGAAGTTGGGAACCTGGCCTGGTTGGGATTCGCCTTCCTGTTCTTCGCCGCAGCCACTGGTCGCTTCCTGTCCAGCGTGTTGTTTCGCCGGATGCACGATCCACACCCGGACGCGGGCCGCAATAACATGCGTCTCATGGACAGCTGGCGGCACATCGGTGAGTCCCTGAGAGATCCGCCTTTTAGAAATTACAGCCTGTTTGTGGCCTGCATGCAGGGCGCGTCTGCGGTTTCTGCGCCATTCTTCGCCGTCTACCAGTTGCGCGATCTGGAATTCAGCTACCTGCAGTTCAGTCTAAGCTGCATGACCTCTATCGCGACCCAGTTTCTCATGCTGAGTTTCTGGGGGGGATTCAGTGACCGCTTCGGGAACCGGCTGGTTATGCTTTTCGCCAGTTGCCTGCTGCCTGTGGTGCCCCTGTTATGGCTCGTTTCACCCCAGTTCAGCTATATCCTGCTGGTGCAGATCGTGTCCGGGATCGCCTGGAGTGGGTTCACCCTGAGCACGTCGAACTACCTCTACGATATCCGTCCCCACCAGACCAACTTCGCACTCTACGCGGCGGTGCAATCCGGCAGTCATGCCTTCCTTGTGTTCTGCGGCGGCCTCATGGGAGGTTACCTGGCGCGCTACACCCCCGATATTGCTGCAGCGATTTCGGGTTTGTGGGAACCTCGTTCTGCGCTCTATCTGGTGTTCATCACCTCGGCACTCATTCGCACCGCGGTCGCACTGGGCTTCCTGCCGCGCCTGCACGAAAGTGACATACGCCGACGTCCGCAAGTGCTCGAAGTGATCTTTCGGGTGGCTCGGTTCAATGCGGTTTCCGGTGTAGTCATTGACTGGCTCAGTGTGACCCGCAAGAACAAGAACGGTGATGAGCAATGAGCATGGCTAATCAGGAATAAGGACCGGTGCGGAGTCATTGGGCCCAATTTGACTAGGGTTGTCCAAACCTCGCCAGCACGACCCCATAGACAGCCATCGCATCCCATAAGTTCTGCAGTCTCAGGTTCTCGTTTTCCCCGTGCTGATTGTTGTCATGATTGGCCAGAGGCAACACGATGATGGGAGTCTCCATCCGGTCGGCAAACGCGTTGAGTGGCAGGCCGCCGCCCATGGTGGGTGTCAGGATCAGGTCCGGTGTCATCTCCTGCATCAGTGCGATGAGTCGTTGCGCCATTTCACCGTCCATGGAAGTGCGCAGGCCGGAGCTGCCGCCTCCCCGCCAATCCAGTTTTACCACCTTTGCATGATTACGGAGTATTTCATCGGTCGGGTCCTCGTGGACGATGTAATATCCTTCACCCTCGATGTGTTCCTCGATGATTCTGCGGATGCGATCCGGTTGCTGGTTGGGCACCAGGCGCAGATTGAGTGAGACCGTGGTTTCGGTGAGGATGATGTTGCGTCCCTGATTGCCGACACCACCGCCGGCGATACCCCTGGCATTGAAGGCGGGGAGGGTAACCAGTTCTTCGATACGGGTGCCGGCACCTTCTGGTGTATGCACGGCCAGCTCGTCTTTCAGTTGTTCCTCGATGCTGGGCATGGCGGCGATTGCGGCTCGTTCCGATTCGCTCAGAGTGGCCACGTTGTCATAGTAGCCGTCGATCAGGATGCGGCCGGTCTCGTCCCGCATACTGGTGAGCAGGTAGGCCATCTGCATAATGGGGTTGGGCGCCCAATTACCGTAGTGACCGGAATGCAGTGGACGATTTGCTCCGTAGGTGGTGATGTCCAGGGTGCGGCCGCCGCGTACCCCGAACACCAGTTGTGCCCGTCGTGACTGGTGCATGGGTCCATCGCAGAACAACAGGAGATCCGCGTCCAGCAGCCCTGGATTGTCATCGATGACCTGGCCCAGAGTTGGGGAGCCCCGTTCCTCCTCGCCATCCAGCAGCAGCTTGAGGTTGACCGACAGGCCGATGCCATTGGCGCGTAGAGCATCAATTACATGGATCATGGCTATCACGGGCATCTTGTCATCGCCGGCAGAGCGCGCATAGATGCGCCACTCGGGATCGAAGGCACCAGTGACGCTGGCGATGTCGATGGCTTGACCACCATCCTGTAATGGAGCATCAAGCAGCGTAGGTTGAAAGGGCGGGTAGGCCCAGTTCTCTACCTGTACGGGTTGGCCATCGAAATGGGCATAGATCAACAGGGTTTCCTCGGCACCTGGCGTCATCATCTCGGCGTAGACGTAAGGTGCGCCGCCCGCTTGCAGCACGCGGGTGGAGAAGCCTCGCTCATCCAGCAGGCCCATGATGTGCTCGGCATTGGCATCCATGTCATCGAGATTGGTAGCGACGTTGGGAAAGGACAGTAGTTCTGCGAAATCCTGTACGATGCGCTGCTCTCTCTCAACGCGATATTCATGAATGGCTTCAGCGATTTCCAGTGTCGACATGGCTTGCGCGAGCACGGGCTGGGCAGTCGTAAACAGAAGCAGAAGGGTGCCGATCGAAAGACTTGCAGTGGCAGCGAGGGTTCGGGATGGCATGGACTGATCTCCTTCAGGGCTTAATTACCGGGTTGCCCAGTCACTCAATATTATCGAGCAATGACCCGGAGCTGATTGTCATGCTACCCAAAACCAGGTGTCCTGACCATGTTAAGGTCCTATACTGAGCCCCGATTAAATTAGGGTCTGGAGCCTCAAATACAGTACTCTGGATGAGCATGAACAGGCTGTTCCTTATACTACTGGTTCTCGCTGGCCACGTGTCTGCGACCCTTGCCCTTGAGCCCGGACAGGGATTTGTTACTGTTCCCGGCGGTCCAGTGTGGTACCAGATCATGGGTGACGGTGATGGCATTCCGCTGCTGGTACTGCATGGTGGCCCGGGAGGCACATCATGCGGCTATACACGCCTGGCGCCGATGGGAGACGACCGTTCGGTGGTTCGCTACGACCAGTTAGGCTCGGGAAGGTCTGGGCGGCCCGATGATATGAGCCTGTGGACCGTGGATCGGTTTGTGGAAGGATTGCACACCCTGCGTCACGAGTTGGGTCTTGAGCAGATGCACCTGCTGGGCCATTCCTGGGGCGGGGCGCTGGCCGCCGCTTACGTACTGGAGAAGGGAACGGAGGGTATCGTATCCCTGACATTGTCCTCACCATTGTTGAGCTCGCCGGCCTGGATGGAAGACGCCAACTTCCTGCGCGCACAACTGCCCGAGGCAATGCGGCGCGCACTGGATGAGCATGAAGAGGCGGGCACTCTTGAGCACGAGGACTATCTGGTAGCCACGGATGAGTTTTACAGGCGTCATGTGCGCGGCGGCGAGCGCGAGCCGCCGCTGGAAGCCTGTGCCGGGGCCAACAATAACAGTGTGATCTACGAATACATGTGGGGCAGCACCGAATTCAACGCTACCGGTACCCTGGTGGATTTTGACCTCACTCCCAGGCTGGGCCAGATTGATATTCCGGTGTTATTGATGGCGGGAGAGTATGATGAGGCTCGCCCGGAAAGGATGCGTGAGTTCCAGGCGCTCATTGCGGGCGCCAGGGTGGAAATCATTTCCGATGCAGCCCACGGCACCATGAGTCGGCAACCGGAACTGTATATAGAAATTCTTTCCCGCTTCCTGGCGGATTCGGAGTCAAAATAGAACCATGATTTCAGATCGAACAATTCAACTGATCAAGACAGGTGCTGCGGGGTTATTGCTGATCATTGCGCTCCTGATAGTGCTGGCTCCAATTGGCCCCCTGCCGGGATTCTTCATAGGTGGTACCGCAACGGTGGCACCGGTAGTGTGGAACGATACTCGAGATCTACATGAGGTGCGCCTGCGAGTAGACGGAACGCTGCCCCGCGTCGTGATCATCTGGGTGGTACAACTGGAAAATGAACTCTACGTCATGGGCAGTAACGAAAGTGGCTGGGTGTCGATGCTGGGAGAAGGCGGGCCGGTTGAGCTGAGAATTGATGGGGCCACCTACTCCTTGAAGGCTCAGCGCATGACTACAGGGCAGTTACCTGTCATCGAGGCCTATCAGGAAAAATATCGTCCTGACTACCCTGATATCGTGAACGGCATGGGACCACCGCAAGACATGATAACGGGAGCTTCCGTTTATCGCTTGCTCAGATAGTGTCGAGCAAATTTAGCGGGTAGAGAGCAGAGCCAGGACAGGAATAAACCACCCTGACTCGAGCTCGACACGTAATTCTCTATTTGACTACCAAAGCCCTATAGAGATGCCAGGTTGCGTGTCCCAACACAGGCAGCACGACGGCAAGACCGATCAGGAAGAACAGGGCGCCCAGCAACAGCATGCCCACCACGACCAGCCCCCACACGGCCATCACATACACATTCGAGGTCACTGCCCTTATTGAAACAGTGATGGCTGTGATAGTCGTAACCGGTTTGTCCAGCGCCAGGGGAAAGGCCACTACCGAGAGTGTTAAAGCGGCGAACGCGAACAGGAAGCCCACCAGGTTGCCATAGGCTAACAGGGCGTTGCCATGCTTGGTGGTAAACAACTGATTGATGAATTCGCCGAACGAAGCCATGGCTTGATCGCCGAAGGTACCGAAGTAGATCACTTCGGCCACGCTAAGCCAGGCCACATAGAGCGCCATCATCAATACACTCAGCGCCAGTATGGCGGCGAAAGAATAGGAGTGAATGAAGCGAAATGCCGATCGCCAGTTGGGCGACTTGCCCAATTCCTTCTGTCGGCTCATCTCGAAGAAGGCGGTGGCCATGATAGGACCCAGCAGATTGAATCCTGCCACCATCGGGAAGGCGAGATACCAGATTGCCTGGTCGGTGGCGAACAGGGAAATCAGTAGCGCGGCGATGAAGTAGAACGCGAAGAGGGTGAAGACGGTGCCAAAGTTAAGCCCATAATCTGCATATCCCAAGCGCAGACATTGCCACAGGTCTTTCAGCTCTATCCTGCGAGTCTGGATATCCCCTGGGGAGAGGCATACTTCGTCAAATTCGGGTAAGTGATGTTTTACGGCGTATTCGGTCATAGCGATACCACCTCTGAAAAAACAGTCAGCAGTACGGGACCAGGTAGTGCGCCAATACCACTACCGCCTGCCTATACCTGCCCATGGCAGCGCGGTAATTGGACTCCAGGCATCCCGGACGGCTGGAGCGTTGTGGATTGAGAAAAGGACTTTCAGTCTACACCAATTGTTAGGATGAGCAAATTCTGCGCCTGCGCCCGCACAATTGAGGCTCCCTGACGGGTAATCAGTACCGGCAGGGAGAGGAATCTACAGTTCGATACAGTTATACTGCCCATTCTCTTTTTGTTCCACTCCCAGGTCACGGAGCCAAGCATGAAAAAAACAAGGTTCGCGTTGCTCACTACCCTCATGGCCTCTTTATGCCTGCCGTCTATGCCAATTGTTGCCGAGGAGGAGCTGCCTCACGCCTATCCGCGCATTGGTGTACGCACGCTGTTCGAGAATGACCGCGTCTTCGCCTGGGATGTCACCTGGTTGCGTGGCGTGGAACAACCTTTTCATCGTCATCGCTATGACTTGGCTGCCGTATACCTGCGTTACGGCCCCATCCGTATAACGCGCCCGGATGGCACGGTAAATCCACCCGGCGAACCCTTCGATATCCCGCGCCCCTACTACCAGCCATCACAGATATATCACAAAGAAGAGATGATTGGTTTTCCGGAGGATGCGCCGCAGCGCTGGGCGATCATGTTCGACATCAAGGAAGTACTGGGTCGCAGTGAACGAGTAGCACCTGGCACGAAGGCAGCCTTTCCCCGTGACGGTGCGGAACTGGCTATCGACAACGAGCGCGTGGCAGAGTGGGTGCATGGCTGGGAAGAGGGTGAGGAAGGAGAGATGCTCACCTATCAGCGAGACGCGGTGCAGGTCTTCAGCGAGCCAGGCATCCTGCAATACACCTTCGAAAGCGGTGTCACTCTCACCGAGGCCTACGCTATCGGCGATGCGCGCTTCATTCGGGCGGGAACGGTCCGCGCTGAGAAAGCGGTCATTGGTTCACCGAAGGCAGTGACCATCGAGTTCAAGTAACTCCTTTTCTCCCGGTGCGGTATTTCATGAAGATAGCCCTATGGCGATGAAACGCAGCCTGAGGTCGGTATTCGACCCCGGCGTCGCTTGCTGGGTTTGGCGATGCGAATGAAGACCCGCATAATTCGAGCTGATGAACCCGGCGCAATGCAACAGGCCAGCGCATTGCTGGCAAGTGGCAAGCTGGTCGCCTTTCCTACTGAGACAGTTTATGGCCTGGGAGCTAATGGTCTGGATGCCACGGCTGTCAGGAAAATCTTCGTCGCCAAAGGCCGGCCGAATGACAATCCCCTGATTCTTCATGTGGCGTCACTGGATGATGCATTGCCCTTGTGGAAGATCAATGCCGTTCAACGCGTCCGGCTTGAAAGTCTCGTAAGCAAATTCTGGCCAGGACCTCTGAGCCTCGTATTGCCGGCCAGCGAACAGGTGCCAGGTGAGGTAACTGCGGGTTTGCCTTCCGTTGCGGTGCGGGCTCCGGCAAATCCCGTTGCCCAGGCATTGCTGGCGGAATGCTCGTTTCCACTGGCAGCGCCGTCGGCAAATGTGTCCGGACGGCCAAGCCCGACAACGGCAGATCATGTGCTTTCCAGCCTGACAGGCAAGATCGATGCCGTTGTCGACGGTGGCCAGACCCAGGTAGGCATAGAATCCACGGTGTTGGATATCGGGGCAGAAAAGCCTCGTCTGTTACGTTCGGGGACCATTTCCCAGGATGCCATCGAAGCAGTAATCGGTCCCGTCCAGCGAGGAGGGGAAATCGATTTTGCCCCGTCGCCAGGCTTGCGACATAAACACTACCAGCCGCAGGGCATGAAACTGTACCTCGTCGACAAAGCTGCACTGGCAGCGAAGTGGCAGGAAGACGTAGCAGTAATCTGCATGGCAAGCACAGCGGTCAACCTGGGTGAGCGAGTGGCACCACTTGTCACTATGCCGGATGAGTCTGATGCCTATGCAGCGATGCTTTATGCCAGCTTCTATCGCATGGAAAAGTTTGGGGCAAAAGTCTTGCTTATTGAAAAGGTACCCGATTTGCCGGGCTGGGAAGCGATCCGGGATCGCTTGTCGCGTGCAGCTGAAAGTTGAGCATTGTTCAAACCTGTCAGGGCACAATCGCTCCACTATTCGATATTTGCGAACTAATCGGCAGGCAAAATAGAATAGTTTTCAAAGGGAAGCTTGTTAATATTTCCGGTTTGGCTGATATAAAGGTCGTTGCTCGGCGATCGACTACGCTTTTGGGGTCTCCAGTGTCGAGTGTGTCTTCGTGGTGAGAGTTGGCAAGGTTTGCCTTGGTGCACCGTATCAGCTCCTGACTGCATGTCAGACTAAAGTCAGAATAGCAAACATGAGCTTGGTGAATCTTCTTGTTATTAGAAGGTGCATGGGAAGAATGTGATGTATGCGGTAAATTGTCATCAGCGACAGGACATAAGCAAGGCCATACTCGATTTTTAAATTTTAGGCTAAAGACAACATAGCAATCGCTCCCACACTGTACCCTCAATCCGATCAGTCATAGCTGATTAGTTTCATCAGGTAATGGATTTAACTGCTTCGTGCATTAAGTAAATGCTGGCGGCAGTAGACATGTTTATAGTTTTCGGTGGCTAGCACTCTGTAGTTTTATCGAAGGTCCGTAAATGAAAGGGTTATCTACAAAGGATTTGTCAATGAGGATTCTATCGGTGAAGAAAGTTTTCATTGCTGCGTTTGTGTCTCTCGGTTTCATGGCATTCTCACCGTTCTCCTACGGTCAGATAGATGAAGACCAGATTGGCGCCTGGTATATGTATTTCTGGAATACGCGACTACCCGACAGCAACTTCGGGTTCCAGGGGGATATCCAGCATCGTAACTGGGATATGGGAGGCGACCTCGAGCAGTTGCTGATCCGTGGTGGCCTGACCTGGTCACCGGAAGGCTCCAATCACACCTACACACTGGGCTATGCCAACATCAAGAGTGGTGCATTTGGTCCCAGCGCGCGCAAGAGTCGTGAGCACAGAATCTACCAGGAAGCCTTGATTCCGCAGCTTCTTGGCGAAAAGCTGTTCCTCACCCACCGATTCCGTTTGGAACAACGCGATGTGGACGGCCAGGATCGCCGCAATCGCGCACGCTATTTTCTCGCAGCAAACTATCCCTTAAATCGCAGCGACCTGGGTGCAGGCGCTGTCTACTTGTCTTTCTACAATGAGTTCTTTCTAAACCTCGAACAGGACATCGGTAACGGTCGCAGCGTCGACTATTACGACCGCAACCGCACGTACCTGGCGTTGGGTTACAGCCTGTCAGACGACATTCGCCTGCAATTCGGCTACATGCATCAGGACACAGATAATGTGGGTAAGGGGCAGGTGCAATTCAATCTCTTTCACCGCTTCTCGCTGAACTAGGCAGTGACTTTAACAAATCGAGGGAGCTTGAATCCCTGAGAACTCATGGACCAGTTGCCTGGTTTGCTTATTGTCAGTTGTATGCTTCAGTCACAGGAATATCGCTTCTATTCCATACAAATTTGAAAACGAAAAAAAGCCCGGTCATGTCACCATGACCGGGCTTTTTGTTTTCTCGTACTAGCTCGGAAAGTTAGTGCGCTGCGCCTCCGGGCTGGGCCGCTGGCAGGGCCATGGCGGTCAGTTTGGAGCCGGCTTGCAGGATAATGTACTGGTGACCATCATGTACCCAACTGCTCATGCCGTAGCGGTTGGTAGCGGGTACCTCGATTGAAGCCTCAGTCTCACCGGTCGCCTTGTTGATAGCGTACAGCATCGGTGTGCCGTCAGAAGCAGAATCTGAATACACCAGCATATTGGGTGTGATCACCATGGGAACCAGTGCACCGGTTCCGGTGTTCGGAACATCCAGACCCAGATCATCGATCACACGCTGCACACGAGCCGGGGTTTCACCGGTTGGGATCATCCACTCGTGTTCACCCGTGTTCATGTTGATTGCTGTGATGCGGCTGTAGGGTGGCTTGTACATCGGGATGCCGGCGGGGTGGCGAGGTGAGCCTGCGCCTGGACCGTTGGCATACTGTGCATAGGTAGTACCCGTGGGCAATTCGTATTGCAGGTCAGCCTCTTCACCTGGCACCAGTTGCACGGCGCTACAGGCAGTGTGGGAAGACACGTACAGAATGCCAGTGGTTGGATCTGCTACCGAGGGTGCAGTGATATTGGCACCGCCGCCACCACCTGGGCAGAACATCGCCGCGCGCTTGCCGGACTCATGTCCACGCTGGATAGGTGGCAGGAACAGCGGTCCCATCATGTAGTCTGCATAACCGTTGATGGCCTGCTGACGCAGTTCCGGAGTCCAATCCACCAGGTCGTTCACGCTAACACCTTGAATATCGAATGGTGCTGGCTTGGTGGGGAAGGGCTGGGTTGCAGACAGCTTCTCACCCGGTACGGTGGACTGTGGAACAGGGCGCTCTTCGATCGGCCAGATTGGCTCGCCAGTCAGGCGATTGAAGGCATACACGAAGCTCTGCTTGGTCGCCTGCATGATCGCAGGTACCCGACCCTGACCAGGCACATCCAGATCCATGATGATCGGAGCCTGCGGGTTGTCGTAGTTCCAGATGTCGTGATGCACCATCTGGAAATGCCACGCCCGCTCACCGGTTTCCGCATTCAATGCGATGAGGCTGGTTCCAAACAGGTTGTCGCCCGGGCGGAAGCCACCGTAGTAGTCGATGGTCGCGCCATTGGTCGGGATATAGACCAGACCGGCGTCCAGGTCGACAGACATGGGCGCCCAGGAGGATACGTCACCGGTCCATTCCCAGGCGTCGTTTTCCCAGGTCTCATGACCATATTCGCCGGGGCGTGGAATCACATTGAATTTCCACTTGAAGTCGCCGGTTGCCTTGTCATAGGCAAGGATGTCACCTGGAATCATTTCGACGCGTGACTGGTGATAGCCCTGCTCGGCGGAGTTACCCACGATGATGGTGTCGTTAACCACAACCGGTGGTGAAGATGCGGTGATATAGCCGGTTTCCAGTGGCACACCTTCATAGGGGTCGTAGGGGTGGCCCAGATCGGCCAGCAGATCTACAACACCGGTCTCAGGAAAACCGTCAACTGGTACGGGTTGGCCGAAGCCTTCCAGCGGAGCACCGGTTTCGGCATCAAGGGCCACGAGGAAGAAGCCAGGCGTGGTCACGTAGATAACGCCCTTGCCATTCACCTCGGAGTAGGTCACACCCTTGCCGTAGTCGGCACGCATGGAGTATTCCCAGCGTCCGGTATTCGGCAGGCGATAGCTCCAGATGGTCTCTCCGGTCTTGGGATCGATGGCTACCACGTGACGGCGCGGGCCGGCCACGGTGTAGAGTTTGCCATTGATGTAGCTGGGCGTTGAGCGGCCGCTGACCGCACCCATGCTGGCACCATCCCATTCCCAGGCAACTTCCAGTTCGTCAAAGTTATCGAAGTTAATCTCACTGGCCTCGGTGTATCGGGTGTTGCCAAGGTCATTACCCAGGCTGAACCACTCGATGGAGTCCTGCGCCAGCAAGCTGCTTGAGCTAACCAGGAACAGGGACGCCAGGAGACCGTGAAGGAGTTTTTCTCTTATTGTCATTTTACGCCTCACTGAGAAAAGAAAAATTCAGTTTGTGCCGTACTGCGGCTTTGGGGATTGTGGTGATTTTTTTGTTTTGATAATCAAACACTTGGCGCGCCGATAGCAGCGTGCAAAAAGCCCACAGTACGGCATGAGGCTAACTGATGGTTGGACCTTTGTCTATGCCCAAAAGGTTACCAAGTTTTACAGGGTAGGCTGAAAAAATTCCCTAGATATCAGGCATTTGAAAGCCGGCTGTCGCCAATTTTTCGAGCAAGGGTTCGGTTTCGTGAGAACCCAGGGGAACAAGCGGCGGGCGCACTCTCAGCCAGGCAGGATCACTGCCGAAGTGTGCAGTGGCAGTCTTGAGCGCGGCGATCATGGGTACCGACTGGAAGATGGCTCGAATCTGGTTTAGCCGTTCCTGTCGTTGCCCGGCATCGGCCGCCTGCCAATTGTCATACAGGTCTTTGATAGCGGCCGGGTTCACATTGGCCGTGGCGGAGATGCAGCCAGCACCACCAGCCTGCATATTCTGAAGGAGGAAAGATTCCGATCCGCAAAACACGCGAAAATCATCCAGACCCAATTCATTGAGTGCCTTCGTATTTTCCCAATCGCCAGAGCTGTCCTTGATGCCAGCGATATTGGCTGGGAACGCTCTCGCCAGCCTTTCCACCAGGGCCAGGTCGATGGCTACTCCAGACATGGGAGGAATGTGGTACAGGTAAATCTGCAGGTATTCATCCCCGACCCGTTCCAGCACTTCTGCGAAGAAGGCAAACAAGCCATCGTTGCTTACGCCCTTGTAGTAGAATGGAGGCAACATCAGCACACCACCGCAATTCAGTTTTGCGGCATGGGCGGTCAGTTCAACGGCATCGGTCAGGGCGCAGGCGCCGGTGCCAGGCATCATGTTAGCCGGGTCGATGCCCGCCTCACAGAGCGCATCGAGAAGTAGAAGCTTTTCCTTTAAGCTCAGGGAGTTAGCTTCGCTGTTGGTGCCGAACACGGCAAGTCCGGAACCCTGGGAGACCAGCCACTGGCAGTGCCTGGCCAGGCGTCCGGCATCGGGGGAGAGGTTGACATG
The DNA here is from genome assembly GCA_027621405.1 of Pseudomonadota bacterium. Classification (GTDB taxonomy): domain Bacteria; phylum Pseudomonadota; class Gammaproteobacteria; order Pseudomonadales; family Pseudohongiellaceae; genus UBA9145. The sequence continues at coordinate 133,781 of JAQCBT010000008.1, read as the reverse complement.
CCTTGCATCGAGTTGAATTTGCTACCGTTGTAACGCTTTCAAGGAGAAGGCAATAGCTCAGGAATCGGCATGCTTCCTGTGGGCGAGAATGCTGAGCAGCAGCATGGGCCAGATACCCAGATGAATCATGACGTCAGCGGTGTTGAAGACATAGTTCCAGAATGGGATGTGTTGCACATCGATAAAGTCGATGACACTGCCATAGACGAGGCGGTCGGTTATGTTGCTGGCGCCACCGCCTACCACGAGGCCGAAACAGATGTATTCATAACGCTGAACGTCCTTGCTTAGCCAGAGATAGGCGCTAATACCCAATAGCAGGCCGATGCTGACAGTGCCGAACAACCAACCCGAGCCCTGAGCCAGACCAAATACACCGCCGAAATTTCGGATATGGGTGAAATGTATGAGGCCGCTGACTTCTAGCGTCGCATTCTGGGCGATGTTGTTGTTTACCCAGAAACCTATGGCCTGAGAGAACAGCAACACCGCCACTGCAATCGCGATGTAGCTGAGCATGTTGATGGCTTTGTCGCTCATGATCAGGGACGGTGTCTCAATACCAGTTACAGCTAAACAGATGATTCGCGAAAAAGCATATCACAGCCGGCTTCAGGCCATGAATCGAAACACTCACCGAACAGAAGAGAAGGGTTGATCCGCATAGACGTGGATCTGGTATTTGCCATCGTCGATGCGCTCGATCACATTGTGTGCACAGTTGTGCATCAGGGGAGGTCGCCACAAGTCTTGCATCGGCAAGGCTTCGATGTGTGCCAGCACGGCTTTAATCAGGGCGCCGTGACTGACGATAGCTACTCGCTGGTGACTGCTATTGGTGACGATATCATCAAGGGTGTTCATTGCCCGGACTTGCAGATCAAAGAATGACTCTGCGCCTTCCACGGCGAACTTATGGGGCTCGTTCCAGAAGTGATGGAAGGAATCTCCGTATTCAACCTCGATCTCATCATAGAGGCGACCTTCCCATGGGCCGAGAAAGATCTCCCTGAGGGAATCGCGGTATTCAATTTCCCTGTTCCGGTTGCCAAAGGCGATTTCAGCAGTCTGTCTCGTACGCTGGCTGCTGCTGCAATAGATGTGATCATAGTCGATATGGGCCAGCTTCTCTCCCAGTTCCCGGGCCTGTTGCTCACCCAGTTCTGTGAGTCTGGATTCACTCTGGCCCTGAGCCCTGCGCTCCTTGTTCCAGTCGGTTTGCCCGTGGCGTATGAGATGCAGTTCCAACTTCGTGTTCCTGTCTAGCTCTTGTCCAGCACGCGGGTGCGGGCCACGGCGTCTTGCCAGCCGGAATAGCGCTTCTCCCGCCAGGCTTCGCTCTGGCTGGGCTTGTACTCCTTGTCGAGTTGCCATTTGTGGGCGATTTCGTCCAGGGAACTGAACAAGCCCTGTTGCAAGCCTGCCATATAGGCGGCACCAAGCGCCGTGGTTTCGGTAATCACTGGCCTGTGAACATCTACATTGAGTATGTCCGCCAGCTTCTGGCACATGTATTCGTTGTTCACCATGCCACCATCGACTCTCAGTGTTTGCAGGCTGGCACCATCGGCCGCGATGGCGTCCACCAGGTCGCGGGTTTGATAGCAAACGGAGAGCAGGGCGGCGGTCACTATTTCCTTCACCCCGGTATCCCGGGTCATGCCGAAGATAGCGCCTCTTGCATCCGGGTCCCAATAGGGCGCACCCAGGCCGGTGAACGCGGGTACCAGGTAGACGCTCAGATCATCACTGGTTTGTTCGGCCAGCGCCTCACTATCGGCGGCCTTGTCGATTAACTTCAGGCCATCCCGAATCCATTGCATAGTGGCGCCCGCCATGAAAATGGAACCCTCGATGGCATAGCTGGTTCTGCCATTGAGTCGATAGGCGACAGTACCCAGCAGTTTGTTCTCCGACACCAGAATCTTGTCACCGGTATTCATGAGCAGGAAGCAGCCGGTTCCGTATGTGCTCTTCGCCATTCCTGCACTGAAACAACCCTGGCCAAATGCAGCCGCCTGTTGGTCGCCTATCATTCCTGATATGGGTATTGCGCTACCCAGGAACTCTGCATCACATTGGCCGAAGTCTGCCGCGCAATCTTTCACCTCGGGGAGTACAGACTCAGGGATGTTAAATAGTTCCAGAAGCTCGCTATCCCATTGCTGGGTTTCGATATTGAACAGCATGGTACGGGAGGCATTGGTAGCATCTGTGGCATGACTGCTACCATTGCTCAACCGCCATAACAGGTAGCTGTCGATGGTGCCGAATGCCAGTTCGCCCCTGGCTGCCCGTTCTCTTGCACCCGGCACTTCATCGAGTATCCAGCGCAGCTTGGTGGCGGAGAAATAAGGGTCCAGAAGCAGCCCGGTCTTCTGCTGGACTTTTTCCACGAGCGCGGCGTCTCTCTTGAGTTCGGCGCAGTAGTTGGCGGTGCGTCTGTCCTGCCAGACGATCGCCCTGTGTATGGCCTCGCCCGTAGTTCTGTCCCAGACAACGGTGGTCTCGCGCTGGTTGGTGATGCCTATGCAAAGGATATTGCTGGCGCCGATACCGGCCTGCTTGAGGGCCACATGGCAACTGTCGAGAGTGGTTCTCCAGATCTCCTCCGGATCATGCTCTACCCAGCCGTTTGCTGGAAAATGCTGGGTAAACTCTTGCTGTCCTACGCTGACCTGGTTACCAGCGCTATCGAATACGAGGGCTCTGCTGCTGGTAGTTCCCTGGTCGATTGCAAGAATGTAATCCGCCATGTCGATTCTCTCCTGAGGGTGAAAGTTTGTTCTCGTTCACTCTTTCACCACACGATGTCACTTGGTTTGGGAGCAGCCATGTTACACTAAGTTTCTTTCAATTCCCGGGTAAATTTCCCTGGGCGACAGGTGCCGGTTCACCAGCAGGTGCGCCTGGCTGCCTGCCCATCGACGCAGGGTTCTGCCAGCAAGGAAACCGAAGCAAGCACGTGAATCAGGCAACTCCAGACTACGATCTGTTAATAATTGGTGGCGGCATAAATGGCGTTGGTATCGCGCGCGATGCCGCGGGCCGCGGCCTGCGTGTGCTGCTCTGCGAAAAGTCCGACCTGGCAGCGGCAACCTCGTCCTGGAGCAGCAAGCTGATCCATGGCGGACTGCGCTACCTCGAAAACTACGACTTCGGACTGGTGCGAAAGTCTCTCAAGGAGAGGGAAGTACTCGCCCGCGCCGCGCCTCATATTATTCGTCCCATGGCCTTCCAGATTCCCATGCTGGAGCATTCCCGCAGTTCACTGCTGGTGCAGATTGGACTGCTTCTTTATGACAATCTCGCCAAGCGGGAGCGCTTCAAGGGGTCTCGCTCAGTGAAATATGGCGAGAACAGCCCCCTGAACAGTGTTATTAAGAAGGGTTTTGAATATTGGGATGCCCAGGTCGATGACTCCCGGCTGGTGATTTTGAATGCAATGTCAGCGGCGGAAAAAGGCGCCCATATTCGGGTTCACACTGAATGTACTGGCCTGCAGGTCGAGGACGGCATGTGGCGGGCGACCCTTCACGATCATGTGAAGAACAGGGACTTGAGCAACACGGCGCGGGTGGTGGTAAATGCATCGGGACCCTGGGTGTCCGAACTGCATGAAAGACTCCTGCACGACAGTTCCCGCTACAAGCTGCGACTGGTGAAGGGCAGTCATATCGTCGTGCCTCGGCTCTACGAGGAAAAGAATGCATTCCTGCTACAGCATCACGATGGGCGGGTGGTATTCGTGATTCCCTACCTGGGCAAATACTCGCTGATCGGAACTACAGAAGAAGAGTTTACCGGGGACCTCGATCAGGTTGAAATATCCGCTGCGGAGATCAACTACCTGCTTTCCATCACGAACCTCTACTTCAGGAAATCAATTCGCCGCGACGATATCGTGCACAGCTTCTCGGGAGTCCGACCATTGATCGACGGTGACAAGTCCACGAATGCCAGCAAGGTATCCAGGGATTACCAACTGGTCGTGGACAAGCTACCCGCACCGATGCTCTCGATCTATGGCGGTAAGGTGACAACCTACCGGGAATTGGCAGAGCAGGCCATGATCCTGCTTGGGCAGTTCGTGGGCAGGATGCCAGGCAGCTGGACAAAGAAGGCTACCTTGCCGGGTGGTGACTTCAAGCTCGAAGAAAGCCTGTTCCAGGAACTGGCCAGTAAGCATGGCTGGCTTGGCCCCGATCTGATCAATCGCTGGCTGCACACCTATGGCACACTGAGTTTCGATATCGTCCGTAATCTGCGAAGCATGGGCGATCTTGGAGTGTGTTTTGGGGCCAATCTCTATCAGAAAGAGGTGGATTACCTGCGTCAGCGGGAGTGGGCGCAGACTGCCGAGGATATCCTGTGGCGCCGCACCAAGCTGGGCTACAGGTTCTCTGACAAGGAAGTACAGTCCCTGCGCAACTATCTGCAGCAGACCAGTCAGTAGTCATTCAATGCAGGATGTCCATGCATCAGCTCTAATGCCAATATTGGCTGCCTGCGCCTAAATCTTCATTACCGACCTACCTTCTCTGTGAACCTTGCGCTAGTCTTGGCGGCAGGCTAATAGCAACCGTCTTGTGCGGGCGAGCAGCATCGGCATGCAGCCATGCTCTTGCTGCCGCCTGGGCAAGAATTGCAGTGAGGAGATCCACCATGCAGCGGGCAATCTTTCATCCGGTTTATCAACTTGTCGCCGTGCTTCTGATGCTGGCGTGCTCAGGCTCGACGTTGGCGCAGACTGGCACCTATCCGGGCGCGCTAAGTGGCGGCAATTATATGCACAATTTCTATTTCCCACCGGCACCCAGTTCCACCCCATGGGCTCCGGATTGGTCTCCCGATGGAGAATGGATTGCGATCGCCATGCAGGGTTCGATCTGGAAGGTGGAGCCGCAAACCGGGATCGCCTATGAACTCACCCGCAGCGAGGCCTATCACTCATCACCGGACTGGTCTCCTGATGGGCGATGGATTGTCTACACGGCAGACTATGATCATCAGCGCATTCAGTTGGAGGTGGTAGATACCTTGACCGGTGAGGTGAACAAGTTGACCGACGACCAGGCGGTATATACCGACCCGGTTTTTTCACCAGATGGCAGTCGCATCGCTTATGTGAGCACGGCGCCCAATGGCTACTTCAACGTGTTCATCCGCGAATTCAGAGACGGAGCCTGGTCGGGTAACCCGATCCCGGTGAGTTCGGATAACGATTTTGGTCGCAGTCGCTTGTACTTCGGCAGCTGGGATATGTACATCGAGCCCGCCTGGTTTCCCAGTGGCGATGAACTGCTGCTGGTATCAAACCGGGATATACCCCTGGGCTCCGGCAACGTGTTGCGCGTACCCGCTGTTGCCAACGGCATAGAGAGTGCGACTACCGTATTGGCGGAACAGAGCCTTTACCGTACGCGGCCCGATGTATCCATCGATGGCAAGCGGTTCGTCTACACCTCGACAAGAGGTGCTGCTGACCAGTACAACAATCTCTATGTACAACCCACAGTTGGTGGTGAACCCTACAAACTCACGTTTTTTGAACATGATGCCTTTCATCCGCGCTGGTCACCCGATGGTGAGTGGATAGCCTTCATCTCCAATGAGCAGGGACTTTCCCAACTCATGCTGCTGGAAACCTATGGCGGCAAATTGGTGCCCGTTGATATCAGCGAGATGCACTATCGCCAGGCCATGGGCGTATTGAAGGTGCAGGTGCGGGAAGAGGGAAGAACCGAGCTGACCCACAACCGCGTGCACGTCACCGCCAGTGATAACAAGTTTTATGCGCCGCTTGATGCCTATGCCCGGGTCACTGGCAGGGGCGATCCCATGTTTCACAATGCTGGCGAGTTTCAGGTCACTCTCCCGGAGGGTCCTGCCAGCCTGACCTTCGTCAAGGGGTTCGAATTCTTCCCGCAGGAGCTGGAAGTTGAAATCGTGGAAGGGGAAGTGACCGAACTGCAGGTGTCACTGCAGCGTCTGACCGACATGGGTGCCAAAGGTTGGTACAGCGCATCGACCCATGTGCATTCGAATTATGCAGGTAATCTGCACAACACCCTGGAAAACCTGATGATGATGTCCATGGCCGAGGACCAGGACCTGGTGCTGGAGCAAGTGGCCAACAAGGACAACCGCATTCTGGATTACCACTATTTCGAGCCCGGTGGTGAGGCGCATTCCGTTTCGATTCCGGAACAAGTAGTGGTGGTTGGACAGGAATTCCGCCCGCCTTTCTATGGCCATATATTCATGTTTGGCATGAAGGAGCATCTCATTTCTCCTTTCGTTACAGGCTATGAAGGCACCGCCATCGAGAGCCTCTATCCCAGTAATACAGACATGATGCTGAAAGCCAAGCGACAGGGAGCGGTTACCGGCTATGTGCATCCCTACAACGGGGATGCGGATCCACTTCTAGGTAATCTCGGTGGTGGCAAGGGATTCATTGTGGACGCGGCACTGCAGACCACCGATGCCCTCGAGTGGTCCGATGCCAATCGCGCTGGATTTTTTCCGCTCTATGCAGTCTGGAACAACGGGCTGCGTGTTACTGCCACCGGAGGCGAGGACTCGATCAGTTCCCTGCACCGCAGCAAGCTGGTCGGTTCCCTGCGTACCTATGTCTATACCGGCAACCAGGGACTGGAGATGCACGCCTGGTTCGATGCCATGAAGCGGGGTCGGGCATTCGTAAGTTCAGGTCCACTGCTGGAGTTCAGCATCGGCTCAGCCCTGCCCGGCGATACGGTTTACCTGCCCGAGGGGGGTGGCACAATCAGTGTAAGTGGGCGTCTGCGCTCCGTGGTGGAGATGAGTAGCCTAATGCTGATATGCAACGGTGATGAAATTGAGCGATTCAATCTCGGCCGGGATCGCACACGTGCTGACGTCTCTTATGAACTGGAAGTGGAGCGGAGTGGCTGGGGTCACCTGAGAACTGAGGGGGAGACCTCCGAGCGCTTTCCCATGGATGTGGAATACACCCAGGCATTTACCAACCCGATCTGGTTCCAGGTGGGTGACCAGGCCATAAGAAATCCTGAATCAGCAAGCTATGCCCTGCAGTGGATCGACAAGCTGCAGGATCTCGCTGAAGCCTGGCCCGGATGGCGCTCCGAGGAAGAGAAGGCTCATGTATACGGCCAGTTCGATGCCGCGAGAGAAGTGTATCGGGCGAAGATGCAGCCCTAATCTGGCTTGCTGGCAAGCAATCCGAATCCGAGGCTCGCTGCTACGAGAGCGACTATGGCGTTCAGGTAATTAAAGAAGGCGTAGGGGGCATACTCCAGCACGGGTACGCCCAGGGTGCTGGCGTAGAATGCGCCAGCCGTCGTCCACGGAATGAGCCCGGTGGTCATGGTGGAGCCTTCTTCCACTGAGCGGGAGAGCACGGCGGGATCAATTCCCTTGTCCCGATACTTCTCCTGGAACAACTGGCAACTGAGAATGATCGAGATATAAGCCTCGCCCATGGCCAGGTTGCCGATGAAGCCGGAGGCGATCGTGGTTCCCACGAGAGCCACCACCCGCTGAACCCGGGCAATTATCCCGGCCAGCAGCACCCGGAGGAAGCCGGCGCCATGCAATATCCCGCCCAGCGCCAGGGCCATCAGCGCCAGGATCAGGGTCCAGGCCATGCTGAAGATGCCGCCCCGCCCCAGCAGGCCATCGAGACTGGCGATGCCCGTATTGGCAGGGCTGTTAGCCCATAGCGCGTTGAGTACGGTGCTGGCACTGCTGCCCTGGTAGAACACGGCCACCACGGCAGCGACCATTATACTCGCGGCCATGCTGACCTCTGGGGCGACACGCCTGATACTCAATACGGCAAGCACGATGATGGGAAGCAAGGCAATCAATGGGGAGAGGTCGTAGTTGACAACCAGGGCATCGCGGATTGTATTGATGTCCGATGTGGCCAGATTGCTCTCGTTATAGCCAATGCCAATTACTGTAAAGATCAGGAGTGCGAGGGCAAATGCAGGCATGGTGGTATACAACATGCTGAAAATATGCCGGTACAGATTCGTGCCCGCACTCATGGCCGCCAGGTTTGTTGTGTCTGAGACTGGTGACATCTTGTCGCCGAATGTGGCGCCGCACACCACCATGCCGGCTACCAATGGCAAAGGCATGGACATGGCCCCGCCGATTCCCATGAACACTACACCCAGGGTACCAACCGTTCCCCAGGAAGTGCCGGTGGCAACTGACATCAGCGCGCAGAGAATCATGCCGAGAGGCAGGAACAGCGCCGGACTCAACCACTGAAGTCCGTAGTACATAAGCGCAGCGATGGTGCCGCTGTGCATGAAGCTGGCGATGACCATACCAATGAGAATGAATATGTAGATTGCGGGTAGCGCCCGGTTAATGGCTTCGCTCATCAGGACCCTGATTTCAGGGAAGTCGTAGCCCAGGAAATGAGCATTCCCGCCTGCCCACAACAGGCACAGAAACATGAGTACATGCAGATCGATGGCGAAGACGAACAGGCCACAGCCGATGATAAGGATGATTACCAGGAAACATAGCAGGGACTGGGGCAGGGAAGGTGCTGGTAACTGTGGGCCAATATCAGTTTTCATGGGATGGCAGCTTATGCCAAGCGGGCGAAAATTACTATTTGGGGGCTGAATTTCAAAGTGGTAAGCTGGATCGAGAAATCTATTGGAGCGCATCCTGACAGATTGTGTCTGTATCTGAAGGGCGATTTAAAGCGACAACAAGTTACCCAATTGATAAGAACAGGGCTCAGGGTCATGACTATCCACTCAATCGTTAAAAGTCCAAAAATTCGACATTTCACACAGCTTGTATTGGCAGGTGGTTCACTGATTGCCGGCATGGTCTCTGCAGCCGTGCCAGATGCCACTATTTATGGCCCGATAGAAGCAGACCCTCCCGGTCATCCTTCGAAGAATTCCATTTACAGTGCCTCGGCCATCGACCTTGCTGCGCACAACTACATCGAAGAAGAGTACTTTATCGAAGGCACTGCCAATCGCTATAGCACAGAGGGTCTGGAAACCGGCTCGGTATTGGATAGTGGTCATCCTTACCGCACACGTCTGGTCGTGCGACGCCCTCAATCTCCTGCCAATTTTAACGGTGTGGTACTGGTAGAGTGGATCAACGTCACAGGTGGTCCTGATAAGGATATAGACTGGTGGCAGTCAGGTGAGCACTGGATGAGGAATGGCTATGCCTATGTGGTGGTGTCAGCGCAGCAGATGGGTATCGATACCATGCAGGAGTGGAGCCCGGAACGCTATGGCAGTCTCGATACGACCAATGACGGCAAGCTGAGTAACGACAGCTCTTCCTTCGATATATTTGCCGCTGTAGGCAAGGCAATCAATCGCCTGGGCGAGGAATCGGGTGCGACTTCTGCCAATATCCTGCCAGGCTTCTACGCCGAACAGATCATCGCCACCGGACATTCCCAGTCTGCGAGCAGGTTGGCAACTTACATCAATAACATTCATCCACTGGACCCCGTGTTCGATGGTTTTATGGTGCACGGTGGAGGTGGTCTCATTCGGGATGACCAGTCCGTCAAGGTGTTCAAGATCATGGCGGAGACGGATATGGCAAGAAGGGCCGGTTCGCCGCAGCCTGACAGCGACAATTTCCGCCAGTGGGAAGTGGCCGGCACCTCTCATGTGGATGTGCCTTTCGAAGTTGAATATGCGAAGGTGCGAAACCTCAGGGATGGATTGCCGATCGAGGGTGTCGCTCCAAGAGAAAGTGACTGTGAATTACCCGCGTACAGTCATGTACCTTTCAGGGATGTAATGAACGCAGCCTATGAGCACCTGGTGCGCTGGATCAGGGACGATGTACCACCTCCAGTAGCTGAGCGAATCCAGGTTCGGCGGGCCTTGCCCGATGTGGAATTCGCACGCGATGAGCGTGGCAATGTACTGGGAGGAATTAGACTCGCCGAGCATGCTGTGCCCACCGCTCGCAATACGGGTATGAATAGTGGAACGACTAATCGCTTCTGTTTTCTCTACGGTTCCCACGAGCCATTCGATCAGGAAACATTACGAGCGTTGTATCCCAGCCAGGATCGGTATGTGGAGATTGTGGAAGAGGTAGTCGAAGAAAACCTGGCGGCTGGTTATATTCTTCCCGATGCGGCAGAGCGCACGGTCAAGGAAGCGAGGGAGAGAGATCTCGGCCTCTAGCCGCGGCCAGTCTCTATTTAAATTTTTCTGCCAATGCCTTGCAGCGTGCGGTCCAGGTGTCCTTGATCCTGTCGCGCTCGAGATCGAGTTCAGGCGGTAGTTTCACTGTCAGCTTGAGCCTGGTCTTGTCGCCAGCCTCGCTGAACTGAACCGATATCTGGCTGGTGACTTCTGGTGCAGTGCTCTCTGTCCAGCTAAAGATCAGTGTGTTGGGAATGGCCAATTCCAGGTACTTGCCCTGGTGGCTTATTTCCTTGCCGTTACGTTTCACCCGGTAGTCGAACTCGCCATTCCTGCGAACGGTATTCTCGAGACTGATAATCTCCTCAGCCTGGATTTTGGGTCCGAACATCCATTCGCCTACGAATACCGGTATCAGCCAATGATCGAAGACGTTCTGCTGCTTGCCGTTAATGGTTTTGTTGACGCTTATGCTGCTGCCCGCGGATTTCTTTGCAGGGGATTCGGTTTCAAACATGGAAAATTGTTCGGCAGTCATGGGTAACTATTCCGCAACGGGGTAGGGGTTGGTGGGCAATAGATGGGCTGCCAGGCTGGCGCGGCGTGCGGATCTCCTGGGTCCATACTGGGCCGACAGATAAGTCAGTATCACATCTTCTTCCTCTGGATCGAGCTGGCGCAGACCTTGTGTGTCCTGCATCCAGGTGATGCGGCTCTGCCACACCGCCCGGCTGCCGGAATTCTGGGTGATGAGTTGGGCAGAGTGACATTCGGTACAGGTTGCTCTCACTGTTTCCCAACCTTCTTCCTTACGCAGGCCGGTTGTAGCATCGACTGATTGTGCGGCTACCGTAGGCAGGATCAGCAGTGATGGCAAGCAGCACAATGCTGCCTTGAGTCCGGGTATCCGCATAGGCTAGACCGCCTGTACTGCCACACGATGGCAGGCATTATTGAGATAGCCCCTTGGATTCCATCCCGGAACTACCATGGGTTGCGAGCGACCCTGTGTGTCCTGTGCCCTGGCCCAGATTTCATAATATCCAGGTTCCCGGAATTGTACCCAGGATTGCCAACTCTGCCAGGCCAGTCGATTGGGTGCGTTGTTAAGCGCAGTGGGGAACCAGGTCGTTCCGAAGTCGATGGAGATGAACACAGCACTCACCTGATCATCACCTGCCCAGGCGTGACCACGTACCGGAAGGCGTTGCCTGAAATCATGGCTGAGACCGGACTGGGGAAATGTCACCAGCGATTTCACCGGCATGGATTCGATGATCTTCATGTCCGAATCCGGTACCCGGCTGCCAGGGGCAACGGGGAACCGGGGCACTGTATAGGACGGTGCTGCCATCTTCTCCCCGTCGTGAACGCGGTCGCGTACTACCAGGCGATTGAGCCACTTGCCTGAAACTGAAGCTGGCCAGCCTGCGCAAACCAGGCGCAACGGGTAGCCATTCTGCAGCGGTATGTCTTCTCCATTCATGCTCCAGGCGATGATGGACTCGCGTTCCATGGCCTTGCCGATGGGGACACCCCGGGAGATGGGATCCAGGTCCGGGTTGCCACTGGTGTGGGTGTCGGCACCGTAATAACCCACGTATTGGGCATCCTCAGCCACACCACAGTAGTTGAGTACATCCCGCAGGCGGACTCCGGTAAACATCGGGCAGCCTACCGCACCGGTAGTCCACTGATTGCCGCTGGCCGCCGGTACGAATTCGCTGCGCCCATTACCGCCACATTCCAGCTGCAACTGCAGGCTAACTTCTTCGAATCGGGATCTGAGATCAGCGATGCTGAAAGTAGTGGGGCGAACACAGGATTCTCCAGCAACCTCCAGCGTCCAGGAATCGGGATTTATATTCTCAGGAGGAACGCCGTTGTTGCGAATAAACATGCGGTGATTCGGCGTGATATTGTCATCCAGCAGGTGGGCTGGCGTTTCTGCGTTGAGTGGCCGGTCATTGAGTATGACTAGCCCTTCCTTGCCGGGTATCGCATCGCCGGCGTTCTCGGCGGCAAAGGCGGCAGGGATCAGCCCGGCAGGCATGAAGCGGGCGAAGGGAATGCTCATTCCCAGCGCAGTACTCATGGCCAGCAGTCCGCTGTTCCTGAGGAAACCACGTCGACTGACCGGGTGAGGAGTTCTACCCCACAGCAGTCGATCGGCTGCCTCAGCGTCCCTGGCATAGAGTTCATGCAGGGACAGTCGTCTCTCGGGCTTGTCATTACCGGATACTAACCGCGTCTTCATGATTCCTGGCTCTTGGGCTGAAGTTCTTGCTTGCCTGCAATGCATTGCCGATCGTGGCTTCGATCCGTCGATGCTGCGCGTACTAGCCAGCTAGGGTGGCGAGCACCGTGTACCGACTGGAGACAGGCCCATTCCGGCTATTTTTGAGGCAATGATCAGGGGTCAAGTATGGCCGCTCGCCACTCCTGTTTCAATCGGGATTTATCAGACGCAGCAGGAAGCGATCCGTGTTCCTTGCGAGGCGCGGATCAAAGATGCTGCGGCTGTGGTCGTCCCGTGGGTTGCGGAGTATGTCGGAGGACTGGACGATAAAGCCTGCACGTTCACTGACATCGATAGCCTGTTCGATTTGCATGCGATGCAGTTCGCGATTGTCGTTAGCAGCAATACCGACATGATCGGTAATGCCGATTACGCCGCCGGGTTTCAGGAAACGTTTCAATTCGAGAAGCAGGTTGAGGGATCGGGTGGGGCTGCCGTTGTAGGAATCATGCAGGGTCTGCATCAACAGTATGCCGTCCAGGGAAGCGGCTGGGATATCGAGGTCTGCGACACGGCCAACCAGGCTGCGCACATTGCTGAGATTACCCTGTCGAATCTTGTTCGCCAGTGCCTCACCCTGGGAAATTTCCTGCCGGTCTTCCCGGAATGCGAGACCACGCTCGGTGTTCTGTGCATAGACCAGGCCGTCTGGACCAACGGCCTTTGACAATATGTATGTGTAGTAGCCGCCTGCCGCATAGACATCGAGGACAGTCATGCCGGTACCAATGCCGAGGAATTCGAGCACCTCCACTGGTTTGCGTACTTCGTCACGCACGAAGTCGGTGACTTCCCGATCCGGCCCCGCCAGGGCCCGACGCAAGGCGGCACTGTCCTGGGCCATGCCCTCGCAACTGGCAATCAATGCCATTAGGCTCACCAGGGCCGCACAGCTTGTCTTGCTTACACGCTTTGTCATATTGATATCCCGATCAGTACACCAATAAGAAATGTTGTAACCTTGCTTTACCCGAGTCCCACTCCGCGAGCGACCAGCCAGGCAAGTACCGGTATTGCAAGCAGGATAAACAATTCCAGGCGGAGACAGATTCTTACTATGCCAGGAACGGCAAGCTCGGAATCGTCGGTCGGGTTGAAATTGCGGTTGCGGAAAAAAAATACGGCTGGCGTAATCGCAGTCAGCAACAACAGGCCAAGCAATCCCAGCTTGGCGTGAAACAACGGATTCGTGCTGTAAAAAGTGGCTGGCTTGCCCACGCCAAACCACAGCACCGAACCGAATACTATGATGCACACCACGGCGAGACCGCAGAAGCTGTCGATCCTTGCCAGGTTCCTGGCGTCTTCGTCGTTGATCTTCGGCCGAATGGCCATGTTCTCAATGATCACACCACCGACTAACACGAGTACGGCGAAAAGATGCAGGTAGCGAAACAGAACATAAGCCATGGCCCATCATACTGCAGGGCTGAAGCAAATTCCTGCTGAATTCAACGGGAATCCTGTTATGCTTCCGTTCCGGGCTACGAGAGCAAACAGAGCTTCCTTAAGAGCGGAGACCGTAAATTGTGGGTGTAAAGGATTGTAATAACACTGCGGATTTCAGGCGCATGGCAAAGAAGCGACTGCCTGCGCCCCTGTTTCACTATATTGATGGTGGATCTGATGATGAGGTCACCCTGCGGCGCAATACCGAAGCGTTCGATCAGGTTCGCTTGATTCCAAATGCCCTGGCCGATCTCAGCGGTATGGATCTGCGCACCAATGTGTTGGGTCAGGATATCGATTGGCCTGTCTTCCTGTCGCCGACCGCAATGACCAGATTGTTCCATCACCATGGCGAGCTCGCAGTCTGTCGCGCAGCCCATGAACACAAGACGATGTATAGCCTCTCCTCGCTTTCTACTACCAGTATCGAGGAAGTTGGAGCTGCCACCCCGGGTCCCAAATGCTTCCAGCTGTATATACACAAAGACAGGGGAATGAGCTGGGAATTTATCGATCGCTGCAAGCAAGCAAACTATTCGGCCATATGCCTGACGGTGGATACCCTGGTAGCGGGTAACCGTGAGAAAGATCTGTACACGGGTATGGTGATTCCTCCGAAGTTTACCCTCAAGAGCCTGTTCAGTTTTGCCACCCACCCCAGTTGGAGCTTCAACTACCTGTTGCGCAAGAAATTCGAACTGGCGAATGTGTCGGGGCGTATATCCGAGGGGAGTGGCAAGCTCACGTCCGTAGTCGGCTATATGAACAGCCAATTCGACCGCTCAATTACCTGGAAGGATGCCGAAGAAGCGATCAAGCGCTGGGGTGGGCCTTTTGCCATAAAAGGCGTTATGTCGGTCGAGGATGCGCGACGGGCCGTGGATATTGGTGCGTCGGCGGTTATGATCTCCAATCACGGTGGCCGCCAGCTGGATGGATCGACCGCGCCATTCGATCAGTTAGGCCCTATCGTGGATGCGGTTGGCGACAGCATCGAGGTCATTCTGGATGGCGGTGTGCGACGTGGTACCCATGTGCTCAAGGCATTGGCAATGGGTGCCAAGGCTTGCATGACCGGCCGTGGTTATCTCTATGCGGTGGCTGGCGGCGGCTACCCAGGTGTCGACAGGGCGCTGACCAGGCTGCGGGAAGAGATCGAGCGTGACATGATCCTCATGGGCTGTTCCTCGTTGCGGGAACTGAATCGCGGCAAGCTGCATTTCGACTGAGTCACTCCTGGTGGCGGCGATACACGGCCACGGATATCCGCCGCCAATTTGCCGGGGCATTCGCGATAGCGCGATTTTCCTGCATCACTGTAGAAAATTTCCCGGCAATCTCCCCAGCTTCAACTAGACTGAACTCCAGAAGAAGGAAGATTGCCTGATTGCCTGCGGGCTACTCACCTTCCACATGTAACGCCCGTGATAAAGGGCGGCTCAAGGCTGGAGTTGGAGCAGCGAAGACTGCTGTCGGGAACTTCTATTGCGATTCTTCATGGCTATGTCATTGGCTACGAAGCTGCGGGTCATCATCATTGGCATCGCAGGCTCGCTATTGCTTGTCAGTATTGCAGGCTCGGTGAGCTATGTTACCTACCGGTCCTATTTCGCCAACATAGATGAATCGAGCGTCCAGATGGAGCAGGTGGTCGCGAGCCTGGGCACTGCAGTGAACCTCAGGAACTCAGCCAGCATTGCTCGGCAGCTGGAAGGCCTTCTGTCGATTCCCCATCTGCAGGGCGCGCTGGTGATTTCGCCGGAAAATGCCATCATCGCTGCGGTAGGAGACTCTCAGGAAATAGAGCAGGCCATGACCCGGTCACTGCCGCTTACAGAAATTGATACCCTTTCCGGTTGGCAAAGAACCTGGTTGATTACGCCCGTTGATGAAAGCAATTCAACGGTTGCTACCCTGATTGCCGTGATCAATCATGAAGAAGTGCTGGGAGTGATCTTCCAGCAACTCGTTGCCGGAGCAATTATCATGCTGCTGTTGATGATTGCCGTAATCCCTCTCTCTCGCAGCCTGGCACGCTATCTCTCCGCGCCCATCGATTCGCTGAAGACCACAGTAGCTACAGTCACTGAGCAACAGGACTTTTCCTTGCGAGCAGAGAAAGTATCGGACGATGAGATCGGCTTTCTGGTGGAGCGCTTCAACGAGCTGTTGCAGCAGTTGGAAGAACGAGAACGCAAACTTTGTGAGTACAGCAACAGCCTGGAATCCTCCGTAGCAGAGCTGGAAGCAGCCAAGAATGAGGCCGAGAAAGCGGCGATCATGAAGACCCAGTTCCTGGCCAATATGAGTCATGAGATCCGCACTCCAATGAACGGCGTTGTGGGCATGCTGGATCTTCTCCGCGGTTGCGTTCTTTCCTCTGAACAAAGGGACTACGTAGAAATTGCCAGCCGTTCAGCAACGGGCCTGCTTTCGATCATCAATGACATACTTGACCTGTCGAAGATTGATGCTGGCAAGATGACCCTGGCACCGGAAGCTATGGCGCCGGGTGATGTCGTGGAGGAAGTCATCGCTATCATGTACCAGGTGGCGCGGCGCAAGGAAGTCGAACTCTGCTCCGTAATCGACCCAAAGGCCTTCGACACCTTCGAGTTGGATCCGACCCGCCTGCGGCAGGTGTTACTGAACCTGGTAGGTAATGCAGTCAAGTTCACTCACGAAGGCCATATTCTTGTTCGTTGTGAAGTCGCTCAACAGAGAGATACTCAAAAGCTGGAGTTTTATGTCAAAGACACCGGCATCGGTATCGACGCCAATAACCAACATGCGCTGTTTGAAGCCTTTGGCCAGGCGGATGGTAGTACCACCCGAAAATACGGGGGTACCGGTCTGGGGCTCGCTATCTCTCGCCAGGTCGTTAGCCTCATGGGCGGGGAAATCGGTTTTGTCAGCCAGACTGGTTGCGGCTCGGAATTTTATTTCAGCATTCCCGCCGTAAATGCTGAGGATCAGTACCACGCCTATACCAGGGTTGGTCTGGAAGACCTCCGAGTGGCTATCCGGGTTGCTTCGCCGCTGCAACATACCGCCATCGAGAGACTATTGCAGCGCATGCAGGTGACCCTTACTAGCAGCGAAAACGAAGTGGCAGATGTGGTAATCACCGATGAGCAGGACTTCCAGTATGAGAAGGGCAGGCTAATTCGACTCGTGCACCATGTTACTCATACCTCGAAAAGCCACGAGACCGCAGAATTGATATTGCCAATTCGGTTTAAACAATTGCGCAATGCCCTGAAGCAGATTCCGCAGGCAGACGTGCATGGACCGGCGCTGGCGAAAATACCAACCATGGCTGCTCGAGTCTTACTGGTGGAAGACAATGCGGTTAACCAGATCGTGGCAGACAAGATGCTACGCAAGTTTGGCATTGAATGTGAGAAAGCGGAGGACGGTCTGGAGGCGATACAGAAAATTGCCGAGAACAAATACGATCTTATCTTCATGGATTGCCATATGCCCAGGATGGATGGTTATGAAGCCACCATTGAGATTCGCAAGTACCAGGAACAGCGAGGTTCACGACCAACACCGATCATCGCGCTCACAGCGAATGCAATGGAAGAAGATGAGAAGCGCTGTATCGATGCGGGAATGGATGATTACCTCGCCAAACCCATCGAATCGGAATCCATGGGCCGGGCCCTGCAACGCTGGCTGGGCGAGTCGCAATCGGCTTCACTGCAATAGCTTGTCCTGATCCAAGCTGACAGCCTGTTTGGGCTAGGAGCGAACGTTTGTTCAGCTTTTGCACTCTCTTTGTGCGCAGCAGAGGCTCTCGGCGCCAAAACTGCGCGCTTTTCCCCAGGGAAAATATCGCTTCAATTCCCGGAAGCCCGTAGACATGGCGTTTTCAGGTCGTCTCCAGAGTTGGCACACTCCCTGCTAATTAACAATCAAATGCACGGAATCTAATGTCGAAGCTTGTCGATTCTCTCCCTTGACTGTTCGCGACATTACAAACCAGGTTCCTGTGTTTTGGGCTTTTACGCTCGCATCGTTCACTCGGTGCGAGCGTTTTTTTTGGTCAATCAGAGATTTCTAGCGAGCAACAATCGTGTGGTGTTCATGGTCTTGTGCATCGGTGGCTTCGAGTGCGACTGCAGGGAGGCAGGGTTGCGACCCGGCCGGCACGAGCATACCCAGCAGACGGGCCCAAGGAACCTGTCCCCGTAAGAGACTCTTTAAATGTGCCGGAAATCCTCAAAGAATTTGGTGCAGGTTCACTAGCCAGGTTCTGTTTCCTGCAGGGTTTTCAGGTCGATACCCCGGAACGGTTTGTTCTCCTTCATTACCACGTAGGAATTGATGGTGACCTGGTAGCTGTTGCTGGCGACGAGTTGATCGTTGATCTCGACGTAGCGGTTCATGTCCGGGCAGATGATGCGCATCAGGAAATCAGACTCTCCGCTCACTGTGAAGCATTCAACTACCTCGGGAATCGCCTCCACCAGTGCCTCGAATGCGGTGAATTCATCCTGCGTGTGGTTGCGCAGTGAAACCGTGGCGATGCAGATAATATGGCGTGCCACCCGGGTCAGGTTGATCCGGGCCTGATAAGACTCGATTACACCACCAGTCTCCAGTCGACGCACCCTCTGCAGGCAGGAGCTGGGAGATAAACTCACCTGATCAGCCAACTTTTGATTGGTAATTCGTCCCTGTTGTTGCAAAATCTGCAGGATCTTCTGGTCGATCCTGTCCAGCTTGATGCTCGCCATGTTCGCTATTCCAATATTACCTTCGATTTTTCGCTGAATTGGCCCGCCCCCGGGCAGCAACCGAATTTTATTCGGTTTGCTGTGATATTGAAAATAGCTTATTTATCAATTAGAAAAAGATAGAAAGCTCCTTTCGTGGGCTTCCTGTTACGCTATACACCTAAAGATTATTCGATGGAGGTCAAGGTGACCCAAACAGCCAACACCGCTGCCAAGGATGCAGCCAATACATCCGAAGCCAGAGAATCCATGTGGCCCAGCTACAGCCCACCCAATGACATCGTGTTCACCCACGGCCGCGGCAGCGAGCTGTTCACTGAAGATGGCCAGACCTACCTGGATTTTCTCAGTGGAATCGCCGTAACCGGTTTCGGCCATGCCCATCCGCACCTGGTAGCCGCGCTAAAGGACCAGGCGGAGAAGGTTTGGCACCTGTCCAATGTGTTCCGTATCCCGGAAGGCGAGCGGCTGGCGAAACGCCTGACGGAGAACAGTTTTGCCGACCGCGTTTTCTTTGCCAATTCCGGTACCGAAGCCATCGAAGCGGGTATCAAGGCAGTTCGTGGTTACCAGGCAGGCATAGGCAAGAAAGAGCGCTATCGCCTGATTGGGTTCAGCGACAGTTTTCATGGACGCACCATCGCTGCGGTAGCCGCCGCCGGAAACCCGTCCCACATACAGAATTTTGTGCCTACCGACCATGGCTTCGACCAGGTTGCCTGGGGCGATCTGGATGCTGTGAAGAAGGCTATTGGTGAAAATACTGCTGGCATCATCGTGGAAACCGTTCAGGGTGAAGGCGGTATTCGACCCGTTACCCGGGAATTTATTCAGGGCCTGCGCGCGCTGTGTGACGAACATGGCCTGTTGCTGATGCTGGACGAAGTTCAGTGTGGTGTGGCGCGAACGGGCAAGCTGTTCGCCTATGAACATTTCGATGTGGTGCCCGATGTCATGTCGCTGGCAAAGGGTCTTGGCGGTGGTTTCCCATTGGGCGCCTGCCTGACTACAGAAGAAGTTGGCAAGCACATGGTTGTTGGCACCCATGGCAGCACCTTCGGTGGTAATCCATTGGCCATGGCGGTGGGCAACGCGATCATGGATCTGGTGCTGGAGCCCCAACTGTTGGCAGACATCGAGCGCAAGGGGGCAAGACTCAAGCAAGGGCTCGAGAAGCTCGTTGAACGCTTCCCGAAATTGATCTCCGCCACTTCCGGGTTGGGACTGATGATCGGTGTGAAGTGTGAGATCCCCAACGTGGACATGCTGGTAGCGCTGCGCAACAACCACCTGCTGGTTGGTCGGGCAGGCGACAATATGATTCGCTTGCTGCCGCCCATGAATATCTCCGATGCGCACATCGAGAAGGCCTTAACCATTATCGAAAGCACCCTGGAATCCCTCGCCAAGGCTGAAGGAAGCTCTGATTAACTATGGATCTGCAGGAATCATTTCGCTGGATAGAGTCGGAGCGGGAATCCCTGTTGGCCCGCCTCTGCGAGCTGTCGGCAATTAATTCCGGAAGTGGAAATTTGCCCGGCATCGCACGAGTCAGTGAAGTGTTTGCTGCAGACCTTAACAGTCATTCGGGACACCTCGAAGTCGTCCCTTCTGCAACGGCGCAGAGAGCAAACCTGAATGGTGAGCTGGTGACAGAAAGCTATGGTGACATGCTGGACTACCGTATGCGCCCTGCAGCCCCAATTCAGGTGCTGCTTGTGGGGCACATGGATACGGTGTTTCCGGCTGACCATCATTTTCAGTTGCCAGAAGTCCAGGATGGAGGGGTTCTGAAGGGGCCTGGAGTCGCTGATATGAAGGGTGGCATCCTTGCCATGCTTACCGCTTTGCAAGCATATGAAGCTTTTGCCGGCAGTGGGCAACTGGGATGGCGGGTCATTCTAAATGCCGATGAGGAAACTGGCTCCCATGGTTCTGCCGATCACCTGGTCAAGGCGGCGGGTAGTGCTCATGCCGGGATGATCTATGAGCCAGGCCTGACCGACGGCACGCTCTCCAGGGCCCGCAAAGGCTCTGCAAATTTCACTCTGGTAGCGAAGGGTGAGTCAGCCCATGCCGGGCGAGAATTCCACAAGGGACGCAATGCCATCGTAGCACTGGCGAGTGCCATCGACAGGCTTGCTGCATTCACTGATAGTGAAAAGGGACTGATGGTAAATGTTGGACGCATCCAGGGTGGTACTGCCCTCAATGTGGTGCCCGACAATGCCGTCTGCCAGTTCAATGTTCGCTGCTGGCGCCGCGAGGATCAGGAAGGCTTCCTGCGGCAACTGCAGGAACTCGTGCAGGACCTGAATGCACACAGCGACTGCCGGTTTAGCCTGCATGGCGGTTTCAGCCGCCCTCCCAAGACTATATCCCCGGCCAACCAGTTGTTCATGGATTGGGCGGTAGACTGTGGGCGCCAGTTGTCTGAGGAGTTGCGCTTTGCCGATACGGGAGGCTGCTGCGATGGCAATAATCTGGCAGCTGCTGGTCTTCCCAATATCGATACCCTCGGTGTGCAGGGCGGCTATATCCATACCGATCAGGAATTCATGCTGATCGACAGCCTGACTCAACGCGCCAAGCTCAGCCTCCTGCTGCTGGACAGACTATCCCGGCAAGGAGACGAATTGCTGGCTCTAAGGGAGCAGCAAAGTAGAGCTGAAGAGGGCCTTGCGACATGTTGATCCGATCTGCCGGACCGCAGGATCTGGAATCCCTGTTGCAACTGTCGGCCTTGCTGCCGCCTGGCATGACTTCCATGCCTTTCGACAGGCCCACCTGGGTGAAGAAACTCGAGTTGGTGCAGGAGAGCCTCAGTGAAACTCCGCGAACTGACACGGAATCTGTTTACCTGCTGGTCATGGAAGAACCAGAGAGCGGGAAGATAGTCGGCACTGCCGGAATCGTCGCCGGAGTTGGGCTAACCCGACCATTCTATAACTACAAGCTGAGCAAGGATATGAAGGCTTCCGAAGCGCTGGGTATCCGGGTCATCAGCAACCTGCTCAACCTGGTGAATGACTTTACCGGTGAGACCGAACTCATCTCCCTGTTCCTGATGCCAGAGTACCGGAGCCGTTTTGGTGGTCAGTTCCTGTCCCGCTGTCGCTATGTCTTCATGAGTGATTTCCCGGAACGCTTCAGCGACATTGTGTTTGCCGAGATTCGCGGTTGGCTGGATGAAAAGCAGTCTTCTCCATTCTGGGAGCACCTGGGTCAGAAGTTTTTCAACCTGCCTTTCGATAAGGCGGATTTCATCAGTGCCGTGAATGGCTCTCAATTTATTTCGGACCTGATGCCCAGATTCCCGGTGTATCTTGAACTGCTTCCGGAGGCGGCGGTAAAGGTCATTGGCAGACCTCACGACGACGCCGTTCCGGCACGTAAACTACTCGAGAAAGAAGGTTTCCAGTATCAGGGTACCATCGACATTTTTGATGCTGGCCCGGTCATGCAGTGTGAGCGGGAGAATATTGAGTCGATTCGCAATACACGGCAGGTGACTGTGCACGGCCTGTCTGAGTCGAAAGATTCCGAAGACGGGTCTGAGGCGACGTGCATCGTGAGCAACGGCAGGCTGGCCAACTATCGGTTGACGCTTTCACCTGTGCAGTACCAGGATGAGAATAAGGTCAGCATTAGCAGGCGGGCGGCGGAGCTTCTCGGAATATCTGTTGGCGACAAGGTGCGCATTCTGGAATTGCGTAGCCGCAGTTAAGCGCAAGCATCTGGTACTCAATAACATGCAAAACAAGCAACAACATTTTATCAACGGTCAATGGCAGGCCAGTAATGGTGCTCCATTTGAGTCAGTAAACCCCGCTAACGGCGAGGTGCTCTGGTCGGGACACACTGCTGGCGAACGGGAGGTCGAGCTGGCGGTGCAAGCCGCGCGAGCCGCATTCCCGTCCTGGTCCCTGCTTCCCTATGGGCAGCGAAAGGATTTTGTCACTCGCTTCATCGAGCAGTTGCAAACACACTCCGATCAGCTGGCTGAGTCACTTCACCTGGAGACTGGTAAGCCACTGTGGGAGAGCAGGACCGAAATCGGCACCATGGTTGCCAAGGCCGCCGCATCGGACCAGGCTTATCATTCCCGGACTGGAGAGAGTGTCAACGAGAATGCTGGCGTAAGTATGGCATTAAGTCACCGTGCTATCGGTGTTTTTGCGGTACTGGGTCCTTACAATTTTCCGGGGCACTTACCGAATGGACACATCATTCCTGCCTTGCTTGCCGGCAATACCATCGTCTTTAAACCGTCTGAGTTGACTCCCCAGTTTGCTGACCTGATGGTGCAATGCTGGCAACAGGCGGGCCTGCCCCCCGGGGTCATTAACCTGGTGCAGGGCGACGGCAAAACCGGTGAGCTGCTCGGTGCCAACGATGGGCTGGATGGTGTGCTGTTTACCGGGAGTTCGCGCACCGGGCATGCCATCCACAAACAGTTTGGCGGCCGTCCGGAAAAGATGCTGGCCCTGGAGATGGGTGGCAATAATCCGCTGGTTGTGAACAAGGTCGGTGACCATGCGGCCGCCGTTTACACCATAGTGCAGTCAGCCTTTATCACTGCCGGTCAACGCTGTACCTGTGCCCGGCGACTGGTGCTGGTGAAGTCTTCCGACAATGAGGCCTTACTGGCCAGCCTTGTGGAGACGAGCCGGGTCCTGAGAGTGGGTACTGCAGATGATTGCTTCATGGGGCCGGTCATCTCCAACAGGGCGGCGGACATGGTGCTGGATTTTGAGCGCAGCCTGCTGAGCAGTGGAGGACGGAGTCTGCTTGCCGTGGATCGCCCACAGCCTGATCGACCCTTCCTGAGCCCGGGCATCATCGACGTTAGCGATTCCCTCAACATCGTTGATGAGGAATGCTTCGGGCCACTGTTGCAGGTCATATGGGTGGATGATTTTAATGCGGCAATCGCAGAGGCCAACAATACCCGCTACGGCCTAAGCGCCGGCTTGCTCAGCGACGATGACGCGGACTGGCACTACTTCCTGCCCCGGGTACGCGCTGGAATAATTAATTTCAACCGTCCAACCACCGGAGCAAGCGGGGCAGCACCGTTCGGCGGGGTCGGGGCTAGTGGTAATTTCCGCCCGGGTGCATTTTATGCAGCAGACTATTGTGCCTATCCCGTAGCCAGCGTTGCTGCGGGCTCGGTAGAGCTACCGGCAAACCTGCCGCCCGGTATCAAGCTGTGAGAGCAAAGCCTTGAGCACCCGCAGTCAGGAAGTCAATTTTGATGGCCTTGTCGGTCCCAGTCATAACTACTCGGGGCTCGCCTTTGGGAATGTCGCCGCGACCAAACACTCGGGCGCGATCTCGTCACCCAGACAGGCGGCCTTGCAGGGACTGGAGAAGATGTGGGCCCTCCATGAGATGGGCATGGTACAGGGAGTGCTCCCGCCACAGGAGAGGCCCGATGTTCGCCTGCTAAGGCAGCTGGGCTTCAGCGGCAAGAGTGATGGGGACATATTGCGACAGGCGGCGAAAGAAGCGCCGCATCTGCTTGCCAGCGCCGCTTCGGCTGCCAGTATGTGGGTTGCCAATGCGGCCACCATTTCTCCGGCAGCCGATACGGCAGACGGCAAGACCCATTTCACACCGGCCAATCTGAGCCATATGTTGCACAGGTCGATCGAATCCAGGATTACAGGCCGGATACTGCAGGCAATCTTTGCTGGCGATAGCTACCGGCATCATGCCGCTCTGCCGGCTACGCCGAGGTTTAGCGATGAAGGCGCGGCGAATCACACCCGGCTCTGTTCCAGCTATGATTCTGCGGGGGTGGAACTGTTCGTTTACGGCAGCAGGGAGCAAGGGGGGCCGCAGCCGCAAAAGTATCCTGCCAGGCAAGCCCTGGAAGCCTGCCAGGTAATTGCTAGGGCCCATGGCTTGAATCCAGCGAAGACAGTGTTCGCGCAGCAGAATCCGCAGGCGATCGATGCCGGTGTTTTCCACAACGATGTGATCGCTGTCGGAAATCTTCAGCTGCTGTTCTATCACGAACTGGCTTTCCTCGGCACCGACTTGCTGCGCAGGGAACTCGACCGGGCTTCGGGTGAAACCCTGGACTATATCGAGGTGGCCGCCTCCGAGGTTTCATTAGATGAAGCGGTGAATTCGTACCTGTTCAATTCCCAGTTGATCGCAAGACCCAATTCCACGGGGGCGACATTGATAGTACCTACCGAGTGCAGGGAGACGGCGTCTGTGTATGCCTACCTGCAGAAGCTGGAGGCAGGGGACAATGCTATCAAGGAAGTCCGCTATTTCGATCTACGACAGAGTATGAACAACGGAGGTGGTCCCGCTTGCCTGCGCTTGCGGGTAGTGATGAGTGAAGCGCAACAGCAGGCCCTGGATGCGAATGTGCTGTTGAATGAAGCGCTATATGGACAACTCAGGCAATGGGTAGAGAAGCATTACCGGGATGAACTGTCGCCGTCCGATCTGGCGGACCCATCCTTGTTGAATGAGTGTCGAACGGCGCTCGATGAGTTGAGCCAGTTGCTACGGCTGGGCTCCGTCTACGACTTTCAGCGCTAAATTCTGATTGGCGACTACAAAGGTAAGGGTGCAGGGATGCACCCTTACCGGGTATGGAAGAGAGTTGATTTGCATCCCCTGCTGTCTGCAAAAGTTGGCACTGCGATCAAAGGTTTCTCGAAGTGAGGCATGGATGCCGACGACAAAGGTAAGGGTGCAGGGATGCACCCTTACCGGGTGAGGTAGAGAGTCGACTTGCATCTACTACGCCTGTAAAAGTTGGCATTGAGATCAAAGGTTTCTCGAAGTGAGGCATGGATGCCGTCATGCGCGAAGCGCATGCGAGGAGCCAATCGCCAGCAGAATCCCACGTCTGCGCCAGCGATTGGCGACGACAAAGGTAAGGGTGCAGGGATGCACCCTTACCGGGTAGAGAGTCTGCTCGCTTCCATCATCACGTGGAAGATTACATTTTGCTCCATGACCCCGCGGATCAGATCCGATCCCGGTCCAATCGCATAGATCGCCACATCTTCACCGCCATGGCTTTCGGAACTCATGGGTACCGTGACCTGTGGATGGAAGTCGGGGTCAGTGGTGTCCACATTGGTTAGATCCGAACGACCGGTGTTACCGTCTTCATGCCCGACGCCATTGGCATAGC
Source organism: Pseudomonadota bacterium (assembly GCA_027621405.1). Lineage (GTDB taxonomy): Bacteria > Pseudomonadota > Gammaproteobacteria > Pseudomonadales > Pseudohongiellaceae > UBA9145. The sequence goes on along the minus strand of JAQCBT010000008.1, from coordinate 107,951 downwards.
CCAGAGTGGTGTAAGGCAATCCATCACCAGCCAGGGCCAGGTCGCCGCTGCTGTCGATGCCAACCGATTTACCCAGAATGGGGTTGCCGCGCTTCGGGTATCCTGCAATCGTGAAGACGTGACTGTGATCGGCGGTGACGATGATCAGGGTGTCATCCAGATTCACCATCTCTGACGCCGTGCGGATTGCGTTGGAAAATTCAACGGCATCGTCCAGCGCGCGATGGGGATTGGTATCGTGATGAGCATGATCAATGCGACCCGATTCCACCGTCAGGTAGTAACCGTTCTCGTTCTTGCTGAGTATCTCGATTGCCTTCGCAGTCATCTCGCTCAGGCTCGGCTCGCCACCAGCGTCTCCTGGTCGGTCGTGTTCATATTGCATGTGTGAAGGCTGGAAGAGTCCTAACAGGTGATCCGTGGAGGCGGGATCGATACTGTCGAACTGCTCCTTATTCCACACGTAATGACTGTTTGGTTCCAGTTCGACCCATTCTGCCGCAAGATCCCTTCCGTCGAGCCGGTTACCGGCGCTGCCGTATTCGGGGTCGCTCTGGCCAGCAGATATGAAGCTTGCACGACCGCCGCCCAGTGCCACTTCCAGGCCATCGCTGCCCAGCACCTTGCTGCCGAATTCGATGAGCTGGCGCGCGATGTCGGGGCAATCACCAGCATTATCGAAGCGCACGGCGTCGGCGTCATCTTCGAAATCGCGATCCATGATGTGGGCGTAGTTGGCCGCTGGCGTGGCGTGGGTGAGACGCGCGGTAGTGACTACTCCCGTTGCCAAACCGCGCATCTCTGCCCGTTCAAGGAATGTCAGGGTCTGGTTGCCTGTCTGGGAATTGCAATCACCGCGAAACACGTTTTGATTGACACTGATGAGCCCGGCCCTGGTCTTGATGCCGGTTGCCATGGCGGACATGGTACCGGCTGAATCCGCTACCTGGGCATCGGTGTTATAGGTCTTGGAGAGGGCCACATTGGGGAATTCCTCGAAACTCAGCAGGTTTTCCTCGCCGGGTTCGCCGCGCAGTTGTCCCTCGTGAATGCGAGCCGCGGTAACAGTGGAAACACCCATGCCATCGCCTATGAACAGAATGACATTCTTTGCCATCCCATTTGCCGCCTGGTTACGCAGCGCCAGGTTGCGCTGCACCGTGGCTTGCCCGGCGTCGAACCAGCTCTGGGGCGTTTCCTGGGCCATGGCCTCAGAAAAGGGCAGAACGGCTGCGAGCAGTGTCAGGGTGCTGGTGGTAAGGGATCGAATTCTGGCCATAGTGCTAACCCGCTTTTAGTGATCAAACTGGGAAATCAAACTGATATGATGCAGAGTCCATATTACAGGAAAATGAACTGTCAGGGCGCGCTGTATTTACCTGGCGTTTTCCCGGGAGAAGCATACTTTGAAGATTACAATTGTTTATTGCACTGCCTGAAACTACCGTCCTGTAGCGGACCGTGTGTCTGCAGAAATTGAAGACCTGACTGGTGTGAAAGCGGATTTGGTGGCTGGCAGTGGCGGCGTGTTCGATGTGAAGGTAGAGGAGAAACTGGTCTTCTCAAAGTTTGAGCAGCACAGGTTTCCGGAGCCAGGGGAGATGGCTTCCCTGCTTCAGGATTGAGTGGTTGAGGATTTTCGTGCTGCTTCTTGCCGGCGGTAAGGGAACAGGCGATAAAACCGGTATTTCACCCATGAACTAGATTAGGAGCACTCTTGTTAAGAACGATTATTGCCGTAACAGGCGCTTCCGGGGCGGGCAAATCCCATTTCTCAAGGGAGCTTCTGCAAACCTTGCAGAATTACTCCCCGGCACTCGATATAGCCATCCTGACGGAAGACGCCTATTACCGTGACCAGGCCGATATGGCGATGGCGGAACGAGAGCAGGTCAACTACGACCATCCGGATTCGCTTGAGCATGAACTGCTCCTGGATCACCTCTTGCAATTGCGCAGTGGGCAGATGGTCGAAGTGCCGGTTTACGACTACACCCAGCACACCCGAAGTGATAAGTCTGTCAGTCTCCATCCCGTGGAACTGTTAATAGTCGAGGGCATTCTGTTGTTTACCAATCCATTGTTGCGCAGGGAATTCGATCTGCGCCTGTTTGTAGATACTCCCCTCGAGGTGTGCCTGCAGCGTCGCCTGGACAGGGATTGCCGGGAGAGAGGACGAACCAGGCAATCCGTGCAGGAACAATTCGAAGTCACGGTAAAGCCCATGTACCATGAATTTATTGCGCCAGCCCGGGAACATGCTCATCTCCAACTCGATGGGACAAAAAACTCCAGTCATTCGACTGGGTTGTTGCTGACTGAATTGCAACGAAAGGGCATACTTCCCTGATATGGCATGGGCGGTGAGCGATCAGCGCCACCAGCAACCATAATGAGAGCCGCCCTTGGCGCCAGGCAGGAAACAAGCAGGAAGCAAGTGGATACAGTAATCAGTCTTTGTGGGATCTTGATCCTGTTCGGTGTGGCCTGGGGCCTGTCTGCGAATCGTCAGTATGTAAACTGGCGTACCGTGGGTTTCGCCTTGCTGCTGCAATTCATCCTCGGCGGCATCGCTCTCTATCTGCCCGTAGGGGTGGCTGTACTGGGAGCAATTTCCAATGCTGTCCGCAGCGTTCTTGACAACGCCCAGGACGGTATCGACTTCGTATTCGGGAGCGTGGGTGCTTTCGAGCTAGGCTTTATCTTCGCCTTCCATGTGCTGCCGGTCATCGTGTTCTTTTCTTCCCTGGTCTCCGTGCTGTATTACCTTGGCATCATGGGTTGGCTGATTCGGATCATTGGCGGTGGCTTACGCAAGCTCCTGCAAACCGGTACGGCGGAATCCATGTCGGCGACTGCCAACATCTTTGTTGGCCAGACAGAGGCGCCCCTGGTGGTGCGACCCTATATCGCCACCATGACCCGCTCGGAGTTATTCGCGATTATGGTGGGTGGAATGTCCACCGTGGCTGGTTCGGTACTGGCTGGCTACGTATTGCTCGGAGTGGAGATTCGCTTCCTGCTGGCGGCCAGCTTCATGGCGGCCCCGGGCGGTTTCCTGATGGCCAAGCTGTTGCTGCCGGAATCGGAAAAGCAGAAAGACGATGATGACGAATTCAAACTGGAATTCGAGGAACATGTGAATGTCATCGATGCCGCCGCTTCCGGTGCCAGCAGTGGCATGACCCTGGCCCTGAATGTTGGCGCCATGGTGTTGGCATTTGTAGGCCTCATTGCCCTGGTAAATACCTTGCTTGCCTGGGTGGGTGGCTGGTTCGGATTCGAGGCTCTCTCCCTGCAGTTGCTGTTGGGTTACGCCTTCCAACCGCTGGCATTCATCATTGGGGTTCCCTGGGAGGAAGCCCGCCTGGCGGGCAGTCTCATCGGACAAAAACTGGTATTCAATGAATTCGTGGCCTTCGTTGCTTTCACCGACCAGATGGCAGCCATGAGTGATCGCGCCCAGGCAATTGTCACATTCGCCCTGTGTGGGTTTGCCAACTTCTCATCCATAGGCATTGTGTTAGGTGGTATCGGCATGATGGCGCCGAACCGGCGAAGTGATATCGCAGAACTGGGGTTGCGGGCAGTTTTCGGAGGGTTTATGGCGAACCTGATGAGCGCGGCGATAGCCGGATTCTTCCTCTCTCTCACCTGATATCCCCGGCGGAGCTGGTGTTCTCTGTCAGGTCTTGAACAGGCCGATTTCGTGCAGTCGCTCTTCGAGGAATTCTCCCGCCGTGATCGGCGGATAATTGGGTTCGCCGGGGCCTACGCATTGTGGCAGGCAGTTGAGGCTGGCATTGCTGTGGGGATGCAGGAAGAAGGGCATCGAGTAGCGTGATTTATCGCTGCTGTTCGGATTAACCACGCGGTGAATGGTCGACGGCAGGACATCGTTGGTCAGGCGCGACATCATGTCTCCCGTATCCAGAACGATCTCATTCTCGTCGCTGATCACCGGCATCCAGTTGCCATCCTTGTCCAGCAGTTCCAGTCCGGAATCGGTCGCGCCTACCAGCAGAGTGAGCAAGTTGATGTCGGCGTGGGGGGCGGCACGCATGGCGTCGCCAGTTTCCAGGCCTTCGAGTTTGGGATAGTGCAGTAGCCTGCAGATGGAATTGCCATCGGTTACCAGGTCCCGGAAAAACTCTTTCTCAAGTTCCATCGCCTCGCCAAGCAACTCCAGCATGTTCTTGCCCAGGGTCTCCAATTCCCGGTACAGACTGGTGAAGAACTCCCTGAACTCCGGAATTTCTTCCGGCCACACATTCTCGGGATAGGTATTGAAGTAGGGTGAGTCCTGGGCGACGCTGGGACCAATGTGCCAGAATTCCTTGAGGTCGGCATGGGGATTGCCCTTCGCGTTTTCCCTGCCAAACGCGGTGTAACCACGCTTGCCACCGCTGCCACTATCGTATTTAAGCTTGGTGTGTTCGGGAAGCTCGAATAATTCCTTCGCATAGTCATAGGCCCGGTCGAGGCGCGACTTTTCGATGCCGTGATCACGCAGGATGACGAATCCGTATTCACGCAAGCCCAGATAGAGTTCCTGGCAGAATCGGTTGCGATCCGTCTGCAGGTCTTTCAGGCTGAGTCGAGTAATGCTGTTGCTCATTTGACCACTAGTTCTCGTCGGTGTTCAATTCAAGGGCATGGGGCAGCAATTCAAAGGGCTGCAATACGAATATCCCATGACTACCGTGCGTCCAGTGAATACTAACATTTTCCGCGATTTCTTTGCTGACCTGAAGATGATAGGCAGTCCATTGATGGGGTCTGCTTAAAGTCAATATCAGGGCTGAGGGCCTATTATGGCGGGGATGGGGTGATGGGGAAAGCGGAAGCGAGCTTAGCGTATCAGCCGAATCTAGTGCCCGGTTACTAGTGCAATCCCTGGTTCATCGCTGCGCCGACCTTGTTCATCAGGTCTTCATAGCGAAAAGGTTTGCCCACAAAGGCATTCATGCCGGCGGACAGGGCGCGCGTTTCCTCTTCGTTGCTGATATTAGCGCTTATCGCGATGATAGGGATGCCGGAACACTCGCCATCCAATTCCCGAATCGCGCGCGTGGCCTCCAACCCATTCATCTCCGGCATCTGGATATCCATCAGAACCACATCGACCGCATGGCTCTTGACATATTCCAGAGCCTCGCGCCCGGTATTCACTACTACCACATTGTGATTGTCCTTCTCCAATATTCGGCTGAGCACCAGGCAATTCACGGCATTATCATCGGCGATAAGGGCATGCAACTGGCCTATTTTGCTTGTCTGCCGCTGATGATCGTCTATGACGTGTACCTCGGCTTCCTTGAGGGGAATATAGATAGTAAACGTTGTCCCTTTCCCGAGTTCGGAGTCCACTACGATATTACCTGCCATTGCGTTGACCAGACGCTTGACGATGGCGAGGCCGAGACCGGATCCGGCGCTGCGCTTCTCCTGGTCAGATCCCGCCTGCACATAAGGGTCGAACAGATTCTTTAATTCGGCTTCCGCGATCCCGCTTCCGGTATCGATGATCTGGAGTCGAAGTTTGCCATAGTCGCGATCGCCGATGATCTTGATTGTGCCTGAGTCGGTGAACTTCAGGGCATTGCCCAGCAGATTGATCAAAATCTGCTTAAGCCGTGTAGGATCGCCGATTATGTGCTGAGGTAAATCATCGGCGATGGCAATGCTGAGCTCGATATTCTTGCGACCAGCCTGGTAGCTGAAGGGTTTTGCGATTGTACGAATGAAACCTTCCAGTTCAATGACCTTGTTATCCAGCAATAACTTGCCAGACTCCAGTGAGCTGAGATCCATCACATTGTTGATTAGTTCGATCAGGTTTTCGCTGCTTTGCTGGATCACGTCGATAAACTCATGCTGCTCTCGTCCATCCTTGCTGCTGCGCAGCAAGCCGGCAGCACCCACGATGCCATTCAGGGGTGTACGCAGTTCGTGGCTCATCACGGCAAGGAAATTGGATTTCGATTGTTCCGACGTGGTCGCTGCCTGTTCCGCCAATGCGCGGGTATGTACCTCGCTGCGCAAGGATTCCAGATTGGCTTCCAGCTTTTCTTCGGCGCGCATCTGCATGGTGCGGAATACCAGAGTCGCGCCAGTGAGAATAACCAGTATTATGGAAGTCTCTAAAGCATAAACTGTGAAAGCGTCCTGCCCCAACAGGTTCTGCATATGTTCTGACGTAACACCCGCAACCTGGATAATTCCATGGGTCTCCAGGTAGGTCATGATCCAGATGGTGGCGATACAGACCAGCAACCAGAAGACACCGGATTTTCGGCTGGCCAGCAACATGGAAATAGAGGGAATGGGCAGCATCCAGAGAATGGGCGTGCTGAGCATCCCATGACGTAACATCAGCAATGCCGGGATCATCCAATAGGCGAGCATGCAAAGATTACCGGCCAGTATGGGCCGGTTTCGATAGGCCTGCATGTAGAGGCTGCTGAATACCAGGCAGAGGCCCAGAAAGATTGATAGATTGTCCTCCCTGGCGTTGTAGAGGTAGTTGCTCACTATGATCAATAAGCCAAGCGGGGCCAGGGTGAAAACACACAGCGAGAGAGTCCGGCGCTGTCGAAGAGCGCTGGGGTCGGCGAAAGCAGGGTCCAAGCCGCCGTTATAGAGGAACCGGAAGTGTTCCGCGAAGGCCAAGGTGATACTCCAGAAGATGCTACTGCAGACAGTCTAGACCAGGATTGTCGGTTCCGCCTGAAGTGTATTCCCCCGAAATTATCGGGCAACGCGCCCCGGCCGAAGCGCCGTTTCGGATCTTAAGAGCTGTCCGGGCAGGTCTAGCGCTGGAACAAGTAGGAGAACTTCACGAAGAACTGGTCGCCATCCCTTTTCAGGTCGTCGGTCACGATCAGTTCTCGCTCACCCTCCATTTCGGCGATATCGAAGTTGCTCTGGTTGCTGTTGTAGCCAACGTAGAAAGCCGACCAGGGATTAATTACGTAACGCAGCAGCAGGTCAAAATTCAGGTTCTTGTCATCGGTGAGTCGGGACAGGTCGGCATCCGTGTCTTCATACTGGGCGATGAAGCGCAGGGATAACTCCTTGGTGAACTGGTAGTTCCAGTTGCTGCGGAAAATCTCGTTGGAGAAAATCTTCCTGCCGCTGTTGCGGGATTCCAGCTCGGTGTATAAGTAGGTGTTATTGATGCGCAGCCGATCGAAAGGTCGCAACAACAAATCCACATCGAGGCGGTTGGTGTCGGCAACATCAGGCAAGGAGCCCAGTGGTGGCACAAGGTTGAGCGTGGTACCGCTAAGGTAGCGAATACTCAGGTCAACCTGGCTCAAGGTATTGTTGTTGTAGCCTATGTTCCAGTTGTCGTACCTGTAAACGCGAGTGGTGCCAAGGCCCGGAAAATCACCGGCGCGCAGAATCTCCGCATAGTCGGTCCAGCCGATGTCATAGCGCGTGGTGTCAAAGGTGAGTCCGGCGCTAGGGCCTAACTGGGAGAATATCTTGGTGCCGGCATCATCTTCCAGATAGACGCCGAAGCCAGTCACGTTCCATGAATTGATCGTCGAACTCTCGGGATAGAAATTGAGGGCGACACGCTGGTGTAGTCCGGATGTGTCGGCCCGGAAGAATCGATTCTGGAAACCCAGTTCCGTGCGGAAACCGGGAGAAGCTTCGATGAAGTGGGTGTGATTATTAAACAGCCTGCCGGTGCGATTGAGCTGGATGTTGCGCTGATAGCCAGTGTAGGAAGGGCCACCACCGCGGGGATCCGTCTCTGTTCCCACTAACTCGAGTTGGGTCTGCCAATTCTCTCCGAAGCGGAAGCGGCCATCCACCAATGCTGCCCGGTTATGCCCGTCTGCCAGCTCGCGAGACGTCGCCAGGAACCCGATACGATCCTGCTCGGAAATGTCGCGATAGCCCCTGATGATTCCGATGGTTGCTTTCTCGCCGGCCAGGGGATCGCCGGGATTCCTGTTCTGGCCAGGCGCCTCGTCATTGATCAGGATCGAGCCGAATCCATAGTTGCCGGAGCGACCCGTGAAGCGAATACCGCCCTCGGGATCCACGATGCGACGGGTAAACACGAGAGTGGAGTCCGTGGCAAAGAAATCTGCGTTCTCAATGAAGAAAGGGCGGCGCTCTGGAAACTGGACTTCGAAGCGCTCGTTAACCGTAACCTGGGGTTGATCCGATTCCACCTGGGAGAAATCCGGGTTGAGAGTGACATCCAGAACCCAGGTGTCATTGAAGATAAACTTGGCATCTACACCCACGTCCTGTTCGCTCTCTCTGTCGAACGCCGGTCCACCTGCCGCGCGCAGGTCCAGTGCATCCACTTCGCGGGCGAAGATAAACGGCACGATCTGGTAGTTATTGCCTGAGTCCACATCCCGGATTCCCCGCATCAGTGCCGTCTGGTTGAGACGGCCCACAATGTCAATTGAGTAGGGAGGCCAGTAGGATTCCTCGTTGCGGCGTGGAATGATCCTGGCGAACTGCACGCGCCAGGTTTGCTCGTCACTGTCGCTGAAACGCAGGCTGCTGAGGGGGATGGACATGGATGCCATGTAACCCTGATCGGTCAGTTGGCCATCACTCTGCCAGACGGCTTCCAGGGTGGTATCGAAGCCGGCGCGACGTGAAGAACCCTCGGTCCAGCGCGCATCCCACTGAATGCCCAGTGCTGTAGTACGGAATGAGAACGCGGTGCGTTGATCGTTGAAGGTATCGATGGTGAGTTCGACGATATCGTCTTCGTCGATGTTTTCCCGTGCGGCCATGTTGGCGCGAATCAGGTTCGGGTTGGTGTCGAAGGCGAGGAAGATCGCGTAGAGGTCGCTGGCGGTGTAACCAATATACACCTCCGTGCGCTGAGTCGCGGGATCGCCGTCATCCGGCAGGCGCTGGATAAAGCCTTCTACCCTGGTCATGGAGCGGGCGAGGGCCGTGGCCGGCGTCATTCCGGCGAAGTCCTCCAGGGATGGTTGACCATTTATGCGAGCAATGCTGATGCCGTCTGCGGTCACCTGGGCTTGTGCGGGAGACAGGGAAAATATCAATACGGCGAGAACTGTACCGGTAAGGTACGACAGCTTGGACTTCATGAGGTGACCCTGTTATTAGTGATTTATTGGGATGCGGGAATACTAGGGCCAGATCCTTTTAGCGCAAGGAATTATTACACTTTATTGCAGTCTGGCTAGCGGCAGTCTGTCGCAACTAGCGACAGGCAAGAAGGGGTCGGAGAGACTATTTTTAGATCAGAACTGACCTAAAACAATCTCTCCGACACCTTTATGGTGGATATTTTTGATTAGTGAATAGCGCTTTGGTCTATGAAGCCATCGGCGTTGGGCATCTCCACCCGCGGCAGAGTGCTGGCATTGAGCTCCTGATCCTCACCGATGATGCCATTCAAGAAGAGTACATAGGCGACTACCTGGTAGACCTCATCATCGCTCAGTGACTTCGGTGCATCGGCCGGCATGGCGCGGCGCACGAAATCAAAAACGGTGGAAGCTTCGGGCCAGTAGCTGCCCACTGTTCGTAGCGGTTCACCTTCTGACTGCATGTCACCGCCGACGATAATGGTAGCCGCGGAGATGCCTTCGCCGTTGGCTGCATGACAGGCAGCGCAGCGTGCGTCGTATACGGCCTTGCCCTGGCGTGCTGTGCCGCTGCCCGCTGGCAGGCCATTGCCATTGGGTTGGGCAATCAGGTCGAAATTGGCAAGTTGTGATTCGCTAATGGGCGTACCAAGTCGCACAGTTTCCTGGGAGCTGGCGAGGAAAGAAGTCGCTGCAACAGTCAGTAAAGCTGTAATAGAAGCTATTCGCTTAAGCATGGGCATCGCGCACCTCCCCGGCATTGTTCACGGACCAGCTCTGGATTCCGTGGAAGTGGTAGGTGGCTATGTTACCGCGTTCATCGAGTATCGACTGGCGGGTCGGTTGTACGTTGCCGGCACTGTCGGTGGCGCGGCTCTGCAATATCGCACTCCCTCCATTCCACTCCCAGGGAATACTGAATCGGGTGAGTGCCTTCTCATGCCGTTCGCTATCGATAAGTGCGTCCGCCCAGCTGCGGCCACCATCGGCGCTGACTTCGACCCGGCGAATACTGCCGGAACCCGACCAGGCTAAGCCAGTTACACGATAGATGCCGCGCTGATTGAGACTCATCTGGCCAGAGGGTGAGGTGATCAGGGATTTTACCCCCATCGGGAATGTGAACTGCAGACTGCTGCGATCCGGCAGGGTGTCTGTGTACTTGCTGGTTTCATCACGGAAGTGCACGGGACCGTTGGTGAGCTTGATCTGGGTCAGCCACTTCACGCTGGTATTGCCTTCCCAACCGGGATTGAACAGGCGCATGGGATAACCCTGTCCTGGCATCACCGGTTCACCGTTCTGGAACAGGGCGAGCATGGAGTCATCCATGGCCTTGGCCAGGGGTACCGAGCGGCCCATGCTGGCAGCATCGGCACCAACCGCGGCAATCCAGTTGGCTTCCGGCAGGACACCGGCTTCATCCAGCAGAGTTGACAGTGGTATCCCGGTCCATTCAGCGCAGGATACGAGGCCGTGCAGGCTCTGCGCCGTGCCATTAGGGTCAGGTGTATCTCTTCGCAGTACGGCGCCACTGTTACCCGAGCATTCGAGGAAATAGATGCGACTCACCATGGTATAACGCAACAGGTCTTCATAGCTGAATACCAGGGGCTGACGCACCAGGCCATTGATCACCAGCTTGTGCTGGGCGGGATCGATGTCCGGTATGCCGGCATGATGGCGTTCGAAATGCAGGGCATTCGGTGTGATCGTGCCCTGCAGATGCTGCAGGGGAGAGCGAGAAGCGCCACCGCCGGGATAGGTGGGGTTGGGGCTTCCCGACATGCGTTCCAATTGCGGTGCGTAGCGGGAGCGATCTCCGAAGGGACTGGCGCCGGGTCCTGGTTGTCTTGACCAGTAGGGAATTTGCAGCGGACCTGAGTCAGCTCCCAACACGGTATTGGCCACCGCCATACCGGCACCGCCCAATCCCATTCCCAGCAGGTGTCGACGGTTTAACAATCCGTTGCCTGCCACTTTTTCCAGATTCTTGTTTGTCATTTTTCTTTTACCCAGTAAGGAAAATTCTAGTTAAGAGCGACGAATTGCTTTGCCTCGCGCACGGAGGGCCAGGAGTCATCGTTCCAGATGGACAGCAGTTGCTCGTACATGGCATCCGCTTGTTCCTTGTCTCCCATAGCAGCATAGGCGCGAGCTGCTCCCAGCAGGGACAGGGGGCGGTTCGGTAGGCGTAAAAGCGAAGCCTCGAACAACTTTGCCGCTTCCCGCGACAGACCAAAGGCCAGGTGAATCTCACCAGACAGTTCGTGTACCGGCTTCAATGGCGTGGCAGCTCCGTTCGGCAGGCGACCCTGCTCTGTCAATTCGACGGCATCCCGGAGCAGTGCCAGTGCTTGTTCCTGTTGTGGCAGACCGTCGGTGGTGAGCCCTTCGCGCAAGAGCTCTTCTGCACGCTTGGACTTGGCCAGTGCATTCACCTCGGCATACATCACTTGCAGATCACTATTGTTCGGGCTGTCGGAAGCCAGTTCACCAAGTCGGGCCGCCACTCGCTCCGCTAGATCCAACTCGTTCAGGTTGGCAGCGCTCATGCCGAGCGCCAGCAACTGGTCTGCATTCAGCTCGTTGCTGAGTTCAGCTAGTGTCCAGTTTTGGGTTTCGATGGTATGTCGCGCCTGCATGGTCTTGAGTGTGCTCATGGAGCGACCGTCACCCGGATTTTCTGCCAGGGTTTCCTCGGCGCGGGAAATCCATAACAGGGAGCGTTCGATATCCCCCCGTTGCAGATCGCCGTACTGTCCCCAGTCGGTGGCGTGATTTTGCTCGCCCACGGCATCGCCCGGTTGCCACAGCTCCCGTGCCACCTGATAGGCGGATTCATTCCATTCCGCTACCAGATCCCACATGCCATGCTGAATGAAGATGTGTGAAGGCATATGGCGGGCATGGGAAACGGCGGGCGCGATATCGCGGTACTTCTGGGCGGCTTCGAGCGCGATGGGTGCATGAATGGGGTCATCGAAGGCGTGGATCACGTAGTGAGCGGCGCCCGGGTGATTGTCGTTCTTCTTGAACAGCTCCAGTGCCAGGGCCCCGGCCTTCATGTTCATGCGTTCGCGCATGTCGCCGGAGTGACCGGCGGCCGCCAGGGTCGACACAACATAGAAAGCCACAACCTCATCGTCATTGGGGTATTTCCTGTAGAGCTCTTCCATTGCCTTGTTCCAGGCAATGCGGCGTTCGGGCATGCCGCCGGGAGTCAGGGCGTAGGCTTCGGCTGCCTTGAGAAAGCCCTTCTCCTTGTCATTGGGCGCCTTGGCCAGTCGTAGTTCTGGTGTCGGCGCCAATCGCGCCAACGCTTCTCCGGGGCCCTCGCTCAATGCGCCAAAGAAGGGATGTTGGTAGGTGAACGCTTCTCCCCAGTAAGCCATGGCGAAATCCGGGTCCAGTTCCTGGGCGCGACGAAATGCTTCCTGTGCCTGGGTGGTGCCAAAACTGTGCAAATAACCCACTCCCAGCATGAAATGTTCCTGTGCCTCCGGGTTGCGGGTGGAGGTGGGAAAGTCATAGGTGCCAACCCGCGGAATATCGGCGGCGTGGGTGGTTGAAGAGAGTACCAGTGCCGAGAGACAAGCAGTAAAAACAGACCGTAAAGACATGATCAAACCCCACTTTTCTGAATTTTGTTCTGCGCTCAAGGGTGCCAAGTCTTAAACCCCTTTGCAAATGTTTCTGTAGCGCCCGGAGGCCCGGATTCTGGTGGCTGGGACGCCCCTGTAGTAAGGTTGAGACATGGGGTGCCCGAGTAGCTAAACGCTTGCAAGGCAGCAGGCTTGAGTGCCCTGGAAACGAGATGATCACGCACAGGAGCCCGTGGTGAAACGAATTCGATTCATCTTCATGTTGTATTGTCTTTTCCTGTCTGTTCCTGCCTGGTCGCAGAACACAGGCTGCAGCGATATCCCGGGCTTTGCAGACTTCAATTTCTGGGTCGGGGAGTGGGATGTGTTTGATAACAATACTGGGAACAAGGTTGGAGAGAACAGCATCCAGCCAATGGAATCCGGATGCCTGTTGCTGGAAAGCTGGGCCAGTATCGATGGTGGAACGGGAACCAGCATGAACTACTTCAATCCGGTTACCGGTGAGTGGCGGCAGTTGTGGGTTTCCGCAGGTCGCTACGCCATCGATATCGTTGGCGGCTTGCGCAATGGATCCATGTTCCTGGAGGGCAGCATCTATAACTTCGGTGGTGCAGTATGGAATTTTCGCGGCACCTGGACACCCAATGTGGACGGCAGCGTGCGACAGTTCTTTGAGCAATTTAACCACGACTCGGAAGTCTGGGAGCCTTGGTTTGACGGGCGCTATGTCAGAAAATGAGAGCATGCTCAGCAGCAGGCCGGGCTCGAGATAGCGGCATAAACCTATGAGACATCTGAATTACAACCATCTGCTTTATTTCTGGACCGTGGCCAGGGAGGGGAGTATCGCCAAGGCGACAGAGGTACTGCATCTCACTCCCCAGACTATCAGTGTGCAACTTAAGATCCTGGAAGAGTCTGTGGGTGAGCCGTTGTTTTCCAGGGCGGGGCGAGGCCTGGTTCTCACCGAATTCGGGCACCTGGTATTCCAGTACGCCGATGAGATTTTTTCCATCGGTGAAGAGCTCTGTGTCCGGCTAAAGAGTAAAGATGCCAGCATGGCACCAAGCCTGCAGGTTGGAATCACGAACTCCATACCGAAATTGATTGCGATGCGGATTCTGCAGCCGGCATTGGAGGGTGATGAGCCGATAAAGTTGATCTGCAAGGAAGGCTCGCTGGAATCCCTGCTGGGTGGTCTCGCCGTGCACCAGCTTGACATGATTATCTCTGACTGCGCGATCCCCGCCGGACTCAACGTAAAGGCCTACAGCCATGCCTTGGGCAACAGTGATATCGGGTTCTTTGCCAAGACGACCAATGCCCGTCGCTATATCAAGGATTTTCCCCGTTCACTCAACAATGCGCCACTACTGTTACCGACGACCGGGAACCCGATCAGGAGCGGTCTTGAGGTATGGCTGGATAGCCATGACATATCGCCAACCCTGGTTGCCGAGTTTGAAGACAGCGCACTGATGAAAGCATTCGGTGAGGAAGGGCTGGGAGTATTCCCGTCACCGGAGGTAATCCAGGATGAAATTGAAACGATGTACAAATGCCGCATGCTGGGAAAAGCGGACAGCGTGCGTGAGTACTACTACGCCATATCCCCGGAGCGAAAACTGAAACATCCCATTGTGCTCGAGATAATCGAGGCGGCCAGGGATAATCTTTTTGGTAGTTAGGGAACCTCTGATCAATTTGCTAATAGCGTCTGCTCGGCGCTGAGCTAAAGTTGTTAATACGTCCAATCTGTCTGCTATGGGCTACGATGCGTTTGAAGCGCAGCAATGTTCCATCGATGGCACTGTTTCCATTTGGGTGTTCCACTGAGACCTGACAGTTGCCGTTGGTCAGGTCGGGAGAACTTGCGCTACAACGGTAGCGCTTAGGCATGGCACCATCTGCCGGCAATTCGACGAACTGAATAGTTATGTTTGACACGCTTGCGCTCAGGGATGAGAGCATGAGGTAAGCACGTTGCTCTATCGTGGACTGCCACGATTGCCCTGCATAATTTTGAATCTTTATTTTTGCCATAGTCCTAAAAATCCAATAGATCAGTACCTAGTGCCAGTAAGGCTATTTTTTGTCTTAACCACGCCACTTCTGCTGCAATCGCTTCCAGTTGTGCCTGACCCGCTGCAGTTTCCCTGGCGTTGAGCAAGAACTGGTCGCTGTCACCCGCATCGAATCTTGCGTGCTCCTGTAGCTCCAGTTGTTTTGCAACCTCGGCCTGTTGAGTCCGGAGCTGGCGAAGTCGATCAAATGTATTGAGCTGCAGCAGGCTTTCATTGAGCCCGAGTGACAGGCGGTCAACCTGGGCCTGTCGACTGAAACTCAATTCACTCACCCGGGCAGTTGCCGCGGTACGCTCGGCTCTGGCGCGATTTCGCTGCAGTGGCATCGAGAAGTTCAGTCCCACGTAGGATTCGGGTCCGTTCAGATTCATGCTGCCGCTACCGAAGTCATTGCCGAGTTTCACTTCGAAGTCCAATTGCGGCAGGAAGTTGTTTTCTGCGAGACGCGCCTGGTTTCGCGCGATCTCCAGCTCGGCTTCGAGCTGTTGCACGCTTGGATGATTGCCAATGATGTTGCTCTGCCAGTTCTGGTCGAATCGAAACTCATCGAAGGGCCATTGCACCGGAAGCTGGGGCAGGATCAGGTCGCTCGAGTTGAAGCTGCCGCCGTTGCCGCTGCGCCAATAGAAGAGAAGTTGTTGTTCGGCGCGCAACAGATTCTGCTGAGCTTCCTGCAAGTCAATCTGGCGGGTCAGCAGTGTGGTCTCGAACTCTGTGAGTGTGATCGCTGCCAGGTCTCCGCTAGCCACCCGGGACTCGATGCCTTCCCGGCGGGTTTCTGCGAGATCAACGAGTGATGCGGCAACCTCCGCCGCGAGCGAAGCCTGATACCAGTTCAGGTAGGTGTTGAGTCCATCGAACAATAGCTGGTTGACAGCCAATTCCTCTTCGAATTCGCCGATGCGCTGGGTAAAAGGCGCTTCGAACAAACCAGCTCGCCTCGCGTCCAGGTCTCTGTCCCGCAGCAGGGAAAATGACAATCCCACGCTGGCCTCACCGCCGGACAGGGTGTTGTAGAAGTCTTCATAGATTGGAAAGTCGCCCTCTGACCGACGAAAGCTGGCGGTAATTTCCGCGCCGGCAAACTCCAGAGGCTGGGAAATTGCCTGTTCCAGGTACTGGCCATCATAGTAGCCATTCAAGCGGGACAGGGTGTTCTGTTGGATCTCCAGGTCAAATGCTCCGCGGGCACGCTGTGGTGCCGTATCGGCCTGTTCCCGTCGTGCCTGCGCGGACATGATAACAGGGTGATGTCCACGAATAGATTGAATCAGTCTCTCCATGGTGAGTGCTTCGCCGACTTCGCCGACGACACTGTCTTGAGCGCTGACCTCAAAGGCGTAAAGTGTAAATCCGAGCACCACGGACACCATGCGGGTCAAATGCAGATTAAACATTACCTTGCTCATTCAATGCTGTGTTTACTGGAGGGAATGCATTCAGCTGACGCCAGAGTTCGTAGCCCAATCTCACCTCTTCCAGAAGTACCCAGCCACGCACACGGCTACCGAGGCGCACATAGCGTTCTTCGGGCCAGCCACCCTCTGACAGGTCTTCCCTGATCCAGACCCGGAATCGTCCTGAAGCATCGGCTATTGGTTCGACGAACTCGACCTCACCGGCAAAGGTGCCAAGTGATGCGCCAGGCCAGCCGCTGAACTGAAACATGGGCCAGCCATCGAACTGCAGGCGAACTTTCCTGCCGGGATAGACAAGCGGTGCATCGAATCCATTGACTATCAATGCTACCGAGCGCTCAACACCGTCCGGTATAAACGAGGCAATGATGTCACCGGCATTGACAAAAGTTGATTCGCCAGCAGAAAGTAAGCCAAGGATCGTGCCATCGCTCGGCGCGACCTTGGTCTGGATCGATTGTCGCGCCAGGTTAACCCGAACCCTGTTCAACTCGGCCGTGGTGGCAGCGACATTGGCACGCAAGTCTTCGAGACCGATCTGTACCTGTTCAAGTTCACGCTGGGAAACCAGGCCCTGCTCGAACAGGCTTCTGTATCTCACCAGGTTGTTTTCGGCTGTTTCGAGAGCATTGATATTGGCAGTCTGTTGCTGCTCCATCGCAATGATCTCGGCATTCAACCTGTCGATCAGGTTCAGGTCGGTATCTCTCAAGGTTACAATCGGATCCCCTTTGCGAACCCGTTGGCCTTCCTGTACATGCCAGGTCTCTATTTGCCCCGGTACCAGCGCGGAAATCGCCTGGGTGCGCTGCGCAGGATTGAGTGTGCTGATGGTGCCATCACCATAGGCTGTCTGTACCCAGGGTGTAACCCAGAGCAAGGCAGCAGCGAAGCTGATCAGTAGCAGCAACATGGCTGTGATGATACGGTCCGCCCTCGGTACCCTCAGCTTATGCAGGGTTTCGATATGGTTCAGGTAGCGATTCTGGATCGGGTTTGTACTTTGCGGGATCATTGAGTCACCTTTGCAAACACATCTGCTGAGGAAACAACCAGGCCAGATGAGGCGTTGGCAGTGCTGTCGCTCGCGCAATGCAGTATGCCGTTGAACACTCCGGCTTCAGGCTTGTCTGTAAAGTAGACAACGCTGAAATGCTGCTGCTGAATGGTTTGCAGCAAGCTGGAACGCAGCGCTCTGGGCATGTTGTCGATATCCTGGTTCAGGACCACGAGTTTGGGTTGAACCAGGATGGCTGAGGCGAGCTTCAGCAGCAGGACATCGGCAGGCAACAAGGGTGCTCCCATGGATGAAATCAAGGTATCAATGCCTTGTGGTAGTGACTCGATGGCGGCGCTAAGTCCAACCTGCTCCAGAACATCGGTAATCCTGGCTGTGCTCGTGTCAGGCGCGGTCAGGCGCAGATAATCCTTGATTGAACAATCAATGATCAGGGATCTGTCGACGAACACGATGTCATGGCGGAGGCCATAGATGTCATACTCAGACAACTCCCTGCCACCCAGTCGTATCCATCCGCCAGTGGGCTTGATGTGATTTTTAAGAACCTTGGTCAGGGCACGTTGCATCCACAATTCATCACAAGTGACAAAGACTTTGGCTCCGGCATCAATCGTGAAATCGAGATGGATCTTGTTGCTCAGATGAGAGAGTTCAAGGTTCTTGCACTGCAGAGTGCCACTCGATGGTGTCAGAAGGTCGTCTTTATCGCTGATTTCTTCCTGCGGAAGTTCCAGGATCTGCCCCAGCTTGTCAGCGGCACCGTAGAGCTCGTAGTAGAGTTTCAGGTAGTTGGTGAATTGTGTCAGTCCGAAGAAAACGGCTGACATGATCAATTCAGCGGCAACCAATTGACCAATTGACAGTTCTCCTTGTATTACCAGCCAGCCACCCAGACCCAATAGTACGGCACTGGCTAATGCATACAGGGCAAGAAACGACAGTACCTGGCTAAAGGTGTAGCGAAAATGTGCGCGATGGCAATCTACATACTGTGCGATTTTTTCTTCGGTGGATCTGCCGGCGTGATCCAGGTGGCGTGCTGACTGGAAGAATTCATGGGCCGTTATCAGGCTGCTCAACCATTTTGCCGAATCGTATTTCGCCTGGGACAGCTTGATGGCTGTGACTTTGGCGCCTCGGCCCCAGATCAGCCATATTGCATAAATGAGTCCTATGATCAGGACGTTGAGAGCGAACAACATCGGGTGATAGAACGAAACCAGCGTGAAGCCAACTACCAGTTGCAGCAGGAGGGCGAAACCGTCCACCACCAGCGCCGGAATATTCTTCTGCAGGGTCATGATGTCAAAGTAATGATGGGTCAGGGTGGTGTTTCTTCTGCCTTCAAATACACTGTGGGGTGCCAGTAGGGTGATCAGGCTCAGCTTCGAAGTCAGCCGGGCATATACGTGGCGTTCGTAGAGCTCCATAACCTTGGTGCGCAGAGCTGTCAGCAAACCTGACAAGAGCAGGGTTGCGAACAGGACTACTGACAGAATCAGGATCGCCCTGGTCGAGGCGATATTTGCCACGGTGTTGATCAGTGTCTGTACAGCGATTGGCAGGGACAGGGTCAGCAAGGCGATGGCGATGCCATAGACTAGCGCCACCCGGATGAAGCCTTTCTCCGGGGCGATGAGGTCGGCAAGAATCCGCCTAGCTCGAGCAAGATCGGGTTCGTTGCCAGTGCTGGCTGGGGCCAGGTCCTTCATGTGGCTGTTCATCTCTAAAAATACTGCTTACTTGATGTTGTTGATGTAAAGCGAGAGCTGTTTGCCCTCGCGTCTCAAGCACTGAAAGCTCGCAGTACGCTGTTCTCCCTGTTCGTCGATAATAAGAAAGCAAGGGGATGAAGCACTCCCTGGTGGTGAGTGTCATCGGCCTTGCTCCATTTGATGATCATTATTAATCGAACAATCGATGATGTTAATCAGATAATAACGAATAATAGATTCGAAATTTTTGAGTAAAAAAATCAGGGATGATTCTGTATTGTTGACGGCGTGAAATTCTTTCCCCGGATAATAGTGTTCGGGCCGGACCAGGATTGATTACTGGAGGAGCTGTCGGTGAGCAATGCTGTATTGTTTGGGAGTTGGCTAACACTCTGTGTGTTGGCGTCATCGTCGCTGGCTAATACTGCTGGTGCCGTTGATGACGGAACGGTTCGTCAGGATTTGGTGGACACGTCGATCGAATTGCAGATGCGGGTGCAGGGCCAGTTGCAGGCTATAGATGAGCTCATCCTGGAGCGAGGTCCTTACGGACAGGGCCTGGATGAGCTCTATGGCGGTCTGGGTCTACTGTTGCTGGAGAACGAGAAATACGCTGATGCCGCCCAGGTATTCCGCCAGGCATGGCACCTGAGTCGAATACACTCGGGCCTATACAGTGAGCAACAGTTGACTCATCTGAACAATCTTATCCATGCGCTGGCCGAGCTTGAGAGCTGGGAAGAAGTTCACGACCTGCACCAGCTTGGTTTCCTGATTTCCAGCAAGGTGTATCCACCCCAGGATATCAGGTATGTAATTGCTGCCGAGTTTTACTCCAGTTGGCAATGGAAGGCGATCAATGGTCGTCTGGGCAGTGTTGGAATGTCAGAAGTATTCCCGTCAGTCCAGGAGCTCAGCACGTTCTACTCCGAGGTTATCGACAAGGTCGAACATGCAGGAGTCTTACCTTCCGAAGGCCTGGTCAATCTCGTGCTGGGCAAGGCACAGACTGATATAACCCTCGCTCGCGCACTATTGAATCCCCGCTGGATAAGTAGCGATCTCGGTCCGGGAAGCTATATCACCGAGGCGCAGTGCTATGACAGCGAAAATGCAGAGGGTGAATCCGTACGGCACTGCCGCAGGGTGAAACTGGCAAGCTTTGTTCGGGGTGACGGTAGCTTTTTTTCCAGCAGCTTTGCGGTTGGGCGCTACCTGAATCAGGTTGAAGAATCTATCCAGAGACTGGAAGTCATCAGCGACGAGAACCGGCAGCTGAGTATTGGAGAAAAAGAATGGATTGATCAGCTGATTCTGGCTCTGAAGGAAGAGTCCGGAGCAATAGTGCGAGTGATTCGCGGGGTTAACTGAAGAGGCAGTCAGAGTGGACAAAGTAGTAATAGACAGTCAGATCGATCAGCCAGACGAGCTATTTCTGGAGATGAAGTTGCGGCAATCCTTGTCTACATTTGGCAATCGTTTGCAGTTCGTACGCCTGATACTGCGCATGAAGAGCGAACCTGGCTATCCAGGCCTCTACTACAGATGTGATCTGGAGGGCAGAAGCAGCGAGATGGAAACAGCCGTCGGCAGTGCTCAACACATCGATATTGCGATGGCCATTGAAAGAGCGGCACAGAAGCTGCGCTGCAACCTGTCATTGCGCAATGACAAGAGTTTAAACCTGTAGTTTAGGAATATCTATTGCAGGCCGTGCAGGCGCAAGACCCGTTGGACGGCTGATCGCTCGCGCATTTTGCGCTGAAATTCAGCGATTGCCGGGAAATCGTCTACGTCTACGCTATCGCCTTTCAACCAGGTGCTGATAGTGAACAGGTATGGGTCACAGATAGAGTAGTTCTCACCGCGTACCCACGGCCCCGTGAACATGGTGTCTTCGATAAGCTGAAAACATTCTCTCATGGTCTGCGGCACTTTCGCCTGCATGGCCGCGATGGCGGCGTCGTCATCAACCCAGCGATTACCGCGCACTCTGTGGGCGTGGGCAACATGGACTGTGGCACAAAGGTAGGCATTGAATTCCTGCATCTTGGCAAATTCGAATGGATCGTCCAGCGCTGCCATATTGCTGGCGGGAAAGGACTGCGCGAGAAAAGCCAGGATGGCAGGTGTTTCCGTCAGAATACCTCGCTCCGTGACCAGGGCGGGAACCCGTCCCTTGGGGTTAGTCCTAAGGTAATCTTCCGAGCGTTGTTCCGTCTTGGCGAAGTTAAGCAGCTGGGTGTCGTACTGTGCTCCGACTTCTTCCAGCACGATGTGGGAAGCAAGGGAAACGGTTTGCGGTGCGTAGTAGAAAATCATCTTTAATGTGTCTCTTTCCAGATCTAAACTGTAGCTGATGCTAGCTCCGGGATTCCGGATCTTCGATCAGGTCTGGCTCCTCTGAATTCCAGGACCAAAGCTGTGGTGAGCGGTAGGCGTAGACAAAAATTTCGCTGGCTGCAGGTGCAATAAGTGCTGCGCCTAAACCCAGGAATGCCGAACTCATATAGATACCGCCCATTCCCAGATACACGCCGAAGCCCAGCATTAAGCAGATCCCGATTGCCAGCACCACGAACAGGGACTGCCACATCCATACCTTCCCCATAGCCTGCTGGTTAGCCTTGGCGATGAGGACCGATACGATGACTGCGGCAACCACCACGGCCGCATACCTGGAGGAGGGACCGCCCGTATCGGTGAGCATCTTGCGGAACATCTGAACGAATCCTGCCAGTAACAGGAGGACGCTATACAGTTTCCAATACCACTTCAATTTGTCCATTCAGAATCGCCAGCCGCTTCGCAATCAAATACCGTTGATAAACTACTCCATATTGCCTGATTGCACAAAATTGTGATCCAGGCTCGCTGGAATCATGTTTTATCCGTTATCAGACATGCACGGTCAGGCATTGCCCCCCAGGATAAAAGAGGCGCCTTTTTCGGCAATCATCACTGTCGGAGCATTGGTGTTTCCGGAGGTTATGCGTGGCATGATCGAGGCATCGATGACGCGGAGGTTCTTTATGCCCCGCACCTGCAATCTGTCGTTCACGACGCTGTCTGCTCCATTTCCCATCTTGCAGGTGCCCACCGGGTGAAAGATCGTTGTGCCGAGGTCGCCGGCGGCCCTGGCCAGATCCTCGTCACTCCTTAACTCTGGTCCGGGCTTCCATTCCTGTGGTGCAAAGCGCTTGAGGGCATCGGCCGCCATGATGCGGCGGGTAAACTTCAGGCCTTCCACCGCTACCTGTCTGTCCTCCTCTGTGGAAAGGTAATTCAGCTTGATTGCTGGATAGTCCTGCCACCTATTGCTTGTTATACGGACATGGCCCCGACTGGAAGGGCGCAGGTTGCAGACGCTGGGTGTAATCGCATTGAAGCTGTGCAAGGGATCGCCAAACTTGTCCAGGGAGAGTGGTTGCACATGCCACTCAATATTGGCGCTGGGCTGATCGGGGTCACTCCTGGCGAATGCTCCCAGCTGCGAGGGCGGCATGGTGAGCGGACCTGTCCTGAAGGCGAAATATTCCAGCCCCATGGCTATCTTGCCGAAAAACGATCGTGCGCGCTGATTCAGGGTCACGGTGTTGCTGACTTTGTAGACGCTGCGTACCTGCAGATGGTCATGCAGGTTCTCCCCGACGGGTGGCAGATCGTGGATGACCTTGATGCCGTGTTCCTGCAACAGTGGCACCGGTCCGATTCCGCTGAGCTGGAGTATCTGCGGAGAACCGATGGCGCCTGCGGAGAGTATTACCTCGCCATGGGCATTGAAATTCATGGACTTCTGGCCTTCGATGTTGGCCAGTACGCCTGTTGCCCGGAGATTTCCGGGAGTTTCGTCGATGAGAAGCTTTTCCACATGGGCATTGGTGTGCACGGTCAGGTTGGGGCGGGACAGCACCGGGTTGAGAAACGCCCTGGTCGCACTCCAGCGACGCCCGCGCTTCTGGTTCATCTGGAAATAGGCGTTGCCGAAATTATCGCCGCGGTTAAACTCGTCGATCTTCGGGATGCCACATTGTTCTGCCGCATCTCGCCACGCATCCAGAATTTCCCAATTGACCCGGCGCTCTTCGACTCTTAACTCTCCACCTGCGCCGTGGTACTCGTCGGCTCCGTGCTGGTAGTCTTCCGATTTCCTGAAGACCGGCAGTACGTCTTCCCAACCCCATCCCCTGTTTCCCAGTTCTGCCCAGTGATCGTAATCGCTCTTCTGGCCACGCATATAGATCATGGCATTGATGGATGAGCAGCCGCCAAGCACCTTGCCGCGGGCATAGCCTATGCTTCGACCATTGAGACCGGCTTCCGCTTCAGTGTGGTAACACCAATCGGTTCTGGGGTTGGCGATGGTGTACAGGTAGCCCACTGGAATATCGATCCAGAAATAGTCATCTTTGCTGCCTGCCTCCAGTAGCAACACCTGTTTCTGCGGGTCTTGTGACAGGCGATTGGCGAGCACGCAACCTGCCGTTCCGGCCCCGATGATGATGTAGTCGTAGTCGCGCATGGAGTAGACTGTGTGTTCCCAAAATAAATTTCAGCCAGAGCATGATACTCCAATCCACATCGGCATGAACCATGAGTGAAACCCTTGCGCCGCTACTAGAAGCGGCAGAATGCTTCTTTGCACAATCTCAAGCGGAAGCGCGGAGAATTTTTCACGGCCGTGGGCAGTTGTATCCGGGTCTCGAGCACATTTGCCTGGACTGGTATCCACCGCTGGTGCTGGTGAGTGCCTACGATGTCAGTGCAGATTCACTTTTGCCTGTAGATTCGCTGCTCGCCGCGGATCAGATGCAACAGATTCAATCCGTCGTGTTGCAGCGACGTTATGAGCAGGGTGCACCTGCAGAAACTGTTCATGGCGAGGTGCTGGAGAACATTACTGTTTTGGAAAACGGGTTGAAATTCGAAGTGCATCCCGGACGGCGCCAGAATGCTGGATTGTTCATGGATATGCGATTGGTACGGCAGTGGCTGATTGCTAACTGCAGAGAGCGCAATGTACTAAACCTGTTTGCCTATACCTGTTCCCTGTCAGTAGCGGCGCTGGCAGGTGGGGCCAGCTCGGTGACCAATGTGGATATCAGCAAGACGAGTATCGCCTGGGGCAATCGCAATCATGAACTGAATGACCAACAATCTCGCTCTGTGCGCTCCATTCCCCACAATCTGTTTACGTCCTGGGGTCGAGTCAAACAATTTGGGCGCTACGATGTGGTAATCATCGATCCACCTACGCGCCAGCGTGGGAGTTTCGATGCAGCGAAAGACTATGCTGCGGTGGTGAAGAGACTTGGCAGTCTCTGTAATCCGGGAGCCGAGATTATAGCCTGCCTCAACAGCCCATTTCTGGAATCCTCCTGGATGCACCAACTGTTCGAGGCACACTGCCCTGGGGCTGAATTCGTGGAGAGATTGCCTGTCGCCCCGGAATATCAGGACCGCGAACCCGAGATGGGGCTGAAGATCTTTCGCTTCCGCATGGCAGGATGAACCGTTTTCCCGGCAGGTTTGCTAGCTGTCGGGATGCAGGATCAGGAGATCGGACTTCAGGTAGTCCAGCATGCGCGACGCCGTATTGCCGATGATTACCTCCGCAAGACGGCTGCGGGACAGGGCGCCGGTTACGGTGATTGCCGCATGCAAGGAGTCCTGGCAATGCACGATGGCATTCACTGGGGTTTCGTCAACCAGATGGATATTGGCTTCGGGGATAGTGAAGTCGGCCAGCAGCTTGTCCAAGGCATCGATGTGAGTCTGCTTGATGGCATCAGCGTCGGCGAAGGGGCGGGCAGTCTGCGGGCAGGCATGGACCACCTGCACGAGACCACCGATGAGTTCCTGGGTCTTTAGTGCAAAATTCAGAATCTTGTGATCCAGGCCCCTTGGTTTCGAATGGCTGTGTACCGGATCGACGGCCGCCAGGATCACTGGTTGCTCCTGCCACTCGAGATCCTTGGTGAGCAACAGGGGTCGGGAGGTGGTCTTGATGAGTTGCCAGCTATCGTGTGAAAGATTGTGCTTCTCGTGGGGTAGCCGCATGTGGGCATGCTGCACCACGAGATCGACATCCAGTTCCTCGGCTTCCCGGGCAATCTGCTCGTAGCGTGGATAAGTCCAGTGAACCCGGCAATCCACCCTGAACCCCCTGCCTTTCAAGGCCTGGGCGATTACATCCAGCCGGGCCTCCATCTTGGCAATAAACTCCTTGCGGTGAGCGATGGCATCCGGGCCGAAGTCGCTGTAGCTGTCGTGCAGATACTCTTCGAAACCACAGCCCACCAGGTGGAGCATCGCTGTCTCCTGATTAGCGACGAAGCCCATGGCCTTGGTAACCTCGAGGGGGAGTGAGTCTGCGGTAACCCTGAAGTCATTGTAGACGTCCAGAACAACCAGAATTTTGTTAAAGTCAGTCATGGCTTGGGCCCTTTAAAGCGGTATGGTATTCATGCTAATGCGGTTTGCCGAAAATCGCCACTGTTGAGAACGTGGGGAGAGGGAAGATGAGTGAAGAGAACGAGCAAGTAGAAGACAGGAAGGGTGCGGCGGTAAAGTTTCCTCCACCGTTAATCTTCCTGCTGTTGATATTCCTGGGCTTTGGATTGCACAGGCTGATTCCCTTACCTATGGGCTTGCCGGATTCCGTGCAGTGGCTCGGCTATGTATTCTGCCTGTTGGCCATTGCGGTTCCCCTGCAGGTAAACGGTGTATTCAACAGGGTAGGAACAGCCATTGAGCCCTGGAAGCCTACCAATAGCCTGGTCACCGACGGGCTCTATCGCTGGTCGCGCAATCCCATCTACACGGCCTTCTGTCTGTTTAATATCGGGGTAGGCGTCGCCGGCAACAACCTCTGGGTCACCCTGTCGTTCATTCCAGGCGCCGTATTGGTCTACCTCATAGCGATAGCGAAGGAGGAGAACTATCTGCAGCAGAAATTTGGCGAGGAATACCTGGCCTATAAACGTTCCGTGCGTCGTTGGATCTAAGGTTCCCTAATCTGCCAGTATCTCGAAGGTAAATGTGCCCCGCTGCCTCTGCCCGAATTCATCTTCCGAGGTCACGATCACCTGGTGTAAACCAGGTGTCAGGCTGGCAGGCAGATTTGCCTCCCATATGTGGGAAGAACGCACAGGCCTGCCGTAGGCAGAATCGGATTCTGCATATTGCGCATGCACTCTTTCTACATAGGGGTCAGTTCTGACTGTATAGCTCATCGGTTCAGGCTCGGCGTCATTCAGCGAGTACCAGACTTTGTCCCTCACGCCGCCATCAAACAGGTTTACTACCAGTCGCGTATCCGCGGACAGGCGGCCACGATTCACCGAGCCTTCCTGTGGTGGAACGAGTGGTGGGTCCAGGGTAATACGCAGGCGTTGGGTGGCATCCGGCCCGAATGGAAAGGGGATAAACTCCGGAGTCAGCACCCGGCCTTCGAAATGCAGGACATAGAAGCCATTGGGATTGCCGTCTTCCATCATGGCATCGCGCACCCCGCGCAGGTCCGCCGGTCCCGTGGTCCAGCCATTGCCCCGTACTTCCGCCAGGGTGTGGGCGATCCAGGGGCGGCCTGACCAACCATGCTGGTGATTCACTTGCGTCTTCCAGCTATTGCTGGTGTCGTGACCAGCCAGGCCATAAATGGATGTGAAGGGGGCGAGGATTTCCAGCAAGGCATTGAAATTCCCGGTGTTCGGTCCAGTGGCAATCGGAGAGTTGCCATCATCGGCTTCGGCAACAAGGGGAATATGGGTCATGATTACGATGAGCTTGTCCCTGTCTACCAGTGCCAGATCATTGCGGAGCCACTGCAATTGATTGTCTGTGATGTGCCCCCGATAACGCCCATCCGCGAATTCCTGACCAGCGCCTGCATATTCCACGTTGTTGAGCGCCACGAAGTGGGCATCACCATGGTCGAAGGAATAGTAGGTGGGGCCGAAATGTCGCTTGTAGGTTTCGTTGGCGAAATAGGCATTGGGCGAGGCAAAGTTCAGGTCGTGGTTGCCCGGCAAATACCACTGGGGAATCTCCATCAGGCCCATCATGACCTTGTGCCGATCATAGATGGCCAGGTTGTCATAGACCACGTCGCCCACCGTGAGCCCAAACTCCACGCCATAGGGGTTGTCGATGAGAGGATTGATGAGGTCCTCGCGCAGCATGTCCTCGCCCAGGTCGTAGCGAGCCTGGGTATCGGCGAAACCATGGGCTTTGAAACTGCTGTCAGCACTGTTATCAGGTATCAGGGCAAAATCCACGGCCGGTGGCAGCGCGCCGGTGGGTTCCACTACCGGAAAAGCCCATTCCACTGCCGTGCCCTGGATGATTGAAGGCGTGCCCTGGGGATAGTGCAGATAGAAAAATTGCGGAATATTGTTCTCATCGACGGGTACGGCGTAGGCCGCCGGCTTGCTGATCATCAGGATGTCCGTCGGCGCCACGGCGATCGCATAGCGTCCGGCGGAGTCGGTTTGCACCACGTCGCAGCCATTGCTGACGGCAACGCCCGGGAGCCCCACTTCTCCAGCTTCCCTGCTGCCGCTTCGGTTGCTGTCGACGAAGACCATGCCCTGAGCCATCTCCGTGGGACCACCCATGGGTGAGCACTGGGCGGCAACGGTGAGGGGCAGTGCTATAAACAGTTGAAACAAGATCGCCTGCAAGGCTCTGGTTCGGTTGCTCATGCTGATCCTCCAGGACTGTGTGTTGGCAGAATATTCACTGCGTTTGACCGTTAGATGACAGCACTCAAGCAGCCATCCCATCGTACAAGTTATCATGCTTCTTCATCTACCATCAGCCAGGGAATGAACCATGCCGATTACTCCTCTTTATGCAGCCTTGATCGCCTTGCTGTTTGTCGTACTCAGTGTCAGGACCCTGCGCCTGCGCGGGCGATATGGTGTGGCTGTGGGCCCGGGAAAGGTACCCGAATTGCATCGCGCCATCCGTGCCCATGCCAACTTCGCCGAATACGTACCACTCACCTTGCTGCTGCTTTATTTTCTCGAGACTCAGACGATGAATCGCTTGCTGATACACCTGTTCTGCAGTGCTTTGCTGGTGGGCAGGGTGTGCCACGCCTATGGCATCAGCCAGGTTAATGAAAACCTGAACCTTCGAGTCACAGGAATGGCGCTCACCTTTATCGCACTGATCGGTAGTTCTCTACATCTGATCACCCTGTATGTCTTTCCCTGACACCAGATTCAGGTTCTCCTGCCCGGCACCGAGAAAATAGGGACAGATTTATTTTTTTAAAAAAATAAATCTGTCCCTATTTTCTCGTTACGAACCGTTTATCATCACAATTCAAGGCAATCAGCACAGATCCTGAGTTTATTCCCGGCCACGGTAGGATCAAGCTCACAAGGCCGTGTTAGCATGACCCTGTAGCAGAACCTTTTATCGAGACCAGGAGCAGTCATGGCTGAACGCATTCAAAAGAAGATAAATTCAGGTTTCCCGCCGAAATCGGAGCCATCCGAGATTCTCGCCGGCATTGACCTGACTGGCAAAGTTGCCGTGGTGACGGGTGGCTACTCTGGCATCGGCCTGGAAACGACTCGTGCCCTCGCGGGAGCCGGCGCCAGGGTGTATGTGCCCGTGCGGGACCCCGCCAAGGCCCAGTCCAACCTGGAAGACGTTGACGGCACGGTGATTACCGAGCAGCTTGATCTGGGGAATCTGGACAGCGTGCGAACACTGGTTGAGAAATTGCTGACCGCGGAGAAGGCCATCGATCTGCTGATTAACAATGCCGGCATCATGGCTTGTCCCGAGACCCGGTTGGGCAACAACTGGGAGAGCCAGTTTGCTGTCAATCACATAGGGCACTTTGTGTTGAGTAATGGCCTGTTACCGGCCATTCTGGCGGCTGATGCGCCACGGGTGGTCTGCCTGTCCTCAATTGGTCACCGCCGCTCGGACATCCTCTGGGATGATATTCACTTCCACTCCCGGCCCTATGAAAAATGGACGGCCTATGCGCAGTCCAAGACAGCCAACGCCTTGTTCGCCCTGGGATTGGATATGAAGTATCGTGACCAGGGCCTGCAGGCTTTCTCCGTGCACCCCGGAGGTATCATGACACCCTTGCAGCGCCATCTGGACAATGAGGAGATGCATGCCCTGGGCTGGACCGACGCAGATGGCAATCTGTCCGAATTGGCGGCAGCGCTCTTCAAGACACCAAGCCAGGGCTGTACGACGACATTATGGGCAGCCACCAGTCCGCAACTCGCCGGCATGGGCGGGCTGTATTGTGAGGATTGTGATGTGGCGGATCTGGCTACGGAAGAGTCGGAGCGATACTTTGGCGTAGCGCCCTGGGCGGTCAGTGAAGACAGTGCCTTGCGGTTGTGGGAGTTGACCGAAGAGATGCTCGCCTGAGCATCCAATATATTCAAAATGAATCAAGTAGCCTATTGATCGATCAATAAACTTTCGTAAGGAGTTTGTATGGCAGTTCCTCGAATAGCGATTAACGGTTTCGGCCGCATCGGTCGAACCATCATGCGCATAGCCAAGCAACGTGGTCACTATAATGTTGTGGCGGTGAATGATCTGGCCAGCATCGACCAGCTTTCCTATGCCTTCAAGTATGACAGTATTCATGGCAGGTGGCCGGGTGAGGTGAAGGTGCAGGGTGACACCATGGAAATCTCAGGCGATCCGTTCAAGGTGCTTGGCGAAAAAGACCCGTCGAAACTGCCCTGGAAGGAAATGGGCATCGATTATGTTATAGAGAGTTCAGGCGCGTTCAAGACCTTGGACGCCCTGAAGAAACACCTGGATGCTGGTGCCAGGCGGGTCATTTTGACCGTGCCCTGCAAAGATCCACTCGATGCAACCCTGGTGACCGGGGTCAACGATCATGTGGTCACCAGTGACACGCAGATAATCAGTAACGCCAGCTGTACCACGAATTGTGCCGCACCGCTCTGCAAGGTGCTGCACGAAAGCTTTGGTATTGAGAAGGGATTGCTGACCACGGTACATGCGTACACCTCAAGCCAGCGCCTGATCGATTCTCCTCATCCTGACAAGCGCCGTTCCCGCAATGCTGCTACCAATATAGTTCCCACTTCCACCGGGGCTGCCAGGGCCATCGGAATGGTCATGCCGGAACTGGCAGGCAAGCTGGATGGATTGGCCATGCGCGTACCCGTGCCTGATGGCAGTCTCGTAGATCTCACAGTTGAAGTCTCGAAGAAGACCACGGCCGAAGACGTGAACGCAGCCTTCAGGGCTGCTGCCGAGGGGCCATTGAAAGGCATTCTTGCCTACAACGAGGAGGCACTGGTCAGCAGTGACATTATCGGCAACACCCATTCATCGATCGTGGATGCCGAACTGACCCAGGTTATGGGCGGAAACCTGGTCAAGGTGGTGAGCTGGTATGACAACGAGTGGGGCTACAGCACCCGCGTAGAAGAATTGATTGGGCGTCTGGCCACGATGGACGGCCTAAGTCCCTGACACTCGAACGCTAATTCTGATTCAAGGGGCCGAGGGGACTGGGCGCGCAGTTTTCATACTGGCGTGTCCAGCTCAGGTTGCTCAGCAACCACCGACCATTCCTTTTGACCAGCTGGAAGGAATCGATCCCGCAGTGGGAGAAATTGCCGTCTACGTGAAAATCATAGGGGGCCCAGAACAGGGCGATATTGCCCTCGATGAGTACCGTCGGATCCCAGTAGCGTTCCACCATCTGTGGTCCCACTCCACTGAAGCGATTGATCAGTTGCGTGTAGTTGATAAGGTTCAGTTCTCTGGCTTCGGCGGGATTGGCAGCCCAGATATTCAGTGAGCCCTGGATAGTCAGGCTTCGCAACTGTTCACCATCACGGGCCGTCATGGCCGCGAAGAATGCATCCACAGTACTCAGTACTGCATCCTGCTCGGTCTGGGCCAGCGCCGGCCTGGAAACCAGGCTGCTGGAGAGTGCCATTAAGAGCAGCAGCGAGCAGATTTGCTGTGTCATATGGGAGCTCAAGTTCGAATCCTCTGTGTCTGTTCCATGCTGAGAGATAGCTCGGAAGATACTATCGCTGCCGCAAAAGTGCTATAAAACATGCCATTGCAATTCGTTTATCTTCCTCGTTCATTGCACGCCCGTGATGGTCTCCAGCAAGCAATTTGTTCACGCCACAATTCTACTCCTGCTGTTGCTGCAGGCGGCACCGTTGGGGGCGGCGGAAGTCGAGTTACCTGAGCCCGCACCGATACCTCAGGGACTGCAGACCATCGAATTCTTTAGCCCGTCTGTAGGGAGGGAGATGAAGTTCGATATCGTACTGCCCCAGGGATATGACTCGTCCGAAGAACGCTATCCGGTGCTATACCTGCTGCATGGTTACATGCAGAACTACACAGTCTGGGGGCGTAATCTCGGCGCCGCATTCTATGCGCGCAATGTGGAGGATCTGATTCTGGTGTTGCCGGACGGCGGTAACAGCTGGTTTGTTAATTACGCCCGCAGTGATGATGGCCAGTTGAACAACTGGGAGGATTACATCATCCGGGACCTGATTCCCTACGTGGATGCCAATTTTCGCACTGAGGCACGCAGGGAAGGGCGGGCCATTTCCGGTTTGTCCATGGGAGGCTTCGGTGCTTTCGCACTGGGTCTGAGACACCCCCATCTGTTCGAATCCATCGGCAGTACCAGCGGCGCACTGGCCTTCGCCCGTACCAATGCGGTGGGATTGGCAGCCGGCATACCAGTTACCCAGGGCAATGTTCCGCGCAGTGCCGAGGATCAGCTGCGCTTCGAGGAGGTGGATGGATTTATCGCCGAGGTGATCGATATCCCAGGGTTCAGTACCCAGGCAGAGCGGACCCCAGCCGGTGCCCCATTCGAAACGGCTGCCCAGGCAGAGGCTTATGATCCCTTCGAGATCATTTATAATGTGCCCAAGAGCCAGTTGCCTCATATCTATATCGATTCCGGTACCGAGGATGGGCTGATAACGGTAGCGCGCGAATTGGCGCAGCTACTTATGTTGAACAATGTGCCCTTCGACTATATGCAGAGTCGAGGTAGCCACAATTCTGAGTATTGGCGCCGATCTATCGGTCACATGCTCAATATTCAATACGAAGTCATGCAGAGAGCGTTGGGCAATCGGCCCTGATCATGGAAGCAGTCGAAGCAACACAGAACAGCAACTCGGTACTGAGCGAACAACAGATAGTTGAGTTTCACGAGCGCGGAGTACTCAGGGTCGACTTCGGGTTTGATCCGGACATGCTGGATGCCATAGTCGAGAAGGTAGAACCGTATTATGACGATGCTTACAGGCAAAACCCTCTGCTGGCTACCCGGGTGCAGGATGCCTGGAAGTGGGTCGATGAGTCACGGCAACTCGCCGTAAACCCGAGGGTCAAGCAGGCGCTGGGTGAGCTGGTGGGGCGTAAAGCCTTGCCCTTCCAGACCTTGAACTTCCCCATCGGAACCTCGCAGTACCCGCACTCGGACACTCTGCATTTCAGCACTATACCGGAAGGCTATATGGCGGGGGTATGGGTTGCCCTGGAGGATATCGATGAGGACAATGGCCCCCTGATCTATTATCCGGGCAGTCACAAGCTTCCCTACTATAGTATGCAGGACCTTGGTCTGGAGCCTGGCTACGACAACTATCACCGCTATGAACAAAAGATCCAGGAACTCATCGCCGAGAAGGGTTTCGATTCGGAACTGGGTGTGGTCAGGAAGGGAGAGGCTCTCATCTGGCATGCCAATCTCCTCCATGGTGGTGCACCGCGCAAGGACCTTGAGCGCAGCCGACACTCCCAGGTGACGCACTATTATTTCGAAGGCTGTAAATACTATACGCCGATGGAAAGTTCGAAGGCGAAGTACACCTATCGAAATCCTTTCTGGATACCCGATACTGCCGAGTTCGAATTACCGAAAACGGGGCCCGAGGCTAGCCTGCTGGATCGGGTCATTCACAAGCTCAGGACCATAATCGGCAAGTAAGCAGCTGACAGCTGTTCGCTGTCGGCGACACGAAGCGAAGTAAATGCCTTGGCTGATCGAGTCTGCGCATTCTTCCCAATAATCTCTATGACACAGACTCATTCAAGAGTGCTCCGGGTGAGCAATGCGGTTTGCAGAGTGAATCGCCAGGCCGTGCTGGAAGTCGCGGATTTCGCAATTCACCTCGGTGAACACTGGTGCCTGTTCGGGGAAAACGGCAGCGGTAAGACACAACTCGCCAGTCTTCTGAGCGGGCAACGGAGAGAATCCGGTTCCTATGTTCACTACGGCGACGAGACATGCAGATTCGATCCACTGCGTGATTGCCTGTTTGTATCCTTCGAAGAGCAGCAGAAGCTCTGGGAGAAGGATAACAGGCTGGATATGAGCGAGTATGATGCCCGAGCCCAGGACCGGGGAACCCTGGTTTCCAGTCTCATCACGAGCGCCCGATCAGCCGCTGCCGCTGATGATGCCTTGTTGCAGACACTGATTGATAATCTGCAATTGGGAGCGCTGCTGGAAAAGGGCATTCGCTTCCTCTCGTCCGGGCAGTTGCGCAAGGTATTGATTGCCCGGGCCTTGTATGGTGCAACGGCCGGCATTCCCAAGCTGATTGTGCTGGATGATCCTATGGAAAGCATCGACAGGTTGGCGCGGGAAAGCATCGCTGCCACCATCGCAGGGTTCCAGCGCTCCGAGGTCACCGGTAAGCTTTTTGCCACCTTGCTATTGTGTCGCCGGAGCCAGGACATTCTCGACGGCACCACGCACATCGCCTTGATGGATAGGCTGCGTATCCTCGAACAGGGACCGAGACAGACAGTAATGATGGGAGAGGATTACGCGCGCCTGGCTAACCCTCGAGTCACGGTTCCCGATACCATTCCTGCCACAGCCCATTCCGTTATTACAGATGAAGACAAGCAAATTCTCATAGAGCTCAGGAATGTCAGCGCCAGCTATGGCGAGCTCGAAGTATTCTCCAATCTCTACTGGTCGATGCACGGTTCCGACCACGTATTAATTGAGGGTCCCAATGGGTGTGGCAAGTCCACGCTGTTAAGCCTGATAGACGGTGAAAACCACAAGGCCTATGGTCAGGAAGTTATCCTGTTCGGGCGGCGCAAGGGCAGCGGGGAGTCAATCTGGGATGTGAAAGCCAACTTTGGTGTGGTCTCCAACGAGCTGCACAACAAGTACATCAAGGGCTGGAAGGTGCTGGATGTGGTGGTTTCCGGTTTCTATGACTCGGTTGGACTTTATGATGACAGCGGTTCGGCAGAATGGGATCGCGCCCGCGCCTGGTTATCGACCTTGGGCATCGCGGCCTTGGAGAAGGCTTACTACCATGAGCTTTCTTTTGGACAGCAGCGCCTGGTATTGCTGGCCAGGGCCATGGTGAAGGAGCCCAGGATCTTGATCCTCGATGAACCCTGTGTAGGTCTCGATGATTACCACCGCCGGTTTATCCTGGGTACCCTGGACAGAATCGCCCAGCAGACCCGCACCCGACTGATCTATGTCAGTCATGTGGCCGAAGAACAGCCTTCCTGCATCAATTACAAACTGTCGTTTGTGCCGAAGCAGTCGGGAGGCTTTGCTGTCGAGCAGGGCAGGGTCTAGCCGCGAATATAGTTTTCCAACTGCTCAATAGTCGACTGCTGGTCACTGATAATGTCCTTCACCAGGTCGCCCATGGAAATCACTCCCTGGACCACGCCACCGTCAACCACTGGAAGATGGCGGATGCGATTGTTGGTCATTAATCCAAGAGAGTCCTGCACGCCTGCGGTTGAAGAGACGGTAATGACATTGCTGCTCATGATGTCTTTCACCCGGGTCTCCTTCGAGGCCCGTCCCTTGAGAATTACTTCCCGCGCATAATCCCGCTCGGAAATAATACCCAGCAGCTTGCTGTCTTCCATTACCAGAAGGGCGCCAACCCGTTTGTCTGCCAGCATCTGTATGGCCTCATACACCGTGGCATTGGGAAGGATCGACCAGATTTCATCGATCCGCTTGCTATTCAGTATTTGTTGTACCGTATGCATCGTTCACTCCAGTGCAAGGAGTGACGGCACTCAGTTCACTCGTGACAGGTGGATATTGGCATAGCCTGCATTGTTGCCATAAAAACCAGGGCTGTCGTTCACGAACATGGAAAGCTTGCCATCACAGCTTGCTATGAATTGATAACTGCCGTTAGTTTCATCCACATCCAGTTCCGTGACACCGCGCAGGCTCTCCCGCCCGCAGTCAGGTTGGTAAAGCATCAGCTCAAACCAGCGGTTTTGTCGCGAGCGTCGGGTTATCCCCAGCCATTCGAAGGGCATTACGCTGTTGGCAAACCCGGTTTCATCGAGTGCCTCACCTGTTTCGTTTTCTTCAATATCGCTATCTATCCAGTTGCTGAGGATGACCACATCAAGCGCATAGCGTGAGCCTGCATTGAGCCTCACTCCCGTGTCGAGGTTGGGTTCGTTGGTGAAGAAGTGAACGGTAGCGGATTCGCCACTCGCCAGGTCCCGGCCCCCGTCTGAGCCATCCAGGAATGTGGCTATAGGTATGGCGCAAGCGGACAGGTAAAGGCTCAAGCCGAGTAAAATCGCGCTTCTGGTCGCGCATTCAAACGATCCGCGGGACGGGTTCACTTGCAGCTTCATGAAATCCATTCTCCAGTTTCGAAAACACACAGGCTAGTCAGTCTACTCCTGTTTGTCAGCCGATTACAGTCCGCTATCCGGTTGCCGCGCAGGAGCATCTGGCTTACCCTGCGGCTTTCAGGGTCAAGGAAATTACAGACAATTGAATATCACCCTATTGGTAAACAGGGATGTGGCAAGCTGCCTCGCACTGAACTATCTTTTCAATGCGCTTCCGGCCCATCGGCTCACAGTCTTCTACTCGGCTCGTGTCGGTAGCAAGCCGTTGCCGGAACCGCTGCAGCGTTTGAAGTTTTTTGAGCAGGACTTTTTCAACCGGTTTGTTTTTCCCCTGCAGCTGGAATTGGCTGATAGCGATTCCGTTGAGTTATTGGGTTTCGAATTGCTGGCGCGTAAACTCGAGGGTCGCTGCTTCGAACTCAATGATATCAACGCTGCCGAAGGCATGCGGCGCTATCGAGAATCGAATCCGGATCTGGTGCTGTCTATTCGCTACGGAGTGATTCTCAAGGACGCAGCGATTGCGATCCCCAGGCTCGGCGTCCTGAATCTGCATTCGGGCTTGCTGCCCGCTTACCAGGGGGTCATGGCTAGTTTCTGGGCATTATTAAATGGCGAGCAAACGCTTGGCACGACATTACACAGAATTACTGACTCGACAATCGATACCGGTCCGATAATCGATACCACTATCCTCAAGGTGAGGAGAGAAAAATCCTATCTGTGGCATGTCTTGAGCCTCTATGAAGAAGGCTGCACGGTCATGGCGCGGGCGGCACAAGAGCTCGCTGCTGGAGGGAGCCTGGAGAGTCGACCTCAGATGGGTGACAGTGCCTACTACAGTTTTCCACAGGATGAGGATTTGGCCAGCTTCGAGCAAGGGGGGATGAAACTCTTTGACCCAATCGAGGTTTTGGAATTAGCAAAGAGATTTTGCTTCCATGATTAGTTACCATCGGGTTACGGCACAGTAAACCTTTACCTGTTTTCCGTCATAAATGAAATTGGACGGGCGATCAAGAATGGAAATACCGGCTAACGAAAAGCAACGCCTGCACGCCCTGCAGCTCTACAAGATTCTCGATACCTCAGCAGAGAAGGCGTTTGACGACCTGACTCGGCTGGCGGCCACCATCTGTGAAACTCCTATCAGCCTGGTGAGCCTGGTCGACAGCAATCGGCAATGGTTCAAGTCGCGTCACGGTATCGATGCGACAGAGACACCGCGGGAATTGGCCTTCTGTGCCCACGCCATCCTGGGCGACGAGGTCATGGTGGTGGAAGATGCCAGCAAGGATCCCCGCTTCGCGAAGAACGCACTGGTGACCGGCGAGCCCGGAATCCGATTCTACGCCGGTGCGCCACTGACTGTGGCCGATGGTCTTAACCTCGGTACCTTGTGCGTTATTGATACCCAGCCCAGGACCCTGAGCGCAAAGCAACTGGAAATTCTTGAGGTATTGCGGGATGCCGTGATCACCCAATTGGAATTAAAGCGCAATGTTGCTGACCTGGAAGCGCTGGAGCGGGTGCTCTCGATGTGTGCCTGGTGTCGTAGTGTTCGTTCCGAAGAGGCAGGCAAGGAAAGCTGGCAGCCACTGCATGAATACGTGGCAGAACAGACGCCGGTGAGTCATGGAATCTGCCCGAATTGCCAGAAGGCACTGAAGTCCTGAGGCTTGTGTGACAGGCAAGCCCCGATTGTTAGCTCTCAATCGGTTCCGGAAGCACACGCGCATCTAGAATTGCCTCGCTGTCCCGATGTTGCCCAGTGGGTTAGACTTGCCGCTACCGCTGAAACTTCCAAGGAGATAAGCCGTGAGCGACATCATTCTGTATAGCAATCCCCAGTCCAGGGGGCAGATCGCTCACTGGATGCTGGAAGAACTGGGCGAACCCTACGATACTCGATGGATTGAGTATGGCGAAGAAATGAAGTCGCCAGACTATCTTGCAGTGAATCCGATGGGCAAGGTACCGGCAATTACTCACAAGGGCAGGGTGGTTACCGAATGCCCGGCTATTTGCGCCTATCTTGCGGCGGCGTTTCCGGAGAAGAACCTGCAACCGGAATCCGGAGATCCTGCGCTGGCAGATTATTATCGCTGGCTGTTTTTCGCCGCCGGCCCGCTGGAGCAGGCCATCACCATGAACAATCTGAAGCTGCAGCCGAGCGCAGAGAATAGTCGAACCTTTGGCTTTGGTACTTACGAAACTACCGTCAATACGCTTGAACTGGCACTGCAGGACGGCCCTTTCATCTGTGGTGAACAGTTTACTGCAGCCGACGTCTATGTCGGTTCTCATGTCTATTGGGGTATTCAGTTTGGCACCCTGGAGAAGCGTGATAGCTTCGAGGCCTATGCGGATAGGTTGCTGCAGCGGCCGGCACTGGTTTCAATGCAGGCGCTCAACCAGGCGCGTATGCAGGAATCTGCTTCCTGAACCGGGCATTGCAGGAGTTCTAATGACTAGGCAAAGGCAGTTGCTGATAGCAGTGATATAAACAACAAGACCAAATCAGATGCCCGATAGAGCTTGTGAGGAGATGGACATGACATCATTGAAAAATTCCGTAAGTGGATTATTAATCGCCCTGTCTTGCTTGCTTATGGCAGGCTCGGTCAGTGGGCAGGGCCGGCTGTCGATCGAAGAAGTTAAAGACGGCCTGCATGTAATTACTGGTCCGGGAGGAAATATCGGTGTGCGGCTTACCGCCGATGGAGTAATACTCATCGACGACAAGTTCCCGGAGGATTTCGAGGAGATTCAGTCACTGGTTGCCTCGGTAACAGCATTGCCGGTGAAGTATGTGATCAACACCCATCACCATGGCGATCATAGTGGCAGCAATGCCAGCTTCCTGCAGACTGCAGAGGTGATAGCCCACAAGAATGCGCGGGACAACATCATTCGTAATAACCAGGACGGGGCGCCCAGGATCATCTTCATGGATGAGACGGCGGTTTTCCTCGGCGGCGTTGAGGTGCAGGCCTTTCATTTGGGTACGGGGCATACCAACGGGGACGCGGTGGTCTATTTTCCCGATCTCAACACCATTCACGGTGGCGACCTGTTGCATACCACGGCGCCCTTCATCGACTATGCCAACGGTGGCAGCAGCAAGGGCTGGGTGGACACCGTCAACGGGATCCTGAAACTGGATTTCGATACAGCAATTCCCGGCCACGGCCCGGTGATGGACAGGCGTTTCGTCATCAATTTTCGCAACCAGATGGAAGCGGTTCGGCAGCGCATGGCCGACCTTATTCGAGATGGCTTACGCGCCGAAGATGCCGCTGACGCGATCCGGGATGCTTCCCTGAGCTGGACCCAGGCTGAGAATGGGCTCTTCATGAGTCGCAGCATTCCGGGTTTCTATGCAGAAATCGCGGCGGAACTGGAATAGCTCGCGCAATACACTCATCCGCGGTTTGATCTGGTATTTCGACGCCAAATACCAGTAAACACAGAGCAGGGTTTTTAATTGTGTCCGGTGAAACTGATCTTGAGAAACTCCTCGCGCTTTTACAGCCCCGGTTGCTGGGCGGCTACTATGTGTTCTGCACGATAGACGAGAGCGCTGGCCCGATTCCGGATGCCCTGACACCACTGGCGACATATCGGGAAGATGAAGGCCTGAGCCTGCTGTTGCTGCAGCAGCAGGCAGACCAGGCCGGGCTGTCCTACGATTCCGTGTTTCGAGGTATTACCCTTACCGTGCATTCCAGTCTCGATGCGGTTGGCCTGACAGCTGCTGTTGCCGGCAAGCTGGCTGCCCATGGAATCCCGGCCAATGTTATTGCCGCCCACTACCATGACCATGTCTTCGTACCCGCACAGCGTGCTGAATTAGCGCTGCAACTGCTGACGGAACTGGCGGGCTGAGCAAACTCTCCTGAAATCGGCTACAGCACCGCCAATAGCTGGGTTATAGTGGATAAAACAGAAGAACAAGGGGTTCGGGCATGGCAAGTCTTCACGTCAATAAAAATTCTATAAGAATCATTGTCTTACTCATACCAGCGCTACTCTGTAGCGGACTCTCGGCGCAGACTTCAGAGCGGGTTACTGTGGATGGCCTGGACCTGCCAGTGGAGATTCTCAAGGATCGCTGGGGCATCTCCCATATCTACGCCGAGACCGAGCACGACCTGTTCTTCGCCCAGGGCTACAGTGCTGCGCGTGATCGACTGTTCCAGTTTGAGTTATGGCGGGCCAGAGCGACGGGCACCACGGCGGAAATACTGGGTCCCCGTGCAATTGAGAGAGATCACGGTGCGCGACTGTTCAAGTTCCGCGGCGCCATGGCGGAAGAGCTGAATCATTATCATCCCCGGGGCGTAGACATCATCTCTGCCTTCGTGCATGGCGTGAATGCCTATATTGATGAGGCGCTGGACGAGCCAGATCAACTGCCACTGCCGTTCAAGCTATTGGGAATCCAGCCCAAGCACTGGACTGAGGAAGTGGTGATCTCTCGTCACCAGGGTTTGCTGGGTAATATCGCCCTGGAATTGCGAACCGGCCGCGCTGTGTGTGAAATCGGCGAAGACGCCGTCAAGGAGTTGCAGTACTACCATCCACACGAGCCCGATCTCAGTCTCGATCCCCTGATCGACTGCGAGTCCCTGCTCGGCAACGACATACTGCACTTGTACAACGCCTACCGGAACGACCTGGATTTCTTGCCCGAGGATATCGTGCTGGCAAGCGCCCGCAACGATGAAGACCAATTCAGGCAATTGGCGAATGTGCTGGCTGCGGAATCGGCTGATCTCAAGGAACATGACCTGGACAACATTGGCAGTAACAACTGGGTTGTCAGTGGAGAGCATACCCAGGATGGATGGCCCATGATGGTCAATGACCCACACCGAGCGCAGGCCGTGCCATCCCTGCGTTACTGGGCGCATCTCGTCGGGCCAGGCTGGAATGTGATCGGGGGTGGTGAACCCACAATCCCCGGCATCTCGATCGGGCACAACGAATACGGTGCCTGGGGTTTAACGGTTTTCAATACCGATGGTGAAGACCTCTATGTGTATGAGACCAACCCGGCTAATCCAAACGAGTATCGCTATAACGGCCGTTGGGAGCCCATGTCCATCATTGAGGAAACCATCGAAGTAAAAGGACAATCGTCCGTTACTGTAGAGTTAAAATACACCCGGCACGGTCCGGTCGCCTTCGAGGATCGCGCCAAGAACCTTGCCTATGCACTGCGCCCAGCCTGGATGGAGTTCGGCGGTGCTCCCTATCTGGCATCGCTTCGTATGGACCAGGCAAGCAACTGGGAAGAATTCAGGGAAGCATCCAACTTCAGCAATATTCCCGGTGAAAACATGATCTGGGCCGATCGCAAGGGCAATATCGGTTGGCAGGCTGTGGGTAT
This sequence comes from Pseudomonadota bacterium, assembly GCA_027621405.1. GTDB lineage: Bacteria > Pseudomonadota > Gammaproteobacteria > Pseudomonadales > Pseudohongiellaceae > UBA9145. Next base: position 66,932 of record JAQCBT010000008.1, on the reverse strand, counting down.
CGCACCTATTCGACGCAATTTCAGCGGCATGGTGCCGGTACCGGGTGATGGTCGATTCGAATGGGATGGCTACCTGCCAATCAAGGCCAAGCCAAACGAGTTTAATCCGGCTCGCGGTTTCGTGGAGACTTCCAACAGCAACTACACGCCACCGGACTATGAGTACCTCGACGCTATCGGTTTCACCTGGACCGATCCCTATCGCTGGGCAAGAGGCAGTGAAGTGCTGGGCTCGGGACGCAAGTTCAGCATGACAGACATGATCGCCCTGCAGCATGACTACCTCTCTATTCCGGCACGCTCCCTGGTGCCTTTCTTCAGGGACCTTCGGGCCAATGACGAACAGGTGGAACAGGCGCGGCAGATGCTGATGAACTGGGATTTCGTTCTCGACAAGGATTCTATCGAGGCTGGCATCTACGTGGCTTTCGAACGGCGGCTACTGGATAACATCGAGTTGCTCAAGGTGCCGGAATCGGCACAACCGCACTTGTCGATGAGTATGAAAACCACCATAGACATGTTGTTAGCGCCCGATGGGGATTTTGGTGCAGATCCCATTGCCGGCCGCAACCAGTTCCTGCTCTCCACACTGGCGGAAGGAGTTGCCGACCTGCGCGAGAAACTTGGGCCCAATATGCAGAACTGGGTCTATGGCCAGGCGGAATACAAGCATGCCTTGATTCGTCACCCACTGAGCGCGGCTGTCGATGAAGAGACCCGGGCAAGGCTCGATATTGGGCCACTTCCACGCGGCGGTAACGGCTTTACCCTGGGTAATACTGGTAGTGGCGATAACCAGACTTCGGGTGCCTCATTCAGAATTTTCGTGGACACACGGGACTGGGATAACACCCTGGGCATGAACACTCCCGGACAGGTAGGCGATCCCGATCACCCTCTGTACGCGAATCTGTTTGAGCTGTGGGCCAATGATCAGGTGTTTCCTGCTTTCTATTCTCGCGACAAGATTGAGTCGGTGCTGTTCGAAAGACTGGAACTGCGGCCGGACAACTGATCGAAATTCAAAAAATCGTTACGACGAAGTCCGCTGATGTGTTTTATGCCTGGGTTTGATTAATCCGGTCAACAGAAGAGGGTATTCCCATGCACAAGTACGATCCTGAAGGCACTCGATTACCGATCAAGATAGACAGTACTTCCAACGGTGAGTACGAGCCGATCCCCATCGATGAAGTCAATGAAAGGGGAAATGCTCTTGCCCATGAGAAAGCGACGGAGTTAGCTCGACGCAAGGGCCAGAGTCGCCGACAGTTCCTGGTTTCCAGTTGCGGGGCGGCCAGTACTCTGCTGTCCATTAACGCTGCCAATGCCTATCACAACCGTCGCGGTGGCTATTTTGACGTAAGTGACGAGAGCGCGCTGGATGAAGACTCTGCCTATGCCGAAGTGGGTGGCGGGGAGTTCATATTCGATGTGCAGGGTCATTATGTGAACCCTGAAGGCGACTGGTTAAGTCGCATCCCGCCCGATGCGCGTCCCTATGCCGGAATGGAAAAGGCTTCCTGCGAAGCTGGTAACAGCGGGGGTGATCGCGGTTATCTGGATTGCCTTGGCCAGAGCGAATTCATCAAGGACATATTCCTCGACAGTGATACTGACATAATGGTGTTGTCTTTTGTGCCATCCACCCGGGAGACCGAGCCGGTCACCATTGAAGATGCTGATGAAACGCGGCGCATCGTGGCGGAGTTGGAAGGCAGCAAACGCCTGATGATTCATGGGCGGGTCAATCCCAATCAGGATGGTGACCTCGAAGCCATGGACGAACTGGCTGCGAACTGGGACATCTCTGCCTTCAAGACCTATACCCAGTATGGTCCCGGGGGTGTTGGCTTCTTCCTCAGCGATGATGTGGGTCGAGCCATGATTGAGCGGGCGCGGCGCCTGGGTGTGCGTAATATTTGTGTGCATAAAGGTCTGCCATTTGGTCCCCAGTCCTACGAACACAGTCAGTGTTCAGATATCGGGGTGGTGGCGAAGGACTATCCGGACATGAATTTCCTGATCTATCACTCAGGCTTCGTGGCGGGAAACCAGGAACTGGCCTTCGTTGACGGGGCCGGGCGTGACGGTGTGGATACCCTGATCCAGTCCCTTGTAGATAATGAAATTGCGCCCAACTCCAATGTCTACGCGGAATTGGGGAGCACGTGGCGCTTTCTGATGCGTGATCCGGACAATGCCGCCCATGCCCTGGGCAAGTTGCTACGCTATTGCGGCGAAGACAATGTGTTATGGGGAACTGATTCCATCTGGTATGGATCGCCCCAGGACCAGATCCAGGCCTTCCGTACCTTCCAGATCTCTGACGAGTTCCAGGAACGCTTTGGCTATCCAGCCATAACGCCGGAGATTCGACGTAAGGTTTTCGGTCTCAATGCGACTGTGCCCTATGGCATCGCAGAGTCGGAGGTAAGGGCACTCACCAGCAACGATATAGTGGCCACTGAGAAGCTGGCCTACCAGGAAAACCCGCAACCGAATTTCCTGACCTACGGGCCGAAGAATCGCCGTGAATTCCTGAATTTCCTCAAGTGGGGAGGCTGAGCGTCGGATCCGGAGAATCTGGCAGTAGCGACTACCGATTTGGATGGCAGCGATTGACCGTCAGTCTCTGCATGAGTCTCTAACTATCGGATTCTCTGCACTGTCGATGCCTGGTAAGGGCTAATTCGATGCAGATTCTTCATATTCTTGCACTTCAACACTGACATGCTGCAGCGGCAAGTGCTCTGGAATCAGCGCCTTGAAGTATTGTGGCTGCTGCGGTGAACGGCTCACTATTGAGAGTATCGCGGCTGAGATGCCGGGGCCAACTGTCCACACGTGCAAGTCTACAACCCGGTGAGCCGGATCGACTTCGATCGCCTCCCGGATGCTGTTTTCGAGTTCGGTCTCTCCCTGTTCATCCAGCAGGATGGCGCTGGTGGATTTCAAGAGCCCCACTGACCAGCGACCGACGAGCAGGGCACCGACGATACCCATGAGTGGATCCATCCACACCGCCCCGAAATACTTCCCGATAAGCAGGGCCACGATGGCGAGCAGAGAGGTCAGGGCATCCGCCAGCACATGCAGGTACGCTGACTTGAGATTGTGGTCATGGTGGTGATCGTGGTCATGAAGATGATGATGCTCGTGATCATGGTCATGATCCTGGGTATGGTGCTCACCGAGAATAACTACTGACGCACCGTTCACGATCAGCCCCAGTGTGGCGACAAAGATTGCCTGGTTGAATGCGATCTCTACCGGAGACAGCAGCCGCAGTATACTCTCCCAGGCCATCATCGCCGCAAAGACTGCCAGCAGGATCGCTCCAGTGTAGCCCCCCAGGGTATTCACCTTGCCGGTACCGAAGCTATAGCGTTCATTATGGGCATGGCGACGGGCGTACACGTAGGCGAAGGCGTTAATGCCCAGCGCCACCGCATGGGAGCCCATATGCAGGCCATCTGCGAGTAGCGCCATGGAGCCATAGGCAATGCCGGCCACTATCTCCACAACCATCATGGAGGCAGTAATCACAATCACCACGAGGGTGCGGATTTCCCCGGGGCGTTTCCGGTCCTGTCCGAAGCTGTGGGAATGTCGCCAGCGGTCGAGGATTTCTTCTTTCATGGAAATAGCTTATAGCATGCCAGACTTTGCTAAATCCACGTTCAGCAGCCCTCTGCCTCTAATCTGATTCTGCGGCACTGTGCCGCAGCTTTTCTGGATGGTTGAGGGCAGGAACAAGCTGTTATAGTAGGGCCACCGATAACCAGACCCTGATTGAGGTAAGCATGAAGAACAAAGTAATAACCCTGCTTGTGGCGTTGTTTTCGAGCACCGTGCTGGCCGTTGAAGAACCGCCTGCGAACCTGACGGAAATCACCAATTTCCGCCAGTACAGCGCCACCTTCGCCAGCTCCGGCCAGCCCACCGAAGAGCAGCTGCAGGCCATAGCAGACGCCGGTTTCGAACGTGTCGTCTACATAGCCTTCACCAACAACCAGAATGCGCTGCCCGATGAGGATCAGATCGTAAAGCGCCTGGGCATGGAATACATGCAGGTGCCAGTGGATTTCTCCAACCCCCTGCCAGATGATTTCTACGCCTTTGCCGACTCCATGCGGCGCAATACCGACAAGAAGACTCTGCTGCATTGCCAGGTCAATGCCCGCGCCACAGCCTTTAGTTTCCTCTATCGAGTGTTATATGAGGACGTGCCGGTCGCAGAAGCCAAGGCCGACATGAACACGGTATGGCAGCCCAATGAAGTATGGCGCGATTTCATCTTCGAAGTGATGGGCCAGAATAATGTCGACCCCAATTGTGAGGGATGCGACTGGACTCCGCCGCCACCAAGGGACCAGTAGTCGCTTAACCCTGATTCAATACTGGATTCCGGAGAAATCACGTGAACCATGGACGTCTGCTAGATAGAGTTGCGATAGTTTTTTTCGTTTTGAGTTTTGCTGCTCTTGCAACCGCACAGAATGACGATGTGCTGATCATTCAGGCCGGTACATTGCTGGCGATTCCGGGTGAAGCGCCTGAGACGCAACAGTCGATAGTCGTGCGTAATGGTGTGATTGAATCGGTACGGGATGGATATATCGATGGTTCCGGCTTTGACGGGGCGCAGATCGTTAATTTGCGAGACAGCTTCGTCCTGCCCGGCCTTGTGGACATGCATGTCCATCTTACGGGTGAAATCAGTCCCAACAGCCGCATGGATGCGCTCACGGTGACCACTTCCATGGAGGCGCTTCGCGGTGCCTACTATGCGGGAATTACCCTGCGGGCTGGTTTTACGACGGTGCGCGACCTGGGTTCGGAACCGGAAGCGATCTATGCATTGCGTGATGCCATTAACCAGGGGTTGATCGATGGCCCCACCATATTTGCCGCCGGCAGTGCGATCTCCGCGACCGGGGGGCATGGCGATGTTGACGGCGTGAAGCCAGAATTGCTGGAGTTATGGACCCCGGAAACGATCTGCGATGGCCCCTATTCTTGCCGGCAGGCGGTTCGTGAGGCGATCAAGTATGGCGCGGACTGGATCAAGATCACAGCCACGGGCGGTGTGCTTTCCGATACTGGCACGGGATTGGGTCAGCAGCTTACCGATGACGAGTTGGTGGAGATCATGGATACCGCGCATAACCTTGGGGTGAAGGTGGCCGCCCACGCCCACGGTGCCGATGGCATCAACGCGGCGCTGAGAGCAGGTGTGGACAGCATCGACCACGGTACCTTCCTTGATGACGAGTCTATTCGCCTGTTTCTGGAAACCGGCGCCTATCTCGTCCCTACCTTGCTGCCAGGCATCAAGATACCCGAGACCATGGAAGGCAACCCATTCTTCACCGACGACATAAAGGCAAAGGCTTACGCCGCCGGTGAAGCAGCAATGACCAATATAGGTCGCGCTTTCGCGGCCGGAGTCAAGGTCGCGTTCGGCACCGATTCTGCTGTGACGCCCCATGGACTCAACGGCGAGGAGTTCTATTACATGGTGCAGGCAGGTATGTCAGAGATGGAGGCGATCTATTCGGCCACAGTGGCTGCCGCGGAACTGCTGTCCCAATCTGATGTCATCGGCAGCATTGAGCCCGGCAAACACGCTGACATCATAGCCACCAGCAATAGCCCACTGGAAGACATCACTGAACTGGAACGGGTTAGCTCAGTCATCAAAGCAGGCAAAATGATCAAATGAGAGCCGCAGAGGTCAGCGGCGTTTTTTTATAAGTCAGGAATAGTTAAAGAATCAAAGCATCAGGGTGGCTCGACCCCGATTTCTCGGCGAATGAATCCGAATCAGGTTTCGAGCCGTGTCTATTCCCAGGACACAACTCTATGAATTGCGACAACTGATATGCCCGAGTAAGGAGACTTCGACATGAGCGAAAAGCGCGAATCCAATATACACATCGAGAAGGTGAAAGAGCACCGTACTCAACACTGGGATTTGGACTGGATCAGCCGCGATGAGCTGGTACAGCTAATGACCCAGAACACCGCAAGCTCTGACGAATCAGAAGGCCCCGGCTTCAGCGAAGACCGCTCAGAATAGAGCTCCACTCCTACCCACCACGATCAACCCAGCTAAGTTCATCGCCCCGAAATTCGCTCCCAGTAGTATCTTTGCTTCCAACCCAACTGAGAACGCAGATCTAAAGACTGTTGAATGCCAAGCCATTTGAGGAAAAGAATTGCGGACTGCGGGCTGTAGCGCTGAGGATATTTTGCGTGCTGCTAGGCGTCAGTGCGCGCAAGGAGGGCGCGTATGTGACCATACGCAACCGACTGAGCACACTGACAACGACGCAGCGCGTGAAATAGACCAGCGCCCAGAAAGTAACTAACAAAAAAGGCGACCCGGAGGTCGCCTTTTTTGTTGAGTTACGCCGACTCAGAACTAATCGTCGCCGCCCTGGTTGAGTTCTTTCCATGAATAGAACCCCATAAACATCTCTTCCCAGGACTGCTCACCCCAGTTTACCTCGATGCTTGGATCGGGGTTATAGGGATTCTGGCCAGAGTTGTCGAAGGCGCCAACAGCTACAATCTTCGTACCACCCGGCACCGCCAGCGGCTCTGCCAGTTCGTGAGCCAGCTGCCAGTTGAAGGAGTAGGCTGGCACCGACAGGATCACTTCCTCTGAACCATCAGGATACACAGCAGTGAACTTCATGCGCTTGCCGCGGAAGTGCATATGCGGCATCAGGCTGTGAATTTCCGAGTCGTTCTTGATGTAAGTAACCAGCTCCATCTCGTGGTCCTTGGCGCCCGCGGGAATCGCGATTGTGAAGGCATTACCAACGCCGCCACCCATGCGCTCTTCAGGGACATAACCTTCAGGGTAGAAGTAGATGCCGATCTCGGTTTCGTCGGTCTGCTCTTTACCGGAAGTGGTGTAGTGCATCTGGAAGCTTAGCTTGGTACCGGGTACCAGGCGACCGCCAACCCCTTCGGGATTCAGGGAGACCGAGTTACCTGGCGCATAGCCAGCGATAGATGCCTGATCGGGACCGCCACCGCCAAGCAGGGCGCCTACATCAATCTCCGGGTTGTCGCGGAAGATCTTGTCGATGTTGGGTTGTTCGCCTGCTGCTACCGCGGCAAACATCTCGGCGCGAATCGCTGCAGCGCGGTCTTCCGGCAGGCTGTTGATCGCTTGCAGGAACAGGGCCTGGGGATCTTCACCACCACCCGGGGGTACTACAGTCGTAATGATGTGGTGCAGAACTTCCGGCGCACCCGGAGCGACTTCGCTGCCGCGTACCCAGCGCTCTTCATCGAGGTCCAGTTCAACAACGATGTCCTTGTAATCCACAACCCCGGTGGCAGGCACGGTAGTCGCGGGGATCTTCACGATCATGTCGGGCTCACCCAGAGTCCACTTGGTATCCGGCCAGGTCAGAGCGGTCAATGGATCTGTATCGCCATCCACAGGCGATCCGGCATCAACCCAGCGCACCAGCTTCTGCATTTCCTCATCGCTGAGGTTCATTTCGTTCTTCATCTTGTGGCCGACCTTGTTATCGATCTGGCCAGGTGGCATACGCTTGGTTAATACCACCTCGCGAATCATCGGCGACCAACCTTGTACTGCCAGGCTGCTATCCATGGCGAAGGGCGCGATTCCGCCTTCGCGGTGACATTCGGCACAGTTGTCCGCGATGATTGGCGCAATGTCGTTCACGTAAGAGAGAGAGGCATGTTCGGCCATGTTGTTGGCGATAGTGCTGCCAGTGCCGGCAACAGCTACCAGATCGGCGCGCTCATCATTAAGCAGACCATCGATAGCTGCTTCAGTCGCCGCCTGGATGGGGCCGCGATAGCTGATTTCGAAAGATCTGGGATCGAAGACAATCACTTCGTCCATGCGGGTAACCCCCAGGGACTCTGTCACGAGGTGGGTATCATCCATCAGGACGGGCAAATCCACGCCCAGTTCGGCAAGATCTGCTGCAACCGCATCGCGGTCTGTCTGCAGTCCCGGATTCAGCAGGAAGAAGGTTACGCCTTGCTGCTCGTACCTGGCGCGCAGGTCCTGTAGCGCATCCAGAGCTGCCTGGTCGGTGCTGTCCACGCCCTGGGGCAGGATTACCACGGCTTGCTGGTCGTCATACCAGGCCATGTGGTGCTGGGCGCCTAAATGATCGATCAGGGCGAAATCACCAACACGTTCACCGGCCATGGCGCTGGCGCTAAAGCCCGCGATAGCAGTGGACATGATCAAAAGCAGAGATTTTTTCACGAAGAGCTCCCTAAGTTTGTCTGTTAACGAGTATTGGAATTGGGGTCGAGATCAGGATGATCTGTTTACAGCTTTAACTATCAAGCTAGTGTACGCGTTTTTCGAGTGAATGCAGCCCTTTTTTTGACAAAATGTTACGAAGTTACTCAGATTGTCGACCAAACGAAGGAATTCGGGATTTTCGGAATTTCAGTTCCTGATTATCACAACCCCAAGTGTCTTCTGGCCTGCAGAAGCTAGTTATCGACTATTGAAAGCCCGTTTTTGGGGTAGGATCCGCGGTTTTCAGGGTAACACTTTCGGTAACACCACGAACTTGCGCAGCCTCAGCCAGATCCAGTTAATGATGGGGCTGAAAGTAGCTCCTGTGCCTAAAGTACAGCCATCGCGGGAGATGCATGGTTTCCGGGGCGCAATAGGTTTGCCTTTGGGATTAGTGCATCCCGGCCCGAGGCTCGTCCTGTGCTGGAACAGAAGCCTGCCAACCTTGCTGCGAAAATTTTATGGCTTCTTTAGCGATGAGAGGTCTGGAATAGTAATAGCCCTGCAACTCCGTGATACCCAGGCTCTTGCAGAGTGCCTCCTGGGTAGCGGTTTCCACGCCCTCCGCTGCGGTCTTCATACCCAGGGTATTCAACATCTGGGCGAGGGCCGTGAAGAGCAGGATATCGCGATTGTCACTATCAGCCTCGGGCAGCACGAGACGATCAAGCTTTACGGTATCGATGGGGAATAGTTTAAGGTGGGAGACGGACGAGTAGCCGGTACCGAAGTCATCAAGAGCGATGCTTACTCCCAGTTTGCGCAGGCGATCGATGAAACGGCGCTTGCGTTCTGGTTTGTCGATAAGGGCGGTCTCGGTCAATTCGAACTCGAGGTACTGTGGGCTTAACTCGAACTCTCGGCATTGCTCGCCTACGTATTCCGGCAATGAGTCGTCAGAGAACTGCATTGCAGATATGTTGACGGAGACGACAAGATCCCGATGGCCCTGTTTCTGCCATTGTGCCAGTTGGCTAATGGTCTCACGAATAATCCAGCGCCCGATGTCGATCATCTTGTGGCTCTGCTCGGCGACTGGGATAAAATCATTGGGTGGCACCATGCCGTCTGCCGTCTGCCAGCGTATCAGGGCTTCGAAGCCGCGCAGCTTGAGATCCTCGCTAAAGAGAATGGGTTAGTAGAACATAACGAACTCCCCCTCACGTATCGCCCTGACCAGGCCGGTCTCCATACGCAGGCGCTGTTCCACTGATTGCTGCATCTCGTCCTCGAAGAAGCTGATTTTGCCGCGTCCCCTGCGCTTTGAGCGATACATGGCAATATCTGCCTGTTTGAGCAATTCCTCCGGTGTCGTCACGCAGTTGCAAGCGATTGCGATACCCACACTGATGGTAACCTTGATTTCATGCCTGTCTACAGTGAAAGGCAGTTGCAACACATTCGCGATGCGCTTGGCTATGTTAGTGCTGTTGTGGATCTCATCCTGATTAGTGAGCACAATAGCGAATTCGTCGCCACCGAGACGGGCAAATAATTCGTTACCGCGCAGGCAAGATGAAATCCTGTTGCTTAGTTTTACCAGCAACTGATCACCGGTGAAATGTCCGAAGTTGTCATTGATCAACTTGAAGTCATCGATATCGAAAACCATGAGGCTCAGGTAGCTGTCATTGCGTTTGTTGTTTGCCAGTGCAATTTTGAAGGACTCTTCAAACAGATAGCGATTCGCCAGATCGGTGAGGGGGTCTCTCTCTGCGAGCTTCTTTACTTGCTGAAAACTCTTCCTAAGTTCGTTTTCGAGCTCGAAGCGTTTGGATGCCTGAAAAATAGTTCGCCGTAGCCGGCTTTCGGTAATGTCCTTCTTGAACAGAAAGTCGTGGGCACCTGCTTCTATGCAGCGCATGGCAATTTCATCATCTTCCACTTCGCTCATCATGAGGATGGCGTTGTGGTTGGACATTCCGTTTTTTTGCAATTCAAGCAAGAACTCCACGCCATCGTGGGGGGAGAATCCATAGTCGAGTAAAATGACATCGAATTGAGTGGAACTACAGTACATGAGAGCACGATCGACCGATTCCGCTTCGGTGAAATAAGTTTTCGCACCCAAGTTTTGCAATGAGCGTTTTACACTTTCGCGTGCTGCGAAACTATCATCCAATATCAGTATGTTCACGTGGTCACACCCTGTTGCCCTGATTCTGGTAATAGTGTGCTGTATGGGTCTCAATGAGCTGGACTTGTCGGTGGCCTATGCATATCTCTCGCTTTGCGGTCATGGCAGACGCATTATCGATACTGTTGAGATAGCATGTGGTTTTACCGTTCATACCAGCTTGCTCTACAGCTGATTCCCTGACTGGTTTTGTTGCATGATGTTAAGTGTAGTACTCCTCGGTGGAGAAGCCCGTATGAATTTTTCCAATACTGTAGCTTGCGGCTTTACTCGCAATTACTCGAGGACACATGTCAATCTCCGCAGCTTGCAGTGACAGAAGCGTATATGCTGGCAATTCAAGAGCTTGATTAGATTGCTTCAGCGTTTATTGTATTCGTCGGGCAAGGCGATCTAACCTGTGACACTGGTAGCTACTTCGCTCATTCCTTGCTCCTAATCGTGATGCTTGACCTCGCTGCTTATGCGAATTGGCAATGGTGGATCCCATTTATCCCTCGGCAAAATAGTCCACCTTATGGTTTTATTGAGACGGTCTTGTGCGGTGGGGTGACACAGAAAACTTGTCTGCTGCGTGCCTGATAATCAGGCGACCCGACTCATAATAACGTCAGTCCGGGCAACGCTTGGCAAGTCGTACAGGGGTGATAGAGTCTGAAGACTCCACCCTCGACTGTAAGAGGCGAATTGGCGAGACTAGATACACAAGAAAGGAGGGGAGAGGCTGCTACGGATTAGGTCTCCTTTCTGTTGTCGCTATATATGTAGCTGTGATGACAGGATTACCGTAGCTGATCTGTACTACGGCACTGCCATTGGGGTTGCTGCTAAGGGCTTATACCTCCCTCAAACAGAATGTTGATGCGGCGGTTGTGCTTACCCTTGTTTTCAATCTTGCTGACGCGCACGGCGCCAATTTCAGCGGTGCTGCGGACATGAGTTCCACCGCAGGGTTGCAGATCAACACCTTCAACTTCCATGAGTCTGACTCGCCCTTCACCAGAGGGAGGCTTGACGCTCATGGTTCGAACCAGGTCGGGTTGCTGCGCCAGTTCATCATCGGAAATCCATTTGCTGGCAAGTGCATGATCTTCCTCGATCAGGCGGTTCAATTCCCTGGTCAGAAATTCCTTGTCCAGGCTGGTGTCCTGCAGATCAAAATCGAGTCGACTCTTCTCCTGGGAGATGGAGCCGCCGGTGACTCCACCTTCTACCAGTGAACAAAGGAGATGCAGGCAGCTGTGCATGCGCATGTGTTTGTGTCGACGATCCCAATCGATCTCAGCTGTCACCATATCTCCCTCGGCGGGAGCGATTGCCTCCACCTCCAGAACATGACAGATACCGCGGCCTTCCGGGTCTTTTCGGGTGTTGATAATATTGATTCGGCTGCCATCGGGAAGCAGCAGGTTGCCGGTGTCTCCCGGTTGCCCACCGCCTTCCGGGTAAAATATTGTGCGATCCAGAAACAGACTCTGGCCGTCTACCATTACTACCCTTGCCTCACAGTGAGTGAGATAGGCATCTTCCCGGAATAATTCTTCTGTCATGGGACCTCCGTTGGGCTTGCCCGACAAAGCTTGCCAAATCGCCTCACAATACTCAACGGTGAGAGCTGAATTTAGGCGGCGTATCCCGTACACTTGCGCGCTACGCCAGTGATCTCTGACTCTTGAGCCGGCGTAGTACATCAACGATGTCAAGCAGGGACGCCCCGGGACAAGATCAATGAAACAGGCAATTCTTTTACTCAACCTGGGAACGCCCGCTTCCCCAACTCCTGCCGGTCTGCGTCGCTACTACCGACGCTTCTTTGCCGATCCGTTCGTATTTGACTTCAATCCGGTTGCGCGCTGGTTGCTACGAAACTTTATTATCCTGCCATTCCGGGCACCGCGGGTGGCGAAGGATTATGCCAGTATCTGGATGGATGAAGGCTCGCCCCTGCAGGTCTATGCAAACCGCATGCAGCAATCTGTGCAGGCGAATTTCGATGAGGCACAGGAGACTGTGCTGGTTCGCAATGCGATGGCATACAGTTCGCCACTTGTCGGTGAAGTGATGGCGGAACTGGAGGCTGAAGGCGTGGAGCGAATAGTCCTGCTATCGATGTTTCCACAGTATTCGTCGGCAACGACCGAGTCCATTTTCCACGCCGTGCAGCAGGCTGCGCGCAAGTGGAAGAGTCAGCCGCAACTGCATTTCGTGGAAGATCTGTTCCAGGAACCGGCGTTTATCAAGGCCTGGGTCAGCTTGCTTGGCCAGCAACTCTCCACCGATGCCGTGGATCACGTAATCTTCAGTTACCACGGGGTGCCCGAGAAGACTATCCTGAAAGCTGACAAGGCGGGGGTGTGTCGATTCGGTGAATGTTGTGAACAGGTTCGAAGCGAAAACCGTCGCTGTTACCGTATGCAATGTGTGCAGACTACGAGGGGTATTGCCGAGAGTCTCGGTTGGGATCCGGCATTCTATTCCATGGCCTTTCAGTCTCGATTCGGACCCTTACCCTGGACCCAGCCCTATCTTGATGAACATATCCTGGCCTTACGGGAGAAGGGGGTCGAGCGCCTCGCCGTGGTCACTCCCTCTTTCATAAGTGATTGTCTGGAAACCCTGTTCGAGATTGGTAAGGAATACCGCCACGAGTTCGAACAGGCCGGAGGCCGTGAATTCGTCCTGGTGCCAAATCTCAATGACAATCCAGCCTGGTTTCGCGCTGTCTTCGAGATAGCCAGCAACCACCTCAACGGTACCGATTAGGTCACCGGCACTTTATCGAAAACTTTCTTGTATTCATCACGCGGTCACTTATTGTGGCGTAGTATTTGTGCTAGGGTTGCGGACTCGGAGCGCGCATCGGTTTGGCGGTCTGACATCGAGGGAAAATGCCACAAGGGCCAGGTCGCGTCGCCTTGTAGGAAAAGCTTGTAAGAAAAGCTCCAACTAAAAGAAAACAGCAACAAACGCCCAACATTACCTCTATGATCAAGCACCTGCGATTTCTCTGGAATGGCGGCCTGGACCCTGAAACCGCCAGCCTGATCAACCTGCGTGAGCGACGCACACTCGCCAGCACCATTTTCTGCGTCGTCCCCGTGGCCCTGGCCCTGATCGTTTCCAATTACTTTACCGGTGGTGAGCGCGACAATCTCTATATCGCAGCTGCCATCGTTGTGCTGATCATCAGTCTCTACGTACAGGCCTATACTGGTCATCAGCAACTGGCGTCCAATCTGTCGATTATTGCCTTCTTCGCTGTCATGGTAATGGCCATGCTGACGGTTGGCCTGGGTGGTCATACCTGGGCATGGTTGTTGTGCCTGCCAGCCATTGGCACCCTTGTGTCGGGACGACTGGCCGGTGTGGTGTGGGCGGTAGTCTGTGGTATCACCCTTTGGTTGTTCGCCTGGCTGCACTCCACAGGCTATGTATTTGAATTTGGTCCAGGACAGATCGGCATACAACCGCTTACCCTGGCATTTGAAGCCACCATGGTGCTCATCATGTTAACCGGGGCAATCTTTGTATTTCGCACTGGTCAGCATAATGCCGAGCAACGCCTTAGCTCGGCAGTCAGCCTGCTGGAAAAGGAGGTGCATGACCGCGCCCTTGCCGAAGCTGAAGCGAGGCGCTCAGAAGAGGCCAAGGCCACGTTTCTCGCCGCTATGAGTCACGAACTTCGAACACCGCTGAATGGCGTCATCGGTGCCTCCCAATTGCTGCAACGAGACGGCGGACTGTCGGAGAAGAAGCAGGAACTCGTGAACGTAGTGCTTCGCAGTAGTGAAACCCTGATGGAACTGGTTAATAACGTGTTGGACCTGTCTCGTCTCGATTCAGACAGCATCCAGTTGGAAGAGATTCCGGTGGACTTGCGTGAACTGGTGACGACGACCACTGCGGCGCTTAATTTTCAGGCTCGTGAGAAGGGCGTCAAGTTCACTGTGATATTGGAAGATGATATTCCAACCTGGGTAAAGGGTGACCCGACCCGGTTGCGGCAAATCATTCTCAACCTGGTTGGGAACGCTGTTAAATTTACCAATAGCGGAGAGATATCCATAACCGTCGATACCTCACTGGAACGCATACGCATCAAGATTGCCGATACCGGAATCGGTATCGCCAAGGATGCCCTGGCCAGCCTGTTTGAACCCTACGTACAGGCTAGCGTCTCGACCCAGCGCAAGTTTGGCGGTTCCGGGCTTGGGCTGACGATCGTCAAGAAGCTGGTGAACGCCATGAAGGGCAAGATCATGGTCGATTCCATGCCGGGCCGCGGAACCACCTTCACCGTGTTTCTGCCCCTGGATGCCTGTCCTGCGCCACTGAAGCGACCAAAGAGGGAAAACGAACATCAGCTTCCCCAACTGTCTATTGTCGTCGCGGATGACAATGCGGTAAATCGTATGGTCTTGTGCAGGATGCTCGAGGAAGACGGGCATGAGGTAGTCACTCTGTCCAACGGGCGTGAAGTCCTGGATTACATGGGAAATCACGAAGTCAGTGCCGTTTTTATGGATCTGCAAATGCCAGTGATGGATGGTGTCTCTGCGGCTCGCCGGATACGTGCCATGCATGGCATCAAGGCGAAGACTCCGGTCATTGCCGTGAAGGCCAATGTGGTGTCAGAAAGCCCCGAAGAAATGGCCAAATTGGGCATGAACGGTTTCCTGAAGAAACCGTTCCTGCATGCTGAACTACGGGAAGTGCTGCACAAGGCGGTCCGGCCCTGCCGATAAGCCCCCGATCGTTTTACTGATCTGAATCAAAATCTGTTTGTGCAGAAGTCTGTATTCTCCTCACCATGATAGAGACATGTTAGAGGAGGAATCGATATGTCCACAGCTACAGCAAACACAGAAGAGCATCGTTACAATCTGGTACCTGTGGTGGCCACAATTTTTGGCCTCTACCTGTGCATTCTTACCACGGGATATTTCGTGGGTAACCTGATCTATCAAATCCCTTAAATGGCAGATAAAGTCTGTTATGAAAAAATCGACCGGGGTGGCCGGAAAGGCTGCCCCTGAAGTCGATTTTTTCATTAGTCTAAACCACCTGCTTGCTTTCACCTGCCTTCCCCACAGCTGCTTGGTCAGTGATAGCCGGGTCGTCGAGATTTTCTCTTCCCTCCTGTTGGGCATGATCCCATCCTGCAGGAGGACACAATCTACAATTCCATAGTCTAGGCCTCTTCATGATTCTCGCAATCTCGCGATGAACCGAGAAAATAGGGACAGATTTATTTTTTAAGAAAAAAATAAATCTGTCCCTATTTTCTCGGTCCGGCACGACCACAGCCTGCAAGGATGATCTGACGATACTACAACCAGCCCCCACGAGCAGGGCTTGGTCACAATTCCCGGAAATCCGCAATGATCCAAAAAAAAGGGGCCGGATCTAATAATCTGGCCCCTTTCTTGTTAAGTATCTGGCAATTGATTGCCAGGATTTACCTAGGCGCTGATGGCTCTCTTCACAAGATTCTGCAGAAGCGGAACCTTGAAGCCATTGTGTGCCAGGGTGCGCGCACCCTCGGCAGCAAGTGCCTTAACCGATTCACCAGTTTGCGCGTTCTTGGCCTGGCCGCGAACCGCTGCCTCCACGTTGGTCAATCTGCGTGGAGTGGTCTGCACGGCGCCGGCAACGATTCGGGAATCCTGAATCGTGCCACCGCTGACTTTAAACGCCGCCGCGACATTTACCAGGGAGAAATCCCAGACATTGCGGTCTGCAACCTTTTCCCAGTAGAACGTGGCATTCGCCCAGGTGTTGGGAATTCTTACGGCAGTAAGAATGTCGCCGGGGCGCAATACGGTGGTGCTTTCGATGTCGTTGGCCGGTCCGACGAAGAAATCTTCGGCCGACACGGTGCGGGTTCCATCCAGATTTTGAATCACCATTGTGGCATCCAGTGCCACCAGGGCAGGTGCAGTATCGGAGGCACCCGCGGCAACACAGCGGCTCTGTTCGAACAGTGCGTGCTCACGATTCATACCCTGTGGGGTGTCGGCGTAGCAGAGGTTACCGCCGGCCCTGTAGCAAGACAGACCGCGGCGGTAGTACCAGCAGCGTACGTCCTGGGACACGTTGCCGCCGAGGGTTCCGATGTTGCGGATCTGGGGGCTGGCAACCACGGCGGCTGCCTGTGACAACAGGGAATAGCTGTTATGGATGATTTCGCTTTCAGCCACTTCGGTGAGGGTGGTGAGGGCGCCGATCTCGATACCGTTTGCCGTTTCCCGGATTCCCCTGAGTGACTCGATGCCACTCAGGTCGATCAGGGCGTCGGCAGACTTCGCCCGGTCCTTCAACCATCCGTAGGTGTCCTGGCCGCCACCAACTAACCAACCTCTTTCGGCGAGGCGGTCAGCAATGGCAAGCGCATCTTCAACCTGTACCGGCTGGTACAGATCCATATTTGGCATTACATCATGTGCTGGCATGGTTGACCTCAGAAAGTGTTGGTTCGAAGGGAACCCGTTCCGGAACTGATTTCGTTACCGGCCAGGTGGTTAATGATCATGTCCGTGGTGGTGGGAGCGGTGTTGAACATGTGCCCGCCCAGTGCATCACGAATCGCACTGGCCAGTGCGGCCGCTGCTGCGCCCTGGGTAGGTTCACCGATACCACGACCGCCGGTCGGATTCTGCGGGTCAGGGATATTCACCCCGCCGGCATAGGTTTCGATCGGTACGTCCTGGTTGGTAGGTGGCTTACACTGATACAGACCCGTGTTCGCCGGCAGACCATTCTGTGGATCGTAGACATGGCGTTCGTAGTTGGTGAGTCCGATACCCCAGACCATACCGCCACGCATGGCGTTGTCGAAGTTCTTCGGGTGTACCACCGTGCCACAATCGGCCACGGCGGCGTAATCCAGAACCTTGACCTTGCCGGTGTCGGTGTCCAGTTCGATCTCCATGAATCCGACCACATTGCCTGGAGGCTGTCCAACCCCTGGCAGGTTGTCCTTGGCGACACCTACGAGTCCGGTGCCGGCAAGACCCTGCACGGCGAGTTGGGTCAGAGGATTGATATCGTCGGGGTATTCTTCACCGCTGAACTTGCCACCCAGTTCCATGGCGCGTTGCGCCGCCTGTCCATAGGACATGCTCTTGCTGGGATCGGCGATGTTGAACACAGTCTCATTACCGATGTCGTAATCCTCTGCACTGCCGCCGAAGTCAGTCGCTGCAATTTCTTTCAGCTTCTGAATGGCGTCCTGGGCAGCGACCCAGTTGGTACGGGTGTGGGTGAAGATCGTGTTTGAGCCACCCTGGCCGGAGCTGTGTGGCAGGTGACGGTCGGAACGACCGCGCACGATTTCACAACGCTCCCAGGGTACCTGCAATGCCTCTGCAGCCGCACGACAGGTGGCTGCGTAGGAATAGGTTCCCAGGTTGCCCACACCACTGTGGATGTAGAGCTTGCCATCGGTGCCGATGCGCAACAGGCCGTCATAACCGCGACCACCAGCGCCGTGATAACCGAGGCCAACCCCTACACCGCGACGGATGCTGCCGCCCTTGTCTTTAGGCAGGGCGCTGCGCTCGGCCCAGTTGAACGCGCGCGCTCCCTGGTCCAGTGCTTCGCGCACGAAGGCGCTGGTAACCGGACCCTGGCTACCGCCCTGGAAGCCATCGCTGTCCAGAACGTTAACCTTGCGGAAGGCAACCCGATCCATGTTGATGGCTTCTGCCAGCTTGTCGGTCATGGGGGCCAGCACCGAGGCCATTTCGTTCTGGCCCGGACCACGTTGTGCACCGCGCGGCGTCGTGTTGGTGTAAACCGAGATATGGCGGAAACGCATGTTCTCGGGCTGGTAGGCCACGGTAACGTGCTGTGCAGAGGAGTTACCGCTGCCGCCGCCGGTCATGCCGCCGTCGTTGACGATAACCAGGTCTACTGCTGAGACCTTGCCGTTTTCCTTCACCCCTACCTTGATCCAGCCCTGCATACCGGAACGGGCAGAGCCTATGTAGAACTCCTGCTCGCGGGTAATGCGCAGTTGTACCGGACGATTCAGCACGCGGGCGAAGTTGCCGGAGATTGCCATGTAGGGGTAGGGACCAATCTTGGAGCCGAAACCACCACCAGTAGCCTCATTGATGAACACCAGATCAGCAAGATCGATGTTCAGCATACGGGCCAGGCCCGCGTTGTTGGCGCTCTGGCTCTGGGATGAGCCGTGGAAGTAGCACTTGCCATTTTCCCAGTAAGCCATACAGGTACGGGCTTCCAGGGAATGGTGGGGGTAACCCATGGTGACGAAGGGCTCTTCGATAATGGCCGCCGCCTCGGCAAAGCCTGCCTCGATGTCACCGAATGACCACTCATCGGTGAACTCGCCGCCCACTGGCTCGCGACCAGCCTTCAGCGCATCGATGGCGCTCTGCGGCCACTTGATGCTCTTGATCTGGGCTCCCACGATGGGTGAGCCTTCAGGACCTTCCTCCTGGGTACGCACGAGGGCATTACCTTCAGGATAGGCGTCGGGGCCGCCCGGAGACAGGCTGTCGAGGGGGTCGACCACAAATGGGCGACGCTCGAAATCGACCCGGATGCGATCCAGTGCAGATTCTGCGATTTCCTCAGAAATGGCTGCTACTGCCAGGATAGGCTGGCCAACATAAGTAATGTAATCAGAAGCCAGGGCTGGATTTGCCGGCGGAGCGACAGGCGGCAGATCATCAGCGGTAAAGATTCCAACCACGCCATCCATGCGCAGCGCTTCGCTGGCATCGATGTTCACTACCCGGCCACTGGGCATCGGGCTGGTGAGCAGGCGGGCGTAGACCATGCCCTCTGCCTTGTAGTCCTCGGCGTACTTGATCTCGCCGGTTACCTTGCCCTCGATACAGGGCGGAGTGAAGTTCTTTCCAATATGTGTACTCATGCCAGCTGCCCCGAGGCGCGAAGTACGCCGTTTATGTAATGTTCATAGGCACCGCAGCGGCACAGGTTTCCTGACAGGCCGGCGCGAACTTGTTCCCGGGTGGGAGTAGGGTTGCTGTTGAGCAAGGCCACGGCCGACATGATCTGGCCGGGTGTGCAGAAACCGCACTGCGGTGAATTCTCGTCGATGAAGGCCTGCTGCACTGCGTGCAGGGTGCCATCAGTGGCCTTGATGCCTTCGATGGAAATCACTGCCTTGTCCTTTACGTTGTGGGTGAGCACAGAACAGGCATAGTTGGCGACACCATCGATCAGTACCGTACAAGCCCCGCATTCGCCCCGGTTGCAGCCAATCTTGGTGCCGGTGAGGTCGAGTTTGTAGCGCAGGGTATAAGCGAGTGTTTCCGTAGGCATCACGTCAACGGGGCGGCTGCGCCCGTTAATGTTTAGGGTTATCAAGCGCTCGGCGGCACCTTGCCCGGACTGGGCATTGGCGAGGTACATTCCGGCGCCGGTGGTCGCGGCTGCTCCGGAAAATATGACCCCCTTGATAAAACGTCTGCGTGTTAGTTTGGGATTCACTGACATTGCTCCGTTTTTTGTTATGGGAGGGCAAGGGAGTCCCGTGGAGTCCCCAGCCAGTTTTGATGTGCCTGAAAGGCAGTTATATCAACTCTTGAGGCTATGCTTTTTTGCCCTCGAATGCAATAAAACGGGTTTGCGGTGGAAGGCTGGAAGGCCCGAATTACGGGGCATTGCGGCGGATATCAGTAATTGTGAAGGGTGGAAAATTGCAAACTGTTACAAATGCGGCGGCAGCTCACCGCAAAAAGGGCATACGGAGCGCTTGTTCAGGCTTCGCTGAACTGGACTTCGGGCAGGCGGGAGTCGGCCTGAACCCCCGTACAATTGGCAACACTCCTGTCCAGTTCCGCCAGTGAGAAGGGCTTCAGAATGAATTCCATGATGCCCATGGATTTTGCCTGGGACTCGGAAATAGACTCGCTGTAGCCCGTCATCAGCAGAATGGGCAAGTCGGGATTGGATCGCAGCAGCTTCTCTGCCAGTTGCCGGCCGGACAGGCTGGGTATGGCCTGGTCGGTGATGACCAGATCATAGTGATCGGGCCTGGACAGGAACTTTTCGAAAGCCGCGACTCCGTCCGTCAGGTGATCTACCTGATTCCCCTGGCGCTCCACGTGCTCCTTGATCAGGCTGCCCAATTCCTGGTTGTCTTCCACCAGCAGGATAACCTTGCCAAAGGCGCTTGTTATCCTTTCCGGGGCCTTCTCGATTTCCTCAGTGCCAGCGCTTACCGGGAAACATACCCTGATGGTCGTGCCCAAGCCGGGGCTGGAATCCACGGAGATCGCCCCATTGTGGCTCTCCACGATGCCGTGCACCGATGACAGGCCGAGGCCCGTGCCCTTGCCGACTTCCTTGGTGGTGAAGAAGGGATCGAACATGCGTTGCTGAATGGCTTCATCCATGCCACAGCCATTATCGCTGACTATGACTGCAACACTCTCCGGGTATCCTGACTGGTTTACATTTGTCTTGCACTCAGCAAGATTGCTGCGCTTCACCGAAACCGTGATTTTGCCCGGCTGGTCGCCTATCGCGTGATAGGCATTGGTTATGAGATTCAGGGTTAACTGGCTGATCTGGGTACGATCGGCGAGAACCGTTCCAATGTCCGAATCCAGTTCCGTTTCGATCTCGATGTAACTGGGGATAGTAGCGCGCACGATTTCCAGGTCTTCAGCAACCAGTCTGGACAGGTCCCAGGATTTCAATTCCTGGCTGTCCATGCGGCTGAAGGTGAGAATCTGGCGAATCAGGTTCGATGCCTTCTTCCCGTTGTTGATGATTCGATCCGTATTTCTCCTCGCCTTCTCATCATCACCCACATAGATCTGCAGCAGTTCGGCGCTATTGATGATCGATGACAGGATATTGTTAAAGTCGTGGGCTATACCGCCTGCCAGGGTACCCAGGGATTCAACCTTCTGATTCTGGTGGAGCTGGGCGAGGAGGACCCGATTTTCGGCCTCCTTGACCCGGGCCTGTTCGGCCTTGCGACCCAGTTCGGCCTGGGTGGCGAACAGATACGAGGTCAATCGTTGAATGCCAATAGCGATCAGGACCGCAGCGGTGAGATTAAAGTAGGTCCGCAAATCGAAGCGCAGCAGATCCGATACCTGTGTCGCAAATTGGATCCCTGCAAGAACGGGAAGAATCCAGATTGCGAAGACCTCCAACAGGAAGTAGGAGCCGATCGCGGCGAAGCCTGCCAGGACCAGGCTTATGCCCATTCCCTGGCTTCCGAACTGCCGGCTCAGCGCATGCAGACGAAGCCCCCCCAAAAACGATGGCTGCCAGGATTAGCAGGTCAATGATGGTCAGGAGAAGCAGAGAGTCGTGCATGCTCAGCTCGGAAAATATCGGCAAGCCCCAGTATAGGTTAACTTTTCCCGGTTCGCGCAGGTAACTGGCAATTTTCCCCTGGTTGCAGGGCGCTGCTTATAAATCGCAATACCGGTAGACTCTACAGTTTTCAGAATTCGTTGCGAGGGTAGCCATGTTCGGGCGCAGCACAATAGCCATCTGCAGTTTGTTTGGAGCCATCTCCGGAGTTGCCCAGGTACAGGTGTTCGATGAAGCCATGATGACAACGGCTGAGTTGAGCAATTACGAGCGCACATCGACCTTCGATGAGGTGATTTCGGTTATCGATGCGCTGGATCAGAAGACAACCCTCATGCATCGGGAGACTCTACTGCTGACCCGGGAAGGACGGCAAGTGCCTATAGTCGTTCTGGCAGACCCGCCACTGAGCAGCCCGCAGCAGGCTGCTGTCAGTGGCAAACCTGTGATCTACATCCAGGGCAATATTCATGGCGGGGAAGTTGAAGGGAAGGAAGCCTCCCTCATCGCCATGCGGGATATCCTCTACGGCGACAAGCAACACCTACTGGAAAACCAGATCCTGATATTCGTTCCTGTCTACAACGCCGACGGCAACGATGCCATGGCGGAGAATACGCGTCCTAACCAGGAACTCAGTCCAGTGATGACCGGCATCCGCACAGCCCATGGTTATGACCTGAATCGTGACGGCATGATCGTGGAGGCAGATGAGACACGGGCACTTTATGAAAACGTCATTCAGCGCTGGGATCCTGACCTTCTGGTAGACCTGCACACAACAAATGGCACCTGGCACGGTTACTCCCTGACCTATGCACATTCGTATCATACTGCGGGTGATTCGATGACCTCTGACTATACCAGTGAGATCATGTTGCCTGCGATACAGCAATCTGTGAAAGACAAGTTTGATCTGGATTTCGGCTGGTATGGGGGCTATGACTACCGGGACTGGCCACCTGCCGAGCTGCGCACCTTTCATCATGCGCCACGTTACCTTACCAATAATATGGCGCTGCGTAATCGTATGGCCATTCTCAGCGAAACCTTTTCCCATGACAGGTTTTACAAGCGGGTACATGCCGCCAATGCCTTCGTCGAGGAAATTCTCGAATACACTCGTGTACACGGGCAGGAGATTCGGCGCATCAATCGAGAGGCCGATAGCCGGGTAGCCGAAAATACAATCGGCACGGAGAAAGGTGTGAAGTTTGAAATGGTGCCCAGGGACGAGCCGCTCGATCTGCTCACCTACAGCTATATCCCCTACCAGAAGGCAGACGGTACACAGGATTTCGTGCGCAGTTCAGAATTGGTCACAATAGAGGGAGTGGCCAATTACAATGCCTTCGCAGCAACGCAAACGGCGACTGTGCCGAGTGCCTACGTCTTCAGTGCGGCCTTTTCGGGTCTGGCGAATAAACTTCAGGAGCATGGTATCTGGGTGGAAACCCTGGAGGCTGACTCCAGCTTCAATGGCCAGACCTTTGTCATCGACGCGATTGGCGAGCAGTCATTCGTGCAGAATGGTCATCGCAATTCCCTGCTTTCGGGCAGCTATCGCAATGAGACCCGGGTCTTCTCCCGGGGCGACTTCATCGTCTCCATGAATCATCGCCTGGCGAACCTGATCTTCTACCTGTTGGAGCCTGAATCTGACGACAGCCTTGCTTACTGGAACTTGTTCGATGAATATCTGAAGCCTGGGTTTGCGGCAGATGGGCAGATAGATTATCCAGTGTTCAAGGTATTGGATTAGCAGTCTCGATTCGCTGAATCCAACTGCGACTTCTACTGCTTTACCCTGCTCAAAAAAAAAGCCCGGTTACTCCAGAGTAACCGGGCTTTTGGTTTCGAGGTTCTAATCAGACTTAGAATTCGAACTGTATACCCAATCGAATTTCGTAGAGGGAAGCGTTTTCACGCAGGTCGGTAATCGTATCCGGTCGGAAGCTCTCGAATACATAGCGACCCTGGGCATCGAGCGAAGAGGTGACAACAGGTTGAGCGAAGAACTCATTGTCGTATTGCACACCCCATTCGTCGTTGAGCAGGTTTAACAGGTTGTAGACTTTCAAATAGGCACGGGCCCTGGTTCCAAAAATCAGCGGAATTTCCTGATCGATTCGCAGATCCATGCGGGAAGACCAGTCCGAGAAAGACTCGTTACGTGGTACGAAGCCACCCGCGAACTGTGCATAGCCGTTGTCCTGAATGAACTGGGCCCAGGCATTAACATCAAAGCCTGGCTCCAGAACCACATTGGGATCATTCAATCCGGGCACATACAGCTGGTGCCGACCGAAGAAACCATCACCTTCAAGATCGCCAGAGCTCATTACAAAACTCTGTGGCTGGCCCTTCTTGCGATAGAACAATGCAGTAACCCGTGTCTCATGGCCGGGAATAAAATCACGACCATAGCTCACCCGCGCTGTGAAGCGGTGGGGAGACACATAGTCGGAAGTCGCGGGCAGAGGATCCAGCAGTGTGGTCAGGGTCAGGTTGTCGAAGTTCGATCCCGCCACAGATGATGTCATCGGAGACACATCTGTCTGGTCTGTATAGGCATAACCCAGAGTCCAGTCCAGACCCCAATCGTACTGATGCTTGGCAACAAGTGACAATGCCAGGCCTTCACCTTCGGTGTTGGCATTGGTCAGCATGTAATTTTCCTCGCCGCGCACGAAGTCAAAGATGGGTTGGCCAGCGGCGGTGGTTCCCACCTGGGACTGGGACACATCCTCGTAGTAGGCAGGATTACGCTGTCTGGAGTACAGGATGTCGCCATCCACGGTCAAGCCACTGTCGAATGTATACGTGGCACCCAGGGCATATTTCATCTCTGAGGGCTGCTCGTAGTTCGGGTCGATCAGGGCCAGGAAGCTGTCGCTGGCGTTGGCTGCAGTAGTTGCTGCTACCTGGTCAACCAGGGACTGGGGCACGTCGTAACCAGGACGACCTGCGCCGCTCAACGGAACGTCGGAGAATACAGACTGGGCGCCGCTGAAGTTGCGGTACTGCAACTGCACGTTGCTGATGCCGTCGTTACTCCAGGCGTTGGTTACCCAAACATTGGGGTTACCGCCGGAGTAGAGACCGATACCACCGCGCACGGTCAGATTGTAGTTTGCTTCCCAGGTGAATCCGAGGCGTGGCATCCACAGATCAACACCATCCAGGTTGGCGTCGTTGCGCAGGCCACCGTTCAGGTCAGTGAAGGCCTGGTTGAAGTTAGGACGGTCCGACATGTCCATCTGCTCATAGCGCAAGCCGCCAACCAGAGTCAGGTTGTACTGCGGGATGTACCACTCGTCCTGCAGGTAGAACATATTGGTGTTCACGTTGAAACGCGCCGAGGCATCGGCCGGATCGTTGGAACCACCACCGCTACCGTAGTAGATGCGGCTGGGTCGACCCAGTTCAAACTTGTCGATACCAGACAGACTGCAGTTGGGATCATCGAAGCGACCCTGCGCGCTCAGGGCATCACAGAATGCAGGATTGTTGGCCGAATCATCGAAGTAATCCCATTCACCGCCGCGGGAGTGTTGAACGAACTGGTTGAACACATCCAGTTCGTCGCGCTCGAAGCCAGCCGTGATGATGTGATCGCCGACCAGATACTCACCCGTGAACTTGTAGAAACTGGACTCCCAGTTCAGTTGGTTAGCTTGCCGGGAATCGTCGGCACCCAGATAGATGACGTTTCTGCCGACACTGATCTGGTGGTCACCGAAGTCACCAGGCCCCACTGTTACCTGGGAGTCGACCATTTCGTTGGTGTTTACGAATATCTCCGTGGAGAAGGCATCAGTCCATTGGGACTGCAGTTTAGCGGTCCAGGTTTCCAGCTCTGCGCCTTTCCTGTAATAGTGATTGGCGAATTCAAATTCGTTGCTGTCACTGTCGGAGGCGCGATCTTCCAGGCCGTCATAATAGTTGTAGATCAATGCGGCTGTGTGATTTTCATTGATGTTGTAGTCCAGACGCAGGATATAGCTCTCCGTGGCCTGGGTGCCGTCGCTGGCCTGGCCACCTGGATCGTAGTTGTACAGGTTATTGGCAATGGATTGCACGCGGTTAAAGGTTGCCTGGTCCAGCCAGGGTCGCTCTTCGCCGTTGCTGGAACCTGCAAAGCCCTGAGCGATGAACTCCGGGGATTCAGTTTCTTCATAGGCGCCGAAGATGAACAGGCGATCCCGGATGAGTGGGCCGCCGACGCTGAAACCGTAGTATTCCTCGTCGTAGCTCGGGGTCGAGAATGTGGAGACGGTGCCGTCCTTTTGCGTCAGGGAGTCGCCACGCAGGCCATCGTTGGTGCCTTCGAAGAAGGCGTTGCCTGTCCACTCATTGGTGCCAGACTTGGTTACCGCATTCACATTACAGGCGCTGAAGCCACCATAAGTCACATCGAATGGCGCCAGCTCTGCAGAAACCTGGCTGACCGCGGCATAGGGGAAAGGCATACCAGTAGCCGTTGCGTAGCCATTGCTGTTCAGGCCGAAGCGGTCGTTCTGGGCTACACCGTCGATGCTGATGCTGTTGAAGCGGGGGTGTTTACCGATGCAGTTTACCTGGGAGTCACGGGCATCACCGTCGATGTTGAAGCGTGGGTCCAGGGAGTACACGTCGCGGATATCCCGGTTGTAAGCGACCATGGTGTCCAGCTCGAACTGTCCGAAGGTGGCAGCCGGGCCCGCGGCGACATCGACGAAGGTATTCGCTTCACCGAAGACAATAATCTCTTCGATATTGCTGGGGGCGGACATGTCCACAGTCAGGTTGTACACATCACCCAGTTGGATGGAGTCCACGGTGACTGTCTTGTTACCGTTGATGGTTACAGTGTAGGGACCACCCACAGGCAGGTTGGTCGCATAGAATGTACCGGTGTTGTTGGACTGCAAGGTTCGGCTCGCGCCAGTCCGTGTGTCTTCCACAACGACAGTGGCATTAACGAGTGGGTTGCCAGAGCCGTCTACGAGACGACCGCGGATCGCGGATGATGTGTCCTGTGCTGCCAGCTCAGTGGATGTCGCTCCAAGTGCCAACAGTACAGAAGTACACAGCAGTTTCTTTGCACTACGTGGTAAGCGCATGTGCTCCTCCTGATAGATAGATTGGGAAAGATTGTTGTTTAGTAACCGACCGAACGCGTGTTGTTTTTATGGAGCGCGTCACTGCGCCTTTGATCCGGCAAATCCATGTAAACAGCGTAATTTTATTAGGCCAGTGGTTTCATTTTCGTGACACCGATGATCATGGTGAACGAACTATCGTAGTCTGAAACCTAGGAGCCAAGCCGGGTTTGGGCTGATTCTTCCAGTATCCATGCAGGAGAACGCCAATCGGTTGTCACGATTTTGTCATAGACAAAAAGGGACACCCAAGGCTTTTTTGCCAATTTGGGAAATTAGGAAAAGAATGGATGGTAGCTGCACAAGAATTGTGCAGTTCTTGCTGAATATTTGATCAATAGAGCGAGCGCCTCAAGATAAGCCGCTCGCCTGTACATCAAAGATCCCGACCGGGGCCAGCCAAGTTACTCGACTACGAACTGCCCCATCATGCCTGCATCCTCATGCTCGAGGATATGGCAGTGGTACATGTAAGGCCGTTCGGAATCGGCGAAGTCGTAAAACTTCATCAACACCCTTACCGTCTGCCCGGGACCAACCTTCACGGTGTCCTTGTACGCATGCTCATGTTCCGGCCACGCCCGATTGTTGCTGCTGATGATGCGGAACTGGCCATGATGAATGTGAAAGGGGTGCATCATCATGGACTCGTTACTGATTTCCCAGATCTCCGTTGAGCCGACAGGTATTCGTTCATCGATCCTGTTCATATCCATGGCCTTGCCATTGATGGCGAACATGGGACCCATACCACCCATGCCTCCGCCCCGGCCGGGGCCTCCACCGCCACCTCCGCCCATACGACCCATACCCATGGCCATGGTCAGGGTGAACTGGCGCACACGATCGGCCGATTCGGGCTCCAGCGGGGGCATGGAATGCAGCAGGGTTGGTATATCGGACGAAGCGTCGAGATTCGACTGTGGACGAATGGCCATGATGTGAAAGCGTTGCTGATTCATGGTGTGCATGTTGGCCATCATGCCAATGGTGCGGAACGGTGAATCGGCATCGATGGGCAGGCTGATCAGGTCAACCGGCCGGCCATCGGAGAAATCCACGACGATTTCACAGCGTTCTCCCGGCGCCAGTTCGAGGCGACGCATGGAGACAGGTGATCCGAGGAAGCCACCATCGCAGGCTATCTGCTGCATCTCCCGGTTGTCACTGAAGGTCAGGTTGTAGGTACGGGCGTTGGAACCGTTGAGCATCCGGAACCGGACCTTCCGTGTGGAAGGAGTGAAATGGGGGTTGATCGTGCCATTCACCATGATCGTGTTGCCGAACAGGCCCAACATGGAGTCCATGCGTGAGCTGGTGTAGCGAAAGCTGCCGTCGGCATTGAAATTTCGATCCTGGATGATGACCGGGATATCGTCGACTCCGTATTCGGCTGGTATTTCCAGGCTGTCGCTATGCTCATCCTCGATTAGCAGCATGCCGGCGAGACCGCGGTAGACCTGCTCGCCAGTGCGGCCCTCCAGATGAGAGTGATACCAGAACGTGCCGGCATCCTGATCCACCAGGAAGTTGGCATCCCATTGGGTGCCAGCCTGGATGACCTGGTGCGGACCGCCATCCGCCGCGGCAGGCACATGCAAGCCATGCCAGTGCAGAGTGGCAGGTTCATTCAGAGTGTTGTTGACGGACAGGGTTACCCGTTCATCCCTGCGCAATCGAAGTGTGGGCCCGAGGAAATCGCCGTTGAGACCCAGCGTCGGGGTAGTGACGCCGCTGAAGAACTCGCTGTTACCCGCTTGCATGTTAAGGGCATAACGGCGCCGTCCCTCATCCATTGTTCCGTTGAGCAGCGGTGGAATTCGCAGCTCGCTTGTATCGGAACCTGATTGCGCCAGGGTAGTCAGGGGAATGGCAAGGCCTCCTCCTAAAACGGCTGAGTTCTGCAAGAAGCGACGTCTCTGCATGATCTTGATCCTGTTTACTTGTGTGTTAACCCCCAGACTATTCTGGATTGCGCCTGGTTATTTTGTTCTAAATTAAGAAATTTGTCTCATTGCTCAGGCAGCCAGGGTGCTCTTGATGAATTTTCCTGTGTGGGATCCTCGTTTCTTGGCCACCTGCTCCGGTGTGCCTTCGGCAATGATCCTGCCGCCGCCGCTGCCGCCCTCGGGCCCAAGATCGACGATCCAGTCCGCAGTTTTGATTACATCCAGGTTGTGCTCGATGACCACGATGGTATTGCCATGGTCCCGCAGGTGATGCAGCACGGCCAGTAACTGCTTGATGTCGTGGAAGTGCAGGCCGGTAGTGGGTTCATCAAGAATATACAGGGTCTTGCCCGTATCCCGCTTGGAAAGTTCGCGGGAGAGCTTCACCCGTTGCGCTTCCCCGCCAGACAGGGTCGTGGCCGACTGGCCGAGGCAGATGTAGGAGAGGCCGACGTCCATCAGGGTCTGTAACTTGCGGGCTATGGCCGGCACGGCATCAAAGAATTCGCGGGCATCTTCGATAGTCATCTCCAGCACCTCGTTAATATTCTTGCCCTTGTACTTAACCTCCAGTGTCTCCCGGTTATAGCGTTTGCCACGACACACATCGCAGGCCACATACACGTCGGGCAGGAAGTGCATCTCGACTTTTACCACGCCATCACCCTGGCAGGCTTCACAGCGGCCACCCTTTACATTGAAGCTGAAGCGTCCTGGCTTGTATCCGCGGCTGCGCGCCTCCTGGGTGCCCGCAAATAGCTCCCGCACTGGGGTGAAAATACCGGTATAGGTCGCGGGATTGGAGCGTGGAGTGCGACCGATCGGGCTCTGGTCGATATCCACCACCTTGTCGAGATGGTTGAGCCCCGATATCTCTTCATAGGGCGCCGGATCCAGGGTTGTCGCCTTGTTCAGTTTCGTCGCAGTGATGGGATAGAGCGTGTTGTTGATCAGCGTGGACTTGCCTGAACCGGATACCCCGGTGACGCAGGTAAACAGGCCTATGGGAATGTTCAGGTCCACGCCCTGTAAATTGTTACCACTGGCGCCTTTCAGGCTCAGTATTTTCTTGTCATCCCGTGGAATGCGTTTCTTCGGTACGGCGATGGTCTCCTTGCCGGAGAGATATTTGCCGGTCAAGGAGTTCTTCGACTTCTCAATTTTCTCCACCGGGCCCTCGGCGACAATCTCTCCGCCGTGTACACCGGCACCTGGGCCAATGTCGATGACATGGTCGGCGCTGCGGATGGCTTCCTCGTCATGTTCCACGACGATTACCGTGTTGCCGAGATCGCGCAGGTGAAACAGGGTGTTCAGCAATCGATTATTGTCCCGCTGGTGCAAGCCGATTGAGGGCTCATCCAGGATATACATAACCCCCACCAGGCCCGCGCCTATCTGGCTGGCCAGCCGAATACGCTGCGCCTCGCCGCCGGACAGGGTGTCGGCACTGCGGCTCAAGGTCAGGTAATTCAGGCCCACATCGACGAGGAACTTCAGCCGATCCTGTAGTTCCTTCAATATCTTCTCCGCGATCGCCGCGCGTTTGCCGGTGAGCTTGAGCGCAGCAAAATAATCGGCAGCCTGGGCGACCGTCATCTCGGTGACGCTGGGCAGGTTCGTACCCTTGATGTACACGTGGCGGGCATCGCGCCGTAGCCGCGTACCTTGACAGTCGGGGCAGGGCTGGGACGCCAGGTACTTGGCCAGCTCTTCCCGGACCATATTGGATTCGGTTTCCCGGTAACGTCGTTCCATGTTGGGCAGGATGCCTTCGAAGGGATAGGAGCGAGTGTAGGTGTTGCCGCGGTCATTGACGTAGACGAATTCAACTTCTTCCTTGCCACTGCCTCGCAGAATGATCTCCCGGTGCGTCTTCGATAGCTTGTTGAATGGCTTGTCGATTTCGAAACCAAAATGATCTGCCAGGGATGTGAGCATCTGGAAGTAATAGATGTTGCGCCGATCCCAGCCTCGAATGGCACCCTCCGCCAGTGCCAGGCTCTCATCCACGATGATGCGCTTCTCATCGAAGAACTGCTTCAGGCCGAGGCCGTCGCAGCTTGAGCAGGCTCCAGCCGGGTTATTAAAGGAAAACAGTCGCGGCTCCAGTTCGGTGATGCTGTGACCACACTTCGGGCAGGCGAACAGAGAGGAGAACACCATGTCTTCCCCGGACTCATCATCCATGTTGGTGACCATGGCCAGCCCGTCTGCCAGCTGGATCGCCGTCTCGAAGCTCTCTGCCAGCCGCTGTTGCAGGCCATCCTTTATCTTCAGGCGATCGATTACCACGTCGATTGAGTGCTTCTTGTTCTTCTCCAGCTCTGGTGGATACTCGATCTCGCAGACCAGCCCGTCGACCCGCGCCCGGATGAAGCCGCTGGTGCGCAACTCATTGAATACATGCAGGTGCTCACCCTTGCGCTCGCGGATGATGGGCGCCAGCACCATGATGCGCGTACCCTCTGGCAGTTCCATGACCTTGTCCACCATCTGGCTGACGGTCTGTGCCTCCAGTTTGATCTTGTGATCCGGGCAATAGGGCTCGCCAACCCTGGCGAACAGCAGCCTCAGATAGTCGTAAATCTCGGTGATCGTTCCCACAGTTGAGCGGGGGTTATGGCTGGTTGATTTTTGCTCAATCGAGATTGCCGGGCTCAGACCCTCGATGTGGTCGATGTCAGGCTTCTCCATCATGGACAGGAACTGGCGCGCATAGGTGGACAGCGACTCTACGTAGCGGCGCTGACCCTCGGCATAGAGTGTGTCGAATGCCAGGGATGACTTCCCGGAACCCGATAGCCCTGTGATCACCACCAGCTTGTCTCTGGGGATTGTCAGGTTGATGTTCTTGAGGTTATGGGTGCGGGCACCCCGAACTACGATCTTGTCCATGCGGATCTCGGGTGAAGGAACAAACCAGACATTATCGAAGATTATGTTTACGAGAGTAAAGGTGGTAAGGGTTTGAATTTGTGCTTGGTGAATCTCTGCCGCGGTGAATTGTCCGTGAGTGCAGTTTCGGACACGCCGTGAACCCGGGCCCAGCCACCGATCACAGATCGGTGTCGTTTGATACTCGCTGCAAGCTGGCGCTTGCAAGGCGCTCGGTCTCACCCCTGGGGGCTCGGGCTCGGCATCCATGCCTCGCACGGTCCGAAACTGCACTCACGGACAATTCACCGCTCTTCAGTGCAAGGCTGCGAATCTTGATTGTATGAAAAAGTGAAAGAAAGGGATGCCGTGGCACATCAGTTGAACATGCTAGACACGGTCCCAACCAAGATTACAGGACAAACCATTGCTCTTCAGTGCCAGTCTGCGTGTTCCCGTTGTATGGAGCAGGAAACGAGATAGGGATGCCCTCGCACGAGATTCGAAGAGGAGGGGGAGGGTCTGGGTTGAGTGCGAGCGACTAGCTGCAGGGACAGCAGCGGGACGGGGCCAGGGATGGCCCCGTGGAGGGAGCGCTCAACCCAGACCCTCCGCCTCCGGTTGCTCTGAACGGCCAGGCATCCCGGCCAGCGTCAATAAAAGCCAATAACCGTAGATTCATTTCGCTGGAAATTTCCACTTACAAAGAGCGATGGTATAGACTTGCGGTGGAAACAAATTTCACTTCAGTTGGGGAGAACAGCGTGGCAAGTCGTGGTGTAAACAAGGTAATCCTCGTCGGTAATCTGGGTAATGACCCTGAAGTCAGGTATATGCCCAACGGCAATGCCGTGGCGAATGTTTCGCTGGCGACCAGCGAGACGTGGAAGGACAAGAATACCGGCGAGCAGCAGGAAAAGACGGAATGGCACCGCGTTGTTTTCTTTAATCGACTGGCCGAGATTGTCGAGCAATATGTCAAGAAGGGCTCCAAGCTTTACATTGAGGGCCGTCTGCAAACCCGCTCCTGGGAACAGGATGGGGTGAAACGCTATACCACCGAAATCGTAGCCAATGAGATGCAGATGCTGGATTCCCGTGGTGGAGCTGGCGCGGACTTCGGTGATCGGCCTGCGTCGCATTCTGGATCTCAGCAGGGTGGCGGGGGTGGTCAACAGGCGTCGAGTGCGCCGCCTCCCCAGAATTTCGACAACTTCGACGATGACATCCCGTTCTAGAGCGCATCTCTGCCGGTCAGCAGCGTAACGGAGCTGCTGCGGGCACTACTGCCTTCGTTAAAAAGCCCTCAACAATGCTCACGTACTGACAAGTACGCTCCGCTTGTTGAGGGCTTTTTGCCTCGTCATTAGCACCCTCGCGACGCTCCTCAGCATCGCTCCCTTCGATTAGTACCCCGCAATTTGCTTCTTCCTGGTTCTTGTTTCTTCTCTCAATCAGGCGCTGCTCTTGACTTGGGGCTGCGTTTGCCTGAAGTTTAGGGGTCTTGGTTGCTAGGTTACTGATTTAAAGGCGGAAACCAGATTGCGGTTGTTTATTGCGGGGGCGCGTAGTCCCACGGGAAAGGATCTGATTGAGATCTTGCGGAAGCGCAAGATTCGCTTTCTCGCGCCGCCGGAGAAGTATTTTGATCCGGATAATGGCGTGGAAATCGCCAAGATGGTGACTGACTATGAACCTACCCAGCTCATCAACCTGTCGGATTTTATCTCGGGTAACCACAGCGCCCTGCGGCGGGCAGAGACCACGGCGGATCGTTGTTACCGGATCAATGCCGGTTTGCCGACGACACTGTCGGAGATTGCCGACCATCTGAATATTCCTATTATCCATCTCTCCAACGCCTATGTGTTCGATGGGGAGAAGCGCCTCGGCTACAACGAGAATGATGCGCCCAATCCCCAGGGCGTCTATGGCCAGTCATCGCTGGCCGGGGAGCAGGCTATCCGGCGGCACAATGCGCACATGATTCTGCGGCCGGGGTGGCTGTTCGGTAAGTGGAAGCGGGGCCTGATCAAGTCATGGATTCGCGCTGCCAAGCGCAACGATGGCGAGGTTGAGGTAACCAGGCGACGCTTCAGCCCGACCTATACCGGGGACATGGCATCTGCGATCGTTGCTGTGTGTCAGCAGATCGACTGTGATGCCAACGTCTGGGGCACCTATCACTATTGTGGTCTGGAATCTCGCGAAGAGGCGGAGTTTGCAGAACTCACCCTTAAATGCGCTGCCAACTATGACGAGGACATCTACCAGTTGCTGGACAGCATGAAGTTTGTGCAACGGGAATCCCGGCCCCCGGAGATTCGTAATTCCACACTCTCCAGCAAGAAGATCTTCGACACGTTCGGAATCAAGCAGAAATCCTGGCGTGGTCATCTGCAGGAAGTCGTGAAGCGCCTGTACGGAGGCAGGCCAAGGGAAGACCGGGATGAGGATGAGGGTGAGGAAGGTCGCGGCCCGGACGACAGGGCTGCCAGTGATGCTGCCTGATCGCCGGAGAGTAGACTGAAGTGTATCGCCGTCCCCTGACCCCCATGGCGGAAGCCATTGCCGCCGTTCTGGAATCCATAAACGTCGTTGCTGAAGTGGAGATGTTACCGCTGCAACAGGCCAATGGCCGGGTGCTGGCTACCGGCTGTATCTCTCCCATTAACGTACCTCCCGCCACCAATAGTGCAATGGACGGCTATGCCGTGTGCGCAGCCGATGTGCAGCAGGTCCCGGTCAGCTTGCCAGTTTCACAGCGAATAGTTGCCGGTGACACAGGCTCTCCGCTGGCGGCAGGCACTGCGGCCAGGATCTTTACTGGAGCACCATTGCCGGCCGGCGCCGATGCGGTGGTCATGCAGGAAAATACCGCGCTCGATGGTGAGCAGGTAAGCATCTTGCAGGCTCCCGTCGAGGGGGAGAATACCCGGGCGGCAGGCGAGGATATCAAGCATGGACAGGACCTGTTCCTGGCTGGCCAAAGGCTCACAGCGCAGGACATCGGTGTGCTGGCGTCCGTGGGAATCGCCCAGCTGGCCGTCGTGCGAAAGCTGCGGGTCGCGCTTTTTACCACCGGTGATGAATTAGTGTCACCTGGCACCGAACTAAAGGCGGGCCAGATATACAACTCCAATCATTATGCGCTTTCGGCTCTACTGGAGAATATCCAGGCCGAAGTGGTCATGCAGTCAATCGTCGGTGATGATTTCTCCGGTACCCAGGCTGCTCTGATGTCCGCCGCGGCCAATGCGGATGTGATTATCAGCACTGGTGGCGTATCGGTAGGTGAGGAAGACCATGTCAAGGCAGCAATCGAAAGCATAGGTCACATCGACCTGTGGAAACTCGCCATCAAGCCGGGCAAGCCATTTGCCAGCGGCAAGGTGGGCGATGTGCAGTTCTTTGGATTGCCCGGTAATCCGGTGTCAGCATTCGTCACCTTTATATTGTTAGTTAAGCCGGCGCTGCTCACCATGCAAGGCTGTACCGAGGTGTTTCCCCGTTCACTTCCCATACCGGCAGGCTTCGACGCCGGGGAATCCGGCGAGCGCCAGGAATACATACGGGTACGCCTGCGCAGGGATGAGAAGGGGATGCCAAGGCTGTATCCTTACGACAATCAGAGTTCGGGCGCTGGCGCTTCCTTGAGCCACGCCGATGGACTTGCCATAATTCCCCCTTATACTGCGGTTAATCGTGGTGATTTTCTTGAATTCCTGATGTTTTCGGAACTCATTTACTAGGCCTTGACCGGGGTCCTGCCCCAGCACCCATGCGACGACTTTTAATCATAGCCCCCTTGTTACTGGTCGCCTGCGCCAGTGAACAACCGGTTACCGAATCTCCTGCCGCCGACGACGCAGGCATTCAGATCCGTGCGCTTTCCACCGCGCAAGTGTATTCACCTTCCGGCTCGTCTATAACCCAGAGGGAACTGGCCGACCTGCTGTTCGCAGCCTTGCAGGCACTGGATGCGGATCGCCTGCTCACTCCGGTGGATGACAATGCCCATGCCCGTTTCAAGCGTGCCCTGGCCTACGATCCCGATAATGAAATTGCCCTGCAGGGCCTGGAAGACATTGTGCTTCGCTATATTGAACTGGCGGAAGAGGCCAGTCGCCAGGGCCTGTTTGAGGAGGCGGAGATTCTCCTCGATCGCGCTCGGTTCGTAGACGAGCAACACCCCCAGATCGCCGCTGCCGCGGAGCTGTTGCAGACGGAAAGAGAATCCGGTGACCTGTTTTTCAATTTTGATGCCGGGGAACTGGCAGGACGCAGCGAAACCGCCCAGTCCAAGCTGGTTTCCATCGCCGAGCAGGCGCGGGAGCACAACGCCTTCTTTCTGATCACCGCGCCGAATGATGAGCTGGCACGCTGGATGTTCAGCGTGATGCGAGAGGCGGTCGATGGCTATCGCTTGCGAGGCAATATCGAACTGGCCAACAGGGGCAGCGTGCGTCTACGCCTGCCTGACCAGGAAAGCTGATGTCGATCTTCGGCAAGCGAGATCAGGACGAAACCGAACCTCATGATCCGGCAGGGGCGGATGACAACGATGGCATTCACTGGAGTCGGGTTCTATTTACTATCCTGGGAATACTGCTCATCTTCATCGTTATTATCGGTATCTATTGGAGCGCCGAGCCCGAAGCCTTCGATGTGCGAGTGAATGCCAATGAAAAACTCGCGGCATCCGGCCACAGCTATGTGGTAGGAAGTGCCACCACTGCCGCGCTGATTCGGGTGGCGGAAACCTTGCTGGAAAAACCGGGTGGTTATCTCACCAATGACGTATTGCCTCCCGGCTTCTATCTGGACAACGTCCCTAACTGGGAGTTCGGTGCGCTGGTCCAGGTGCGTGATCTGTCCAGGGCTTTCCGGGAAAGCTTCAGCCGATCACAGTCCCAGTCCACCGAGGATCCGGACCTGATCGTCGCTGAGCCCAACTTCCATTTTGATAATGACAGCTGGTTGTTTCCGCCCACGGAGTCCGAGTACAGGGAAGCCATAAGAAGAGTGGATTCCTATCTGCTGCGGATCGCCGATCCACAGAATTCCGATGCCCAGTTCTTTGCCCGGGCCGATAACCTGGCGGCCTGGCTGGTAAATGTGGAATCGCGGCTAGGCAGCCTGTCCCAACGCCTCAGTGCCAGCGTTGGCCAGCAGCGCATCAATACCGATACCGCGGGCAGCGGTGGTGCTGCACAGTCGACACCGGCCGCATCCGAGCTGTCTGTGCGCACGCCCTGGTTGCAGATCGATGATGTATTCTATGAGGCACGTGGCGCCACATGGGCCCTGATGCATTTCCTGCGGGCCGTGGAAGTTGATTTCGAACAGGTGCTGGAGGACAAGAACGCAACTGCCAGCCTGCGCCAGATCATCCGGGAACTGGAGGCGAGCCAGCGCACTGTATTCTTCCCCGTGATTCTGAATGGTTCCGGTTTCGGCATATTTGCCAATCATTCCCTCACCATGGCCAACTATGTTTCCCGTGCCAATGCGGCCATCATCGATCTCAGGAACCTGCTCGCCCAGGGCTAGCTCCCGAATTTACCGCCTCAATCAGGCATGTGAACTGTAGTTCAGAATCTGTGGTCTAATCTGCTGATGATTATTGCATTTCTCAGGGCTTCATCGCGCTTTCTGATTTTCGGGCTCGGTCTGCTATTGGGTATTCAGGTGCCAGCCTTCGTAGATCAGTATCGCCTGCGGGTTGATGCACACTACCGGGAGGTCAGTGCCAACATCGCAGGGTTTCAGCATACTGCCGATGTCATGTTCGGTGGCAGTCTCGATGCCCTGGTGAGCTACTACAGGGAGAGCGGCGACCAAGTGTTCCAGAGTGATGCCGCGAGTGTGCAGACAATTGTGGATCGTTACCGCCGCTTTAGTGCAGAGCAGCAGATCATGCAGGGTAACCTGGCTGAGGCCGCGTGGCACGTCCTGGTAGCGGCCGATGCAGAGCTGCTGGATGAAACCCGCGAGCAATACACTTATACCGTGCCGCTGGACGCTCTCGCCTTACAATGGGGTGCGGCCATTGCTATGCTGCTGCTGATATTGAGTGAGGCCTGTGTATTCGGCTGTGTGAAGTGCACTCATCTCGTAACAAGGAGAAAGCATTCGCGGCAGCACCTGGTATAAGCGCGTACCTCACGAGCTCCTGACAGAAACAACAGGCAAGAACAGGAAAACGCCCATTGAGAGACCGAACCTCCTTTGGTTGCTACCTTCCCAAATTGCATTGGGCGCCACGCTACAGCGGGAGCGAACTGGCCGACGATATGCTGGCGGCGATCATCGTGGCCATCATGCTGATTCCCCAGGCCCTGGACTGCGCGCTGATGGCTGGCCTGCCTGCGGAGACCGGGCTCCATGCCAGCCTGTTTGGCACCAGCAATACCCTGTCGGTTGTGCCGGTTTCCCTGTTGACCGCCGCGGCCCTGGCGCAGCTTGACCCGTCAGTGGTCAAGGGTCTGATAATGGATCGTCTCGCCACTACAGGTTTCTTCCAGTCCCTGTCCGGTAATAACTACCTTGGCCACAAGCAGGTCTTGGAAGACCTGGAATAGCTTGAACGCATGCGTTCACGGGGTGTCACAACAAACTCCGTCAAATCATTGCCTTAAAATTTCCAAAAACTCGTCATTTTTATGGCGCATCTTTCCAAAACGTACTAGACCTAAACAAGACCCGCGACTATCGCGAACACTTGGACAAGCCTGATCGCCCCTGCGATTGGCGTCTGTAAATGGAAGGAATTACGCCCATGACTGCGCAAGCGCCAGAATTGCAAGCCCAGCAAGAGACCCTGATTGATTCCGGCGACCGGCTGGCCGACCTGGATAAGGAGCAATTAAAACGCCACATCCAGGCGCTGGAACAGAAGCTGGCCAGGACCAAGGGGCGGACAGCAACAAACTTGCTCAGCGAACCGCAGCAGAAGAAATTGCTGGAATTACTGGAACAGTTTGAGAAGAAGGAAGAGGTCGAGCGTGAGCTGCGCAACCTGGTCAAGCGCGCCGCTGAGCTGAACCAGCGCAGCGAGCAGATTCAGCAGGATATTCACGGGCTAAATATCGTCAGTGAGAACGCGACCAACAAGTGCTACGAAATCACCTACGATGCCCAGCATGTTATCGACCAGAATCAACGCCTGCAACGATCATTGATTGATGCCCAGGAGCGCAGCAACGAGGTCAACGAACGCTGTGAGAAACTGGCAGAGGAGTTGGCAAGGGGTATTGAAGAATCGAGCCTCGCACTGCAGAAAATGGATTCGGCAACAGACCGCTCCCATTCCACGAACGTGAAATCCAGACAACTACTGGAAGAACTCTCCGAAACCAAACATGAAGTACAGAGCCAGGTTTCCCAAGTCCAGCAGGCGGTAGAGCTGTGCAAACGCAGCAATGAGGAATCCGATGTCCTGCAGCGCCAGTTGGAGACACTGGGTCAGCAACTTGGGGAAGATCTGGAAACCAATCGGGAGCAGATACAGAATTCGAATCAGATACTTAACGACTGCCGTCAGGTTGCCAAAGAGGCTGCAGAGTCCCGCCAGCACACTGAGCGTGTGCTAGGCGATGTCAGAACCAGCAACGAAGAATCGCGGGATCTGATTTCGCGTATGGAAGAATCCTTGCAACGAGTGACTGCCAGGCAGAAAGAAAACCAGTCCCTGAATCTGG
Organism: Pseudomonadota bacterium; assembly: GCA_027621405.1. Classification (GTDB taxonomy): domain Bacteria; phylum Pseudomonadota; class Gammaproteobacteria; order Pseudomonadales; family Pseudohongiellaceae; genus UBA9145. Next base: position 27,471 of record JAQCBT010000008.1, on the reverse strand, counting down.
ATCTTCAACATAGTCTGCAACGCAACCGGCAACAGCGGGAAGAGTTGATCGTACTCACCAGCGAATGCCGCGAGGTGCGCGATCAGTCGGTGGAAACCCAGAAACAGAATGAATCCTCCATCAAGGATGCGCTGGAGAAACTCAGTGTCGCGCTGGCCGAAACCCGTCAGGGCAAGATGCAGGTCGACAGGATTCTGAAGGAAGTTTCTGAGAATAATCGGGAAAGTAAAACCCTCATTGAATCAATGACGAAGCTGCAGGACAGTGCGATCGACCAGCAGAACGCGAACAGCAAGCTGAACGCTGAGTTGTCACAGGTTCTCACCGAGAGCGAGGCTACCCGCGGCGATCTGCTGGAGCTCGTGAGTTCTTGCCGCGATACCCGTGACAAGACCCAGGCTGTGTTGGAAAACTCCGTGCAGATCAATGGCGATGCCCAGGACAGCATTGTCAGGATCAATGAATATATGGACAGCATGCGTGCCATCAAGGATGAAATGAAGGGTCTCATTTCCACTTCGCAGCGAACCAATGCCGAAGCCAATGAGAGCCTGGATTCCATGCGCACCAACATCGACAACTCTACGCTTATCCAGAAGGAATGCATTCGACTGAACAAGGAGTCGGTTGCCACTACCCTTGAAGCGAAGCGGATGACAGAGAAGCTCAGCGAAGAGCTGGAATCCTCGGTGAAGCTAAATGATCATTACCAGGATCGAATGAAGGCTGCCGAACAGAAATACCAGGCGGCACTGGAAGCAGAGAGCAAGTATCGGGAGCTCTACGATGACGCGGTGAAGGCGCTCAGGGAAAACGAAAATTTTTTGGGCAAGGCCCGTGCAACCATCAAGGAACACTCAGAGACGAATGCCGAATACACCCGCTCCATCAAGCAGTTCCAGGAGACAACGGTGCAATCACAGCAGATCATCATGGAATCACAGACCTCCATCAAGACCCTGATGGCGAAGAACGAACAGCTTGCGGAGGAGAATCGATTCCTGAAAGGGCAGGTCAGTGGCCGGGAGCCAATTGCCCCGGACAATGTATGGCCAACCCTGGATGACGATCTGATTGCCGACGGCAAGAGCCCTGGACGCAGCAATGGCTTCGATCGCCTGGACAAGATTCATCAGTTTTGAGCTTCACCTCAGGCTGTGATTCCTACGTAAGTGATGTAGGCAGCATAGGCAGCAAGCAGCATCAAGCCTTCCCTGCGACTAAGGATTAGATCGCTTTTCGCAAGGGGAAGTAGCAGCAAGCTAAACACCAGCATTACCACATAGTCGTTGATGAAGTACGGGCTGCTGGTGATCGGGCTGATAACGGCTGTAAGCCCCAGTACACTCAAAATATTGAAGAGATTGGACCCGATCACATTACCGACCGCGATGTCGGTTTGACCGCGTATCGCTGCAAGCGCCGATGTGGCCAGTTCCGGTACGCTGGTGCCAACGGCCACCAGGGTTAAGCCGATTACGGCCTCGTTGACTCCCAAAAGCCGGGCGAGTTCCACGGCATTGTCCACGAAGAAGTCGCTGCCGAAAATTAACAGGCCAAGTCCGGCGATAATCATGATCAAGTGGACATAGACCTCGCCAGTCGATTCTTTTGGCACCACGGGTTGCAGTGCCAGGTCTTCCACTTCTGTTGTCTGCCCTTGCCAGTAACTGAAACCCAGGTAGCCAAGCAGGCCGCTAATCAGCAGACCGCCGTCGACGAGCCCAAGCCGCCCATCCCACAGCATGACTCCGAGCGCGATACTGACAGCGATGAGAAATGGGATCTCTTCCTTGATGAGATCGATCTGTACCTTGATCGGGCAGAGGAACGCAGTGATGCCGAGGATCAGGCCGATATTGGCGATGTTGGAGCCGATGACATTACCCAGCGCCAATTCAGAGTGGTCGCGAAGGGCAGAGAGAATGCTGACAGCCAGTTCGGGTGCGCTGGTGCCGAAGGCGACTATGGTGAGCCCGATTACAAGCGGCGATATACCCAGTCGCATTGCGAGGCGGCTGCTTCCGCCTACCAGCAGTTCAGCGCCAATCCCGAGCACAAGAAGCCCGGCGGCCATTAACAGGATTGATATCAGCATGAATTGTGGACTACTTCGTGTCTGTCAGTGCTCTACTCGGCGGACTGCATCCCCGATTCGCACTATACACTCTACAATTTGACGATCATTTTGCCAAAGTTTTCGCCTGAGAACAGGGCGAGGAAGGCATCCACAGCGTTCTCGAGTCCGTCGACTACAGTTTCCCTGCAGTGTACTTGCCCTTCACTGATCCAGGCAGTCATGTCCCTGAGGAAGTCCGCATGCATGTCGCGGTGGTCCCAGACAATGAAGCCATTGATGCGTATCTTCTTGCCGACGATCAGCATCAGGTTATTGGGGCCCGGTTGCGGGCTGTTATAGCCACCGATCATGCCGCAGGCAGCTATACGCCCAAAAGGGTTCATGCAGTTCAATGCTGCCTGCAGGTGCTCGCCACCCACGTTTTCGAAGTAGATATCGACGCCATCGGGGGCCACGGCTGCCAATGCGGCAGTCAGGTCGCCACAGGTCTTGTAATTGATCACGGCATCGACCCCGCATTCGTCTAGCAGCCATTGCGCCTTCTCGTCGCTGCCCACGCTGCCGACCACGCGACAGCCCTTGAGCCTGGCTATCTGGCAGACATTGGCTCCAACGGCACCGGATGCGGCAGAGACAAAAACCGTTTCCCCCGGTTTCGGTTCGCCGAATCGAAGCAAACCCACATAGGCTGTCATGCCGGGCATACCCAGGGTGCCGAGGTAGAGTGACAGGCGGTCTCTGTCGAAGGGCTCCAGCTTCTGCAACTGCCCTGCCGGGGCGACAAACCTGTCCTGCCAGGCAGCCTGGTTGAGGACGATATCCCCGACTTGCAGGCTATCGTCCGCACTCTCCACCACCTCGCCGATGGCGCCTCCATACATGGGTTTGTTCAACTCATACGGCGCCGCATAGACACCCTGCTCACGCATGCGGCCGCGCATATAGGGGTCGACGGACATATAGAGATTCTTGACCAGGACCTCGCCGGCTTGTGGATCAGGAAGTTCGACCTCTACCAGGGCGAAGTCGCTGTGCTGTGGCATGGCTTCTGGTCGATTGACCAGATGGAACTGGCGGGCGGTATGATCGCTCATTGCTTATCCGGAAGTGGCTGTCTGTGGTTTGGGGGGTAGCTGGTGCTGATAATACACGATGCCTGCCAGAATGGCTCCGCCCAAAAGATGCAGATAAATCGGGAAGGGCGTCCACATCAGCAGCGCAGCACTGAGTAACAAGAGTCCGGCGATGAGTGGATTGATTCTTCTCTCAAGATGCCACTGCAGCAAGCCTGCCATGGCGTAGAGCCCCATACAGGACCAGATGAAGACTTCGATGCGCTCCGGCCAGGTGCCGAAAATAAGGGGCGAATAGGCAAACAGCAATGGTACCAGGTACAGGCCCTTGGCCACCTTCCAACTGGTAAGTCCTGTACGCATTGGGTGTGTACCGGCGATACCTGCAGCCGCGAATGAGGCCAGGCATACTGGTGGTGTCACATTGCTGTCCTGTGACAGCCAGAAGATGACCAGGTGCGCACTCAGCAGCATGCCGGTGCGCAAGGCCGGGTCCAGCATTTCCTGGCGAATCAGTTGCTTCATGGCCAATGGCATTTCCTGCAGGGCCTGTGCTGTGCTGCCTTCGAAGAGACCCAGTGCGGCAGACACGTTTTGCGGCAGGGTGCCGGTCTCGATGGCGGCCTGGATACTGGTCAGCAGGGCAGACTGGCTGATCAGGTCGAAGATGAGTGGAGCGGAGAGCGTAGCCAGTACGATATAGGAAGCGGTAACGGGCAGTCCCATACCGAGAACCAGGGAGGCCAGTGCCACCAGCACCAGCGTGATCAGCAATGAACCCTGCGCCCACTCGACAATCATGAGGGAAAACGCATTACCAACACCGGTAGTGGTTACCACGTTAATGATGATACCCACGGCGACCAGCAACAGAGCCGTCGACACCATGGTACGAACCCCGTCGATTACCGCGTCGAATATATCGACAGGTTTCATCGGGTTGCTGGATATCCAGGAGGCAGCAATCACGCTGATGATGGCGAAGGCGGCAGCGGTGGTGGGTGTGCGACCGGCGATCAGGAAACCTATCAGCACCGCCATGGGAATAATGAAATGCCAGCCTTCTTTTAATACGGCGGATACCTTCTCGCTGTCCTTCGCGGCGGTTGGTGTCAGTCCCAGGCGCTTCGCCTCGATACGCACGAAGTAGGACACCGTGAGGAAGTACAGAATCGCCGGCAAGGTCGATGCGGCGATGATGGTGAGGTAGGAAATCTGGGTATAGCTGGCCAGTACGAATGCGCCGGCGCCCATCACCGGAGGCATCAAGGCACCGCCGGTGGATGCCGCCGCCACCACCCCGGCAGAGAACTGGGGCTGGAAGCCGGATCGCTGCATCATGGGTATGGTGATCACTCCGGTGGATACCGTGTTCGCTACTGCCGAACCCGACACCGAGCCCATGAGGCCGCAACCGACGACAGCCACCAGGCCAGCGCCGCCGGTGAGGCGCCCCGCCAGGCATTGGGCCAGGCGCACGATGAAATCGCCAGCCCCTGACCGCAACAGGAAGGAGCCGAAGATGATGAACATGAACACGAAGCTGGCGGAGATATTCGCCGTCAGGCCAAACATGCCCTCACTGGTAAAGAAGCTGCGATACAGCACCGTCTCCAGGCTGAGCCCGGGAAAGGCAAACACGCCTGCGATATAGCGCCCCAGGAACAGGATATAGGAGAGGCTGACCACGATCAGTATCGGCATGAACCAGCCCGTGGTGCGGCGGGTGAACTCGATTGCCAGACCTATGGCGATAATGGAGAAAACATAGTCGCTGAGGATGTATTCCGTTTCCCGTGCATACAATGCGTTTTCGAACACTATCAGGTAAGTGGCGGTGGCGATGGCAATTACTGCCAGTGCAACATTGACCCAGTAGTGCACCGATGTCTTCGCATACTCATGGGTCTCATTCTGTATGAAGGCACAGATCGCGCAGAAGCCGCCGAAATGGATAGCCGACAGCCACAACTCCGAGATGCTGGCGAACACATTGCAGTAGATATGAAAGAGGGCGAAGAAAAAGGCGGCCCATTTGAGAACAGGAGACTTCATCAGGGGCCAACTGCATCCGTTGTATCAGCGGCTGTACCCGTTTCAACCGTCGAGGGTTCTTCGAGAATCAGGCGATCCGGGATCGGTACCCCTACCTCGCGGTAGTAGCGCAGTGCGCCGGGGTGCAGTGGCGCGCCCAGCCCGGCCACGGCGATATCGAGACGCATGTCTTTGGTCGCACCATGGATCTCCTGCAGGGTGGCCAGATTCTCCCATATAACTTTTGTTATTTGGTAGACCGCTTCTTCCGGTATATCGATGCGTGTGACCAATACGTTTGGAGAGGCGATAGTACGAATGTGTTCGTTCTGGTTCGGGTAGGTTCCGGGCGGAAAGTCATACCAGTCCCATAGCTCATAGCGGGAGTTGAGTTTATCCAGTTGTTCCTGGGTCCAGTTGAGGATGGTCATGTCTTCGCCCACCAGCGCATAGGCCTGGGTTATGGCACTGACAGGTGCCCCCGCGGGAATATTCATGCCGACGATATTGCCGTCCTGGATCGCGCTGGAGGTGGGGCCGTAGCCCATATAGGCAAGGGAAAATTTCTCTTCGTAGTTGATGCCCAGTGTGTCCAGGATGAAGCGTCCGGTCTGTTCTGCACCGGAGTTCCGTGCTCCCAGCACGTAGCGATGCCCGTCCAGGTTCTCCAGATCCATCATGTCGCCGTTGCTGGTTAGCTCGCGCATCAAGACAAAATGTTCGACGTTCTTCCACAGGGCGCCGACGCTGCGCATCTGGGTCTGGGGGCTGCTGACCGGGCCTTCGCCGGCCCATGACCAGGCGCCGAATGGCCCCTGCAGGATAGCGAACTGAACCTGGTTATCCCTGAGCAGCTTGACGTTCTCCAGTGAGCCGGCGGAACTGATGGCGGTCAGGGAGATGCCATGGGATTCGGCGAGCTGAGCATGGGCGATGGTGGCGATAGCGACCCCTACGGGGTAATAGGTGCCACCCGTGGTAGCCGTTGTCAGCACATAGGGACGCGTGCGATTGAGTTCGTCGCTACAGGCATTGAGCGCACAGGCCAGAAATAGCAGGAACAGGGAAAGGCGTCCGGACCTTGGTGAACTGCGGAATATAATCACTACAGGGGCAACCGCATTATTGTTATTGGGTTCGTGGTTCGTTCAATGTGCTTGGCAAAGGCGCATCTGGTACTGACAACAGCTCAGGATGAAATCACAAATTCTTTTAAACCTCAATTGGGCTCAGGGTTCCGGGTCTTTCTTGCGATCCGCGCCCAGGGTGTTGCGGACCGTGCCAGCAAGAGGCTTCTCGCTATCCATGGCATTGATCAGGGCGAAGGACCCGGTAAACACGAAGGTGCCCATGGTGACACCAAAGATGATGGCGATCCGCAGGAACATGTGTATTTCGATACCGGTGTAGTAGTTGCCGATCTCTGCGATGGCATTGACCAGAACCAGGGCAATACCAAAGCTGATCCAGACTGCTTTTCTCATGCTAGCTCTCTTTGGTTCTCCACTGTGGATATTCTTCCTGATCAGGCATTAACAGGCATCTATCAGAACAGAGTCCTGCCTGTGAGTCTGAAGTGACGCCAGTCGAGTCTACGCCGTGCACCGGGTTTCGCCGACCGCGATCAATCTGGAGGAAGGTCAGTTCGAGAGTAACAACAAACCCCTGATCTGGCTAGGGTCGTGCCCGGTAAAGATGAAGACGTCATCGAGCTCATCGTCATTAAGCCTGGCGGACACCAGGTCACCCAGGACACTTGCTTCGCCGAGGTCCAAGCTAGTGTCAGGTGCCCGACCATTAATGGCTTGCAGTCTGTCAGCATCGGCCCGGCCAACATCGTTGATGATGTCACCAATATCGATTGTGTATTCATCGCGCTGTCGGTTGTAGCCAAGACCGCCGAGAAATTCGGCTTCCTCGCTTTCGGGCTCGATGCGATCCAGAAAGACCTGCACCTGGTCATTCACCATCAGCAACAGTTCCTGTCGATCCAGCTCGCCGTTGAGGTGGGCGGCCAGGGTAGGTTGTGGTGGAGAGTTTTCCAGTTCCCGTGCCTGGCTGGACAGGTCCTGGTAGGCATTGGCCAGGCGCAAGACCGAGGGGAAGCGCAGGTTGACACTCACCTTGCGACTGGGCCTACGGGCAAACCGTTCCCCATCGTTTGGATAAATGAAGGCCTCCACCGCGACACTGCCCGACAAGGCCAGCCAGACGAAGATGTCCCCGACCGAAATAGGTTCCACTCTCCACAACCACAGGTCTTTCAAGCCATCCTCATTCTCGTCATAGAGGAAGGTGCTCAATACATTGCCCCCCGAGCGGAGTACTTGCTGCGGTTGCGAGAGATCCATGCCCTCGGGCAAGCCGTGAAACAGGGAAACCTTGCCGGCTTCCCGCAGCAGCAGGTCCTCGATGCCGTCATTGTTGACGTCTTCGAGAATCTCTTCGTGGGTGAGGGCGAGTATGCCAGTAAGATTACTGAAATCCAGGTTGTCTATATCGAACTCACCCAATTGTTTCTCTATGGCCAGAATGTCCAGCGCATAGCTGGGCGCATTGGGGAAGTAATTATTGCCACCGGGGTCGGCCAGGAAGACAGCCAACACTTCCTCGGTGCGAGATACCAGGTCGTCGGCTCCATCCCCATTGAGGTCACGCAATTCGAGCACGGGAATGCGCACCGCCTGACCTGAGGAACGGTTGAAGCGGTTGATGTCCAGTTGCGTGCGCAGACGCATGTTGGAGCTAATCGTCAGCGGCGCCTGGAAGGTGCCGGCGCCGTTGTTAATAAGAATATTGATGACGCCTGCGCCGGGTATCACCAGGTCAGCATGGTTGTCGGCGTTGATGTCACGGGAGAAATGCAGGCGATTGACGCCCTTGCTGATGAAGCCCGGCAATTTGCTGGCGATGACCCGTTCCTGCAGTTCCCCACTGTCCAACACAGTCCATGCCCTGGCCTCGGCTCCATTGTGCAGGGTAACGATAGCGGCGCTGTTGTCGCTGGCGTGTCCATAGGCTACATCCCAGCCGATAGCATCTTCGGTAAATTCGAGGGTGGTGAACCTCGACTCGAAATCAAAACCGCTGGCATCCTGCACATAAATGCGCAGGCTCTGGTCGACCACTGTGATCAGTTCTTTCAGTCCATCACCATTAATGTCTGCCGCCACCAGTTGTTCGGCATTACCCGGAAGCAGGAACGCTTGCTGTCGATAATCCAGGTCGGCGAGGGCGACGGGCGAGAGTGCGCAGGCCACGAGTAGCGACAGAATTCTGTTCATGGCAGGGCCACCAGAAAAGTTGTGCTGGTGCCATGCCTCAACATCAAATCCGGTGCCTGGTCTTCATTGAGAGCCATGACTTCGAATTCGAATACGGTACGAGGTGAAACATATTCCCAGAATGGTTCGCTCGCAATCTGCAGGTCATCCGAGATGCGTTTGGCGGCGAGGGTGCCATTTGTCGTGACATAGAGTGCGTCCCGGACGCCGTCGCCGTCTACGTCGTAGCGCAGGGACATCTGCTCCGACAGGCCGCGCACGTTGTCAGCGGAAAAGCTTTCCTCGAGTCGGGAATCGGGTCGACGGTTGTAAACCTGCCCCGGTTCACGCTGAGCGCTGCCGAAGAGTAACTGGACCCGATTGATGCTGGCATTGCGGATCGCGTCTACCACTGGAATGGTGTAGTAGCTGGCGCTCAACAGGGGTAATCCAGCGTTGTCGGTCAGCACGTCCAACCGCAGGTCATAACCAGAAAAACGCATGAGCTGATTGGGATTCTGGAAATCGAAACCTTCGCCACTGTTCAGGTAGAGGCGTACGGTCCAGTCGCTGCCATCGCCGCTCTGCTGCAGGATATCGTCCAATCCATCAGCGTTCAGATCCACCAACTCCAGTTGACCGCGGGAGTCCAGATCAGCACTCCAGTCGGCAGACTCTGCAAATAGAGAATCCCGTCCCTGGTAATGAATATTCACTCGACCCAGGCCTTCGTCTCCGGCGTTGAGATACACCAGGTCCGGAAGGTCATCATCATTCATCGCCGCCAGCACGGCAGTCGGCATCCATTGTTCAGAACGCAGCAAGGATCTGGTCGTGCTGTCTTCCTGATTCCATTCTTCCACGAATCCCTGAAAAGGCCCCGGTGCCTCCAGGTTCAGTTCGATGACCACACCGCGCTGCGCATTGATGCCCAGGTTGGCATCGAGGTCGGAGTTGTTGCGGGCACGTTCGAGCGGGGTGATGGATTCATTGAGGGTGCGAATCTCGGCTGCCAGCATAAATTCTTCGTTGCCTTGCCCGAGAAACAGGCCGTAGCGGTCATCGCCGGCCAGCAGCAGGTCGATATGGCCATCCTTGTTAATGTCAGTGGGGATATTGGTGAATTGCACCCGCTCGAGGTCGGGTATGGCGGCGATGAGTTGCCATTGTGCCAGCAGTTTCAGGTTGCCTGCATAGCCCTCGATACCTGATGACAGGCTAAACACGCCATTGTTGGCAAACAGGATGAGTTCTGTTCCCGGGGTCGGACGCAGGTCGGCAAACCCGATGGCAATGATCTCGGTCTTGACCTCAATGCGCTGCGGATTGGAAGAAAAACTGCCATCGACCTGCTGATGATAGATATGCAGCTCGCGACCCAGAGCCACATCGTAGGCGGAACTGATTATGTCCTTGCGGCCATCGCCATTCATGTCTTCCAGCACGACTGGATCCCAGTTTTCCTCCCGACGTAGTTCGAAGCTGGCGTAGTTGCCCTGGCCGAATGCGGCGACACTGGCTGTCATGCTCAAGCAAGCCAGTAGCAGATGAGCCTGTATCTGTTTGATGGCTGTTGTCATTGGGGTTGTGGCGCCTGGCTACTTTCTTCCACGAGTTCTCCATAGTCACTGCTTACATTGATCAGACCGAGGATGCTGTGGGAACGTTCCCCTTCAAGCTGCGAATAGCTGTAGAGCGAAAACAGCCAGAGATCGAGCAGGGTAACACTGCGGCTTTCCGGGCTCAGGCTGGATTCGAAACGAAATAACGGTCCCAGGCTGAACCGACTGATGCGACGTCCCGGATCCCATAAGTTGACACGGACATCTTCGATGCGTTCATCCCTATAGCGGGTAAGCACCACCTCACTACCCAGTTCATGGTCAGTGTTCAGGCGAGTTACCAGATCCTGGGCCGAGTTCAGGTAGCGACCATTCAGGGCGAGGATCAGGTCTCCCTCCGACAGGCCGGCGTTGGGCAGGGGGCTATTCGCGAACAGGGCTTCGATTCGGGCAGCCACCAGGTTGCCCTCGCCCTCGAGTGACACCAGCTGTGATCGATAACCAGCCCGGGTCGCCAGGGGGTCGATGCGGTACAGTTCTATCGGTGGTGGAGCGCTGTTTAACAAGCGCGGTGTCACGCTGGCTTCGAATACCGTGGTGTTCCTTTGTACCAGGAAGCGTTGGGTCGTAGTGTCCGAATATTGTTGCAGGCTGAGGAAGGCGTCGGGATTATTGGTTGGCGTACCATTCACCTCGAGAATGACATCGCCGGCTGCGATGCCGGCCGCCGCCGCCGGGCCATTAGTGATTACCTCGCGAACCCGCACCCCTGGCAATACTTCCACATTGAACAAGGAATCGGATTCATTGCTGGCAACTTCAAGCCCAAAGCTGATGCCGGCGTCCCGGGTCCCACTATCTACCAGGTTTACTGACTCCGCGGAGAGGGTGACCGCGGGCGTGAGCACCGCCGGTTCGTAGCTCACGCAGGCCTGTAGCAGAATGAGCACAGGGATCAGCTTCAGGATTTTGCCGCTTGCTTCAAACATGACTGCTCGTGTTGATGTGATTCACTAATCGGGAGTCTACAGACTACGTCGATTTACTATGACCAGACTCGCGACAATAAACAAGACCAGGGCCGGAATGGGAACCCAGGTGTTCAACTGCAGCAGCCGGTCATCAATTAGCACGTCGGAGTAACCGCGCACCAGTCGACTCACTTCCTGCAGGTAAGATTGATCGATCAGGGACGGCTGGTAGCTCACGTACAGGTAATTAGCCACGTTACCCAGCATGCCCTTCAGGATGTCCAGTGCGAGGGTGAGTCCCAGCGCCGATACCACTGCCTGGGTGGAGGTATTGGCGGCCACGGATACCAGCAGTCCAAAGGCGATGGCCGCCGGCAGGGGAGCCAGGGCCAGGCGCAGCCCGAGACTGATCTCTTCACGAATTTCTGCTTCGCCGATGAGCTCGAAGCCATCTTCGATCACGGCGCCGAATTCCCAGAACTGTGCGCTGAGCAGGTAGCTGCCTATGAGTAACAGTACGATGGAACACAGTGCCAACAGGTGCAGGTAAGCCAGCTTGGCCAGCACGATAGCCGGACGGCTGCTGCTCCTGATGACCAGGTGGCGAATGGCGCCTGTATCACGATCGGCGCTGAAGCTATAGGCCGCCTGCGCCACCAACAAGAGTCCCAATACGGTCAAGCCAGTTGTGAGGCCATCCACGAAATAGCCCCAGGCATTGCTGGCTAACTGCTCATCGAAGCTGTTGCTTCCGAGCAGATTGTCGCGGGCAGCCTCACCTGCCTCACCCAGTCTGGTGAACAGGTACTGGAGCAGCACCAGGGTGATCGGCAGCAGCACAACCAGTCGCGCGCCCAGTGTGTGACGGGCCACGAAGAGTTCCGAGCGCAAGGCGGCGAGGAATCCGTGCATGCTCAACTCGCCCCCGTGATCTTGCGGAACAGGGTTTCAAGACTGGCCTTCTCCCGAATCAGTTCGGCGACGGCGATATTATGCCCGACCAGCTGGGCATTGAGTTCAGCCGAATCCATAGACTCGCACTCCAGGCTCAGGTAACCATCCTCCTCGGCGAGGACTTTGACCCCGTCCATGGTGGCTAGCCTGGTCCTCGCTGCCTCCACATCGGGAGACAGGAGCCTGATAACTTGCTTGTTACCTAACAGTTCATCGATGGCACCATTGGCGGCGATGTTACCACCATGCAGAATCGCGATATGGCTGCAGATCTTCTCGAGGTAGGGCAACTGGTGGCTGGAGAGCATGAAGGTAGTGCCGCTCTCGGCATTGAGCGTCCTGATGAGTTGCAGGATGTCATCCACGCCACCTGCGTCCAGTCCGTTGAACGGTTCGTCCAGCAGAATCAGTTCAGGGTCGGCCAACAGGGCCTGGGCGATGGAGGCCCGGCGTTTGTTACCCAGTGATAGTTGTTTGATCCTGAAGCCGGCGTATTTCTGTATTCCCAGCAGTGCTTCCACGTCGGAAAAATCACGGGCAGGTCTGTCGAGAAGCAAGGCCGCCTGTTGCAGGCACTGTCTAACGGTGAGGTTCGGATTCAGGCTGGGGGTATCAAAAATTGCAACAATGCGCCCCCTGGCGGCATACAGATTAGCCGGACTCAATTCGAGTACTCGCACATCGCCGCGGTCAAATTTGCGCAGGCCCAGTATGCATTCGAGGGTGGTGGTCTTGCCGGAGCCGTTGAGGCCCACCAGGCCTTGAATCGATCCGCGCTCTACTCGTAAATCGAGGTCATTGAGGACCGAATGGGCGCCATAGGCCTTGTGCAATCCGGAAATGGAAATGGCGGGGGCGGAGGGAGCCATGCAGGTCTCGTACAGGAAACAGTCGCGGGTGCCATGACTGGCACCCGCGTTTCACTAATTAATCTACAAAAAGGTCTTCGACCTGAACTTCCTGAACTGTGCCAAATTGCGCCAGTTCCTCGGTGTCGATGATGGACAGGTCGCCGACCACGGAAATAATCTTCGCGCGATCCTCCACATGCTCCTGCTGGAACTGGACCATGTCATCGAGGCTGGCCCGTTGTAGTTCCTGGAAACGTTCACGACGGGGATCGCCCTCGTAACCCTGTCGCTCCCAGCTGCGCACAGCGCCGATGACTTCACGGAAGTTCAGCTTGGAGGTGCGGTAGCGATTGACCAGGGAATTAACCGATTCGTCGAAGCGTTCCGATGACTGCGGCATATTATCGATCAGATCGATAAACGCAGCCAGGGCATCGACAGTCTTGTCGGTCTGGGTGCCGATTACGCCCAGCATCAGGTTTTCCGCATCGAGGCGATCGCCCGGCAGATAGCGTGCAGAGGCAGAGTAGGCCAGGGCTCTTGCCTCGCGCAATTCCTGGAACACGACGCTGGACATGCCGCTGCCGAAGTAATTCGTATACAGGGACGCCATGATGCTGTCGTCAGGATCAAACACGCCATCGGCAAATTCGATTCTTACCTGGGCCTGTGCAGTCTGCTGATCCACAACCATGATTTCGGTGTCTTCCACCTGGCGAGCGCGACGGAATCGATACTCTGGCGTGTCCGCCAGTTCGCCAACGGGGTGATGACGTCGCAACACTTCAACCAATTGTTCCAGGGGCATGGAACCGGTATAGGCCAGGGTGTGCTTGTAGTTTAGTAGTTCCGCAGGCAGTCCCAGCAGTTCGTCAATTTCAGTATCGACGATCTCCTCGGTGGTCATGGCCTCCAGCAAGGGTGACTCATCGCCATAACGGTTGTACAGGTACAGGGCCTGGGCAATCGCCGGTGGCGAACTCTTGCGATCCTCGCGAGTTTTCAGAATGATGCCCTTGAGTTGTTCGAGGGTTTCGCTGTCGCTGCTTGGAGAATTGATCAGTGACATCATTAGCGCGACCGAGTTTTCAAATTGGTCATCCAGACCGGAGACGGAGAACGCGGACGAATTCTCACCGCTGCCGAAGCGGAATTCGCTACCCATGCGATACCATTCTTTCTGCAGTTCTTCGTTGCTCAGGGTGTCGGTGCCGGCTACATCCAGCAAGGACGCGGCCATACCCAGCTTCTCATTTTCCTCTGTGCCGACCTCCACGCCGATGGAGAAGGTGAACAGGTCATTGAGCGGGTTGGGCGCGTAGTAGAGTTCAACCCCGGGCGCAAACTCGATGACCCGGTAGTCGCGATCAGCTTCCACGAAAGATGGTTCGATCTCGTCCACTTCCATGGCCAGGATGCGGGCGGCAAACTGGGACTGCCGGGTAGGGTCGATGGTGACCGGATCGATCTGTGGCTTCTCCACCACGGGTACTTCATGCTGGGCATCTACCCGGTACACTGCCACATAGTTGTCACCGAAATACTTGTTGGCGACGTTCACCACATCCTGCTTGGTGAGCTGTTCCATGCGGCCTATCTCGCCGATATGGTAATCCCAACCGGTGCCTTCGATGAATGACTGGCGCATCATGGTGACCCGCGCCGTGTTGAATTCCAGGCTGGCTTTCTGGTTCTTCAGGAAGTCATTGATGATGGCAGGGATAATCCAGTCTTCAAATTCACCGTTCTTGATCAGTTCGATCTGGTCCAGCAGTAACTGTTCGACTTCTTCGAGAGACTGGTCCTGTTTGGGGGAGCCATACAGGCTCTGCGAGCCATAATCGTTCAGAAACAGCGGGGATGAACCGGCTTCGGCAACCAGCTGTTGCTGGTTCAGGTTGAGATTGATCAGGCCGGCGGTACGATTGTCCAGGATCATATCCAGCAGGATCAGGGCTTCCTTGTCGGGATGACCATTGGGAGCGGTGCGGAAAGCCAGTTGCACCTGCTCCTGGCCAGGGTATTGCACGGTGCGACGTTCGGCGCCGCTGAGGGCTGGTTCATCCCAGGGGCCTACTTCCGGTACCGGCCTGGGCTCCCAGTGTCCGAATTTCTCGGCAATCAGGGCGATAGTTTCCTCGATGTCGATATCGCCACTGATGAAGATGCCCATATTGTTGGGCACGTAATATGTGTCGAAGTAGTTCTGGATATAGACCAGCGATGGATTCTTCAGATGTTCAACGGTGCCGATGGTTGGCTGCTGGCCATAGGGGTGAACTTTGTATAACAGTTCATCGATGGCGGTGCCGATGATGCGGGCACCATTGTCCAGGGTGCGGTTCTTCTCTTCATAGACTGTTTCCAGTTCGGTATGAAAGAGTCGGAAGACCGGATCGATGAAGCGGTCGGATTCAATCTCGGCCCATTGCTGCAGTCGATTGGAAGGCAGGCCAACCTTGTAGACGGTTTCCTCGTACCAGGTGTGGGCATTGAGGCCGCTGCCACCCATGCCGTTATACAGCTTGTCGATTTCATTAGGCACGGCATACTCGGCCGCCAGTTGTGCCTCGCGGTTGATTTCGGCATAGATTTCTGCGCGTCGTGCAGGGTCGGTTTCCGAGAAGTGTTCCTCATAGAGTTCGACGATACGATCCAGGTGTGGCTTCTCCGCCTCGTAATTGAGTGTGCCCAGATTCTGGTTGCCTTTGAACAGCAGGTGTTCGAGGTAGTGGGCGAGGCCGGTGCCATCGGCCGGATCGTGCTTGCTGCCAGCACGCACCGCAATTTCGGCGTAGAACGTGGGTTCTTCATGATTCTCGGTCAGGAATACCTGCAGGCCGTTGTCCAATTCGAAGATGGCGACATCCATCGGATCTTCGGGATTGTCACCATTGATGCGACGGTAGCCCGGGTTGCTGTCCGCTGCGGCTACCGCAGTCTCGGAGACAGTTGGCGTGGAGCTCTGCTCGCTGCATGCGGCCAGAACGATGACAGATGCCAGCGCCAGGGTGGTGAATCGCCAGGCCTGAAGGAAGGTTTTCATGTGTGCTCCTGATTATGTTCAGTATTACTGCATGAAGGCAGAATCATGCATTTTCAAGATCGTTGAATCTTAGCCCGATCGCGCGTCTGCCGGGAAAGCCCCGCAATCCGGAATATATCCAGATAGCCAGGCCGTCGCCGAACCTGAGTCTCACTGGTTCACGTTGGGGCCGCTATTGATTATCAAGCCCTTCGTTCATGGACTGACTCTGCACCATAGCAGACCGGATTCTGGTTAGTAATTTTTCCGCCTCGAAGCCCTGCGCCTCATTCAGCTGCGCCAGGATGTCGTTGCGCGCCTGGTCCAGCGCCATTAACTGCCTGCGGGTTTCCGTTACCGCGTTGGCATTGGTGTTCATGTTGGCCCTGAGATCAGTGCCCAAATGGGTCATCAGCGCTTCCAGTACCAGCTCCCGGCTGGCCTCAGTCAGGGCAGGGGCATAGCGGGAAATGTCCAGAGCGAAGCTGTTGCGTAACTGCAGCTGCTGGAATCCGGCTTCATAGGCATCGTAGGCGGCCAGTTGTTCGGCGTTGAGTACTTCCTGCAGGTTTTCCCGCAGGTAGCTGGCGGAGCCAACTCTTTCAAGATCTGCTGCTCCGGCGCTACCGCTAGCACGTGCCTGGCTTATCTGGATACGTTCCACGAACACCCCTGCGATTACTTCGGCTATGGCGTTTTTCTCGCTGGCGCTGGCTGGCAGGCTTTCAACAAACTCACCGTAGCGGACATCGGCCTGCATGCGGGCCATCTGGGTGCCAATATCCTGACTGGCGCTCGGCGGCCTGACGCCGGTGCTGCTGGGCCCCGGTGGCTGTTTTCCATGCAGGCGGGCGCCGAAATCATTGCGGGTTGCCAGAGGCACATCGCCATTGAGTTGTTCCCGGGCTTCCTGCAATGAGTTGGCCAGGTTCATCAGTTGTGCGCGCATGGAATCCAGGTTGTTTTCCATGGATTGTAGTTCCTCACGCAGGGCTGCCACCTTGCGCTGCTCCTCCTGCAGCCCTGCCTCGAGTACTCGATTCTCGTTGAGCTGATAGGCCAGTCCTGCGGCCAGCAGGATGGCGGCGATCAGCGAGCTGGAAATCTTCATGGTAAGTCCCTGTGGCAAGGCCTGGCAGATGCGGTGAATAGGGTCAGCTATGTTAAGAAAAATCGAACGAAAATCATATTGTTATCCCCCTGCTGAGGCAGTCCTTTGATCGAAGGGCAGCATGATTTCCTGCGTAACAGCGTATAATGTGTGGGTTTAGCAAATCTGCCTGCGAGAGCGCCTGCGCCACACATGAAGAAAAGTCACAAGTCATTGATAATGTTGACTTTATCTCTGCTGCCACTGGCCTGTACCAACAGCGCCTACCGGCAATCTGCGGATGACGAGACCTATGCGGCGATCGCCGGCAAGTCGCCCCTGGTGCCCGGAGTGAGTACCCAGATAGGTATCGATGAGCAGTTGGCGGTGGATTTAAGCCCCTATCCGGTGAATAACGAAGTATTCGATTTCCTGGATATCGAGGCCGAGAGCGAAGTGGGAGCCCATATCCTGAGCCTCAATGCGGCACTTGATCTGGCATTCCGCCATAGCCGGGACTATCAGAGCCAGAAGGAAGCGCTGTACCAGGAGGCCCTGGCACTGACCTTCGATCGTTATCGCTATACGCCTATTTTCAATGCCAGCGCAGGGACTGATTACCAATGGGATGCCCGGGACCAGTTTGTCGCTGACATGGAGGCTTTGACAGGCATCGAGTCAGTCAGCACCGGCGAATCGATCAATACCAGTGAATCTACATTTTCCACGACCAGCCTTGGCGCTCGCTACTTGCTGCAGAGCGGTGGGGCCATTGCCCTCAATCTCACCAATAATCTCACCCGTTTCCTCACCGGCGATGTCACCGAGAGCGTGAGTGGTGCCTTCATCGGTTCCTTCACCCAGCCACTGCTGCGGGATTTTGGGCGTGCCATCGAAACGGAAACCCTGATTCAGGCTGAGCGCAACCTGCTATACCAACTGCGGGACTTCACCCGCTTTCGCAAGGTGTTCGCGGTGCGGGTAGCATCGGACTATTACTCGGTGCTGCTGAACAGGGAGACCGCGCGCAACAACTACCAGGGGCTGCAGGCCACCAATCTGTCCCTCGAGCGCGAGCAGGCATTCCAGGCCGAGGGCCTGACTACCTTGTTGCAGGTAGGGCGCCTGGAGCAGTCGGCATTGCAGGCGGATTTACGCTGGACTACCGCTATTACGCGCTACAAGCGCAGTCTGGATAATTTCAAGATTCTGCTGGGCATCAGCGCCGATGACAGAATCATCCTCGATGACAATGAAATGTCCCTGATCGCGGAAACCGGCATGAACAGCCCCGACCTCAGTCTGGCACAGGCAACGGAAATGGCGCTGCAGACACGACTTGATCTCTACACGGGCCTGGACCGGGTACAGGACAGTGCCCGGAAGATTAACGTGGCGGCCAATGCCTTGCGGCCGGCGCTGGATTTCAGCGCCGTGGTGAATGTGCCCACTTCCACCAGCGAGAATATTGGTGAATTCGATTTCGAGAATGCTGTTTACACCGCCGGCCTGGACCTGGATCTGCCGCTGGATACCAAGGCGCAGCGTAATGAATACCGTCGCGCCCTGATCAACTATGAAGCCACCACCAGGGCCTATACCCTGGCCAGTGACAACATCAAGCTGGACGTGCTGGATGCCTGGCGCCGCATGAACCAGGCGCGCAAGAGTTTCGATATCAGCCAGACCAGTGTGGAAATAAACGAACGACGAGTTGAAGAGGCCCTGCTTCGGGCCGAACTGGGTCTCGGAAACATACAGGACACGGTAGACTCGCAAAATGACCTGACTGCTGCCCAGACGGACCTGGTGAACTCTATTGTGGAGCATAATATCGCCAAGCTGGAATTCTGGCGCGATGTGGGTTTGCTCTACGTCAATGACAGCGGTCAGTGGGAGGAAGGCACTAATGAGCCTCGATAAGGAACAATTGCAGAATCAGTTGGGCGGACTGCTGGCGCGCTTGCCGGAGCCTGTGCAGAAGCGCATCGCGGAAGCCAGTGACTGGTACCGGGGAGCAGACAAGCCAGTGCAGTACGGTGTGCTCGGTGGCGCGGTCGTGGTGGTGCTGTTGTTGTTCACCCTGGTGGGCGGTTCCGGGGATGGCGATGTGGAGAGCCTGAGTTTCGTGGCGCGTCGTGGTGATCTGGATATCACCGTGTTGGAAGGGGGTTCCCTGGAGGCGCTGCAATCCCAGGAGATCCGTTCCGAGGTGAAAGGCCGGGAAGGGGTGAAGATCCTGAGTATCGTTGAAGAAGGTTACCGGATCACCCCGGAAGACGTGGCGGCTGGCAAGATCATCGTTGAACTCGATACCGATGCTCTCATCGATGAGAGACTGAACCAGGAAATCGCCGTAGAAACCGCGGAAGCCAGTTACATCGAACAGAAAGCCCAGTACGAGATTCAGCTGAACCAGAACTTGACCGAGTTGAACGATGCGCGCCAGACCATGCGCTTCGCCCGTCTCGACTTTGAAAAATTCCTTGGCGCCAACATCGTGAGTGAAATTATCGGTGAACTGGATATCGAGCGTCGTCTCGCGGAAGCAGAAGCCGCACAGCAGCGCAGTCAGCAAACTCCCTTGCCGGTAACCCCGCTTGCCCAGGAAGCGCCAGCTAGTGCCGATACCGAGTTGGACATCGATTCCCTGCCACCCCAGGTTCAGGAACGGGTGCGTAGCATGATGGCGGAGAACAATGGTGTTCTGCCCCCGGAGATGCTGGAGCGCATGCAGCGTTTCGCCCAGGGTGGGTTCCCCCAGGGTGGCTTCAACCGCGGAGCAAGAAATCCGGATCCGGATTTGCCGACTACCGAGGATGCGGATCTGGCGGCCAATGAGCCCCAGACCCTGACTCTGGAACCGATGCAGACAACCCCCATCGAAGAGAGCGTCAGCCTGTTGATGGACGATAGCTACATGGCCGTTCGCAATACCCTCGATTTCACCCAGTATGCTGATATCAACAAGCTGGAAGACGGTGAGGCCAAGCAGCAACTGCGCGCCTTGCTCGATGAATTGCAGGTTGCCCAGGAAGAATACCTGCTGGCCCAGGATCGCATCGAAGGACAGCGCCGATTGGCTGATCGCGGTTTCATCACGCCGACGGAACTGGAAGCTGAAGAGTTGAACATGAACAAGTCCTTCAACAAGCAGCAGGAGAAGGAAACTGCCCTGGCGCTCTACATCCAGTACACCTTCCCAAAAGATGCCGAGCAGAAATTGTCTGACTATGAGAACGCGGTGATGGGTTTCCAGCGCCAGCTCATCGACAATATTGCCGAAGAGGCACAGCAGCGAGCGCGCTATCGCTCTGCGGAACGCAAGTTCAATCTGGAGCGGGTGAAGCTCGTGGATGTGAATGAACAGATTGAGGCTGCAACCATTCGTGCGCTGCGCCCCGGTCTCGTGGTGTATGGTGCTTCCGACCAGAACTCACAGCGCTTTCGTCGTGGCAGCGAAGAAGCCATCGCCGAGGGCGCGACGGTTCGTGAACGCCAGGCCATTCTCACTATTCCCGATATGCGCGAGATGGCGGTCAAGGTGAACATCCACGAGTCTGCCGTGCAGCGAGTTGCAGTGGGTCAGACTGCAAGAGTGGCAATTGACGCCTTTCCCGATGCTCGACTGACAGGCGTGGTCACCAAGGTGGCCGTGGTCGCCGACTCTGCCAATTCCTTCATGAATCCGGACCTGAAAGTTTACCCCACTACGATCAAGATAGACGGCGAGTATGACTGGCTGCGTCCGGGCATGAGTGCCGAGGTCGAAATCCTGGTGGATCGCCTGCAAGACGTGGTCTATGTGCCGCTGCAAGCTGTTTCCTATTTCGATGACAAGCGCGTGGTCTATGTCAATCGTGGTGGTCAGCCGGAAATGCGGGAAGTGGAGATCGGCACCTTCTCTGATTCGTTCATAGAGATTCGCAGTGGCCTGCAGGATGGTGAGGAAGTCCTGCTGCTTGCACCCCAGCAGCAGAGCAATACGGTCGCCGCCAATTAGCCAGGATCGCCTGTTATGACTACGATGGATACCAGCACCGGGGCCAGTTCTGCATCGGTGCAGGGCGCCTACAATCCTGACGTTGTCGCGCGCCTGGATGCGATTCGCAAGACCTATTACATGGGAGCGATTTCCGTGGAGGTACTGCACGGCATCTCATTGAACTTTCACCGCGGCGACTACATCACCATCATGGGACCCTCAGGCTGCGGAAAGTCCACTCTGATGAATATCCTCGGTTGCCTGGATCAGCCCACCTCCGGCACCTACTATCTCGGTGAAGAAGATACCTCGGCCATGAACGACGACGACCTGTCTGCGGTGCGCGGGGCGCGGTTGGGTTTTATCTTTCAGTCATACAACCTGATTCAGCAACTGGATGTGTTGGAGAATATCGAGATGCCCCTGTTCTACCAGGGCTATAGCGAATCGGAGAGCAGGGAGATTGCTACCGGGCTGGCAGAGCGGGTAGGTCTCGGATCGCGTCTAGACCACAAGCCCTTTGAGTTGTCGGGTGGACAGCAGCAGAGGGTCGCGATCGCCCGGGCCCTTGCCGTGGATCCCCTGATCATCCTCGCCGACGAGCCCACCGGAAACCTGGACTCCAAATCCGGCGCAGAAATTCTGAACCTGTTTGATGAACTGCATGCCCAGGGCAAGACCCTGATCATGGTGACCCACTCCGATGAGCTGGCGGAAAGATCCCGGCGCCAGATTCGACTGCGTGATGGCCTGGTGGAGAGCGATGAGCGATCTTAGCCTTGAGCTTCCCAGGGGTAATAACCCGCCGCGCAGGAATTCCGGCTTCAGCTTTGTTCGTTTAAAGAAAACGACCCAGGTCGGGCTGAAGAGTATCTACAACCACGGCCTGCGTTCCCTGTTGACGGTGCTCGGCATCGTGATTGGTGTCGCCGCTGTAATCGCCATGCTAGCGGTCAGCGAGGGTGCCAGTTTCGAGGCACAACAGCAGTTTCGGGATCTCGGTGCCAATAACATACTGCTGAAGAGCGTAAAGCCGGCCGAAGTGGAGGAGACTTCACGCCAGGGCTTCGGTCCGCCGCAGGCGATCGTATACGGCCTGACCAATGCCGATATTCGCACAATCCAGGACACCATACCGGGAGTGCAGAATGTAATCGCCTCGCGCATCGTCAAGAAGAATGTGTGGAACCTCGGCAACAGTATTAATACCGATGTGGTAGGTACGGCGGTTGATTATCCGGTATCACGAAACTACAACCTGCGTGTGGGTCGTTTCTTCTCCCAGTCCGAGGTGCGTGACCACGCCAACGTGGTCGTGCTCAGTGATGAGGTGGCGCGGGAGTTGTTCCCCATCGATAACCCGCTGGGCAACAGCGTGCGCATAGATGGCGATTACTACAATATAGTCGGCATCATGGAGTCTGAAGGATTCTCCAATCTGGGCCAGAACCAGGCGGGCAGCTCCAATGCGGCACCGAGTCGCATCTTTATTCCCATTACCTCATCCCGTACCCGCTTCGGGGAAACCACGACCAGACAAACCGCCGGAGGCGTGGAGTCGGAAACCGTTGAATTACATGAGGCTATCATCCAGGTGGAAAACCAGGAAACCGTTATCCAGGTCGGCGAGGTGATTGAACAGATTCTGGCCCGCCGTCATCGCAACGAGGACTACACCATCGAAGTTCCCCTGGCCCTGCTGAGACAGGCAGAAGAGAGCGCGCTCAGGGATCAGATCGTGGCCGGTGCCATCGCCGGAATCTCCCTGCTGGTGGGAGGCATCGGCATCATGAATATTATGTTGGCCAGCGTCACGGAGCGAACCCGGGAGATCGGTATTCGCCGCGCACTGGGCGCCAAGAAGAAGGACATTATCGGCCAGTTCCTGATCGAGGCCGTGATACTGTCCGGGGTGGGTGGCCTGATCGGAGTGGTCCTCGGTATCACGATTCCGTTTTTCATCTCATTGTTCTGGGGCATGACAACGATCGTGACCCCATTGGCGCCAATTCTGGCTTTTTCCATCTCGGCGATGATCGGGGTTATATTTGGCATCTACCCTTCCATGCGGGCGGCGGATATGGATCCGGTGGAAGCCTTGCGGCATGAGTAGGAACTGAATCGTCTGCGAATTAATAATCAGGGAAGCTGTATGACTCTACTATCTCGCCTGCTGCTTGCACTCTATTTAACAACTGTTTCCATCAGCGCCCTGGCGGCCGAGAGTGACTACGATCAGGCCGCCGACCTCGCCCAACTGGCCCAGCATGAGAATGAGCGGATGCACTACATCCTGCTCAAGTCGAGGGTGCAGGATATTAGCGAGCAATGGCAGCCTTTCTCTGCCGAACTGGACGCCTTCGGCGAGAGTCGCTACCAGCAGCTCAAACCCCTGATACTGGAGGCTTCCGTCGCCGATCTGCAGGCTGCGGTGGCGGCCGGGGACCTGGACTACACGACCATCACAACTTTTTATCTGTATCGCATACGCGAGATCGAGAGTGATAGTAGCCGTTTCCTGAATGGGATTATCGCCCTCAACCCCAATGCCATCGATCGCGCCCGTGAACTTGACGCCGCGCGTCGCCAGGCTCTTGAGATGGGGCGAGATCCCATCTACGGCATTCCCGTGCTGCTCAAGGACAATGTAAATGCCGCAGGTATGGCCACCACCGCTGGAGCCGTCGCCTTACAGCAAAACCATACCGGGGATGCCTTCATAACAGATCAGCTACGCAGCAAGGGGGCCATCATTCTTGGCAAGGCTAACCTGAGTGAATGGGCCTACTATTTCTGTGGCGGCTGTCCCTCGGGCTACAGCGCTGTGGGTGGGCAGACACTCAATCCCTACGGCCGACTCGAATTCAACACCGGTGGTTCCAGTGCCGGCAGCGGGGCAACTATCGCCGCCAACTACGCGGCTGTGGCGGTAGGCTCTGAAACCAGTGGTTCCATCCTGTCACCCGCCAGTGCCAATTCCCTGGTAGGACTGAAGCCCACGACCGGTAGCCTGAGTCGTAGCGGAGTAATACCTATCTCCGGCAGCCTGGATACCACGGGTCCCATGACCCGCAACGTGGCAGATGCTGTGATCCTGTTTAATGCCATGGCAGGCTACGACCAGGCCGATAGTGCCATGCCCTTGCTTAGCGACGGCTATAGCCTCGAGTACCGGGAGCCTGCGTTGACGGGTAAGCGCCTGGGTGCGCTGAGCCCGTTCCTCGACAATCCTTTCTTTAGCGAAGCGCTGGCAGTAATGGGAGAGGATGGTGCGGTCATCGTCGATGTTGAGATGCCCGATTATGACCGGGAAGGTTTCAGTGAGTTACTGGGCGGAGAGATGGTAAGAGACCTGGCACTTTATCTGGAGAATCATGGCGCAACACAACTGCCAATAGACTCTGTAGAAGCGCTACAGCAGTTCAATCTGCAGAATATGGACATAAGGGCTCCCTATGGACAGTCTGAGGTTGACATGATGGTGGGCCTGGAGATGAGCGCTGACGAGTTGGAGGTGCTGCGGGAACGCTTGCAGAGGGGTGCACGCAGCGTCATGGAATCGATGTTCTCCGACAACGATGTAATCGCCCTGTTATCCGTCAATAACTCCAGCGCAGGTTTCGCTGCACTGGCAAACTATCCTGCGCTGACTATTCCCATGGGCTACGAAGAGAATGGCAGACCGGTGGGTCTGACTATTATCGCGCCGTCATTCAACGAGCAGGTGTTGGTGGATATTGGTGCGCGTTTTGAGGCATTGACCCGGGCTCGACGAATACCCCCCGACTATCAATAGTCGCTATCCAGCAATCATATGCCAGTGAAAGCCTACCAGTAGTTTTCGGTGGTGATGTGCCCTGGTGTGCGACGGCGATTCTTGCGGAAGTCACGGGTCTTAAGCAATTCTGTTACGTCTTTTACCATGTCCGGGTTTCCGCACAGCATGAAGTGGGAGCGATCGGCGGATTGCTCGAGGCCTACGGCTTGCTGCAGGCGCCCGTCTTCGATGGCGGCGGGAATGCGGCCATGCAGTGTGCCGGGCACCTGTTCGCGACTCACGAAGGCCTGGAACCTGAATCGGTCACCATGGCTTTCCTTCAAGGCTTCTATGGTATCGAGATAGCGCAGATCCGACTCTGTGCGTACTGCATACACCAGCACGATGTTTTCGAAGCGCTGCCAGGGTTCGTCGGTGTGCAGGATAGACAAAAAGGGTGCGATACCCGTTCCTGTGCCCAGCATCCAGAGATCTTTGCAGTCTGGTACCTCTTCCAGCACGAAAAAACCATTGGACTGGTCTTTTACCCACACCGTGTCACCGGCATTCAATTGCACGAGGGCATTGCTGAGAACGCCACCAGTGGCGGTATAGAAGAAATACTCCAGCGGGCGCTGGTGCGGGGCGCTGAGATGGGAATAGGGGCGCGCGATGCGTTCACCGTCGATATCCAGCGCCAGGCTGGTGAACTGTCCTGCCTTGTACGCCTTGATGTCGGCGTCGATCCTGAGGGTGAACAGGTTTTCAGTCCAGTGAATGTTTTCAACGATCTTTCCCTGGATCCAGTCTGCCATGAGTGCTGCCTGTTTGAGTGCTGTTTCGGACTGGAACTATGGTATGAATTTCTATAGTCTGCTCGCAAGTGTTGAGAATTACTGGTTGCAGCACCTGCCGATCCTGATCTCAGTTTCCAGATACCCACTCAAAGCATCCCGGGCGAAGGAACACTGCCAGGGAGGGTGGCGCTGAACCATGCCAGAGACTTTATTTGGATAACAGCACACAGAATAACGAGAGCAGGGGCTTCCCCTACATGAGAAAAGCATCCCTCAATAATGATGAGGTTCCTGTTCTCGAATCGGGTCCAGCAAGAGTACTAATATGAGTAGAGAACCTGAAAGTAGTCACAAAGGTGCATTTGCAGGAGTGAGTTGGTTCGAAATAGCCTTATGGAAGCGCATCCTCGCTGCCATGGTGGTTGGGGTCATAGTCGGCGCACTCTGGGGCGAAGGCGCCGAGAGCATCGGCTGGATGGGTGACCTCTTCATCCGCCTGATTCGCATGATCGTGGTACCCCTCGTGTTCGTGACTATCGTGGCGGGTGTCGTATCCATGGGTGATCCTTCGAAACTGGGATCACTGGGGGCCAAGACCATTGTTCTCTACATGCTCACCACTCTCGTCGCCATTACGATTGGTTTGATACTGGCGGTGCTCTTTCAACCGGGAGCCGGAGTCGACCTAACCGGGGCCGAACCAGCGGCCGCCATGCAGGAAGCGGTGCCGCTTGCGGAACGCCTGATGGCAATCGTTCCCCAGAATCCTTTCGCTGCGCTGGCAGAGGGAGACATCCTGGCCACGATCTTCTTCGCGCTACTGATAGGAGTGAGCCTGCTTACCCTGGGTGAGCGCGGCAAACCGGTAGCGGACTTTATGGATGCCTCCAGCGATGTCGTCTTGCGTATCACTCACTGGATCATGGAAATCGCTCCCTTTGGCGTGTTTGCGCTTATTGCCCGGGTCACCGGAGCCCAGGGTTTCGATGTATTGCTCAATGCGGTGGTGTTGGCGGTGACCGTGTTCATCGCCTGTGCGATTCATGTCATCTTCATGCATGGCGTCGTGATCATGAAGATGATTCTTAAATTGTCTCCGGTCATGTTCTTTCGTGGGGCACGTGACGCCATGCTGGTTGCTTTTTCTACATCTTCAAGCGCCGCGACCTTGCCAGTGTCCATGTCAGTGGCAGAAGAGAATCTAGGGGTTAAACCTATCGTGGCCTCTACGGTGTTGCCGATCGGTGCAACCATCAACATGGACGGCACGGCCCTGTATGTGGGAATCGTGTCTGTGTTTGCGGCCCAGGCATTCGGTATCGAGTTGAGCCTGACGGATTATTTCCTGATGGCTGGCACTACGACCCTGGTATCTGTAGGCACGGCAGCGGTGCCCAGTGCATCTCTGTTCCTGATGTCTGCGGTGATGGACACCATCGGCATGTCGGCAGACCAGATCGCAGTCACCGTGGGATTCATTTTTATCATCGACAGGCCGCTGGATATGCTGCGCACGGTGGTGAACATCACCGGTGACCTATCCGTTTCCACTGCCGTGGCCAATTGGGAAGGGGAGTTCGACAGAGAGATCTTCGAAAAGCCTATCAAGGTTTAAGGAATCTCTGATTAATTGTCGACTCGCACGGCGCTGCCGGACACCTGACCGTCTGGTGCGATGAGTTGCAGGGTTCTCAAGCGACTGCCGTCTACAGGCAAGGTCGCATCTCCTCCGAAAAACACAGCACTACCTCCGCCATTGGGATCGGCGATAATGGCCCTCGTGCTGACCCCAAATGGTCCCTGCTGTGATTGCTGGAAGGTCTCAAACAACTCCATCTCTTCGTCAGTGAATACATAGGAGAGTGCTTCGCGTTGAGCCTCTGGAGAACTGATTTCCATCATCTGTTGGCGAACGGAAGCGATATCAACAGCGGTGCCGCTACCCCGGGCCTGCATGAAATCCAGACGGCGCTGGTTCTGCTCCGCGATCTGGTTCATCAAGGCATCGGTGATGACTTCGAGGCGGGCA
>JAQCBT010000022.1 GCA_027621405.1 Pseudomonadota bacterium | reverse complement strand
TTGAGCGAAGGGACTTCTCAAAAGAAGGGAAGCAGTAAAGAATAAGCGACTGAGGGTTAGCATAATCCTTTGAAGCGATGAATATCGGGGCGTAGCGCAGTCTGGTAGCGCACTTGACTGGGGGTCAAGTGGTCGTGGGTTCAAATCCCGCCGTCCCGACCAATCTCTCATTCCTCATCTTCGTTCGAGTCTAGCAACAGCATCTCTTGTGCAGTTGAACTGTCCGCGCGTCAATGACATTTCGGGTAGCCAAGGGAAACTCCGCAAGCCAGACTCACGGAGCCCTCATCAGTTTCTCAATAGTTATCACTCTGTTCCCCAAACCCGAAACCATTACCATCGGGATTCAGGGTGAGATAGCGATCCTCGATCTCGTCCAGGTACTCCATGATGGCTTCCATAGCATAGAAGGCCATGGTGCGGCCGGTGCTCAGTGACAGCAGTTCCAGGCGGGTGTGGATATCTTCGGGAAGCTCCAGATTCAGCATTATGAATTCCTCTTCTTGTGGTCGCATGTTAAAGGGGGCAGTTCTCTTTCATTTTTCAAGAGGGATATGCTGACACCCCGCAGTGGCTCGTTAATATACGTCCCTGTATACGTGAGCTCTCCTTGCTGCCCCTAACTATAGTGAGCGGTGGTGTGGACTGTAGGTGACTTGGTAGCGACCCGGGGTGACCAGATCCAGACGTGCCGGGACAAGCGCAAGCAGGGGCGCATTGTGTGCGTCTGACCGGGAAATAGGGTATGACAAGGAGGAGATAAAGTTGCTAATTGAGCACCCGATAGCCACGTCCCATCAGGCATCGGCGCACGATACGATCCTCTTCACTGATACCGCGCCGGTATCCTCTCACGCCCCCTAACACTGCGCCGACACCTGCGCCGCGTTTGGCAGCTTCCGAATTGCCGATAGCGGCACCAATGATTCCGCCCACGGCTGCGCCGCCGACTGCAGAGGTCGCGGTGTCTGCCACGACCTGGGCGTTTTCGCCAAGAACTCGGCATTCAAGCAGATCCTGCTGGTAGGCCAGCATGTTGACCCCCTTGGGATCGATGACGGGATCACGGTTGCTGGCACAGGCCAGCAGGCCGTGGATCAGGATCAGCAGGCAGAGGATTTTCGGGGTGGGCACGGGATTTCTCCTGGATAAGGTGTCTAACTCTTGGAACGCGCCACACGTGACCAGGTTGACCCGGTATTGACCGAAAATGTCCGATATAGGACCGATCGAGAGGCCGGCAGTGAGGGTAGGGTGTGCAACCCGTGGCACTGATGAAAAATTGCTCAAATAGTGAAAATTGCACCCTCGAACCACAATATTTAGTGTCTTTGGCCGATTATTTTGGCTAAAATGGCATTCCGTAGAAGCACTGGCACAAGCGGGTTTAGCAGTGGAACGCCGGGCAAATCAGCCAATTGAGTCCATCGGCCAGACCTCCGCACCAAAACACAAGGTCGCGCACTGGTAGCGCGCCAACGAGGAACCAGGATCCAGGCTTCGTGTTACGAATTCATGCTGCGAAAATTTAACAAGACCAATAATTTCGCCACCGGACAAGCGCTTCAGTCACCCACGCAGGAGACCTCTCCATGCGCCTGAAGTGTATTAAACTCGCTGGCTTCAAATCCTTCGTCGATCCGACCACCGTCAATTTCCCCTCGAATTTGTGCTCGGTAGTGGGTCCGAATGGCTGTGGCAAATCCAATGTGATCGACGCCGTGCGCTGGGTGATGGGTGAGAGCTCTGCCAGGAACCTGCGCGGCGAACACATGACGGACGTAATCTTCAATGGTTCCAGCGCCAGGAAGCCGGTTGGTCAGGCCAGCGTGGAACTGGTGTTCGACAACGATGATCGCCGGTTGACCGGTGAGTACGCCAACTTCACCGAGGTCTCCATCAAGCGCAAGGTCGACCGCGAAGCCCAGTCCACCTATTACCTCAATGGCACCAAGTGCCGCCGCAAGGACATCACTGATATTTTCCTTGGTACCGGCCTCGGTGCCCGCAGTTACTCGATTATTGAGCAGGGCATGGTATCGCGTCTTATCGAGTCCAAGCCGGAAGAGCTGCGAGTGTATATCGAAGAAGCCGCCGGCATATCCAAATACAAGGAGCGGCGCAAGGAGACGGAGAGCCGCATCAAGCGCACCAAGGAAAACCTGGAACGCCTGGCGGATATCCGGGATGAACTGGAACGACAGCTGCAACACCTGAAGCGCCAGTCCGTTGCAGCGGAGAAGTATGGTGAGCTGAAACAGCAGGAACGGCAGACCCAGGCTTACCTGAATGCCCTGCGCTGGCAGGTGCTCGACGCCGAGATCAGGGCCAACCAGGACACCATCAACCAGCTGCAAATCCAGATCGAGGCCACCACCGCGGAACAGCGGCGCATCGACGCAGACGTCGAGAAGCATCTTTCTGACAACGCTGACCTGAATGATGCCCTGGGTGAGGTGCAGGCCAGGTTTTATAGCCTGGGCAATGACATCGCTCGCCTCGAGCAGTCAATTGAACATCATCTGGAGAAGGTGGAGCAGCTGAAGCTTGACCTGACGGAAACGGAAGAGGGCTGGGAACAGACCCGGGAAGAGCTGGATATCGATCTGCGCAAGATCACCCAGTTGGATGTGGAATTGAAGCAGGTAAGCCCGCAACTGGAGCAGGCGCGCGCGCAGGAGAAGAGCTCCGCAGAAGCGCTGGCCCAGGCGGAAGCGGCGGTGCAGCACTGGCAACAGGAGTGGGACGAATTCAACAAGCGCGCCGAAGAGCCGCGCCAGGCGGCCGAGGTTGAGCAGTCCAGGATTCAGCAGCTGGAAACCATCATCGAGCGAGGTCTCGAGCGCAAGCAAAGGCTGCAGCAGGAGCGGGAAAACCTGAAGCAACCACAAGAGAACGGCGAGATGGACGAGGCGGCGCGCCAGCTTACCGTGCTGGAGCGTGAACTTGCCGAGCTCAAGCAACAGAACAGCGATCAGGGCCAGTCAATCACCAGCAAGCGCGGACAACTCGCCGACTGCGTGGAAGCCCTGGACAAGGCCCGCGGTGAATTACAGACCGCAAAGGGTAAACAGGCATCCCTGGAAGCCCTGCAACAGGCGGCACTCGGACAGGACAATCCCAAACTTAACGAATGGTTGAGCAGACGTGGCTTTGATAATCAGTTGCGTCTCGCGGAGAGCCTCAAGATCGAAACTGGTTGGGAACTGGCCGTTGAGTCGGTACTCGGCGACTCCCTGCAGGCAATCTGTGTGGAAGGGCTGGATCAGGTCGCTAACGCCCTCGCCGACCTGCCACAGGGCAAGCTGGCTTTTGTGGATGTGCTGGATAGCAGTGGCTCATGGGTCGGCAACCATGGCTCTTTGCAATCACTCTCCAGCAAGGTCAGTAGCGACTGGAACATGACGGCCCTGTTGAAGGGAATTTATGTCGCCGATTCTCTCGAGCAGGCACTAGCCAATCGCACTAGCCTGGCGGCCGATGAATCGATCATCACCCGCGATGGTATCTGGTTGGGACCGGCCTGGTTGCAGGTTCGCAACATCAGCGCCCAGGAATCCATTGTTGAGCGGCGCGGCCTGATTGCGGAACTATTCAGGAAGATCAAGGCGCTGCAGGAGCAGTCCGACTCCCTGCAGAATACCAGGGCACGACTCAATGAAGAACTGAAGTCACTGGAACAGCAGCGCGAAGAGACCCAGGAAAAAATTTCCAGCAAGACGCGCGAGATGGGTGAGATGAAATCTCGCCTCAGTGCACACCAGGCCAAGCAGGAAGAGATGGAAGCGCGCAAGCAGCGTGTCTATCGTGACCTCGACGAACTGGAGAAGCAACTGCATACAGAGGAAGAAAACATTGGTGCTTCCCGGGCGCGCCTGCAGACCGCGCTGGATAGCATGGAGCAGGATGTAGGCAGGGGCGAGAGCCTTGAGCAGAGCCGCGAAGCGTTACGGGAGACTCTGACCAGGTGCAGGGAAGAGGCACGACTGCACAAAGACAAGTCCCATGAGCTGGCCTTGAAAGAGCAGTCACTGCAATCCCAGCTCCATTCGACTCGCGAAACCATGGACCGCATGGCCAGCCAGGTACAGCGTTCGAAGGAGCGCATGGAATCCCTGAACAGGCAACTTGATGAGTCCCATGCGCCGCTGGAAACCATGCGTCGGGATTTGGGTGAGCAACTGGAGAAGCGACTCGAAGTCGAAAAGGAACTGGCGGCGGCAAAAGCCAAGGTGGATGAAAACGAGCACACCATACGAGGCCTGGAAAAAGAGCGCAATGAGAAGCAGGAAGCACTGAATGGCATCCGCGAAACCCTGATGCAAAACCGGCTCAAATCGGAAGGCGCCTCGGTGAAGAGGGACGCCATACTCGATCAATTGCAGGAAGCGAAGTTTGAGCTGGAATCAGTGCTGGCGAGCCTGCCGGAAGAGCTGGATGTGGCCAGCTGTGAAACCGAACTGGAGAAGATCGGCAATCGTATTCAGCGCCTTGGCCCGATCAACCTCGCGGCAATCGATGAGTACCAGACCCAGTCCGAACGCAAGATCTACCTGGACAAGCAGAATGACGACCTGGAGAAAGCGCTGGCAACCCTGCATAACGCCATTCGCAAGATCGACAAGGAAACCCGTACCCGTTTCAAGGATACCTTCGACAAGATCAACGGTGGCTTGCAGAGCCTGTTCCCACGTATCTTCGGTGGCGGACATGCCTACCTGGATATGACCGGCGAGGACCTGCTGGATACCGGTATCGCCATCATGGCGC
Organism: Pseudomonadota bacterium; assembly: GCA_027621405.1. Lineage (GTDB taxonomy): Bacteria > Pseudomonadota > Gammaproteobacteria > Pseudomonadales > Pseudohongiellaceae > UBA9145. The sequence continues at coordinate 52,467 of JAQCBT010000022.1, read as the reverse complement.
GGCCCCCGGGGAAGCGAAACAGCACGATCCATCTGCTGTCCGGTGGTGAGAAGGCCATGACGGCAATTGCACTGGTGTTTTCGATCTTCCACCTCAACCCGTCACCGTTCTGTATGCTGGACGAGGTGGACGCACCCCTGGATGATGCCAATGTGGGACGCTATGCGCGGCTGGTGGCTGAAATGTCCAGCACGGTGCAGTTTATTTTCATCACCCATAACAAGATCACCATGGAAATGGCCAATCAACTGCTCGGGGTGACCATGCACGAGCCAGGTGTTTCCAGGATTGTAGCGGTGGATATCGACGAGGCTGCTGAACTGGCGGCCATGTAAGTCCCGGGGCCAGCCCAGCTAAATTCTTCCTGCCCCGTTTTAGTGCTAAAGAAAAGGCAGTAATAATTTTTCGCCAATTACTATTTAGATTCACCGCTGATTTCCATGGGTTTGCGCGAACTTCTAATTCTCCTACTCGGCTTCGCCATCGTTGCCGTCATTCTGCGCGGCCTGTACGTGGCCATGCAGGCCCGTCGCGGCCAAATCAGGTTGGCCATCGATAAAAACATTCCCAAGGACATCGATCTGGATGCGCTGGAAATGGCCGAACTACCCGGTGGTGGTGCGCGGGTGGTAAGTCGTGCCCCGGTGGCTCCCGAGACGCCCCGGCCAACTGCCCTCGACATCGCGAAAGAGCGGGCCGCAGCCATGGACCTCGGTGAAGAGGATGACGCTATCCCGGTGCTGATGGACTCGGTGGCTGTGTCTGATCCGCAGGAAGAATATCAGGAACACTACGCAGAAGAGCCCAACGAAGACGACGATTATGAACAAGACGCCTTCGAGGACGACTTCGAAGATGATGGCGTCGTTCAGTTGGGCAATGAGGATTGGGAAGATCCCGATGATGTCCTTCTGGATTATGGAGATAAACCGTCAGATTCTGCGGCACGTTCCACGTCCATCAACAACCTGGATTCGGTTCGCCCGGATTATCGCGATGAGGCAGGGCAAGCATCCTACGCAGAGCAGCAGGGTGAACTGGCCTTTGCAGATGAGTCGCTATTGGACGAGGATGACGATTATTCCGAAGCAGACTATGCCCTGGACGACACGGCCCGGGTGGAAGCTGATGAAGTTGAAGAAGATGACGAATATTTGCTCGAACCTGAACAGACCGTGTTTGCAACAGCCGACGGCGATTCTCTGGATGACGAGGACAACGAGGATGACTTTGAGGAAGATGATGATTCTGATGAGTTTGTGTCATATGACGAGTCAGGAGCCCTCGACTACGATGATGAAGTAGAGTCCGAATCGGCGCATACCACCGCAGCAGCCCGCGATCGGGTTGCGCCCAGTTTTGATCCCAATGTGAGCCTGGATGATGATCCGTTCTCAATGACTGCTGGAGAGCGCATCGGCTATCAGGAGAAGACCGCGCCGCCTGCGCGCAGTCTGTTTGGCAGATTCGGCAGTAGCGAAGGCAAGATCAAAGAACAGGAGAAACCGAAAAAGGTTGAAGCCAGGGCGGTTATCCAGGATGAAGCGGCTCCCGCGAAGCGCAGTTCGCTATTTTCTGCCATTGGCCGCAAGGTTGTGGAGCAGTCACGAGAACGATTCGGGTCCCGCGAGGACGAACCGCTGGATGCAGATCCAGTCGAGACAGAGCTGTCGCAGGAAACCCATATGCCGTTACCGCAGCAGGGCAGCGAGCAGATCACGGTGGCGCCCAACGATCCTCCTCCTAACCCACCCGTAAATACCGGAGTCCGGCCGGCGGCCAGCAGCGGCCAACCAACGGAAATTCGACAGCAGAGCGCGGCCACCCAGCCTTCAGAAGTCATCGTGCTTAATGTCATGGCGCGAGAGGGCTACATATTCCACGGCGAAGACCTGATGCCCTGCCTGCTTACCAGCGGCTTGAAATTTGGTGAGATGGCCATCTTCCACCAGCGGCTCGGCAACGACAGCCGGGGGCCGGTGATATTCAGCGTCGCCAATATTCTCAATCCCGGCACCTTTGACCTCAACGACATGGCCAACTTCACTACCGTTGGTGTCAGTATGTTCCTGGCATTGCCATCACCTATCAATAACCTCGAAGCCTTCGAATTGATGTTGAAGACGGCAAGGCACTTGTGTGCAACACTTGACGGGGAGATGAAAGACGATCATCGTAACGTGATGACGGCGCAGACTATCGAGCATTACCGCCAGCGCATTAGAGATTTTGAGTTGCGCCAGTTGAGAGCCGCGGGCAGTCGCGGATAAGCGTCGTAATTTGATTCGACCTTCAGGTTTGTCCGCGGAAACGCGACCCCAGCAGTAGTCACCATGAAGATTCCTGAAAAGATCAAACAGGAAGTCTCAGAACTTCGTCGCCAGATCGATTACCACAACAGGCTCTACTACACCCAGGACCGTCCGGAAATCCCGGACGCGGACTATGATGCCATGTTCGATCGCCTGCTGTTTCTCGAGCGGGAATACGACCTGGTGTCCCCCGATTCGCCGACTCAGCGAGTCGGCGGAGAACCCCTTGGCCACTTCAGTCAGGTCGCCCATGAACTTCCCATGCTCAGTCTGGACAAGGTGTTCGGCGAACAGGACCTCATCGATTTCGATAACAGGCTGAAGAAGCGCCTGGAGGATGATGCGGGACTCGAGTACAGCTGTGAACCCAAGGTCGATGGTGTTGCGGTAAGCCTGCTGTACGTAGACGGCCTGTTGCAGAGGGCGGCAACGCGGGGTGACGGTGTAACCGGTGAAGACATTACCCACAACGTACGCACCATAAGCGGTATTCCACTGAAGTTGCTGGGCAGTTCTCTGCATGGTCGCATCGAAGTCAGGGGGGAGATATTCCTGGGCAAGGCGGGCTTTGCCCGATTGAATAAACGGGCCCGGAAAGAAGGGAGCAAGACCTTTGTTAACCCTCGAAACACGGCCGCCGGCGCAGTACGACAACTGGATCCGCGCAAGGCGGCCAGAATTCCACTGGAGATGTTTTGCTATAGCGTGGGGGTGGTGGATGAAGTCACTATGCCCGACAAGCTTAGCGAGGTATTCGACCTCATCGACTCCTGGGGTTTGCCGGTCAACCCGGATCGCAGTACAGAGCAGGGCATAGAGAACTGTCAGCGCTATTGCGATCGGCTACTGTCGAAGCGGGATAAACTGGACTACGAGATCGACGGTGCGGTCATCAAGGTGAATAACCGTTCCGTCCAGGAACGACTTGGGCAGAATGCAAGAACACCGCGTTGGGCTATGGCCTACAAGTTCCCGGCGGAGGAAAAATCGACCCGGGTTATCGATGTCGAATTCCAGGTTGGGAGAACTGGCACTATTACGCCGGTAGCGAGACTCGAACCGGTTTTTGTGGGTGGTGTCACTGTAAGCAATACTACATTGCACAATATGGATGAAGTGGCACGGCTTGGTTTGCGCATCGGAGACACTGTCATCATCCGCCGCGCGGGCGATGTGATACCCAAGGTTGTGAAGGTCATCGATCCGGCCAGGAACAAGTCACCAAAGCCGATCGAGATTCCAAGCGAGTGTCCAGCCTGTGGCTCACCTGTAGAGAAAGATGGCGAAGTACTCTACAAGTGTAGCGCCGGAATCATTTGTCCAGCCCAGCGTAAGGAGTCCATCAAGCACTTCGCCTCTCGCGGTGCGCTGGATGTCGAAGGGCTTGGTGACAAGCTTGTAGAGCAATTAGTCGATTCAGGTCTTGTTAAGAATGTCGACGACATATTCTCCCTGACCCAGGAACAACTCGCCGGCATGGAGCGCATGGGTGAGAAATCGGCAGCAAACCTCCTGCAAGCCATCGAGAAGAGCAAGCAGACAACCTTGCCCCGATTCCTGTACGCCCTCGGCATAAGGGAGGTGGGTGAAGCGACCGCACAGGCACTGACTGCGCACTACGGTGACTTGCAGCCGATCATGGATGCCAGCGCTGAGGACCATGAACGGGTGACTGATGTTGGCCCGATTGTAGCCGGCCACATCGAGACTTTTTTCCGCAACGAGGAGAACCGAGCGCTGATCGGCAAATTAATAAGCCATGGCATTCAGTGGCCGAAGGTTGAAATTTCCACGGGTTCACAGGCTCTGGCCGGCAAGACCTACGTGCTCACTGGCACCCTGGAGCAGATGACCCGCAATGACGCCAAGGCCAGGCTGCTTGCTCTGGGAGCGAAGGTCGCAGGCAGTGTCTCGAAGAATACCGATTGCGTGGTCGCCGGGCCGGGCGCGGGATCGAAACTCAGCAAGGCCGAAGAACTCGGCATCGAAATCATCGATGAAGGGGAATTTTTGCGACTATTGGACAGTCTTAGTTAAGAGCGGGTAGTGGGTACGAGTCGCACTACCGCTTTCCATGACAGCTGATCTCATGATGATGGTTGAACTGAAGAAGATCGCACTATCCACGATGCTGGCAGGAACCCTGGCGGCCTGCGCCAGTTCGCCTCCGCGAAACGTGGCCAATGTGTGTGACATATTCGAGGACCGGCGTTCCTGGTACCGCTCGGCCAAGAATGCCGAGCGTCGCTGGGGTATTCCCATTTCCGTGAACATGGCGTTTATCTATCAAGAGTCCAGTTTCCGTGCGCGGGCGCGTCCGAAGCGTAATCGCTTCCTGTGGATCTTTCCCGGGCGCAGGCCATCGTCAGCCTTCGGTTATGCCCAGGCCCTCGACAGCACCTGGGCCGAGTATGAGCAGGTATCGGGAAACGGTGGTGCTTCCAGGGCAAAGTTTGGCGATGCCGTGGACTTTGTTGCCTGGTACAACGCCAATTCCCACCGGGTAAGTCGCATATCGGAAAACGATGCGCGCAATCTCTACTTTGCCTACCATGAAGGCAATGGCGGCTATCAGCGAGGTACCTATCAGGGTAAGGACTGGCTCATCAATGCGGCGGCCCGGGTGCAATCCAATGCCTCGGTATTCGCAGGGCAACTGGATTCCTGTCGCTCTGACCTCGACAAGAACTGGTTCCAGAGGCTGCTTAGCTAGGAAGCACCGGATCAACTATATTTCATGTTTCCAAACACATTTGTTCAGTCCGCCCGCGGCTGTGGGGTATCCGTATGAGTTGGTGGGGTAAAGTAGTCGGGGGAACCTTCGGTTTTATGATGGGAGGTCCCCTGGGAGCGCTGTTAGGTGCTGCCCTCGGTAACTACTTCGATGGCGGTCTGGATGCCATCTCCCTGGACAATTCTCTCGGTATCGGCGCCACCGAGCGGGTCCAATCGGTATTCTTCACGGCCACGTTTACCCTCATGGGTTACATAGCCAAGTCTGATGGTCGTGTCACCCGAAACGAAATAGACATGGCAGAGAGGGTGATGCAACAGATGCAGCTCTCACCCCGGCAACGCAAGGTTGCCATCAACCTGTTTAACGAGGGAAAGAAGGAAGGATTTCCGGTACACGACGTGCTGGAGCAGTTTCGCCGGGAGAGTCATCGGCGACGCAATCTGCTGCAGATGTTCCTCGAGATTTTAATTGCTACAGCCTTCGCCGACGGTCATTTCGATGCCAGGGAGAAAGCCATACTCGAAGACATTGCCGGCGATCTAGGCTATACCCAGAATGAATTCAGCGAATTGCTGGACAGGGTGACAGGCCAGGCCCATTTCTCTGACAAGGGCTCCATGCAGGACAGGTTACAGGCAGCCTATGAGATTCTCGGAGTTACCGAGGATGTGAGTGATGAAGAGTTGAAGAGAGCCTACCGTCGGCAGATGAATCAACATCATCCCGATAAACTGGTCGCCAAGGGGCTGCCGGAAGAGATGATTGAGATCGCCACCCAGAAGACTCAGGACATCAAGGCAGCCTACGAGTTAATCAAGTCCGAACGTTAGTTAACCGTCAGTAGAACTCCTAGCGGAACGTGTCATTGATATCCATCAAGGTATCGCGACCCGGACACAGGTCGTGTTCGTTTAGCTGGTTGAAAGGTTTATCCACGGTATCCGCCAACTCATGCAGATCGGCGGCACCCTGGTTGATATAGAGTAATCCGGTCGCAATCTTGCCCTGCTTCTTGTTCTCATTGATGTGGTGCAGGGCGTTTTCCTTGTCATAGGGATCGTAATTATTGCCAGTCTTGTGCAACCTGATCACCGATCCATCGTGCAGTGTGATCTCCTTTTCCTTACCCGCCGCATAACTGGTAGTAATCTCTTGCTTCATGGGAACGTAGTCGATGGCGCTGAGGGCGACATAGTTTTCCCATGTATTCTTGTAGCCGTGAGTGGATTTGTCCGTATTGTTGAAGGTGACGCAGGGCGAGACCACGTCGATGAAGGCGAATCCCTTGTGAGTCAATCCGGCCTGGATCAAGGGCACCAGCTGCGCCTTGTCACCGGAGAAGCTACGGGCCACAAAGGATGCGCCGAGTTCAATGGCCAGGGTCGCCATATCGATGTTTTCATATTGGCTCTGCTCGCCGGACTTGGTCATCGAACCCAGATCTGCGGTGGCGGAGAGTTGTCCCTTGGTCAGGCCATAGGTGCCATTGTTCGCCACGATGTAGAGCATGTTTACCCGACGTCGCACGATGTGGCAGAACTGCCCGAGACCGATGGAGGCGCTGTCACCATCACCAGATATACCCACGTAGTACATGTCTTTATTGGCCAGGTTTGCGCCAGTGGCTACTGAGGGCATTCGCCCATGTACGGAATTGAAGCCGTGAGCCTTGCTCAGGAAGTAGGATGGAATCTTTGACGAGCAGCCGATTCCGGACACCTTGACGACCCGATGGGGTTGCAGGGACATATCGGCGGCGGCCTGGATGATGGCGGCGCTGATGGAGTCGTGGCCACAACCACCACACAGGGTAGTGAGTGTTCCTTCATAATCCCTGCGGGTGAGACCGATCTCGTTGGTCTTCAGTTGCGGATGGTGAAACTTTGGCTTGGTGATATAACTCATAACAGGCAGCCTTTGTTATCAAGCAGGAACGTCATTACTGGCCTCCAGTTCTGGCATGGACTCCAGTATCGCCCTTTCAATGTGCTGGGCTGTGATCAGGACTCCGTTGTAGCTGAGGATGGAATGCATTGCGTCAGGACTGGCATCCAGTTCAATCTTCAGCAGGCTCTTGAGCTGGGCATCGCGATTCTGGTCTATGACATAGACCAGATCGTGGCTGTCGATAAATTCCCTGATGCTGTCATGGAAGGGGAAAGACTTGATGCGCAGGGTATCCAGCCTGATGCCGCGCCTGGCAAGACTGTCCAGCGCCTCGTCGATCGCGCTGTGGGAAGTTCCCAGGTAGAGAATTCCCAGCTTGTTCTGGGTACCACTGATTTCCGGCTCCGGCAAATAGTCAAGGGCGGTCCTGAATTTCTTTGCGATCCGGTCCATCACCTCTGCATAGACATTGCCATCTTCTGTGTAAGCCGCATTGGCATCATGGGAACTGCCGCGGGTGAAGTAACTGCCCTTGTCCGGATGCACGCCCGGGTAGGTGCGATAGGGGATTCCATCGCCGTCTACATCGACATAGCGACCGAACTTGCCTATCTCCTCAAGCTGTTGGGCATTCAGGACCTTCCCCCTGTCGTAGGTACGCCCATCGTCCCAATTGAGCTGATCACAAATCTGCTCGTTCATACCCAACTCCAGGTCACTCATGACTATAACTGGAGTTTGTAGCCGGTCTGCGATATCGAAGGCGTCGACTGCGAACTCGAAACATTCCTTGGGCGTTGCCGGAAATAGCAAGACCTGTTTGGTGTCCCCATGGGAGGCATAGGCGCAAGTCAGCAGGTCGCCCTGCTGGGTGCGGGTGGGCATGCCGGTAGAAGGGCCAACCCGCTGAATATCAAAGAGTACAACTGGCACTTCTGAAAAATAGGCCAGGCCGAGAAACTCCTGCATCAGTGAAATGCCCGGTCCACTGGTGGCGGTAAATGCCCTGGCGCCGCTCCAGCTCGCGCCGATGGCGATACCGATGGCGGCCAATTCGTCTTCCGCCTGGATGATGCTGTACTTGCTCTTGCCAGTGCCAGGGTCTATGCGCAGGCGCTTGCAGTATTTGCCAAAAGCATCGACTACCGAAGTAGATGGGGTCAGGGGATACCAGGAGGCCACGGTTGCGCCGCCGTAAACACAGCCCAGGCCAACGGCTGTATTACCATCGATAAGTATCTTGCCCTCATTCTTGTTACTGCGCTTGAGTTGCAGGTTAAGCGGGCACTGGAAATTTTCACTGGCGTACTGGTGACCAAGCTCCAGGGCATGAATATTAGGCAGGATCAGTTTCTCCTTGCCGCGAAACTGGTCACCTACGAGGTCTGTCAGCACCTTGAAATCAATGTTCAGGAAAGCTGAGAGGGCACCCACGTAGACAATATTCTTGAACAGCTGCCGCTGGGCTGGCTTCTCATACTCGCGCAGACAAATCTCCGTAAGCGGGATTGGGAGGAAGTTGATGTCGTCCCTGATTAACTCATCCGGCAACGGTTTCGATGAATCGAACAGCACATAACCACCGGGAAGGACCTCGGCGATGTCTTTGCCTATGGTCTGTTCGTTCATGGTGACCGCGAGGTCTACACCCTCCCGGCGCCCGAGATAGCCGGCTTCACTGATCCGCACCTCGTACCAGGTTGGCAGGCCCTGTATGTTGGATGGGAAAATATTGTGGGGGCTGACCGGTATTCCCATGCGAAACACGGCCTTGGCAAACATATTATTGGCACTCGCCGAACCAGAGCCATTAATGTTGGCAAACTTGACGACGAAGTCGTTAAACTTTGTGAGTGTCTCCACCCTGGCGGTTAGTGGTGTGTTCATGCGTTCACCGCCTTGGCTGTATTGAACAGGTATTTGTGCATATCCCAGGCGTTGGTAGGGCAGCGTTCTGCGCACAGGCCACAGTGCAGGCAGATATCTTCATTCTTGGCCATGATGCGGCCCGTCTTCAACTCTCCTGACACGTACAAGTCCTGTTCGGTATTCTCGGCCGGTGCCATGAGCCTGCTTCGCAAGTCGGCTTCTTCTCCGTTCAGTGTAAAGCTGATGCAGTCGGTGGGGCAGATGTCGACACAGGCATCACATTCGATACAGAGTTGATCGGTGAATACCGTCTGCACGTCGCAGTTGAGGCAGCGCATGGTCTCGCCAAAAGCCAGTTCGGGACTGAAACCCAACTCCACTTCCATGCTGAGATCCTTGAGCGTCTTTTCCTTCGGTGCATGGGGAACGGCGTAGCGAACATCGTTGCTTATATCGTTGTCGTAGGACCATTGATGGATACCCATCTTCTGGCTTTGCAGGCTGGTGAGCGGGTCTGGTCTCTTGGTAACGTCTTCGCCTGAGCACAGCAGGTGGATAGAGACTGCAGCGTCGTGACCATGGGCCACAGCGGTGATGATGTTGTCCGGTCCGAGTGCCGCGTCACCACCGAAGAAGACTTTCTCATGGGTAGACTGGAATGTGGCCTTGTTAAGGATGGGTAGCTCCCAACGATCAAATTCGATGCCGATGTCGCGCTCTATCCAGGGAAAACTGTTCTCCTGGCCGATCGCGCAGAGTACATCGTCGCAGGGAATGACCACCGGGTCTTCACCGGTGGGTACCAGCAGTCGCTTGCCATTTTCGTCCAGTTCCTTCTGGACCTTCTCAAACTCCATGGCAACAAGCTTGCCGTCTTCCAGTATGTAGCGCTTGGGAACATGGAAGTTGAGGATTGGAATATCCTCGTTCATGGCATCCTCAATTTCCCAGGGCGAGGCTTTCATTTCATCGAAGCCGCTGCGCACGACGACCTTCACGTCCTCACCACCAAGACGTTTCGAGGTGCGACAGCAATCCATGGCGGTATTGCCGCCGCCGAGTACGATGACTCGCTTGCCGATCGAGTGAATATGTTCGAACGCGACGCTGGCCAGCCATTCGATACCGGTATGTATCCTGTCCCTGGCTTCTTCGTAACCGGGCAGGTCCAGGTGCTTACCCAGTGGAGCACCGGTACCAACGAAGACTGCGTCGAAGTCTTCGGCGAGCAGCGCCTGCATGCTGGTGATCTCTTCGCCGAAGCGCTGGTTCACTCCGAGATCGAGAATATAGTTGAGCTCCTCTTCCAGTACTCCCTGAGGTAGTCGAAAGCGTGGAATCTGTGTGCGCATTGCACCGCCGGCCAGGGGGTCTCTCTCGAACAGGGTGATTTCATAACCCAGTGGCAGCAGGTCTCTTGCCACTGTGAGGGAGGCGGGGCCAGCGCCGATCAGGGCAATGTGTTTGCCATTCTTCTTTTTGGGAATCTTTGGCAGGCGTTCCCTGATATCGGACTTGAAGTCCGCGGCTACCCGCTTGAGGCGGCAGATCGCTACTGGCTCTTCCTCGATACGGCCACGACGACAGGCGGGCTCACAGGGGCGGTCACAGGTTCTGCCGAGGATTCCAGGAAAGACATTGGAATGCCAGTTGATCATGTACGCGTCGGTGTAACGCTTGTCTGCGATCAGGCGGATGTATTCAGGTACCGGTGTGTGTGCGGGGCACGCCCACTGGCAGTCGACTACCTTATGGAAATAGTTAGGGTCTGATATATCAGTGGGCTTCATAATTCTTGTTCTGCCCTTTAGTAAGGAAACCTGACTAGTAGGGATTTCTGACGTACTGCATCTATCGTCAGAAGGCTTTGTTTGTTCAACAGTATATGGAAATAGGGGGCTTTTGTAAGCTGTTTATGAGACCGCCAGACCAACGCGGAAATCATGGGTTTTACTGTATATCCGCAGTTTTTGAATGTAACTGAGCCGCCGCAGAGCCCTGGCGAGTTGTTCGGCGTCTGCAGCCTTCAGGGTCCCTTCGTGAAGCGTCAGTTCTACCTCTATGCCCTGCCCAAGGAAGTGCAGGGAGATCCCTTCGATTGCCTGCACATCGATAAGGCCGTCCCAGGCTGCCCGTATGGAAGCGATAATTTCCGGTCTTGCGGGGAAATCATCCAGGGCCTGGGATGTGCTACTGTCCGATTCCGGTGGCAGCGGATCCACGTGCACTAGCACATCGCTGACATCGCTGAAGTTCCCGGTCAGGGTGCGACTGACCAATTCTGCGATCTGGTGGCCCTCCGATACAGATATTCTAGGATCCACGAGGATACACAGATCCAGGATGATTTTACCGCCCGAGAGGCGAGTACGCAGGCTCTGGATGCCATTGACGCCGGCAATCTGCAGGATAGTCTCCTCGATCTGGGCGCGGCGCTTGGCAGGTATGGAGGTATCCACCAGTTCCTTGAGGCTGTCTATGCACAGTTCCCAGCCCACCTTGGCGATGATCAGAGCCACGAACGCCCCGGCCACCGTATCCATCCAGAGGTAGCCTTGCTGTGCCGCCAGAATGCCAATCAGCACGGCAATGGACGATATAGCGTCCGAACGGCTGTGCCAGGCGTTGGCCCGTAACAGATTCGAATTCAGGCGACGGGCGACCCGCATTGTGTATTGGAAGATCCATTCCTTGCTGGCTATGGAAATGAGTGCGATCAGTAAGCCACCGGCTGCCGGAACCGGGAGTTCCTCGGAGGACTGCAGACGCTGGTAGGCGTCGTAAAAGACTACGGCGGCGGTTGCCACCAGTGCGACCCCCACAGTGATCGTGCCGAGGGTTTCAAAGCGGCCGTGACCATAGGGATGGTTTTCGTCCGGGTCGCTGTGGGCGATGCGGGCCGCGATTATCACGAAGATATCTGTAATGGCGTCGGTGAGAGAGTGAATGCCGTCAGTTATCAGGGCGAACGATTGGGTGTAGAAGCCGCCAACTATTTTCACAACAACCAGGAGCAGGTCCAGTGCCATACCGATGAGGGTGACCTGGGTGGCCTGCTGTTTGGCGCTGGAGTCTGGCATGGGCTCTGGGAATCTCAGGATTGGTCGTTACGGTGGCTGGCTTGCGAATAAACAGGAGAAGTCAGGAAAAATAGAGCCTTAATCTGGGGATTATGGGTAATTGTGCAAACAAGCTGGGTTCAGGGAGCGGGGTGCTCGGCATATATTCCGGGATTGCGTCTCTGCAGATTATAAAGGTTCTGAGCTTGGGTCACGGCCACTAGTGGGAGCCCAATAAAAAAGCCCAACGACCGAAGTTGTTGGGCTTAACATACTATCAAGGGAGAGATAAATGAAACAAAACCCACAATTTTGTATGCCATCTACCTACACTTATTCAGACTGCCCGGTTCCGGCTTAGTTCCCAGAGTTCGCAAATATTTTTTATTATTTTTTTGCCTCCCCGAAGTTTAATAATTGACCTGCAGAGTGCTTTGCAAGTTACTGTAAAGTTTAAATATTCGTAATTTCCAATCCGTCGATTGGCAGATTTTCCACCGCCTCGCGGTTGGAAATAATCCCCACGGAAGCCTTTTCCGGGCTGAAATATCGTTCCGCTACTCGCCGCAGATCAGCCAGTTCGGTGGCCAGAACCTGCTGGCGGAACTGCATGCGGTGCTCCGCTGTGCGCCCAAACAGGTAGTTGTAATAGGCTTGCTTCGCCTCGCCCGCTGGAGAAGACGACTTGTCCATGCTGGAGATGACGCCAAGAATGGCTTCTTCCAGTCGATGGGGTGGATGCTCCTCTTCCAGCAGCCACTGGATGGAGCGATCGAAATCATTTAGGGTCGCCTCCAGTCGCGGGTCACGGTAAGAAAAGAAGCGAAATGAAGCAGAACCGGGATCCTGGGCAGCACCGCCGCCATAAGCTCCGCCTTTCTCGCGAATGACGGTATGCAGGAACCCGTTGCGCAGGAATCCCGCGAGAATGGTCAGCGCCGCGTTGTCCTCATGTCCTGCTGGTACCGTAGGGAAGGCCTTGGCGCAGAAGTTCACCTGGGTCGAGGTGGTCCAGGCTTCGAGGGTCTGCTCGCGGACACCGGGCAGTGTCAGCATAGTGCTGCTGGTAGCCGGAGCTGATTCCCAGCGCCTGGCCAACTGCTCCTGTAGTTTGTTCATGGCTTTTTTTTCACCTACCAGCAGGAAGCGTTTATCCGCTGTCCGGACCTGCTCATGGATGCGCCGCAGCTTGTCCATGAGCGACTCGCGAACAGTCTCGTCCTGCAACTGATCCCGCAGAGCCTTGAGGTTCTTGATACCCTGCAATCCGCCGAAGCGGTGACTCAGGTTTGCGGCTGGACTGAGCCTGCTGCTGGCGAGACTCATGGCCAGGCTATGGCCGCTGCCGGTAACGCTGTTTTCCTTGCGGACACAGATCTGTTCGATCAAATCCGACAGTCTCTGCGTCTCGTCGAAGCGCACCTGCTCTATTGTTGCGGCCAGGAGACCTGAGAGTTCATCATGATTACGTACCAGCGACTTGGATGAGAAGGTGAGGTAGGCCTTCACTCTCTGTTCGTCATCACGGTCGCTGCGTATGCTGCTGAAGCAATTTATGCCTCCACTGATTCTGGATTGCCAGGTCTGGACCTCGGCGTAATCCTTGTTGCCAACGCCAAATTCCGGCAGGCAACTGGTATACAGAGGCAGAACCTCGAGCAAGTCATCATCCAGTTGCGGCAGGGGAAAGACTATCTGCTGGTAGGCGAGTCCATTGGTGCCCTGGGTGTAGTAGCTGAGGGGGCCTGCGTCCAGTTGCCTGTCGATTCTTTGCGGTTCCTGGATTTCCTTCGGCACATCTTCCAGGCCGACCTTCGGCAGCAATCCAGGATCGTCCACCACTTCCTGGCGGGCGGCGAGGGCCTGGGCTTGCTCTACAATCGCCTTGCTGTCTTCGCTATTCAGTTGGGACTTGATCGAGGCAAGTCGTTGCTTCTCAGACTCTACTTTCTTTTGCGCCAGGCCGGCATCGGGTCGCATGGTCAGGGTAACCCGGTGTGGATTGTCCAGCAGCAATTTCTTGATTAGTCCCGGAATGAAACCAGGGTCTTCCGCCCGTTGCCGCAATTCGTCCAGCACGGGATCGATATCCATGAGCCTGATCGCGTCGCCTCGATGCAATGCAGTCGAGAGGCAACTCAATATCAGTTGCAGGCCATAGGGGTAGCTGTCTCCGGAAATCTCTCTCTGGTTCAATTCCAGTTGATGCAGTGCAGCATCTACCTGTTCCTGGTCGACGCCGTTTTCCATTATTTCTTGCAGTGTATCCAGTACCAGGGATTCAACCGCATCGCTGCAGTCTTCCGCACATCCTTCGAGGCCGGCCATGAAGCTCATTTCACGATTGGAATCCTCGAGCCCGCACATCGGCGAAGGAGATTGTCCGAGTGGTGATGTCTCCAGCGCCTTGAGCAGGGGTGAGGCGGAATTTTCCAGCAGCACAGACGACAGTAGTTGGGCCTCGAAAAGTTCCGGTAGATTGGTGCTGTGTCCCAGTAACCAGCCAACGACGAGGTGGGTCTTGTTGTCGGTAGGTTCCTCGGCGGCGTAGGTTTCCTCAACCCGCACTGGAGCCTTGTAGCGCTGTTCATCGTCAACATGGATATCGACTTCCAGCCTGTCGAAGCTGGACAGCGCCAGTTCTTCGAATTGTTCGTGATGCTCGAATGCTGGTATATCACCAAAGGTCATGAAGACGGCATTGCTCGGGTGATAGTGAGAGCGGTAGAAATCCAGCAATTGCTGGTAACTGAGATCCGGTATGTTTTCAGGTTCGCCGCCACTATTGTAGTGATAGGTCGTGGTGGGGAACAGGTGGCTGGATATGGTATGCCAGAGCACACTGTTAGTGGAGCTCATGGCACCTTTCATCTCATTGTAGACAACACCTTTGTACAGCAATTCGCTCTCGGGGTTGTCCGGTTCAGCAAATTCAAGGCGATGGCCTTCCTGCGCAAAGTCCAGTTCGTGTAACCGGGAGAAGAACGTTGCGTCGAGATAAACGTTGAGCAGGTTGCCGAAATCCTTGCGATTCTTGCTGGCGAATGGATAAGCGGTCCAGTCGCTGCTGGTGAACGCATTCATGAAGGTGTTGAGTGACCGTCGTATCATCATGAAGAAGGGGTCACGCACCGGATATTTCTTGCTGCCGCAGAGGGCAGTGTGCTCAAGGATATGGGCTACGCCCGTGGAGTCCATGGGCACGGTACGGAAGGCGACAAGGAAGACATTCTCCGGGTTGTCGCTGCTGAGATGGTAGTGAACAGCGCCGGTCTTACGATGCTCGTACTGCTCTATCGTAATATTGAGTGACGGAATCTCTTCACTGCGAATCCAGGTAAATGCGGGGTGATTTCTCGAGTTTACTGAATTTAAACTCTCTGTTGTGGATTCCGTACTGCTAACTTCGGTCATCTTCAATTGTGTTCCAGGATTCTTGGGATGTGGCTGCGGGAGCGAGTTTCATGCCTCCCGGGGACGCGCCTCAGCGGGGCACCTGCTCCAGGGTCATGGGGCCTAGTTTACCTGAGCGGAAGTCATTTAGTAACGATTCGGCAGCCCGGGTCCAATTGACTCCGCCTTTCTTGCTCAGACCACCGACGCTGTGGGCGATGATCTCAAGCAATTCTTCCGCCGAATTCGGCGCTTCCCGCATGTTATAACGTTTGCACAATGATTTCGGATGATGTGCGAGCAGAAACTCTGCTCCGAGCCAGCCGATCTCCTCCACGTCGATAGCGGTCTGGCGTATGGTGCCGGTGAGCGCCAGTAGCAGTGCAGCCTGTTGATCATCGAGTCGGGGTTGCATCATCCCAGGCGAGTCCACCAGGGTCCAGCGGTCGTTGAGGCGAATTCTCTGCAGGGAGCGGGTAACAGCTGGTTCGTTTCCGGTGCGTGCAATCTTGCGGCCAGCCATGGCGTTGAGCAGGGTGGATTTACCGACATTGGGCACGCCGAAAATAAGGCATTGCTTCCTGGCCTGTTTCCCCGTGAATTCTTCAGGAAGCAATCGATCCAGTTGCCCGAGTATTATTTCATTTATTGATTGCTTGTCCGGTCCGCTACTGATGCAGGCGCGCCTAGGCAGTGCACTGAAATACCGCTCCCAATCACGAGTTAGCTCGGGATCGGCGAGGTCGCTCTTGTTCAGGATAATAACCACGGGTCGGTCTTCCGCGAGTACATCCAGCAGCGGGTTGGCGCTTGCCGATGGAATGCGTGCATCCCTGACTTCAATCAGCGCATGGGTTGCGCTCATGATCTTGCGCAGTTCTTTGCCGGTCTTGTGCATGTGACCGGGAAACCAGGAAATAGGCATAGAATACTTATCGGCATTTGTGCATCAGATTGAGTATATAATCAGCTGACTGGCAGGGCAGCATACTTTGCTTTTAGTGCGGTCTCTTGCCAGCAATTGTTTCTGTGTCATTTACGAGAGTGTAGGGTCAGACATTACATGAGTACTCAAACAGCAATCGAGAACAAACTCTCCACTGCATTCAATCCGCTCCACCTCAAGGTGGACAACGAGAGCCATATGCATTCAGGCCCGGCAACAGAGTCTCATTTCAAGGTTACCCTGGTCAGCGATTCGTTCAGTAGCCTCACCCGCGTCAAACGCCACCAGGAAGTTTATGCGATCCTCGCCGATGAACTCGCAGGCAGCGTCCATGCGCTCGCACTGCATCTCTATACGCCTGATGAGTGGGATGCAGACAAGGTGCCCGACTCCCCCAACTGCAGAGGTGGTAGCAAGGTGGAGAGTCAGGAACTTTCCTAGCAATACCAACTAATCCTGCAGTTGCCCGTTGCCAGTAGGGCTCGGTCCTGCAATCACAGTCCTTTAATAATGAACTAACGTTCCGAAATACGCCGGGCGATAACTGGAGCCGTGGGCCCCCGGCCGCGATGGCGATGGACCAGGGTATGAGTCCAGAACAGGGCTCCAAACGGGTAATCCGGATACAGGTCTGGAGCGTTATGGAATGTTGAGAAAATGGCCGATATAAGGCTTAATTCTCCCATAAGTTATTGATTCCTAAGGCGGAGTTTTGTTTTCGATTTGTTGAGTAAATTCAGGTACATGGGGTTTTTTCTTCAATCGAATTGTCGAAAAGGCGCGGATTTTCCCGGGATGAAAGCCGGGTAAAATCAGGTCGAAACGAGACGAAAATACGCCCTTCCGGTCCCGAAGTATCTTAAAATCCCGGGATCGAAATTTGTTACCGAATTGCCGAAAAAGAACCTTTTTGGACAACAGGTCGTCAGGGATTCAGGGTTGAACAAAGCGAATGTGCTAGGTGTCATACGAAGGGTCGAGTAGATCGTGGATAGAACCGAAAACACAAAGCGTGAAGAATTAGACGCCGGTGGTTCTCAGGAAGGTTTCCCGGCAACGTCCAGGAAGCTGGAGCTGGGAGTCGCTGCGTTTACGTCGCTGGCACTGGCAGGACTGACGTTCATGGTAATGCAGCTGGCGAACCCAGACTTGCCGGAGATCACCATGGAGCCAGACCTGGTTCCCATCACGGTGTTTCCGGATTTTGCTTCTATTGAAAACGTCGATGTGAAGAAGCAACAATTCTTCGATTACCTGGAAGACTATGTCATCGCAGAAAATGAGGCGATTGCTGAAGTCAGGGAAGAGCTCCAGTCCTTCGCCGATATTGCCAACAGTGGCGTTGGTTTCAGTAACCGCGAGCGGCAATGGATTCTGGAGCTGGCAGACTACTATCGCATAGATAGCACCGAGAAATCGGACCGAGAAATCGCCAACGAGCTCATGCTGAGAGTGGATGGCATTCCTGTCTCACTGGTGCTGGCGCAGGCGGCAAACGAATCGGCATGGGGAACATCCCGGTTTGCCCTGGAAGGCAATAATATTTTTGGTCAGTGGTGTTTTGAAGAAGGCTGCGGCATCGTACCGAGTCGAAGACGCAGTGGGGATATCCATGAGGTGAAGCGGTTCGACTCCATCAGGGAATCCATCAGCGGCTACTTTCAGAACATCAATACCCATGATTCCTATCGCTATCTGCGACAGCTTCGAGCCGAGATGCGGGTCGCCAATGCAGATCTGGATCCCTTGTTACTGGCGTCTGGCCTTGGTCGTTACTCGCAGCGTGGGGACCATTATGTCGATGAAGTGCAAAACATCATCCTGCAAAACGATCTGATGGAAAGGGACCAGAGCTAACGATTTCCTGGCTAGTTAATCGCCGGATTAATCCACTGTACCGAATACCAGAAATAGCGTGACGACCCCGGAGAAGGGGCTGTGCAAATGTAGCGCCAGCGCCTGCCGCTGAAGCGGTCGTCCGGTCGCAATTCAACGATACCCTGTTCCCTGTCTACCCATTCCATGGGAATGGCTTTGCTGTTGGCGAAGCAGCCGATCTGGGAAAGATTATAGGCGCCAGGGCTAAACTGCAGTGTGACAGCGGGGCTTGCTTCGCTGGTGACCGGCGATTCCGGTTCCACGATGCGAGCGCTGAAAGCCAGGGAGTCAAATTTCGTACGCGCCGTGTCCAGATCCGCATAGATGCTGGCAAGCGGGTAACGGGGCAAAGCGAGATAATCCGAATCCGGCCCTATGGCCCCGGAATTCTGTGCGAAGCCAGTGAATCCTTCTTCGTCCAGCATGCGTTTGATGGCGGGGTCGAACTCGCCATAAGGGTATGCCAGATAACGATGGTTCTGGCCTGTGTGCTCGACGATGGTCCGTTCGGCCTCCAGCAATTCTTCGCGATTCCTGCGAATCCACGCAGCATCATCTTCTCCCGGTTTTCTGTCCAGCATGTACGGGTGATGAACCATGTGATTGGCGATGATCACGCCGGCATCCGCCATCTCTTTGATCTGTGACCAATTCATGTAATTGGGCTGGTTCTGGTTGATCGGATCGGTGCTGAGGAACAGGGTAAATGGCATACCAAACTCCTGTAGCATAGGAAATGCAGTGTCATAGATGGAGATATAGCCATCATCGAAAGTGATAGCTACGGCCTTGTCCGGCAATTCGCGGCCAACTCGCAAGTCTTCCACCATGCGATCCAGGGGCACGACGCTAAAGCCATTGTCCCGCAGGTACTGAAGATGACCACGGAAGTCTGAGGGCGAAATGCTGGTGGAGGGCGGTGTATCCGTAGCCACGTGGTGGTAGAGCGTAATTACACCACTGCTGGCAGCACTGACGGCGTGGGGGATCGCCAGGCTCAGCAGAAGCAGGTGGACAAGTCGGTTAATCGGCACGGGGGTATCTCCCATTCACGGCCCGTAAAATCTCATGATAACCCAGCCTATGGCTGTTGTACCTGTCTGTCCTGTGAACCGTGATAAAGGTATAATCCCCAGCCCTTCCGGGCATGGGATTCAGGCCCTTAAAACTGGAGATACAGTATGAAGTACTCAGGCAAGGCGCTCAGCGTCGACGTATTGCCTTCCGGTGTGGCGACGCTCACCTTTGACCTGCAAGACTCGTCAGTCAACAAGTTTAACCGGCAGACTCTGGAAGAGCTGCGTCAGGCCGTGGCGGAACTGTCCCGCTCCGATGTTAAAGGTCTCGTGTTCTGCAGTGCCAAGCCAGCATTCATCGTAGGTGCGGATATCACCGAATTCACGGCGATGTTTGCCCAGTCTGAAGAGCAGATCATGGGCTGGCTGGTAGAGGCCAACAGCCTGTTCAATGCCATCGAAGACCTGCCTTTCCCTACGGTTACTGCTATTAACGGCATTGCACTCGGCGGAGGATTCGAGCTGGCGGTGTCGACAGACTACAGGATTGGTACCCCTGCGGCCGTGGTTGGGTTTCCTGAAGTCAAACTGGGCATCATTCCGGGTTTTGGCGGCACCGTGCGCCTGCCGCGGCTGATTGGGGCCGATAACGCCAACCAGTGGATCAGCTCTGGTGCACAGATCAGGGCGGAGCAGGCGTTCAAGGAGGGTGCCCTGGACGCGGTAGTGGAAGCAGACAAGTTGGTGGCGGCAGCCGAGAACCTGATTCAGCAGTGCAATGCAGGCAAACTGGATTACAAGGCCCAGCGCAACACGAAGAATTCCCCGCTCAAACTCAATCCTATCGAACTTAATGTTGCTTTCGAGACTGCCAAGGGATTAGTGGCAGCCCAGGCGGGACCGAACTATCCGGCCCCCATCACAGCAGTCAAGGTGATGCAGCAGGCCGCCACCATGGATCGCAAGGGCGCCCTTGAAGAGGAACATGCGGGCTTCGTCAAGCTGGCGAAGCTCGAGGTAACAGCGAACCTGGTGCAGATGTTCCTCAATGACCAGTTCTTGGGCAGCAAGGCAAAGAAGGCCGTCGCCAAGGCATCGGTCGTCAACACCGCCGCTGTGCTCGGTGCTGGCATCATGGGTGGTGGTATCGCCTACCAGTCTGCCCTTAAGGGTACGCCAATCGTGATGAAGGATGTGCGCCAGGAAGGACTGGACCTGGGTATGGCGGAGGCCCGCAAGCAATTCAACAAGCGAGTAGAGAAGGGCAGGATGAGCATCGACCAGATGGTGGCTGCGCTCTCCAGTATCAGGCCATCGCTGGATTACGGTGGGTTCGACAAGATTGATATCGTTGTGGAAGCGGTAATTGAAAACCCGGACATCAAGAAATCTGTCCTGTCAGAGCTGGAAGGAATAGTGACGCCTGACACTATTATTGCATCGAACACGTCTACCATCTCTATCGACGAGCTGGCGACCGGGCTGAAGCGTCCGGAAAATTTCTGTGGCATGCATTTCTTCAATCCGGTTCCGGTGATGCCACTTGTCGAAGTGATTCGTGGTAAGAATTCCAGCGATGAAACCATCGCCACCACCGTGGCCTATGCGAAGAAGCTGGGCAAGACTCCCATCGTGGTCAACAACTGTCCTGGTTTCCTCGTGAACCGTATTCTGTTCCCCTATTTTGGCGCGTTCGCACAGTTGTTGCGCGATGGTGCCGACTTCCGCCAGATAGACAAAGCCATGGAGAAGTTTGGTTGGCCCATGGGACCGGCCTATTTGCTCGATGTGGTTGGTATCGATACGGCAGTGCACGCCCAAGCGGTCATGGCGTCAGGTTTCGAGCGCATGCAACAGGATTTCGACAGCGCCATTGAGTTGTTGTTCAATCAGGGCAAGCTGGGCCAGAAGAGTGGCAGTGGTTTCTACCTGTATGAACCCGATAAACGGGGCAAGCCTAAGAAGCTGCCAAATCCGGAGACAGATAGTCTGATCGCCTCGGTGCAGCAAGCCAAGAGGGAATTTGATGATCAGGAGATTGTCGACCGCATGATGGTGGCCATGTGCCTGGAGACTGCCCGTTGCCTGGAAGATGGCATCGTAGAAACGGCTATCGAGGCCGACATGGGACTCGTGCTGGGGCTGGGCTTCCCGCCTTTCAGGGGTGGCGCCCTGCGCTACGTGGATAGCCTCGGATCTGCAAACTTCGTCGCACTGGCGGACAAGTATGCCGAACTGGGTGCGATGTTTGAGGTCACTGCCGCGATGCGCGATAAGGCGGCTTCCAACGGCCGCTACTATCAATTTTCCTGAATGAATTTTCCCGAGGAATAGCAGTATGAGTCTGAATCCAAGAGACGCGGTAATAGTCGACGGAATCCGCACACCGATGGCCCGCTCCAAGGGCGGCGGCTTTCGCAATGTGCGTGCCGAGGAATTATCGGCGCGGCTGATCGATGCGCTGATCGAGCGTAATCCCGCGCTGCAACCTGAAGAAGTTGAAGATGTGATCTGGGGCTGCGTGAACCAGACCCTGGAGCAGGGCTGGAATGTGGCGCGCAATGCGGCGCTCATGTCTGTGTTGCCTCACAGCACCTGTGCCCAGACCGTCAATCGTCTGTGCGGTTCATCCATGTCTGCGCTGCATACAGCGGCAACCTCGATTCTATCCGACAACGGTGATGTATTCATCGTGGGCGGCGTGGAGCATATGGGGCATGTGGGAATGACCTATGGCATCGACCCCAATCCGAAGGCGTCCAGACACATAGCCAAGGCAGCGTGGATGATGGGTGTTACCGCCGAAGTGCTTTCCAAGATGCATGGCATCGGACGCGAACAGCAGGACGAATTTGCCGTTCGCTCCCATCGACTCGCGGAAGCAGCGCGCATCTCCGGTGGCTTCAAGAACGAAATCGTGCCCATCGAGGGACACGATGGTGATGGTTTCAAGGTGTTGGTGGAGGATGACGAAACCATTCGCCCCGATACATCGATGGAAGGCCTTGCCCAGCTACGTCCGGTATTCGATCCTGCCAATGGAACGGTTACTGCCGGCACTTCATCACAGATATCCGATGGTGCCTCAGCCATGCTCATGATGTCTGCCGAGAAGGCGCAGGCACTGGGGCTCAAGATCCGGGCCAAGGTCAGGTCCATGGGCTATGCCGGCGTAGACCCGTCCATAATGGGATATGGTCCTGTGCCAGCCTCGCTGAAGGCCCTCAAGAAAGCCGGGTTGTCTATCGACGACATCGATTGCGTGGAATTGAACGAGGCCTTCGCTGCCCAATCCTTGCCGGTCATGAAAGACCTCAAATTGCTGGACGTGGCAGACGACAAGGTAAACCTGCGCGGAGGTGCCATCGCCCTGGGTCATCCACTTGGATGCTCGGGTACCCGCATTACCACTACCTTGCTTAACAACATGGAAGACAGGGATGCCACCCTGGGCCTGGCTACCATGTGCATAGGATTGGGGCAGGGTATAGCCACAGTTCTGGAAAGGGTCTGATCGCGCAATGACAGCCAATAAGGACAGGTTTAAGCTCAATCGCAGTCGCAAAAACCTGCGGCGGGATGTGGGCAGGGCGATCGCCGATTTCAATATGATCGAAGACGGCGATCTCGTCATGGTGTGCCTGTCGGGTGGCAAAGACTCTTACACATTGCTGGATATCCTCCAGAACCTGCAGCAGCATGCGCCGATCGACTTTCGCCTGCATGCGGTGAATCTCGATCAGAAGCAGCCGGGGTTTCCTGAGGATGTGTTACCCAGGTATCTCTCTTCACTGGGGGTGGAATTCACCATCCTCGAACAGGACACCTATTCCATCGTCACGGACAAGGTGCCAGAGGGCAAGACCTTCTGTGGACTCTGCTCACGCTTGCGTCGGGGCATTCTCTATAACTTCGCCGAGTCCATCGGTGCCAACAAGATCGCCCTGGGCCATCATCGGGATGACATCGTGGAAACCCTGTTTCTTAACATGTTCTACGGTGGCAGCCTGAAGGCCATGCCGCCTAAACTATTGAGTGACGATAAACGCAATGTCGTGATACGACCCCTGGCCTATTGCAAGGAAGCCGAGATTGAAAAATTCTCGGCGATGATGGAGTTCCCGATCATTCCCTGCAATCTCTGTGGCTCACAGGACAACCTGCAACGGCAGGCTATCAAGTCCATGCTCACAGAATGGGACAGGCAGCATCCGGGCCGGGTAGAGAGCATCTTCAAGGCAATCACCAATGTGTCTCCCAGCCAGCTGGCCGATACCGGATTGTTTGATTTTGCAAACTTGCGAAATGAAAAGTCTGACAGGCCAGAGAAATTGAACTTCGTGGAATTGCTCTAGCCGATCACCAACACTTTCACAGCGGCTCTAGCAATCCCGATACTTGCCATCACGATCCATGCGGGACTCACACTCATGGCGAAAGTTCTGGCAGGCGACAGCCTTGCTGTTGGAGGGCTTGGCGATATTGTTGCACTCACTCAGTTCGGCGCGCAGATCCGACTCGCTCAGGGAAGCAAATTTACCCTGCGGACCACAGGCGGCGACGAGCAGGCACGCACCCAGCGTGAGGGCGCCGCGAAACAGGATTCTATCTGTGTGCTGCATGGTGATTCCCGGGTATGTCCAGGTGGCCGACAGGTCGAATTTCGACCGCTGATAGTATAAGTCTAGACAATAACGACCGATTTGCGAGACGGCAGCCGATCCCGGGGGAACGATATCTCCCGGTAGCGCTTTGACTGGAACTAGTGAGGAAGCAGGGAGCTATGGAGATTCCTTATACGGCCCTGTCGCCAGATGCGCTGCGAGGAGTGATTGAAGAGTTCATCTCCCGGGAAGGGACGGACTACGGCGAACAGGAATTCACCCTTGAGGACAAGATAGGTCAGGTTCGTTCACAGTTGGAGAGCGGGGAAGTTGTGCTGACCTTCGATGAAGAAACCGAAACCTGCAACCTGGTGAGAGTACGCTAACGCTTAGCCTGCCAACTCTTCAAGAACGCGGGTGTCCTGGTGTTGCCGTGCATAAGCCAGCCAGCCATCCATGACTTGCTTCGTCTGTTTCAATACTTCATGGTCGCCCTCGTTGGTGCGCAAGGTGTATTGCGCCATTGCCAGGGCCACTTCGCCGAGAGTTTCCACGATGCGTTTAAGGCTGAAGGTATCAAGGTCCAGACTGTACAGGTCTTCGGGTCGGGGATGCTCATCACCGGCTATAAGCAGCGATGACCCCGGGGCGATTATATTCTGGATGCGCAGGGCGAGTGAGGGATTCTGCACCCGGATCAGCTTGACGGTAAATTGCAGGGTCTGGCGGTCGAAGATGTTGGCTTCATGGCAGTGATCGACACCGCCGTTTTTGCTA
This sequence comes from Pseudomonadota bacterium, assembly GCA_027621405.1. Taxonomy (GTDB): domain Bacteria; phylum Pseudomonadota; class Gammaproteobacteria; order Pseudomonadales; family Pseudohongiellaceae; genus UBA9145. The sequence goes on along the minus strand of JAQCBT010000022.1, from coordinate 27,989 downwards.
TTCAAGGTCATCCTTCCTTGTAGTCCGTCTGGTAGACTGTGCTGCTATAGGCACTTGCTATTGGTCTTGCCCGATTTCTTTGTTTTTCTATGACTCGGAGAACGTGCTGCCGTGGTTTTCAGGGGAATCAACGCGCACTGTGTCACGCTGTCAATTCAGGAATAGGGCAGTCCCTGGCCACGGAATTGTTGTAGTATCTCTTTACCCCTATTAGTGAGCAACAGCCGTTTGGTTATATGAATAAATGTCCAAAGATTCGAAACCTATAAGCACAGTAAAAGCCGAAGAAGCAACGGAAACAGCGAGAGAGAAGCACTCCGCAGGTGATGAAATACACCTGGATGCCTCGGGCCTGTATTGCCCGGAGCCCGTGATGCTTCTGCATAACAAGATCAGGGATATAGCTCCCGGTCAGCTGCTGCGCCTGACGGCAACCGATCCATCCACCACCCGCGATGTGCCGAAATTCTGCCTCTACCTGGAGCACGAACTGTTGGAGAGTGATCAGGATGGTGAGACTTACAGCTACCTGATTCGCAAGAAACAGGGCTAGGGGGATGGTCGCCCGCCTGCCCGGTATCCCGGTCTACCTGGTAGATGCATCCATCTACATCTTCCAGTCACACTTCTCTCCTTACGTTGAGTGCTACGATCGCGCGGGAAACGACCTCTCAGCTGTCTATGGGTTTACCCAGTTCCTGTTGCAGTTCCTGCGCCGGGCGCAGCCCCGGCATGTGGCCATTGCCCATGATGAGAGTCTGTTCTGCGGCTTTCGCCACGCACTCTGTCCTAACTATAAATCCAATCGGGAATTGCCGGACGAGAATTTGGCCATGCAGTTACGGGCCAGCAAGGAGGTCTGCGCGGTTCTGGGTATGACGGCATATGGCAGCAGAGTCTATGAGGCCGATGACATCATCGGCGTGCTGGCCAGGAGTGTGCGTTCGGAACTCGGGAGTGAGCAGGTCGCAATTCACGTGGTCAGCAAGGATAAAGACCTTGCGCAATTGCTTGAGCAGGAACATGACTGCCTGTGGGAGTTCAGTGCCAACCAGAAACGGTTCATCGCCGATATCGAAAATGATTTTGGTGTAAGTCCGGCTCAGATCGTGGATTTTCTCGCCCTGGCCGGTGACTCGGTGGACTGTATTTCAGGTGTGCCGGGAATCGGTCCCGTCGCAGCGAGAGAGCTGTTAAGCCGCTACGGAACCCTGGATGGCATCTACCAGCACCTGGCTGACATTCCGGCGTTGCCGATCCGCGGCGCCAGGCGCCTGGCCGGGCTGCTGGACGAACACAGGGCCCTGGCTGAATTGAGCCGGAAACTCGCGACAATCGTCTGTGATGTGGACCTGCCGACTGAAGAATTTTCCAGCACCACCCTGAGTGATCTCGGCGCAGTAGCGCCAGACCTGGATGAGCTGCGGGCATTTCTCGTTGAATACCAGTTTCCATCGGAAGAGAGCGAGCGACTCATCTCGCAGACACGCCGCATCATTGACAGTATGGAGGCCGCATCGAGTTAATGCGTATCGTCGTCGATCAGGATCTGCACCTGCAACAACTGCCTGTACCTGCGGACTGGGAGCTGGTGAAGCGGGAAGGGCGCCTCATTAGCAACAGCGATGTGAAGGATGCCGATGCCTTGCTCATCCGCTCGGTTACCAGGGTCAACGCAGAGTTGCTGCACAACAGCCGCATCCGCTTCGTAGGGACCGCCACCTCGGGTCTCGATCACATCGACCGGGACTATCTCGAGGCTAACACAATTTACCTGGCCGACGCGGCCGGGAGTAATGCCAATGCAGTAACAGATTACTGTCTTGCCGCATTGGCGTTCGCCATATTGCACCGGGGGCTGCAGATTGCCGACGCCAGGATCGCCGTGATCGGTGCAGGCCATGTGGGTGGTCTACTGGTGCATAAGTTGCGCAGACTGGGGCTGCAACCGCTGGTCTGCGATCCACCCCTACAGCAAAACGGCGCGCCGGGAGAATTCTGCACATTGGAAGAGGCGGCCCGCTGCGATGTCGTGAGCTTACATGTACCACTGGAAGAGTCGGGCGAGCATCGAACAAGAGCGCTGATCAACACGGATATCCTGTCATCCATGCCAGCCTCAGGTGTCCTGATAAACAGCTGTCGTGGGGAGGTCATCGATGAGGCGGCGCTACGCAAGCACCTGCAGGACAACGAACTGTTTACGGTCGTGCTCGACGTGTGGCAGAACGAACCCAGGATCAACCCGGTCATGATGGCGCTGGCAGATATTGCGACTCCCCATATCGCTGGCTACAGCGCCAGGGCCAAGGACGAAGCAGCGGCAAGGATAGTGGGCGCGCTCAAGAGGTTTTATGGTATCGAGACCTATTCGGCGGACACTCATGTTGGGAGTGGTAATTGGGATGCGGGACAAGGGACCATCGGCCTCGGCTGCAGGAGTGCCTGGGACACGATGCTGCAACACTTCGACCTGCCCAAACTGACCAGCGAGTTCAGGCAGGTGTATAAGAGTGGCTATGAGAAGCAGGCATTCGACGCCATGCGCAGGCAATTGGCCGGCCGCAGGGAGTTCCGCGAGACAGTATTGCGGGATGTTCCCGAAGAGGCTGCAGGATTACTCGGTGCACTGGGCTTCAGGCTGGAGTCTTAACGATACTGGCTCAGCACGTTGCCGATCTGGGTAACCGCATGGCGCAGTTCGTCTTCCCTGGGCAGGAACACCAGCCGGAAATGATCCTTGTCCTTGACGTTGAAGGCACTACCTTGAACCAGCAGGATCTTCTCCTGCTCGAGGATATCCAGGATCAGGGCAACATCGTCCTTGATCTTGTAAACCTCCGGGTCGAGTCGCGGAAACATGTAGATCGCGCCCCTGGGCTTCACGCAGCTGAGACCGGGTATCTGGGTCAGCAGCTCATAGGTTGCGTCGCGCTGGTCCCTGAGCCTGCCACCGGGCAGTAACAGCTCGTTGATGCTCTGGTAACCACCGAGAGCGGTCTGGATGGCGAACTGTGCAGGCACGTTTGCACACAGGCGCATATTGGTGAGTATCTCCAGACCCTCGATATAGCTCCTGGCCATATGCTTGGCGCCGCTGATGACCATCCAGCCGGAACGGAAACCGGCCAATCGATAGGCCTTCGACAAGCCATTGAAGGTGACGCACAGCAGGTCATCGCAGAGCGAGGCGATGGGGATATGCTGGGCATCGTCGTACAGGATCTTGCTGTAGATTTCATCGGCAAACAGGATTAGCTGGTGGCGCCTTGCTACTTCGATCAGCTGTTCCAGTAACTCCTTGCTGTACACCGCTCCCGTGGGATTGTTGGGGTTGATAATCACAAGGGCCCGGGTACGCGGTGTAATCTTCGATTCGATGTCTGCGATTGATGGAAACCAGTCAGCCTGCTCGTCACAGATGTAGTGCACAGGGGTGCCGCCACTGAGGCTCACCGAGGCCGTCCACAGCGGGTAATCCGGGGCCGGCAAAAGCACTTCATCGCCGTTGTCCAGCAGCGCCTGCATGGCCATGGTAATCAGCTCGCTGACGCCATTGCCCAGGTAGATGTCTTCGATCTCAACGTCGGGGATCTGGATGCGCTGGCACTCCTGCATTACCGCCTTGCGAGCAGAATACAGGCCCTTGGAATCACAATAGCCCTGGGCGGCGGCGAGATTGTGAATTACGTCGTAGAGGATTTCATCGGGGGCATTGAAGCCGAAAGGCGCCGGGTTGCCGATATTGAGCTTGAGAATCTGGTGACCCTCTTCCTCGAGGCGCTTGGCTTCCTGAAGGACCGGGCCGCGGATGTCATAGCAGACATTGCTGAGCTTGTCGGATTGTTCGATTTGTCCCTTCAGGGGGTCTTGAATGCTTGTTGCATGATCCATGTCAGTAACCACAGATATTTCAGGCTTCACCCCATGCGGGTGGCGGTTGAAATGAGTTAAAATCAGTCTCGTGGGCAGGGAGTGAGTACGGTATTGCTGGAGCCCAGGAACGAACTGCCGCTGCGTAGGCGGCTGATTCTACATGAATTTCGCCGCTGCAACTATTCCCGTATGTGGCTCCCTGTTGAAAATCCACCCTGGCAAGGATTTCCCTGCCAGCCAGATTCAATATCGGCACAGCGCCGCACGAGCATTACCATGAGCAGTAAGGAAGAGATGACAGACAAGGGCAACGCAGCAAAATCCGAGAGCGAGTTACGCCAGGAATTGGGCGAAGAGCGCTACCACGTCCTGCGTGAGAAGGGCACGGAGCGAGCCTTCACAGGGAAATACTGGGACCTGAAAGACGATGGCACCTACCATTGTGCGGTCTGCGGCGAAGTCCTGTTTTCCTCAGAGACGAAGTATGACTCTGGATCAGGATGGCCCAGTTTTTACCAACCTGCCAGTGGAGACGCGGTCAAGGAACTTCCGGACAGCTCCCACGGCATGTTACGCACCGAGGTGGTATGCCAGAAGTGCGGATCCCACCTGGGCCATGTGTTCCCGGATGGTCCGCCGCAATCCGGCTTGCGTTATTGCATTAACTCGGCGTCCCTCGATTTTGAGAAGTCTGGGTCTGGAGAGGAGAAAGAGGATTAGGGTAGTTGGTAGCTGACTGAACCAGGAACAAAGCGTAAACAAAAAAGGGGCCAACAGGCCCCTTTTATATTTACTCTTCAATCGCTAGCGTTCGATGGTATAGATGCCATCCACCTGGTTAAGTTCATTGATCTGGTCGATCAGGTCGAAGCCGCCGACAAAGGCTTCCGCCTGGTTGCCAGTAAAGACGCCACCGAGGTTGGCATCGATGGAACTACTGATGATACCGCCCGGATCGGACAGGGTGCCACCTATTGCGTTCAGGTCGATCAGTCCGCCGTTCACACTGCCGGCGAAGTCGATTTCCCAGGCCTGCGAGCCGCCAACTTCAACCTGCAGTGAACCATTGCTGATCATGCCGGTGTCGAAGTCCACGCTCATGCCGGCCACAACCTGGCTCACGTTGCCGGCACTGCCGCTACCGATGAAGGAAGAGGCGGCGCTGGAGGCATAGGAGGCCGTACCCTGCATATTGGCGATGGGGGTGGGGGTCAGGGTCGCGATGTGGTTTGCGGTTTGCAATTCTACCTGGCCACCGGCGATGGGGTTGGTGACAACCCAATTCTCTTCTATTGGGTTGTCCCAGCTGCCCCAGCTAATGCTTTGCGATTCTATAGTAGGGTCAGGCTTCGAGAAATCACCCACTTCCACTTCTTCCTGGGCACTTCCGTCGACCAATACAGATCCCGCCAGTGCCCAATCGTAGTCATCGACATCATCGAGTGCCTTCAGTGTAAAGCCTAGCGCCAGGTGACCGGCTGTACGGGTGCTGCTACTAACCCAGTATCCCGCCATCGAGCCAAAGATAGTCCCGCCCTGGTCATGTTCATCTTCGCCACCGCCGGGATTTCTGATCAGGTTTCCACCATCACCAGTCTGGCTTAGTGTGATGAATCTTCCATTGGTTCCTCCGCCTGAAATACTGCCGGTAAATGACATATTCCATTGTACTGGTTCGGATGTAGCACCAAATGTATCGTCAGCGTCAAAGTCCAAATCGCCAGTAACGAATGACAGATTACCTGAATGGATGTTTCCGGTTGGAAAATCAATTTTCATGGTGAAGCTGTGAACCGAGCCAATATTCTCATCTGCCAGGTCTACGTATGTCTCATTAGACTCGGTATCCATGCGGTGGGCGCTACCTTGAATAGCTTTTACGCCGCTGAAGGTATAAGTGCCAGAGCTGGGGTACTCGAGATCGCTTCCGCTAAGAGGGTCACCGATGAACCAATAAGCATTGGTTCCGCGACCCGAAATATCTTTCCTGCCACTGGAAAGGTGGTCAAGTTTGTGGAACTCGGTATCGTCTTCATCGCCGATCCAGTCGCCGAAAGTTACTGCGCTGGAAACAGAGCTGATGTCGAGAGTGGCTGGGTCGCTCGTACGTGCCCTGAATATGCCATCACCTCCGGCACTCGTATCGAAACTGCTTGTGAAACTTGTATCACTGAATGCTGCAACATTGACCGAAGACGAACTGAGTAGAGGTCGTGTGCTGTCTGTAGTTGTTGCGGACTTACCCCCAAACAATCCGCTTACCTTGTTCGAGTCTGCAGATGCGGTAGACAAAATACCGTGTGATGTAAAGCTTAACGAGGACTCTGAACTTGAAAAGAATTCGTCTTCGTAGGCTTGGCCTTTCAGCAGGATCGTACCCGCTACCGCCCTGTCGTTCGTGTCGATATCATCGGTTGATGAAATTGAAAAACCTATAGCCAGGTGACCAGTTTTCCTGTCATCGCCGACAAAATAACCACCGCCGCTTCCGGACAGCGTGCTGCCAAGATTCTTAAACCTCTCATTGTCATTATTCGGGTCGCGAATCAGGTCGCCTGAAAAGCTGGAAAGAGAGAAATATGGTGACAGATCGCTCGAGCTATCATCGATTGTTCCTGTGAATTTCATGTCCCATAAGACATCATCTGTACCACTCGATCCGCTACTGGGACTTGTGCTGTTGTCAAAAATTTCGTTCTCGCTAAGGAGTTTGAATCCACCCTTGATGCTTCCATCGCTGAAGTTAACTTCAAGCAGAAAGCTGTGATCTGCCAGCGTGGAGCTGAATCCGTGATAGGACTCAGCGCCTCCACTCTGCACGACTTTGTGGACACTTCCCTGTAAAGCAGCAATTACATCGAAGGTAGCGGTCCCGGTTGTCTCATACTGTAGTGAGCTACTGTTTGTAATAGGATCCCCTTCAAACCAATATGCTCGAACACCTTGATCCAGGATAGACTTTCCACCTCCGGATGCATGATCAACATTCAGGAACAACTTGTCCTCCGATGAGTTGCCAATCCATTGACCGAACGTGATGTGATCTGAGGCACCTGAGGGCAGGGCAAGAGTGCTTTTGGTGGTATTGTGCCCCCTGAATATGCCATCACCTGTTCCGTCAGAAGAGTCATCAAAATTCTCGGGGAACTTGGCTATGCTGAAAGATTTATTACGAATCAGTGGATCTTTCGCGTCGTCAGTTGTAGCGCTCTGTCCCCCGAACACGCCATTCTCATAGTTCGAATGTACAGATGCAGTTGCGAGAACAGCATGGCTGTCAAAATCGTAGTCACCAGATTCTTCGCTAGTGAGGAAGGACTCTTGCCAGAAGAAGCTACCATTCACATAGTCGTCACTATCGCTTTTCCTGAATAAGGTAAAACCAGCTGCGAATCCGTATTGCCCCGCTGCATTTTTAGCCAGCAGTCCACCGATATCTCCTTCAAGTAAATTATCACCAGTAACAGGCTTGTCATCGCTGCCTATAACTGTGAAATCGGTGAATGTAATATCGCTGATATAGGTGACTTTGTTGGTACTGTCTGCGTCAATATGTTTAAGGCTGCCTTCGAATTTGGCCTTCCAGGACTTGTCACCTGAGCCATCAAAATTCACCTCAAAGTAACTGGTATCCAGAATTTCCGCATTGCTTAAGTCAAAGTCCAGAACGCCAGTGATGCCATTCGCTGAATCGTAGCTCTCGTCTTCTACTTCATCGAAATTGACAAAAGCTTTTGCAAAGCTGTTGCTGGTAACTTCACTGGAAAAAGTTGCTTTACCAACTTTGTTCACTGCGGCGCGAGTTGAATCAAGTGTTATGACGGTAAGGGGATCATCGAAAATTGTGGCGCCTGGATTGTGGTCAGGGAAACTTGCCCCGTTCTTTATATCGCTATCGAACAACAAATTGTTATTGCTGGCATCAGAGTCCCATTCGTTCCACAGCAGACTGAAACTCGCGATGTTATTTGCGACTCTATCTTTGTCGGATTGTGGTTGAAGAATGTAGTTCGGCTCGGGAGCAAAGATATTCTCGATCTCATTGCCGTTGGTGGTAAAACTAATGATCTCCGGACGATTGGTGTTGGCATTCAGGTTCCCCACAAGTACTTTTTTATCGAAGCCGCCTTGTGCGGAAAACGCGATGGCGAAACCATCCTTAAACTCATTGCGAAACGTCTTGTCGTAATCGAATACCGGGTCTAGTTCGCCATCTGCTGTTGCGCTGCCTGATGATTGAAAGAGGCCTCCACCTATCAGGGATTTCTGGTGATCTTCGCCTTCAGGGGCATCTGGATTAACCAGATTGTAACCCAGAAGGAATCCCCAGTTGTCGTTGCTGCCACTGTTGTCGCCCAAGACGGCAAATCCGCTAAGTTTGCCCTCAAAGCTACCGTTGGTTACAGCATTCCAACCGTCATTATTTTCGTGAATAGTGCCGCTTACCGAGAGTGCATTAATGACTCCTTCACCTGCAAGGTCGGCAAGGGTTCCATCAATATCGGAGATCCACCATCGTTGCTCAGACTCGCTGCCCTCTGGGATTTCAATCCAGAAATCGTTGGAAGTTATCCTGCCAGTTACGAAATTCAGCGTGAATTTACCATTGAACGTAGGCTCGAATGTTTCATCGTCACCACGAAGTGCGATCGAAGCCAGTTTCGTTTCAAAAGTTCCAATCCCTGCGAGCCTTCCATCCTCGCTATAGGCGGGGATGGAGGAGGGGATAAAGTGGGCGGCATTTGTATCAAGATCTTGCCACTCGCTTAATTCGCCAAATTCGTCATAAAGAATATAGTTGTCTAAGTTGTTGTCCTTGAATATCGCCCAGTCAAGATCAAACTTGTCAAATACCGAGCCGGCAGTTTCACCGTCGTCTTTTCCTACGACAGGGCTTCCTTCGACGTCGAATAAGAACCCTAGTTGAAATCCTTCTGAGGAAAGTTTGTTTTTGTCCTTGATGCGGATATGACCAGCCGAATAATCGCTATTGCTCAGTAGCAAAAACTTGGCTTCAGAGGAGTTGGTGGTTGGGTTATTAGTCCAGCCAAATACCGTTTGCGGGACTGTATTGGATTCGAAGTTATAGTCAATCTCGGTGCTGCTCAAGATAAAGCCAAATCTGTTGTCATCGACAAGGTCTGATATGTCGCTGTCAGTTATTATTTCGCTTTCTATAAAGGCAAGGCCGCCAGCCAGCGTGCGTGGCTCACTATTGTCTTCGATAAAGGAGAAGACCCCGGCAGCACCTACGTCTACGTCAGATTCGGCATTGCTATTGTCGAAAAATGAACCAGCGAAAAAGCCTTTGAAGTCAGGGTTCCCTGAATCATCAATCTCACCATTGCTAAAGCTAAACTTGAAGCTACCGTCGCTTCTTACGGTGATTGCATGATTGTTTCCTTGTTCCACGGACCAGTTTGTACTGCCTTCCGAGCAGGAATCGCATAAATCCAGCTTGAAGCCCGTAATCTCACCTTCATCTGCTTTGAATATAAAGGACCCTATATGAACTTCGTTGTCGGAATCATGAAACAGACTGTATTCGCCATCACTGGCACCGGCTGTCTTAATAAAAAACCTTCGTGATCCGCCGTCATCTACGTCAGCCAGCGGTTCGTTGAGAAACGTAGCTACCAGCACTTCATTGTTGGTGTCTTCTCCAGTGGCAGAGTCATGAGCATCGCTATAGTAAGTGGCAGAAGGACCATCCGCGCCGTCAACGTCGTAAAATTTACCCCAGGTGATATCCAGTGGAGTGTCATAATTGGTCTCAGTGAAATCAATCAAGGAGTCTGTATCGGGATCCAGCTCAATGAAATCATGGTATACGCTTGATTGGCCTGACCCCTTGGCAGTTGGGGTTCCAGCTATTTTTAGTCCGTCATTACTGATTGAGGTTGCAGCGCCGAATGTGACTTTGTCATTGTCCCTGACAGCAAAGCCAAAATTGGAGAAGCTCGTGTCTTTGTTGAGAACCACATATCCCGTTTCGTCAGGGTCATAGCTGCTATCAAGATCAAATACGATAGCCCCAGACAATCTGTTCTGGTCAGCTGTACTGGTTCCATTGATGACTTTCTTACCCTCACCCCCGAACCCATTGTATTCAACTGAAAACGCCGAGAACGTCAACACAAACCCTAGCTTGTCTGGGTCTTCGGAATCTTTGAGAAAGAATCCCCCTGACTTGCTTCCAACTATAAATTCTTCATCCACGTGCCAACTGACATCGTTGCTATTGTCGTCTGCGCTATATCCATCGAGATATCCCTTTTTCGATACAAGATCTTTAAGAAATGTCACTTCTGAGATGTTGTCGTTACTAGGCACGAAAGAGGCTGGAACAACAGATACGCTGCTGGAAACAAGCGGCCAGTAGTCTTCTCCAAGTTTTGCGATGTCGCACCCATCGAAACAAATCGCGATATCGTCTGCCGAAGCAGACGAAATTCCTGTGTCAAAATTAAAATAAAATTTTCCCTGAATGGTGGCGCTGGCCGTGTTGCCAACACCTTCACCCTCTGAAATCAAGAGAAAGTTTGATGTGTCAGCTTTGAACCTGCGCTGGCCGGTTAAGGAAGTAATTACATTGCCTGGCTCGCCGGCAACAACAACAACCTTGCTGGCTATGTCGTAAACGGTTGGGGTTGCATTTGCAGAAGAGTAATCCTTGATCTTGGTGTCCGGATCCTGCCAGATTCCCCACTTTCCATTTGTATATGAGGCTATATCTTCAATTTCTGTTCCGGATGCCAGGTCGCGATTATTCAGGTCCAAGACCAGCCCTTTTGAGCTAGAGGTGGGAGTTGCAGATACATCGGTCGCATCAGTATCAATGATCAGCGGGTTGGAGCCCAGAGCACCGCTGCGGCCCCGTATTAGTTGTTGGCCGTCAAGGTCGCTATCTGTTGTGGCTCCATAGGCGACCAGGTTTAGAGCGTTGATGTTTGGTAACGTGAACCCAAAAAAAGTTGGGTTGTTGTTGCTGCCACCATTATTCGAAGAATTGTTATCTTCGTCAGTTGGCTCTGGCTCAGGCTCTGGCTGAGGTTCTGGCTCTGGTTGAGGCTCGGGCTGAGGTTCTGGCTCCGGTTGAGGCTCCGGCTCAGGTTGAGGTTCTGGCTCTGGTTGAGGCTCAGGTTCCGGCTCAGGAGGTTGTTCCTCTTCGTCTTCCTCGGGACGACAGGCGGGGATATTGGTGTTTGCTGCACAATCGATGGTGCCATCACCGCTTGTTTCATTGGGGTTAACGGTGAGCGCGCTGGTGTCCTGCAAGCCACCGAGACCGGAGGTGTCTATGCCCGAATTCTGCTGGTCGTTGAGGGTGGGAGTAGGTGCGCCTCCGCCACCACCACCGGCGAAGTTTCCGAAGGCATTTCCGGCGCCTGCGTTGCCGCCACCATTTCCACCGCCGTCGTTGCTGTTTCCGTCACCGCCATTGCCGTCGCCATCACCGCCGCCGTTATTACCGCCACCACCGTTTCCACCTCCGTTACCGCCACCATCTCCATCTCCATCGCCTTCCTCTTCATCGGGCACGGAGATGGTAAGAACGGCAACTAGACCCAATGCGGTGGGTTGCAGGGTGAGACCCTGAGGCGCCTGGTTAGGCTCAAATACAACGGCATAGTCGTAGTCTTCGCCGACACCGATACCCAGGGTGCCGGCGATATTGGAGATATCGGCAGTGCCGTCGAAGATGCCCGCATAGAGGTCATCGGTCGGCACCGGATTTCCCGTCGCATCCAGTTCCACGGGTATGACGATGGAAAAGTCTGTACCGCGGATACCAATAGTGGCGTATTCAGTCTCTACGCTGTACGCCGATGGGTCCTGCTCGCCGATGCTGCCGGTTATCGTGCGAAAGCCGCCCTGGATGAGTCGCATGGTGGACGTGTCGCTCCCGGGATTCTGCTCATAACTGTAGGCGACAATCTCGAACTGGGTGTGCTCCTGCAATGACACGATGGCTGAGTCGGACATGCGGAGTTGAGCGAAAGAAGAAGCATCGGTGATGATGGTATCACCGACGCGAATCTCGCTGCGCCGAGCGAGAGGACGAGAAATTCCATTGGGGTCCAGTGCGGACACAACACCGTTTACCGCAACCACACGACCGGCGATCTCCGGTTCCTGCGGATAGGCGCCTGGCGAATACAGTGCCAGGCAAAGCAACAACACATTGAAACAGCCGCGTTCAATTAATTGCTTGGCGAAAATTCTCATAATGATTCGCTAGGCTTTTAAAAATTTTGATTAATTGTTAGAACTGGTACCTGAAGCCTGCCTGGTATTTGAAGCGTGAGTAGTCAAACAGTTCGATATTGCTTGCGTTATCCGTGTAAGAGGCTTCGGCGGTAATCATCAGGTCGCGAGTAAATTGGAAGAACCAGCCGGCAGTGATCGAACGGTTATCATCGCTGCGCACCGTGTTAAAAAATACCGGGTGTTCGCTATCGTGCTCAACATCCTGCGCGGTCGCTCTCAGGTATGGCGTGTGTTGCGCGTTCAATCGATACAGAAGGCTGTAGGCCAGGCCGGTGAAGGTGCGACCATTGTGACTTCCGCCATTTGGGTTCTCGGGATCCTCATTGGCGTGATACAGGTTCATGGAATGGGTGAACTGGCCGGCGATCTTGGTCAGGCCTCCTGTCAGTAGCAACTGATCCACATCCCGCAGTGCATTGCTGGCGCCGCTACTGGTGTCATAACGAATCTGGGTGTAAGAAGCAGAAGCGCTCTGGTACCAGCCATCGCTACCCACGTGTTGCCACGAACTGTTCAACGCAATTGAATCCTGGAATGTACTGCCATCGAGATTAACCTGGCCAAGAGCGAAACCATGGCGGAAACGATTAACATCGTCACCCCAGGTATAAGCCACCTCTCCGCGGGCATTGGCAACATCAAACTGATCGGTGCCAAAGTTGTTGAGGTGTCCCAGGTTTACTCTTGCCTCGACTGCGCGATTTCGTGTAATCGGGTAGTTGTAGACCATGCCAAGCGTGGTGTTATTGAACTGATCCTCGGTTTCCTGCCCATTGGGGTCGAGCTCGATCTGGCCGATGAGGGGAGTGTCGATGAAACCGTTGCTCGTAGCGCTGTTGATGTTGCCGTCCTGACCCACGGCAGAGGCAACAGTCCAGTTGAATGTCGGGGACTGCTGGTTCCTGCGCGCCTCGATCAGTTGCAGGAAGGCTTCGATGTTCTGGCGGACGTTGGCCGGCGGATTGCTTGCAAGAACTGTGTTGAACAAGCTTTCGGCTGCCGTCAGGTTATTGGTGACGAAGTAGGCGCGGGCCAGTTCCAGGCGCGCTCTCTGCCGGAGGACACCACCAGCAGCGGTAGCCGATACTCGTTCAAGGGCGAAAACCGCTTCGTTGGGTTCGCCTGACTCCAGCGCGGCCAATCCGTAGGCAAAGTCGAATTGCGGATCGCCTTCCCACTCTTCGAGATTGTCGAGCCCGAGCTCGTAAGCTTGCTGATATTGTCCGGCGTTATTCAAGCGATCCATTTCCTCAAAGGGAGACGCGTTTTCGGCGGCATAAGCAGACCACTGGAGCCCTATACAAAAGAGTGGCGCCAGGAGCAGACGAGTGGTTTTCATGGTGTTGTCCGTTTTTGTTGTTGGAAGCTAACTTCAGTTTCTGGGATACCAGAGTGCATGCTGTCTCTGTGGTCCCGGCATTGTATCAAAATGTATCAGAAAGCTCGCGACAGTCTTACTTTAACTGCCTTTCGGGTGCCTGCAATCGCATTTGATCGGGGGGTTGTTAAATTGTGAAGTGGTTCAAGCTCTCCCCCGAATTTTAGGGTTAAGCCGTTACCCATTTAGACTGATTCCGACTTACGTAATCATTGCCCTTGAGCTTGGTGGGGGAAATGTACTACGTCGTTGTTTCAGGCGAGAGTGTGGACAAGTTGCTATAGAATGGGCGCATAAATGCCTGTTTCCCTCAAATCATCGTATTTTTGATTATTGCCAATGCCCGTTTTCCTGTTGCTGCTGATGTTGTTAACTCCTATGTCCGCGGGGGCACAACAGGGATCACAATCAGTAGCTACCCATGCGCTTACGGCAGGCTATTATCGGGCCCATGGAGATTTCGGCCTGAACCTGGATACCAGTATTGGTTTTTTGCCCCTGAGCTATGAATTTGAACGTGGAAATTGGGGTTTTCAATTACTGGCGGCCGCTTTGGAGGTAGAAGGGCCGGGGGCCGTGCTCATCAATCTCGGTGGGGTCAACCAGGCGATTGCAGGTTCAGAAATCACTACTGAACGGGGTGTCGGCGATACAATCGCCTCGGCGATCTATCATTTTAATTCCCGCTCACCGACTGCCGCCTTCTTCGACCTGCGATTCGATATCAAGCTACCCACCGCCAGCGAGCAGAAAGGACTGGGCACGGGTGAGTTCGACTACAACTTGCAACTGGATGTAAGCCAGCAATGGCGGGGGCTTTTGCTATTCTCGAGTCTTGGTTACAGCGTTCGTGGAAAGTCGGAACTGTTCACCGGGCTGCGCAACGGAGCCTACCTGCAGCTGGGAGCGGCGTTGAATCTCGGAGATCGACTCTCCGGTGGAATTTTCTATGATTACCGCGAACCTACATCTGATTTTACCCCGGTGAGCCACGAGTTAAGTCCGTACCTGAATTGGCGATTATCGGACAACTGGAGTTTCACCAGCCTGCTCAGCAAGGGCTATACAGAGGCCAGCCCCGACTGGAGTTTCTACACGTCATTGCGCTATAGCTGGTAGGAAGGCAACAGGTCTACCGAACGAGGTAGCCTGGTGCATTGTTCAGAGTTGTAAGGGACGAATCCTGGGCGGCAATAATCCCGCACGTTGCACGGGCCGGACTCGCTGTACCGGGGGCAGGGCGGGGCGTTGAATTCTCTCCGGCCTCTGCATTGTGTCTGCAGTTGTTGCCTGCGTGTCTGAATTTTCAGCGAGAATAGTCGCTTCAGTCCCGGGATCATCGCTGAGCTGCTGCACCAGGCTCGCCCAGCTTATGGTGCCGGCTTGTTCCGTATCTGCTGAAGTATCTGCCGCGCCGGGCACACTGTTTGCACCCAGTTGCGCTTGCTTTGCAGTTTCATCGAAGGCTGGAGGCTTTTCGGTGAGCAGGTTTTGACGGGGTTCGAGGATCAACGCCTGTTGATCGAGTTCCCACTGCATGGATTCTTCGATCCTTATCGCTGATGAATCCCGGGTGAATGTTTCCGGGTCTGCAACTCTTACTGGAGTTTCTACAGGGCTATTGATGCGACGAGTATCCTGGGCTTGCGGAAGTTGAATGCCGGAATGGCTGGCGGCAATGGCTGTTGGTAATCCGGAATAGGAATCTCTGTCGGCGCTAAGCAAGGGGCGGGTGATTATCACCAATTCGGCAGACTTGCTGTCGCTGTTTGTATTTATCCCGAGGTAGGGACGGAACCCGGTTCCGCCGAGTCCACTACCGGCACCCGGTTCAATGAAGTCATTGAGGCTACGTCCTGTGCCTCCCAGTCCGCTGCCCTCATCATCATCACCACCACCACGAATGATGCCGTTGCTGCTGTAGGTAAGCAGGCTCAATAGCAGGACCAATAGCAACGCCCACAGGTTTCTGTGTTGCTTAAAAGCTTCGGTCCAGGCGAAAAGCATCAGAGTCGAGTTCCCTTATCCGTGGATATGAGCATGGTAGTGAAGAGTGTACCTGCTAATGTGACCATGCAGTCTAGTCCTGTTTCCCGGACGATGAATTGCCAGGCTCGGTATCTCTTGGAACAGAGTTGTAATTGAAGATACCGAAGTTGATCCTGTGACTGGCCGTGCCTTTCTCCGCCTCTCCGGCGTCGGATTGCTGTCTGGCGAGGGCTTCCTTGTTCATGGTGGTGAGCGCGTCCATTCCCAGCTTACTGGCGAGACTGGCGAGTTCCTGCACCGACCGCTCAGATAGCCTGTCATAATAAACACTTCTATCGAAATAAAAAGGCTTGTGCCCAAGCAGGTTGCTGCTCCCGGCGGTAATATGATCCTGCAAATTCTTACCGAAGAAGAAGGCTTTCTCATCGAAGCCGCGTTCAGGAGTGAAGGCTCCGGATTTGAGTATGACTTGATCATTTTGCAGTTGTGCGACGCCCAGCCGCAACCATTCATCGAGAATCACTCGTGGGCGGATGTCCTGCTTGACTACCGTAGCCACGAGTGACTCGAAACTGGTGCTATCGTTATTTGGGGAACGCAGAGGCAAGGGAAGGGGTTTACCGTCTCCATCGGTAAGCTCCGGGTTGCCAAGCCAGTAAGCGATCAGTCGGGCACCGGTGGAAATCGTTTCAGGAATCTGGAGTTCTTCGGTTTGTTCGCCGCGCAGGCGTTTGACATCCTTGCGGTGCACTCCGGTCAAGAGATGGATGCGACTGTCCGATTGCCGTTTGCCCCCAACCTGGAATTCCTGCTCCGCCACATCCACGTAGAGTGACTTGAGCATGGCAATGAACTGGGGGTAGGTAAATTGATAATGCAGCAATAGCCTGATCAGCGGACGCAACAGTTTCTCGAGTGCCCGCACCAGAGATCTGGGCGGGCCAATCGGGGCTTGATTACTGGAGTTGCTTGCCATGCTGCCAAGTATATAGGTTGAGTGGGAAAAAATCCCACGTCAATTATGAGCGTGGGAAATATTCCCATAAGCTAATTCCGGTCTCGTCACAAAACTGTCATCCAGGCCTGATACCATTTGACGTGGGAAATATTCCCACTTAGTATAAACGGCGCTGATAGTGCAAAAAGAGAGCATGCAATGACAGTAGATGCGGGCTTCTTCTCCGGTTCTACCGAGCCAGCAAACGGGGCGAGGGGGCCAGTGCTGCAACCCCAGCCCACTGATTGCCTCGAACTCTCCACTGGCCATCGGGTCGCCTACCAGGAATACGGCAAACCCTCCGGCTTTCCCATGTTCTACTTCCATGATAGCGGCAGTTCTCGTCTGGAATGCACCTTCTTCCATGGAGCCGCCAAGGCGTACGGCTACCGTCTGATCGCTATCGATCGACCCGGTATTGGTTGCAGTGAGTATTACGACAATGCCTCTCCGGAATCTGTAGCCAATGACGTTGCCGAGCTGGCGGATTGTCTGGAAATCGGTCAATTTGCAGTGCTTTCCCTGGGTTCTGGCGGGATATTCGCCCTCATGCTGGCCTTTCACCATCGGCATCGAGTCACCGAGGTGCTGAGCCTGGGTGGGGTTCCGGGCAGTTCTTTCAAGGAAGCAAACCCCGGCGCCAGTTTCGGCCGTTATTGGCATCAGTTGACTCCCACTCTGGTAAACCTGCTGGTACGGGCCAAGCATGCCTTGAGTCGGGACAAGCAATGGCAGTCCAGGGAACGCCTGATACAGATCCTGTGTGATGCGGATCGACGCGCACTGCAGGAATCCCGCACCCGAAACATTCTGGAACTGGATCAACAGGAAGTGCTGCGACAAGGGGCGCGGGGCTTGGCCCAGGATATGGCCAACTGCTACCGCAAGCTGGATTTCTCCCTGGACGACCTGGACGTACCGGTAACCATCTGGCAGGGCAAATCTGACAATCTTTCACTGCGCACAGATTGCGAATTCATGTTGTCGCGAATACCGGCTGCGCGCTATTTCAGGGTTCCCAATCGGGGCTATTTCTTCTTTCTGGGTGGCATGGATTCGGTTTTTTCCCGCATGCATGGCCACAAGCCTTCCTCTTTGGCCTTCGCGGCCTGAAGATTAATGAGTGCAGTCTCTTGCTGGGATCGCGGTGCTAGTCGCGGTGGCTGTGACTCTTGTGGCTGTGAGCTTCGTGATCGTGGCCGTGGCCTTCTTCGTGCAGATCAAAATCGCAAGGGTGGTGGCTGAAGCTGCTGAACTCGGATGAGTCGGCGTACTCCTTGCTGTCGATGACGCGGAATACCTTGGCATCGACGAAGACCTTCACTAGGTCACCATCGAGCAATCCCTTGCTGGATTCTTGTACCAGGATGTCGATGGCCTGTTCGGTCTTCATGGCTGGTTTGTAGGGACGATCAGAGGCGGTGAGTGCGTCGTAGATATCGCAGATGGTCATGATCTTTGACTGCATGGGGATCTCTGATTCCGTCATGCCGTAGGGATAACCGCTGCCGTCCAGTTTCTCATGGTGGGCTGCCGCGATCGAAGGCACGTTCTGGAACTCCTTGGTCCAGGGAATATGGTTAAGGAAGTTTTGTGTGTGCACAACGTGGGACTCGATTTCCTTCCGCTCGGTCGGCGACAGGCTGCCCTTGGTAATAGAGAGCAGGGCAAATTCATCCGGGGTCAGGATGGCGAGTTCTTCGTCCTGGCTCCCATGTCGATAGGCATTGATTTTCTCCAGCATCGCCTTGTTATCCTGGCTAAGGATGCTGGGCTCGTTTACTTCCACGATCGAGTTGTAGAATTCATCGAGCAGATGAGTATCGTTCTGTAACTGGCGGTCGATGTCAGTGTAGCGAGACTCGTCAAAACCTCCATTGCGATACATCGCGATCTGTTTGCTGAGCGCCTGGGTCTTCAGGCGTTCCTTGGCCAACAGGATTCGATATTGAATCTTTTCCAGGCTGCCTGCTGTTAGCTTCTTTTCTTTCACCAGCACAGACTCGCGCACACCTACCTTGCCAAAGTCATGCAGCAGGGCGGCATAGCGCAGTTCCCGCACCTCACTGTCGGTGAAACGGGCATTACGTAGGCGGGTGATATCGGAGAGTGAAACCGACTTCGCCAGATCCACACAGAGATCGGCGACCCGGAACGAGTGACCGCTGGTGGTTGGATCCCGTTGTTCGATCGCGGCTACCGATGCATTGACGAAGCCCTCGAACAGCGCCTTGATATCGTTCTGCAGAATCGTGTTCTCAATAGCGATACCCGCCTGGCTGGCCAGGGCCTGCAGCAAGACATTGATGTCGCTGTCGAACGGCAGGGTGTAGGCGAGTGCAGATTTTTCATCGGCGATCTTCAGCGAGCGCGCCTTCTTGCGGTTAATGAATTGCAAGACACCGATGACTTCTTTCTGTTTGTTTGCCAGCGGTATAGCGAAAATGGATTTCGTTCGATAGCCTGTTCTCTTGTCGAAAGACTGGTTGAACTTGTACGGTACAGTTTCAGACAACAGATAGGCGTCGGGTATATTTAATTCGCTATCGGTCAGGGCTACATATCCGGCGACCGATGACTCATCCAGCGGAAAACGCATTTCCTCGAAAGGAAAATCCATGGAGTCATTCTGGGTTAGCTTGAAAACAAGTTCCCGCTCGTTGTCATTGATCTCGTTAATCAGGAACAGGGAAGCCGCGTCACAGCAGGCAATATTCTGTCCTTCTGAGAGAATCTTGCGCAGCAGGGTCATCAGGTCATCTTCAGCCGAGAGAGAGATGCTGATATCAGCCAGCTTGTTCAGGTAGCGGAAGCTGGTATCACGCAAGCGGGCCCGTTCTGCCTTTTCGCTCTTCAATACCCATTGGTAGCAGGCCATCTCGAGCAGCTTGCAGGTCTGGCGATAAGGCAGTTCATTTTCCAGAATCAGGTCAGCATCGACGTCGACGGAGTCTGTGCAGAGAAAGATGGCTTCCGGAAATTCATCACGCCAGTTGGCAAAGTCCTTCTCCCGCAACAGGTGATGGTCGATCAGGATCAGGGCAGGGTTGTAGCGCTGGGCGGCCGTGCTAGAGACGATCTCTGTCGGGATAATCAGCTTGGAATGGAGATCCCTCCAGATATTACTATTGGCATATCCGGGTCCGTACGCGATGGTGATTGTACGTTGGGTTTGGGCGAAGGAGTTCATTTTGCGGGTACTGGAAACACGGCTTTCCGCAGTTTAACGCAGCGCAAAGCCCGAGGCATAGGCTTTTTGTGGGCAAGATAGGGGGCAAGCGGGGCGATATGTCAGCCCAGGGGTGAGATTTTCCGGCTTACTCGACGGTTTGGGGTTCCAGTCGTTCCCTCAATTGAGTCATGAAACGGTCGAGATTGCTCTCAGCTTCGGAGCGGTATCTAAAGGGTCCTACAGCGTCGCCTTCGCGGGTGCGAAAGTACCACAGGTCATGTTCGCTGAAGACGCGCTCGCTGCGCTTCGGCGTTTCACTGCTGGGTGTGTCTTGGTATCGATTCTGGATCATGGCTCACACTATCAATCAGATATTAAATTGACGGAATGAGAACAACGAATTGTTCTTGTCAATTGTTATCGCTGGATTCTAGGTGGTAATTCTTTTCTTGGGAACTCCCGTTTGCATGCAATCGTTCATGGGCCGCATCGTCTTGTAAGCTGTCGAGGTTCACCAGGAATCGATTCGGGTCCAGTTTTACTTCTAAAGCGCTACAAGCTGGCCCAGGCAAGTCTATCTATTATCCCGGATTTGAACTTTGTTCCTGCTCAATGGTTTGACAGGCAAGATTGGAAAAGATTCCATAACTCACACATCGAATCTGGTTAGCGATAAAGCTAGAAGTTGATACCGCAAGATGCCGCCGGTCCTTCCCCTTTTCGAAAATAAGCGCCAGCATCATCCCCCGATTCACACAGAGCGAAATTGGTCTTCGCTAGTTTAAGGCTGCCGCCAGCGTTGCCGACTCCACCCCAGGGGCGGTTGGCAACCTCAAACTAGCGAGTAAAGCGAACATAGTTGTCGCAGTCTTTAAATTGAAGTCCGCAATTAATATGCCATCGGGAATTGCAGCTGCGGAGCCTGTGAAAATTGCGGCATTAGAAATATCAAATTAAAACAACAATATACTGGCTCTTTTGAAAAATCGCGGGGATTCATTTTTGGTTGTAGAAACAGTCGATTACAGCTGTTATTTAACAGGCGTGCATTTGAGTGGAAAACTGCAAACAATTTATTTTGTGAAATATTCAGGCCTCGTTGTTCAATTTTTGTGCAAGTTCGAGCTGCTCAACGGTGTTGATATTCAGAAACTCCTTCTCACTGGCGGCCTGTAATTTCAATAACACATGCTCTATCCGGGGTAACACCAGTTTGGGTCCATAGAGCCCCTCATCGAGAGCCTGCAGCAAGTGGGGCAGAAGAGAAAGTCGCCATAAGGAAAACAGAGGCTGCAGCTGACCATCGGCCTCTACCAGCACCAGCTCGGCTTGTTCCTGCAGCATCCGCTCCAGCAAGCGATCAACCAGGTCAGAGGGAAACCAGGGAACATCTCCCGGGAAACACGCGAGTAGACCGGATACCGGTGCAATACCCAGTTCATCGATCAGCCAGCCCATGGCGCTGACAATACCATTCAGTGGTCCGGCATAGGCATATTTATCGTCGGGGACCATGGGCAGGCCCAGGTATCCGTAAGCCTGCCGGTCGTGGTTTACCGACAGGCAGAGAGTGGTGACCTGAGGGGCTGCACGGCTGATGACCTGATCGATGAGCTTTCCCTCTCCCAGCGGCATGAGGGGTTTGTTGGTATTGCCCATTCGGCGACCACGACCACCAGCGAGGATGACACCGCATATCTGTGTTTTTGTGAGGGTTTCCACCATGGCTGCAATGAACCATTTTTCGCTCCTCGCTTACAAGTAGAATCATCGATTGGTGGACACCGGAGAGGCCCCGGGCGGCAAGCATTGAAGTTGCCATTTTGATGTGGGAAAATCGCGCTCTTCGCGATCGTGGCAAATCAACTTAACTTATTGAAATATCTTGAAATATCAAGATCAGAGCACTCTGGATGGGGCTTCATCTAAGCAAATCCTCCGACGGTGCAGTGCAGCCCGGTCTCACCTTGAACAATACCCTTTATCAATTACCCATAGAAAAAGTGATCAATTGATCATCAACGAGGTTTGAACATGCAGGTTTCAGTAGAAACTATGGAAGGATTGGAGCGCAGACTGAAGATAGCTGTGCCTAGAGATCGAGTCGACTCCGCCGTCAACGAACGACTGCAGGAAGCGGCAAAGAACATTCGCCTCAATGGGTTTCGAAAGGGCAAGGTGCCGCTGAAGGTCGTCAAGAACAAGTTCGGCAAGGGCGTCAGGCAGGAAGTGCTCGGTGAAATCATGAGCCAGTCCTTCTATGAAGCCGTTAGCGCGGAAAATCTGAAGCCTGCAGGCCAGCCGCGTATCGAAGAAAGTAAGGACGAGGAAGGCCAGGATCTGGAATTCACGGCTATCATCGAGGTCTATCCCGAGATCGAACTGCCAGATCTGAGCAAGGTCACTGCGGAGCGCCTCACCGCCGAGGTAACCGACAAGGACGTGGATGAGATGATCGAGACTCTGCGTCAGCAACGCATGACCTGGGAAAAGGTAGAGCGTGCGGCCGCCGACAAGGATCTGGTGAATATCGACTACACCGGAACCAAAGACGGCGAAGAGTTTGCCGGGGGCAAAGCTGCGGGTCAGGGGCTGGTGCTGGGTTCAGAGCGCATGATTCCGGGGTTTGAGGAAGGCATCATCGGTAAGTCTGCTGGTGATGAGTTCACCCTGGATCTCACTTTTCCAGAAAAATATCACAACGATGAACTGGCCGGAGCGGCAGTGCAATTCGCCATCAAACTGAATTCAGTCAGCGAGCAGAAACTGCCCGAGGTTGATGAGGAGTTCTACAAGAGCTTCGGCGTGGAAGAGGGCGGTGAAGAGGCGTTCCGCAAGGAAGTCGTAAGCAATATGCAGCGGGAAATGAAGACCGCGAGCCGCAGCAAGCTCAAGAATGCAGTGCTGGATTCATTGATTGGCATGGTGGATATCACTCCACCCAAGGCCTTGGTTCACAGCGAAATTCACCAGCTCAAGCACCAGATGGTACAGCAAATGGGCGGTGGTCGAGGCATGGATCCGCATCAGCTTCCCGACGAGATATTCAGGGAGCAGGCTGAACGCCGCGTGGTGCTGGGACTTTTGCTGGGTGAGATTATCAGGCAACAGAACCTGCATGCTGACCCCGCCAAGGTTCGGGAAACCGTGGAAGAGCTGGCATCGACCTATGAATCGCCAGAGGAAGTGGTCAAGTGGTATTACAACAATGAAGAGCAGCTCAATGCCATTGAGCAGTCAGTCATTGAAGATGAGGTTTTTGACTACATAATAGAAGCAGCGGGCATCGGCGAGAAGCAGGTTTCCTACCAGGAAGTCATCAAGGCCGAGGAGCCGAAGACGAATGCCGCTTCCGATGCTGAAGAGAGTGCCGCCGAAGCGTCTGAGGACGAGTAGACACAGCCACTGCGGGCGCAGGCTCGCCAATTTAGTTCAACCCATGCGGCTCTCACAGGCTACACTTGAGTGTATGCCTGTGGGAACAGACGAATTTTTGATACAGGAAGTGCATTCATGCCCAGCAGTCAGTTCGAGCCCGTTTCAGCCCTGGTACCGATAGTCGTAGAGCAGACCGCTCGTGGTGAAAGATCCTACGACATCTTTTCCAGGCTGTTGAAAGACCGGGTGATTTTCCTCACCGGTCCGGTGGAAGACCACATGGCGAACCTGATTGTCGCGCAGATGCTGTTCCTGGAGTCTGAGAATCCGGACAAGGATATCCATCTGTATATCAATTCTCCGGGCGGTTCCGTGACCGCCGGACTCTCTATCTACGACACCATGCAGTTCATCCAGCCGGATGTGAGCACCATGTGCATCGGCCAGGCAGCCAGCATGGGTGCCATGTTGCTGGCGGGTGGAGCGGCTGGAAAGCGGTTGGCTCTGCCTCACGCCCGGATGATGATTCACCAGCCCAGCGGTGGAGCCCAGGGGCAGGCCTCTGATATTGAAATCCAAGCCAATGAAATCATAAAGATACGTAAGAGACTTAATGTGTTACTTGCAGAACACACCGGGCAGACCGAAGAGACCATCGCCCGTGATACGGAACGGGATAACTTCATGAGCGCCAGCGAAGCCCTCAATTACGGCCTGGTGGATAAAGTAATCGATCGAAGAGTAGATAATAGTAAAGTGAAGAAGTCCCCTGAATCTGAGTAAATACGCAGGTTTCACTTGCATTCACAGGGCAATGCCTTCATTTTAAAACGATGTATGGGAGCCGAAAATTTCAGCGACTCTCGCCAGGGTAGTAGACCTGGGGCTGAACACCGGGAAATGCCCCAAAGCGGTGCAGTTTGGGCTCTGGTCAGGACCCAATAAATTTCGATTTATAGTAGTAGATTCAATTAGTTAGAGAGTATGTCGGACGATAAATATAACAAGGGCGATGACAACGGCAAGCTGTTGTATTGTTCTTTCTGCGGCAAGAGCCAGCACGAAGTGCGCAAGCTCATTGCCGGACCCTCTGTTTTCGTCTGCGACGAATGCGTGGATCTGTGTAACGACATCATCCGCGAGGAAATTCAGGAGAAGGATTCCGAAACCACGACTCGCAAGCTTCCTATCCCGGAAGAAATCAAGAATACCCTCGATGAATACGTGATCGGCCAGGAGAGCGCCAAGAAAGTGCTTTCGGTGGCGGTATACAATCACTACAAACGTCTTAACTATGACAAGGGCAACGGCGACGTAGAACTCAGCAAGAGTAATATTCTCATGGTAGGGCCTACCGGTACAGGTAAGACCCTGCTGGCCGAAACTCTCGCGCGCCTGTTGGATGTGCCTTTCACCATCGCCGACGCCACAACTCTCACCGAGGCTGGCTATGTGGGCGAGGATGTAGAGAACATCATCCAGAAGCTTTTGCAGAAGTGCGATTACGATGTGGAGAAGGCCCAGATCGGCATCGTCTATATCGACGAGATCGACAAGATATCCCGCAAGTCCGACAACCCGTCTATTACCCGTGATGTGTCCGGGGAGGGCGTGCAGCAGGCATTGCTCAAGCTGATCGAGGGCACTGTGGCATCAGTGCCACCCCAGGGCGGACGCAAACACCCGCAGCAGGAATTCCTGCAGGTCGATACCTCCAATATCCTGTTTATCTGTGGTGGGGCATTTGCCGGTCTCGACAAGATCATCCGTGATCGATCCGAGAAGAGTGGCATCGGTTTTTCCGCCGAGGTGCGCAGCAAGGACCGTGAAGACAAGGTGGGTGAAACCCTGCGCAGCGTGGAGCCGGAGGACCTGGTCAAATACGGCCTGATCCCGGAATTCGTCGGCCGCTTGCCGATGATCGCGACCCTGGACGAACTGGACCTGGACGCACTCGTTCGCATTATTCGCGAACCCAAGAACTCTCTGACCAAGCAGTATGCCAAATTGTTTGAAATGGAGAACGTTGAAATTCAGTTCCGTGACGACGCCTTGCGTGCCATTGCCCGCAAGGCCCAGGAGCGCAAGACTGGTGCCCGGGGCCTGCGATCCATCATGGAATCCGTGCTGCTGGACACCATGTACAAGATACCTTCGCTGGAGAAAGTCAGTAAGGTCATCATCGACGCGGCCGTGATTGAAGGTGAGTCCGAACCGCTGCTGATGTATGAAAATATTGAGCAGTCCAGCAAATCTGCCGCCGACGAATAGTCATGGTGCCGACCTTGAATTCTCAAGGTTTGGCACTAAATCAGGAATGCGTATTCCTGCAAAGAGAAGTGTATGAGCTTACCCACTGACGTGTCCGATACCTCCAGTTTTCCCTTGCTTCCACTACGTGATGTAGTGGTCTACCCCCAGATCGTCCAGCCGCTGTTCGTTGGACGCCCGAAATCCATCAAGGCCCTCGAAGTGGCCATGGCCAGCGACAAGCAGGTGTTGCTGGTGGCACAGAAGAATGCATCCGAGGACGAGCCTGGCGTCGATGACCTTTTCGATATCGGAACTGTGGCGACGATCCTGCAGCTTATCCGTCTGCCGGATGGCACGGTGAAAGTGCTGGTGGAAGGCCTTGATCGGGCCAAGATCAAGGACGTGAACTTTGACGGCGATCACTTCAAGGCAGATATCAAGGTTCTGACCCCTGAAGAAGTGCCCGAAAAAGAATCCGCACTGCTGATTCGCTCCTTGCTGTCGCAGTTCGATCAGTACGTACAACTGAGCAAGAAAATTCCGCCTGAGGTCATGACTTCCATCTCCAGCATCGACGAACCAGGTCGTCTGGTGGATACCATCGCCTCCCATATGTCCCTGCAATTGCAGGAGAAGCAGAACCTGCTGGAATTGGCAGGCTTACAGGCTCGTATCGAGCATCTGATGGCCCTGATCGAATCAGAGATCGACCTGTTCCAGGTCGAGAAGCGCATACGCGGTCGGGTCAAGAAGCAGATGGAGAAGAGTCAGCGCGAGTACTACCTGAATGAGCAGATGAAGGCCATTCAGAAGGAAATGGGTGAGCTTGAAGACGTGCCCAACGAAGCCGACGAGCTGAAGCAGAGGATCGATGACGCTGGCATGCCGAAGGAGGCCAAGGAAAAGGCGCTGTCGGAGCTAAACAAGCTGAAGATGATGTCGCCCATGTCCTCGGAAGCCTCAGTGGTTCGTACCTATCTGGACTGGATGGTAAGCATCCCCTGGAAGAAGCGCAGCAAAGTGCGCCTGGATCTCGCCAAGGCTGAGGATATTCTGGAGAGCGATCACTACGGCCTGAAAGAGGTCAAGGAGCGCATCCTCGAGTACCTGGCCGTGCAGAAGCGGGTGAAGAAACTAAAAGGCCCCATTCTCTGTCTCGTTGGACCTCCGGGTGTGGGTAAGACATCCCTGGGTGAATCCATCGCGCGCGCCACCAATCGCAAGTTTGTGCGCATGGCGTTGGGTGGTGTGCGAGATGAAGCTGAGATTCGAGGTCACCGCCGCACCTATATCGGATCCCTGCCCGGCAAGCTTTTACAGAAGCTCTCCAAGGTGGGAGTGAAGAATCCACTGTTCCTGTTGGATGAAATCGACAAGATGGGAATGGATAACAGGGGCGACCCGGCTTCTGCGCTCCTGGAAGTTCTCGACCCTGAACAGAACAACAGTTTTAACGACCACTATCTGGAAGTGGACTATGATCTGTCCGAAGTAATGTTCGTGTGCACATCCAATAGTATGAACATTCCAGAACCTCTGCTTGATCGAATGGAAGTGATTCGCATCCCCGGTTATACAGAAGACGAGAAGGTGAATATCGCCCAGCGCTATCTGGTTCCCAAGCAGATGAAGAACAACGGCCTAGAAGAGGGCGAGCTTGAAATCGGTGAGCAATCCATTCGTGACCTTATACGGTACTACACACGAGAAGCAGGTGTGCGTGGCCTCGAGCGCGAGATTGCCAAGATATGCCGTAAGGTAGTGAAAGAAAATTCACTCACCAAGAAAGCGGTGCAGGTAAAACTGGATCCTGCAAATCTGGGAAAATATTCCGGAGTGCAGAAGTACGACTATGGCAAGGCCGAAGAAGAGAACAAGATTGGACAAGTCAACGGCCTGGCATGGACCCAGGTTGGTGGTGAGCTCCTGACCATCGAAGCGATCGCTGTAGAGGGTAAGGGCAAGACTATCAAGACCGGATCCCTCGGCGATGTTATGCAGGAATCGATTCAGGCTGCATTTACCGTGGTACGAAGCAGGGCAAAGGCGCTTGGTCTGGATGCTAATTTCCATGAGAAATTCGATTTGCATATTCACGTCCCGGAAGGTGCGACACCTAAAGACGGTCCCAGTGCGGGCGTCGGAATGTGTACAGCGTTGGTGTCTGTACTAACGAATATCCCCGTTCGAGCCGACGTGGCGATGACAGGCGAGATTACTCTGCGTGGTCAGGTATTGCGTATTGGCGGCCTG
This sequence comes from Pseudomonadota bacterium, assembly GCA_027621405.1. GTDB lineage: Bacteria > Pseudomonadota > Gammaproteobacteria > Pseudomonadales > Pseudohongiellaceae > UBA9145. The sequence continues at coordinate 422 of JAQCBT010000022.1, read as the reverse complement.
AAGGAAAAACTGCTGGCTGCACATCGTGGAAACATTAAAACTGTAATCATTCCTGCCGACAACGAGAGAGACTTGTCAGAAATTCCAGACAATATCAAAGCCGATTTGGAAATCGTTCCAGTGAAGTGGATTGATGAAGTTTTGGAACATGCTCTCCAGTTTCAACCCACACCTCTGAGTGATGAAAAAGAAGCGGCCCAGAAAAAGGAAAGCGCTAAAGAAGATAAAGAACAAAGTGGTGACGAAACGCACATAAATACCCATTAATCCCAGTGTTTTCGGTTGACACGGCTTTTGGGCAATTGGTATAAAGATTTGGTCTCACGCCAAGTGCGATGCCACTTTCAGGTAACCATTCAAATCTTTCAGAGCTTAAAAACGAGCATTTTTTTCGGTCGATGTTACCGGGTGAAGTTGGGTTG
>JAQCBT010000007.1 GCA_027621405.1 Pseudomonadota bacterium | reverse complement strand
GTCTACCTTGATCTGCGGCAGGCGAAAAAAAATTTCCCGTGACGTGAAAGTTTTTCCGAAGACCTGATTCCTGATTTCTGGTCTGCTGAAATTATCTGAACGCTGACTGGTCTTGTAGCCAAGACTGATAGTCAGGAGTTCAAAATGAGCATACCAATAATTACAACTGAAAAAATAAGGCATAACCTGCCCTGGGGACTGGCAGTATTCATCGCGTTCGTATTCGTGCAATCCCTGTTCTTCAAGTTTTCCAACTCGTTCGAGACGCAGCACATCTTTGGAACCATCGGCGAATGGATGGCTGGAATCGGTTTCCTGCAATTTGCCGCTGCCGGATTCGCGGCCTATGGGGGTTACACGATTGGTACGGTAGAGCTTGCTGCCTCTATCCTGCTGCTGATACGAAAAACTCAATTTCTCGGCGCGGCCATGGCATTCGCTGTCATTTCCGGAGCCATCTTCTTCCACCTGTTCACGCCGCTTGGCGTAAGTGTCGTGATCAATGAGGCAGGGGATCGGGACGGCGGGCAGCTATTTGCCATGGCAGTGCTGGTCTGGTTCTTCTCGCTTGCTATTGCCTGGATGCGTCGCGAAGACCTGGCGTCCATTGCAGGGAGCAAGCTGGCTGCCAGCGTCCACTAGAATTCGACTACAAACGGAGAGCGGAGAAAATAATGAAACGGATTACCTGCACCGTGATCACAGTCATCACTATATCCTTCGGTTCACTGGCCAGCGCGGCCGTCGATGCTATCTACACAGGGTTTTTCAACAACGATGCGCTAAGTGGCTATGACACCGTCGCCTACTTCACGATGGGCGAACCGGTACGTGGTTCGGATGACTACATCTACGAATACATGGGCGCCACCTGGAAATTTGTATCCCAGGAGCACCTGGACCTGTTCATCGCCAACCCGGAAAAATATGCACCACAGTATGGCGGTTACTGCGCATACGCCGTAGCGAACGGCGACACTGCGAGTGCGGAACCGGATCTGTGGACTATTCACGAGGGCAAGCTCTATCTAAATTACAGTAGTCGTATTAACCGCCGCTGGCGCGACAATATGCTGGAGTATATCGAGCAGGCAGATGCGCAGTGGCCGCAATTCGAAAAGGAATAGTTTCGCCACGCGGCAACTCAGTGACCGATCGCGAGTCCAGGGCAGTAAGCATCGCCACGATTCGCAAAAATACTGGCCGAAGGAGGTTGATCCAGATAAAGAAAACTAACTGTAAAGAGGAACGGGCTCTGGCTATTACTGGTTGATAACACCAGGAACACAGTCTGGCACCATTCCCCTGTCCAACGCAGCGGCCCTTGCTGCTCTAGCTTCGGGCAATCTGGCACGCAGATCGGCCATGCGGGACTCAGGGGATGGGTGAGTGGAGAGGAATTCTGGTGGGCGCGATCCGCCCTGCGCCGCCATGTTTTCCCACAGGGCGATACTCTGCTCCGGATCGAACCCGGCTTCGGCCATCAAGATGATACCGATACCATCGGCCTCGCTCTCCTGGGTGCGATTGAAGGGCAGGAACAAACCAAGCTGTGTACCGTAGTCGATGGCTTCGATGGTGACATCGGATGCTCCCAGTACACGGGCTGCGGTCAGTCCTACATTGCGCAGGGTCGATTGACTGGCTCTCTCATTACTGTGATTGGCCAGCACATGACCGACCTCATGCGCCATTACCGCTGCCAATTGGTGCTGGTTAAACGCTACATCGAGCAAGCCGTTGTAAACGCCAATCTTGCCGCCGGGCAGAGCGAAGGCGTTGGCCTGCTCATTGTCGAATACGGTGACTTCCCAGGCCAGGCTGCTGCGCATTGGTTCGGCCAGTGCCTCGATGATGTAGTCTGCTACGCACTGCACATATACCGATTCACTGCTATTCGGCGTGGTCGGCATTTCGGATTGCATCTGGCTATATGCCTGCTCACCCTGACGTGCCATCTCCGCATCGGAGTAGAGCACGACCTGGCGGCGGTCGAGGGGGGAGGTAGCACATTGAGTAAGGAATAGTAGAAACGGGATCAGGACTCTCAATCTACCCATATGCTTTCAGTTCTCCTTGGTGACTATCCCGGGCTGGGACTCGGCGCCTCGCTATTGTCGCTTAAATCCCAAAAATCCGCATCCGGCGGCGCTTCGCGCAGACGTACGGAGTTGCCATCAAATGCCATCGCATCGTGCATGGCATCGTCGGCTCGTTCCATGACCGCTTCCCAGGGTTCATTCAGCAGGCAGGCTGACACACCGATACTCACGCTGACTACAGCAAGCGGGCTGGCAACATGCGCGATACCGCAATCATATATCATTTTGCCCAGTCGGCGGGCGCCAATCATGGCGCCTTCCAGAGGAGTAAACGGCATCAGCAGCAAGAATTGCTGGCCTGCTGCACGAAACAGCTTGTCAGATTCCCGTATGTGGGAATTGAGCCGGCTTGCTACAGCTTTCAGTGTCTGGTCCGCCTCTTCATCGCCGTAGTGATCGCTGTACTCCTGGAAGTAATCCACCTCCATCAGTGCGATCGCGTAAGTCTCGGATCGTCGCTGAGCGATAGCCGAGGCATGGCGCATATCGATTTCCATGGCGCGTCGGTTCGGCAGCCCGGTCAGCGGGTCTTCGATGGCCAGCACACTCAACTTTTCCTGATCAACAGAAGTCTGCTGGTTGTGAGCCAGGAGAGTGGTATAGGCCTTCAACAAGTCGCTGAATGTCACCACACCCACCAGTCGCTGTGTGCTATCTACCACCGGCAAGTGTCGAATACTGCGACTGCGGGCGAGATCGAGCGCGGATTCAAGTTCGGTCTCGGTGCTTACGCATATAGGCTTCCTCACCATGACATCGCGAACCTTTTGCCGAAACCAGTCAGAAGCATTACCGCTGCCCGCGATCAGGCGCACGATGTCTCTCTCGGTGACGATGCCGACCGGGGCATCCATCTCACACACCAGGGCACAGGAATGGCGTCTGTCGGCCATACTACGCACCACATCCCCGAGCGAATCCCGCGGGTCATGGTAGACATGCACGGGTGACATGAAGTCCTTGATTTTCATCGGTAGAGCCTCGGTAAGTTGGTAATCGGAACAGCTGCCCAGATAGGCCGGAGGATCACTGGCATCCCCGAATTCAATTATAGAAGTTACTTCCGAGGTCGCTTTTTGCAGGCACCGGGCATCACGCCGCAGTGCCTGCATTCGGGAAACGGTTAACTGGGGGATGGTCTGGGAAATTCCTGGATGCTTGCCTGCGCTGCACAGTGTTTCATTGCGAATCCCTGATCGAAACCGGCGTGCAACTGATTTCTTCCAGTCTCTTTCGCGTGGTACAGGGCGCTGTCGGCATTCTCGAGCACTTCCTTCCACGACAACCGGTCACTGCTCAAAGCGAGTCCGACGCTGACAGTGACGATTTCCAGCGGACTGTAGGCATGGGGAATGGCCCTGGCCTTCACGTTCTCCAGCATGCGATTGGTGGCAATCAGTGAACCTTCTTCCTGTGTGAAGGGCATCAGCAGGAGAAACTCCTCACCACCATACCGATAGAGTTTGTCGGCGTCGCGTCTGCTTTCATTGAGAATACTTGCCACCTGTTTGAGAACCAGGTCTCCGGCCGGGTGTCCGTAGTTATCGTTGTATTTTTTGAAGTAATCGATATCGATTAATGCCAGTGCATAGGTTCGATCCTCCCGGGTGGCCACTGCGGCGGCATGAGAGAGATCCACTTCCATCGCTCGTCGATTGGGCAGGCCCGTTAGTGGATCCTCGATGGCAAGTACCCGCAGCTTGGAATTCTCATCGCGCAGCCCCACATTTCTGCTATGCATCGTGGATAGCGCCTTGATCAGGTCGGTGAGGGTTATGACTCCACAGAACTCACCGCACTCGCGCACGACCGGCAAGTGTCGAAGGTTGTGAGAGCGCGCGAGGTCAAGGGCGGCAGCAATCTCGGTGTTGCCAGTGACGCAAATCGGGTTCGGTGTCATTACCTCGCCGACGGTTAGTTGATCGAGTGTGTTAAGGTCATCGGTTCTATCCATGAACCTGACGAAATCTCTTTCGGTGACGATCCCTACGGGTTTTCCATGTTCACAAATGATTCCGCAGGAATGTTGCTCGCGGGTCATGGTTTTTATTACAGATTTTAGTTTATCCCCTGGTGAGTAGTGAATTTTGGCGCGCGACATGAGTTCGCATATCTTCATCCTTGATGCCCCGTTTAAAAATAAAAACAGACTACAAAGAAGTATATCCGGAGATATCACCAGTACGTATCGATCAATTAGATCGAATTGCCATTAGAAACCCGGCTTTAAAAACAGTCGGGATCTATTCAGAATTCGCATAGGCCTGGATCGATTTCCACTCTCACCTCGTCCCCAGAGCCATTGCGTGAAATCTCAAAGCAATCGCCCTGCAGATCCCGGAGTAACTTGCGACCACTGCGAGGGGTAGCTGCGATGGGGCTGCGATTGACGACAACTTCCCGGGTACGGGTAACGGGTGCGCTGCGATACACCACACGGTCATATTCGCGATTCGATTGATAGCTACTGGTTAACAGTGAGCCGACCACGAGACCACCAAGAAAATCCCCGGCATCATGGCGACGATAGCCGCGACCATAGTAACCACCATAGACCCATGGACCGGTGCCGTAGGAGATGCTCACATAATTGCCGCGGTGATAGCGGCCGAAGTTGTTGTAGAAGCGATCGTTGTAGAAGCGGATCCGATTGCGATCGTAGTTCCGATAGTAGTGACGATCAAACCCACCACTATAAAAGGAGGCGGGTCCCCAACGGTCGTAACCGCGGGAGTAGTAGCGGCCATCAGCAATGGCTGATTGGCTCACTAGAATGGTGGCGCCAAGGGACAGGACAATGAGTAGTCTCTTCATTCGAATCACCTGCTATTGCTGATATTACTGAACGTCTTACCTGGCACATTACATATATTTATGTGCTGATACTCACAATTCCCACACAGGATAGATAATGTTCCTCAAGTATGACTATACCGGGACCGACTGAATAGAAGCTGAACGGGGCGTGCTGCTGCCAGGCTTTGCTAATGCGCATTTGTACTAACGCCCGGAAACATCTGACTTATACTTTTAACAGACCACACACAGGGATGGAATACCTCCGGGTATCCTCGCCTCCAGGAACAGGCTGCTATTTTGACTCAAGATTCGACAAATGAGACGGTCTACGTAGCACGGCAGACCATCGTCTCCAAAGATTGCGGTACCGTCGGCTATGAACTGTTGTTTCGTAATGGCACGTCCAATTCATTCCCTGATATGTGCCCGGACGAAGCAACCTCACGCCTGATTACCGATGCACAACTCGATATTGGCATTGAAAAATTGGTCGGCGAACACAGGGCATTCATAAATTTCACAGAGAAATCCCTGCTGGATAAATTTCCCGAATACTTCAACAAGGAAAAGATCGTTGTTGAGATAGTAGAAACAGTTACTCCCTCGGCGGATGTCGTGGCCGCCTGTATGCAGCTTAAAGACCAGGGTTACCGCCTGGCACTGGATGATTTCGACTTCAGCAGCAAGTGGAACGAGCTCAGCAAGCTGGTGGATATCATAAAAGTCGATATCGAAGGGATGGACAGAGACACGCTCGCTACAAGAGTGAGAGAGATACGAACCGACGATGTAGAACTGGTGGCGGAGCGAGTCGAAACTCACGAGCAATTTGAGTTCTGCAAGGAATTGGGCTTCGACTACTTCCAGGGATATTTTTTCTCAAAACCTGAAATCATGCCGAATCGCACCATACCCAGTGACCGGCTGAGCATGGTGCAATTGATGGCAGAGACCAGCAAGCACCCGATGGAATTTGAGAAGATCAGCGAGATGATATCGCGCGATGTTGGCATCACCTTCAGGTTGTTGAAGTTTATAAACTGCCCCATCTTTGGTGGCTATGCCGAGATCAAGTCGCTGGATCACGCGCTGGCCTATCTGGGTGAAAAGGAACTGCGCAAGTTCATCTGCCTGATGGCGATGGCCGCCATTGGCAGTGACAAGCCGGCGGCGTTGCTGTCCCTGGCATCGGTGCGCGCCCGGCACGCCGAACTGCTGATGCGTGGTCTGGATGAACAGGCCAGCGCGGGCAAGGCGTTTCTCTGTGGCCTGTTTTCACTGATCGACGCCGTGATGAATGATACCTTGCCAAATATCTTTGCCAGCCTGCCACTGGACCTGAGCATCAAGGAGGCGCTAATGGGCAGTGAAGACACCCTGGGTAAAGTATTGCGCCTGGTGCTGGCCTACGAGAACGGCAACTGGAAACAGGTTACCGACCTGTGCGAAGACCTTGAGTTGCCGGAGACCACGCTGGCCCACTGCTATAGCGACGCCGTGCAGTGGACCCGGGATTTCGAATCGGCCATGGTCGCGCAATAGAGCCTGTCAAGCATCTACACCAGATCGCCTGCTTCGGGCGAGCTTTAAATTTCTCCAAATGCCCTTATATTCAGCGATACCTAGCTGGAGGAGAAACCATGTCCCTGAAAATCCGTACCCTCGAAGAAGTCCTGCAAGCCCAGTCTGCCAGTGATGGCGACGGCGTCAAACTGAAGCGCGTCTTCGGCGGCAACGACCTCGATCGTTTCGATCCCTTCCTGATGCTCGATGAATTCGGCTCCGATCAGGCAGCAGACTATATTGGCGGCTTCCCGTCGCACCCCCATCGCGGCTTCGAAACGGTGACCTATATGCTGGAAGGTTACATGGAGCACCGTGATCACATGGAGAATGTAGGAAAATTGGGGCCGGGCGATGTGCAGTGGATGAAAGCTGGCTCGGGCGTCATTCATTCCGAAATGCCGCAGCAGGAAGAGGGTCGCATGCGCGGGTTTCAGCTGTGGGTCAACTTGCCCGCAGACGAGAAGATGACTCCCGCTACCTACAACGATATCGCCGCGGTCGACATCCCCGAGTACGCGATCGGCGAAGTCACTGTGAAGGCGATCGCTGGCGATCTTGCAGTGAATGGCATCCAGGTTCCAGGCAAGGTGCAGGGCCTGAGCACGGAGCCGGGATACCTGGATATTTCTGTTGCCAGCGAACAGACTGTGAGTGTGGCTATTCCCGACGGTCACAATACCCTGGTCTATGTGTATGAGGGTGAGCTGCGTGTCGAGGGCACGGATTACCCCCTGCGAGCCGGCATGCTCGGCCGTCTCTCGCATACCGGTCCACTGCAACTCAATGCCAGCGCCGATACACGATTGCTCGTGATCAGCGGCAAGCCAATCGGTGAGCCGATTGTGCACTATGGTCCGTTCGTGATGAATTCAGTCGAAGAGATTCAGCAAGCCATCCGGGATTACCAGTCTGGTCGGCTGGTGAGGCAGGCGGGCGTGTAGCGGATCGAATGAGTCGAACTTGATAACCGAAAGAATTCTTTCAAATGTTTGAATTTTCGAATTGGCTAAATCGCTAAGGAAAATTAACTTTCGTGCCTAGAGTGGCAGTTGCAGGCCTTCCCGGGCGATGTTGAATCCTTCCCGGGTTACGAACTGGCTGGCTTCGCTGGCTGCATCGAGCAGTGGATTGGTGTGGTTGAAGTGAATAAACCAGACCTTCTGCCGCTGTTCAGCCGGGAAGGCCCGGAACAGTGCCATGGTCTCGCTGACAAAGGGGTGGGGGATCTGTGACATGTCCCGATTACCCAGCTCGCCGTCGGCATAGAAGGTGGCGTCGAGCAGCGCATAGTCGACTTCAAGCACGAGCTCTGCGATGTCTGTTTCCCAGTCCGACCACTTGTTGATATCGGGAATAAACAACGCTGAGCGATTCGGTCCCTGGATATGGTAGCCCACGGTTTCCGAATACTCGTCCCGATGAGGAACCAGGAAGGGAGTAACCGTAATCTGGCCCGCATTTACCGGTCGTTGTTCGGAAATCGGGAACATCTGTATATTGTTGAGGCTGATCAGCTGATCCCAGGGACCATTGGTGCTGAGGAAGGCGGTCATGCGCGGCATGGCATAGACGGGGATGCCGCTGGCGCCCATTGCCTCCCGACCAAAATACATGAGCCCGGCGTAGTGTCCAATATGGGCGTGGGTGAGGAATACCCCGGCTAACGGATAGTCTGCTTGCTCACGCAGATCGAAGAGTTGCTGCGGCAAGTCTGGCGTTGCCTCAAAGAGGTAGTTGCGCTGCGTGGCTGGATCGACGAGCGCCACCGATGTTGCGCCACGTTTTAGCGCAGGGTTCTCCCAACCGGGAAGACAGTGGGGCGCATAACATCCTGCTTGTGGGTATCCTGCATCTTGCACCACGCCGAGGATGAACAGGTAGGGATCGGTGTCCTGTGCCTGTACGCTCGAGTATGTCAAAACCAGCAAGGCGAAACAGAAATTCCACAGTGCATTGAGACCCGTCGCTCTCCCGAATGGCAGTCGCATCAATTCACCGGTGGTTCCGAGACTTTAACATCCTGGGCAGGATCCAGGACCTGCTGGAACTCCTCGATATGCACCTCGGCCGATGCTGGCTTCCTCATCTTTGCCACATGAAACAGGGCTTCGCCCTCATTCACCAGTGGCAGATTAGTCTTGCCGATGACGATTCCTTCATAGGGTGCGACTACCTGCAGTTCCTGTTCGCCGAACGGGTCGGCAATCAATCCCAGGGTTTCATTTTCTGCGACACGTGACCCTAATGGCTTGATCAGGCGCACGATGCCGCTCTGGGGTGCTCGCACCCAGATGCTGTCCGAGGCAACGGAGGAGGCGAGAGGCTTCAGATCGGCTTTCTTCTTGCTGGTGGAAGGGGGCAGCATACCCAGCTCGCGCATCACGGAGATGACGCCTTTCACTCCGGCGCGAATTGCCACCTCGTTGAAACGCAGCGCTTCCCCGGCTTCATAAACGAGGATATTGATTCCCAGCGCCTCAACGGATTTGCGCAGGGAGCCTTCAATGATCTCGCTATTTAATATGACCGGCGACCCAAACGCCCTCGCCATGCGCTTGGTCTCATCATCGTCGAGAACGGCTCGCACATGAGGAAAGTTTTCCCGATGCACCGCTGCTGTGTGCAAGTCGATCCCGTGGGTGCACTTGGACACGATCTCGGTGAGGAATACATTGGCGAGGCGCGATGCCAGCGAACCCGTTTCGGATCCGGGGAACGACCGGTTCAGGTCGCGGCGGTCAGGCAGGTAGCGGGACTGGTTTATAAACCCGAAGATGTTCACCACGGGAATCGCAATAAGAGAGCCCCGCAGGCGCCTGAGCAGGCGCTGATTGAGCAGGCGGCGAATGATTTCAACACCGTTGATTTCGTCACCGTGAAGTGCTGCAGAGACAAACATGATAGGGCCCGGCTTCTTGCCCCGGATCACCTGCACCGGCATCTCCAACTGGGTGTGGGTATACAGACTCGGGACGGGTATCTCCAGGATTTTCCTGTCCCCGGGCCTGATCTCATTGCCAAGGATTGTAAGGATGTCTGTCATATAGATCGTTTGCGCCCTGGAATAAATAATGCCCAAGTGTATAGCGTAGCGATAGATGTATCTAATAGAAACGAGTAATCTTGAGCGGACAGCCCGTCGCCCCCATTTTGATGCCATTCAAAAAACTTTCGGTGCTGTGGCGATGGCCGGAGCAGCCCTATGATCGATATTCAACGCTGGCAGGAAGCCATCGCGCTTTCATTCCAGCAATTCGCTGATCAGCTTGCCATCTATCTGCCACAACTGATCTCTGGCCTGGTAGTCCTGATCCTCGGCTGGTTCATCGCCCATCTTCTTAGCCGCCTGTCGCGGCGAGTGTTGCAAGGGCTGGACTTCCTGTTCAACCGCCTGACCCGGACCGACTCTGCTACCGGCGAACTACTGAAGAACTCCTACATCCTGATCGCCGAGAAGGTGGTGTTCTGGGTCACCATACTGTTCTTCGTGGCAGTAAGCGCCAATGTGCTCGGTTGGTCCCTGTTCTCGCGCTGGATGGACAGCATCGTCAACTACCTCCCGGGACTGCTGACCGGCATTCTGATCATCATGGCAGGCTTCCTGGTGGGCAATCTGACCAAGTCCGCCATCATGACAGCCTCCTTGCGCGCCGGTGTGGAACAGAGTGCATTGATGGCCCGGGCATCACAGATCATTGTGATCTTCAGCTCCATCATCATCGGTGTCGAACAGATCGGGTTGAATGTCGATTTCCTCAGCAGCCTCATCGTGGTCACCGTGGGTGTATTGTTCGCCGGTGCCTCCCTGGCATTCAGTTTCGGATCGAAGACACTGGTCGCCAACCTACTGGGTGCACAGCACGCACGCAAACACTGCCGTATCGGTGAAACCATCAGCATCGGCGGTACTACCGGTGAAGTGCTGGAAATAACCCAGCAAGCGCTGGTGCTGGATACGGGAAAGGGCAGGGCTATCATTCCTGCCCGCCTGTTCAACGAGGAGATTAGCCAACATCGACCCGCGGGGCAGGAGGAGGATGAGCAACAGCCATGAGCGCAGGTAATAAAGAGCCATGAGCGCAGGTAATAAAGAGCTATGAGCGCAGCGGACCTTAGCCTCGTATCGAGCTTCGCCAGTCTGTACCCGGACGAGGCGGCGCGTACCCTGGAGCGCCACGACCCGAAGGCAAGCGCCGAGTTCTTCAGCAATCACATCGCGGCTGTGCCACCAGACCTGATTTCGCGGCTGGTTCCCACCTATGTAAGCAAGATGAGCAGCCATATGAAATCCGCACGTGTGGCAGAGATCCTGGGGTCTACCGATGCCAGCTTCATAGCCGCCGTCCTGCGCACTCTACCAGTATCCCGGCGTAACAGCATACTCGGGTACTTGCCAGGGCCTCGGCGTGCGGCCTGTCAGCTCCTTCTTAATTTTGCGGAAGATTCGGTCGGTGGATGGATGAATCCCAATGCCGTCAGTCTGCCGATCGATAGCGATATCGAAACTGCACGTTCACTCATCAAGGTAGCCGAGCAGGAGCCCGATGGCGATCGTCTGTTCGTAGTATCGAGGGACAGGCTCTTGGCAGGCTACATAAGCCACGCGGAACTGACTCGCAGCAAGAGAAAGGACAATCTGCGTAGCCTGGTGCACCGGGACAACAGGGCGTTGCTGTCTCGCATGACTATCGCTGCAGCCGGTCAACATCCAACATGGGCGGAAGCGGACATCATGCCCGTGGTAAATCGCAATCAACATTTCGTGGGTGTCATCCGCCATGTCGACCTGCGAGTTGCCAGCGATCGTCTCAGCCATTCCCTGCAAAAAAAATCCGACGACAGTGCTGTTTCCAACCTTGTCGAAGCCTATGGCAGCACTTACCTCGCCCTGTTTAATTCAGTCGAAGAAATCATCAAAGATCAGAACCCGCAGAAGGGGGATTAATCATGTCCACAGCTGCAGCCAGCTCCCCGGACCCATTATTCAGTCTCAACCGCGAGTTTCTGCGCAGCCATCCGGTTGAAGCGGCGCGCTCGTTGGAGAGCCTGAAGCTGGAGGATGCCGCAAAGCTTCTTGCTCCGCAGAGGCCGGGTGTGATCGCCAACGTTATCGAGAAACTCAATCCGGGTACAGCCGAAGGCCTGTTCAGGTTGTTGCCAGAGGAGGCCCTGCCCGCCGTGCTGGAACTACTGGGAGTCAGGACCAGTATCAATATCCTGAGTCGCTATGCTAAAGATGAGGTTGAGAAATTACTTGCCGCCGTACCCGAGGGGCTGCGTAAGGAACTGCTGGCACTGTTGGAATACCCGGAGGAGAGCGCCGGCCGACTCATGAATCCGCGAGTCGCCGTGGTCAACCAGAAAGCCGACGTAAAGACAGTTCTTCAGCAAATGAAACTGGGACATCTGCCCCGGTCTCGAATCGTCTACCTGGTTAACGACAATCTGCAACTACAGTCTCAGCTTCGCTCATTCGACCTGCTGTTTGCCGACAGTGGCCGGCCTCTGCGCGAGCTCGCCACACCTGTATCCCAGTTCCTGCTGGACATGGATCCGCGCGATGAAGTGCTCACCAAACTGGAAACCAGCAAGAGTGAATTCCTGCCGGTGCTCAATGCAGACTATCAGGTCGTGGGCATGTTCGAGGGTCTGGGTCTGATCGACGCGCTGAAACAGGATATCGCTCTCGATATGCAGACCATGGTAGGTGTGAGCAAGGAAGAGAGGGCTCTATCGCCTTTCACGTTTGCCGTACGCAAGCGCTTGCCCTGGTTGCAGATCAATCTCATCACCGCATTCTTCGCCGCCTCGGTGGTCAGTATGTTCGAGGCGACCATTGCCCAGGTGACTGCACTGGCAGTACTGATGCCCATCGCTGCCGGGCAATCCGGTAATACCGGCGCACAGGCGCTGGCGGTGACCATGCGTGGCCTGACTCTGCGCGAGATATCGTTGCGCCACTGGTTCCAGGTCATGCGCAAGGAATTCGGCGCCGGGCTCATCAACGGTATGGCTGTGGCGGCAGTCTGTAGCGCGGGTGTTTACATCTGGAGCCAAAGCGTGGGTCTGGCACTGGTGATGGGGTTGGCCATGGTCATCTCGATGGTTATTGCAGGCGTCTCGGGTGCTGTTGTACCCATGCTGTTGAAGCGCTTCGGCCTCGATCCGGCCCAGTCTTCTTCGATAGTGCTGACGACGATTACCGATATTGCAGGGTTCATGTCCTTTCTGGGAATTGCCACGATCCTGTCATCAATGCTCTAGATCATGAGCGGTAGATCGATCTAGTCCGCTTGCTTCGATTTACGCATTCGCTTGCCGACCAGATAGGACTTGGAGGAATCCACCAGGGCCCTGGCCTTGATGGCGTTCCTTCCCAGCAACATCCTGAACAGCATGTCATCACGACTGGTGAGTGTCATCTCGATGGGCCAGCTATGGGAACCGATGTTGAGCGTTGTTGATATCACGAGGCGATCCTCGCGGTGTCCGCCGGAGTCTGTCACCGTACGCTGGTCTATCACCGGCGCAGTGCAAACCTGGACAGTCTCTGAATCTCTCTGGTTGGGGTGAAGGTGAAACTTGACTTGTTGAATGCCGTCTTCTTCAAACGGTTCGATCTTGAAAGCATGCAGGGCAGAAGTACGGGCGCCGGTGTCGACTTTGGCCTTTATTCGTTGCACTCCCAGATCAGGAAGGCTCACCCATTCTCGCCAACCAAATGTGAGCAGTTCTGACAAACCCTGGTACTCCTGTGTCTTCAATCAACTTATGCTGATATCTGATTCTCGATTTCGAAATTCTGAATTTTTTTCAAGATGAGAGTAGACTATAACAGTACTCATAGTACAAGTAGTCATGACTCAGAACTGAGGTTCGTTTGAAATGAAGCTGGCAATACTTTCCTGTTCACCCAATGCATACAGTACGCGACGGTTGAAGGAAGCCGCTTTACAGCGTGGGCACAAGGTAAGAATCCTGAATACCCTGAAATTCGCAATCGACCTGCGCAAGGGCGATCCGGATCTCTATTATCGTCAGAAACCGCTGAGCGTCTATGATGCGGTCCTGCCGAGGATAGGTACGTCGATAACTTACTTCGGCACGGCGGTGGTCAGGCAGTTTCAGCAGATGGACGTGTTCTGCGCTAATCCTGCACACGGTATCGTGAATTCGCGGGACAAGTTGCGCAGCCTGCAAATTCTCAGCCGCCATCACATCGGCATTCCCATGACGACTTTCGTGAAAGACAAGAAGGATGTGATTCCTGCGATCGAACGGGTAGGAGGAGCGCCGGTCGTCATCAAGCTCATCGAAGGAACACAGGGCATAGGCGTGCTGCTGGCAGAGTCCAGGAAGGCAGCAGAGTCCATCATCGAATTACTACAGAGCCAGAAGCAGAACGTACTCGTGCAAAAGTTTGTGGCAGAGAGCAAGGGTAAAGACATTCGTGCCTTTGTCGTGGGCGACCGAGTGGTGGCAGCGATGCGGCGGGTAGCACAGGGCCAGGAATTCCGCAGCAACGTACATCGTGGCGGTGTCGCCGAGAGGGTGGAACTGGACGATCAATACGTTGAAACCGCGGTAAGAGCCGCACAGATTCTCGGCCTGCGAGTTGCGGGTGTCGATATGCTGGAAGGTAAAGATGGCCCTCAGGTCATGGAGGTAAATTCCTCACCAGGGCTGGAAGGCATCGAGACCTGCACGGAGCTGGATATCGCCGGTGCAGTCATCGACTATATCGCGGCACAGGTGGATTTCCCCGAAATCGATCTTCGCCAGAGACTGACGGTGAGCAAGGGTTACGGCGTAACGGAAATCTATGTTCCCGAGGGCTCAGACTTTGTCGGTATGGCGATCAAGGACACCCAGCTTGAAGATCTGGACATAAACGTACTCACTCTATACCGAGGCAAGAAAGTGGTTCCTAACCCGCGCGGCAGCAGGGTGCTGGAGCCCGATGACAAGCTACTCTGCTTCGGCAAGATGGAAGCCATGCGCGGCATGGTTCCGAAGAAGGCGCGACGCCGAAGAACACCGGAAGTCAAAGAGCTGATCACGGATGAGCTCGATCACTTTCACAATAGGGAAAACAAGGAAGACAAAGACGACTAGCGGCAGACAATCCCGGCACTCAGCATACGCCAGAATAGCCCTGGGTTAGCTGCTACTGCTTGAATTGGAAAGTATCTCTTGTCCGTTGAGCGGATTATTAACTGGAGATAGATCGGCGAGTGATTCGTCAATTGTGTTGATGGCATCGCCCGGCCGAACACTTCCCGATTCCAGAATGATTGCTCGCAGTCCCGCTGTCAGTCTCATCTCGGTCAACACTGCCTTGTGCACGATGCGCGCCAGCTGGCTGCAGGGTTCACAGAGTTCGACCCCATAGCAAACTGCTTCACCTACCCTGAAGTGCTGCCCCACCAATGCATTGAGATCGATGCCCCGGGTAATGACGCTGCGCCGGAAGTCGCCGTAGTCCACCTGCAATGCATGTCGACCGATGAACTCGTCCAGCTTTTCCTGCTCCACAAAACTGATGTGATTGGCAGGCACTGGCATGTCTCTTTCCACATACTGCAGCGCCAGGGCATGATAGCGGTCGCCGACTATGCCCGAACCCGCTTCCAGTTCTGCGGATTCGATTCTCTTCACCTTCCGTCTCTTGCCGGGCGCGATATAGATGCGTTCGATGGTTCCCATGAGTGCCTATGCTTCGTCGACCAGTGACAGATCGCGTCCATCGGTATGTCTTATGTTGGTGAGAGAGCTGACATCCACACCCTCTATGCAGGCCACGTTAACACCGTATTCGTCGGGTCGCCGGCGGCGCTGGTGATGGGTGTAGATACCGCAGACCGAGCAGAAGTAGTGCTTTGCAATCTTCGTGTTCCACTGGTAGAGGGTGAGTTTATCTGCGCCCTCGGTAATGACCAGATCGTCCAGCTTCGCCGTTGCCATCACGATGCCTTTCTTCTGGCACAGCGAACAGTTGCAGCGCATGAGATCCTGCAGCTCGGTCTGGTTGTGGATCTCGAACTTCACTGCACCGCAGTGGCAGCTGCCTTTGAACACGATAATGCAGCCTAGCCGGAGATCAGTGCCATCACTGCACCGGCCGGATCCTGTATGACACAGAAGTTGGAACCACCCATGCGTCGCGGGCCATCAAGTACCTTGCCACCACGCTTCTCGCATTCGGCGGCGCTCTCCTTCACATCGGCAACCCGCACATAGACGAGCCACTGTGCAGGAAGTCTGGCATTCATGCCACGGGCGTGACAGATGCCGGCGACCGTTTCACCGGACTCCGGCAGGTTGATATTGAAGTCGGCATAGGAGCCCATGTCCACATCGGCGCTCTTCCAGCCAATGACCTTGCAGTAGAAATTCTTGATACGGGTGGCATCGTCTACCGTCAGGTCGAGCCATTCGATGCGGCCGATGTTTGACGGAGCCTTCTGTTGCGGCTCCTCGCCATCGATCGCTTTAGCTTCTGTCTCGATGTCGGAGTCACTCATGTCGATTAATCCGGAAGCGAGAACACATAAATGGCATTACCCCAGCGGGGGTAGGTGATTTCTGTAGCAATGACATCTGGCACGGTCCGTGGGCTGGTACCGCCAAGGGCGGCTGTTACCGCGATATATTGCTTGCCGTCAATGGCAAAACTTACCGGGTGTCCCTGGACAGAGGTGCCGAGTCGTGTTTCCCAGAGCACTTCGCCAGTATCCACGTCGAAAGCCTTAAAGCGACGATCCAGGTCGCCTACAAAGACCAGACCACCGCCCGTGGAGATTGTGCCGGTGTGCAGGGACGCGCGTTGCTGATAGCTCCACACTTCTTCCATGGTATCCACGTTATAGGCGCCTACCTTGCCAAGATTGCCGTCGGTGCCCGGCATCTCGAAGAACTTGCGGCTGGCCGCGAGACCTCCACCACCTTGCACCAGCGCCACTTCACGGGCCGCATTCTCCAGACAGGTCTGGCTCAATGGCGCGATCATCAGGCCGGAGGGTGGGTGATAGGTCATCGAGTGCCAGTCCTTGCCGCCGGCGCTTGATGGGCAGGCTGAAGTCCACTCGTTCAGCTGGGCATTCTGAATGTCTTCGCGATAAGTGACCTCGCCGGTGACCGGGTCGATGTTGGTGAACGCATTCTGGAACACGGTCTCCACGTGGCCCTTGAACTGGCCGGTCACCCGGTCGTTCTTCCACAGGATGCCGTACTTGCCGAGTGAGAAGACGAGCTGCTCGTCACCGCGATTAACCAGTACCCGTTCGAATACCTCGTCAAGGTCCAGGGCTTCCGCCGGTACATGCTGGAAGTACCAGTCAAGCTCTCCGGTATCCACATTCACCGCGACCGTTGAATTGGTATACAGGCCCACATCGTTGATGGTCATGTGACGCGACACGGGAACCCAGGGCTTCTGTTGTGCGGTACCCCAGTAAGTAAGGCGCAGGTCGGGATCGTAGGAACCGGTAATCCAGGTCTCGCCCCCGGCGCGGAACAGGTCGTCCAGTCCGCCCCAGGTATCGCCACCGGGTTGTCCCATCTCGGCGATGGTCTCGAACTGCCACAGCAGTTCACCGTTGTCGGCATCGTAGGCACTGATGTAACAGTCTTCCGGGATATAGCGGGCGCAGCCAGCCAGACCCAGAATCACCATGCCATCGGCGACGATGGGCCCGGAGGAGTTGGAGAAACCCTTGCTGGCGTCCGCCACTATGGATTCCCAGACCTGCTCGCCGGTGCGGGCGTCCAGGGCAACCAGCCTGGCGTCGGTGGTAGCCTGGATGATCTTGTCTTCATACATGGCGATGTTGCGCATGTCCTGACGATTGGCCGGGCCAGTCCAGTGTTCCCAGATCAGCTCGCCAGTCTTACCATCAAGCGCCTGCACCACGTTTCCCGGGTTGATCAGGTAGACGATGCCGTTGTACACCAGTGGCGCCGGTTCGGAATCGCCCTCATGCATATTCCACACCCACTCAAGGGCCAGGTTGCCCACATTCTCCTTGTTGATCTGGTCCAGCGGACTATAGCTGTGAGCATAGAAGTTACGACGGTGCATGGGCCAGTCATTGGGCGATGGGTCGCGCAACATCTCGGCGGTCAGTGGCACGAAGGGCACGAAGTCCTCGGTGTTGCCCGCCACGGTGAGTCCCTGTGGGGCAGGTGGCTCGGCGCGTTGCTGGCGCTCGACGATGGCAGAGATATTCTCGGCAATGGTGAAATCGGTGCTGGCTGTCAGTGCGGTATCGATGCCATCCACACCATTAACAGTCAGTATATGGGCGACGATGTTGATGTAGTCATCGTCACTCAGGTTCTCGTTGCCACCCGGAGGCATGTTGGCCTGAATATTCCCCAGCAACAGAGCAGGGGTCTGTTGTCCCCAGCTACGCACGAAATCGATGCCAGACAGTAGTGGACCCAGGGTCGTGCCCTCGAGGTTGGCACCGTGGCAGGCAGCACAGTTGGTGGCAAACAGCTCGGCACCGGCCGCCGCCTGCGAGTCGAAACTCGCTGCAGCAGTGCTGGCATTGGGTGCGGTAGCAACAGGAATCTCCGTGGAACTGGAGCCGCCGCTGCCACTGTCGCTGCAGGCGGCCAGTCCGGCCAGCATCATCAGCCCCAGGCTGATCTTCTTGGATTGGGTGGTCAGAAATTTCATGGGCTTGCCTCATT
This sequence comes from Pseudomonadota bacterium, assembly GCA_027621405.1. GTDB lineage: Bacteria > Pseudomonadota > Gammaproteobacteria > Pseudomonadales > Pseudohongiellaceae > UBA9145. Next base: position 166,333 of record JAQCBT010000007.1, on the reverse strand, counting down.
TGCGATTCTCTGGTGATCGCATGGAAATAGGGTTGTTCTTATAAGTTGTCGAAATGACTGCGCAGGAATATCCATCCCCGCAGCTCGCCGGGCGCATTGTTCTGGCTATGCACCTGCACGTACAGTGAATTACTGCGCAGTGCAGCGACCAGCTCGGCCGTGAGCTCCAGGGTGGCGCTTATGCTGCCGGATGTGGCCTGGTCAATCTCCAGGGTGTGCACCACCGGACCCGGCTGTGCCGGCGGGCCATTGTGCAGGTGTGCTCCGGTGGCCATGGAACTCATGCCGGAAAATTCCCCCTGCACCGTGAGGGTATTGCCATTCAGGGTCAGGATGACCTCGCCTTCGCCGAGGATCTCATCCACGGTCTGCGGTGTGGTTGGCATGGGCGACAGTCTGGCCCGGTACACTTCCTGGGCCTGGGCAAAGGAGGTGAGCAGCAGGCTCGCAATCAGGAATGCGGCGGGGGCTTTTAATTGGGTTAGGCGGCCGAGTTTCATATACACCTCTGGGCTCTGTTTTATTCAGTCTCCGACTGGCTCGGAGCCTGTTGAAACTATCAGTAAAAGCGGGGGCTTTGCAATGCGGGACTGGATTCGAGTCCTGTGTCGCCCTGGAGTCCTGAAGGGTTCTTTTCCGCCCCCGACCAGGGTGGGTAGCTCCTCAGAATTTGGCTCCCCTCCGGTCCGCCAAATTTGACCCTTCGTCACCACCCACCCTGGCCGGTGGCTTAAGCTACAGATACTCGAAGAGTTCGAAGAACTTGTCGGTAGCGCATGAGTTTGAAGCCACTGCGTTGGAATGCGTCTATGGGCAAAGCCAGATGTGGGGGTCGGGTTCGCGAACAGTCACTATCGTCCGCAGGACGATTGTGAGTGAATCGATACCGACGGCTGGCCATTCGGGGGCCACTTGTCCAGCCTCAACCGAAGTGTGGGCAATAACCAGTATCAGCTACTCACACCTGAAATTTTCAGCCCGCCAGTTCGCAGGATTATCTGCGCCGCCAGCCGGTCCGATGTAGCGCGCCTGCTGCGGGTAAGTACACAGTGGCCGCTCGTTATCTACCTGGCCGTTGCTGCTGTGGGTGGCCGTGATGCGATCCGGTACCACGCCGTTTTCTACCCAGTCCACCAGCGGTACCAGCTTGTCCCAGGTATCCGGGCCATTGCCGCCGCTACAGTGTCCCATGCCCGGTGCGAGGTGCAGGCGCACGGATTCCTGTGCCGTGCTCATGCTGCCGTCGAAGGTGGTGTTCACCATGTCGTTGTAATAGTTGATTGTATCGGTGGCGACGATGAGTGTGTCCACGAGGCCGTGGTAGATGAGCATCTTGCCGCCCTCATCGATGAGGAAGCGGGACAGGTCCGGGTCGTTGGCGTCGGTGATGGACTTCATCAGGTCGCCCTTGCCGGAGAAGAAGTCGTTGATATCCCAGTCGATCCAGTGGAACTCGGGAATCACCGCGGTGGTGTTGGCCTGGTAATTGATGTCGCGCACATCGGGTACCGCCATGCCTGGATCTTCCTCATAGAACAGGTAGTTCATGTGATCGCCCGCCACCCCGGTGAGCTTGGAAGGACCCATGTTGTTGCCTTCCCAGGGAATGTAATAACCGGGCCAGCGCAGCTCGGAACCCAGCATCTTGCCCGGATACACCTGTCGCCCCTGGTCGTCACTGGGGCCGCTATAGAGATCCTGGATGGTCTGCAGTTGCGCAGAGGTGAAGCAGCTATCGCTTGAGCTGCCTGCCGGGCACATGACATCGGCCAGTTGCAGTGACGGATCGAAGTTGCAGCTGAGTGGGTCGCTCACTACGCCATCACGCACGCCGTCGTTGGCGTCACAGGCCTGCAGGACTTTTTCATGCAACAGGTTAACGAGCTTAAGACTATCGGGCTTGCCGTCACGGTTGGTATCCACCGCCAGGTTGCCAGCGAGATTGTCGCGGAATACCCGCTGCAGGTTCCAGGTGCCCGCGGCGTTGAGGCCCTGATAGTTAAAAGCCGGTGCTCCGGCCACGATGCCATCGAAGTCACCCGGGAAACGCTGCGCCGACATGAAGCCCTGGCGTCCACCCTGGGAACAGCCCTCGAAGTAGGCGTAGTCCTGGGTGCGGCCGTAGAATTCGCGCACCAGTCGCTTGCCGGCGACCACCGTGAGGTGAACGGCGCGATAACCGAAATCGATCTCCGCCTGGCGATTGTTGAAGGCGAAGGAAGCGCCGGGCTCGACGCCGTTATCGTGGCCCATGTTGCTGTTGGTCACCGCATAGCCTTCCGCCACCCGGTGATCGGCAAAATCGAGATCGCCATCCTTGCCACCGTCACCCCACTGCAGGAAGCGGCCGTTCCAGTTTTGGGGTAGGGGCAGCTGGGCGTGGAAATGAATCGCCGGGCTGATGATGCCCCGCACATAACAATAGGATGAACCATCCTGCTGGTTCTCGCGGATACCGGCGCGGGTAATGGTGAGGTTCCTGAGATCCAGCAGGTTCTCACACGCGGCGATGTCGCTGGCGGACTGAGCGGCAGCCGTATTGGTAAACAGGATGAATAGTAACGGCGAGCAAAGGGCGATGAGCTTTTTCATGGGCTTCTCTTTTTGTTCTTGTCGACATATAAAGAAGGAGGAACTGGACTTTACTACCCCCCAAGCGGCAAATGCAATGTGTGGACGATTCAACCTGATAGACAGCCCGGAGATCCAGTGGCTCTGTGAGACACTGGGCATCAGCCTGCATGGCACTATCGGGAATTTTGCCAGCGGCGACATCGCGCCCGGCAGCCGCATCGCCATTATCCACGAATCCGTGGGCGAGCGGCGGATATCGGAGGCGATCTGGTGGTTGTTCCTGGAACCGGAATCCCTCAAGCCTAATTACAGGTATGCCAGTTTCAATTCCCGCTCCGACAAGCTGGATAACATGCGCGGCATCTCCTACAAGCCCTATCGGGAATCCCGTTGCATCATTCCGGCCACTGCCTTCGTCGAGGGCTTGGGGGACAAGAAGACCTACCACATGATCGAGCTGGAAGACTCCGCCATCGCCTTCGGTGGTTTGTACAAGGAACACCTGAACCGGGACACCGGCGAAGTGGTTTATTCAGCCTCCATCATTACCCTGCCGCCCCTGTCCCCGCAGTGGGATGCGATTCATCCAAAGTCCATGCCCCTGATGCTGGATTTCGAGAATAAGGCCTTGGTGGACAAGTGGCTGGATCCGGAGTTCCACGACGTGGAAGAGTTCGCAGAACTGCTGGAGCCGAAGATACAGAAGACCATGAAGGTGACGCGCATCGGCAAGCCCAGCAAGTGGGACCCAATTGAGGATTCATTCCTGATCGTTGCTTGAATAGAGTTATCCGGCGATATCCGCTTAAGATTGTCTGCCAGAAATTTGTAGCACCTGCTAACAAGTCTGTATGTTGAGGAAGTAATGTGAATAACGAAGAAATTGCTGCCGTACTGTTTAAAGCCTTCGAGACTGGTGACATGGATACCGTGCGCAGTCTCTGTGCCACGGATTTCCGCGCCCGGCAAAACCTCAATCCAGAATTCGACATCGATACCCTGGTGAAGTTTTCCCAGGCTGTCTCTGCCGTGGTTCAGGACTTTCGCTACGAAGAAATAAAGCGTGCCGCTACCGCCACGGGTTTCGTTGAGGAACACATGGTCCGCGGGACTCTGGAAGACGGCACTAAACTCACTATCGCCGCCTGCGTGGTGGCGGATATCGAAAACGGCAAGATCCGGCATCTCAGGGAATACCTGGACTCCGCCGCCGCGGCCGGGCTGCTCAAGGCCCTGAGCTGATTTCCTGCTCCGGGGCTGAATCGAATCTGAACAACAACCGGTGATCGGTTCACTCCCGATTCAGCTATCCCGCGCAATAATCCTCCCTACAATGAAATACTGTAATGAACAAACGGAGGAAACCACCATGAAAACAGCACTCTTCGGATTATTAACAGCCTCGTTGTTGATGTTCGGCTCAGTGCCTGCGGAAGCTGATGACCGTGGCTTTCGTGGCAATGATTCGAATGCTGGCTGGCGACTGGGCGAACGTACTCGTGACGGCTATGCCATTTACCGTCGAGATCGCGGTAACTGGTACCGGGTTCCCGGTGCCGCCATCGCCGTGGCAGATGGCTGGGTGCTGGGTGCGAAACGCGAGAATGGTGGCTATTCAATCTACCGCTGGAACGGTTATGGCTGGGACCAGGCACCGGGTGGTGCTGTAGAGATCGGCGGCAGCTACGCCCGGCCCTGGGTAGTCAATAACCGCGGTGAACGCTTCGACTGGAACGGTTATGACTGGAATCGGGCCGGCTATGTTGGCCGCCCAGCTACCAGTTTCAAGGGCAATGCCTTTGGCCGTGACCGGGACAGGAATCGGGAGCGCTATGACCGGGGTCGTGACAGGGATCGTTTCTTCAGTCGCAACCAGCGGGATCGCTTCCGGGACTTCGGACGCCGCGACAGGGAATGGGATCCCTATCGCTATGACAGGGAACGTCGCCATAACGAACGCTACAGGAGATGGTAAGTAGTGCTGCAGCGTGATTATGGAAATTGGGGCTGTCAGCGATCTCCGGCAGCCCTTCTGCCTCTACCGGTCAGCAAGGCGTCCTGACCCGCCGAGCTGGTAGTAAACAATCGGCACAAAATCCTCAGCTCCCCAACCAGGGTCATCGGTCCATTCCGCGTCATACCCGGCAGTTGGCTTCGCAGCCATGACCTCATCCAGCTTTTTGCCTTCGCGGATCATGGCCAGTACCTTGCCCTGAATGTCCAGGATCATGTCACGGAATGCGATTATTTCATCGCGCCCTACAACTTCGAGCCCGTGGCCCGGGATCACTCGGGTGCCAGGGCCAGCAAGATCGATAGCCATGTCCAGAGCGGCGATCGTTCCTCTCAGTGTGCCGCCATTGTAGATATCGATAATCGGATAGCTGGTGGTGCGATACACATCGCCAAGATGCAGAACATCGGATTCTGGAAAATACACAAATGCATCGCCATCTGTATGGGCAGGGGGAGCGTGGAATACAAGCACGTCCTCACCATTCATGTGGAAATTCAGTTCATCATTAAATGTGATGTTGGGCCTGCCAGCAGCAGGATGCGGGTCGTCGAAGCGTCCACCATCCCGAGGTACGCGACGGCGTTCATCGAAGAAGCGCTGGCGGGTGTTCTGCTGGGAGAAAATCACTACACCCATCTCTGCCAGGTTGGCATTGCCCCCCACATGATCCACGTGAATATGGGTGTTCACCACATAGCGGATTGCCTCGTCAGTGACTTCCCTGATGACCGCGACGACCCTGTCGGTTAGCGGCGCATACAAGGAATCCACCAGGAGGACGCCATCTGCTCCAATCTGGGCGCCGATATTGCCTCCGCCGCCCGGACGTTGAATCATGTAGACGTTACCAGCAACCGGTGTGATGCTAAGTTCGACTCCCTCGAACCCCCCCGATTGAGCGTTTGATGATCCGGCCATCACTATCAAAGCGACTGTTGTGATGGCACGGCCTAGGCATTTGCTTGGTTTAGTCATAATCGTCAACGGCTCCCGGGAATTGTATTGTCATCTTTGCACTTCCCAACGGTAAATTATACCGGCGAGGTGTAATCAAGCCACACCGATCCCATTGCCTGATGTAAACTCCTCCCAACGCACCCTGATTGGTCCGCGCTGCTGGCTAACCCGCGACAGGAATTTTAAAAGTGCACGCCTATTCTTTCGATCTTTACTGGTCCATGCGCAGTCCGTATTGCTATCTGGCATTGGATCGGCTGCTCGATATCTATCGAAAGTACCTTGTTGAGATTAATCTTCGTGTTATCTATCCCATTGCCATTCGCGATCCGGATTTCTTCCGGGTGCGCGCATCGAAACACTACCGACCTTATCTACTTATGGATACGCTGCGTATTGCCGAATACCACAATATTCCGTTTCGGCGCCCGGTTCCTGATCCTGTCGTACAGAATTTGGAAACCAGCGAGATCGCTGAGCAGCAACCCTATATTTATTCGCTCACGCGGTTAGCCGCTGTCGCGGCGGAGAAAGGCAAGGGCCTCGAATTTCTGGACCAGGTCGCCAGACTGCTCTGGGATGGCGAGACCGATAATTGGAACGAGGGGGAGCACCTTTCAGGCGCTATCGAACGGGCAGGACTGGATGCACAAGACTTGATGCGCATAATCCGTGATGAGCCAGAACGAATTGATGCCCGGATAGAGGAAAATCAGCGATTGCAAGCGGAAGCAGGACACGGGGGAGTGCCACTCATGGTATTCAACAATGAAGCATTCTTTGGTCAGGATCGTATCGACTTACTGCTGTGGCGATTGCAGCAACATGGCTTGCGAGAGCGGACAATGTGACCCACGTCTACCAGGGACGACGTGAATCTTTTCTGTCAGTCGATTTCAATTTCTTCAGAACCCGCTGGCAATGAAATAACCATACCATCTTCCGTAATAATGGCACCTTCAGGAACATCACGGGAAAATGCTGTCAGTGCCATCGCGTTGCGTGGTGCGGGAACCAGGTGGTAAAGCGCCAGCTTCCCAATATCTGCTTCCTCGACCAGACGTTGCAGGTCTGTGGTGGTGGCGTGGTAGTCCTGAATATCGTGCAGCACCGCGGCTAAGCGGTCATTGCCAGAATTACGGGAGATGTTTTCCGCCCGCTCCACCAATTGCAATGCCATAGCATCGTGTAACACCACATCGGCACCGTCGGATATTTCGATAATCTTGTCGGTGACCAGGCTATCACCGCTGATAACGACAGAGCGCTCTCCGAAGTCGAACCGATAACCGAATGCGGGTTCTATGGGTGGGTGGGATACTTCGAAAGCAGTGATCTGCAAGCCATCTACATCGACTATCAGCCCTTCATCGATAATGCGGTGTTCAAGTACGCCAAGCGACGGGTCAAGCAGCTCTGCGCCATGATGGGCAACGCGATAACCACGATCCAGTTCGTACATGATATTGAGGCCTTCAACCACTCTTTCGACTCCTGTCGGACCGATTATCTGCAGGGGTGCAGGCCGACCGGCTACCCAGGAGTTCAGGTTGAAATCACCGATGTCAGAGATATGATCGGAATGGAAGTGTGTCAACAATATCCCGCGCAGTTTTTCTGTCGGCAGGCCTGCCAGATTTGCGGTCGCCGCAGAACCCGATCCTGCATCTACGATGTAGAGATGCTGGGGAGTTTCGACCGCCACGCACGCCTGGGCCCGACCCGGAGCGGCAATTGGCGATGACGTTCCACACAGCGTGATCTTGATCCCGTCCAGAGCCTCGGTAATGGGAGCAACGGATTGACCGGCACTATTCGATGATAGTGTCAATGCAAACGCGAAGCCTGCGATTAGATTGCTGTAATTCATGACTGACTTGCCTCTGCCTTTATCGGTTTGCAGCTGTGAATGGTTAAATCCCGATTCGTGGCATATAGAAAATGCGGAAGAATATTGCTAGTTTGCTACTGCGTAATGTTCCTTATGATACTTTGAACGCTCTATACTTCAACGCACGAATCGATGCATTGGTTTTTTTCGGCGTCGAATACACAGGTAATCGTTCTGATGAGATACCCAAACATTCGAAGTTTCCCGGTTCTGCTGTTCGCCTCCTTCTGCATGTCTTGCATGCCGGGTGCCTACGGTGTTGAGCAGAACGAACGTCCCAACGTGGTTTTGATACTCGCTGACGACCTGGGCTATACCGATATTTCTCCGTTTGGAAGCGAGATCGATACGCCAAATATTGCGAAGCTGGCTGCGCAAGGCCTGTCCTTTACCAACTACCACACGGCTGGTAGCTGTGCACCTGCTCGAGCCATGCTGCTCACAGGTGTGGATAGTCATCGCAATGGTGTACCGAATATACCGGAGGCTCTGCCGGAGGAGTTGTTGGCCTATGAGCACTACCAAGGTGTGTTGAATAAAAATGTCGTCACTCTTGCATCACTGTTACAGGCCAACGGTTATCACACCTATATGACAGGCAAATGGCATCTTGGACATACCCCGGATCTGCTGCCCTCCGCCCGGGGATTTGAAAGAACCATAGCCATGGCGGACACTGGCGCAGATAACTGGGAGCAGCGTACCTATCTCCCCATTTACGAACAGGCTAACTGGTACGCTGATGGCGCTGCACACACATTGCCGGATGACTTCTATTCTTCAGAGTATTTCATCGACAAGACCATAGAATTCATCGCTTCGAACAGAGAAGATGGCCAGCCTTTCTTTGCCTATATTCCGTTTCAGGCCGTGCACATGCCGGTGCAGGCACCGCGTGAGTTTTCAGACAAGTATGCGGGTGTCTATGATGAGGGCTGGACAGTCATGCGCGAGAAGCGCCGAATAGCAGCGGAGCAGGCTGGTGTCATTCCACAGGGTGCCGAAGCTGTTGTCACGCCGGGAACACTGATCTGGGATACGCTCTCCGAAGAACAGAAGCGGCACCACGCACGGCGCATGGAAGTCTATGCCGGTATGGTGGATGCAATGGACATGCATATCGGCCGCTTGATGAACTACCTCGAAGAAATTGGCGAGTATGACAATACGATCTTCGTCTTCACCTCTGATAATGGCGCGGAAGGTTCCAGTATTATCGCGCCCGATGGAGGATCAATACTGCGGGACTGGTTCGACATCGTGGGTTACAACTCCGAATACGATACGCTGGGCGAGCGTAACTCATGGAATGCGATCGGTCCTAGTAACGCAACTATTGCAGCCTCGCCTTTGGCTTACTACAAATTTCATGCTAATGAGGGTGGGCTACGCGTGCCGCTGGTGATGTCTGGCCCGGGTATTGCCAAAACAGGTGAAATGACAGATGAGTTTGTATTCGTAACAGATATTACTCCTACCTTGCTGGGACTAATCGGCCTCGAAAGCCACGCCGGTAATTGGCAGGGCAGGCGAGTGGAACCTGTAGTTGGCACCGATTTCTCCGCGTTCCTCGCGGGCCGGGCAGCCTTCGTGCACGCAAGCTCTGAACCTATCGGCTATGAGTTGGGAGGCAACAGCGCGCTCTTCAAGGGTGATTACAAGATTGTGATCAACAGGACACAACAGAACGAAACGGCGTGGCATCTATTCAATATCAGGATAGACCCAGGAGAGACCAATGATCTGGCTCAGGACAATCCTGGGCTGCTGCAAGACATGTTGGCAGACTACGAGGATTATGTAGTGGAGAATAACGTACTGCCGATGCCCGCTGGCTATAATCGAACTCGCACAATTTTTGGAGACTCTCTGCGGAATCTGCGCCAGCAGTAGGTAGACGGCATGATGACTGAATTAATCGTCAATTAGAGACATGGTAAACCGCCATCAGTCGACCGTTGACGTCATCAGGGAGCGAAACTGCAGGCCCCACCTTCCGTCCTGCCGGGCAAGCACCCACAAGGCCGGGATGCGCATATAAACCTCGCCGGATGTGTTCACGCGCTGAAATGTTAGTTCAAAGATTACCCTTGTCGGTGATGCCCCGAGGATTCTGGCGTCCTCGTACTCACTGCGTAACCAGTCTTCGTCGGATTGTAATCGCGCGAAGTTGGTGTTCACCAGAGGCGCGCTCAACTCTTCAGCACGGAGAAACTGGTTGTTTTCAAAGGCGATGAGAGCCTGAGGTACATGATGTAATCGGCGCAGCGCTGCATTGTCCATGGCATTGAAAGCCTCGAAAAATTCCTGCAGTGCCATGCTGGCTTCCTGTTTGGCAGTTTCCAACGCAGTCTGGTCATAGCGATCACTGGCAAGATCACCTGCCCGGTACTGCATACCCCAGTGCCCTGCCTGATTGGTGAAAACGTAGAATACGAAACCTTCGGCGTAGACTTCGCCTGCCGTATTCAGGCGCGAAAACTCGACACCGAAATTTACCTTCTCGTCGGATACGAAATACGTGATGACGCTGTCCCAACGGCTGCTTGCCCAACCCTGGGCGCGATTTGCAGCATAGGGGATATTGAATTCTTCTGGCGTAGTGGCGATAGTGATGCTGTTGGGCCCATGGGTCACAGCCGGGAAGTTAACCTGGTCCCTGACCTGATCGTTGTCGCCCGAGTTAAAGGCTACCAGGAAGCGATCAAGTGCAGTCCTGGCTTGCGCTTCAGCATCGCCAGCAGACTGTGCGTTGGCCGTGTTTGCCAGCGGAGTCGCGAGCAAGAAAAGTAGAATCAGCCGATTGATCACCCTGGAAGCCTCTTGTGTTTAGAATCAGGTTCATCGTTGTTTATGGCAAGCTGCAAAATCATAGTGACAAACTCCCCCCGGAATCAGCGCGAATAAAGTAATACGTCGTTTTTCTCTTTGAAGCTGTCTACAATAGGCGCCTGTCGTAGAACAAGAATAAGGAACGCCCGTGCCCCTGGAACAACTCTCCAGCAATAAGTCTTTTGGCGGCACTCAGGTACGAGTGAAGCATTTCTCTACCAGCACCATCTGCGAGATGACCTTCTCAGTGTTCCTGCCGGAGCAACTTGCCACCGGAGCCGATGTGAAATTGCCCGTGGTCTATTTCCTGTCGGGTCTCACCTGCACGGATGAGAACTTCGTGCAAAAGGCGGGCGCGCAGCGCATTGCCTCGGAACTGGGAGTGATCCTGGTGGCGCCGGACACCAGCCCCCGCGGCGAGGGAGTTCCGGATGATCCTGAATCTGCCTATGATCTCGGGCTCGGCGCTGGCTTCTATGTGGATGCCACCCAGGAGCCCTGGGCCAAACACTACAATATGTACAGCTATGTGGTCGATGAGTTGCCGGAGCTGGTGGCGCGTAACTTCCCCATCGATATCAACAAACAGAGCATCATGGGACACTCCATGGGTGGTCATGGTGCCCTGACCATCGCCCTGAAGAACACGGATAAGTATCACTCGGTATCGGCATTCGCCCCCATCTGTTCGCCCATGAATTGTCCGTGGGGAACCAAAGCGCTAAAGAATTATTTAGGTGACGATCAAAGTGCCTGGGCTGCTTACGACGCTGTGCAATTGGTGAGGAGCGCCACCCGCCCCATCCCAATGCTGGTAGACCAGGGCGCAGACGACGAATTTCTGAAGGAACAGCTAAAACCGCAACTGCTGGTGGAAGCCTGTAGCAGTGCTGGCATGCCGCTGGGCTATAACCAGCGGGAAGGCTATGACCACAGCTATTTCTTCATCGCCAGCTACATCGAGAACCACCTGCGTTTTCACCACGGCATCCTCAGCATGTTGCCCTAGGCAGGCCTTTGGCAGGTATAAGGGCAGGTTTCAGACAGACAGCCCTTAGATGGCCAACCACAACACGACAAACATCAATCCCGTAAGCACCTGACTTGGCAGGTCACTCACCGCGAACAGGATCGGGTCGTGGTGCAGCTTTCCGGCAATGGCGTGATGCCACAGCCTGATCAACAGGATCAGCAGTAGCACACAGACACCCCACAGGATCGTCGGCGAACTGTATAGCGCGGTGGTTTCCGGTGCATAGATATAGAAGGCGAACACCAGCACCGCGACGAAGTTTGCCGACACGCCGGTAATGGTAAGCAGGGAGCGCTGGGAAGGCTTGTAGGCCCGCCCTGGGACACTGTCTTCGCCGCTGGCATCCTGCACCTCCGTTACCCGTTTCACCAGGGCCAGTCCGAGGAACATACAGAAGGAAAACGCCAGCAGCCACGGTGACGCGATGACACCCACCACAGCGGCTCCGGCAATCAGGCGCTGGGTATAAAGCAACCCGAGAGTGACCACGTCCAGCAGGAACACCGATTTCAGGTACACGCTATAGAGCAGGGTGAGCAGCCAGTACGCAAACAATGCCTGCAGGAAGGCAATGGGTAGCAGGGCTGCCACGGCGAATGCCAGCAGCAATAACAGTGGCGCTGCCAGTAAGGCAGTGACCAGGGGCAGGGTGCCCGCGGCAAGAGGGCGACTGCATTTCGTGGCATGGCGCCGGTCGCTGTCCAGGTCCAGCAGGTCGTTCAGCAGGTACACGCTGGAGGCGCACAGGCTGAAGCTGAAGAAGGCCAGCAAGGCAGCGAAGGCCAGCGGCAATTCATTAATGCGATGGGCCAGGATCAGGGGCACGAAGATGAGACCGTTCTTTAGCCACTGATGGGGACGCATGGCGCGCCACAGTTGCGGTAGCCAGGGCGCTGGCGAGTCGAATTGCAGTTCGCTCTGGGACGATCCGTTTGCCCGGAACAGGTCGGCGCTGCAATTCACTTTGATCACCTCCGTCGCGGCTTGCCACAGCGGGATATCTGCCGCCGAATTGCCCGCGTAGGCGAAGGCCTGCTTGCCTGTCAGTTCCTCGATCCTGGCCAGCTTGTGCCTGCCTTTCAGGTTATCGCTGTCGGAACTGCCTATACTCCTGGTGAACAAACCGGATTGGGCGGCCACAGCATCCACGTACTTCTGGTTCGAGGCCGAGATCAATGTGAGCGACCTGCCCCTTTCTTTCTGCTGCCTGAGATAGGCCATGAACTCTTCATTCACTATCAGCCTGCTGGTATCCAGGTCGACGCGCTCGGCAATCTTTTGCTTCAGATGAGCGAGCCCCTTAAGAAGCCACAACGGCAACACAAGCATGTACAGTGGGTTGCGCTTCAACAGACACAGCAGGGATTCCACGCTGAGGTCCGACTTGATCAGGGTGCCGTCGAGGTCAACGAACAGAGGAAGCTGGTTATGGGTAGGGGACAAGGCTGAGAGTAATCCGGGATCGGGAAGCTAAAACTTGAGGCGTTTGAAAACCACGTCCGGAATCGAACGTACGATGGCCATGATGATGCGCCAGTAACCCGGGGTGTACACAGTATGACGCTTGCGGTCGATGGCCTTGACGATGTTGCCGGCCACCAGTTCCGGGGTCGACCACAGCACGCCCTTCTCGAAGCGGGCGGTCATGGGTGAATCCACGAGGCCGGGGCGGATGTCTATCACATGCACACCGTGGGGTAGCAGTCGACCACGCAGACCCTGCAGGTAGGTGGATACCATGGACTTGGCCGCACCATATACGAAATTGGGTTGGCGCCCGCGGTCGCCGGCCACCGAGGTGACCACGGCCAGGGTGCCAGCACCCTGTTCCTTCATGAGGGCGGACAACAGGGTAATGAGCGAGATCACCGACAGGCCGTTAACATCCAGCTCGCGCCTGGCCGCAGCAAAGTCAGTCTCGGTAATCGCCTGGTCCGGCAGCGAGCCGTGACAGATCAGGGCGATGTCGACGGATGAGAGAAATTCACGCGCCGTACTCACCGCCTCGGCATGCTTGTCATGCTCCAGTACATCGAGTGTATGTTGGCCAACTTTGGCTGCGCCTCTGACCTCAAGATCCTTTGCCAGCTCTTCCAGTCGCTGCGTGTTCCTCGCCACCAGGAACAGGCTGCAACCCCGCGCGGCGTAGAGCCGGGCAGTGGCGACTGCGATTGCCGATCCGGCGCCGATGATGAGAACGTTCACTTGTCAGGCCCCGCCTTCTTGTGTGATGAGTGTGAAGTCGATACAGGCGTTAGTCCCAGGCGTTGGGACTGCAGGGAAGCGAACCGATTATGGGGATCCACTTCTGCCTTCACCTGCATAAATTCCTGCCAGCGAGGATACCCAGTTTTAAAACCGCTTTCACTGAGCCGCGCATCTTTGGCCAGGTAGTGACGACCGCCGCAGCCCAGAACCAGCGCATCGAGTTCATCCAATAAGGGAAACAGGGATTCGCGCCAGCGAAAATCCAGGGTCAGTGTGTAGCCCGCACTTGGGAATGACAGGGGGTTGTTATTGGCCTTGCCAAATTTTTTCAGCACCGAGAGGAAGGAACCCTGTCCGGATTCGGCCACTCGCCTGATAATCCGGCTGAGTATATCTTTTGCCTCTGTAGGTACGAGCACCTGGTATTGCAGGAAGCCCTTTCGCCCGTACAGCCGATTCCAGTTGCCAATGCTATCCAGAGGAAAGAAGAACTGCTCGTAATTCTGCAGGGTGGTGTCGCCCCGCCCCTTGTTCCAACTCGCATACAGATTGTTGAATTGACTCATGGTGAAGCGGTTGAGGAAGAAACCCGGGGTATGAAACGGAACCGAGAGACCGCGACGCTTTACCAGTTGCAGATTGTCGTCATCGCCATGATCGCCCACATAGACGATGCCGCGCCCAAGGTCTTCACCCTGTTTCAGGCAATCGAGCCATGCCACTACATACGTCGCCGCATTGTGTTCATCCAGCAGCTCGAGACAGTGCTGCAGGTTCTTTGCCGAGAAGCTGCGATTGTTAATAGAGACACTTGATACCTTGTTCAGATGCAGGGTGGCATCGAGAATGATACCGGTGAGCCCCATGCCGCCGCAGGTGGCATGAAACAGACCGGCATTCTCCGCTGCCGAACAACGCAGGATGCTGCCGTCGGCCAACAACAGGCTGAAGGATTCGAGGTGGTCGCAGAAACTGCCTTCCACATGATGGTTCTTGCCGTGAATGTCGGCGGCGATGGCGCCGCCAATGCTGACATGTTTGGTGCCAGGCAGTACGGGAGGAAACAAGCCGCGAGGTATGACAACTTCCAGTACTTGCCCGAGACTCACACCGCTACCGCAGCGCACGGTCGCGGCATCTTCATCTATATCCAGGAAGTGATCGAGATAGCGACTGCTCACAACCCGGCCGTTTAGCGCGCTGTCACCGTAGCTGCGGCCGCCACCACGGCAGATCCAGTTTCCGTAGGCATTGTGGGCGAGCAGGGATTGCAGTTCGGCGGCACTGGCCGGCGCCAGGACATCAGCCTGTACAGCGGGGTAGTTACCCCAGCCACTGAGTTGCATCAGGGGTTCTCTTGGATGAAGACGTAGCGTTTATCGAGTTGGTACTTTACAACATATCCAATGGCGAGTCCGATGGCCGCGCCGGTGTAGCGTGCAGTCTTGGTACCGAAGAGATACTCGGCAAACAACTCAGCGCCCCAGAACAGCACGGTGGTGAAGAACCCGGTGGCGGTGTACTGAATGAACTTGCGTCGATCGTGGGCCGTGGACGTGGTGGAATAGGCAAAGATGAAATTCTTGTCCAGCTGGTATTTGGTCACGAGACCAGACAGGGTACCGAGCAGGATAGAAAAATACAGGGAGTTCATACCCTGGTACACACTCACCACCACTTCCTGCGCGCCCAGGTTAACGAGGGTGGCGATGGTGGCAAACAGCGAATACTTCAGGACCAGGATCGTAGCACTTTTCACCTTGAGTTTATCGGCACCAGCAGGCAGTCTCTGAGCCAAAGGCCTGACTTCATTCTCTGGACACCCACTTTTCTCATTTCGCCCCAGCCCAGCAACCACGAGGCCTACAGCGATCTGAAATCGAATCGGACCCTTTGTCCGGAGCAGGAAATCACGCACAATCTGCAGCGAAAATAGAAGAAAACTTGCAAAGAAATCCAGAGGACACCCACTTATCCTCAACAGGACAGGAAATCCCGAAACCCCAAACAGACAAGGACAGCCAGACATGCACAGCAAGACCTTACTACTGCAATTCGCCATGGAAATCGCCCGGCAGGCAGGCGACCTAATCGTCCACGAGCGGGAGGTCGCAGGTCTCCAGCACGACTACAAGGGCGGCAAGGAATTGGTCACCCAGGCCGATCTCCAGGCCGATGAGCTGATCTGCTCGGCGATCCGGGCCCGCTACCCCGACCACGAGATTCTCTCGGAGGAGTCCTCGCCGGACGCCGGCAGGATCTGGGAGCGGGTGCAGTACGTGTGGATCGTGGATCCCATCGATGGCACCGTGAACTATGCTCATGGCCATAACCAGTCCGCCATCTCCATTGCTTGCGTTGTGGGCGGCGACGTCGCGGTAGCCGTGGTCTTCAATCCCTTTACCGACGAGATGTTCCATGCCCTGCAGGGTGAGGGCGCCTTTCGTAACGGCAAGCCCATAGCTGTGGCCCGGGAGACCGAGCTGTCCCGTGCCATCATCGCCACCGGCTTTCCCTATGTGAAGGAAGGCCTGGGCCCCATGATCAGGCGGGTCGAGGCCGTGCTCACCCATTGCGCAGACATCCGCCGCCTGGGCTCCGCGGCCCTTGATATCTGCTTCCTGGCCATGGGCCGGTTGGATGGCTACTACGAGAGCCTCAGCGTCTGGGACTTCGCCGCCGCCCGCCTCATCGCCCTGGAGGCGGGTGCCGAATGTGGCCATTTCAGTGAGCTGCCCGCGGGCGCCGATCCCCAGTTCCATAACAAGGACCTGCTGATCGCCAATCCCCGGCTCTACCCCAAACTACTGGAGCTGCTAGTGGCTGCCAACCAGCAGCAGTCGACCTGAGAGGACAGCTCCGACAAGACACGGTAATTACAGGGCAAGGCGAAATCCCGATTATTGACCACAACTCGCATAACTCTTAGTCTATAGTGTTGAGAAGGGGGACTCGAGGTCATCCGGGCAGAGTACCGGAAGCCCGCTGTTCCTGTCCGAACAGACCCTGCTTTGAGGAGATTGAGGAGACAATTGTGAACAAAGTCAGCCGCGTAATGATTTCATCACTGGCCCTGCTAACGGTGTCAGGCACCCTTGCGGCCCAGGAGAGAGTGGGAGACTTCTCTCTGCTGGACCATAAAGGCTATCACCACGGCATGAGCTGGTACGACGACCATGCAGCCGTCGCCCTGCTGGTGCAGGCCAACGACAGCGCCGCCACCGCAGCCGCTGTTGCCGGATTCGATGCCCTGAAGTCGAAGTACGACGAGCAAGGCATCGAGTTCTTCATGATCAATCCCATGGGCCGCTACAACCGCGACGCGGTTGGTGAGAAGCTGGCCGAGTACGGTGTCGACATCCCCGTATTGATGGATGACGCGCGCATTATCTCCGAGTCCCTGGGTATCACCCACGCGGGCCAGGTGTTGTTGTTCGATCCTGACCGCTTCGTGGTCACCTACCGCGGAAACGTGGACGGTGCCGACAAGGCCATCGCCGAGATCCTCGACGGCAACGCAGTGAGCACACCGGAGGTCGCGGTTAATGGCGACCCTATCACTTACCCCGAGCGCACCGTGCCTTCCTATGTAGCCGACATCGCACCGGTACTGGCAGCACAATGTGCCGAATGCCATCGCGAAGGCGGCGTTGCCCCATTCGCCATGGATAGCCATGCCATGGTACAGGGCTGGTCCCCCATGATTCGCGAAGTGTTGATGACCCGTCGCATGCCACCGGGCGCCATCGATGGCCACATCGGTGAGTTCATGAACGACCGCCTGGTCTCCGACGAAGACATCCGTAACATCATCGCCTGGACCGAAGCCGGTGCGCCGCGCGACGGCACCGAAGACCCATTGATGAACCTGGAATGGCCGGAGTCCAAGTGGGCCTACGGCGAGCCAGATATGATCCTTGATATTCCACCTACCACCGTTCCCGCTACCGGTAACGGCGTATTCGTGAACGTGGAAGTGCACTTCGACATGCCAACCGATCGCTGGATGAAAGCGAGCCAGATCATCGCCGGCGACCGCGCGGTGCTACATCACACGGTGAACCGCCTGGACTTCCCCGGTGAAGACGGCCGCGGTTTCCTTGGCGGACCAAGCCACCCGGACAAGGCCAACATCGCGGCCTACATCCCCGGCTTCGTGCAGGAAATGAATCCGGAAGACACCGGCGGCCTGATCAAGGCCGGTTCAATCCTGCACCTGAACATGCACTACACACCTTACGGCAAGGAAACCACCGACCGCAGCCAGGTCGGTGTATGGTTCTACCCGGAAGACCAGCCACCGTCGGAGAGAATGTCCGGCAACTGTGCCTGCATCTTCCCCAACACGTGGACCACGATTCCGCCCCACGATCCACAGTTTGAGCAGACTTCAAAGATCACCATTGCCAAGGATGCGCACTTGTACAGCTTCACGCCGCACATGCACTTCCGCGGCAAGTACATGCGTTTCTATGCGGACTACCCCGATGGCACTCGCGAAGAGCTGATCAACATCGCCAAGTACAACTACAACTGGCAGCTGGCTTATCAGTACGAAGAGCCTAAGTTTGTGCCTGCTGGCACGGTGATTACTGCGGTTGGTGCATTCGATAACTCTGCGCAGAATCCTGCCAATCCTGATCCTGATCGGGCTGTGGATTGGGGGAATGAGAGTTGGGATGAGATGTTCTTCGGCGCAGTGAATTATAAAATTGCGAATCAAGGTGGAGATGACTAAAAAGCGAAGCTTTTTAGTCATCTTGCCAGATCAAAAGCCGGGTCCATGACCCGGCTTTTTTGTGCCCGGGACGCAGCGGCTGCGGAAGCCCATGCCTTCGTTGCGGGACAATTTTGAGCGGGTCACCTACTGTTTGTAGGCTCCCCACTCAAAATTGTCCCGCGCCTCGTCCCGGACTCCCTCGCTCGCTGCTCGAGGTTTGACCCTTCGATAGCTATCTGTGCCTGCTCGGTTTGTGTGGGCGGAATATTGGATATCCCGTTATTTCAGTGAGATACTGGAACCTGTGGTTTAGATACGGGGACCCCCTCGGAATTCAGAGAAAGCGAGAGTGTCTTCATATACAAATGTTAAATAGCATAGTTGAACAATGTGCAACCTCACAGAAAGTGAAAGTACGGTGGAAACATAGATGCCGAGCTACTGGCTAATTGGTCAAGCTGGAATCATTTTAGAAATAGTTGGGGCGGCTACTTTGGTGGTTTCGGCCTGGAAAGCAAGCCGGAAGATCATGAAGCACAAGACTGATCTAGACCATATTCAGTACGCAGTAGACGAACTAATCAGTGATACGAAAGGACAATTCAGAACGCAGGCAATCGGATTTGTATTACTTGTCATCGGCCTTGCAATGCAATTCATCGGTGGGTTTGCACCGTGATGATGCTATTTAACCATTAAATCAACTAAGGACGCGCCAAGGCGCGCCCATTATCCAGGGCGTTAACTGTATGGAGCTCGTGCTATGCGACAAGTCAGAGTAACCAGGAAGCCATATATTTTTGAAGTAACATTTACTGCGCAATACATGGTTTTAGGGCTTTCATTGGGAGCCGGATTAGGAATTGTTGCCGGCTTGATGGTCAGCAACCTGGCACTCGGTCTTGCTCTCGGTGCCGGGCTGGGTCTTTCTATTGGCATGTTGATAGATAGCTCCAAGAGCCGTGGAAAATAGTTGAATCAAAAGTGAATCAGTGGGCTCAGAGCGCTTTGACCCGCTATTTGAAAAGAGCCAAGGAAAGTCATATCGTCATTCATCACAATTGACCATAAACAGGACACCGCCATGCAGAGAAGAGATTTTCTAACCAAGATACCTGGCCTGGCAGCGATGCCTTTGATGCTACCGCAGGCTGCCATGGCGGCGCAGGCGGCGCGCCTGAAGATCACTGATGTCCGTCTGATCAGGATTAAACTGATCGAGGACAAGGGTATCCTGGCGCGGCGCGTCGATACCCCCGCGGGAGGGCTGCACGTTCAGATTGGCAACTTCACTGTCACTGAGGTCCACACGGATCAAGGCCTGGTGGGTATCGGGCCTGGAATCCCTCCGGAGAACATCGAATCTGTAAAACAACTGCTCGTTGGCCAGGATCCTTTCGATATCAATCAACATGCCGCGGCGCTCTACCGTCCGCAGCGCAGATGGGGAGCTTCGGTTGAGATCGCGCTTTGGGATTTGCTGGGCAAGGCGACGGATTTACCGTTGTACAAACTCTGGGGCGGTGGCCGCGACCGGGTCCTGCCCTATGCGGCCATGTGGGGGATCGGAACGGTGGAAGACCGGGTCGAGATCGCTATTGGGCTCAAAGAGGCCGGCTGGCGCGCACTAAAACTGCGGTCGGGTTTCAGGACGATGGAAGAAGACGTGCGCGTGGTGGAGTTGGTAAGGGACGCGGTGGGCGATGACTTCCACATTCTCTGCGATGGTAACAAGGCACCCGGCAACGCCGATGCCAATGGGGATAACCCCATCTACTGGAACTTCAAGCGTGCCTATGACACGGCAATGGAGTACCAGCGGCTCAAT
This sequence comes from Pseudomonadota bacterium, assembly GCA_027621405.1. Taxonomy (GTDB): domain Bacteria; phylum Pseudomonadota; class Gammaproteobacteria; order Pseudomonadales; family Pseudohongiellaceae; genus UBA9145. The sequence continues at coordinate 146,273 of JAQCBT010000007.1, read as the reverse complement.
GTCTATTGGCTGGAGGAGCCATTGCCTCGCTATGACTACGAGCGCCTGGCGGAACTCAATCGCCTGCTCGCCATGCCCATGGCCGGGGCCGAGGCAAACTGGGGCATCCATGAGTTCAAGTGGCTGCTTGAGCAGGGATGCTTCGACGTCCTTATGCCGGAAATAGGTGATATTGGACCGCTGATGTCCCGCACTGTCGGCACACTCGCGGCGGCATACAACAGACAGGTCTCGCCGCACTCGGCACCGCTTGAACGACGTCTCGTGAATATATGCGGCATCCACCTTATCGCGTCCATGCCAAACGGCCCAATAACCGAGTTCATTCACGAACCGCCGCACGCGGATATCTTCGAGGGCTGGCAGGTCTTCGAAAACCCGCCCGTGCTGGAGAAGGATGGATTCATTAAAGTGCCGCAAGGTCCAGGGCTTGGTGTAACACTCAGGGCGGACCTGATCGAAGAATTCTGAACCAGCAATCAAAGACAATCAAAAGGGGTCAGGGTACTTTGATTGCAGATGGCCCACGTACAATGTTAAACGAGGACTAAGTCATGGCCATGATGCAAAAAGCCGGCCCGCCTCCGGGGCTGTTACCCTTGATAATCGTCGCAGTCGTCATTCTCGGTCTCGGAGTGTGGTTCTTCCTGTGATCAAGTTTCTACAGAGAAACCGGGATATCCTGGTTTTTTGGGGAATCCTGATTGCGCTCGTCCTGCTGATTGCCAATGTCTGGCAAGATCAGCTTATTACAGCGGAATACCTTGTAGCAAACAAAGACGCTATTCAAACTGCGTCTTCAATCGCCTCAGCGGTAATCCTCATAATTGGCGCGCTATTCACATACTACCGCTTCTTCAGGGGGCGCACATTTTCCGCGCGCGGCCAGATCGATATTCAGACCAAAGTGCATCATCTGAATGAACAGACCAACTTGCACGTGACAAAGGTGCAGTTCAAGAACGTTGGTAGTACGGCCATATTCAGCCCGAAGCTGAAGCTAGTCGTGGATTCGATTGGGACTGAAAGAAAACGGGAAGTCATCGGACACTGGTTTGATCCAGCCGCAGACATCGAAGACGTACCGAAGATGTATTATGTTGATCCCGATGAGACTACCTCTTTCCTCGTGCACAGGGAGATTCCCAAATCGACAAGGATCGTAATTTACACGGCGATCGTGTCTTCGGATGATCGGGTAGTTTGGCAAGATGCGGAAAGCATCTCCAATGAAGTGGCAGAATCCAAATAATCGAAGGGTGGGTAGGGCACCCGGGAGGCCAGAATGAAAAACATCGTCATCTGCTGCGACGGCACCGGCAACGAGTTCGGTGAGAACAATACCAATGTTGTAGAAACCTACGCACTCTCCAAAAAAACCAACTCCCAGATCGTCTTCTACGATCCCGGGGTGGGCACCGGCGACTGGGAATACTCAGACGGCCCCGACAACGGTTCCCTGAAGTCCAAGATGGACCAGGCGACGGGCGAGGGGCTGCAGAACAACGTCAACGATGCCTATGCCTACCTGATGGAGACTTACGAGGAGGGCGACAAGCTGTTCCTGTTCGGTTTCAGCCGCGGCGCCTTCACCGTGCGTTCGCTGGCGGGCATGTTATACAAGTGTGGCCTGTTGCATCCCGATAACGACAACCTGATCGGGTATGCTGCGAAGCTGTACAACACCGAGGGTAATATCAAGATCGCCCACGAGTTCAAGAAGACCTTCTCCCGCAAGTGCTCGGTGCACTTCATCGGGGTCTGGGACACGGTATCGTCCCTGGTGATGAACGCGGGGAAGAAGTGGCACAACTCTTCCCTCAATCCCGAGGCCAGCCATGGCTATCACGCCGTGTCCATCGACGAGAAGCGTAAGGACTTTCCACCCTGCCTGTGGGATGAAACCGATCTCGCGCCCAACCAGACTATCGAGCAGGTATGGTTCGCCGGGGTGCATTCGGATGTAGGAGCCTGGTATCCGGAGCGGGGGCTGTCCAATATCGCTCTGCACTGGATGCTCACGCAGGCCAGGCGTCACGGGCTGCAGGTCAACACGGCCGAGTTGAACAAGCGCGAGCAGAATCCCAATGACGAACTGCATAACTCCTTCACCGGTATCTGGAAGATCCGTGGCACCTACAAGCGCCAGATACCCGAGGGTGCGAAGATCCACGAGAGTGTGTTCATTCGTAAGCGACGGCCGACCAACAAGTACAAGCCGACGAACCTGCCTGCCAACTATATCGTCGTGAAGACATAGGGATCATAGATGCCCGCTTCCAAATTCTCAGGCGGTCTCGTGCACATGGTTCCAGAAGATCTGGCTAAGGTTCTTTCAGGCAAGAAAGAAGTCGCCAGCCTCTGGGAAGGCCTCACTCCTATCGGCCGTAACGAATTTCTCTGCTGGATCGAAGACGCCAAGCGAATGCAGACCCGGGATAAACGCATCAATCGCACCGTGGAAGAATTACAGGAAGGCAAGAAACGACCCTGTTGCTGGGCGGGTTGCATCCATCGTACAGACAAGAAGCCGGGTAAGTGGCAGCAGGATGTGTTGATCGACAAAAAGTTGAAGAGGCATGGCAGATCATGACTAATGGCAGCGATGACGAGGTACGGGAGTTAGCCGCCAGGGTAGTGCGTCTCATGGTGAGAGAGCCAGCTTACAGTGGCAATGGCATTACAGAAGAGTACAGGCAGCAGATGACCCAACGCTATTTCGATGAGCAAACCGAGTTGCGGGTGAAACACTACACAGTGGAACAACTACAGGCATTGCTGGATTTTTATAGTAGTGCAATGGGAAGATCCATTCTGGATAGCCAGAATCGCATGCTTGATGCTATGGGCCCCAGGATAGTATCCGGTCCTGCAGAATAGCCGCGAGAGCGGCAATACCCAATGAAATAGCTGAAGTCTAGGGGCATCGATAGTTATTCCCACCTTGGCGGCAGATTGGCGTAACCGCCAGCTGTAAATCTGCATAATATGCAGATTCCCTTAGCAGAATCAGAATAGCAGCAAACGTGAAGAAGATACTGAAATGGATGACTATTGTTGTCTTCTCGGCCCTGGCTGTTGGGGGCATGGCTGCCTTCGGTATGGAAGCACTGGCGAGATATTTCGCAGAAGACAGGTTCTCGCCGGAAGGCCAGTTGGTAGATGTAGGGAGCCATAGGCTGCACGTGGTCTTGAAGGGTGAAGGCGGGCCCACAGTAATCTTCGAGTCCGGATTGGACTCCTACGGATACTTGCCCTGGTTCAAGGTGCAGGATTCAGTTTCCGATGTCACGACTACCCTGGCCTATGATCGTGCCGGAATACTCTGGAGTGAAGACAGTCCGGAAGAAAAATCATTGAGATCCATCGCCAATGATCTGTCTGCGCTCTTGCAGGCGCTTGAAGTGCCCAAGCCTTACATCGTCGTAGGCCATTCCGTCGCGGGTATCACGCTGAGACGATTCATCGACAGCAACAGAGACGATATAGCCGGGGTAGTGCTTGTTGATGTATCCCATCCGTCCCAGACGGAACGGTATCCTCCCAAGGTTCCACCCAGATTTCTTATGTCTCTGATGTCCAATTCCGGATTCATTCGGCGAGCCGCTTCTGGAAGGCTTTATCCAAACACTGAGGAACGGGATTCCATAAACCAGGTTGGGCCCGCGTTAATGCACAGAAGCAACAAAGGGCAGTATGATGAGGCGGCGAATTTGCTGGAAATGTCAGAACAAGCCGGGGAAATCGATTCGTTTGGCAGTATTCCACTTACCGTAATCTCGGCAACCGCAATGCTTCAGAATATTGAGTCAATGAATCCTGAGCAGAAAGAAGTCGCAATCATGCGTGCGGATTTGCAGCAGGAGTTGCTGAAGCTTTCAACGAACAGCAAGCAGGTATTTGCTGCGAAGAATAATCACTACGTCCAACTCGAGGAACCTGATCTCGTAGCCGATGCCATCTTGGATCTCATAGGCAGGTAGCCTCTGATGGTAATGGCCAACCTCTACCTCAGCTAGGAAAGCATCTTCCCCCCATCCCCAACCCGATCCAGCGCCGAACGTAGCTGGTCGAGATGCACCGGTTTGGCGAGGTAGCTGTCCATGCCTGCCTTCAACATCTTCTGTTGATCGTGAGGCATGGCATTGGCCGAGAGGCCGATTATGGGCGTATCGCACAGCGGGCTGTTCATCTTGCGGATTTCAGAGGTGGCGGTGAGGCCATCCATGTTGGGCATCTGTACATCCATCAGTACGATGTCGATCTTGCCAGTGCTTATGGAGTGCAGCGCTTCGAGCCCGTCGGCGGCTTCGATTACCTTGCAGCCAAGTTTTTGCAGCAGTTTGTTGGCGACTTTGCGATTTACCACATTGTCATCTGTGACCAGTACCGTGACGCCCTCCTTCAGTATCTCAGGTGCCGGTTGGACCAATGCCTGCAATTTCGTTGTTTCGTCCTTGAGCTCATCAACCAGTTCAGGCATGACTCCTTCTTTTACTTTCTCTACAGGCGCCTCACATTCCTGTGCTGGCAGATGAAGGGTGAAGGTAGAGCCGACGCCCACCTTGGACACCAACTCTATGTCGCCCCGGAACAGTCGGGTGAGACGCTGTACGACAGTGAGACCGAGTCCGCTGCCACCAAAGCGTCGGTCCACAGAGGAGTCAGCCTGCACGAAGGGGTCGAAGATTTCCTGGCGCTTGTCCTCGGCGATGCCGATGCCGGTATCTTTCACCCTGAGCACGATGCCATCGTCGTGCCCTTCCAGGTAGACGTCGATGCTTCCCTTGTCGGTGAACTTGATGGCATTGCCCACCAGGTTCATCAGGATCTGTTGAATGCGAGTACCGTCGGTTAATACCCAGGTTGGTGCACCGTAGGCGATGTGCAGGTTCAGGGACAGGCACTTCTCATTACACATGACACGTAACGGAGCGAGACAGACCTCAATAGTTTCCAACAGGTTCACGGGTGTGATCTTCAGTTCCAGTTTGCCTTCATCTAACCTCGACAGGTCGAGTACATTGTTGATGACTTCCATCAGTAACTTGCCACTGGAATTAATAATGTCCACCAGCTCCTTCTTCTCCTCGTCCAGATCCTGGGTCGCGAGCAACTGGCCGGCACCGATCACACCATTGAGTGGCGTGCGCAATTCATGGCTCACAGTGGCCAGAAAGGTTGCCTTGGCCCGTTCGCCTGCCAGCGCTTTCAGCTCGGCGGTACGTCGCGTCTCCACTTCTTCCCGCAGTTTGTTCATGCTGCGATTAAGTTGTTCCTCGGATTTCAGTTGTGATGTGCGATAGGCGTAACCCAGTATGCAGGCCAGGATAAAGATCAGGGAGCCAGCCACCGCCACGGTACTGGAATGTTCGCGCGCGGCGATGTCGTGGCCAACAACCCCGTTTGCTGTAAGCACCGCTATAGTCGCCAGGGCGAGCACACTGATAAAGGTGAACACGATGGCAGCGAGGCGCGACATGATGTAGTTCGCCAGCAGGATAACCGGTAACAGCCACGCCCAGTTTGTGCTGCTGAAGCCTTCGTTGAGCATCAATAGCAGCGGTGAGAACCACAGGGCGAAGATGATGGCGAGTGCAGCCTGGCGCTGCATGTCCATGTAGGCTTGCAGGTAAAGGGCGATCAACGCGCATAGCATGACTGCACTGATGATGACTATGCGGGCCATGTCACCCGTAATAAAAATATTGCCGCCGACGAGAATCAGGGAACAGGGTATCAGGGCGAACACGATGGCCGAGATCATGCGTCGTTCGCCGAGGCGTAGCGGTGCCGCGGTAGCCGGATCCAGACCACCGTTCCAGAGTGTCAAAATTACCTGGGAAAGTCTCATCGCCTTTCGTTTGCTGCGTGATTTCTTCAATAATTCCTACAAGAGAGTCGGAAAAACACCGGAAAAACCGGTACTTAGCACCCATGTGGGCGAATTCTTGGCCCTATAAGAAAATGTAGACCCAAAACTCTGAAATATCACTAAATTCATGGTGCCGCCTGGCTTTTTTTTGGGGAGGCGAGGCTGATGACACCGGCGAGGGGATAACAGTGAGTAAACAGATACCCTGATCCGGCAAATTCGGTCATCAGAGCGTTGAGGTGCTTGTGCAGCAGCTGTTGCTACGGAGAGACAGCAACCTTACGATCGAATCGCTTGAGGATGGTTGGCAGGTAGACCAGGTCCAGCACCAGCGCGACCACCACGATAGGCACCAACAACTTCGCCGATTGCTGGAAGTAGAGGGTGTTGGCGAAGATGAGGATGGTGGTACCCAACGCCAGTACCATGGTGGTTATGGTCAAGGCCGGGCCGGCAATCCTTATGGAATGGGAGATGGCCTGTTCCTGGGATGCGCCACCGCGCCGACTCTCCAGGTAGTGGCTCAGTATATGCACGGTATCGTCCACTACCAGGCCGATGCTGATGCTAAACAGCATCATGACAAAGGGATCCAGTTGCCCCACAAACAGCGCCCAGAATCCAAACACCATGGTGGCCGGCAGCAGGTTTGGTATGACGCTCAATACGCCGAAGTAGAATGACCCAAGACCGAATACCAGGGTGATGGTGATCAGCAGCAGACTCACCGAATAGCCCTGCAGAAGTTCCGTGGTCACCAGCTCATCCATGCGCGAGAACACCAGCAGGCCACTTCCGTGAATGAGTTCGGCGGACTCGAAGAAGTTATCGAATTCCTCGGTAATGCGCAGGTCCAGGTCGATCAACTCCTGGTTGGAGATGCGGGTCGCGTTGATCAGCAAGGTGATCGCCGAGAAGTCTTCGTTGATGAAGTCGCCGATGGGGAATTCCATGCTGTTTACCATGGCGAAGGCTTCCAGGTAGTTCTCCACGTTGGTGTCAGTCTCCGGTAGCAGGAAAAAATCCGGGTCACGGTCGTTGAGAAACTGGTGAATCGTCTTCAGTACTTCTACCACGCTGGCATGAGACTCAATCTGCTGCTGGCTATCCAGCCATTCGCCGAAGCGTTCCACGCGCCTCAGGAACTCCAGGCGCATCGCACCGTTCTCGATACCGGTGTCGATGGCATAGGTGAGGGCGGGGCCACGATTCATGCGTTCGCCAACTACATCGTAGTACTGACGAATGTCTTCTTCGTTAGCGATGAAATCCAGGCGATTGAAGTCTGTTTCATTCAGAGGCAACAGGCTCACCGTTAATACCGCCAATAATGTGCACGCCCAGAAGATGGGCTTGTCCTGGCGCTGGGTAAATGCAACCAGCTTCGACAGGTGGGACTGCAGGAACAATTTCTGGTTCGGGTTCCTGTCCCAGGAAAAGGTGAGCCATACCATCATGGTGGGCAGCATGGTGAAGGTGAGCACGTATGCATACAGGATACCGATGGCCACGATCTGGCCGAATTCCTGGATGGCTGGAGACGAGGTCATGTTCAGCGACGAGAAGCCGATGGCCGTGGTGACCGCCGCCAGGCTCACCGGTTGCAGGTTGTGACTGAGGCTGTGGCGCATGGCGTCCAGCTTGTCATCGCCCCGCTGCAGGGCCTGCTTGTAGATGGAGATAATGTGCACGCTGTTGGCCACGGCGATGATGATCACCACCAGCGGAGCGATGACCGAGATGTTGTTAAAGGAGTAGCCGAGGTAGTTCACGGTGCCGATGTTGCAAATGACCGTCACCACCTGGTGAATCAGGATACAGGCACCGAGTGAGATGGAGCGGAAGCAATAGCAGATTACCAGCACGCAGATAATGATGACGATGGGCAACAGGCTGGTGAGGTCGGCGATCATTGAGTCCTGGCTGGATTGTTCCAGTATCAGGTCGGAACCGGCGTACAGCCTGGCATCGGGATGGCGTTCCCGGATCTGGTCACGCACCTGCTGTATGGCGGCGGCGATTTCCATGCGCTCGGCCGAGCTGGCACTGCGCGCATTCAGGCTCAGGTTGGCAAAGGTGATGCTGCCGTCCCCGGCCAGCAGGTTGGCCGTGAGCAACTGGTCGCCCGCCGCCTGTTCTGCCACCTCGGCCAGTTCGCTGTCGCTGTACTCGGCGATGGGCTTCACGAACAGGCGGCGTTGGGTCTCAGGCGAGAGCCAGTCGATGATGGTGGACAGGTAACTGGCGCGGGGAATCTCCAGGTATGCCTGGCGCAGGTCATCCAGGGCAGTCAGGGTTGCCTTGTTGAAGACGGAGCCGCCTTCGGGAGCGACGAAGATAAAGGCCGCTTCGGTGGGAATGGGGAACTCCTCATCCATGCGCACCAGGTCCTCGAGATAGGGATCGCTCTCGGTGAGCAGGGCATTGAAGGTACCGTCGAACTGGATGATCAGTAGCCCACTGGCCAATAAAATCGTGGTGAGAAGGCTTCCAATAAAGAGTGGCAAGCGGCGCGTAACGCACCAGTTTGCGAGGGAGTAAGACAGGGCAGAGATATCCAGCTTCATTGGTTCAGGCAATCAGATCGTTAATACTGCTTTCATTTGCCACACTGCAAACAGGGGTCTCCAGGACGCGACCTTTATGTGCGGCGGCAATGCTGCATCCAGCTGCTGACGCCGGCGCCACGGTATTTCTGACCATGGAGTATAAAGTAGAACTTGCGCCGCCAGTTCCTGTGCGGCGCCGCCAATGGTACCAGCGAACCGCGCCTGAAGGCTTCCTGTAAGGTAAGTGTAGACAGGCAACCGACACCGAGGCCTGCCTCGACCGCGCGCTTGATGCCCTCGGTGTGTTGCAGTTCCAGCCGCAGCTTCAGGTTGGGCAGAATACCGCTCATAGCCCGGTCGAATGCCTGCCGGGTACCGGAACCCTGTTCCCTGACGATCCACTCCACGTGCAGCAGGTCTTCTTCACTGAGCTTGCCTCTCCCCGCGAGCGGATGGTCAGGCGCGCAGAATGGGATCAGCTCATCGTCGCGCCAGTAGATGACCTCCAGGTCGGGATCCTGAAGCTCGCCCTCTATGAGTCCCAGGTCCAGTTCGAAGTTACGGACCTTGTGGGCGATGGCGGCGGTGTTTTCCACGGTCAGTTGCACCCGTGCGTCAGGATGTTCATTCATGAATCCCGCCATGATGCCAATGGCGAGGTAGTTACCGATGGTGAGGGTGGCCCCGACCTTGAGCTCGCCGATCCCGGAGTGCTCGCGCAGCTGGTCCTCCAACTCCTGGGCCTGGGACAGCAGGGCGACAACCCTTGGCCGTACCAGCTGACCCTGTTCGTTCAATTGCAGCCGCTTTCCCACCCGGTCGAACAGGCGGGTATCGAAGCGCTGTTCCAGTTCCTTGAGTGCGGTACTGGCGGCGGACTGGGACATCGCCAGCTCTCCCGCAGCCTGGCTAACGTTCTCGTGGTTGGCCACGGCGAGGAAAACCTGGAGCTGTTTGAGGGTGTAGTGGAGGGTGTAATGCATGCCGTGAGTATAGGAGAAAAGGGCCTCTATATCTAACTAATAGATAAGTAATATAAATATAATCAATTTCACAGATATATGGCCGAACGCTAGACTTGCCGCCACTTGTAGCTTGCTTGCACCACGCCCGGTGCCCTTAGGAGTAACCCTTGGCCAGTATTTCCACCCAGAACGTTACCGATGTCCGTCACTGGAATGAGTCCCTGTTCAGCTTTCGCACGACCCGGGACAAGTCACTGCGTTTCGAGAATGGCCATTTCGTGATGCTGGGCATGCAGGTGGAAGGCAAGCCCCTGATGCGTGCCTACAGCATCGCCAGCCCCAACTACGAGGAAGAACTGGAGTTCTTCAGCATCAAGGTGCCCAATGGCCCGCTGACTTCCCGTTTGCAGAATATCCAGGTTGGTGACGAGCTACTGGTGAGCAGCAAGCCCACCGGTACCCTCGTCGTCGATCACTTGTTACCCGGTCGCAATCTCTACCTGATCAGCACCGGCACAGGCCTCGCGCCCTTCATCAGCATCGTGCAGGACCCGGAAGTCTATGAGCGCTTCGATCGCGTCATCGTGACCCACGGTGTGCGCTATGTCAGCGAGTTGGCCTATCAAAGTTTGCTCAGGGACGAGCTACCTAACAACGAGTTCTTTGGCGAAGAGGTTCGCGAGAAGTTGTTGTACTACCCCACGGTGACTCGTGAAGAGTTTCGTAACCAGGGGCGCCTTACCCACCTCATGACTTCTGGCAAGCTGTTCGATGACTTGAACCTGCCAAAGCCAGATCCCGCCCAGGATCGATTCATGATCTGTGGTAGCCCCAGCATGTTGAAAGACTGCTGTAAAATTCTTGATGGCTGGAATTTTGAGGAGTCCCGTCAGGGCATCAAGGCGCACTATGTGATCGAAAGAGCCTTCGTGGAGTAATACTGGCGTCGCGCACCCGACTCCTGGTGTAAACGCAAACAAGAAGAAAGCCGCAGGCGCGACAGCGCATGCGGCTTTTTTTATTGGAAGTGAATAGGTTTATTACTGACGCTTGTCTATTTCCCGCGCCATCAACTCTGAGAAGCTGTTCACATCCAGTTTCTTCAACACGTTGCTGCGGTGGAACTCCACGGTGCTGGTGGTGATGTTCAATTCTTCAGCGATGCGTTTGATGGAGTATCCCTTGATACCGAAATCATAGATCTCCCGTTCCCTTGAGGTGAGGGCGTCGAGTTTTGCGTTGGCTGTGTGCAGGGCGGCCAGCTTTGCCAGCTTCTCCTTGTGACCCTCAATAGCCTCGGCGAGACATGACTGGAATTTCTCCATGGAAAAGGGTTTTTCCAGGAAGGTAATCGCACCACTCTTAACCGCGTCCACGATATCCTGGTAACCGCTCTCGCCGCTCATGAAGATGATTGGCAGTTCCACACCACGCTTGATCATTTCCTGTTGTGCCTGCAATCCCGACAGACCCGGCAGGTGATTGTCCAGCACGACGCAAGCAATCTCGGCATAGTCATCGAATGCCAGGAATTCTTCACTGCTGTGAAACTGCACAGGTGAGTAGCCGATGCGTCTGAGGTATATCGCCAACGCCTCGGAAAGATCGGGGTCATCGTCGACGAGATAGATCGGTATTGCCTCTTGAGAGAGAATCACTGCAGTATTTCCATAGCTGCTAATTTAATGGTGCGCTGACCGTACCACGGGTATTTGCCCCTCTGTACTCGTGAAATCCCTAGGATGTCTGCGGTAAATAATTTCGCTCTCGATTCCCACAACTTTCACGAATGAAATGGCTCATTTCCGTGAAAATCCATAGAACCTGATGCCTGTCCACGTGGTCGATCTTTCCAGTGTAGTTGTAAATCCTGAAATTGGATCGCAGCTTAGCTACAGGCTGAGCAGAAAACGGGTCCAGCTAGTGAATTTCGCCCAATAAAAATGGGGAGACCATGTCTCCCCATTACTATTCAAATCGGTACAGAGGGTGTGGCTCAGGTATCGAATATCGCAACCAGGCAACCCTTCGAATCGGGTACGTCGTCCATGTCGACAACACCACCGGCGAGTACACTATTGAGTGCATCTTTCAGGTAGTGTTCGCTGGCCTCATTGCGCTGTGTCTCGTAGCCGAGCTGATCGTTGATGGGGCCGCGGAACAAAACTTCCTGGGTTCGCGGATTAATCACGAATACCTCAGCGGTACGCTCAACTCCCAGCGCCTTGGCCAGTTTCTGACCTTCGTCTTTCATGATTGGAAAGTCGATGCCGAACTCGTTAGCTTCCCGGGAGATGCGGGCCAGGTTGTCCTGGATGTTGGAATTGAACATGGTGAAGCTTATGTTCTTGCTGGCGAACTCATCTCGTACTTCGCGGAAATTTGGCACCGCGATGCGGGCGATCGGACAGCCAACTCCCTGCACGTAGAATACGGCGAAGTCGTAATCCTTGTAATCGTCCAGGGTATGGACCTTGCCGTTCTGGTCCGTCAGTTCAAAATCGGGAATAGAGCGCAACCACTCGTCGGCCAGCGCGGAAACGGCGGTAAACAATGCAGCGGTGGTAATGAGTACCTTGCCTAATGACTTCATCAATGGACTCCTTGCTTCGTTTCTCTTTCTATCGGGGCCCTGCCGGGCAATTAACAGTTCCAGATACAGCTTAAAGTAAGTGCTGGTTTTCAAATTTCAAATTCATCTCCGGGCACATCCTGCTCTACCGGGTCTGTAGGGCCTTCATCTATTAAGAGTTGAGCCCCGATTTGCTTAATCATGACATCCGTTAATGGTAGCAATATTCACCCAGGCGGCCCACTGCGGTATTGATCGAAATCACAGAAAGTTGCACTACCGGGAACACTCTGACCGGCCGTTTCCTGATGCCATCTCGGTTCCGAATAACCCTTTAAAATCAGCTATATAGCTGGGTAAAAACGAGTTCCTAAAAGTTAGTAACTGATTAAATCGGCTGATCCCGTGGAGGCCGTGGATCGGCGTGCCCCAGATTGAGCAATAGCGCTAATCGGAGTAAGCTTTTTTAGCAGGAAAAGACGGTGTCCGGACCGCATTTCGAGGCGCCGAATCACGAAGATCCAGAGTGTAATACGGGAGAGTCCCAATGAGTCCATTATCCACGAAACGAGCACACCGCCCGGCAATCCTGCTATACCTGCTAGTAAGCCTGGCGGCGGGCACCAGCGTAGCCCAGGAATGGACGATGCCGAGAACGGCAGACGGCAAACCAGATCTACAGGGCATCTGGACCAACGCAACCCAGACTCCTCTGCAGAGGCCCGCCGATCTGGGCAGCAAGGGCTTCTTTACCGCCGAAGAGGCGGCCGCCCAGGAAGAGAGCTGGCGGCGCTATATCGAGAATCGGTCAGCGGACTCAGATCCCGACCGCGCGCCGCCTACAGATGGCAACACCGATCTGGGCTACAATAATTTCTGGGTCGACCGCGGCACCAATGTCATAGAGATCAATGGTGAGTATCGCACTTCCATCGTGGTGGATCCGGAAGACGGTCGCATTCCCATGGTAGAGGGGTTTCGCAACAATTCCCTGATAAGCGAGTTTCGCAATCGACCCGGCGTGGAGAGTTATGACAGCTACGAGCTGCGTCCGCTGGGCGAGCGCTGCCTGTTGTCATTCGGCTCCAGCTCTGGTCCACCCATGCTGCCGGTAATGTACAACAACAATTACCAGATCGTGCAGACCGGAGATCATGTCGTAATCCTGGTGGAGATGGTGCACGATGCCCGCATCATTCCCCTGGGCAAGGATCACCCCGACACCGACTTCAACAAGTGGATGGGCGATTCGGTGGGTTACTGGGAGGGTGATACCCTTGTCGTAAAGACTCGCGACTTCCATCCGCTACAGAGTTTTCGGGGTAGCTCCGACCAGACCGTGGTAACGGAAACGTTCGAGCTGATTGGTCCGGACAAGATCAAATACGGTTTCACTATTGAGGATCCGGCGACTTTCACCCGGCCCTGGTCCGGCGAGATCGCCATGAACCGCCGTGCTGCGGGAGAGTCGATCTATGAATATGCCTGCCACGAAGGCAACTATGCCTTCACCGGAATCCTGGCCGGTGCCCGTCGCCTGGAAGTAGATCCGCCGGATGCTCCCTGATCCGCCGGGCCTTGCTTGAATCGCCGGGCGCTGCGTGAACAATAGAGGGGAGGTGAGTCGGACCAGGTAAGCCGCAAAGCGTCGAGCGCGGGCTTGCCTCATCCCTGCGGTGTCATCGAAAACCGCGGGGAAAACGCGTATAGTGAGCGCCTCCTAAATTGACCCTGCTTAAGATATTCCATGTCGTCTTCTCCTACTGCCCGTCTCTACAGTCAACTGGTCTTCGGTAAGCCGGTACTGGTCATAGCCAGCCTGTTGCTGGTAGTCGCGTTCTTTGCCTACCACGCGCAGAATTTCCGCCTCGATGCCTCGGCGGACTCCCTGTTGCTGGAGAATGATCCGGACCTGGAATTTTCGCGGGAAATCAATGCGCGCTATGGCGCACGAGATTCCGTGATCGTTGCCTACACACCGGACGGCGAGCTGTTCGACCGTGGTGAGCTTGAGCGGCTGGCGGCGCTGCGCGAAGAGCTTTTGGGTGTGGAACGTGTGCAGTCAGTAGACAGCATTCTCAATGTGCCGATTTTCGCGGATACACCGCTCACCGGCATCTCGGAAGACTACCTGACCCTGCTCGATGAAGAAGTGGATTTCGATGCCGCCCGGGAAGAGATCATGACCAGCCCGGTGTTCCAGAATGCACTGCTGAGCCCGGATGGTGAAACCGCCGGAATGCAGGTGGGTTTCGAGATTGATGAAACGGCGCGCGGCTTGATAACGCGACGCACCGAATTGCGTAATCTCGAGGCGAGCGGGGAGATTACCCCGGGGCAGCAGGCCGAGCTGCAGTCCATCGAGGAAGAGTATTCCGAATACAGCGTGCTGGCGGGTGACCGCCAGCACCAGACCATCGCAGAGATTCGCGGCATCCTGGATCGCTATCGGGACGGAGCCCAGATCTACCTCGGCGGCGCCCCCATGATTGCCGATGACCTGGTGACATTCGTTGAGGGGGACCTGAACAACTTCAGTATCGCCGTTGTTCTGCTGATCATCGTTGCGCTGGGCCTGATCTTCCGGCGGGTGCGTTGGGTGGCCATGCCGCTAATCTGCTGCGCGGTGGCCGGCACCATCATGGTGGGCCTGTTGGGCCTAATGGACTGGCGGGTGACGGTGGTGTCCTCCAATTTTATTTCCCTGTTGTTGATTATCACTATCTCCCTCACCGTGCACCTGACGGTGCGCTACCGGGAGCTGCGCGCCAAGCGCCACTACAGCGATCACGACAAACTGCTACGCCACTCCGTGCTCAGCATGTTCCGCCCCTGTCTGTACACGGCGCTGACCACGGCAGTTGCCTTCGGTTCGCTGCTGGTGAGCGGCATTCTTCCAATTATCACGTTCGGCTGGATGATGATGATGGGGGTAGCCACAGCGATGATCGTGGCGTTTACCCTGTTCCCTTCCATCATGAGCATGTTGAAGAAGGATGAGTCTGAATACTCCACCAATCTGAAACTGAATCTCACTGGCATGCTGGCCAAGGCTACCGACAAGTTGAAGGCCAACGTGCTCGTAATTTACGCATTGATACTGGCATTCAGCGTGATTGGTCTGGGCAAGCTCAGGGTCGAGAACAGCTTCATCGACTATTTCCGTGAGAGTACCGAGATCTACCAGGGCATGCGCCTGTTTGACGATAAGCTTGGCGGCACCCTGTCCTTCGACGTGATCGTCAACCTGGAGCCAGCAATCACCGCTGATACTGGGGTCGATGACGGGTTTGCCGATGACTTCGACGACGGTTTCGATGATGGATTCGACGACGGCTTCGGAGACAGCGGCAGCGACGATGCATACTGGTTTACCGCGCCCAAGATGGAGCAGATCAAGGCCATACACGAATACCTGGACAACGACAGCCAGACCGGCAAGGTGCTTTCCTTCGGTGCTATCGTGCAGCTGGCCGAGAAGCTCAATGGCAACGAGACCATTGACAGTTTCCTGTGGGCCATTCTCTATAACCGCATACCGGAGACGTTGAAAGAAACGGTACTCACGCCCTTCATCTCCATCGACGACAACCAGGCGCGCTTCAACGTACGAGTCATCGAGTCGGCGCCCGACCTCAATCGCAATGAGTTGCTGCAGCGTATCGAGGCCGGTGTGGAAGAAGAGTTCGGATTCAGTGACGAGCAGGTGCGGCTCACGGGCATACTGGTGATGTACAACAACGTATTGCAGAGCCTGTTCCAATCGCAGATCCTCACCCTGGGTGTGGTGATGCTCGCCATTATGCTGATGTTCCTCACCCTGTTTCGATCATTGTCCGTTGCCATCCTGTGCATCATTCCCAACGCCATCGCGGCAGCCTTCGTATTAGGCATCATGGGCTGGCTGAATATTCCACTGGATATCATGACCATCACGATCGCCGCCATCTCAGTCGGCATCGGTGTGGACAATACGATTCACTATATGCATCGCTTCAAGCGGGAATTTCCTCGGCTGGGTAACTATCGCGAGACCATGTACTTCTGCCATAACAGCATCGGCCGCGCCATGTACTTTACCTCCATGACCATCGTTGCCGGATTCTCTATACTGGCATTGTCGAACTTCATACCCACCATCGTGTTCGGCCTGCTAACTTCGCTAGCGATGCTTGTGGCCCTGACTGGTTCATTGACTCTTTTGCCCCAGCTATTGATCACCTTCAAGCCCTTGGGAGCAGAGCACAGCACAGACGAGGAAGCAGCGGCGACCGGTGGTTGATTAGGCTCTCGTTTGTGATTAATCTGCCCCACAGCGATCATTGGTCGGGTAC
Organism: Pseudomonadota bacterium; assembly: GCA_027621405.1. Classification (GTDB taxonomy): domain Bacteria; phylum Pseudomonadota; class Gammaproteobacteria; order Pseudomonadales; family Pseudohongiellaceae; genus UBA9145. Next base: position 129,978 of record JAQCBT010000007.1, on the reverse strand, counting down.
TCACTTGCGATAACAGACAGCGGCTATTTCGGCCCTGTCCAGGATTCAGAGGCTAGGGGCTGTAGTAATGCATCGTTCTCTCTTCGCGATTGCTCGTGCGCGTGGTTTCAGGCCAAGTCTCCTGCTTTGTGCTTCACTGAGTGTGTTGGCTGCTTGCAGTGAGACAGTAGAGGCGCCGCAGGAGGTACAGGGCGTGCTCAGCACCTACCTGCAGGATGAGGAAGCCCTGACCAGGGGGCGGCTGTTATTCCAGGGCAGCTGTGCAAATTTTTGCCATGGCGATGAACCGGAACCCGGCGAAGATGTCGACCTGTTCGACTGCCACTGGAAGTACGGTGGGAGTAACGAGGACATATTTACTATCGTTACTTCCGGAATGCCCAATACCCGCATGGTAGGATTTGGCAATAATTTTCCCGGTGGGCAGGACGACCTCTGGATGATAATTGCGTACTTGCGGACGCAACAACAAGGCTGCGACCAGCAGCCGTGAATCGGCTGGCTTGCGAGCAGCCCGGGTAGCGTCAACTAACTACAGAATTGAATTAATGATTTTTGAGGAAACAAACGTGAAAGTTTTTCAGGATGATGAGAAGCAGGATTCCAAGGGTCCCGGCAAGTCGAGCTTTATCGAGGAGAAGCTGTTCAAGTCTCGCGCCATAACTATCTTTGGCAGTATCGATGATAAGTTGGCGCGTTCGGTTACCGAGAAACTGCTTGCACTCGCAGCCGACAATGACGATCCTATTACTATCTACATCAGCTCTCCGGGCGGACATGTAGAGTCGGGTGATGTGATCTATGACATGATCAAGTTCATCAAGCCCCAGGTGAAGGTAGTGGGCACCGGATGGGTGGCGAGCGCGGCAACGACGATCTTCCTGGCAGCCGACAAGGACCAGCGCTTCTGTTTGCCTAACACACGTTTTCTGGTGCATCAGCCACTGGGTGGCGCACGCGGTGACGCCACGGATATCGCGATTCAGGCACAACAGATCGTCAAGATGCGGGCTCGCATCAATCAGTTGATCGCCAACGAGACTGGTCAACCCCTGGATAGAGTGGCGCAGGATACTGACAGGGACTACTGGATGACCACGGACGAAGCCATCGAATATGGAATCGTTGGGAAAGTGGTGAGGTCGGCCAGCGAGATCTAGCGCCGAATCAGTTCCCGATTCGAAACCCTTCTGTTCGGAAATCCCTTATTCCGAGACCTTGCGAAAGATCGCCTGGCGGTCTTTCGACAGGGCACACACCACCATGAAATCAGGCAGGCAGCTTGCGGCGAAGGCGATCGCGGTCTCGCTGTCTATCAATTCAGCCTGGATGATACCGCTGGCGCCTGCGTAATCGACTTTCACCCGCACCACGTTGCCATCTACTTCGCCATCCTCGTTGGTCCAAATCTGGCCCATGGATTCGATCTGGGTCACCTGCATGATGTTGTTTTCAACCACGACTCCGATTCGAAACAGGGTACCCTCGGCGATCCATTCGCCATCCCATTGCAGTTCTGTCGCAGTCTGGGCGGCCGAACCAGGACCAATACCGAACAGGGCGCAAGTCATAAAAATCACTAGCACGGCATGAAGTCTGTAGCTTGATCTGCGCTGCTCGATCGGGTTCATGGCTCTGTTCACAATTTGTGGCAGTAAGTTCTTTAAACGATTCAATCTGATCTGGTCCAGTGTAGGGTTTACAACATTACATCAAACAAAACTCAATCCCACGCCGAATAATTGGCCGTGAAATATCGCGATAGTCCCATAGAGTACCAGACCCGCGATAAGCGCGATTCCATCCCACAGCACAGAGGCCCGCCCCTGGATCGAACCCTGGCGTAGCCCCATGGCGACAAACTTGAATCCACTCCAGAGGGTGAAACTGCCGAACAGGAGTATGGAGGCCAGGTCGCCGTTGGACCACAGGTGCGCAAGACCCCATAGACAGGTGCCGAGCATCATGGGATTGCGCAGGTTCTTGCGCAGGTTCGACAGGGGAATGTTGCCAGCTACTATGAGGATGAACACCGGAATCATGATGACATGACTGATGGAGCGCAGCTCGAAGCGGGGCTCCCAGATCATCACAAAGTCCGACTGCCCCTTGCCAACCGCGATCAACACAAGGCCGGCCAATGCCAGGAGCGAATACAGCCCCTTGTAAGCCCCCTCCGACGGCAGCTGCGCCAGCAGCACGGCTCGCAATCCTGTTTCCCGAAACAGGTGCGGCACAATAAAGAGGATCAAGCCAACAACAAGCAGAGCCACAACAAACGCCCAAAATCCAGCAAGGCCGCAGTGTAGCACGACCCCGGCCCGACCAACTTCCCAGAACTTCTCAGGAACTTCTCAGGACACCCATTTAAAATTTAAATGGGTGTCCACAGAATGGGGTGGTGGCGGGCCTTGTGGGGTGGGGGTTCTGGGAGGTTTGGAGGCTTTGGGGTGGCTTGACGTGGTTATTAATTAAATGTTTAATTAATTTCATTTTGATCTTGGAAACAAGCAGTGGGATCGCAACGCAGGAAGAGTGCCGGGCGGCCGGCGGGGAATGATGGTGAGCGGGTCAAGGCGCTTCTGCTGGATGCAGCTCGGCGGCATTTTCTGCAGCGTGAATTCAAGGCGGTGTCGGTGCGTGAGATAGCGGAGTCGGCGGGTGTGAATGGCGCCATGGTGAATTACTACTTTGGGAGCAAGCAGGGTCTCTACATGGCCATGGTGGATGCATTGCTCGATTCGCTGCAGGGAAGTCTGGCGGAGCTTGGTGGCGATGAGGAATTGAGCGTCACGGAATTCAGTCGCGTCTATACCCAGGTGCTGCTCGAGAATCCCTGGTGGCCGAACTTTCTCCTGCGCGAGGTGTTGATGAAGGAAGGCGAATCCCGCGACGCCATGGTCGCGCGCTTCGCTGGCGCATTCGCGCCGCGCCTGATGGCGTCCATTTCATTGAGGATCCGCGATGGCCAGTATCGTGATGACCTCGATCCTGGTCTCACCATGCTTTCCATGATCGCACTTACGGTGTTTCCCTTTCTTGCCAGACCCATCGTGGAGACAGTCCTGGGCCGGGATATAGACTCAACAGCCGCGGCAAAGCTCGTCGAGCACAACATCGCGCTGTTCCACAGTGGTGTATTGCATGCATGGGCAAACAAGGAGGGGGATGAACATGAAAACTAGAGTCTTTCTGCCGCTCTGCCTCGGCCTCTTCCTCGCAGCCTGCGAAGAACAGCCCCTGCTCGCCGTGGGGCAACTGGAATCCGACCGGGTGGAAATTATTACCGAGAGCAACGAGGTAATCACAGAAATTACGGTAACTGAAGGTGACTCACTGCAAGCTGGGCAGACAATACTGCAGCAGGACGCCTCTCGTTTGCAGCTGCGCATTGAAGAAGCCCAGGCCAACATCATGCGCATAGAGGCGCAATTGCAGGAACAGTTAAACGGACCTCGTCAGGAAACTATCGATGCGACCCGGGCCAGCCTGCAGGAGGCGGTCGTGGAGAGGGATTTCAGGGCAAGAGACCTGGAACGGCTGGCCGGCCTGCGAGTGCGCAATCTTACTTCAGTGGAGAGTGTCGATAACGCAGAGCGGCTTTTGGATCTCGCGCGGGCACGGGTTGAACTCGTGGGTGCGCAGCTCGCAGAACTGGTAGCCGGAACCCGTCCGGAACAAATAGAGCAGACAGAGGGCATCCTGCAGCAGGCGCGCACGCAGCTGCTGAGCCTGGAGCTGGACCGAGAGCGCTTGACCCTAACGGCGCCCGTGGCCGGCTTGTTGGACTCGCTGCCTTTCGAAGTTGGCGAGCGCCCGAGGCTGGGGGACATTGTCGCGGTCATGCTCACCGGCGAGCAGGCCTATGCCCGAATCTATATTCCCGAGCCCTTGCGGGTGACCCTGAATGTGGGCAGTGAACTACAGGTGCACATCGATGGTATCGAGGCACCGGTCGCCGGGCGTATCCGGCGCATCACCGCCGAGCCAGTCTTCACTCCCTATTTCGCTCTCACGGAGAGAGACCGGTCCAGATTGGCGTATCTCGCCGAAGTCACACTACCAGCCACCAATCCGCGCCTGCCCGAGGGCCTCCCGGTTCAGGTCTTCTTCGAGTGAATCATGGCGGACATTGACTATGCCATTCAGGCAACAGGCCTGAGCAAACAATTCGGCTCGCTGGTGGCAGTGAACAACGTGGACCTGAATGTTCCCGCCGGGAAGATCTACGGTTTCCTCGGACCCAATGGTAGCGGTAAATCCACTACCATCCGGATGCTCTGCGGCCTGCTCACGCCGACATCCGGGTCGGCAACGGTCCTGGGTCTGGACACACGCAAGGAAGCCGAAGCCCTGAAGCAGAAGATTGGGTACATGACCCAGAAGTTCTCCCTGTTCGAAGATCTCACGGTGAGGGAAAACCTGGAGTTCGTAAGCACCATTTACACACTCAGCGGTCGGACTCGTAAGGCCCGGGTAGCAGAATTACTCACGGAATTCGATCTCGCCGACCGCAGTAGACAGTATGCCGGTACCCTCAGTGGCGGCCAGAAACAACGCCTGGCATTGGCGGCGGCCACGCTGCATCGACCCAGTATCCTGTTCCTCGATGAGCCGACCAGTGCCGTCGATCCCCAGAACAGGAGAGATTTCTGGGAAACCCTGTTCGAGCTGGCTGACCAGGGTGCGACGATACTTGTCTCGACACATTACATGGATGAAGCCGCCAGGTGTCACAATTTAGCAATCCTGGATCAGGGAGTGAAAGTTGCTGACGGATCTCCAAGACAGCTTGGTAAGGAGATCACCTCCCAGGTCATCGAGGTCATCGCCCAGGACCCCAACACGGCGCGCAATTGCCTGAGCGACGAATCTGCTATCACCAGTATCACTCAACTGGGAGTTCGTCTGCGGGTCCTAATGCCCAAACAGCAGCGTGACGGTGTGCAGCTTGTGCAGAAGAGGCTGGGTGAGGCAGGCATAGAGGCTGAAGTGGAAGCGGTATTCCCCGACCTCGAAGACGTGTTCGTCGCCGTCACCGAACTACGCCGTCGCGAGGATGAGGGAAAACAGGATTCGCAAGGTGAAGCAGCGTGAAAACCCTGCTCAGAATCTTCGCCGTCATGCGCAAGGAATTCCTGCAGCTAAGCAGGGATCGACTGACCTTCGGCATGATCGTGGGAATACCACTAATCCAGCTATTGATGTTTGGTTATGCCATCAACACTGACGTGCGGTACTTGTCAGCCGCCTACGTGGATGAGGCAGATACCCACCTCTCTCGGCAGTTTGTGAGTGAGCTCACGGCGACCCAGGTCATCGATCTCAAGCACAGGGCTGCGAGTCTGCAGGAGCTGGACTCCTTGATGGATGCCGGGCAGATCTCGATAGGTATTTTCATTCCGGAAGACTTCGATCGACGAGTAATCGGTAATGGCAGGCAAATTGCGCAGTTGCTGGTAGACGGCACAGACCCGATCATCCTCGGTGTTGCACAGCAGCTCACGGCCGCGCCCGTCGCCTTCGACAATCAGCAGCGGACGAGTCAGCAGAACAGGATCGTGGTGCGCAACTACTACAATCCGGAACGCCGCTCTGCCGTTAATATCGTACCGGGCCTGGTAGGCGTGATACTCACCATGACCATGGTGTTGTTCACTGCGGTAGCGATCGTGCGGGAGCGGGAGCGGGGCAACCTGGAGTTCCTCATCAACACACCGGTCAAGACCCCCGAACTCATGTTGGGGAAAATTTTCCCCTACATCGTCATAGGTCTGCTGCAGCTGGTCATTATCCTGTCCCTGGGTCGCTATTTCTTCGAGGTGCCCATTCGTGGTGACTACCTGCACATACTCTGGGCTTCGCTGTTGTTTATCGCGACCAACCTGTCGCTGGGTCTGCTTTTATCGACTCTGGCTACAACCCAGTTCCAGGCCATGCAGATGACATTCTTTATACTGCTACCTTCGATTCTGTTATCAGGATTCATGTTTCCCTTCGATGGTATGCCGCCTCTGGCACAGGCGATTGCCGAGGTGTTGCCGCTTACCCATTTCAATCGTCTTATTCGCGGCATCATATTGCGCGGAGCGGATATTCTTTCGATGTGGGATGAACTGATCGCGTTGGCGGTGTTCATGGTCGTGGCGCTGGTACTGTCTATCGCGAGATTCAGAAAGCGCCTCGATTGATCTCCTTGCAATAGAAAAAGATAGCCACAGCAGCTCGGTTATTGACAGCTGAGACATCGAAACATTCTTTCCGCTTCCACATATAAATACTTTCGCGACTCCGCTCCACCACTTATCTGATCGAAGTGAGACCAAGTCAGCAAGTAGCGTACCACCCATCAGCGCTCCTCCTGCCCGGCAAGGCGATACCCGGAAAGATTGCTCTGCCGAAACTGATACAACAACCAGCTTCACGAGCGGAGCTTGATCTCAATTCACGCAAATCTGCAAAGAACAATAAAAAAGGGAGGCAGATTTCTCTGCCTCCCTTTCTGTCTAGCAGTACAATCCTAAACCGATGCCAGCGAAGGCGAAGGGTTCAGCTTGTGCTTCCTGATGGGTAGCTCTCGAACTCGCTGTCCGGTGAGGATGTAGATGGCATTGGTAACTGCCGCAGCGATTGGTGGTGTGGCGGGCTCGCCCAATCCACCCAGCGCCTCGCCGGATTCGATGATATGCACTTCGATCTCCGGCGTGGTCGCCATGCGCACCATCTCGTAATCCGGGAAGTTATTCTGTGCCACCCGACCGTTCTCGATGGATATCTCGCCGTAGAGTGCCGCGGACAAGCCGAAGATGATGCCACTCTCAACCTGAGACTCCACGCCATCCGGATTCACGGCCCAGCCGCAATCGATTGCAGCCGTAACCTTGTGCACCCGTGGCTGGCCGTTTGCTTCGATAGACACTTCCGCAACCTGCGCGCAGATACTGCCAAAGCTTTCCTGTATCGACAGGCCCAGGGCATGGCCTTCCGGCAGGTTCTCTCCGTAGCCGGCGGCTTCAGCCGCAGTGCGCAACACACGCTGGTGACGAGGATGGCCATTCAGCAGATCCATGCGGAACTGGTAGGGGTTCCTGCCTGCTCGGTGGGCCAGTTCATCCATGAAAGACTCAATGAAGAAAGTCTGCTGGGAATGGTCCACGCTACGCCATGCGGCGATAGGTACGTGGGTCTCACCGTCCACGACACGGATGGACTGGTTGGCGATGGCATAGGGAATGTGTGATGCACCCGGTACCTGGATAGGGCCGGTGAAGCGGTTATGCCAGGTGGTGACATTACCGCTGGCATCCAGGCCACCGCGGAAATTGGAGAACACCGCTGGGCGATAGTAGTCCTGTTGCATGTCGTCTTCACGACTGAACACGGTCTTCACCGGCACGTCAAACTCCATGGCAACCTTGGTGGCATGATCGATGACGTTCCAGTTGAAGGGCAGGCGACGACCGAAACCACCACCGACGTAACTGGGATGATGGGTCACATCGTCTTCACTGAGTCCGGCTACCGAGGCGACCCGGCCGCGCATGGACAAGGGGTCCTGGGTTGAAGTCCACAGGTCTGCCTTGCCATCATGAATGTGCACGGTGCAGTTCATGGGCTCCATGGGTGCGTGGGCCAGATAGGGCACACGGTAGCTCGCCTCGATGACATCGGCGGCGGCTTCCAGTCCTGATTCAGCGTCACCCAGTTCGAAGTCCTTGTCGCCATCGCTGTTGGCCAGCTCGGCATCGAAGCGGGCCGCGATGTCTGCGCTGGAGACGCTGTCGTTTTCGGAAGACTCGAATACGGACTTGACCAGTTTCAGGGCTTCCTTGGCACGCCAGTAATTGTCGGCGACTACCGCGACGGAATCTTCCAGCTCGATGACTCGCTTAACGCCGCGACGTTGCAAGGCTTCACTGGCATCCACGGACACGAGTTTTGTGCCGAAGACAGGTGCCAGGCGAATGGCGGCGTACAGCATATCTTCACTGTGATGATCCATGCCGAATTCTGCACTGCCGTCTACCTTGGCAGGGATGTCCACCCGGGATATCGCCTTGCCCATGATGTTAAATTGGGAGCGATCCTTGAGTTGCGGATCGCTGGGAGGTTCCAGTTCGGCTGCGGCGGCAGTCAGTTCGCCATAGCTCAGTGAACGTCCACTGGCGTTGTGCTGTACATGACTGAGCTCGGTTGTGCATTCGCTGGCCGCTACACCCCATTGTTCGGCGGCGCACTGGATCAGCATCTCGCGAGCTGCGGCGCCGGCATAGCGCATGCCGTGTTGGCCGGTGTAACGAACTGATGCGCTACCACCGGTAATCTGCAGGTTTGCAATGCCTGCGATGGCAGGAGAAAGCGATGCAACCATGCCCTTGAGGAAGTTGGGCAGGCCGTACTCTTCCGCGAAACCATTGATCATATCGCTGGCGGCGTACAGGTCGAGGGCAGGTGCCTGCTCGACTCGCACATCTTCCCAGTTGGCATCCAGTTCATCGGCTGCCATCTGGGCGAGAGCGGTATGAATGCCCTGGCCCATTTCTGAATGCAGTACGTAGATGGTGATCTGGTTGTCCGGGTCGATCTTGATGAAGTTGGTGACGAATTTCTCGTCACCGCTTGCCAGGGTGTTGTTGGCTACCCTGTGCTTGCTGGGGCGTGTTGCCGCGTAACCGACCAGCAAGCCGCCACCGGCAACCGCGGAGGCGAGAATGAAACGGCGTCTCGAAATCTTCATGGTCATGCCTCCTTAAGCTGTGATTGAACGAATGGCGCGACGGACGCGGGGGTAGGACCCGCATCGGCACACGTTATTGATGCTGGCATCGATCTCTGCATCAGAGGGATTGGGGTTGCTTGCCAGCAGGGAAGAGACCGCCATGATCATGCCTGACTGGCAGTAGCCACACTGGGGTACCTGGTGGTCTATCCAGGCCTGCTGCACGGCGGACAACTGTGACGTTGGGGTGAAAGTGCCTACACCCGTTGAAGAAGTGCGCGCCTGTTGTGCCAGTCCCTCGATGGTGGTGATGTCCTGGCCCTCGACGGCCGATACCGGTAACACGCAGCTGCGCACCGCGCTGCCATTCACGTGGACGGTGCATGCGCCACAGGAGGCGATGCCACAGCCGAATTTGGTTCCTGTCATGCCCAGCTCATCGCGGAGCACCCACAACAAAGGCATATCGGCCTCTACATCTACCGTATGCTCTACGCCATTTACCTTAAAAGTAGCCATATCTCGCGCCCCCCACAGGCGTTGGAATTCGTACCGAATAGTGATAACCCCTCATTGTAACCCCCAGTTCCGCACTTGGCGATGACAGCGACTTCGGCCCCTAGGTGAAAGCAGTCGTTCCAGCGTAAACTCAAACCCATGCCAGCACCTCAAAGTCTCAGAAAGTCTCAGGACACCCACTTTTCATGAATCAAGTAACATGTTGATTAAGAGAGAAATTCCCTTATTTCAGATGAAATGCTGATCGAGATCGGCCACTGCCATGGAATTTAGATACACCGCATTGGAACGGGTCATCACCGATGCCGACGCAGCCGAAATCCTGCCCCGGGTCATGACTGAACTGGGCGTTAGCCGTGCATTGCTGGTGGCGTCTGGCAGCCTTGCAAAGAGTACCGACGATTTCGCTGAATTGCGGTCCGCGCTGGGCGCTCGCTGCGTGGGTCTCTGTCGCTCGATCCGCGCACATACCCCGCGGGAAGATGTGCTGGCAGCTGCCCAATTGGCTCGGGAAAAGAACGCAGACCTGTTGATCGCGCTGGGTGGAGGTTCCATCATCGATGCCTGCAAGGCCATACAGCTGATCATCGACCAGGATCTGCAAGGCGCAGCAGATCTTTTGCAATATGCCCAGAGATCAGACGGCACCCGGGGCCCGCGGGTCGGGGATGACAGCCTGTTCAGCAACACGCCCCGTATCCGCCAGATCGCAATTCCTACCACCCTCTCCGGGGCCGAGTACAGCAATAACGCGGGAGTTCTGGACACCAGGGCTGCAGCGAAAGAGGGCTATCGGGCGCCGAATCTCTGCCCACAGGTTATCATCTATGATCCGGCGCTGTGTGCACACACCCCCGAGTGGTTGTGGCTGTCCACAGCAATCCGTTCGCTGGATCACGCCATCGAGGGATATTGTTCCGCTGAGTCGACCCCCTACCTGGATGGACACTTCTTGCACGCCATGCGCCTGTTCAAGCAGTCACTGCCAGCAGCGCACGGAGATCTCGCGGACCTGGCGGCAAGAGACCTGAACCAGCAAGCCGTCTGGCTGGCCTGCTGTGGCCTCGGCACGGTTGCCCACGGCGCCAGCCATGGTATCGGCTATATCCTGGGCAGCTACTGCGGTGTCCCTCACGGTCACACTTCCTGTGTTATGCTGCCGGCGGTTTTGGCCTGGAATGCGAGCACGCTTTCCGAACGCCAGGGCGGGATCGCGCAGGCATTGGGGATGCCTGGATCTTCTGCCAGCGCGGCCGTGGCTACCCTGATCACCGAACTGGGATTGCCCACGACCCTGGCCCAGGTTGGGGTGAAGGAAGAGCAGCTCGACGCAATAGCCAACCGCGCGATCGCCCATCCGGTGGTGAGGAAGAATCCTCGGCCACTGCAAAGCGCCACGCAAGTGCGGGAAATTCTCGATCTGGCGTGGCGGGGACCGGTCTGCTAGTTACAGTGACTGTTAGTCAAGGTTTATCATTAGGCTGCTGATTGTTTACAGTGGAGATAGCGGTGAAGACAGATATAGTGACGTCAGAATTTCTTGGCACTTTCCTGCTCGTGTTTGTGGGTTGTGGGGCAATTGTAGTCAACGACCTATACGGCGGCGTGCTCGGCCACATCGGTGTCAACGCCGTCTTCGGTCTGGTAGTGATGGCCATCATCTACGCTCTTGGCAATGTCTCCGGCGCACACATTAATCCAGCGGTCACCATCGGCTTCTATTTCGCAGGCCGCATAGGTGCCAGTGAAATACCTGCCTACCTGGTGGCCCAGCTCACTGGCGCGGCAGTGGCAGGTGTGGTCCTGCTCGTCCTCTTCCCGGAGCACAGTAATTACGGCGCGACGATGCCAGCGATCGATGTGCCGCGCGCTTTCCTCATGGAAGTGCTGATTTCATTCAGCCTGATGTTCATCATTCTCAACGTATCCACCGCCCACCAGGAAAAGGGCATCATGGCAGGTGCTGCCGTGGGTGGCATGGTAGCCTTGCTGGCATTGTTCGCTGGCCCGGTTACTGGTGCCTCAATGAACCCCGCTCGATCCTTCGGCCCAGCGCTCGCCGCCATCAACTTCGAACATCTGTGGATTTATATCCTTGCTCCAGTGGTCGGCATGGGGATGGTGAGCCCATTCTGTCGACTGATTCAGGGGGCGGACTGTTGCCCCACCGACAGGATAGAAGGCGCCACGTCTACCTGATTTTCCGACGAGGTGAAGTTCCTTGCAGGTGAGGCCAGCCCGGGAAGCGGCAGCAGTTCCAGACTGCCTGCATCCAATTTAGCAAACACAGGAGGCCAGTCAGGCGGTGAATTCCATGATAGCTAAATCGGGTGTGCTGCTATGCCTTCTCTGGGCCAGTATCTGCAACGCCCAGGACGGCGGCTTCGTGCGCTTCTTGGATGGTACGCGTGAATGGCAGGGACAACTGCAAACCGCTATTGGCAGCTACAGAGACGCCGCAGACAGGGAAGTCAATCTGGTAGCTGCGATTCATATTGCCGACCTGGCGTACTACTCCATGTTAAACGAGTTTTTCACTACCCAGGATCTCGTGCTCTACGAGATGGTGGCTGAACCCGACCAGAGGCCTGGCCCGCAAAGCGTTGTTACAGGAGGCTCGCCCCTGGGCATGGTACAGACCCTCGTTGCCCGATTATTGGAGGTCGAATTCCAACTGCAGCAAATCGATTACACGCCTTTAAATTTCCGTCACGCCGACCTCAGCCCTGCTCAGCTCGGCAACATCATGGAGGAAAAAGATGAGAACTTCTTCACCATGATCTTCGATGTGGCCATGGCCCAGCAGGCCAGCGCGCAATCGCGAGATCTCGAGCCGGGTGAGCTCAAGGTCAGCAGCCTGCTGATGGCATTGTCCATGGAGAACCAGTCACAGGCCCTGAAGTATCTTCTGGCCAGGGAACTGGGCAGGACAGATAGCCTGTTGCTGGATCCACAACTGGAAGCTGGTCTCACCCTGCTTGGTGACCGCAATCGTGTAGCCATCGCCAGACTGGAAGAAGCCCTACAGGAAACCGACAAGCGCAGCATCAGTTTGTTCTACGGCGCTGCCCATATGCCGGGACTGGAGCGTGCCATTCGTGCCATGGGTTTTCAGGAGGTGAAGCGCTCCTGGCTCACAGCCTGGGCGATTGAATGACGAAATTTTGATCGAGCCGCCAAGCGCCCCTTATTTCAGACAGGCGGTGAAGATTGGCGGCCCTTCGAGGTTGACTGTAAGTCAATTAGCAGGACAATAGGCGAACCGTTTTCAATTGAGGCAACTCCACGAAGAAGGGGGTGGGGGTTGAGATGGCCAACGGCTGCTCCAGACGGTAACTCCGGGCTTCTGTTGTAGGACTGAAGTTGAGCAAATTCAAAGCTAATAGCAAATAAGCTGATTATAGAAAGGTAGAACTACATGAAAAATTTTAAGAGCGGATTGTTGGTACTTGGCCTGGCTGTTCTGGTTGGATGCGCTGCATCCACTCCTCCCGGCGTTGGTGTGTGGGACGTGGAAATGAACACTCCTCTGGGCGCTCTGCCTGCGCGCCTGACCCTGAATGCCGATGGCACTGGAATAATGGGTTCCGATCAATTGGGTGAAGCACCAATCGGTGGTATCACCTACGATGGCAACAGCATTGCATTCGATGCTGAGATAGATGCCCAGGGCCAGACTCTTGTCCTGGAATTCTCTGGCCAGGTCGATGGCGATTCCCTGAGCGGTGAATTCGGCAGCGACTTCGGTGCTTTCGGTGTTACTGGTACACGTTCCCAGTAAGACTCACGCTTCGAAATAAAAAAGGGTTGCTACGGCAACCCTTTTTTTGTCTCTGTTTCCTGCACAAGGCCAGAGCCTCATAAGCAAGTGCGATTCGCAACTGCAGCTACTCTCAGATCAGATCTCGCTGCAACCGCTCCATAACGTAGCGCAGGTTCTCCTGGGCGTTGGGACTGTGCGGGTGTACCTCGATCAGGTTTTCAAAAGCTTCGCGCGCCTTCTGTAATTCTCCCTGTTGCAGATATACCAGACCCAGACCAGACAGCGCGCCGAAGTGACGCGGTTCGAGTTCCAGTGTGGTCTCAATGTCTTCTATGGATGCCTCGAAGTTACCCAGCATGTAGAACAGGGTCGCCCGTTTGTTCCATGCTTCGGCGAAATCCGGAACACTTTCCACGAGCTGGTTAAAGATCAGCAATGCTTCAGGGTATTGGCGGGTGTTCATGCGCTCGGTTCCCATCACCAGCAGGCGTTCGACATCCGGATTGGCATGCTGCAGCCAGATCTCCCAGATCTGGTTCTCTGTGGCACGAATACTCCCGATATCTGAAGTGTCACCCAGATCCGCGAATAACTCGTTCAGGCGCTCATCCTTCTGGTCGGCATTAACCGGCACTACAGGGATGAGTAACAGGAGGCTGGCCAACAACAGGCGAGGCAGATGCATCGGGCTTTTCTGGATAATCGTAGCCATACCAGAAGTATAGCGCCGGATTGCCGGGCGAGACCACCGGGGCGCTGCAGGGCAGTTAGCTCGAGGGCGCAAACCTGGAGAGTCCCGGGGGATTACCCATGTACCTGCCTAGAAGCTGCTGGCCTTCGCCCTGGCCCAGTCTGCACTGTAATCCGACGGAATCTCTGCGGTCAGGAGTTGGCCTGCTGCCAGCGGCGCATAGATCTGGGTAAAAGTTCGGGTGTACTCATCGCAGCGGCGCAGGAGATCATCGGGTTTGAGGTCATCGGGATGCTGAAACCCCATGGCACCACAAAGCTCGAGAAACGAGTTCACTGTGGCGTTGTGATAACGCTTCACCCGCAGTGACTTGTCCTCGATATCCACGGCCCGGGAGCGGAAGGGATCCTGGGTAGCCACGCCCGTAGGGCATCTGTTGGTATTACAGGTGCGGGCCTGTATGCAGCCCAGTGCGAGCATCATGGAGCGCGCGGCGTTTACCGTGTTGGCCCCAACGGCGATCTTCTCCAGCATGTCGAAGCCGGTGGCGGTAATACCGGATGAAATAATACGGATTGAGTCTCTGAGCCCGGCGCCGATCAGTGCCTGGTTCACATAGTGGGTCGCTTCCAGGCAAGGCATCCCCAGCCTGTTGGCGAACTCGGTGGGAGCGGCGCCGGTACCCCCTTCCGAGCCGATGGTAATGAAATCCGGGAGAATTCCGGTTTCCAGCATGGCTTTCACGATAGAGAGAAATTCATGTCGACGCCCAATGCAGAGCTTGAAGCCCACGGGCTTGCCGCCGCTCTTTTCCCTCACTCGCTGAACAAATTCCAATAGCCCCACTGGGGTTGAGAATTCAGGGTGAGTAGCCGGTGAGTTGACTGTCTTGCCAACTTCAACGAGCCGGATTTCCGCGATCTCCTGGGTGACCTTCGCACCGGGCAACACGCCGCCGTGCGAGGGCTTCGCTCCCTGCGAAATCTTTATCTCAGTCATCTTGATTTCTTCTCTGGACGCGCGTTCGGCGAAGGCGCCATCGTCGAACATACCGTCTTTATTCCGGCATCCGAAGTAGGCCGTACCCAGTTGCCAGATCAGATCACCCCCATGTTTCAAATGATAGGGACTGAGTCCACCCTCGCCGGTGTTGTGGGCAAAGCCGCCGAGCCTGGCTCCCTTGTTCAAGGCTTCGATAGCGCTGGAGCTTAAGGAGCCGAAACTCATGGCGGAAATATTCAATCTCGATGCGCTATAGGGTTTGCTGCACTGTGGCCCGCCGAAGTCGACTCGTGCTTCGCTGTCGTCGATGTGTACGGCATTGATCGAATGCAGCAGGCTGCGATAGCCATCTGCCATGATGTCCTGTTCGGTGCCGAAGGGAATCGTGTCATTAAGACCCTTGGAGCGGCGGTAAACCAGATTGCGTCGTTCACGGCTGAAGGGCTTTTCTTCGAGATTGTTGGAAATGAAATACTGTTGAATCTCCGGCCGAAAATGTTCAAGGAAGTAGCGAATATTGGCCAGTACCGGGTAGTTGCGGCGCAGATTGCTAACACTGAAAAGAATGTCGTAGCCGCCACATATTGCCCACAAGGCAAACACAAAGGTAAAGAAAACTGCCAAAGGGTTGGAGGCAAGCTCACTCGCCGAATAGACACCACCGGTGCTGAGGTGAAGCCACAGCAAGCTCAGGGGCAGGAAGACCAGGGTTATAAGCCAGTAAACGCGGACGACAGGTGTCATGAATGCTCCTTGGTATCGAAGACAAACCGAGGATTATAGTATGAACAGGGGATACGACCGGGCAGCCCAGTTGATCGTGTTCTGCCCGGCGGGTGAAACTGCTAGAAATTCATAACGAACGTTATGGCTGTTTCGGTATCGGTCTTTTCCCGGTTTCGCGGCACTTCGGTCTGGTGCTTAATGTTAAACGAAAACCTTAGTGAAAGGTTATCCAGTATGCGGGTCTCGATACTGGACTCAGAACGGAAGATACTGGTCTTGTCACCGGATTCAGCGCTCAGGGTCTGTCCGAAGATGGCAGATTCTGAAATATTCCACTCATAGTCGCCAGCTAGGCGCAGAATCGCTTCACTGAACTCCTCGTCCGCACTCTTGCTGCGACGAGCACCCGCACCTATGTTGAGGGTGAGAGCCATGTTCTCCCTGGAGGTCAGCAGATTGCGACCGTAGCTGACCGAGAAATCCGACTGGTAGTCATAGCCGCTGAATTCATCATCTTCATGGGCGAGACGAGTGAGGATAAAACTGTCTTCATTCAGGTCATACTCGGCATCGGCCACGTAGTACATGCGGTTGGCAGTCAGCCTGTCTTCCTGGGAGGAGCGAAAGCCATCGATCAGGAAGCCATATTCCCAACGACCATCGCGCCAGTCGACCTCACCGCGAAAATTAAGATTTTCATTCTCGGTATTTCCTGTCGTCACTACCGCACCCAGTTCGACTTCGGTGCTGATTCCATCTTCTTCCTGGGCGATAACCCCTCCAGCCCACAGGCTCCCAATCATCAAGGTAGTGGTGATTCTGCGTATGGCCATTAATTTGCTCCTGGCTCTGCTTTCGGCACTCAAAAACTGCGCTCCAATTCGCGCAAACCCGGCCGATTTTTCATTTAATGACTAGGGTATCGTCGGCTACCCGACTTTTCTGGAGTTGAGATTGAGATTGCGGTATAAGGCTGCAAGACAGACCAACAGGCGGCTCCGGGCATCATCAGCCGCCAGCCCACCCCCGGCAATGAAATGAAAACGCTCTATTTACTGCGTCACGCAAAATCCAGTTGGGATAACCCAGAACTTAAAGACTTTGAGCGGCCGCTCAGCGAGCGTGGTTTCCACGACGCACCCATCATGGGGGAGCGATTCAAGCAACGCGGGGTAAATCCCTGCAGTATCATCTCCAGTCCTGCGCTGCGGGCAAAGACCACGGCCAAGTTGATAGCCGAGGCCCTGGACTTTCCAGTAGATGACATCGTCAGTAATCCAGAGCTCTACTTCGCCGGCACCGGCATGTTCCTGAAGGCTGCCAGTCTGGTGGACGATGCTTGTGATTCGGCGATGTTGGTGGGCCACAATCCCGCTATTACCGAATTTGCCAATGTGATGGCGAATACGGAGATCGACAATATCCCTACCTGCGGGCTGGTGGAGATCTCTCTGGATATCGATGACTGGGCTGACATTGAGGCTGGCATCGGCACCCTGGTGGAATTTGACTACCCCAAGAAGTAGGCTGTTTCCATGCAAGTGCTAAGCAAGACAGGACTTGGCCTGATCGTGGCTGTGTTGTTCGCCTGCAGCGGCGACGAGGGTAATGGCCCGGGTGTGGGCGATGGAGTCGACCCCCAGACCCAGCGCTGGTATGGGCCACAGCAGGTTGAGATGGGAAGGCAGGTCTTTGCCGACAACTGCGCGCTGTGCCATGGAAACGCCGCGCAGGGCTTGCACGAAGACTGGCGCCAACGTCTGGCCGATGGTTCGTTTCCACCACCCCCACTTAATGGCAGTGCCCATGCCTGGCATCATCCCCTGTCGGTGCTGCTGCAGGTAATTAATGAAGGTGGTGTACCCTTGGGTGGTCAGATGCCCGGATTTGCAGAGCAACTCGATGAGGAACAGAAGCTTGCCGCAATCGCCTTCTTTCAAAATTTCTGGAGTGATGAAATCTATGCCAACTGGCAGCAGATGGGTGGCACAAATTAGCAGCTGGGCAATGCTGGCTGCATCGGCACTATTGCTGGCAGGTTGCGCACAATCGGATGTTGCGGCACAGTCCGGTGAGCGACAGTGGCAGACCGACCTGTACCGCGATCATCCCCTGGTAGGAAAAATCTGGGATAGCCATGCGACGCGCTTCGTCAGCGAGACTGAATTGTGGAGTGCCGTAAACGAGGCCAGGTATCTTTTATTGGGTGAGAAGCACGACAATCCTGATCACCACGCCTTACAGATGTATATGTTGGAGGGATTGCTGCAGGATGAAGCCGTCGCTGGTGTCGTGTTCGAGATGCTGGACCGCGGGGCCGACGAGGCACTGACGGCACTGAACCAGCAGGACCTGGAATCCAGCGCAGAGATCCGCGACTACCTGCAATGGGACGTCGAGGGATGGGACTGGAATTTCTACGGTCCATTGGTAGAAGCCACTTACTCTCGCCGGGTACCTATTTTCTCCGGCAACATCAGCGCTGCAGACGTCGGGCAGATCTACGGCGCCGACGCGGCAGACTACCAACACCTGGCCGCGGTGTTTGACGCGGTAACCATGGAGCAACTGAACAGGGATATCGATGAGAGCCACTGTGGCATGCTGCCTGCATCCCAGTTTCCGGCCATGCTACGGGTTCAGCAGCAGAGGGATTTTACGATGGCTGCCGCCATGCAAGGAGCAGTGGCTGACGGGGCTGTGGTATTGATCGCAGGCAATTACCACATACGCCAGGATCTTGGTGTGCCAAATTACCTGTTGCAGGGCGATCGATCACTTTCCCGGGAAGACATATTGTCCCTGGCCTTTCTGGAAGTGCAGGAGGATGTTGTCGATGCCGAGGAGTACCTACAGCGCTTTGGCGAGATTCCTGCCTACGATTACATCTGGTTCACCCCGGCCTTGACCAGCGAAGACTACTGCGCGTCTCTGCGCGCACCCCAGTGAATAATTCCTGGTGCATAAACTGGTGAAGAGAACGAGCCAGGGTAAGCCGACCACACGCACTTCCCTGTGACATGACTTCTGGTCGGCTTCCTCGTTCATCTATCTCTGGGCCGGTGATTGACTACCGGCCGTAACAGCTGACGAAACCCCGAATCTCTAGATTAGTGTAGGCAAGAATCTGAAAAAGCAAAGCACGATTTTGGAGATTTTCTGGACAGGCAGGTGAACTCGATTGCTTGAAACTTCAGCGGAAAGTGGAGACACTTGAATGCCATCTAATTCAGGATCTTGTTAATGCCCCGCAGTCCCGGGAAATTCCCCCTCTTCTCATTCGCTATCGCGCTGCTAGTGTTATCCGGCGCGCTCGGTGCTCAGGTATATCCCCAGATCGCGGGCAGCCAGGATGAGATCTACGACCTCGGCTACGACGAGGGTGGCGAGTTCAACTTCGTGCGGGTGCAGTTCGACACCTACTATGGCGGTGGCTTCGGCTACGGTACCTGGTCCATCGATTTTCCCGACGCCGACATGAATTTCCTGCGGGGCGTGTCCCGGTTGACCAACGTCCGGGTCATGAGCGATCCCATCGTGTTGCGTTTCGACGATGAGAAGATTTTTGATTACCCCTTCCTCTATATGCTGGAGGTAGGACAGAACGGCGGCATACTCCTCAGCCCTCGGGAAACCGAAAACCTGCGCGAGTATCTATTGCGGGGCGGTTTCCTGCTGATCGATGATTTCTGGGGACAGCGCCAATGGGATAATTTCTACGCGGCCTTCAGCCAGGTGTTTCCCGACCGGGAAATCATTGAACTGCAACCCGATCACGAAATCTTCCATGTCTATTACGACATCGAAGGGCCACAGATGATACCCGCGCTCTACCGTAGCGATGAATATGGGGAGCAGGGAATCGATTTCGCCAGTAATCACGCCATCCTCGATGATGATGGCAGGGTCATGGTGCTGATCAACTGGAATTCCGATATGGGTGATGGTTGGGAACACACGTATCATCCTGCCTACCCGACTCGCTACGCGAATTCAGCGTACCGGCTTGGCATCAACTACCTGATGTATTCACTGACACACTAGTTCCCGCGCAAGGCATAGAGTTTAGTGCAGTGCCGGATCTGCCTTGTCAGGATCGATAGCCAGTGACTCAACGGCCTTCCTGAACTCAGCCTTGTTAACCTTTTTCGCCCGCAACAATCCCACCAGCGCGGCGTGACAGACATAGTCAGCGCTAATTTCGAAATACTCACGCAAACTTGGCCGGGTCTCGCTGCGCCCGTAACCATCTGTGCCCAGCACCAGGTAATTCTCTGGCATCCAGGGTGCAATGCTGTGGGGCAGGCTCTTCATATAGTCGCTGACGGCGACATAGCAGCCCTGGGTATCGCGGAACATCTCGCTGACATAGGTACTGCGTTGCTCGGCTTCCGGGTGCAGGCGGTTGTAACGCTCGCAGGCTTCTGCATCCCGATATAACTCGTTATAGCTGGTGACACTCCATACGCTCACTTCAAAGCCGAGGGCTTCCAGTTTTTCCCGGGCCTGCAGCACCTGCTGCATGATGGACCCGCTGCCTAGCAGGTGGACTTGCGAAGTCTTTTTGTCTTTGCTGGCAGCGAAATGATAGGCACCAGCAATGATGCCATCGGTTGTCGCCGGGTCTTGTGGCATCGCCGGCATCGCGTAGTTTTCATTATAGGCGGTCAGGTAATAGAAGATGTTTTCCTGCTCGTCGTACATGCGCCGTATGCCCTCGCGCACGATGACTACCAACTCATAGGCGAAGGCGGGGTCATAGCTCTTCAGGTTGGGATAGGTGCTGGCGATGATCTGGGAGTGACCATCCTGGTGCTGGATGCCCTCGCCATTGAGGGTCGTCCTGCCCGCGGTGCCGCCGATGAGGAATCCGCGGCACAACATATCGCCGCAGGTCCATATCATGTCGCCCACCCGCTGGAAACCGAAGATAGAATAGAAGAAGTAGAAGGGGATGGTGGGTACACCATGGACGGAGTATGCGGTACCCGCTGCGAGGAATGACGCCAGGGCTCCAGTCTCGCAAATGCCTTCCTGCAGAATCTGGCCGTCTTCGGCTTCCCGATAGGCGACCAGGGTGTCTGCATCCACCGGTGTATAGTTCTGCCCCTGCAGGGAAAAGATACCGGCGATCTTGAACAGGGCTTCCAGGCCGAAGGTGCGTGCCTCATCGGGAACGATGGGTACGATGTAGCGGCTGATTTCTTTCTCCCGCATCAGTATGGAGAGGATGCGCACCAGCGCCATGGTGGTGGACTGGCTGCGCTCACCGGGATTGGCTACGAGAGAATCAAACTTCTCCAGTGCAGGCGCCTTGAGTCTTATGCATTCCGATTGCCGTTTCGGAATCTGTCCCCCCAGTTGCCGGCGCCGCGATTTTAGGTACAGCACCTCCGCGCTGTCGGCGGGTGGCTTGTAGAACTGTGCCGCCTTGATGGCCTCATCGCCCAGTGGGATGCCAAAGTTGCGCGCTATCGCCAGGCGCTGCTCGCCATCGAAATTCTTTTTTTGGTGAACGGTGTTGCTGCCGGCCGCATCTACAAGCCCATCGCCCTTCACCGTCTTGATGAGGATGACGGTCGGCTTGCCCTTGCTTCTTACCGCCCTGGCATAGGCGGCATAAATCTTTTCGGCATCCTGCCCACCACGTTTGATCTGTTTCACGTCCTCATCACTGAGGTCATTCATCATGCTTCTGAGTTCGGCATTGTCACCCACCCAGTGTTCCCGCTGCATGTTGCCAGGTAAAACCGAGTAACGCTGATAGTCGCCGTCGACGCAGTCTTCCATGCGGCGGCGCAGGGTGGCATTGGCATCGATCTCAAGCAGTTTGTCCCAGCCACCGCCCCAGATCACCTTGATGACATTCCAGCCACCGCCGATGAACGAGGCTTCCAGTTCCTGGATGATCTTGCCATTGCCGCGTACCGGACCGTCAAGTCGCTGCAGATTGCAATTGACCACCAGAATAAGGTTGTCGAGTCCTTCACGCGAGGCAATATTAATAGTGCCCAGTACTTCGGGCTCGTCCGCCTCGCCGTCGCCGATGAAGCACCATACCTTGCCGCCGAGTTTGGGTTTCAGCCCCCGGTTTTCCAGGTAGCGGGCGAAGCGCGCCTGGTAGATTGCCGTCGGCGTGGAGAGTCCCATGGAGGCATTGGGTACTTGCCAGTAGTCCGGCATGGAGCGGGGGTGCGGGTAGGAAGTCAGGCCCCCCTCCGGCTGCAATTCGCGGCGGTAATTGTGCACCTGTTCATCACTGAGCACACCTTCTAGCCAGGATCTTGCGTAGATTCCCGGGGAGGCGTGGGGTTGGGGGATCACCAGGTCGCCGCCATAGTCGTCACTCTTGCAACGGAAGAAGTGATTGAAGCCTACCTCCATGAGTTTGGCCGCGGAGGCATAGGTGGCGATGTGGCCGCCTACACCGGTTCCCGCATCCTGACCCTGAAGCACCATGGCCATGGCGTTCCAGCGCAGGATGTTTTCCAGTCTCTGTTCGAGTTCCAGGTCGCCTGGATAGGCAGGTTGTTCGGTGCGGGAAATCGTATTGAGGTAGGGTGTATTGACGGTGACCTTGTTGACATCGATCTGGCGTTCACCGCACCAGGTAGAGAGGCAGTTGAGAATTTCCTGGACACCTTCCGGGCCATAGGCATCGAGTATGTCCTGCAGCGCCTGCTTCCATTCAGCCTTGTCCTGTTCGATCGCCGGGTCTGGTCGCAGTTGCTTGTTCATGGTCTGGAGAGACTCGCTCGCGGGTTCCGGTTTCTTGTGTAGTTCGTCTTGTAGTCTGTCATGCAAATAGTCATCTAGTCGTCGGCCACGTCATCTGCGGTCGAAGACAGGGAGTCGACGTAGCCAGTTATCACCCGGGAAGCCTGTTCGACGCAACCGTTGCTGCTGTTAAACATGAACAGTGCGGTCTGTTCTTCGATGCCCCGGGCCTTGGTGATCGCCTGCTTGAAGCTTTCGATGTCCTGGGGCGACAAACCCCGGTTGCGATAGAAATCTGTCAGCAACTGCAATTCCTTGCTGGTGAAATGCTGGGCCAGGATTTCCGCGATGCCACCGGCGAATCTGTCCCAGGCATAGGCCTGCATGTAGCAAGATTCGATTTCCTGGGTGATATGCCTGGGGAGTTCGACATTCGCCGACATGGCGACGATGCCGGAGTAGACGCGCAGCAAGTCACTGGTCTGCTTGCGGGCGGCGAACTGAAAATGACGCTCAGTCTCGCTCACCCGAAGCAATCGTTCGGCGTCGGCAATAGCATCTGCCTGACTGAGCTGGGCACCTAGACCAAGCAGAGTGGACAGGATGATTGCAGCGCTTTTAGTCTTGGCTCTCGCTGACAATTTCGAACACCACCGTCACGGACGTCTGGTATTCTACTTCATCAAAACTGGGGGCAACAGCAGGGGCGGAGGTTATCGCGGCGGCTGTGCGACCACCCACCGCATCCATGGCCATTTCTTCCATCGCCAGGGTAGCTGGCATGGCGCGGGCCATCTGGCGAATGCCGCCATAGAAGAAATTGATGGCGCGGAGTTCCAGGCCCAGGGTGTCTTCGTAGAAGGCTTTCTGCTCCATCACGTCCTGCAGGGCCAGTTCCCGCACCTCATCCTCGAAAGCTTCCTCCTCGCTGTGTTCGAACTCCACTCGCTCAAATTCCACTTCATCGTATTCGTCTGCCGCAGCGGCGAGTAGCTGCAGTGCCTGTTCGCTGGAGACTTCCACGTCCAGTCTTGCACTTACCTCGTAGGACGAGGGATTGCGCCCGAACAGCCCGTATTGGGGTGAACTCGCAAACTTGGAGTTGTTGATATCCGCCGCCGGAATACCTGCCGCAGTGAACTGTGTAATGAGGTCTCCGCGTAGTTCCTCGTTGAGGGACATGGCCTGGTTGAGGTTGCGAGCCTCTGTGGTGACCAGCAGGCTGACTCTGGCGATGTCCTTGTAGGCATTGAGTTCGGCTTCGCCACTAATGTTGACCGTGTTCGCACGAGGATAGAGGAAGCCCCTCAGTTCATCCGGTGTGCCGCTAAGCTGGGGTTGGGCAAAGACGGGTGTGGCGAGGCCCATGGCAATCAGGAAGGTGGTGCCGAAAGTGCCCGATAGTATCAATCCGTTTCGCTGTTTTCGCATAGAGTAAGTCCTTGTTGATGGTGCCTGGGCAGTGGCGGACTGCGTCTGGGTATTGAGGGATGCTAACTTGATGTCAGTTTCCCGGCTTCCTATTTAAGACGCGGATCGGACCCGTATAGTTTGATTGGCTACTTTGTTTGACCTCGTGGGCTGGTAATGACAACATGCTGCCAGAGACCTTGCAGATTCAGTGTTACGCAGAGTTGGTGACTGGCGCCAACGCCTGTCGAACCTCAGGGCAGTGGGCGTCGCTGGGCGATTGTTTGATCTAAATAGGATTAAGAGTGCATTCTCCAAAACGCGTACTATTCCTCGACCTCGTGTTGTCGGTTTTTCGGCTCAATGGTTTGTTGATCTCCGAGGGCGATGCCATGACCGAGAAACTCGGTCTGACCCATGCCCGCTGGAAGGTAATCGGCGCCATCGCACTGTCGAGTTCCGGCCTCACCGTGCCGGGTATCGCCAGGGTGCTGGGCCAGTCTCGCCAGGCCGTGCAACGTATCACCGATGTCATGGTGGATGATGGCTTGCTCGCCTATGTGCCGAATCCCAAGCACAAGCGCTCGCTGTTGGTTACCCTGACTGAGCAGGGTATAGATACTTACAATATGCTGCGCGAGGTGCAGGATCCCTGGGCCATCGAAAACACCGAAGACATTCCAATCGAAGAACTGGAAACGGCCTTGCGCCTGGTGCGCCGCTTGATCAAGAAGTTTAATTAGACATGGCACAGCTCAGCGCCAGATTCCCCCGCGCTCTCTATCAGGCCGCCCAGGTGCAGCAGCTTGACCGCGTGGCTATCGATGATTTTCAGATCGAGGGATTCACCCTGATGCGTCGGGCCGGGCTGGTGAGTTTCCAGGCGCTGCTGGATCGCTGGCCCGAGGCGCGCCGGGTGGTGTGTTTCTGCGGGGCGGGCAATAACGGTGGCGATGGCTATATCGTTGCTGGCCTGGCCAGGGATCAGGGATTGTCCGCAGAGGTGGTCACCCTGGTCGATCCTGCCCGGCTCAAAGCTGACGCTCGCCGTGCCTGGAAATGGGCGCTGGAGAAGGGCGTTTCCGTTGTGAGATTGCAGGATCTGGATGGGGAATGGAACGCAGCGGGTTACACCGTAGTCGTTGATGCGCTGCTTGGCACTGGCCTCGATCGGGATGTGGAAGGCGATTATCGCGCCGCCATCGATCTGATCAATGACTGCAGTCTTCCCGTGCTTGCGCTGGATATACCCTCCGGACTCTCCGCCAATACCGGTATGCCGCTAGGCGCTGCAGTGCAGGCGGATCTCACAGGCACTTTCATCGGCATGAAGCAGGGCCTGTTGACTGGCCTCGCTGCCAATTTCACGGGTACGCTTCTCTATTCGGACCTGGATATTCCTGCGCAGGTGTTTGACCACCCGCACGCCCCACGCACACCGGTGCAGCGCATCGACATCAACGATGTCACCCGACTCTTTGCTCCCAGAATGCCTGCCTGTCACAAGGGGGATTTTGGCCATGTGCTGGTAATCGGTGGCGATCATGGCATGGGCGGTGCTGTGCTGATGGCCGCAGAAGCGGCCCTGCGCGGTGGGGCCGGACTGGTCAGTGTACTCACCCGCAGCGACCATCGTCCGGCCTTGCTGTCACGCCGTCCGGAACTGATGGTGTTAGGCACGGAAGATAATGGTGGCAATGAGGAAGCGATTACTGCCCTGCTCGACCGAGCGACCGCTATAGTCGTTGGGCCCGGACTGGGAAGAAGCAATTGGTCACGGCAGCAATTGCAGCGCGCCCTGTCCGCTCAGATTGCTAATGACACACCGCTGGTGGTCGATGCCGATGGCCTGAATCTGTTGAGTGAGAAGGACAATGGCCAAACCTCATTAAAGAGGGACAACTGGATACTTACTCCTCACCCTGGTGAGGCGGCAACCCTTTTGGGTATCGGTAGGGACGAAATACAAGCCGATCGCTTTGCCGCCATCGCCAACCTGCAGGAGAAATGGGGCGGTGCCTGCCTGCTCAAGGGCTTTGGCAGCCTGATCTGTGGCGGGAATGCGCAGCGCGCAATTCTGCTTTGCACCGAAGGCAATGCCGGCATGGCCAGTGGTGGTATGGGCGATGTGCTGGCCGGGCTCAGCGGCAGCTTTCTGGCCCAGGGATTGCCGTTGGTCACGGCCTTACAGGCGGCAGCCTGTATTCATGGCGAAGCCGCGGATCTCGCCGCGACCGAGGGTCAGCGCGGTCTGCTGGCTACCGATCTGCTGCCGGAGATTCGGAGGCTGGTCAATCCCCCCGCTGGCTAGCTGCAGCGAACTCGACCATCAACATGAGCAACACAGTCGAACTACAACTGGAGAATGAGGCCGCGCCCCTGAAGTTTGGCCAGCGGCTGGCCCGCGCATTCTTTGTCGATCCGGATTTCAAACTGGATGCCGACTCGGCGGAATTGGGTGCGCCCATCGTGGGTGGTGTGATTCACCTCACCGGGGACCTCGGTGCCGGCAAGACCACGCTCACCCGCGGTATCATGCGTGGTTTCGGCTTCACCGGCGCGGTAAAGAGTCCTACCTACACCCTGGTGGAACCGTACGAGTTCCTTCACTGCAAGATATATCACTTCGATCTCTATCGCCTGGGCGACCCGGAAGAAGTTGCCTATCTCGGTATCGACGACTACTTCAAACCGGAAAACCTGTGTATCGTGGAGTGGGCGGATCGCGGAAAGGGACTGATCCCGAACGCCGATCTCGTGCTGAATCTCTCCGGCACCGGAACAGCCCGCACCGTGAGCTGTCAAATACTCTCGGAAAAAGGCGACTCCGTGGCCAAAAGATTGTGGGGTTAAGGCCGAAATCTATAGACAATGCGAACTGTGGGCAAAATTTGGCGAATCACCCCAAAACCTGCACCAATAAAGGCCAATTTAGAGGACACCCACTTTAAATCCGGACTAAATTTGGAGGGAATTCGGGTCTGCCTTCACAGAGTATCGAGTGGAATTTTTAGCAAGTAAATAGAGGACACCCATTAAAAAATCGTGGGTGAATCGGAAGGGTGAGTTAAAGGACACCCATTTAAATTTCGGGCACAGTTCTCCGTAGATGACTATCCAACGCTGGTTACAGTTAATTTGTCTGTCCGGGTCAGCATCGCTGCTGGCTTCGCACGCCATGGCCGCGGAAGTGGAAGACCTGCGCATGTGGCGGGCGCCAGACCACACCCGCCTGGTATTTGACCTCAGTTCCTCAGCCAGCTACCAGCTTTTCTCCCTGGACAACCCGTTTCGCATCGTCATCGACGTGGAAGACTCCAGCACGAGCAATGAATTCGATGGCCTGGATTTCACTGGTAGCCCGATCGCCGACGTGCGCAGCGGCGTCCGCAACGGCAATGATCTGCGAATCGTGCTGGACATGAAGCAGCAGGTGAAGCCGTCCAGTTTTACCCTCGAACCTAATAGCGAATTCGGTAACCGGCTCGTGGTCGATCTCTATGACCTGGAGCCTGCGCCGGCGACGGCTAGCAGCAGCCAACCGCCAAAGACGCAAGATTTACCAGACCTTTCAAATCAGAAGCGTGACATCGTGGTGGCCATCTCCGCCGGGCATGGTGGAGAAGACCCGGGTTCAATCGCTCACGATGGACGCCTGAAAGAGAAGACCGTAACCCTGGCGATTTCGAAGGCACTCTATAACCGGCTCGACAGCATGCCTGGCTACAAGCCAGTAATGATTCGGGAGGGGGACTATTACGTCAAACTGGAGCGGCGCCCCGAGATCGCCCGTCAACATCGCGCAGACCTGTTCGTGGCCATTCATGCCGACTGGTATCGCAACAGCCAGGCAAAGGGTGTGACCATCTATGCCCTGTCCGGTGATCGTGCCGACCGGGAAAATTCGGCGAGGGTGGCTGCGAAAGAAAACAGCTCGGATCTGCTGGGCGGCGTTGGCGGAGACTTGACCCTGGGTAATCTGGACGACGATGTGGCCCTGACCCTGGTTTCATTGCAGATGGCCTGGAGTATGGAGCAGAGCCTGATCGCCGGCACCCGCATACTGGAGAGCCTGGACGGCATCACCACAATTCGCCGTGACAAGGTACAGCAGGCGTCACTGCAAGTATTGAACTCGCCAGATATTCCATCGATTCTTATCGAGACGGGTTATCTCACTAACCCGGACGAGGCACGCAAACTCAATACACCTGGATTCCAGGAGCGCATGGCATCCGCGATGGCCCAGGGCATCATGAATTATTTCTATGATGCTCCGCCGGAAGGATCCCTGGTCGCCTGGCAGAAAGCCAATGGCGTAGTGCCCGGCAACTATACCGTGAGCCGAGGGGACAGCCTCTCGGTCATCGCCCAGCGCTTCGGTGTTTCCCTGAGCGAACTGAAGGCTATCAACAATCTTAGCAGTAATACCATTCACATCGGGCAGGTACTGAATATTCCTGGCGGAGCCGCATCCACCAGCGCGGAGCACACGATTCGCCGGGGAGAAACCTTGTCCGAAATCGCCCAGCTGTACCGGGTTAGTCTCAACAGCCTGCGCGAGGTCAATGATCTGCGTGGTGATCGCATCATGGTTGGACAGGTCCTCAAGATCCCATCCCTGTAGCAAGCTAAATTCCTGCGATCGGTACGCCGCGGCCGCGACAGCTTGGTGTTACAATGCCTGCTCATTCACACCCGACCTGATTTTTTCTCCTGAACTCCATGCAGCGTATCAATCTTCTCAGCCAGCGGCTCGCCAACCAGATTGCAGCCGGTGAAGTGGTTGAGCGTCCGGCATCGGTAATCAAGGAGCTGCTGGAGAATAGCCTGGATGCCGGCGCAACCCGTCTCGACATCGATGTGGAGCAGGGCGGTGTCAAGCTGATGAAAGTGAAAGACAATGGCGGCGGTATCGTGAAAGACGACCTCGCCCTGGCCTTGTCGCGGCATGCCACCAGCAAGATCGTCGAGCTCGAGGACCTGGAGCGCATCGGCAGTCTGGGTTTCCGTGGCGAGGCACTCGCCAGCATCAGCTCGGTCTCCCATCTGGTGATGCAGTCGAAGGCCGTTGCCGAACCGGATTCAACTGGCTGGCAAGTGCAGAATGATGGCCAGGATATGAAGGCCTGCATCAAACCGGTCGCCCATCCTCAGGGGACAACGGTGGAAGTGCGTGATCTTTTTTTCAATACACCCGCGCGGAAGAAATTCCTCAAGACCGAGAAGACTGAATACAGTCGCATCGACGAAGTGGTGAAGCGGCTGGCTCTCAGTCGCTTCGATGTGCAGTTCAATCTCAGTCACAATAATCGCGCCGTACACCAGCTGCTGGCAGCGAATTCAGATGCCGAGAAGCAGCGCAGGGTTGGCCTCGTGTGTGGGCCGGCGTTTATAGAGAACGCTGTGGCGATCGATGTAGAACGTGCGGGGTTGCGCCTGTGGGGCTGGGTGAGCCTGCCGACTTTCTCACGGAGCCAGGCTGATCTGCAGTATTTCTATGTCAACGGGCGCACCATTCGTGACAAGCTGGTAGCCCATGCGATCAAGCAGGCCTATCGGGACGTGCTGTTCCATGGCCGCCATCCGGCCTATGTGCTTTATCTGGAACTGGACCCTGCCGCTGTGGATGTGAATGTACATCCAACAAAACATGAGGTGCGATTCAGGGACAGTCGACTAGTGCATGATTTCCTGTTCAGTGCCCTGCATAAAGCGCTGGCGGAAGTGCGTCCGTCTATCGACCCGACCGTCACTCAGGATCGTACAGGATATGATGCTACGCCGATGAACCCAGGGGCTGCACAAGTATTCAATAGCGAAGGCAGTCAGGCAGCGCTGAGGTTGCAGGAGTCATACAAGCTGGACACTTCACTTTCAGAGCCACGTGTCACAAATTACTATCCGGGTGACCGCGGTACCGTATCGGCTAAGCGGATCCAGGCGCAGATGGTCGCTCTTGGGAAGCTCAGCGAGCATGACGAGGAAGTACCCCCGCTCGGCTACGCGATCGCACAGCTACACGGCATCTATATACTCGCCCAGAACAAGGAAGGCTTGATTGTGGTGGACATGCATGCGGCCCACGAGCGGATCACGTATGAGCGGATGAAACTGGCCTGCCAGAATGAAGAACTAAAGATGCAGCCCTTGTTGGTGCCAGTGTCCGTTGCGGTGAGCCAGTCGGAAGCCGACTGCGTCGAAGAACATCACGAGACACTTCTGCAATATGGCGTAGAGCTGGAACGGGTAGCCAGCGAATCGATTGTCGTGCGACAGGTGCCCTCTATCCTGAAAGATTCCAATGTTGAGCAATTGGTGCGGGATGTCATTTCTGATCTCATCGAATATGGAACCAGCGAGCGTATCCTCGCCCATCAGGACGAGCTCCTTTCCACCATGGCCTGCCACGGCTCGGTGCGAGCCAATCGCCACCTCACCATCCCGGAAATGAACGCCTTGCTACGTGACATGGAAGCAACCGAGCGCAGCGGTCAATGCAATCACGGCCGCCCCACCTGGATCTACCAGAGCCTCAGCGACCTCGACAAACTCTTCCTCCGCGGCCAATAAGCGCCATCATTTGGAGCATTTGTAGGACACCCATCTAATTTTTTCAGAGCATTTGTAGGACACCCATCTAATTTTTCCAGGACACCCAACTAAAGATTTGCAGGACACCCAACTAATATCCGGCGAGAAACCCAAGTAAACTCAACTATCTGCACCCATTCCGATCGGTCAGACGCAACTACCTGCAAGCAAAGCCCATGGATCGCGACAGCACACAACCGAGCCAGCACAGCGCCCCGCCTGACGTGATCTGCATCATGGGCCCCACCGCATCCGGCAAGACAGCGCTGGCCATGGAGCTCTACTCCCATCGGGACTTCCAGATCATTAGTGTGGACTCGGCCCAGGTCTATCGCGGCATGGATATCGGCACCGGGAAACCTGGACCCGAAATGCTCGAACAATACCCTCACCGTCTGATCGACATCCGCGATCCAGCGGAGCCTTATAGTGCGTCGGAATTCCGTGGGGACGCGATCCACGAGATCAGGACGGCTCATGAGCTGGGTAAAATTCCATTGCTGGTCGGCGGCACCATGCTCTACTTCAGGGTGCTCAGGGATGGACTGGCGGATATGCCCGATGCCGACCCGGAAGTCAGGCAGCAGATAGAGGCGCTAGCCGAAAGTGAAGGCTGGGAGCAGGTGCACGCCCGCCTGGCAGAAGTGGACCCCCTGGCCGCCGAGCGAATTCATCCGAACGACCCGCAAAGGCTGCAGAGAGCCCTGGAGGTATATCTGGTATCCGGGCGATCCATGACCGAACACCACCAATTGGAGCAGCAATCCCTGGAAGAAGGGCAGCCACTGCTACCGTTCAAGTTGCATTTCTTTGCGATCCAGCCCGCCGATCGGGCGCAACTGCACGGGCGGATAGCCAGTCGCTTTCACGGCATGCTGCAGCAGGGTCTGGTGGATGAGGTGTCCCGTCTGCATGAGCGTGAAGACCTCCACGAAATACTTCCCTCAATAAAATCAGTGGGTTACAGGCAGGTCTGGCAATACCTGGATGGTGAAATAGGCTATGACGGGATGGTGGAAAGGAGTATCATTGCCACCCGGCAGCTTGCGAAGCGTCAATTGACCTGGCTTCGCAGCTGGCCCGACTTACTAACACTCAGCGAGTCGCCTGCTAAATCCATCGATAAACTCTTGAATTACATGGATTCGATCTCAATATAGAACTTTATTGAGACCTCCGTAGTCACACAGGTGTGCCTGCCAGGATTCGTGGCCCCAAGCGCTGGATTCCGGAATATTTAGAAAAGTTAAGGAGAAGAACAATGTCCAAGGGACATACCCTGCAAGACCCCTTCCTGAATGTGCTGCGGAAAGAGCGTATTCCGGTTTCCATTTATCTAGTGAGCGGAATCAAGCTCCAGGGTCAGATCGAGTCCTTCGACCAGTTTGTCATCCTGTTGAAGAATGCAGTAAGCCAGATGGTTTACAAGCATGCCATTTCAACAGTTGTTCCCGCCCGCATGGTGAAGATCCCAATGCAGGGTCAGGGCGACGGTGGCGATGATGGAGTCGGAGAACCCGGTAATTCATAATCCGAGGTATTGATTGTTTTTTGACAGGCCAGAAACTGGCGAAATAGCAATTCTCGTACATCTCACGATCGATTCTGAATCCGAACGTGACGACCCAGTTGAATTTGAAGAGTTAGCACTCTCAGCAGGCGTGATGCCAGTGGATCTGATCACTGGCTCCCGCCGTCAACCCGCACCCAACTATTTTGTAGGCTCCGGCAAGCTGGAAGAGATCCAGGCCGCAGTGCGCGCCCACAAGGCTGAACTGGTACTGTTCAACCATGCGCTGTCACCAAGCCAGGAGCGCAATCTGGAGAAGCAATTGCAGTGCCGCGTGTTGGATCGTACGGGACTGATTCTCGATATCTTTGCACAGCGCGCGCGCAGCCATGAGGGCAAGTTGCAGGTTGAACTTGCTCAGCTACAACATCTCAGCACCCGCCTGAAGCGGGGCTGGACCCACCTCGATAGACAGAAGGGGGGTATCGGTCTGCGTGGTGCCGGTGAGAAACAGCTCGAGCTGGACCAACGCCTGATTGGCCAGCGCATGAAGGCTATCCACAAGAGCCTCGGCAAGGTGCGCGCACAACGCGAGCAGGGACGTCGGTCCAGGCGCCGCGCCGACGTGCCAACCGTGTCGCTCGTCGGCTATACCAACGCGGGTAAGTCGACATTATTCAACACCCTGACCCAGGCGGGAACCTACGCTGCGGATCAGTTGTTCGCGACTCTCGACTCAACACTAAGGCGCATCGATCTGCCCAATTTCGGCAATGCCATTGTGGCGGATACAGTGGGTTTCATCAGTCACCTGCCGCACCAGTTGGTCGAGGCATTCCGTGCGACGCTCGAAGAAACAGCGGAAGCCAACCTGCTTCTGCACGTGGTCGACGCGGCCAATGAAGACCACCAGCACCTGATGGATGAGGTTAATTCTGTATTGCTGGAGATCGAAGCCGATTCGGTCCCGCAACTGCAGGTATTCAACAAGATCGACCTGATAAAGGGGTTTGAACCACGTCTGGATCGAGACGGGGAAGGCCGACCGAAACGGGTCTGGGTTTCTGCCAAGACTGGGGCCGGCATCGAATTGCTGATTGCTGCCGTAAGCGAATTATTGGCGGGTTCCCTGGTCTGCGAAACGGTGCGACTTGAACCACATCAGGCGCGTTTGCGTAGCCAGTTGTATGAAAAGGAATTTATTGAGCAGGAGATGGTTGATGAGCATGGCGCCTACGTGTTGACCCTGCGTCTGCCAAAATCCGAATTTTCGCGTCTGCAACAGCAAGGTGTTACGGTAGTGACAAATTCGGAGCCAGCTTCAACATCGCCGTCGGAATGGCCGGAATCCCGCTCAGAAACAGCTCCGGCGGCTGCCGGATCGGTGGGTTAGAACCCCCAAAATACTGTGTTAATCACTAATAATTCGATAGAATCACGCTTCTGCGTCCAAGAAAGCTGCGGAGAAACCAATGGCTTGGAATGAACCTGGAAACAATGGCAAAGACAACGATCCATGGGGTGGTGGTCGAGGTGGTGGAGACCAGGGTCCACCTGATATCGACGAAGTCATCAAGAACCTGACCAAGAAGATCAATAGTCTCTTTGGTGGTGCCGGAGGCGGTAACACCGGCTCAGGCGGATCGACCCAACCTCCATCAGGAATGTCCGCCGGATTACTAGCTGGCATGGTGGTAGTAGCGGCTGTCATCTGGGGCTTCCTCGGTTTCTACATAGTTGACGAAGCTGAACGCGGCGTTGTATTGCGATTCGGTAAAGTTCTGGATGATGTCGTGCAACCAGGCCTGCACTGGAATCCACCGATAGTGGACGAGGTAAACCTGGTTAACGTTTCTGAGTTGAATGCCAAGACTTACCAGAACCGCGCCATGCTGACTACCGATGAAAACATCATCGACATCGCAGTCACTGTACAATATCGAATAGAAGATCCCGTTGACTATGTCATCGCGGTTCAAGATCCCGAAAGAAGCCTGGACAACGCAGCCGAGTCAGCGATTCGCCACGAGGTTGGCAGTAACTTCATGGATCAGATTCTTACCACTGGTCGTGAGCAAATGGCAGCGGCGGTGCAGGATCGACTGCAGGAATACATGGATGCCTACACAACTGGTATTCGCGTAGCGCGGGTCAACGTGGTGGATACTCAGCCACCCGATGCAGTGCGGCCAGCGTTCGATGACGTGATTCGAGCACGGGAAGACGAACAAAGAGCGCAAAATCAAGCTCAGCAGTATGCGAATCAGCGCATACCCGAGGCACGTGGTGAGGCACAGCGCCAGATAGAGCAGGCCAATGCTTACAAGGAACAGGTGATCGCCAAGGCTGAAGGTGAGGCGTCACGTTTCGAGCAGCTACTGACTGAATATCAAAAGGCGCCGGAAGTCACACGTCAGCGCATGTATATTGAAGCAATGCAGGATGTGATGACTGCCAGCAGCAAGATCATGATCGACGTGGAAGGCGGTAACAACATGCTGTACGTACCGCTGGACAAGATACTAGAACAGAGTGGTACTTCAGCAGGGCGTCTGGCATCTGGATCAACCCAGGAACTGCGAGATCTGGCGAATCAGTTGGCACCCTATCTGCCAGCCCCCACGTCAGCTAACAGCGTTGACAGGTCAAGGTTAAGTAGCGGCCGAGGAGGAAACCAGTAATGAAGAATTTCTTTTTAGTAGGTTCATTATTTCTGGTATTGCTGCTGTTATCCAACTCCCTGTTCGTAGTGAAAGAAACCGAGCGGGCGGTGATGCTGCAGTTCGGTGAACTGGTGAATGCCGATATCGAGCCAGGCCTGCATGTGAAGATTCCCTGGGTGAATACAGTGCGCAAGTTTGATGCACGAATTCAGACCGAAGATTCAACCTCAGAGCGCTTTCTCACTCTCGAACAGAAAGCTCTCGAAGTTGACTCCTATGCGAAGTGGCGCATTGTTGATGTAGGCCAGTTCTACGTGTCAACTCGCGGTAATGTCGCAACGGCAGGCGCCTTGCTCGCCGAGCGTATCAATGATGGTCTTCGTGACCAGATTGGTGCTCGAACCCTGATCGAGGTGGTATCTGGCGAGCGTGATCAGTTAATGATAGCGCTCACGAATGAGTTAAATGAGACCACTGCCTCTGATATTGGAATCGAAGTTATTGATGTGCGGGTTAAGCGCATCGATCTCCCTGATGATGTGCGCTCTTCTGTATATGAGCGGATGATTACTGAGCGAAATCGAGAGGCGCAAGAACTGCGATCCCGTGGTGAGGAGTTGGCCATTGGTATTCGAGCGGATGCGGATCGCCAGGCGGTAATTTTTGAAGCTGAAGCTTACCGTGATGCCGAGCGCATTCGTGGCGAAGGTGATGCTGAAGCTACTGGTATCTACGCCAGTGCTTTTAGTCGAGATGCGGAATTCTTTACTTTCACGCGTAGCTTGAATGCTTACCGGGAAACATTCAGCTCCAAAAACGACGTTCTGTTACTCGATCCTGATAGCGATTATTTCAAATACCTGAAAGATGGAGTTCCGGTTCAATAGTGGCATCTGCAGCATCACAATCGCTGCTAACAGATAAAACACAAACTAATTGCATCTACAGACAACCTGAATCGCATTGTGCGATTCAGGTTTTATTTTGGCTCGAAAATTTTATCGATATTCGGCTGAACAAGAATAAAAACGACCTTCAAGAGAAAGGAAAGAGGATAAACGTTTCAACAAGAAGTGAGTACGATGTGGCATGATCTAGCCGTTGCCTTCTGTTTGATGCTGGTGATTGAAGGCATTCTTCCATTCATCGCACCTGATCGCTGGCGCAGGATGTTGATGATGTTGGACCAGATCGACAACACCACTATGCGAGGCATTGGCCTCGCCAGTATGCTCACGGGAACAATCCTGTTACTGATAATTAACTAAACTGGATAGTAAAGACGCGGATATCATGACTTCTGCAAAGAGATGGCTATTGCCCGACGGTGTCGAAGAAATACTGCCGGCCGAAGCTCACAAACTGGAATCCCTGCGCCGTCGAGTGCTGGACCTTTATTCTTCCTGGGGCTACAGGCTGGTTATTACGCCGCTAATCGAGTTTCTCGATTCATTGCTGGTTGGCACATCTCACGATCTCGACATACATACCTTCAAGATAACCGATCAGCTGAGTGGCCGCATGATGGGCATCCGGGCTGATATGACACCGCAGGCGGCTCGAATAGACGCACATTGCCTCAACCAGGATGGCCTGGTACGCCTCTGTTATGCTGACAATGCTCTGCACACCAAGCCGCGTGGCATCATGACCTCCAGAGTACCAATTCTGATCGGTGCGGAACTTTATGGTTATTCGGGTGTGGCTTGCGATGTGGAACTGGTGTGCCTCATGCATGAAACCCTGCAGGCAGTGGGTATCGAGAAGCAACTTGTAGTGCTAGGCCATGTTGGCATCTTCCGGTCGTTACTGAGCGAGACAGAATTGGATGAGGCTACCCGGCAGCGCCTCTTTGATGCGGTGCAGCGCAAAGCCTATGATGAGATTGATGAGGTGCTGGACGCTGCTGTAATCGATGTTGAATTAAGAGAGCAATTGGCGAAGCTCACGCGCATGAGTGGCGGCAGCTCGGTGCTCGAGCAGGCGAGGGAAGCATTTGCCGAAGGTTCGGCCGATGTCAGTGCCGAACTGGATGAACTTATTGCAGTTGCAGAAGGCGTGCGCAAGCGCATACCGGATGTGGAGTTAGGATTCGACTTATGTGAGTTGCGTGGCTATGAGTACCACACCGGCATAGTCTTCGCTTCCTATACCGAAGGTTATGGCAGGGCAGTAGCCAAGGGTGGCCGCTATGACCACATCGGCGAAGTATTCGGTCGTGCCCGGCCCGCATCGGGCTTCGATACCGATCTCAAGACACTGGCAAAACTGACGAACGCAGAATTTCCGCTACCGCTCGGCATACTTGCGCCCGAGTCCGACGATGAAGCATTGATAGCGCGAATTCGCGAGTTGCGACAATCCGGAGAGATGGTGATCATCAACCTGGGGGCGGAGGATATCAGCGACCAGCTGTGTGAAGAGCAGCAATGTGATCGTAAACTTGTATTGGAAAATGGTAGCTGGGAAGTACAGGCAGTTAGCCATTGAAGAAGGCTTTTTCAATTTGATGGGTGTTAGTCACCCGGCAAACCAAACACGAAGGTTCACACCAAGAGAGACAGCAGAGCATGGCGAAGTCAGTAGTAGTACTGGGTACCCAGTGGGGCGATGAAGGCAAGGGCAAGATTGTAGATTTGCTTACCGACCAGGCGAGCGTGGTAGCGCGCTTCCAGGGTGGCCATAACGCCGGGCACACACTGGTGATCGGCGGCGAGAAGACCGTTCTGCATCTCATACCCTCTGGTATTCTACGTGAGAACGTACGCTGTGTGATTGGCAATGGTGTAGTGCTTAGCCTTGATGCCTTGATGAGTGAGATTGGAGAGCTGGAAGCGCGGGGTATCCCGGTCCGTGAGCGCTTGAGCATCAGCGGCTCCTGCGCATTGATTCTTCCTTCCCATGTGAAACTGGATCAGGCTCGGGAATTACAGAAGGGCAGTGACAAGATTGGAACCACCGGCCGCGGTATAGGCCCCGCGTATGAGGATAAAGTTGCGCGACGTGGACTACGTTTAGCCCAAACCCTGAATCCAGCCTTGTTCAAGGAGCAACTGAACGAGTTATTGGAGTACCACAACTTCTGGCTGACGCAATATTTCAAGACAGATCCCGTAGACTTTCAACAAACCTATGACGCCTGCATGTTATTGGCCGAAGAGGTCAAGCCCATGATCGCCGACACTGTGGACTTGCTGCATAGCCACCGCAAGGCCGGTGACAACATCATGTTTGAGGGCGCGCAGGGATCACTGTTGGACATCGACCATGGGACGTACCCATTCGTGACTTCATCCAACACCACCGCGGGTGGCACGGCCACAGGTAGTGGCTATGGTCCACTCTATCTGGACTATGTGCTGGGTATAACGAAGGCCTATACGACCCGCGTTGGCTCGGGTCCGTTTCCTACTGAACTCTTCGATGAAGTTGGCAAGCACCTGGCCACCAAGGGGCACGAGAAAGGCGCCACCACCGGCCGTGATCGACGCTGCGGATGGTTCGACGCGGCGGCAGTGAGGCTGGCGATCAGGATCAACAGTGTATCCGGGATCTGTCTAACCAAACTGGATGTGCTGGATGGGCTGGAAACCGTCAAGGTTTGCACCGGTTACAAGGGCGAAGAATCCACGTCCAGTAGCTTGATGGACTGCGCGAATTTTGGAGCACTGGAACCCATCTACGAAGAACTTCCGGGTTGGACCGAAGCCACCCTGGGTGCGAAGACCCTGGACGACCTTCCCACGAATGCACGCGCCTACATAAAATTCATAGAGGATGCCATCGAGGCCCCGGTAGACGTGATTTCAACTGGACCGGACAGGGATGAAACAATCATCCTGCGCCACCCCTTCGGCAGCTAAGCGCCAACCCAGCGGTGTCCTGACTTTTCACCGTTTTTCTCAGGACACCCACTTTTCTGGCTTTCTCAGAGTATTCTCGGGACACCCACTTTTTGCAGAATGGATGAAGCCTAATTTCAAGCTTTAGACCAGGAGCAGATACTAATAAACAACAGACTCTCCCGTGTCAGTGTCACTTAGTTTGTTACTTCCATTCTTGCATAGCACGATAAACCTTCTACAATCGACGGTCCGCTTGAACAAATATGGAGCTACCTTCTGGTAGTAAATCTGCTTTGGCTTTGCCTCGCGCTCAACAAGTGTCATTGGAAGACACTCCCTATTATCACTGTATCGCTCGTTGTGTTCGCCGTGCATATTTATGCGGTGACGATCCAGTGTCGGGTAGGAATTTTGACCATCGCAAGAAATGGCTTGTGCTGAGGATAAAGCAACTGGCGTCTATATTTGCCATTGACGTCTGCGCGTATGCGGTGATGAGTAATCACTATCACCTGGTGTTGCACGTAGATCGACAGAAGGCAAAACAGTGGAGTGACGAGGACGTAATAAAGAATTGGACGTCCCTGTTCCCGGCAAATGGGAAATTGATTGAAACGCTTTACCTGAATCGCAATTCCAAGACGGCGCGGAAACAACTGGACCGTAAATTATTTGAATGGCGCGAGCGCCTTATCGACCTGAGTTGGTTCATGAGATGTCTGAACGAGACTATTGCCCGGCAGGCGAATCGCGAAGATGAATGTACTGGCAGGTTCTGGGAAGGGCGTTTCAAGAGCCAAGCCTTGCTGGATGAGAAAGCCCTGGTTACATGTATGGCCTATGTGGATCTCAATCCTGTGCGAGCGGGCATTAGTGATACCCTGGAAAATAGTGATTTTACTTCAATTCAAGAGCGGCTTATTCAGCACGCGAAGCGAGCGAAAAATCGCAACTATCGCCAACATCGTTTGCTCACCAGACGAACGGCAAATCACCTCATAGGAAGACAATCAGCAGGCAAGCGAGCAGAGTTGCAACCGCTCTCCCAGCTGGGTGGCCTGGCTGAACACTCGCTTCCTATCGATTACCAGTCCTATGTTGAACTCCTCGAAACAACCTGCAAGATAATCGGGTTGAAGAAAGCAGAGCGCAAGAAGGTCCTACCGTCTCTGGACGACAAAGAAAGCCCACTTAAAGCGCTTGGCATAACTGCACAGGCCTGGATCCGAGGTGCGACAAAATTCCATCGATTCAATGGCAATGCTGCTGGTGGTGTCGACTCTCTCATAGCTTTTCAACAGCATCGTATACGAGCAGGGGTAAAGCTCAAATATCCGGATAAATGGATTCGAGGAATCCGTCCCGCGCAAAAATTGTCCGACATCTAACTCTAGATCTACTTCTTGCACTCTCTCGTGCCTGCTACTTCAAGATGCCGGCTATTCTCGTCTACTGCCGCTTAAAAATTGATCATTTTTTAACTTCGCGAAAGATTCGCATAGCAAAGAATCGTGCGAAGCAGGACAAGTTTCGCTCTTGATATTTAAAAATAATTTAAAGAACACCCATTTAAAATAAAAATGGGTGTCCTATAAAATTTCAAATTTATTGAAGAAGAACAGTTCGTAAGTGCTTGGTTTGTTGAAAGTTATTCGAGCGCGCTTGATCGAGGGGCAATCGCCGAATGAGATGAGGGGGTAGCTTTAACTACATATTGTTTGACTTTGAAGGACCTACACTATATGTTGCGCTGCATACGCCGGCTCTGCAGTGACACAAAAATTTCCGCGTGTTTGCTCCAGATTCGACCCGTATTTCCCGATTCGATAGAAGCGATGATTGCGATAGGTATGGAGGTTTATTTTGGCTTCCATCAGCAGTACGAAGAAAACCTAAAAAGAACAGATTTCCCCATAGGGGAGCACAAATACACGAGCTGGAGTTATCAACAGAATGGCAAAACCCGCTGAAGCAGTAGTCGAAGATCAAACCACTGACTCCTTGCCAGATGAAGGAGTCGACGGCGACAAGCTTTTCCTCCGCCAGCTAAAAGAAGAAGAAATTCGGGCGAAACTGGATGAGTTCGCCAAAGAACTGGCCAGGGTCAAAGATCTCAGGGACGCACACTAGATACAGTTGTGTCCCTGCTCCATAAGCCGGGCTGACCGATCGCCCGGCCGCTGTTCCTCTCTCAAAATATCTCCTAACACACAAACGAATTGCGGCAGAGAGCATGTTCTTGCGCAGCAGGTCTTGGCTCTTTAAATGGGTGTCCTAAAGACTTGATATCCGCGGTAACATAGTGGGTGTCCTAAAAAGGAGTGCCTTGTGAAGCCGTATCGCAGACTTGTTCTTGTCATGATAGTTGCTGCAGTAGCCACCGGCTGCGCCAGCTCCCCTGAATACTCTCCCCTGATTGGTTCTGAGCCTGAAATTGGGGCGAGCCTGTCGCGTGCCCCTAGAACGCTCCGCCTCTACTACAATGCCCTGCCCGATGTTTCCAGAAGCAGTCTGCGCCTGACTGGTCCCGCCGGTGAACACCAACTCCGCGGGCTACACACTATGGCTGCAGATGATTTAATGATTGAGATCCTGGACCCGGTTACCACAGGCACGTACACCGTAGAATGGACAACTGTTGTAGGCGATGACCCCGCTGTCTATTCAGGCAGTTTTGACTTCTCCGTGGTTGGCAATTGATGAAGGCCTGATTTCAACCAGTCAAATGACTTAATTGAGCCAGATCAACTTGACTCGGGCGCCAAACTTTATAATCTGTAGAAGTTGTCACATGCCAGACAACTTTATTCGTGAGACTATGCCTCCAATATCAGGCGCCTGGAAACAAGCTTAGTGAGCTCTACAATTAATCTCTCTTTCTTGCTGAAATCACTCTATCAGCCAGTCGAGGCATTCGAAGCGCTCGCCAAAGCCGACCCCTCCCCCGGACGCGTATTCTTCCGCTATTCATTGTGGCTACTGGCTCTGCCGCCACTGTTCGCGCTCATTGGAGCCGCTAACTTTGGCTGGCGAATCGGCGCGGAAGATCCTCTGATGATGGAAACGAATTCGCTACTTGTGGTCAGCGTAGGTTATTTCATCGTGTTGAGCTTTGGTCTATTCAGCACCGCGATCATTTCCAGATGGATGGCCGCCACCTACGGTGCCAGCGCGTCCCTGGGGAAGCATGTGGCATTGATTACCATCGTAGGTGCTCCATTGGCTATCGCCAGCATCGCTCATCTATTCCCGGATGTGTTGGTAAACGTACTCGTAATGATCCCAACCATGATCTGGAGCATGTATCTCCTCTATAAAGGCATTCCAATCGTATTGGACACTCCGCCGGAGCGGGGCATGCTGATGGCGTCTTCCCTCGTGGGCTGGTTATTGGTTGCGGCCGTGAGTTTGCTCGGCATCAGCATGGGACTCTGGACCATGGGTCTCGGACCCTCATTGGGTGTTTAGCGCGGGCGCAGAACGGCGATTATGACTATGAATAGCAGTAAAGGTGTTGCCTACAATGAGTGACCAGACTTACCACGACAACATCGCACTTCGATTGATTCAGTTTGCTGTCATCTGGGCCATCGCTGCCATGGCGGCTGGCGTCTATATCGCGGCTGAACTCGTGTGGCCCACCATAGACTTCGGGCAGTTCTGGCTATCGTTCGGCAGACTACGGCCTCTGCATACCAATGGCATCATCTTTGGCTTCGGTGTGTCCGCCTTGATGGCGACGGCCTTCTATAGTGTCCAGCGCACATGCCATACGCCACTCTTCATGCCTAAATTGGCCTGGTTCTGCTGCTATGCCTGGCAGCTCATTGTGCTGACGGGCGGGTTATCCTTATTGGCCGGACTCACTACCTCAAAAGAATATGCAGAATTGGAGTGGCCCTGGGATATCGCTATTGCGTTGGTCTGGGTCTGCTTTGGGATCGTGTTCTTCGGCACAATTGCCCAGCGCAAAATCAAACCCATCTATATTTCCAACTGGTTCTATGGCGCATTAATAATCGTCATCGCCATGCTCCACATAATCAACAATCTGGCGATTCCAGTCACAATCGGCAAGTCCTATTCTCTCTATGCAGGCGCACAGGATGCGGTCGTGCAATGGTGGTACGGGCACAATGCGGTAGGCTTCCTGCTTACGGGTGGTTTCCTTGGCATGCTCTATTATTTCCTGCCCAAGCATGCGGAGCGACCCATATGGAGCTATCGATTGTCTGTTGTTGCCTTCTGGGCATTCGTATACAGCTATATCTGGGCAGGCCCCCATCACCTGCACTACAACTCAGTTCCCGAATGGGTTCAGACCCTGGGTATGGGTATGAGTATTATCCTGTTGGCACCCTCCTGGGCCACCATGATTAACGGCATCATGACGGTGAGCACCGCGTGGGAGAAGCTGCGTAGCGACCCGGCCTTGAAATTTATCGTATTGTCACTGGCTTTCTATGGGCTGGCCACGTTTGAAGGTCCTATGATGGCAATCCGGAGTGTAAACATCGTCAGTCACTTCACCGACTGGACTATCGGCCACGTACACTCAGGTGCTCTGGGCTGGAATGCGATGATCACCTACGGCACATTCTATTTCATGGTGCCAAAGCTGGTGGGCAGGGAGCTCTACTCCAAGAAACTTGCCAACGTTCATTTCGCGCTGGCATTGGCCGGTACCATGCTCTACATCATCGCCATGTGGGCGGCCGGTGTGTCCCAGGGCCTGCTTTGGCTTAGTGTCGATCAATTGGGCGAACTCAGCTTCAGCTTCAAAGACATCATGGCCAGCATGACTCCCTACTATCTGCTGCGTCTGGTGGCCGGCCTGATTTTTCTCGCTGGCACTATATTGATGGCCTATAACCTGTTTATGACCATGAAAGGGAAGGAGGCTGCCCGGGTCACTGTGCCAGCGGTCAACCCTGCCTACGGAATGAACTAATGGACGGATTGTCGCTACACAAAAAGATTGAAGAGAACACAGGTCTATTAATCTTTGGCATCCTGTTCGTGTCAGCCATTGGTGGTCTGGTGCAACTACTTCCAGTGCTTAACCAGGATAGTCTTGATACCGCCACTGTAAACTCCCATCTCTATTCTGCAGTCGAACTTACAGGTCGGGACATCTATATCCGTGAAGGCTGCCACGTCTGTCATTCACAACAAGTCCGACCACTGATTGCCGAGGTGGAGCGTTACGGGCCTTACTCACGCGCCGATGAATTTGTCTA
The DNA here is from genome assembly GCA_027621405.1 of Pseudomonadota bacterium. Taxonomy (GTDB): domain Bacteria; phylum Pseudomonadota; class Gammaproteobacteria; order Pseudomonadales; family Pseudohongiellaceae; genus UBA9145. The sequence goes on along the minus strand of JAQCBT010000007.1, from coordinate 86,579 downwards.
TGATCGGCCATTCCTTTGGGGTTCGAAGAGAACTGGCCCCGATTTGCATCGCCTGGGTGGAAAATTTTCCGATGACTGGCACCGCATTCACCTGCTTAATCCCCGCTCAGTGGTGCCAAACAGCATCATGCCTGCTTATCCCTGGTTAGCGGAAAGAGAGGCAAGTGAGACCGGCAATATCACGGCTAAACTGAGTGCGCTAACTGTATTGGGACATCCCTATACAGAAGAGGATATCGCTGGTGCTGATGCTGCCCTGGAAGGCATGACGGAAATGGATGCGCTGATTGCCTATCTACAAATGCTGGGTACCAGCTACCAGGGAGAGAGTGAGCTATGACGTGGTTTATCTTCTTCGGAGATATGCTAGTAATGGCCTTCATGGTGGGGGTGGCCATCTGGTTCGGCACCCGTGGCAACACAGAAGAGATAACTGAAGTGTCCAGAATTCCTCTCGAGGATGAGAATTATCATGGCTGATTTACCTTCAGGTTTTTGGGCAGGCTGGATTGCCGTCGTTACCCTGGTATCGCTCGCAGCAGTTGCCTGGCTCACCTATAGTCTCTATTTTCAGTCAGATGATTCTGAGGAAATCGCAGACGAGCCTGTTTGGGACGGTGACCTCCGTGAGGGAAACAAGGCGCCGCCCATGTGGTGGTTCTGGCTGATCTTCGCCGCCATGATCTTCACCCTGGTCTACATGATGCTGTATCCCGGTTTGGGTAGTTATGAGGGGATTCTAAACTGGTCTCAGGGTAGTCGAATCGCGGAAGCCTATGAGAACTTCGATGAAAACTTCGCAGAAGCGAGAAACGCCGCAGCCGGCATGAGTCTGGCTGAAATGCAGAACGATTTGCAACTCATGGATACGGCGGAGAGACTTTTCGCGCGCGAGTGTGCTGCGTGCCATGGCCCTGAGGGCAGGGGGCAAGCCTCACTGTTTCCAAATCTGCATGATATCGATTGGCAGTGGGGGTCTACACCTGAACAGATCGAACAAACTATTCGTGGTGGCCGAAACGCACAGATGATTGCCTGGGGCGATATCCTTGGTGAACAGGGCGTGAGTCAGGTTGCGGAGTACGTGCAAACCCTGAGCCAGACCCCTTCTGAATCTCACCCCGGTCGAGCTGCTTACCAGCAGTACTGTGTCGCCTGCCACATGCCTGACGGTTCCGGCAATCCGATGCTGGGCGCACCCCGACTCTCAGACGATATCTGGTTGTATGGCGGGGATCTGGACACCATTAAGGACACGCTGACTTTCGGCAGATTCGGTGTCATGCCTGCATTTGGCGAGCGGCTGGATGATCTACAAATCAAACTGCTGGTTGCGCTGTTAGTTCGATAGCAGCGCAAGAGCAGACCGGCAGTAGCTCCAAGGCTCTCGCCCTGCCAGCAGCTTCTGCTTTCCTTCCAAAATTAGCTTCCGGTGCTGAGAAGACTCGCAATCCGGGATGCGCCTGTAAGATTAACTAGCGCCAATAGCAGAGCCTGCGGATTCCACAATACAAGAAAAGAAGAACCCAGGGGGAACTCCCTCATCTTAGGAGTAAAGATCCAGATTGCTGGGAGCCGCTGACGCCAAACAGAATCTCTTGCTATGCAAGCAGGATCCTCTGAATGCAGGTCTCAGCATTGAACTAATTAGAAGAAATAGTCGACCGGTCAGCTAGTCGCAATGGGAGCTTGATATCGCAAGGGTTTACTAGGGTACTACTTGAAGATGGTGCCCAGGGGGAGACTTGAACTCCCACAACCTTTCGATTACTAGCACCTGAAGCTAGCGCGTCTACCAATTCCGCCACCTGGGCTACAAGCAAAGGAACCCCCCGGCGAGCCGGGGGAGCGCAACAATACCGACCCAGCCAATATCTGTCAATATCCTATGCTGTCACAGACAGCGCGGCGTGAGCCGTGTATACTGCGCCCCAATAACATGCCCTCCCGTCGAAAATCCAAGCCCAAACCCCCTGCCAGCGACCCATTCGCGGGTCGTGAAGCGCAAAATTACGATAATCCCATCGCCAGCCGCGAGCACATCCTCGACCAGCTCGAGCAGCTCGGGGAACCAGTACTGCTGGATCGGTTCGCTGAATTTCTGGGCTTGGGGGACGACGAGGGCACTGAGGCCCTGCGCCGACGGCTCAATGCCATGGCCCGCGACGGCCAGATTATTCGAAATCGCAAGGGTGCCTACGGCCTCACTGCCCACATGGACCTGCAGTCCGGCAGGGTGCAGGGTACCAAAGATGGTGCTGGCTATTTCATTCCGGATGACGCTGGAGAAGACCTGTTCCTGTCTCCTCGAGAGATGTCCCAGCTGTTCGATGGCGATCGGGTATTGGCCCGATTCACGGGCTATGAAACCCGGGGCAAGCGGGAAGGGACGGTTGTCGAAATTCTGCAGAGGCGCTACAAGGAAATCGTCGGTCGCTATTTTCAGGAGAAGGGTTACGGGATCGTGCTTCCCGATAACAAGCGGGTCACCCACGAGATAGTCATTCCACCCGGCTATGGCAAGCCAGCCAGTGATGGGCAATATGTCAGCGCCCGCATCATCGAATACCCCAATAAGCGCAGCAAGGCCGTTGCGGAAATCACGGCGATTCTTGGCGATGTGACCACGCCCGGTATCGAGATCGACGTCGCCCTGCACAGTTTCGACATACCTCACCAATGGCCCTCATCCGTGCAGAAGGAAACGGCACGATTCCGGGATTCCGTTTCTGAAGAAGACATGAGAGGGCGCTTTGACCTGCGGGAGCTTCCTCTGGTCACGATCGATGGTGAGGATGCCAAGGACTTTGATGACGCGGTGTTTGCCCGTCGCCATGACTCAGGCTGGACCCTGTTTGTCGCCATCGCCGATGTCTCTCATTACGTGCGCCTGAATACTGCTCTGGACAAGGAAGCCGAGGAGCGTGGTACCTCTGTGTATTTTCCAGGTCACGTTGTGCCCATGCTTCCTGAGAAGTTATCCAATGGCCTGTGTTCGTTAAAGCCGGAGACAGATCGTCTTGCCATGGTGTGCGAGATGGAAATTTCGCCATACGGTGAACTTAAAAGCTATTGCTTCAGTGAGGCAATGATCTATTCCCATGCTCGCCTGACCTATACCGAAGTGTCTGACATGCTGCAGGAACCGGCCAATGAAACCGCCGCGAAGATCAGGGCACGATTAAGAAAGGTATATGGGTCTCTGCTGCCGAGTCTCGAGGACCTGTATTCTCTGTTCAAGGCGCTAAAATCCCATCGCAGCGATGAGGGAGCGATGGAGTTCGAAAGCGTCGAGACCCGCATAGTCTTTGCTGAGAACAAGAAGATTAAGGAAATCATCCCGGTCGAGCGCAACGACGCGCACAAGATGATTGAGGAGTGCATGCTCTGCGCAAACGTCGCTGCAGCGCGTTTGCTGGAATCCATGGATGTCCCGGCCCTGTATCGGGTGCATGAAGGGCCGAATCCGGACAAGTTGGCGGGGCTCAGGGATTTCCTGTTTGAAATGGGACTGAAGCTCAGTGGGGGCGACAGGCCAAGCCCTTCCGACTACCAGCAAACCCTGCGCAGCATCGCTGACAGGCCTGACCGGAACCTGCTACAGACCATGATGATTCGGTCCATGATGCAGGCAGTATACCAGCCAGAAAATATTGGGCACTTTGGATTAGGGTTTCCAGCTTACACTCACTTTACCTCGCCAATTCGGCGCTATCCCGATTTGTTGGTCCATCGTGCGATCCGTTACCTGATTCGCAACAAGAGAAGCAAGAACCTTCGAGCACACGACAAGCAAAGCAAACTCGGTAAGGGGCAGATCTATCCCTATAGCTTGCCGGACCTGATCAGCCTTGGAGAGTCAACCTCGACCGCTGAGCGGCGTGCGGACGCTGCCAGTTACAGCGTAGTTAACTGGCTCAAGTGTGAATACATGAAGGACAGGGTCGGCGACGTTTACCAGGGAACGGTTACTTCGGTTACCAGTTTTGGTTTGTTCGTGGAGCTACAGGGCATCTACATCGAAGGACTGGTGCATATCACCGAACTGGACAACGATTACTATCATTTCGATCCTGCTCGACATTGCCTGGAAGGCGAGAGAACCCACAACATATTCCGCCTCGGCGATGTGCTGGAAGTACGAGTGGCACGCGTCGATCTGGAAGAGAAGCAGATTGATTTACAATTGACCAGCAGCAGGTCCGGAGGCAAGTCTTCTAGCCGTGGCGAGCACAATCCTCAAGGTAAATCAGGCAAGAAATCCAATAAGGACAAATTTCTGGAAGCTGCGAAGAAGGAAGCTGAAAGCCGGAGCAACCGAGGCTCGAGAGGAAAAAGAGGCGGCAGCAAATCAGGCAAGACAAATACTGGAAAGGGTGTGGCCAAAAAAGGGGCCGGCAAGCAGAGTGCTGGCCGGACCAGAGGTGGTGCCGATAAAAAGAAGTCGCCAGCCGCTCGCAAGAAGACTTCAGGCGGACGCGGTAAGAAACCGGCCCAGCGCCGCTAGTTCCAGACTCGCATCGGAACAAAAGCAGACAGTCATTTGCAGGACACCCACTTGAAGAGATCAATCCAGAGTCAATTGCAGGACACCCACTTGAAGAAATCAATCCAGGATTAAGGACACCCATCTAATCATGGCTTCGAGTACAAGCTACATCGCCGGCGTACACGCCGTTGCCGAGTTGCTCAAGCAGCGATCCGGTGATGTCCAGCGCCTGTTGATCAAGAAGGGTCGACATGATGGCCGGGTTCAGGAGCTACTGAAACTGGCGCAGAACGCTGGAATTGAGGTTGAAGAACTTGATTTGGCGGAGCTGGAGAAACGCTGTCCCAATCCCCATCAGGGAGTAGTGGCAGAAACGGTGCGCGCCAGGTCGGCACGCTCCGAGGCAGATCTGAATGCCTTGCTCGACAAGCTGCAATCTGACGCCCTGCTGTTGATCCTCGATGGGGTCACCGATCCTCACAACCTGGGCGCCTGTCTGCGTACGGCCGATGCGGCCGGCGTCAATGCGGTTATCGTACCGAAAGACAAGTCTGCCAGCCTCAACGATACCGTGAGCCGCGTGGCCAGCGGTGCTGCAGAGTCAATGCCCCTGGTGACCGTCACCAACCTGGCGCGCTGCATGAAATCGCTTCAGGAACGCGGGATCTGGCTCATCGGTACTGCCGATGAAGCGGACCATACGCTCTACCAACAGGATCTTACCGGCCCAATTGCGCTGGTGATGGGCTCTGAAGGGAGTGGCTTGCGTCGCCTGACCCGGGAGCACTGCGATCACCTGGTTTCTATTCCCATGGCGGGCGCCGTGAGCAGCCTGAACGTCTCTGTCGCCACCGGCGTGGCCCTGTTTGAGGCTGTGCGACAGCGTAGCTAGGGCTTCCTGATAGCAGGATCCGCTGCTTCAAGGTTCAGGCTCCATAAAATTCAACACTTGATAATAGTCTTAAGGCCTTGTGTGATGGGGTCTGGCGCCGACTGGTGAGTCTTAGAATAAAGTGGGTGTCCCAAGAAATTCACCGACTGTTGAGTCTTAGAATAAAGTGGGTGTCCCAAGAAATTCAGATGGGTGTCCACAGAATGGGATGTGTCAGGATAGAGTGGAGTGACACAGTTTTGGGCTCTGTCTGAATTGGTTATTGGCTTGCATGTGGGGGGCTCTTTCTCTAAAATCCCCGCTCTTTTATCGGTCCGGTCCCGGCTGGACCCTACATAACTCCTTGTCTCACCGCGCGCGCCAGCGTTTGTTGGGAGACCTGAACCAAGAGGAGTCTCTATGAGACACTATGAAGTAGTGTTCCTGGTGCACCCTGATCAATCCGAACAGGTGCCGGGAATGATTGAGCGCTATACCCAATTGATGAGCGAAAGCGGCGGTCGCGTGCATCGCACCGAAGACTGGGGTCGTCGTCAACTGGCCTATCCCATCAACAAGATTCACAAGGCTCACTATGTACTCATGAATATTGAGTGCGGCGGTGACACCCTGGAAGAGCTTTCCACTCTGTTCCGCTACAACGATGCGGTTCTGCGAAATCTCGTGATCAAGCGTAAAGACGCCGTGACTGAAGAATCACTGATTCTTAAGCAGGAGCGCGAGAGCAAAGAGCGTAAGGCTCGTGCCGAGCAGAAGCGTAAGGAAGAAGAAGCGGCCGCGGCAGCGGCTGAGAGAGCCGAAGCAGCGGCAGCGGCAGATGACGATGATCTGGATCCCGGTTCCGTGCTTCGCGACGACGCAGACGATTCCTCCTCCGATGATTCAGATGACTCTGAAGAGTAAATCTGAGTAAACGCACCCGAATTTGAAAGGTATAGCTTATGGCCCGTTATTTTCGTCGACGTAAATTCTGCAAATTCACTGCAGAAGGCACAAAAGAAATTGATTACAAAGATCTGGAAACCCTGAAAGCCTACGTTTCTGAAACTGGCAAGATTGTTCCCAGTCGCATCACAGGCACCAAGGCGCGTTACCAGCGTCAACTGGCGACTGCGATCAAGCGAGCGCGTTATCTGGCGCTGATCCCTTACACGGACAGCCACCAGGTATAAGCGATTTAACATATGCGCGGTCTTGCTGAATACGTCATGACCGGTCGCAGACAGGCCATTATTGCAGTACTGCTGCTGGGCCTGCTTCCGCTACTTAACCTGTTGAACCCGGTCATGGTTGGACTGGTCGCCTTGCGCAAAGGCTGGCAGGAGGGAGTAGTGATTTTTGCCTGGGCACTCCTGCCATTGGGAGCCTGGGCCATGATCGGGGACGTCGTTCCGCTGATCATGCTGGTAGGCATCAGCGCCCTGGCGTTGCTGCTGCGAGAGACAGAGTCGTGGGAATTTACCCTGCTCGCAGCGATCGTCATCGGCGTGTGCGTTGAGATCTATCTTCGCGTTCAGCCTGCCGTACTGGATGTATTGATGGCGCAGGTGGAGATCTACCTGCAGAACAACAATCCGCAGGACTTGCAGATTGAAGATGTGAGAAACGCCATGGTGACCGTGATCGGTGCCGTCTATATGTTTCTCTCGATAGTGTTATTAATGCTGGCGCGCTGGATGCAAGCCGCATTGTACAACCCCGGTGGATTCAAGCAGGAATTCCACAAGCTGAGGGTAGAGCAGAATGCAGGACTGATCCTGATTGCTGCCATGTTGCTCGCCAGTTTTGGCGTGCTGATACCGGAAGCCTGGGTGTTGTACCTGGTTGTACCGTTGCTGTTCTCCGGCATAGCGCTGGTACACGCGGTAGTAGCAATCAAGAACCTGTCCAGGATGTGGCTGGTCACGTTCTACGTATTGCTTATGTTGCCGATCACAGTGCAGATGCTGGTGTTATTTGCCCTGATCGACAGTTGGTATGATTTTCGATCGCGCCTGCAAGGCAGCGCGTGAAGTTTTAAACAATGAGGTGATTCATGAACGTTATCTTGCTGGAAAAAATAGGTAACCTTGGCGAGATTGGTGAAACTGCCAACGTTAAAGCCGGGTTTGCCAGAAACTTCCTGTTTCCGCAGGGCAAAGCGATTCCAGCGACCAAGCAGAACCTGGCCGAATTCGAAGAGCGCAAGGCAGACCTGATCGCGGCGCACAACGAGAAAGTTGCTGCTGCCCAGGCTCGTTGCTCCAAGGTTGAAGGCGCGACTTTGCGCATCGAAGTCAATGCGAGCGACGAAGGCAAACTGTTTGGTTCTGTGGGCACCAAGGACATTGCCGACGCACTCAACGAGGCCAATGGCAGTGACATCGCGAAGAGTGAAGTATTGATGCCACACGGCGTAATCCGTGAACTTGGCGAATACGAACTCGACCTTGACCTGGGCTTCGACGTCACCACAACCATTACGGTGTCTGTGGTTGGTCTGCAGTCAGAAGCCGACGTGAGCGCCGATGGCAGCATCATTGAGGAGAACGAGGCGACTGCAGAAGATGCGGCCGCAGAAGATGCAGAGGACGCTGACAGCAACGCCTGATCCTTCCAGTTATCCGGGGCAAAATTGGCCCCATCAGATCGAATAATGCTGGCTCGACCTGAAGCATCTCGATCAAATAAGCGTCATCTGTAGTACACTCAGATGGCGCTTTTTTTTGCCCAGAACCGCTCTGCAGCGGGGGCCATGCAGAAGATTTTAGTGAATAATTCTTGATCAATGTCCGAATTCAGTGAATCCAGCGGCCAGCCGAAACAGTCGGCTCCAGGCAACCTGACCGCACTCAAGGTGCCCCCCAACTCGGTGGAAGCCGAGCAGGCGGTACTGGGCGGCCTGATGCTGGTGGATAGCGAATGGGACAACATCGCCGACATCCTCTTGCCGGAAGATTTCTATCGCGGCGAGCACCAGCAGATCTACCGGGTCATGCAGCAGCAGAGCGAGGCCAATAACCCCATCGATGTTGTGACCATGGTGGAGGCTCTGAACGCTCTCAATGAACTGGATAGTGTTGGCGGTGTCGACTACCTCAGCGAACTCGCAGGCAATGCCCGGGGCACCGCCAATATCCTGGCCTACGCCAATATCATTCGTGAGCGGGCCATCCTCAGGAAACTGATTCTGGTAGCTAACGCCATTGCCGATTCCGGCTACAACACCGGGGGCAGGAATTCCTCCGAGATCCTGGATGAGGCAGAGCAGAAAGTCTTCAACATCGCCGATGAGCGACCCCATGACCAGGGCCCCCAGTACATCAATCCCCTGCTGACCCAGGCCGTGGATCGTATCGATGAACTGGCCGGTTCCGACGGAGGCATTACCGGGATTTCCACGGGTTACAAGGATCTGGATGAAATGACCTCGGGCTGGCAGAAGTCAGATCTGGTCATCGTGGCAGGGCGTCCCTCCATGGGCAAGACTGCCTTCGCCATGAACCTGGTGGAGCATGCCGTCCTGCATGGCGACAAGCCGGTGTTGGTATTCAGCCTGGAGATGCCTGCGGAGAGCCTGATCTTCAGGATGCTGTCTTCTATCGGACGCATCGACCAGTCGAAGTTGCGAACCGGACAACTCAGCGATGAGGATTGGCCGGGATTCAATACCGCAGTTGCCAAGCTGAAAGATCGTCCCCTGTTCATCGACGATTCCGCCGGTGTCTCTCCCATGGAGATGCGCTCACGCGCCAGGCGTATCGTGCGCGAACATGGCAGCCTGGGCATGATCGTGGTGGACTACCTGCAGTTGATGCAGATAAAGGGCACGTCCGAAAACCGGGTCAACGAGATCTCCGAGATATCGCGATCGCTCAAGCTGCTGGCTCGTGAATTTCAGTGCCCGGTAATCGCGCTTTCGCAGTTGAATCGAGGGCTGGAGCAGCGGCCTAACAAGCGTCCTGTGATGTCAGACTTGCGTGAGTCCGGTGCCATCGAGCAGGACGCCGATGTCATTACCTTCATTTACCGTGACGAAGTGTATAACGAAGACACACCAGACAAGGGTGTGGCCGAAGTCATCATAGGCAAGCAGCGTAACGGGCCCATCGGCACCGTGAGGCTGAGTTTCCTCGGCAAGTTTACCCGCTTCGAAGATTTCGCCCAGCCGCGCTATGACGACAGCTACACGCACGGCATGTAGTCAAACGGCCGTTTAGCAGAGATCCGTCAATGACCATAGCCAGCCGCCGCGCCTGGGCCACCATCGATCTCAACGCACTCAGGAAGAACCTTTCCTGGGTACGTTCCCTGTGCCCGGATTCCAGGATATACCCCATCATCAAATCCAATGCCTATGGTCACGGCGTGGCCCAGGCAGCGGCCGCCCTGAAAGACTCCCACACAAATATTGCAGGCTTTGGCGTGGCGACGGTAGAGGAAGCGTTGCAGTTAAGGAAACTCGAGGCAGACTTACCCATACTGCTGCTCAACGGTTTCGTTACCGACGAAGAGCTGCAGGAATGCCTGCGCCTGGACATTGAGCCCGTAATCCATGCCACGTACCAGATGGAATCTATCGAGCGGGTGCTGGCGGACGATGTGCTCGGGCACAAGCGCAAGTTCTGGGTGAAATACAACACGGGCATGAATCGGCTCGGTATGAACCGCGAAGACAGCAGGCAATCGTTCCTGCGCCTGAAGGGAATTCCAGGCACGGAGCTGGTGCTGATGTCTCACTTCGCCTGTGCAGATGATCCGGACAATGCCGCGTTTACTGCCATTACCGAGAAACAACTGGCTGCCCTGATTCAGTTACGCGGTGAACTGGTCAGTAAATCCCATTCCGACATCGAATGCAGTCTGGCAGCCTCCGCCGGCATCCTGCAATGGCCGAATTCCCACCTGGATTATGTAAGGCCGGGGGTTATGCTCTATGGTAGTTCTCCAATGGCCAACGCCAATGGTGAAGACCTGGGTCTGCAACCGGTGATGACACTCTCGTCGCGTCTCATTTCGATTCGTGACCTGAAAGCTGGTGACGCGATCGGCTACAGTGCCACTTACGTGTGCGACAGGGATACCCGGGTTGGTACCGTGTCTATCGGTTACGGTGACGGCTATCCACGCGCTGCAGAAAATGGCACGCCCGTCCTGTTGAAAACTGCCAATGGCCTGACTCGAACCCGTCTCATCGGCAGGGTCTCCATGGACATGATCACCATCGACCTGACCGGTATCGATGGCGTCGCCATCGACGACGAGGTCGTGCTGTGGGGAGAAGGACTGTGTGCAGACGAGGTAGCGAAGTATTGCAGCACCATCGCCTACGAGTTGTTCTGTAAGGTAACGCCGAGAGTCGAGTTCAACTACATCAATGAGTAAGACCAGGGTCGGGCTCCAAGCGAATGAGCGCAGCACTCTGGGTGGAAACTTTTAGTGGCAAAGATAAAGACAGCCTACGTATGTACCGACTGCGGCGCAGAGCATGGTCAGTGGCAAGGCCAGTGCGCATCCTGCAAGGCGTGGAACACACTCTCCCAGATCAGCCTGGGCAGCAGTACCCAGTCTCCCGCGGTTCGCGCTGACTTCCGCAAACAGGGTTATGCCGGTGCACAGTCAGCCGTGCAGAACCTGTCCGATATCGACTTGCAGGCACTTCCCAGGTTCTCCACCAGCATCGACGAAATGGACCGGGTGCTGGGCGGTGGCCTGGTGCCCGGCTCAGTCATCCTGATTGGCGGCAATCCGGGAGCGGGCAAGAGCACCCTGTTATTGCAGGTGATGTGTTTGCTGGCGGCGCAGGACAGGCCAGCCTTGTATGTGACCGGGGAAGAATCTCTGCAGCAGGTTGGCATGCGCGCGCAGCGCCTGCAGCTACCCCGGGACAATCTCAAGCTATTTGCGGAGACCAATGTGGAGCTGATCTGCAAGGCAGCCCAGGAGCACAAGCCACAATTGCTCGTAGTGGATTCAATCCAGGTGATGCACAGCAGCGACGTGCCCTCTGCGCCCGGTAGCGTGTCCCAGGTTCGCGAGTGCGCCGCCTATCTCATCCAGTATGCCAAACAGACCAACACCGTGTTGTTATTGGTGGGTCATGTGACGAAGGAGGGAAACCTCGCCGGCCCGAAGGTGCTGGAGCACATGATCGACTGCTTCGTCATGCTGGAAGGGGGTACAGACAACAAGTACCGCATCCTGCGTAGCCAGAAGAATCGCTTCGGTGCCGTGAATGAACTGGGTGTGTTCGCCATGACCGAGTTAGGCATGAGGGAGGTGAAGAACCCCTCGGCAATATTCCTGGCCCGTGCTGAGGATGATAGTCCCGGCTCGCTGGTGATGGTGTTGTGGGAAGGCACCCGGCCCCTGCTGGTGGAGATTCAGGCGCTGGTGGATGCCAGCCCCCTGGGCAATCCACGCCGGGTTGCCGTAGGCCTGGAACAGAACCGGCTTGCCATGTTGTTGGCGGTGCTGCATCGCCATGGTGGGCTGTATATGGCGGACCAGGATGTGTTCGTGAATGTGGTAGGTGGCGTAAAGGTGAGTGAGACCAGTGCGGACCTGGCCTTGCTGCTCGCCATCGTGTCCAGCTTCAAGGATCGACCCATCGACAAGAACACGGTGGTGTTTGGCGAGGTCGGTCTGGCGGGCGAGATTCGCCCGGTGCAGGGTGGTCAGGAAAGGCTGCAGGAGGCGGCGAAACATGGCTTCACCCGCGCCATCGTGCCCAAGGCCAACGTGCCCAAAACGAAAATACCCGGTCTGGAAACCATCGGGGTCTCCAAGGTAGAGCAGGCGCTGCAAGCGCTCTGAATCATTCTCTGGCTATTCCGGCGCCCGGGCGAAGTCGGCGTTGATGGTCTTCATGGCATAGTAGTAGTGTGCCGCACACCAGATATTCACCAGCACCGTAATCGACATGGCGTATCGCAGGCCGTCGGCACCGAACTGTGGGGTCAGGAAATCGCTGACATACCCGGTCAGCATCGGCCCCAGTCCCAGGCCGATCAGGTTCAGCATGAACAGCAATACTGCCGAGCCCATGGCACGCATGCGAATACCGACAAGAAAATGGGTAGAGGCGAAGCAGGGTGCGAGATACCAGCCCCCGCAGAATGCAGGAAGCAAATACGAATAAGCCGCCAGATAGCCATCGGGCATGATGAGAAAGGTATTCAATGCCAGCGGGATTGCGAGCACAGTGGAGATGAGTGCTACCCGGACATACCAGCTCTTGTCGCCGGTTTTATTGATCATCCGGTCAGATATCCAGCCGCCAAACAGTGTCCCCGAAAGTCCGCCTATGCCAGCGATCATGCCGTAATACCAGCCTACCTCCAGAATAGGCATCTCATGCACACGGCCCAGAAACAGGGGCATGAAGTTTCCCATACCATAGGTCACAAAGGCATGCAGGGCGCAGGCAAATGACAGGTGGCGGAATGACTTCCTGTCCCAGAGAAAGGCCATCACACCGAAAAAGCCTGGAGGGGCTGCATCGCGGCGCTTTTCTACCATACCTCGCGGTGGTTCCTTCACGATCAAGCGCACCAGAAGGGCGAGAAAAATGCCGGGCATACCCACCACGATGAACGCGGTACGCCAGTCGAAATACTGGACAAGATAGGCACCCCCCACGGTGCCAACGAGAATACCGCCGTAGACACCAAGCGAATAAATGGACAGTGCCGTGGCTCTTTGTTCCGGAGGAAAGATATCGGAGACGATGGAGTGGGAGGGCGGCGAGCCGCCGGCTTCGCCCACGCCAACACCGAAGCGGGCCATGAACAACTGGAAGAAATTCTGGGCGAAGCCACACAGCGCCGTCATGCCGCTCCAGACGGCCACGGCAAGGGCAACGATGTTGCGCCGGTTGCCCACATCCGCCCAACGCGCTATGGGGATGCCCAGCGTGGTGTAGATACAGGCAAAGGCAAGTCCGGACAACATGCCAAACTGCCCATCGGAGAGTTGCAGATCTTCTATGATCGGTTGCGCCAGTACATTGATGACCTGCCTGTCTACAAAGTTGAAGACGTAGACCAGGGTGAGGACCCCGAGCACCAGGTAGCGGTAGGCCGGGTTCTTATAGGCATCAGCGATTCGCTGTTGCTGGAGAGACAGGGAAACCGGACTGGCCTTTGCTGGCTCAGGCGGCTTGCCCACTGCGGTGTCCGACATCATTCGTTCCTTATTGTGGTTGTTATGCGGATGCAGGCTTCGGAGTCGTTGTGTCTTTTGTGTACTTGCCTGTGTTGTCGGTTGCGTTGTTTGTCGTGTAGTTCGTTGTATTGGTCGCTATTTACTGCATTGAGTTGTTGGCGCCTACTCCTACTACTCCTGGCTCAGTCTTCGAATAAGCACGGCACTGAGTTGCGCGCGTTCCACCAGGGAACTCAGGCGTGCCTGCTCCCGGTTGGAATGGGCACCTGTGCCGGCGATGCCCAGAGAATCCAGGGTCGGCAGTCCCACCGCCTGGGTGAGGGAACCATCGGTGCCGCCTCCCGAATCGGTAACTCCAAGCTCCTGCCCCAGCAGACGTCCAATGGATCGTGTTTTCTCCAACAGGTAATCGGACTTGGCAGTCGCTATCTTCGGCGGGCGATGCAGGTTGACCCAGCTATCTGTGCTGAGTTCACCACTGTCTACGGGATAACTGTAAACCTGGCTGAAGATGCTCTCGAACTGTTGTCGTGCCTGTTCACCGTGTTCGGGAGTGGGGTAGCGCAGATCCACGAAGGCTTCCGCACAGGGAGCGATGGTGTTACGTGCCTCACCGCCGGAGACCACCCCGACATTCACAGTCAGGCCGGTTTCATAGTCGGTCATGTTCTCTATCTCGACGATCTTGTAGGCCAGTTCCTTGATCGCCGAGCGGCCCTGCTCGTGAGCGCCACCGGCGTGGGAGGCTACACCATTCACCACGAAGCGGGCCTGGCCCAGGCCCTTGCGCTCGCGCACCAGGGTGTCTGTGCCGGTGGATTCGTAGACCAGGCCATAGTCATGCTCGCGGGCCTGCTGTTCCAGGAATTTTCTTGAAGACAGAGAACCGATTTCCTCGTCACTGTTCAGCAGCACGGTAATCGCCATGTCATCGAGGTCGCCTGCCTCGTCCAGAGCCTTGAGGGCATACAGCATAACCACGAGCCCACCTTTCATGTCTGCCACCCCGGGACCATAGATGGTGTCACCGTCGCGCCGGAAATCCTGAAACGGGGCGAAGGGTGGAAACACGGTGTCCATGTGGCCCATCAATAGCAGTCGGGTGCCGTTGCCGGGTTTGGTCGCCAGTAAATGATCGGCGACATCAATACTGTAATCGCTGCCTGGGCAACTGGGCATGTCGATGCGTTCACCGGGAAGGGTGGTGACACCGAATCCGAGCTGGCGCAGTTCTGCCGAGAAGAACTCTGCGATCTCGCCCACTCCGGCCTTGTTCATGCTGCCGCTATTGGTGATGGTGAGTTGCTCCAGCAGTTCCACCATTTCCTGTTCGCGCGGAGGCAGCCAGTCGACCAGTGCCTGCTCGTCGGCATTCAGGTTGGGTTCGATGTTCTCGGCGGCATTGGCTGCGGGAATAGCCAGCAGCTGCAGTGCCAGGGTGGAAGTCAGGATTAGATGTCGCGGTTTGCAGAAGTGTCTGTTTGTCATGGCTCAAGCAGGTCAGCCTCAGTGCTGATCGATGGTGATTAAGATGCTTTCGAAGCGTTCGTTGGACCCAGTATAAACAATTCGCATTGGCCCAACAGCAGAAAGTAGGCTGCGGTCGTGGATCGACCCACTCCCGCACACGGCTGATATAGAGGTGAGGCGGGCTGGGGACAGTGGCAGTAACTCTCCGTGGCAGCGCGATGCAGTAGAAAATTTCACGGAGAATCCTGTCGTGATACTTCATTGCAATACAGCAGTCATTGTAATCGACTGGCGGCGGGGACATAATGCTTCGCCCATGGAAGCAGTCGCAAACCCCATCCTCACCGTTAGCCAACTCGGCAAGACCTATGCCGGTGGTTTTCAGGCTCTCAAAGACATTAACCTGCAGATTGAGAAAGGAGAAATCCTGGCGCTGCTGGGGCCCAACGGTGCCGGCAAGACTACCCTGATCTCTACGATCTGCGGCATCGTCAGGCCGAGTACGGGCTCCGTCACTGTCGCTGGCTACGACATCATCAAGGATTTTCGCAAGACGCGCTCGATCATTGGCCTGGTGCCACAGGAGCTGACGACAGATTCCTTCGAATCCGTGTGGAGTACCGTGTCTTTCAGTCGCGGGCTGTTCGGCAAGGCACCGAATCCGGAGCATATCGAGAAGGTGCTCAAGGCCCTGTCTTTGTGGGACAAGAAAGACAATATGATCCGCACGCTCTCCGGCGGCATGAAGCGCCGGGTGTTGATTGCCAAGGCGCTGTCCCATGAGCCGACTGTGCTTTTTCTCGACGAACCCACCGCGGGTGTTGACGTCTCGCTGCGCAAGGACATGTGGTCCATCGTCAGCGACCTCAAGGCGGAAGGGGTTACCATCATCCTCACTACTCACTATATCGAGGAAGCGGAAGAGATCGCCGATCGGGTTGGAGTGATCAACAATGGCGAACTGATTCTCATCGAAGATAAGAACAGCCTGATGCGCAAGTTGGGCAAGAAGCAACTGATACTGGACCTGAGCCAGCCGTTAGAGACACTCCCAGCCGGACTGGAAGGCTATGAGCTGGAATTGTCAGAAGACGGCGAGAAGCTGACCTATACCTTCGACAACCAGGGCGAACACACGGGCATCACGTCACTGCTAGACGACCTGAAGGGATCGGGAATTCGGTTCCGGGATCTAAATACTACCCAGAGCTCCCTGGAAGAAATTTTCGTAAGCCTAGTGCAAGAATCCTGACATGAATATTCACGGCATACTGGCAATCTACAAATTCGAGATGGCGCGCACCCGGCGCACCCTGTTGCAGAGTATCGTGGCACCGGTGATCACCACGTCCCTGTACTTCATCGTGTTCGGCGCGGCCATCGGCTCCCGCATTCAGCAGGTTGATGGCGTGAGCTATGGAGCGTTTATTGTGCCGGGATTGATTATGCTGAACCTGCTGACCCACAGTATCTCCAACGCGTCTTTCGCCATCTATTTTCCGAAGTTCGTCGGCACCGTGTACGAGATGCTCTCCGCACCGATCTCTACCCTCGAGGTGGTGCTTGGATATGTCGGTGCTGCAGCGACGAAATCGATCATTCTCGGCATGATCATCCTGGTGACTGCCAGTTTCTTCACCGACCTCAGAATCGCCCACCCGATAATCATGCTGCTGTTTGTGCTACTGACGGCGGTGTCTTTCAGCTTGCTGGGCTTCATTCTCGGCATCTGGGCAGACAACTTCGAGAAACTCTCTGTCGTACCCATGCTGGTGGTAACGCCGCTGGTGTTTCTGGGTGGCAGTTTCTACTCCACCGATATGTTGCCACCGCTGTGGCAGTCGGTGTCCCTGTTTAATCCGGTGCTCTACCTGGTGAGTGGTTTGCGCTGGAGTTTCTACGAGATATCGGAAGTGAATGTGGCGGTTAGCCTGGTGTGTATAGTGGGCTTTATGTTTGCTTGCCTGGGCGTAGTCATTTACATGTTCAAGACTGGTTACAAGCTGCGCTCGTAAATTCGTTCTCCGACACCCTGAGAGCAGCCAACTCTTTGTCGCGAAAATTTCCTGGGGTGTCGTTTACGGGTTGGCAACCTCCAACCCCGATTTCCTCCGCCTTGATCTGACGACACTGAGGATGTTCCTGGTCCAGTGCTCTATGAGCTTTCGTTATCCCTGCCAGTCTCTTGTTCGGGGAGGCAGAACCCGCTTCCCGAAATTTCACCCCCCGCTGACTTGGCAAATACCGGAACCCGCCGATATCAGCAAGTGAAGTTGAGCCTTTCGCCAACAACTACATGTCAAAGGAGTTACCGCAATGAGTGCCGAGATGTACCAGATTACCGCCCCGGTCTTTATTCACAATCTGAAGAATTTGTCTGCAGTGCTGAAGAAAGCCGCCAGTTCAGCCAAGGAGCGTGGCATTGACCCCCGGGTGTTGCTGCATGCGCGCCTCGCGCCGGACATGTTCCCACTCGTGCGTCAGGTTCAGATTGTCACCGACAATGCCAAGGGTTGCTGCGCGCGATTGACGGGTACCCAGCCGCCGGTGTTCAAAGACGGTGATGACGATTTTGCGCAACTCGACAAACGCATCAAGGACACGATCAAATTCATCCGTGGGCTGAAGAAGCAACAGTTCGAGGGCCCTACGGGGCGGCCTGTTGAAATGATAGTGCCAATTGGTTCGCTGCACTTTGCCGCTATGGATTACGTACAGGGGTGGGCCTTTCCCAACTTCTATTTTCACTTCACCACTGCCTACAACATCCTGCGCCATAATGGCGTAAATGTAGGGAAGGCCGATTTTCTGGGATGGGTGCCGGGCATGACGGCAACCGGCAAAATTGCCAAGATGATGGGGTTGCCGGCACCGAAGAAGAAATTAGCAAAAAGGAGTGCAGACGAGAAAATGCCTGCAAGAAAGGCCGCCAAGAAGCAGACTGCCAGGAAGAACACTACCAAAAAGCAAGTGACGAAAAAGAGCGTTGCGAAGAAGCAGGTTGCCAGGAAGAAGGCCAGGTAAAACCTGTTGGCACCCAACGTGTGAAAAGTAAAAAACAAGGGGTCAACGAAGGGGCCGAGTGGAAAACACAGCCGTGTATCTTTCACTCGGCCGCTTTTCGGGGGCTCCATTTTTACAGGGATCCTGTTAGAACACTCGAAAGCTATCCTTCAAGAATCCTCAACAGAGTCTGGCACTGATCAGCCGCTTCGACCCCGAGGGGCGTCAGATAACCCCCGTCTTACAGAGTGATGATGTGTTTGTAATATAGCCGTTTGGCGGCCGCTATGTGACCCGGGTCTGCATCATGATGAATCTTGATTCCCAACGTAGCGCTCTCGCGGGGGAACATGCTGAGCACCTCTATTTCCTGAATTACTTCAGTCGATAGTCGCATGATAGGTTCTGCCTCTTGTTATTGTGATGGGGCCAGATTGGAAAAGCCCATGCTGTTTCCATTCTGGCACCCGTGATGGCTGCCTTTAATGCTTTTTCTGCATCTTTGCCAGCGCTTGACCAATGTCATCAATTGGAATTCATCAACCCATACGCCCTATTCACTGCCAGGCATGTTGAATCTGCATACAGTATGACAATTGGATACGGAAAGGACGATGTCGAGGATACGACAGCCGCTCTGGCTTCAGCAATAGATGCTTCTAGCAGCAGAGCGCTGAATGTCTTTGGGGCTGAGTATTATAGAAAAGGGGTATTGGAGGTACTTCAGGAAACCCGGCGGCCACCAGAGAATTCCATTTGTTGACTGTTGCCGCGGGCATCGTAATAGACACCGGGTCCATCCCGTTCACCCCTGATCCAGGGACCCACGTAACGGTCGCCGTTGGAGAAGTAGTAGACACCCTGGCCGTGCAAACGGTCGTCGCGGAAGCCACCTTCGAAGCGGTTGCCATTGGCATAGAAGAATGTGCCCGCGCCATTCATTGCATCGTCGCGCCACTGGCCTTCATAGCGATCACCATTGGCCCAGAATTTGGTGCCCTCGCCATGTTGCTTGCCATTGCGCCACTGGCCTTCATAGCGATTATCATTGGTCCAGTAATACGTGCCCATACCATTGCGGCTGTTGTTCTGGAACTCGCCTTCATAGCGGTTGCCATTGGCCCACTCAAACGTGCCCCGGCCCTCCTGCTTGCCAGCGGACCAGTTGCCGCTGTAGCTGTCGCCATTGCTGAATTCGTAAGTGCCGCGACCCTCGAACTGGTCGTTGGCCCAGTTCCCCTCGTAGCGATCACCATTGAGAAAGAAGTAGGAGCCCTGGCCTGATTTCTGGTCATTCAGGTAGCTCCCGACGTAGCGCTCGCCGTTGGCTCGATACAGAGAGCCGCGTCCATTGCGCTGGCCGTTGCGAAACTGACCCTCGTAGCGGTCTCCGTTAGAGAAATAGTAGATGCCGTTGCCGTTCTTCTGGTCGTTGCTGAACTGGCCTTCGTAACGGTCGCCGTTGTTGAGGA
This sequence comes from Pseudomonadota bacterium, assembly GCA_027621405.1. Lineage (GTDB taxonomy): Bacteria > Pseudomonadota > Gammaproteobacteria > Pseudomonadales > Pseudohongiellaceae > UBA9145. The sequence goes on along the minus strand of JAQCBT010000007.1, from coordinate 67,108 downwards.
ACAGGGTACCCCGTCCTTCGAAGAAATTATCGCGGCAGGCGCCTTCATAGCGGTTGCCGTCGGTCCAGCGATAGACCCCGGTACCGCTCTCACAACTACCGCGCAGCCAGCCATTGTCGGCGGCCATGGCGGTGTTCACGGCGGCGGCCAGAGCCACGGGAACGAGGATCATCATTGCGAGCAGGATTCGATTACGGGTCATTGTTGGTCAGGTCAGGGTTGTTTCAGTAAAACAATAAGCATAGCGTGCTGGCCCGGAAAATGCCGGTACTACATCGCATTTTTGCGACCAGGCTAGATTTTCAGGGGAAGATTGAATTCCAGTCAATAGCCAGGCCTTGATCGCGACTTGCTCCATGCGAGTCGCGCTCAGGAATCATGCGGACCAATTACAGGAAGTATGTGGGGTATATCAAGGCTACACTGAGCGCGTAGCCATTGCAGGTTCGATGCGTGCTGCACCCCGGGACGGTCCTAACACGGCCAGCTGACCGATGAGCAGGAGGCTGAGCATGCCCAGCGGTGTGTAGTACCAAGCCATGGCCGGCATATCGAAGTTCGTGGTGAGGACGATGCTGAAGCCGATCGTGAGTGCCGCGCCCACGACGACACCAACACTGGTAATGAGGAAGTTTTCCAGCATGAAGTGACGCAGGATCTCGAAGCGGGTCGCCCCCAGTGCGCGGCGGGTGCCGATCTGCTTGCGGCGGCGATTGATGCCGAATACCGCGAGGCCCACGATACCCATGCAGGTGATGAATACCAGGGTGATGATGATCACCCACAAAACCGAACTCATGGCGCTGTCCAGCCGGTAGGTGTCGGCCCGGGTCTCGGTGAGTGAGCTGAGTCCGCGCAAAACGCGGCTGTCGTTCTGTGCAATCAATAACTCTTCGATTTCCGACATCACGCGGTCGCGCTCACCGGGTTCCGTGCGCACCAGGTACAGGGAATTTCCGTCGAGAAACTGCTCCGGGACGATCATGGAACGCTCGATAAGGGAACTGGTGGGCCAGGGTGCCTGCAGTCTCTCGACGATACCCGTGATCTGAATCGATGTACCGCCCGGCATGAAAAGAGTCTCGCCCACGACGTCATTAATCGCCACGTCGGGGAAGAGATTTTCCGCGAGGGCGCGAGTGATAATGGTTTTCTCTGCGAGAGTGGCTCCCGACTCGGAGCGGTAGCGCATATCGGTGGCAGTGAAGTTTTCTCCTGCTATCAATTCCAGGTTCATGGTATCCAGGATGTGTTCATCCGAGCGATAGATCGCCGTGCCTACGCTGGGCTGGGACTCATCGTTTACCAGTCGCACGCCGGTGGAGGAACCACTGCTGCTCACCGGTATGGCATTGGTCTCGCTGGCGTTAATAACGCCTGGCAACTGCCGGATCATGGCAAGATCATCGGCCGTGACAATCTGCTCATTGAAGTCATCTCCGAAACCGATGCTGGAGACGTGGAACAGGTTAGCTTCTTCCATGCCACTGGGCCGGGCCATCAGTCGATTACGTTCGTTGATGATGAATATGGCGTTGATCATGACTGTCATGGTGAAGGCGATCTGCAGGGCGATGAGTACAACACCCAGTTTGTTGCGGGTCATGGCGCGAAGGATGGGTCCGATTTCCATAATGGTGCCTCTTCTCTAGATTCGGTTCCGATGGTCTTGCTTACTGTGTCTTCAGGTGAATCGCGGGGTTGATGTTGCAGGCTCGCCAGATTGGATAGAGCCCGGCAATGATCGTGGCCGTGATGGCGAGCACGATTGTAGTGATAGCTACTGGCAGGTTGAGTTGGATCCAGTCCGTTACCAGGAGGTCCTGGCCCAGCAGGTACTTCACACCCTCCAGCCCGAGGCCGGCGACACCAAGGCCCAATATGCCGCCGATCAGGCCGATGAACCCGGCTTCTATCACATGCTGGATGAACAGAGAGCCCTTGTGTGCTCCCAGTGCCTGGCGCACACCGATCTCTCCGGACTTGCCGAGAAATTTCGAGAGCAGCAAACCGATAGTGTTGAGCAGGCAGACAGCCAGCAGCATCGCCGCCAGAGCGGACAGAATTCTGGTCTCGTCCGGCAGCACCTCCTGTTCGATCATCCACTCTTCCACATCGAATAACCCATTGTTCAGCGGCCGCTCGAAACGTCCCAGGTTTTTCTGCTCCGCGGAATAGCTGTTGAGGAAATCCATGTAGGCCTGTTCCTCGTTTCGATCTCTCAGTTCCACCCAGTACTGTATCCACACGCATTCGGAATTGAGGAAAGCCTGCAGTCCTGAACCATCTATGGCTTTCCAGCAGTTGGTATTACCTTGCCTTGAAAATTCCTTGTCCACGATATGGTTCCAGGGTGTGTAGATGTCTTCGCTGGCATCGAAGGGGCCGTTGTTCACGTCATAGAACTTTGGTACAGGGGTCCAGTCATCGAGGACACCGATAACCTGGTAGACCAGCCCATCCATGATCAGGTTTTCTCCGACGGAATCTCTGCCTCCATAGAGCCGCTCATTCATGTCGCGCGACAACACCACAACCTGTTCCAGATTGTCATCGGCGTCGCGGTCCCAGCCCCTGCCGTAGAGGAAGGGCACGTCGAACATGGGGAAGAAGTCGCCGAATACACCGCGATTATTGGTAATCATGGGCAGCAGTTCGGGATTGGAGGGCTCTACCACCGCGACAAATTTCGAGCTCGCAGTCTGGCGGAATGCCGGACTCGCTGCGATGAGTGCTGTGGCGTCCAGGTAGGTGAGTTGTTCCGGGGGATCGTTCTCCAGATTGGGATCACCTGTATCGAGCTGCACATGAAAGAGTTGGCTGCTCTTGTGCGGAATCGGGTTACCACCCATGGTGTAGTTGAGGGTGTAGATGACCATGTAGGCGCCGACCCCGATGGCAACCGCCAGCACCATCAGGGTGCTGAGTATAGGGTTGCGCTTGTAGCTGAGTGCGCTGAGTCGTAAATAGTAAAGAAGCATTGCCGGTCCTCGCTATCAGGCCACCGCCGGGGCGGCTTCCTTATCAGTTTCCTGTTGTGGGGCGGGGGTGCCATTACTGATGCGACCGTCCAGTATGTGGATGTTGCGCGGGGACTGGTTAGCCAGTTCCTGATCGTGAGTCACCATGATAATGGTCGTTCCGGCAGTGTTGATTTCCTGCAGCAGTTCCATGACACCGCGAGCGGTATTGGAATCCAGGTTACCAGTGGGTTCGTCTGCCAACAGGAAGCGAGGTTCGCCCACCAGGGCACGGGCGATAGCGACGCGCTGTTGCTGACCTCCGGAAAGCTGAGCGGGCAGGTGTTTCTTGCGGGAGAACAGGCCCACGGATTCCAGCGCCTTGTCGATGCGTTCGCGGCGTTCGGCTGCCGGCATGCCGCGATAGCGCAGCGGTACATCGATGTTGTCGAACAGGTTCAGGTCCGGCATCAGGTTGAAGCTCTGGAAGATGAAACCTATCTTCTGGTTGCGCAGCTTGGCGCGTTTGAAGTCGTTTAACTGGGAGACATCGACGCCGTCGAGTAGGTACTGACCGCTGGTCATGGTTTCCAGCAAACCGGCGATGTTGAGGAAGGTAGTCTTACCACAGCCGCTGGGGCCGGTGATGGTGATGAACTCTCCTTCATCGACCTGCAGTGAAACATGATTCAGGGCATGGGTCTCAACCAGTTCGGTGCGAAACACCTTGCACACATCAGTCATCTTCAACATTTGTAAATCCCCTCTAGTTATTAATCAGTACTGTCTCGGCGCCATTGAACTGGTCGGTGCCGGATATGATGATGGTGTCTCCTTCCTGCAGGCCTTCGATTATCTCGATGCTGTTTAAGCTGGTGGCTCCGCTCAGGATAGGAGTTCGATAGGCGATGCCGTCTTCGATGCGATAGGCGACCCGGCCATTGCCGCTGTCGAAGAACTGACCCCGTTGCACTTTCAACACATTGAATTTCTCTTCCAGCAGGATGCGGGTAGAGAGGCGCTGGTTCTGGCGCAGTCCTGCCGGGACTTAATCACGGAAACGCACGCGACCGGTAACCTGGTTGTCTATGATCTCCGGGGAGACGGCGATGAGCACGGCGCTGTAGTCTTCGCCGCCGGCACGCACTTCTGCCTGCATGCCGATGGCGAGGTCGTCGGCGTAGCTCTCTGAGATCTGCACTTCCACTTCGAAGGCGGTGAGGTCGACCACACTGAGGATGGCCTGATTCTTGGTGACGTTGGTCTTCTGGTCCACCGCGAGATTGCCCACGATGCCGCTCACTGGCGAGAGTATGTCCAGCTCATCCACCTGGCGGGTGAGGTCGGCGACCAGCAGCTCCTGTTGGTCGACGCTGAGTTGCCTGGTCTGCAATTCGAACTCCAGGCGTTCGTTGTCGAGGTCCTTGTCCAGCAGCGAGTGCTTGTGCAGCAACTCGGCCGTTTGCAGATCGTCCTGGGCTTTCTCATAGTCCACTTCGGTGAGTGCGCCCTGGCGAAAGGCCTGCTCGGCACGGGTCATTTCCCGCTTGGCGGCTTGCAGTGTGATGGCTGCGGAATCCTCGGACTTCTGGTTCTCCAGTTGTTGTTGACGGGTCATGATGCGCTGACGATCCAGTTCGACCTTGAGGGAAGTGAGCCGCGACTGCTCCTGCAATAACTGGTTCTGAATCTCGGGGCTGTCGATCACGGCGATCACCTGACCGGCTTCTACGGTATCTCCTGATTCAACTTCGAATGTGACCGTGCCTGTCTGAGTCGCATAGAGGGTAGGGCTGACTGCGGCAACTACCCTGCCTTGCACGGAGATGTCGCGCACGAAATCACCGCGGCTCACGGTAGCGGTTCGCAGTCGTTCGGCTGAAATCGTGTCTTCTGCCAGGGTCCAGCGCTGGATCATTGGGGTAACGAACCAGGCTGCGAGGCCAAGCAGCCCGATTACCGCGCCGATGATGACGGTGCGCGTGCTGTTGGAGCGGGGCGTGAGAGCCACGTCCTGGGAAGAAGTATCAGAGATAGGCATGTGCTGAGTCTGTAATGATTTTTATGGCTTTCGTGGGTTAGACGACGACTCATGAAACTTGGTTACACGGTATTTCCCAGCGACCGTATGGAAAGGAGAAGGAAGTGCTTGCTATAAATAATAGACTGGTCTAATATTTGCCCCCATGGCCCGAGTTAGAGACGAACAAAAGTTCAATCAATGCCGCGAAGCGCTGCTGGCGGTGGGCGAGGAGCTGTTTATCAACAACAGCTTCAACAGCGTGGGTTTGAACGACATCCTGCGCGAGGCCAGTATTCCCAAGGGTTCCTTCTATCACTACTTCGATAGCAAGGAGGATTTCGGGATGCAGGTGGTGCAGCACTATGGGCAGCAGAATTTGCAGGCGCTGGAAACCTTGCTCGAGCGATCGGACCTGGACAGCTATGACAAGTTGAAGACCTTCTTCCAGGGCAGTATCGACCACTACGGGGAGATCGACTATTGCCAGGGTTGCCTGTTGGCCAATCTGTCCCAGGAACTGGCGGATGTGAATGAGAAGCTACGCTGCAAGATCAATGAGCTCTCCCAGTTGATGGTAGACAGGATTGCTGAATGCCTCAAAGGGCCGGAGGCCCGGGACCTGAATCTGGGTGAGCTGAACCCGGACGAGGGAGCCCAGCTGCTGATGAATTCCTGGCAAGGGGCGGTGATGAAGATGAAACTACAGAAGAGCAGGCAACCGCTGGATATGTTCATGAAATTTTTCTTCAGCCGCTAAAAAAATTTGGAATTTTAATAATAGACTGGTCTATTTATTTTGTTTGAACGTTGGGTTCGAAGAGTTGGGGAAGCGCGGGAGGAGAGAATAAAAAATGGGTGTCCTGAAAAAATTAAATGGGTGTCCACAGAATGATTGCCTGGGAGTGGGCGTGGTACGTGGGTCCTGGAGCTGGGGTAATTGCGTGATTGGGGGCGCTGTTGGCCAGCTATAGTTAATAGTAGAGAGTGAAGGATTATGACTGCTCGAGTGTTCGACAAATTTAAAGCCGCAAGCAAGGCTCTCTGTGGATTGCCGGTGCGCAGAATGCCCGCCCCCAAAGGCATTGCACTGGCAATCCTTTTTATCCTGATCAGTGCGCCAACGGCACAGGCGGCTGAGAGTGATCCGTTGGAGCCAGTGAATCGGGTGACTCACCAGTTCAACCAGGTTGTTGACCGCTGGGTCATGAAACCCGTTGCCGGTACCTACAAGACGGCGACACCAGGCTTCCTGCGCCGGGGTATCGGCAACTTCTTTCGCAACCTCGACGAGGTGCGTGTCATTCTCAACGATGTGGCACAGCTGAAGTTTGGACAGGCTGCTCATGACCTCGGTCGCCTGACCATCAATTCCACCCTGGGACTGGGTGGTCTGCTGGATGTGGCTGACAGCGAGTTCGGCCTGGAGAAGAATCGGCAGGATTTCGGCAAGACCCTCGCCCTCTATGGCGTGAATGAAGGCCCCTACCTGGTACTCCCATTCTTCGGCCCAAGTACAGTCAGGGATGCCTTCGGTCTGGGCGTGGATGGCATCGTCGAACCAGTGCGCCAGATTGATCACACGGCAACGCGCAACACTTTATTGGTCACCGAGGTAGTGGACTACCGGGCTAACTACCTGAGTCTCGATGATTTCATCATCGGCGATCACTATCTGTTCCTGCGTGAAGCCTATCTTCAACAGCGCGAGTTTGAAATTTCTGGTAGCCTGCCGGATCTGGCGTTTGAAGAGTTCTGATTCTTGGCTCTTATTAACATGAACTTCGATGAGCGGGTCGTTATCGATACCGCGGACATGGACTGGGTCGCCAGTCCGAAGGCTGGCGTGTGGCGCAAGCCTCTGGCGCGGGAAGACGCCGAGCGAGGTCATGCCACCAGCGTAGTCCGCTATGATCCCGGTGCCAGCTTCTCTGCCCACGGTCATCCCCTGGGAGAAGAGATCCTGGTGCTCAAGGGCACCTTCTCAGATGAGACGGGTGACTATGGCGCCGGCACCTATTTCCGCAACCCGGAAGGATTCCGTCACTCACCGTTTAGCGAGGAAGGTTGCGAAATCCTGGTAAAGTTGCACCAGTTTCAGTCGGGCGACAGCAGCCATCTGCAGGTGGATACGACCAATTCGCCCTGGTTGCCTGGCCAGGGCAATCTACTGGTAATGCCCCTGCATCAGCACGGTACAGAATCGGTGGCCCTGGTGAGATTTCCGGCGGGGGAGCGCTTTCAACGACACAGGCACTATGGAGGCGAAGAGATTTATGTCCTCAGTGGTGAATTCAGGGATGAGCATGGTTGCTATCCCGCAGGCACATGGATTCGCAGTCCTCATTTTAGCGAACACACACCATTCGTAGATGTAGACACGGTGATCTGGGTTAAGACGGGCCATCTGCCTGTCTAAAGTCGCAACGGCCCAACTTGTTGCTACTACCGCCTTATCTTGGTACAAGGACTATCTGGAAAGTCGTGGTTAGTACAAAAAAACCCCGTAAAATCAACAACGAAGCTCATTGTCGCGACTCCGGTCGAATGTTAGCGTCCATCCGAAGTGGATGGGAAGTCCTGGCTCGCTAATACTGCCCTCCAGACTACACTAATAAAGGGGTTTCAACAGATTCCTTATGGATTACCTGGTCGCCAGAATCTCGTCTCTGCACAGCTACCTCCTGGTCGGCCTGTTCGTCTTCTCTTTGCTCACGATTTCCAGTGCGACTGCACAAGAACAAGAATTCCGGGACCACCATGTTCTCGTGGTTCATGATTCTGCCTATCTGGGGGGCTGGCGGCATGCCTTCGACAATGCGCTGCTTGAATTTCTTAACACACGTACCGGCGTCGATATCAGTTACCGGCTATCTGTAGATTACGCCGGAATCAATAACTACCCGATCGACGACATTCCTCAGGCGATTGTGGACCGTATCGCCGATCGTCATCAACTTGATCCCATAGACAATGTTGTTGCTGTACTACCCATCTCAGCCCAGTTCATCGAGCGTTACGGTGATGAACTCCTGCCAGGCGTGAACCGCATCTATGTTGTACCTCAGCAAGCTATCACCGATCTGACCCAATCCGACGATGTCGTCGTTATTACTACCGACCGTAATTCCAATGAAGCAATGAGAGGGACACTGCAATTAGCCTCCCAACTGGTTCCGGGCCTGACCGATTTCTATGTATTCTCGGGGGTCGATGGTTATGCACCAGTTCAACGCTTGCAGGTCGAACAGCTTGCCGGTGATGCGTTACCTGGGATAACGATGCATTATGTGACAGGTGCCCCCATTGATAGATTGGCGGAGCATGTCACTACTGACCCCGATAGCAGTGCCGGAATATTGTTAAGCTATGAAGCTGATACCGCGGGCAATCGCTTCGCCTCTACCGATGCATTGGCAGAGATAACAATCACTTTCGGCATTCCCATACTCGCCAGTTACGATTCTGCGCTTGGCTTCGGGATTGTGGGTGGCTACATGGATTTCGCAGAAAATAGAGGGCGTGAAACCGGTGAACAGATCGTGGCCAACGCAATCGGTGTTGCCCCGCTTCCGTTTCAGAATAATCTAAACTATGTGTTCGACGGCAGGCAGCTGGATGCACTTGGCATCGATCGAAGAGTGTTGCCGCAAGACAGTGAAATCCTGTATGAGTCTGTGACACTTTGGAATGCCTATCGCTACCAGATCATTGCAGCGATTGTGATTGTGCTACTGCAGGCGGTTCTGATCCTGGCTTTGCTGGTGGCACTGAAGCGGCGCAGGGAGGTGGAGAACGCTTTACAGGTATACTCCGATGATCTTGCCAATCAGAAGAATCTCTTTGAATCCCTGATAAACAACCTTCCCGACGCGGTACTGATTACCCACGCTGATCGCAGCATTTACGAGGTGAACAATAGTGCCGTAGACATGTTTGGTTTTGACCGGGACGAATTGCTGGCGATGAAGGTGACGGACCTGATGCACTTCAGGAGCGATGAACAGCGTGAAGCAGAGCAACGCATGTTGGACAGTGTCGATACGGAGATTCGACCCCAGATACTGAGTTTCGTGAAGTCGAGTAAGGGAGAGTTTATTGGGGAAACCATCGGTACCCGAATAGTGAGTTCCGACGGCAAGGTGCTCGGCTATTTCTCCTTGATTCGGGATGTGACCAGGCGGCTGAATGAGGAACGGGTCAAACACCAGAGCCAGAAGATGGAGGCTTTGGGTAACCTGGTCGGCGGCATCGCTCATGATTTCAATAACGTATTGGCAGTGATCAGCGCCTACGCTGAACTCACAGCGCTGTCCGACATCTCGGAACCAAACAGGGAACATCTGCAGAAGATCGTTAATGCAACCCGCCGTGGCAGCGATCTGTGTAGCCAGATACTATCCTTCAGCCGGGACATGAGCGTCGAGCAGAAGCCCCTTGACCTGCAGTCGGTTGCTCGGGAGTCGTTGAAGCTGCTGAAGGCCAGCATTCCGCAGAAAATAGATCTTGTGGTGAACGATGACAAAGAGCAACTTGTAGTCCTCGCCAATTTCACGCAATTGCAACAGATAATCGTCAATCTCGCGACCAATGCCAGTCATGCAGTTGATAAGGAAGAAGGCAAGATCAGCGTCGAGGTGCAGAGCAGGGACGTGAAGGAACCGCACTACCTTTCCCACGGTGTCGTTAATCCGGGTAGCTACGTGGTTTTGAAAGTGAAGGACAACGGCTGCGGGATCGCGAAGCAGGACTACAACCTGATCTTCGAGCCTTTCTACACGACTCGCGAAGGGGAAGGCACCGGCATGGGTCTTTCCATGGTGTTCAAGATCGTGCGCGCCCATGGCGGCAAAATCAACGTCGTTTCAGAGCCGGGCGTCGGTACTGAATTTGAAATATTCTTCAACACGTTCATTGCCACAGAAGACATTCATGAAAGTGATGACAGCACCGAGCTTGTTCAAGGCAGCGGTGAGCGGATTCTGTTAGTAGATGATGAAGAAGACCTGCTTGGGTCTCTGAAGGACTTGCTGGACAAACTGGGTTATGAAGTGGAGGCATTCAACGATCCACTCGACGCCCTTGCCAGTTTCCGCCAGAAGCCGGAGGCGTTCGACCTGGTAATTTCCGACCAGTTGATGCCCGGCTTGAGCGGAACCGGGTTAATGCAATCCATGCGCGCGGTGAGGTCCAATCTGCCCGTCATTATTTGTACGGGCCACAGCGAACTACTTTATCAGAGCGAGGCCAGTGGCAGCGCGAGCGAAACCGGCGAAATAAACAGCATTATGCGGAAGCCATTTACCGCGTCGGAGATGTCCCGCAATGTCAGGGAAGCATTGCGCGCTGGAGTTAGTCACTAAACCAGAATTCGATATCGGCTGTATCAACGGCGAACTCCGCAGCATGTTCCTTTCCCTTCGGCACGTGATACCACTCACCGGCCCGGATCACTGAGGTCACCCCATCCATCGTCAGCCTCAGCTCACCCCGGGTGATTATTCCCACATTGTCCGTGTCGTGGCTGTGGGCTTCCACCACACTGCCAGCCGGGTAGCTGCCAAACAGGACCCTGCATTGCCGGCCTTTTAGTTCATAGGCTTCGAATTGGCCCTCATAGGCAGGAAGGTTCCTGATATGTTCGGGAAAATAGTCAGTCGGCGTCATGGTCTGCTCTCGATTCAAGGGATTCTGATGCCATTCTAGAATGCAGGGCGTGCCCGGCAAAGTCCGAACCGTGTCCTCGCGTCCGGCATAGCGATTCGGTCGTGAGCACCTGCAAGATCCATCACTTTCCGGGCTGTCAAACATGCCAAGCCGATGAACAACTCGAAGCGAAATTCGGGTCTTAAATGAGACAAATTGTTACTCATTCCGGCACCGGAAAATGTTAAGCTTGCGCGCTTGATTAATGTCGCAAATGACTTGCAATTACAATCAGTTACAGGAAAAAGGGGGAGTGGGATTATGGCTGGATTTGTTACCCGGCGTGAATTCCTGAATCTGCTGGGCACCACCGGTGGCACGGCAGCAACATTACGCGCTGGCGCAGCCCTGGGCCTGCTGCCGGGAACTGCCGCATCAGCCAATCTGGATCTGCTCAATCTTGCCGGGAACAGCCGCAAGGTGGCGATCCTCGGTGGCGGTATATCCGGACTGACCGTGGCCTATGAATTGGGTAAGCGCGGTTATGACTGCGAGATCCTCGAAGCCTCACATCGCTGTGGCGGCAGAATCTTCACCGTGCGCCATGGCGATCTCATTGATGAGATTGGCAATCGCCAGTACTGCGAGTTCGACGATGAACCTCATATGTACTTCAATGCAGGCGCGGCCCGTATCCCCAGCACCCACCGCAATCTTCTGGCCTACTGCAAGGAACTCGGGGTAGAGCTGGAAATCTTCATCAACGAAAACAAGACTTCCCTGGTGCAGGACGATGCCATGTTGGGTGGTAAGCCCATCCGCAACATCGACTACACCACCAATATGCGTGGCTTCATGGCAGAACTCATGGCCAAGGCCATGACTGCGGAAGAAATGAATTCTCCCTTCAGCGAGAGCGAGGCCGAGACTCTGCTCGGCATGATCCGCGATTTCGGGGATCTCAGCGAAGATGACGTCTATCGCGGCAGTTTCCGAGCTGGTTATGCGGAGGGTGGTTTCCTCAAGCACGGCGTGCAGAACGATATGATTGCGTTTCGGGATCTGTTGCAGACCCGCCTGGGACGCCAGCTAATGGGTGCCAACGAAGGCGATACCGGCCCGATTCTCCTGCAGCCGAAGGGCGGTATGGACAAGATCATCGAGGGCTTCCTGCGCCAGGTGGGTGATCGGGTTAAATATCGCGCCATGGTGGCTGGTGTGCAGGTTCGCGACAACGGTGTCGAGATCAGCTATGACCAGGATGGCGTGCGTCATACCATGCAGGCGGACTATTGCTTCAACTGCATTCCGACCCATCTCATGGTTGGCATCGACCATAACTTCCCCAGCGACTATGTGCGAGCAATGAAATATGTGCGTCGCGGTGAGGCCTACAAGGCTGCTTTCCAGGCGAGGACTCGCTTCTGGGAAGACATGGATATCTATGGTGGAATTTCGTGGATGAACAATCCCAGCCGCCAGATCTGGTATCCCACGGCTGGTATTCACCAGCAGAAGGGTGTTGTCCTCGGTGCTTACGACTATGGAGGGGGCATGTATCACACGAAGATGACCCAGGCGGAGCGTATCGAAGCGCACCTCAGCGATGGTGAGAAGCTGCACCCCGATTATCGAAATCTGGTTGAGAAACCCATCACGATAGCCTGGCATCGCATGAACCACATGCTGGGTTGTTCAGCGCGATGGCAGCGTAGCTTCGGTAGGGGCTGGACCCATGAAGAGGAAGAGCTGTACCACCGCTTGCAGCAGCCAGTGAATGGGCGTCACTACTTCATCGGCGACCAGGTCAGTATGCATTCAGCATGGCAAGAGAGCGCGGTCATGTCTGCCCAGTGGGCAATGTCGGACCTCGATCAGCGAGTCAGGGCGGAAACGGCCTGATCTTAATCTGAGTAGGATGTGTTGTAGTAAAAGGAGTCTCTTGCGCAAATGAATAGGAATACTTTTAGAGTTGTAGCAGGCAGCCTGCTGATTTTGGTATCTGGCTGGTTGATGGCGGCCGATGATGGCAGGGAGCCTTTCGATGACCGCTATTGCACGACCTGTCATGGAACCGATGGCCAGGGAAACGAAGGTGTGCAGGCACCGCGTCTTGCCGGTATGGAAGACTGGTATCTCAAGCGCCAGCTGGAAAACTTCCGGGCGGGCATACGCGGCACTCATCCCATGGATGTCGAAGGCATTGCCATGCAGCCGATGGCGGCTAAATTAAGTGATGAGAGCATCGCCGATATCGTCGAATGGGTAGGAAGCTGGCCTTTCAAGCCCGCCGAAGTCACCGTTGAAGGTGATGCGCAGGCTGGAGCGCAGCTATATACGACTTGCGCCAGCTGTCATGGTCGGGATGCCAGCGGTAATGAGGCACTGGGTGCTCCCGCGCTGCTGGGTCAGAATGACTGGTATCTGGTGACCCAACTGAAGAACTTCATGGCCGGGTACCGGGGTTATCATGCGGATGACACCTACGGCCAGCAGATGCGCCCCATGGCCCAGATGCTCGGCGACGAGGCGGGGATCATTAATGTAGTCAGCTATATCAATAGCCTGGCAGAAAGATAAGCCGCACTAATCTCGAACTAAATCGCTAATGATTCCGGTCCAGAACTCACTTGGTCTTGAACTGAGGGGCCTATATACTGGGTCGGTTCATGTGATCGGAACAACGGTAGCATAGATAACTGCTACCAGTTCGCCCTGATCCGGTCCCACTGGTCATTTACCACAAGAATCTATTCACAATACGTAGCAGCGAAGCACAATAACTAAAAATAACGCTGCAGGGCGCAGATCACTCCCTGCTGCAACGCCCTGAGGAGAAACCGACATGTCAATAATCACGATAGTCAACCTCGTCCTGTTCACCGCTCTGGTTAGTATGCTGTTTCAGCTCAACAAGCGGGATATGGGTCTGTCCAGACGCACACTTATCGGTCTGGTCGCAGGGTCCCTCTTTGGGCTTTATTTGCAACTGGTGTTTGGATACGGCAGTGAGGTTGCCCAGGACACGCTGGAGTGGACGAATATCATCGCCAACTCCTATGTGAACCTGCTGCGCATGATCATCATGCCCCTCATCCTCATTACCATGATCGCTGCCGTACTCAAGGTTGAAGAGATCAAGTCCCTCGGCAAGATCGGAGGCTCGGTGGTTGCCATTCTCATCGCCACCACTACCATCGCAGCGCTAATCGGAATATTCATGGCGCTTGTCTTCGATCTCAATGCGGGAGACCTGGCCACCGGTGCGCGGGAAATGGCCCGGGCAGAAGTGCTCGAGGCTCGACAGGGTTCAGTCTCTGATTTCAGCGTCCCGGAGCTCCTGGTCAGTTTCGTGTCTACCAATATCTTCTCTGACCTGAGTGGAGCCCGCAGCACATCCATTATCGCGGTAGTGATATTCGGTTTGCTCTTCGGAATATCGGCCCTGCTAGTGAGCGAAGAAAATAAAGAGCATGGCGAACGAATCTATTCTTTTGTGGACACCACGCAAGCGGTGGTCATGAAGCTGGTAAGACTGGTGATGAACCTGACTCCCTATGGTGTGTTGGCCCTGATGACTCGGGTGATCTCAACGTCCGATGGAGATGCCATCGTAACCCTGATCAGTTTCGTCATCGCTTCCTACATCGCTATCGCAATCATGTTCGTAGTTCACGGACTCCTGATTGGCATGGTTGGCTTGAACATTCGGGATTACTTCAGAAAGGTATGGCCCGTTCTTACCTTTGCTTTCGCCACCCGCAGTTCGGCAGCCACGATCCCACTTACCATTCGTGCACAGATTGAAGAGCTGAACATACCCCCACCGATCGCCAATATTTCCGCATCTTTCGGTGCGACCATTGGGCAGAATGGCTGCGCGGGCATATACCCTGCAATGCTGGCCATCATGGTAGCCCCTACCATGGGCGTGGATATCAATTTCAGTTTTATAGCGAGTTTGCTGCTGATTGTTGCGATCGGATCCTTCGGCATTGCCGGGGTAGGTGCCGGCGCAACCAACGCTGCCCTTGTAGTATTACCGGCCATGGGATTTCCCGTTACTGTCGTTGCTCTGCTGATCTCCATTGAGCCGCTGATCGATATGGCGCGTACCGCACTGAATGTGAACGGCGCCATCACCACGGGGGTGCTCACCCGGCGACTGCTGGGAGATGACGTACAAGCCAACGTGACGGCGCCCCAGAATGCCAGTGAGATGGGACATGCTGGTCAGGCTGGACAGAACGCGAGCTGATAGAATTTCGTTAAACCAATGGAAAATGGCGTAAATCGGGGGAGAGAAGATGAAAGCCAGGCAAGTTATAGCAAGCATTATCGTAGTAGCATTCGCTGGTTTCGGTGCGACTGTGATAGCCCAGGAAATCACTCGATACAATGAAGGAAACTACTTCTATACATCGATAACAATTCCACCTGGCGCAGAGACCATGTACCTGTCGGGCTCCGGTGCCCGTCCTCTGGCTGACGGTAGCTGGGGCGACATGAAGCAGCAGACAGTAAATACCTTTGAACGCTTCAAGCAAACACTGGAAGAGCAGGGCTGGTCCATGGGCGATATCGTGCAGGTGCGTGCCTTTGCCGTGGCCGGCGAAGATGGCCTGGATTTCGCTGGTTTCAATGAAGGCTATGCCCAGTTCTTCGGCACAGCCGAGAACCCCAACAAGCCGGTGCGCTCCTTCGTTGAGATCGCCGACCTGGTCGTCGAAGGCTGGTTGGTAGAAATCGAAATTCGCGCGGCCCGCATGCCAGATTAATATCCGGCAAGTATGTTAAAAAGAGGACTGGTTGTGTCATGCAGCCGGTCCTTTTTTTTGCTTATCGCGGATTCCCGGGATTTGAGATGAGAAAATAGGGACAGATTTATTTTTTTTAAAAAAAAATAAATCTGTCCCTATTTTCTGACATACCCGAATCCACCACATAATTATTCGTTACCGGTAAACTACAATGAACTTTGTTCTTGAGTGAACGTCGGTTGATGAGGTAGATGCAGGGTTGAAAAATAGCAGGCAACAGAAATTCGCCGACAAGCGACGATTGAGAGCGGCACTGGGTGACAAGGCACCGAAGTTCAGTTTTCGTCTGGGCCCCCAGGGAAATGCCGATTCCGAGTTCGCAGTCAGCCTGCCCTTTGCTCGTTCCTGGGTGGCCATCCTGATTGCCGGTGCTTTCTTTGCCGCCTTCGCCTTCCCCCTGTTCGGTGTTGCATCGACCCTGATCGATACCCCGGATGGCAGCCTGTTCTCGCTGGTGTCATTCCTGTTCACCCTGTTCTGGGGATTGGGCTGGTCGGTGGCCGTGCTTGGCCTGGGCCTGGTTTTTTGCGCTCTGCTGTTCGGACGTGAAACCCTGGCAGTGGGGCAGCAACAGTTGAGTCTGCGCATGGGACTGCCCGGTATCAGTTTCGGAGCCAGCTATCCGGCGGAGTACCTGAGAAATTTCCGGCGCGAATTGCCCAACGAGCGGGAAGGCACTGCCTGGCGCGGTGAGCACCTGGCGTTTGACTACGCCGGCGAAGCCGTTGGCTTCGGTTCCAATATCGATGAGGTGAAGGCCGCATTCATATTGAAGGAACTGAATCGATTGTTCCCTGCCGCCACGGATCCGTTGCCACCTTTGCCCGAACTTCCGGCGGAAGATCCGCTTTTGGTGAAAGAGAAGAAGTTGGCACAACAGGCTCGACCCATGGCCAGCCCAGCAGCAGACGGCGGAAAACCCAACACACTGGGCTCGGCGTCCAGCATTGCCCTGATCGCAGCCAATTGCATTCCCCTGGGTGGCGTGTTGTTCCTGGGTTGGGATATCGGCGAAATCATGCTCCTGTTTTGGGCGGAGAGCGGTGTAATCGGATTCTACAACCTGCTGAAGCTGATCCGGGTGGCGGGTTGGGGTGCTGTCCTCTACGGTCCTTTCTTTCTCGGCCACTACGGCGGTTTCATGGTTGGGCACCTGTTGTTCATTTATGGCTTCTTCGGCGAGAACCTGGGAGAGGTGGTTGACGTCAGTGTCGGGCAGTTGCTTGCCGACCTGTGGATGCTGTCTCCTGCCCTGGCCGCGTTCTTCATCAGTCACGGTATCTCCTATGTGACTAACTTCATCGGTCGGCGCGAGTACATCGGCAAGGATGCAGCCGCACAGATGGGTGAGCCCTACAAACGGATCATCGTTATGCACCTGACCATTATCTTCGGCGGTTTTCTCTCCATGATGTTCGGCTCAGCTTTGCCCGCATTGCTGCTCCTGATCTTCCTCAAGGTGGGCACGGATCTGCGCGGCCATCTGCGGGAACACAGACCCAGTACCGGCTTATAGGGTATAAATACCTGCCGGGTGATTTTGAATCGAGGTAGGTATTTTCATGAGACGAATAGTTATTGGTGCTTTCCTGCTGCTCTGTGCCAACTCTGTGCTGGCACAAGCTGACAGCTTCGATGTATTCGAGGCCGGAATTGCGGACATTCAGCAGGCGCTGGAGTCGGGACGAATCAGTTCGGTCGACCTGGTACAGCAATACCTGGCACGCATCGAGGCCTTCGATCAGGCAGGACCGACCCTGAACTCGATCGTGAGTCTTAATGCGGCGGCTGCCGACCAGGCTCTGGCCTTGGACAGGGAAAGGGCCGCCACTGGTCCCAGAAGCCTTATGCATGGCATCCCGATTCTGGTGAAGGACAATTACAACGTTCCCGGTATGAATACCTCAGGGGGTTCCGTAGCGCTGGCCAACTTCCAGCCCAACGCTGCTTCCATCCAGGTGCAGCGACTCATCGACGCCGGTGCAATTGTGTTGGGCAAGACCAATCTTCATGAATTCGCCTACGGCATCACCACGCTGGGTTCCCTGTTTGGCCAGACCCTTAATCCCTACGACCTGCGTCGTGTACCCGGTGGTTCCAGCGGGGGAACCGGGGCAGCCATCGCCGCCAGTCTGGCCGCGGTTGGTCTCGGTTCTGATACCTGTGGATCCATTCGTATTCCCTCGGCATTCAATAACCTGGTGGGCCTCCGACCCACCAAGGGCCTTTCCAGTATTCACGGCGTCATGCCTCTTTCCCACACCCAGGACGTCGCAGGCCCCCTGGCCCGTAGTGCGGAAGACCTGGCGATCGTGCTGGATGTGGTGAGCGGTTTCGATGTCAATGATCCGGCCACGGTACTGGTTAGGGATGCGGGCTTTCCATCTTTCGTGGATACACTGAATACCGTGAACCTGTCGGAGCTGCGTTTGGGAAGGCTGGACAGTTACTTCGATAGGGCCAGCGCTGCCGTGCGCGCGCCCATCGACGATACCCTGGAATGGCTGGAGCAACAGGGTGCGGTAGTCGTGAATATCTCGATTCCTGAAATGGACGGGCTCATCGGTGAGTCCGGGCTGATTACCCTGGAATTCAGGGACGATCTCAACGCTTTCCTGCAGGAGTTCGGTAGTACCGAGGTCGCTGACCTGGCGATGGTTCTCGGGCTGGGCATGTACCACGAGGCGGTGGGTGGAGCGTTGGTACGCAGTGACGAGGCGACAGTTGATGCGGACGACTATGCCGCGCGCATGGCAGCCCGCCTGCGCCTGAAGGAATCGGTGCTGGAACTGATGCGTGCAGAAGGACTGGATGCCATCGTGTACCCGACTATCGGCGAATTGCCCGTGCAGGTGGGTGATCCCCAGAACGGGAGTAACTGCAGCCTGTCGGCAAACTCAGGCCTGCCGGCCATCTCCATACCTGTCGGGTTCAGCAGCAGCGAGTTGCCAGTTGGTATGGAATTACTCGGAGCGGAACTGGCAGACAGCGAATTGTTGGCTATCGCCCACGCTCTCGAATCGCAAAGAAATTCGCGCAGGGCACCGGCGGTAACGCCTTCTCTGAATGACAGTGCTGCCTTACAGTCCCGGACCCTGACACTGGACTTCAATGAGGGCGACGTACAATTCGAGGGAGAGCTGCGCTTCGAGCCACTGCGCAACGTATTGGCGTATGAATTGAGTTCTGCGCCCAGTAGCGCGGAAGCCCTCTATGCCATCACGCTCGCCATCGCCGCCGATGCAGATGAACGCGGGTCGGACCCGGTTGTTCACAATCTTCTGGCGCCGGGTGCCGTGGACAGTGCAGGGGAGTATTTCATGAGCGAAGAATTCCGGCAGGCCTTTACGGAATCGAGGGTCTACCTGCGCATCTTCGCCAGAGGCCTGCCGGCACAGGGTGTAAGCTGGTGGCCATAGGACATGGTGGGAATACCAGAGAGCTATTGCCTGATTAGCTGCTGAATCCTGTCTTTGAACTCTTCCGCTGTCAGCGCCTTTTCAATTCCCAGGGCGCTGACGTCAGTGATCACGCCGAAGGCTGCGTCGGTGTCGCTCTCAACAATCGTCTGTGGCTTTCTGATTGTGCGTGGGATATTGGCTACTGGCCTGACATCTGTTACCGGTGATTCGCTGACGGTATTTACCAGGCGTTCACCGTTCTCTTCGATGATCAGGTAGTGGCCCTGTGACCAGCCAAGCAGGGGATTGATCAGGCTGCGGCTCATGGATTCGACGAAATAGATTCCCTGTTCTCCAACCCGAGGGAGGATCAAGCCGCTTATCTCGACGGTCTCTCCGTTAATAGTGCCGCCTGCAAATTTAAGCTCGAGTTGCTGACCGCTGTAGTCGCCTTTCACGACATCGAAAACCGCAAAGGTGACGTAGGTGTTAATGATTCCGGAAGCTGCTTCCAACTGGCTGCTGTGTTGCAGAACCTCGCCTTCAAAGATCAATTCAGCCTCGGCTGCGAGCTCGTCGATGTCCATGCTCAACACGGTGCTGGCAAACACAGAATGAAAATTGTTGGCAGCAACGAGCAGCCCCAGCAGCAGCATTCGCAGTTTTCTTATCTTGAGCGATGTGTTCATGGCTTTTTTAACCGCATAGACTGACCTGGTTCTACAAATTGAGATTGTTTGCCTGCAAGCGGTAGCAATCGACCATTGAATGATGGCCGGATTCCCAGCCCCTGATTGTTAGACAGTGCGCCTGCATAGTTTATTACAAGTAAGCTCTACAGTTTCGATCTCGTTAACGTTTCCATAAGTAACGCATGAATGGATTTCAAGTCTACAAAGCCGGGAAAAGTCTGGAAATTCAGGCTATTAGCCCTAGTATCGGCTGCTTGCAGGTAGTATCCTCGGGCTTTCCCGAGGCGAGCCAAAGGCCCGGTACCCGGGGAGCGCAGTAGCCTGGACCATAACAACAATATGCCGTCGAACCACATCGCCAATGTAATCTCGGGTGCTCTCATCGCACTGGTGAATATCTCGGTAGCCATCTCGGTTGCCGCGTTGCTTTTCGCCCAGACCGATCCGCGCCTGATGGTGCCAGGTATTGCCATTTTGCTGGTGGGTACCCTCATCACTGGACTGGGTGGGTCTCTCTTCAGCGATTTCAAATCTGTTATATGCTCTCCACGGAACGGACTGGTCCCCGTATTTGCTGTTATGGTCACCAGCATCTATTCCAGTTTTGGCAATGAATACTCTATCGGCGCCGAGGCCACGATCATAGTTGCCTTCATGGTCACCACCATGATCACCGGTCTGTTTCTGTTACTGCTTGGAAGGCTCAAGCTGGGTAACCTGGTACGTTACATACCCTATCCTGTGACAGGTGGATTCTTTGCCGGGATTGGATACATCTTCGTCGAAGGTGGCCTGCAGGTCGCCTCCGGTAGCGATCCCACGCTCGGCTCTTTCACCGATTCCGGATTCATTCAACTCACAACCCCGGCAGTGGTGCTTGCACTGTGCCTGATTTCCGGAAAACTGTTCCGGGATAATCGACTCTCCGTGCCGGGGATTCTCCTGCTCTCAATACTGATCTTCTATGGTGTGCTTGCCATGGGTGGTATTTCCACCGAGGAAGCGGCGGAGAGTGGTTTGCTGCCCAGCATCAAGTCCACAGGTGCCCTGGTCCCGGTTTTCCACCTCGACTATTTTCAGCAGGTAAACTGGATCGCGATTTCAGATCAGCTCAGCGGCATAGTGGTTGTCGCCTTGCTGTGTTCCATGATGCTGTTGCTGGATGTCTCTGGAATCGAACTGATAGCCCGTAAGGATCTCAACCCGGACCATGAACTGGTAGTCATGGGCTACACCAACATGGTGAACAGCCTGTTCGGCGGATTCCCGGGAGTTCACGATGCGTCCGATACGGCTCTGGTGGATCGTCTCGGTGGCAAAGACCGACTCACCGGCTATGTCTATGCGGTACTCGTTGGTGCATCTATCTTCGCCGGCGCCGGATTCATGGAGATCGTGCCTACTTTCCTGTTGGGAGGTCTGTTGATCTACGTAGGCCTCGAGTTCCTCATCGACTGGCTCTGGAAAGCACGTGACGAACTGCCTCTGTCTGATTATGTCGTGGTCATCCTGATCCTTATCGTGATCATCTTCTCCGACATACTGCAGGGGGTTACCTTCGGCTTCTTCGTGGCCATCATCCTGTTCGTGATTAACTACTCACAGCTCAGTGTGATCAAGATTGAGACCAATGGTAGCGATCATGCCAGTAATGTGGATCGCGATCTGGAAACCAGGGAGCTACTGAACAAGGAAGGCCACCGCGTCCTCATCCTGATCCTGCAGGGATTCATCTTCTTCGGCACGGCGGATAAATTGATCACAGCCATTCGCACACGCATCGTGGACGCCGATGATCGCAGCCAGTTCGACTATCTGGTGCTGGATTTTCATCATGTCAGCCAACTGGATACCTCGGCGATAGTCAGCTTCACCAAGCTGGCCCAACTCAGTGACAGGGTGGGCTTCCACATAATCATAAGTGGAGCCGATGATAAGTCCATCAAGCAACTGGTGAAGCATGGCTTCTTTACCCTTGGTGAGCAGAAGTGGGAGCGCAACTACAAACAACAGGTAGATACGGCTGTCGACTGGTGCGAACGTCGTATCCTTGCCGACCTTAATCGCAGCGACGAAGACAACAATCTGGAATTGACCGACGTGCTCAGGCGAATCGCCTATGCCGAAGAGGACGTCAAGCTGCTGGCAGATTTCTTCGTTGTCGAACACAGGGTGTCCGGTGAATATTTATTCAGGGAGGGCGACAAGGGCGAGTCGCTGTATTTCGTTGGATCGGGAACGGTAGTCGTAGTACTGCAGATTCCCAGCCAGCAGGAGCAGATACTGCGCAAATACAAGGCGGGCGCAATCCTCGGTGAGATGGCTATCTATACGGGCGACAATCGAACCGCGAGTGTGCGCATAGAAAATGATGCCGTGCTGTTCAGGCTGGATAAAGACAAGCTGGAAGCGATGTCCCGCCGATTCCCGGCATCTACGGCAGCACTGCACACCTATATCGTCAAGGTATTATCGGAAAGACTCAGCAGAGCCAACAGGAACCTGAGCAGGTATATCTAGCGAGCAGAGATGCCCTAGAAGCTGGGGCTGTCTACCGGGAGTAGTACAACTGGCACCATCTCACTGTACTGGAACCAGTCGCCGTCAATTCGCAGAATTTTTTCCCCACTCTCGTCAAAACGAATAGTGCCGGTGAATTCCAGGTCCAGGCGCGCGATGCGAATGGTCAATCGGCGACCATCCAGGGAGACGGAATCGGCCGGCATACCGTAGATACCCAGGCCGCCACTGATCAGTGCCGCAGCGTAGCCTTCGGGCTGCTCGGTAAAGGTAAATGCCAGGCTCATTTCATCCCGACCCAGGGTGAGGCCCCCTTCCCAGGAACCCAGCAGGGAATCCCGAGTCTCCTGCGCCCAAGCCGCAAATGGCCCGGCGCTGAGGACGGCGAACAAGACCAGCAATCGTGTTGTGAACTTCATGCTCATGGCATCATGGTAATTCAGCCGCTGCTCCCGGTGCAAATCCCATTACTGGCTTGTATGTTCGCTTACTCGTGGCAGAATGGCGCCGTCCATACAGTTCTGACAAGGGGAAAAACATGGAACAAGAGATTGAGCAGGTCACCGAGATCTACAATTTGATTGCCACATACCTGGTGACTTACAGCTTCCAGATCCTGGGCGCTGTTATAATCATGTCCATCGGTGTGTTCATCGCGCGCAAGACTGGAAATTTCGTCTTCGACTTTGCTGAGAAGCGCGGGCTCGATATCACTCTTAGCCGCTTCTTTGGCAGCTTCACCAAGATTGCCATCATAACCTCGGCCCTGGTCATCTCATTACCGAAACTGGGGATACAGATTACACCTTTCATCGCAGCAATCGGTGCTCTAAGTTTGGGCGCTGGTTTGGCGATACAGGGTCTGTTGTCCAACTACGGAGCCGGGCTCAGCATCATCCTCACCCGCCCCTTTGTGGTGGGGGACACCATTCGTGTGCAGGGTATCTGGGGTGTGGTCAAAGAGGTGACCCTCGCCTACACCGTGCTCACCAATGAAGACGAGGAAAAAATTACCATTCCCAACCGGCACATCATCGGCGAGATCATTCATAATTCCCAGGAAGACACGGTGCTGGAACTGTCGGTGGGTATCGAGTACCGCAGTGATACCAACAAGGCCAGGCAGGCCATCAGCGAGGCACTGTCACGGGTAGATGGGCTCAGCACACAAAGACCCGTACAGGTGGGTATAGAAAGTTTCGGCGATAGCTCGATTAATATAGGGATACGCTGCTGGGTAGCCACACAGCGTTTCCAGGAGCTGCGCTTCACCTGCAATCAGGTGCTGTTAGATGCCTTGCAGTCCGAACAGATCGCTATCCCTTTCCCTCAGCGCGAAGTTCGTCTATTGCAGTAAATTAGTCAGAGCTCCCTGAACTTTGCTAACGTATCGTCACCTGAGGCTCCTTAGGCCTTACAACTCACGATGATGGAACACCAATGGACTATTTACCGGCAGTAGAAATCGAATACCCACAGGGAAGGGACATCAACGCTTCCATCATCTGGTTGCATGGACTGGGTGCCGATGGCAACGACTTCGCACCCATCGTGCCGCAACTCAGGCTGCCGGATGAATTGGCCGTACGATTCATATTTCCCCATGCGCCCTCGATCCCGGTGACGATCAACAATGGCTTCGTTATGCCGGCCTGGTATGACATCAAGGAACTGGATATAGACCGCCATGTGGATGAGGAACAGCTGAAACAATCGGCTGCCTGGGTGCACGACCTCGTCGACCGGGAGATCGAGCGTGGTGTGCCAGCCTCCCGCATCATTATCGCCGGCTTCTCCCAGGGCGGGGCAGTTACGTTTGAGGCCGGGCTCAGTTATGGCTCCACCCTGGCCGGCATCATGGCCTTGTCCACCTACTTCGCCACGGCGGACAGCATCGAGATCAACCCGGTGCAGAATACCCTGCCCATACTCATCTGCCACGGGACCTACGACCCGGTGGTCCCCGAAGTCCTGGGGCGCAAGAGCGTGGCAACCCTGCAAAACCTGGGTTTCAACCCCGAGTACATCAGCTACCCCATGGAACATGCCGTATGCCCGGAACAGATTCGGGACATCGGCGACTGGATAGGCCGTACCCTGACGGCCTAAGCGGGCTTGAAAAGCCCAGGCTATTGACCTTAGAGTTAACTCTAAGCTTATACTCATTGCGAGATTTGATGATTCCCGCCCTTGCCGGGCAGTGATTCATCAGTAACTGGCAGCGGCAGTTGCCAGGCAATTGCAGGACTATCTAGAAGTAGCAGGTAAATAGCCATGATGAAAATCAGCGAGTTGGCGGCCCGGACCGGGTTGACCTCCCATACCATCCGCTTCTACGAGAAGCATGGCCTGATCAGCGCCAGCGAACGCAGCGCGGCGGGTTATCGCTACTACAATGCCGCCGATGTGCGCCGTGCCGAGTTCGTAAAAACGGCACGCAACATGGGCTTCTCCCTGGAAGACATCGGTCAGCTACTGTCCATACGCCTCGACAAGCAGAGCCACAGTTGCCAGGAGGTGACCGATATCACCCGCCACAAGCTGGATGAGGTGAACGACAAGCTTGCCGAGTTACAGTCCATGCAGCGGACCCTCGAACGACTGTTGGAGAGTTGCTGCGGTGGCCCCGAAAGCGCCACTCATTGTTCGATCATCGAGGCGCTGGATGCCGGTGACGTGGCGGTGGAAGAGACTGCCGGTAACGAGACGCAAGACAGGCAAGAAAGTCAAGAATGGCAAGAATGGAGAGTATCGTAATGGAATTACTGAGCATATTCTGGGATCTGGTCATAGAGAGTGCACCCTGGTTACTACTAGGCTACCTGTTGGCCGGGATCATCAAGCAGGTGATTCCAGGTAGCTGGGTGGAGAAGCAGCTTTCAGGTAGGGGATTCGCTGCCATCGTCAAGGGTGCCTTCATCGGTGCTCCATTGCCCCTGTGTTCCTGTGGTGTCATTCCCACTGCCCTGGCTATCCGCAAGGCGGGGGCTTCTAAAGGTGCCACGTCTTCTTTTTTAGTAGCTACTCCGGAAACGGGAGTAGATTCCATTTCCTTCTCCTACGCGATGCTGGGACCGATTTTCGCCATCGCGCGGCCCATAGGTGCGCTCGTCAGCGCGATCATCGCGGGCAGCCTGGTTAATGTGCTGGACACAAGAGAAGAGCCCGTACAGCAGGCAGCGTCGAGTTGTGGCAATTGCTGCGGCGGCCAGAAGAAGCAGGAAGTGGTAGCCGCACCGCCGCTTACCCAACGATTCATCGATGCGGTGAAGTACGGTTATGGACGCATGATATCCGATACCGCGAAGTGGCTTACCATTGGTCTTGTAGCCGCAGCCATTGTCACAGCAGTTGTGCCGCAGTCCTTCTTCCTGCAGTGGGGTGACGGTGTGATGGCGATGCTGGTCATGGTGGTGGTGGGTCTGCCCATGTACATCTGCGCCACCGCATCAACACCTGTCGCAGCCAGCCTGCTGTTTGCGGGCGTCTCTCCCGGAGCCGCCCTTGTATTCATGCTGACCGGCCCTGCCACCAACATCGCCACCATGGGTGTGATCAGGGAGCAGTTGGGAATGCGATCACTGATCGCCTACCTGATCGGTGTCATCGGCACAGCTATCGCCTGCGGTCTGGTACTGAATCAACTCTATGCGCTCAATGGCTGGCCCCTGCAGCTCTCCATGGCGGAACATGGCACCAGTGTTCCCCTGTGGCGTCAGCTCGCGGCTATGATGCTGGTGGCCCTGGTGTTGCGAGTATGGATTGCGCCGCTGTGGCGGAAGTGGGTGGCTGGCAGGGATGGCGACAAGACGGCGCTTGGTACGCCGGTAGAGCAGGGATAGTTACCCTGCCTTGTCCGACCTGGATACTACCCGATGCCCGGCATCCAGTTGAAACACGATGTCTGCGCTGTCGGGCAATTTGGCCAGGCAGTGGCGGGTCAAGCGCTCATAGTGCTGAATGAATCTTTGTAGTTCGGCCTCGTTCATCACCGCGCTGCCCGCCCCCCGGCGCGCGGCCAATTTGCGCTCCTGCAGTCCTCGCCATTCATAGACTTGCTCGAACGAAGGCGCACGCAACATCACCAGCAGGTCCATCTCGGCAAATATCGGCTGGTATTCTGTGGCGAGGGAATCGTTCACGGCTGTTCGCCAGCGACCTTCCCTGTCTGCTTCCCGTTCCAGGGCATTCATATCGAGTGACAGTTCCCCCTCCAATTGCGCAGAGGCCCCGACAAACCAGCCCTCCAGAATCACCAGGTCCACTGGACCCTTGATATTGTCGAAACTGGATTCAGGCAGGCGATCGTCGCTTGCCTTGTCGAAGCGCGGAATGCGAACGGAACTTGTGTTGTCCGCTGCGCGCAGTTGACTGATGGTGGACGAGAGCAGTGCCGTGTCATGGGTGCCGGGTACACCGCGGGTGCGAAATAACGGATGATGGGTTCGGGCCAGTTCCACTCTTTCCGCTTTCCCAAGATAGAAATCATCGAGTGAGAGATTCGCTACCCGATACCCTCTGCTCTCGACAATCAGGGTGAGCAGTTTGGCCAGTGTAGATTTGCCCGTGCCCTGTGCTCCGCTGATACCCAGCAGAGTAGTCTGCCCGCTGTTGGATTGTATCCTTTGCAACATTTCATCGGCGAGGGGAAGAAACCACTCGCTGGCGTCCTCGGCATAGCTTGGAGGCAAGGAGTCAGATACAAGCAAGGATTCCACTTGTGGATACACGGTGTACATCCTGTGACTGGTTTGTGTAGGAGGTTGTAGCAGGCGTCATCTTAAGCGGTGCTCATCGACTCAGCAAATTAATGCCTCATTGCGGCGTTCAGTCAATGAGTTGGCAACGGCTCCTGTGTTACGATGTTTCGATCCCAGTCACTACTGCAAGACGCTTACTCCACAGTGTTGCCAGAACATCCAATCGTTATCTCGCCAACTCTCGCAGCCACCATTGGCCTCGAAGAGACCGTGATGTTGCAGGTGATCTCGGAGCTGATCAGGCACCGGGGACAGATCAAGCCAGGTGCAGATCTGCGCTGGCTTGAGGTGGAGCCCGCTGAGTTGGCGGAGCAGTTTCCATTCTGGAGGCCAGCGGACATAGACCGCGTGCGCAGCAGCCTGCAATCCCTGGGAATCCTCCAGTTCAAGACTGCCCACGACGGCAAGCAGTACCTGGCGATCGACCAGACCCGTCACCGGGCCAGGCCGGGCAGCAGCAACAACAGTCCTGCCCCGGGTCGTCGCCAGACCCAGTCCAATGCCGGACAGATTCCTCCAGACTGGAAACCGGACGACAACTGGATTCGGCTCTGCAAACAACACGCGATTCCCGATGACTTCATTCATTCCCTGGTACCGGAGTTTGTCAGCTACTGGCGGGACCGGGGGCAGGCCCGTTTCTCCTGGGGCAATGCCTTCTACAAGCATGTGCTGAAAGAATGGCGCCAGGAACAGACCCGGCAGGGTGCATTCGAACTGGCCAGCACCATGTCACCGGACTGGCGTCCCAGCCAGGATGCTCTGGACATATTGGAGAAGGCCGACATCAACCGTGATTTTATCGAGGACGCGGTGCCCGAATTTGTGCTGTACTGGCGCGAGCGGGGTGTGGTGCACGGCGCCTGGAATACGAAGTTTATTGAGCACATTCGTCGGCAATGGGCCAAGTTCAAGGCGTCATTCGGGCATGAT
The DNA here is from genome assembly GCA_027621405.1 of Pseudomonadota bacterium. Taxonomy (GTDB): domain Bacteria; phylum Pseudomonadota; class Gammaproteobacteria; order Pseudomonadales; family Pseudohongiellaceae; genus UBA9145. Next base: position 39,356 of record JAQCBT010000007.1, on the reverse strand, counting down.
GACACGCCCCGACCCATCGCCGCCGATTGGCAGCCCAGCATGGATTGCTACGAAATCCTGCAGCTGGCTGAGATCGATGAGAACTATGCCCGCAGCAAAATACCCGAATTTGTGATGTACTGGCGAGACAGCCAACAGGCAAAGGCCTCATGGAATACTGTGTTCCTGCAGTTTATCAAGCAGGACTGGGCGCGCCGCCTTAAATCCCTGGAAACCGGTCGAAGTATCAATGCAGAAGATCAAGCCGCTGGTGGAACAAGCCAGCAAAGAATTAAAGAAAGGTTCCAGCGCATCGCTGACCGCAGTTGGGCAGAGTAGTCACTCTGCCAGTGGAACAGCCTCGGCCGAAGTCGTGGAACCCGCTGGCCGCTATGGTAAGGCTGGAACTGACGACAGGCAGGAAACGCCCCTGGACCAGGTGGACGCCATCAACCAGGTGTTCGCCGAGTTCGAGTTCGCCTATCACAATCAGTTCCACAAGGCGTTTTCCGATGCCGAGAGCCTGGTCATTGCCAAGAAGTACTGGTTAAGCAGCCTCGAAAATTATTCCCCCAGACACATCGTGCAGGCAGCCAAGCGGGTGGTTAAGACCCAGGAATACTTGCCCTCCATCGCTGCCATGCTCAAGGCCTGTGAGCAGGGATTTGACCTGTATGGCCTGCCATCACCGCGCCAGGCCTATGAAGAGGCCTGCCGGGCCAGCTCACCGAAGCAGGCCTGGAACTGGAGTCACGAGGCAGTGTACTTCGCCGGTAAGGCTACAGGCTGGTTCATGCTGGCGAACGAGCCGGAGAGCAAGGCGTTCCCGGTGTTCAATTACCACTACGGGCTGCTCTGCCAACAGGTGGTGGAGGGAAAGGAGTTACACATCGAAGCGCCGCCTGCGCTGACCGAGAAGGTCGAGCGCAGCTTAAGCAGGGAAGAGCAGAAGGAGCGCATCGCCAGGCTTAGAGCAGAACTCAAGCTCTAGCGGCAGTACTCAGTATTAACCATCCAGTTTTCTGTACTTGATTCGAGTGGGTTGGGAATCGCCTACTCGCTTCCTGTGTTCGGCCTCGTAGTCTGAATAGTTCCCCTCGTGCCACACTACCTGGCTGTTGCCTTCAAACGCCAGGATGTGGGTGCAGATGCGATCCAGGAACCAGCGATCATGCGATACCACGATGGCACAGCCGGGGAAGGCCAGCAGGGCTTCTTCCAGCGCCCGCAGTGTTTCCACGTCCAGGTCGTTGGTCGGTTCGTCCAGTAGCAGTACGTTGCCGCCTTTCTTCAGCAGCTTGGCCATATGTAGTCGGTTGCGCTCACCGCCGGAGAGGTCTTTAACAAACTTCTGCTGGTCGCTGCCGCGGAAGTTGAAGCGGCTGGCGTAGGCACGGGACTGGGTCTCGTACTTGCCGATCTGGATGATGTCCTGGCCATCGGAGATCTCTTCCCAGACCGTGTGATCGCCATTCAGGGCATCACGACTCTGGTCCACATAGGCGAGATTAACGGTCTCACCCAGCTCGATAGAACCGCTATCCGGTTGTTCGCTGCCCACCAGCATGCGCAGGAAGGTGGTCTTGCCCGCGCCGTTGCCGCCAACGATACCCACGATACTGCCCTTGGGTACCGAGAAACTCAGGTCATCGATCAGTACCCGACCATCGAAGCCCTTGCTCAGGTGATTCACCTCGATGACCTTGTCGCCCAGTCGTTCACCGGGCGGGATATACAGCTCCTGGGTTTCGTTGCGCTGCTGGAAGTCTCTTGAATTCAATTCCTCGAAGCGGGCGATACGAGCCTTGCTCTTGGACTGGCGGCCCTTGGGATTGGATCGTACCCATTCCAGCTCGGACTTTATGGTGCGCTCCCGCGCCGCTTCCTGCTTCTCTTCGATTTCCAGTCGCTTCTCCTTGGCCTCCAGCCATGCGCTGTAGTTACCCTCATAGGGGATGCCGTGGCCGCGATCCAGTTCGAGAATCCAGCCCGCCGCGTTGTCGAGGAAGTAGCGGTCGTGGGTAATGGCTACCACGGTACCGGGATACTCCTGCAGGAAGCGCTCCAGCCAGGCGACACTCTCGGCATCCAGGTGGTTGGTGGGTTCGTCCAGCAGCAACATGTCGGGCTTGGATAACAGCAGTCGGCAGAGAGCGACCCGGCGCTTCTCACCACCGGACAGCTTGGCCACCTTGGCGTCCCAGGGCGGGAGGCGCAGGGCATCGGCGGCGATCTCCAGAGTGCGTTCGATTTGCCAGCCATCCACGGCGTCAATCTTGTTCTGCAACTCGCCCTGCTTCTCCAGCAGTGCATTCATCTCGTCGTCGCTCATGGGCTCGGCGAACTTGTCGCTGATGGCATTGAACTCTTCAACCAGGGAGATGACTTCCTTGATTCCCTGCTCCACGTTACCGCGCACGTCCTTCTCTTCGTCCAGTTCGGGCTCCTGTGGCAGGTAGCCGATGTTGATGCCTGGCTGGGCTCGGGCTTCGCCATTTATATCTGTATCCAGTCCGGCCATGATGCGGAGCAGGGTGGACTTACCTGCGCCGTTGAGTCCCAGCACACCAATCTTAGCTCCCGGGAAGAATGAGAGGGAGATATCCTTGAGGATCTCGCGTTTAGGTGGAACGATCTTGCCGACGCGATTCATTGTGTAGACGAACTGAGACATGTAGCTGTTCCCGCTGGGGCTGTGAAAAGAGGGCGCTATTATTGCACAGCGGCATGGATTTTTGTTTGCTGCCGATGCCTGCCGCCAAGTGACGCCAGCGGGGCCGGAAACGCAAGATATTGTTAGCACCGACCCAACATATAGATGATGAAGGAGGATTGATCGGGTAGAATAGCGCATTCAATTTTTCTGCCCAATTTACGGCCATACCAGGACCTTCACCGGAGACCGCGTTATATGTTCAAGACCGATGTCAGCCTATCTGAATTTGACCCAGAAATTAGCGCGGCGATCGAAGCAGAGAAGACCCGGCAGGAAGAACATATAGAGCTAATTGCTTCTGAGAATCACACCAGCCCCTTCGTGATGGAGGCCCAGGGCTCGGTGCTCACCAATAAATATGCAGAAGGGTATCCACGCAAGCGCTATTACGGTGGCTGCGAGAACGTGGATACGGTGGAAGAGATCGCCATCGCACGGGCGAAAGAGTTGTTCAACGCCGACTATGCCAACGTGCAGCCTCATTCCGGATCCCAGGCCAATGCCGCCGTCTACATGGCCCTCGCCAAGCCCGGCGACACCGTGCTGGGTATGAGTCTCGCCGACGGTGGCCATCTTACCCACGGCGCCAAGGTCAGCTTCTCGGGTCGCATCTATAACTCTGTGCAGTATGGCCTGAATAGCGAAACCGGTGAGATCGACTACGAGCAGGTTGCGGCACTGGCCGAGGAGCACAAGCCACGCATCATCATGGCAGGCTTCTCCGCCTACTCTCGAGTCATCGACTGGCAGAAGTTCCGCGATATCGCCGACCAGGTAGGCGCCTACTTCGTGGTCGATATGGCCCATGTATCTGGCCTTATTGCCGCCGGTGTCTACCCCAGCCCGGTTAATATCGCCGATGTCACCACCTCGACTACACACAAGACCCTGCGTGGCCCCCGCGGCGGAATCATCCTGGCCCGCGCCAACGAAGAGCTGGAAAAGAAGCTGAATTTCGCCGTATTTCCCGAAAGCCAGGGCGGTCCGCTCATGCATGTCATCGCCGCCAAGGCCGTTTGCTTCAAGGAAGCCATGAGTGATGACTTCAAGACCTACCAGCAGCAGGTTGTGAAGAATGCCCAGACCATGGCGAAGGGATTCATGGATCGTGGCTATGATGTGGTGTCCAATGGCACCGACGATCACCTGTTCCTGCTGAGCCTGATTCGGCAGGGGCTTACCGGCAAGGATGCAGACGCTGCCCTGGATCGCGCCAATATAACGGTGAACAAGAATGCGGTGCCGAATGACCCGAACCCGCCGTTCGTTACCAGTGGTTTGCGCATTGGTTCACCGGCAATTACTACCCGTGGTTTCGGCGAGGCAGAATGTGCCCAGCTAACCGGCTGGATGTGTGACATCCTCGACGACCTGGGCAATGCTGCGAAGATTGAAGAAGTTAAGCAGCAGGTGCTTGCCCTGTGTGCGAAGTTCCCAGTGTATCAGTAAGTTCACTCAGCACGATTTGCTGGCACACAAAAGAACAAAAATCGAAACGAGACTATAGAGTTATCCCATGCACTGTCCTTTCTGCGGAGCAACCGACACCAAGGTAATCGATTCGAGACTTGTGTCTGAAGGCAATCATGTCCGTCGCCGACGGGAGTGCGTTACCTGTCAGGAACGTTTCACAACCTATGAATCAGCAGAGCTGGTGATGCCTCGCATTATCAAGACTGATGGCGTGCGCGAGCCATTCAATGAAGACAAGCTCATTGCCGGACTCAACAAGGCGCTGGAGAAGCGTCCGGTGAGTATTGAGAGAGTCGAAGAAGCGGTGAACCGCATCAAGGCCAACCTGCGTTCCACCGGAGAACGGGAAGTCGAGTCGCGCGTGGTAGGCGAGCAGGTGATGAAGGAATTGCGTAGCCTGGATGAGGTGGCCTTTGTCCGGTTCGCCTCTGTATACCGCAGCTTCAAGGACCTGAATGAGTTCCGTGAAGAGATAGACCGGCTCTCAAAAGACAATAATTCCTGAGTCTCGCGCCCGGCCTGACCGGGCTCCTGGGGCGCCGCGTCACCGCAGTCCATTTCATGCCCCGGATTTGCTAGAATCGCGGCTCTCACCTTCAAGAGATGCTGCCCCAGGCCGTCGACGTCTGGTTCCCGACATGAAATCGCTACGCAATAGTGAATTGGACGCCTCGGTTATTGACTGGCCAGTCCATATGCAAAGAGCCCTGGATCTCGCTCGCCACGTGATAACGGCCACCCCGAATCCGCGAGTGGGTTGTGTGCTGGTCAAAGACAATGAAGTCGTGGGAGAGGGCTGGCATCGGGGTCCTGGTTTGCCCCATGCCGAAGTGGTCGCCCTGGGGCAGGCAGGTGCCAATGCAGAGGGAGCAACCGCCTTTGTCAGCCTGGAACCCTGCGCCCATCAGGGCCGCACCGGACCCTGCTGTGAGGCGCTTCAGGCAGCCGGGGTGAAACAGGTAGTACTTCCCATCGTCGATCCCAACCCGCAGGTCTCCGGTAAGGGCATCGCTTTCCTCGAGCAGAACGGCATCGAGGTATTCCGGCTAAGCGATTTCGCTGCGGCTGCCAGTTCCATTAACCCGGGATTTATGCGGCGCATGGAAACAGGACTGCCGCTCGTCAGGTTGAAGCTTGCCATGAGCCTGGACGGGCGAACCGCATTGGCCAATGGTGAAAGCAAATGGATCACCGGAACAGGCGCACGCAGCGACGTGCAACTGTTACGTGCCGGTAGCAGTGCGGTATTGACGGGAATTGGCACGGTGCTGGCGGACGATCCGCAGCTTAACGTGCGGGTGGAAGACCTCGACATCTCGGAAACCCAGAAGCTTACGAACGAAACCAATCTGGCGAAGCAACCACTGCGGGTTGTGCTGGATAGCCAATTACATACACCTGACACCTCAAAATTAGTCAATTCGCAGGGCAGGGTTATAATTTTCGGAAATGCAGGCAGTGTATCCCGGCGCAAAGCCCCTGGTGACCATGTGGAAATGGTCGCAGTCGATTGCCCGGATGGAAGAGTCGATCTTCGTTCTGTGCTACACTCCCTGGCTACTGATTTCGCCTGCAACGAAATACTGGTGGAAGCAGGACCTACTCTTAGCGGTGCCTTCCTCGATGCAGGGCTGGTAGATGAACTCATCATCTATATGGCGCCAAAAATATTTGGTGCCGACGCCAGGCCACTATTCGGCAGCACTGGCTTGCAGTCTCTCGCCGAAGCCAGACAATTTACTATTGAAGAAGTGAGTGTAGTCGGAGACGACCTGAAGATCATCCTGTCTCCGCAGGTAAAGAATTGACCGCATGTTTACTGGAATTATTGAAGCCAAGGGATCCATAGCCAGCCTCCAACAACTGGAGTCCGAGTGGCGTATCAGCATAGAAACCGGCACGCTCGATCTTTCTGATGTAAAGGTAGGTGACAGCATTGCGGTAAATGGTTGCTGTCTAACGGTGGTGACGCTCAGTGGTTCAGGCTTCGCGGCGGATGTGTCCATGGAGACGCTGCGCTGCACGACCCTGGGGAAGTTGCAGGTGGGCGCGGCAGTGAATCTCGAGAAGGCCATGTTGGCTACCGACCGCTTCGGTGGTCATATCGTAAGCGGGCATGTGGATGGCGTTGGTGAGTTGGAGTCGATCACGCCGGAAGGCAAGAGCCTGAAGCTTCAATTCAGGGCACCTGACGAGTTGTCCCGCTACATTGCGGCGAAGGGGTCTATCTGCATAGATGGAACCAGTCTTACGGTAAATGGTGTAGCGGGAGCCAAGTTTCATATTAATGTCATACCGCATACCCAGGAAGAAACGATTTCTGGCGCCTATGCTGTCGGCCAACAGGTCAATCTCGAAGTGGACCTGGTGGCGCGCTACCTCGAAAGGTTGGCTACGGGAGGTGCCGGTATCGCGGTGACAGCAGAATATTTGGAGCAACACGGGTTCAAATCTACCTGATAGAAATGCCGCATGGGTGGCGTATCGGCATCGTGTAGTGGATGTTCTTGTGTAGTGGAAAGAGAGTATGGAACTGAATTCAATCGAAGAAATTATCGATGATATCCGTCAGGGCAAGATGGTTATCCTGATGGACGATGAGGATCGTGAAAACGAAGGTGATCTCATCATCGCGGCAGAACGGGTGCGAACGGAAGACATCAACTTCATGGCAACCAATGCCCGTGGCCTGATTTGCCTGACCTTGACTCCAGAACGTTGTCGCCACCTGAAATTGCCCCTGATGGTCAATGAAAACGGCACTCCCTATAACACCAACTTCACGGTTTCCATCGAGGCAGCCACCGGGGTGACAACAGGAATCTCTGCCGCCGATCGGGCGCGAACGATTCAGGCCGCCGTGGCCAGGGATGCCCAGCCGGAAGATATCATCCAGCCCGGCCATATATTCCCCATCATGGCGCAGCCCGGAGGTGTGCTCCGTCGCGCCGGGCACACCGAGGCTGGTTGCGATCTTGCGCGCATGGCCGGATACCTGCCGGCGGCTGCTATCGTGGAGATAATGAACGAAGACGGGTCCATGGCACGCCGTGCTGATCTGGAGAAGTTTGCCAAAAAGCATGATCTGAAGATTGGTACGATAGTGGACCTGATCCATTACCGTATAGCCAACGAACACACGGTACAGAAGGTGAGCAGTAACCTGCTGCAGACCCGCTACGGAGAGTTCACCTTACATACCTATGAAGACTCCATCAGCGGCAGCCTGCACCTCGCCTTTGTGAAGGGTGACATCAAGACAGAAGAGCCAACCCTGGTCCGGGTGCATATCCCCAATACCCTCCGCGACATCTGTGAGGTGTATAACCAGGAGCGCACGAGCTGGTCTTTCAGTAGTGCGCTGGAACACATCGCCGAGGAAGGGAACGGGGTTGCTGTGCTATTATCCGCCGAAGACTACGGCCAGGATGTGGCGCAGAACCTGGCGAACGCCCTCGCCGAAGTTGGCGATGCCTCTGGCGGAGGCCGTGCCGGCAGCGACCTGACTATCGGAACCGGTTCGCAGATATTGCGTGATCTCGGTGTAGGCAAGATGCGGCTGCTGAGTTATCCGGCGAGGTTTAATGCGATCTCCGGATTTGATCTCGAAGTAGTGGATTTCGTACAGTTCAACACATAGCGCGTGGCCTGACGGCAGCAGTCAGAGAATTACAGTTCCCGGTTAGCAGGCGGCTAATCGGTGGCAACAGAAAGTATTAGTAAGGAAAACAGGAATGAGTACTATTAAGACGGTAGAAGGGAATTTTCAGAATGCCAGCGCCCGCTACGGAATTGCTGTTGCGCGTTTTAATAGTTTTATCGTGGACAAACTGCTCGATGGGGCAATCGAGGCTCTGCAGAAGCATGGGGTTATGGATCGCGATATCACCATCGTCCGTGTACCCGGTGCCTACGAGCTTCCGGTGGCGGTGAAGAAGATGGCCGCCTCAGAAAACTACGATGCGATCATTGCCCTCGGTGCGGTGATTCGTGGTGGCACTCCTCATTTCGAATACGTGGCAGGTGAATGTGTTAAGGGCCTCAGCCATGTCTCAATGGAGAGTGGTCTGCCCATCGCATTAGGAGTCCTGACAGTGAACACTATCGAACAGGCCATCGAGCGTGCCGGTACCAAGGCTGGCAACAAGGGCGAAGAGGCAGCGCTGACTGCCATGGAAATGGTAAGCCTGTTACGACAGCTTGATTCCTGATCTTGGCCCTTCAACTCTACCGCGGCACCTCAGGCTGATCCCCAATGCGCAATACAATACCCCTGGCCCAACGGCGCAAGGCTCGCCAACTCATCATGCAGGCACTGTATCAGTGGCTCATGACGAAGGACGATCCCCTCGATATCGCAAAGCAATATCACGAAGACAATTCAGGCAAAATCGACTGGGGCTACTTCGACGCCATATTCAAGGAAATTCCCAAACAGCAGGATTCCCTGGACCAGCACATATCCCCGCTGTTGGATCGGGCGAAAGGATCACTTGACCCCGTCGAGCGTGCCTGCCTGTACCTGGGCACATTTGAGCTGGCCAACAGGATCGATGTGCCTTACCGGGTCGTGATCAATGAGTGTGTAGAACTGGCGAAGCAGTACGGTGCTACCGATGGTCACAAGTATGTCAACGGTATCCTCGACAAACTGGTGCCTGAGTTGCGCCCCATCGAGTACAAGAATAAATCCTGAACGGGGAAGCCTGACTGCAGGCATGGTGCTGTCTCTGTTCAACTCCTGGCACCGAAAGTGACGGCACAGATGTCCCAAATCGAATTCCAGCTCATCAACGACTACTTCAGGCACGACTCGCTCGCGTTTGCTCGAGACGGGATTGAGCTGGGTATCGGCGATGACGCTGCCGTAATCTCGGTGCCGGAAAAAAAATCCCTGTGCATGAGCATGGACGTGCTGGTTGAAGGCATTCACTTCCCTGCCAATGCCGACCCTTTTCTCATTGGCCAACGCTGCCTAGCTGTCAATATCAGCGATCTGGCGGCGATGGCAGCGGAACCTCTGTGCTTTACTCTCGGGATAGCCTTACCCAGAGCAGATCGAGATTGGCTGGAAAAGTTCCGGGATGGCCTTGCGCTGGTTGCCCGACGCTACAATTGTCCTCTGGTTGGGGGTGACACGGTTGCCGGTTCCGGAACCATCGCGATACAGGTGCAGGGTCTCACCAGGCGCGGTCGCAGCGTGACCCGGGCCGGTGCGAGGCCCGGCGATGTGATCTACGTGACCGGCACACTGGGTAACGGTGCACTGGCGCTGGCCGCACAGGAAATCGAAGTGCAATTTGACTCCGCATTCGCGCCCAGGATTGAGTTGCTGTCAGAGACGGATCTCGCCTATCTCAATACTCGATTCTATAGTCCCGAGCCGCGTGTCGAATTCGCGCTCAATGCCTGCCACCTGTTGCATAGTGCCATCGATGTATCTGATGGTCTTGCAGGAGATCTTGCTCATATTCTCGAAGCCAGTGAGTGTGGCGCGATCATCGAAGCTGACTTGCTACCCTATGCCCCGGCATTACGACGTGCCGCCAGCCCGGCAGAGTGCCTGGCTGCAGCGTTGTATGGTGGTGATGATTACGAACTGTGTGTGACGGTGGCTGAAGAAAGTGCTCCAGAGTTGGAGACGATCGCCGCAGGACTGTCCTTGCAGCTCACCAGGATCGGTGAGATAAACAGCAGCCACAAATTATTGTTGCGACAGGATACCGGGAAACTGGAACCGGTGCGCCATCGATCCTATTCCCACTTCCAGGCCTGATAGCAGTTGAATAGTACGCCGCTAAATTTCGACAAGCGCAACTGGCGTCACTGGCTGGCCTTCGGCCTGGGTAGTGGCCTGTCGCCCAAGGCTCCAGGCACCGCGGGGTCGGTGCTGGCGCTGTTGTTCTATGTTCCGCTCAGTCACTTGCCCCCCATGGTATATGCGATGGTGGTTATTGCTGCCTTTGCCTTCGGCATCTGGCTCTGTGAAGAAACAGCGAAGGATCTCGGGGTACACGATCATGGTGGCATCGTCTGGGATGAATTCGTCGGCATGTGGCTGACACTGTTCCTGGCTCCACCCGAGTGGCATTGGATCCTAATTGGCTTCGTGCTGTTCCGCCTGTTGGATATCCTGAAACCCTGGCCTATAAAATGGGCCGACAAGCACGTCGAAGGCGGGCTGGGCATCATGCTAGATGACGTTTTAGCGGGTATAATGGCCGCCCTGTGCTTACAGGCACTCACTATTTTGCTGGTCTAGGCTGGTCTGGAAAGTCCGCGAGGTACTCGTGTCCGTTAATTACATCGCTTCAGCAGAGCTGCCCACACGCTGGGGGCAATTCTCGATTCATGGCTTCGAGGATGCTGAAACCGGAAAGGAACACGTGGCCCTTACCATGGGCGATGTCTCTTCCGGTGATCCAGTGCTGTGCCGAATTCACTCGGAGTGCCTGACCGGTGACTGCCTGTTCAGCCTGCGCTGTGATTGCGGCCCCCAACTCGAGGCCGCCATGAAGAATATCGCCGAGGAAGGCAGGGGGCTCATCCTCTACTTGCGCCAGGAGGGTCGGGGCATCGGCCTGCTGAACAAGATCAAGGCCTATGCATTGCAGGATTTCGGCGCGGATACCGTGGAAGCCAACGTGCAGCTCGGCTTCGAGCCCGATGGTCGGGAGTACGACATCTGTAAACCCATGCTGGAGCATATAAAGGTCAACAAGATTCGCCTGATGACGAATAATCCCCGCAAGGTCAATGCATTGAAGGATCTGGGATTCGAGGTTGGCGAGATCGTTTCTATTCGCACCGGAGCAAACCCCCACAACGAAAGTTACCTGGCAGTAAAGATCGACAAGCTTGGTCACATCAAGTAGCCATCAATCTCACATACTCGTTAGGTTCCAATCGATTCACCGTGGAAAGCGATAGCAAAAAAATCACCGTCGATCTGATTCGTCACGGCGAACCCGAAGGCGGCCACATCGTGCGTGGTCGGGTGAATCCCGTATTAACGGCGTTGGGTTGGGAGCAGATGCGCCTGGCCACGGGATTGAATGAAGACTATTCACCGTCGTCGGCCACGCCACGTTTCTCACGCATCGTAACTTCACCACTGTCGCGCTGTAAGGACTTCGCCCAACGCCTGGGAGCACGGGCTGAACTCGAAGTCTCGGTAAACGAGTCGTGGCAGGAGATCGATTACGGTGATTGGGATGGTATGCCCGCCGAGGAATGGCGCAGAATTGCGGCTGACCAGTTTCGAGCTTTCAGGGAAGACATCACCGCTCTTGCCCCGCCCAATGGTGAGACCTTCCTGGATTTTCGCGATCGGGTCATGTCAGCATGGGATACCATTCTGCAGAGCGAAGACGCTGAGCATATCCTGCTTGTCACTCATGGTGGCGTGCTGAGAGTCATCCTGCCCATGGTGCTGGGTATGCCAATGAACCGGAGTTTTCCGCTGTATATCCCATTTGCCTGCTTCAGCAGGGTGAGTATCGAGATCCGCGATGGCAAGGCGCACCCGGCCTTGATATTTCACAATGGCGCAGAGTATTCCGGTAGCTGGATGGACCTGCCGAAGGAATCCAGCCCGGGCTAGAAAACCTAGTAGTCCACTCCCTTCTGAACCTTTATTCCCTGGTCAAACGCGTGCTTCACGCTTTCCAGCTCGGCCACCGTGTCGGCAATCTCAATCAGTTCCGGTGACGCGTTGCGTCCGGTGATGACCACATGTTGCATGGCGGGTCTGTTCTGCAGGCATTCGATGACTTCCTGTTTGTCGAGGTAGCCATATGTAAGCATGTAGGTAAGTTCATCGAGGATGATCAGGTCGACGCTGTCATCCTGCAGGAGTCGCTTCGCCTCAGCCCAGGTAGCCTTGGCGGCCGCGATGTCCTTGTCCCGGTCCTGGGTTTCCCAGGTAAATCCGGTGGCCATGACATGAAACTCGACCCTGGGATGGTCCTTGAACATCAGGTGCTCACCAGTCTCCCACACACCCTTTATGAACTGGATGACCGCGCAGTTCAGACCGTGTCCCAGGCTTCTGGCCAGCATGCCAAATGCGGATGAACTCTTGCCCTTGCCATTACCGGTCAGGACGACGATAAGTCCCTTGTCGATAGTCGCCTGTTGGATCCGGTTATCGATATGCTCTTTCTTGCGCTGCATGGCTTTCTTGTGTCGGGCCTTGCGTTCGTCTGATGTGGCCATTGCTTCCTTCTTGGGTTTGTACTGAGAGTTGTGATTGATGTTTTGTCGCTGGACTTTTCCGGATTGAGAGCGGCCATCATTGACTGTTGGCACTTGTCTGTCAATTTGAGCTTTTGACACTCTTCATGGCGTCTCTCTATAATCCCACTGCTGACAGGTGACTGTACTGTTGTTGGATCGGCTAGCCCGGTTCAAATCCCGGAATTATCGACAGTGCAGCTTAATTGGGAACACAGGTGCTTAATCCTGGGCTGCCCCCGCAACGGTAAGATGCTGACATTCAGCAGTCGAGCCCGACACCGGCCTGCCACAGATTCGACGAAGTAAGCGGAGGGCTTATGTGGGTCGGTCGGCACTGTCTGTGTTCCCTTGCTGGCTTCGCCTCCTTTCTTTCCGCCGCTTCTTTAGCAATTTCAATTGAGTCTTTCGCCGGGCATCTGTTCAGCGGATAGGTGAAGAGGCAGTGGTGAATCATGCTGTTAATCAGCAGCGATTATCGGGTCATGTGTTTCAGGATACTTCCATGGAGCGATTGAAATCACGGACCGTGATCGGGAGCCTGCTATGGTTGTTGCCATTGTGCTTTCTCGCTTATCTGGCGATTGGTCCCAGCCTGATTTCACCACTGGTACTGTTCGGTAGCTCGGGTGCGGAAGATCAGGTACGGGACCAGGTGATTCTCACCTTGATACGTCTGCCGAGAGCAGTCATGGCGGTATTGGTGGGTGCATCGCTTGCGGTCTGCGGTGCAGTTATGCAGGGCCTGTTTCGCAATCCACTGGCGGATCCTTCCCTGATTGGTGTTTCCAGCGGTGCATCAGCAGGCGCCAGCTTCATGATTGTGTTCGGCGCGTCCATCCTGCAGGGCAATCAACTGTTGGGTCTGTCCGTGGTCAGTATAGGTGCCGTGGCGGGTGCCATCCTCGCCGTGTTTCTGGTGTATCGCCTGTCGACTGATCGATATGGCACGTCGGTTATAACCATGCTGCTCTCTGGTGTGGCCATTGGCGCTGTGGCCAGTGCCCTGAATAATCTGTTCACCTATTTTGCCGACAGCGTCATGTTGCGCCGTATTTCAGTCTGGGAAATGGGCAACCTCGAAGGGGCAAGCTGGGAAAGAGTCGTGCTAATGGCAGCGGTGGCGCTTGTTCTGCTATGGCGCTTGCCGCGCTATCGTTCGGCCCTGAATGCGTTCCTGTTGGGAGAGTCCGACGCGCGTTACCTTGGTATCGACGTGGAATGGGTCAAGAAAGAGCTCATCCTCGTCACCGCACTGGCAGTTGGAGTCAGTGTGGTGGTGGTCGGCAATATCGCCTTTGTGGGCCTCGTGGTACCTCATATATTGCGCGGTGCCATGGGGCCGGATCACCGCGCCCTGCTGCCCGGTGTTGCCCTGGCCGGTGCAACCTTGTTGCTCGTTGCTGACATGGCGGCCAGAACCCTGATATCACCGGCCGAGTTGCCTGCCGGCATCCTGACCGTACTGGTGGGTGCACCGGTGTTTTTCTATCTGCTGATTCGCAATCGTGCACTGAATAATCCGGAGAAGATGTGATGAGCACGATCGGCACCCTGCATCTGGATAATCTGCACGCGGCAATCAGCGCTGAACTGGCACTGGATCAGATAAGACTGGAGGTGCCGGCTGGGTCGGCGACGGCGATCATCGGTCCCAACGGGGCGGGAAAGACCAGCCTGTTGCGGGCCATCTGTGGAGAGCTGGATCTACAATTGGGGGAACTGCAATTCAATGGCAAAGCCATGCACTTATGGAAACCTCAGCAGCGCGCAAAGTTAATGGCTATCTTACCCCAGCGCTCAAGCCTGGAATTTCCGTTTACTGTGGAGGAAGTCGTGAGCCTCGGACGCATTCCCCATGACACGCCGCGGCAGCGCAATCACCAGATCGTCATGGAAGCCCTCGAACTGGTTGACTGTGCCAACCTGGCAGGGCGCCTCTACGTGCATCTGTCGGGTGGGGAGAAACAGCGAGTGCAACTCGCGCGGGTCGCCGCGCAGATATGGGACGAGCAGGCACAGGACCGCTGCCTGATTCTCGATGAGCCCAGCGCCTCACTGGACCTAGCCCACCAAGCGATGCTTGTTGGCATGATGCGTTTCTTCGCGCGCCAGGGCGTGGCAATTCTCACAGTGCTGCATGACCTGAACCTGGCGAGCAAATGCGCAGACCAAATCGTGGTACTTGATAGGGGGCGCCTGGTTGACTGCGGTGAGCCGAAGGCTGTGCTCACCGAAGAGATGTTATCCAGGGTCTTCAACATCGATGCACTGGTGTCGGTTAATGCAAAGGATGGATCATGCCTCGTAATCTGCTAACAAGGTCGGTGGGTCAACGATTGCCGGGAAAGAGAGTGTCCTCCCTGCGCTGGATAGTGGGCGTCATGGCCTTGTACTGCCTGCCCCTGTATGGACAGATCGAAGTCACCGATGATCTGGGTAATCCTGTCATCCTGCGCGAACCCGCACAGAGAATCATCAGTCTCTCACCCCATATAACAGAGACTCTATTCGCAGTCGGGGCGGGTGACAGGATCGTTGCCACGGTCCAGTTCAGTAACTATCCGGAGGCAGCCTCGGCCATACCGGTCATCGGTTCCTTCAGTGAAATCTCTTATGAGTCACTGCTGAGTCTGGATCCGGACTTGGTCATCGTCTGGGCCAGTGGCAACGGTGAGGAAATCATCGCCCGCATTCGCAGTCTGGGCCTCACCGTCTATCTCGATGAACCACGCCAGATTGAAGACGTTGCCCGCTCGCTTCGCCGTTTCGGTGTGCTCACCGCTAATGAAGATATCGCCGGGCGTGCCGCCGAAGATTTCCTCAATCGTCTTGCCATATTACACGCGCGTGAGCTGGCAGGGGAACCCGTGCGGGTCTTTTACGAAGTATGGAACGAACCGCTGACCACGCTCAATGGAGAGCACCTGGTGTCGGACATCATTCGGCTGTGTGGAGGCGAAAACGTTTTTAGCGATGCGATTCCGCTGGCGCCAGTGATCAGCACCGAGTCGGTGTTGGCGGCGGATCCACAGCTAATTGTGGTCAGCGGCATGGATGAGGAACGACCAGAGTGGCTCGACGAGTGGAGGCAATGGCCGGGATTAACTGCCGCGGAGATCAATCAGCTACGCTTCATTCCGCCAGACCTCTTACAACGCAACGCGCCGCGCATTATCCAGGGTGCTGAAATGATGTGTGAGTATGTGGAGCAGGCCCGGGCAGCGGCCCGGCTTAACTGACCTTTGACTGGATCTTGCAGGCGGCCAGCTTCTGCTTGATAGCCTGCAGTACACCGCTGGCATCGAGGCCAACCTCTGCAAGCATGTCGGCGATCTTGCCGTGATCCAGGAAGCGGTCCGGCAGACCGAGGTTCAATACCGGGATGCTGTAGTTCGCATACAACAGGTATTCATTGATCGCAGAGCCAGCGCCACCGAGCACCGTGTTCTCTTCGATGCTGACCACCAATTGATGAGAGGTGGCGAGGTCGCCAATCAACTCTTCGTCCAGAGGCTTGACGAAGCGCATATCGGCCACCGTGGCATCGATCTGCTCGGCCGCTTCCATCGCGGTTTGCACCATGCTGCCGAAAGCCAGGATTGCAACCGTGCGACCCTTGCGCCGCAATACACCTTTACCGATTTCCACCGCCTCCATGGCAGGGTCTATGACGACCCCCGGGCCTTTGCCCCGCGGATAGCGCACGGCCGCGGGACCAGAGTAGGCATAGCCGGTAGTCAGCAGCTTGCAGGTTTCATCCTCGTTGCTCGGAGCCATGACAAGCATGTTAGGAATGCAGCGCAGGAAACTCAGGTCGAAACTGCCGGCGTGGGTGGGCCCGTCTTCACCGACGAGACCCGCCCGGTCTATGGCAAACAATACGTCCAGGTTCTGTAGTGCAACATCGTGGATAAGCTGGTCGTAGGCGCGTTGCAAAAAAGTGGAATAGATAGCGACAACCGGTTTCAACGATTCGCAGGCCATGCCGGCGGCGAAGGTGACGGCGTGCTGCTCGGCGATAGCCACGTCATGGAAACGTTCTGGGAACCGCTCGGAAAATTCACGCATCCCCGAACCTTCGCCCATCGCTGGAGTGATGCCTACGATAGAATCGTCCTGCTCGGCCATTTTACAGAGCCACTGACCGAACACCTGGGAATAGGTGGGGGCAGGTTTAACATTTTCAGGTTTGCTGACAGGCTTGGCCTTGGGGGCGATCTTGCTGAGGGCGTGCATGCCAAATGGATCGTTCTCCGATTCCAAATAGCCCTTTCCCTTCTGGGTGACGATGTGCAGCAACTTCGGCCCACGCAGAGTCTTGATGTTGCTGAGGATCTCTACGAGGCGTTCCGTATCGTGGCCATCGATAAGTCCGATATAGTTGAAGCCGATTTCTTCGAAAAGAGTGCCCGGTGACACCATGCCCTTCATGTACTCTTCTGCGCGATGTGCCGCCTTGAGAACGGGCGGTATCCTGGACAGGACCTGTTTGCTGCCCTTGCGAATGAAGTTGTAGGGCTTGCTGGCCCACATCCTGGCGAAGTAGCTGGATAGTCCACCGACATTATTGGAGATCGACATATTATTGTCGTTGAGGATAACCAGTATATTGTCATCGATGTGCCCGGCGTGGTTCAGGGCTTCGAAGGCCATACCTGCTGTCATGGCACCGTCGCCGATGACCGCAATGTTGTGGCGGTCCTTGTCCTGCATGCGCCCGGCCACCAGCATGCCCAGCACGGCACTGATCGAGGTGCTGGAATGACCAACGCCGAAGGTGTCGTACTCGCTCTCGTTACGGTTGGGGAAGGCTGCCAGCCCGCCACTCTGGCGCATGGTCAGCATGCGTTCCCGGCGACCCGTGAGTATCTTGTGTGGATAGGCCTGGTGACCCACATCCCAGACCAGGCGATCCGTCGGCGTATCGAATACGTAATGCAGGGCGATGGTGAGTTCCACGACCCCCAGGCCAGCGCCGAAGTGCCCCCCGGTCTGTCCTACCGAATACAAGAGGAACAGGCGTAACTCACGAGCCAGTTCATCCAGTTGGGATAAATCCAGTCGTTTGAGATCTTCCGGACTCTCGATCTGGTCCAAAAGTGGGGTTTCTGGCCGGGTGGCGGGTATTTCTTCGAGCATGGGGGTATTTCAACGCTTGCCCGCTGATAATTCAACTATTTGCGGGCGTTTTTAAAAATAAGCCGGGTAATTTAATGCAGAGGTTTCCTGGGTCAATCAGTGACTACGGGCCGTGATATAGGTCGCCAGGTCATGCAGGATTTCAGCTTCCCCCGGTAGCGCCAGAAGCGCCTTGTGGGCCTGATCTGTGAGCTCAGACGCCTTTACCAGAGCCGCTTCCAGTCCCAGGATGGAGACATAGGTTGGCTTATCGTGGACCTGATCGGAGCCCTGGGGTTTGCCCAGTGATTCCGTATTTGCCACCACATCGAGAATGTCGTCCTGAACCTGGAAGGCGAGGCCGATATACCTGCCGTACTCATCCAAAGCCGCCAGGGCGTTGTCATCGACTTCATCCTTGCCCAGTGCGCCAAGTGTCAGACAGGCCCGGATCAGGGCGCCGGTCTTGAGCCCATGCAGTTTCGCGAGCTGGCTTTCCTCACGTTTCTGGCCACTGGCGCTAAAGTCCAGATCCTGACCTGCCACCATGCCTTCGGCGCCGATGGCGCGAGAAAGTGTTTCTACCATGCGCAGGCGGTTCGTCGCCGCCACGCCGTTGTCCCGGCTCAACAACTCGAAGGCCAGACTCTGCAGGGCATCGCCTGCCAGTATGGCGGTGGCTTCGTCGAATGCCTTGTGCAGGCTGGGTTTGCCGCGCCGCATGTTGTCATCATCCATGCTGGGCAGGTCGTCGTGGGCGAGGGAATAACAGTGCACCAGTTCCACTGCGCAGGCCGCATTGTCGGCGCGCTCAAGGTCGATGCCGAGGACCTGGCAGGTGCCATAGACGAGTACGGGGCGAATGCGTTTGCCACCACCAAGGCAGGCATATTGCAGGGCGCGCACGAGGTTCGGTGTGGTGTCTTCCGGGCTCATGCCCTCGAACACAGCCTGCAACCGCGATTCGACACGATTCTGGCAGCGTTGGAGAAATTCCTGCAGCAGGGGGGTAGGCGGGGCAGACATGGGACTAGTCTTCGAGTTCGCCTGTTTCCAGGTCTTCTGTATCACCGCTCTGGTTCAGCAGCACCTGCACCTTCTGCTCCGCCTGTTTCAGCGCGGTCTGGCATTCCCGGGTCAGCTTGATGCCCTTCTCGAATGCCTGCAGTGATTCTTCGAGGCTCAGGTCACCCTCTTCCATAGAGGTCACCAGAGACTCCAGTTCTTCCAGAGCCTCTTCGAAGTTGAATCCAGCCTTTTTCCTGGGGGACATAGTGCTTTTCCGTCTAAAAGAATCGTGGCTGATGCGCTTTTGTCGCATACCAGCCATAGCAGGCAAATTATACGCGAAGCCTGCCGGAATTGTTGTCTGCAAAGCTAATAAAGTTGTGTCGAAAGGCTTCACAAAAGCAAATTCGGACTAGACTTGAAAATAGACATGACAGGGCCGGGTTTGGCCCTGGGAGCCGGATCGGGGGCAACTTATGTCCCGCATTCGGTGCTTATTGGACACGCTGAAAGGATTCAGAAGCACATGGATTTAGCAACTTTGCTGGGACTGATCGGTGCCTGGGCACTGATAGTGGGGACCATCATGATGGGCGGTTCCGCCTATATGTTCCTGAACGTCTCATCGATCATGATCGTGGTAGTGGGTTCGCTGCTCGTGGTGATGATGAAGTTTGGTATGTCTCAATTCTTCGGAGCATTCAAGACGGCGGGCAAGGTGTTCATCGACAAGATGGACAAGCCGGAAGACCTGATCACTGAAATTGTTGAGCTGGCAGATGCCGCGCGCAAGGGTGGGCTGCTGTCACTGGAAGGCAAGCAGGTGGACAACGACTTCCTGCAGAATGGTATCCAGCTGTTGGTGGACGGTCACGATCCTGAAGTAGTGAAGACCCTCTTGTCGAAGGACATGAAGCAGGCGGTTGATCGCCACGAATGGGGACAGAAGATCTGGCAGTCCATTGGTGACGTGGGCCCTGCCATGGGCATGATCGGCACCCTGGTCGGACTGGTGGGCATGCTCGCCAGCATGGACGACCCGCAATCCATTGGACCATCCATGGCGGTAGCTTTGCTCACCACCCTGTACGGCGCCATGATGGCCAATATGTTGGCATTGCCGATCTGCGACAAACTTAACCTGCGCAGCTCCCACGAGCAGAAGATCAAATCCCTGGTTATCGATGCGCTATTGGCAATCCAGGCGGGTCAGAATCCGCGGGTCATCGATTCCATGCTGCGCACTTATCTGCCCGGCTCGCAACGGGAAGCCGGGGTTGAAGCCTGATTCGCAGGAAGGTGGACTAGACCATGAGTGCAGAAGAAGTCGAATGT
Organism: Pseudomonadota bacterium; assembly: GCA_027621405.1. GTDB lineage: Bacteria > Pseudomonadota > Gammaproteobacteria > Pseudomonadales > Pseudohongiellaceae > UBA9145. Next base: position 19,489 of record JAQCBT010000007.1, on the reverse strand, counting down.
CCGGATTGTCCGGCTGGTATTCCAGCCTGGGTAATGACCTTCGCCGACCTGATGTCGTTGCTGATGTGCTTCTTCGTACTGCTGTTGTCTTTTTCCGAGATGGATGCCCTGAAGTTCAAGCGACTGGCAGGTTCAATGGCCCAGGCCTTCGGTGTGCAGAACAGGCTCAATGTGGATGATATTCCCAAGGGCACAAGCATCATCGCCCAGGAGTTCAGTCCAGGCATCCCCGAACCAACACCCATCAATGAGATCTATCAATCGACACGGGAGATCACCGAGAACACCCTCGACTTCGAAGAGATGGAGCAGTTCGATGTGGAGCAGGGTACTGAGGGGCTCACTCAGGGCATCCAGTTGCCGATCGTGCAGAGACTGGAAGAGCTTGTTGCCGAAACTGCCGCCGACGCGGAGTCACTCTCCGAGGAGTTGCGCATCCAGATTGTACGCGGCGAGGCAGAAGTGGAAACGGAGGGCCGGCGCATCGTGGTACGTATCAAGGAGCGCGGCTCGTTCCTGCCAGGCAGCGCTGAGTTGGCGGACGACTACTTTCCGGTGTTACGCAGTGTCCGGGAGGTGATAGCCAAGCGGGAAGGCACCGTCGAGGTTGAGGGTCACACCGATGACACCACCATGCGTAGCAGCCGCTTTCGATCAAACTGGGATTTGTCGGCGGCGCGGGCGGTCACTGTTGCCCAGGAATTGTTTATCGACAATGTGCTGGACCAGAGACGTTTTGCCGTGGCGGGCTTTGCCCACGTGCGGCCGGTAGCGCCTAACGACTCGGCGCAGAATCGCGATCGTAATCGACGGGTCGAGATCATCATCCGGCAGGCGATCGATCCCGATTTGCAGGAGCAGATAGAAGCGTTGCGCAATCTCGATCCTGCGCTGTATGAGAGCTTCGGTCTGGAAGAAGGACGCCTGCTTTATAACCGACCCTCTATAAACAGCTTCTAGGGGCAATCAAGAAACATGAATGAGAAAGCGCAAAATAGCAGGAACAGGGAAGACCGTCGCTATTTCCGGATCCAGGACCATATTGGTATCAGCTACCTGATACTTACCGACGCAGAATATCATTCGCGCAAGATAGCCAGTCAGTATGCGGAAATTCCTGCACTGGATGAGTTGTCAGAGATCGAACAGCAATTGGAACTGTTGTTTGAGAAAGTCAAAATCCGTACGCCTGAGGTGGCGGAGATGGGGAAGCTGCTTAATCAGAAGTTGAAGATCCTGGTCAACAACAGTGGCATCGCCGAAGGCCTGACCCATGCCGAGGACATTCCAGAACAACTGGTTGATATGAGTGCAGTCGGGATGGCGTTGGGGGTCAACGAGGCTATCGATACTGGTCAGTACCTGGAGATTCACATGGTGCTGCAGTCGGGCAGGCAATACCTGAAGCTTCTGGCCCGAATGGTAAACTGTGAGGAAGGCTACGAGGGAGCAGAAGCCGATAGCGGTCGCTTTAGCCATACCGCGCGGGTTGAATTCATCAACGTGAGCGAACGCATTCAGGAGTTCCTGATTCAGTACGTGGTGAAGCGGCAAAGTGCCCAGATCAAGGCGAAGCGAAATCCCGGACTGACACCCATCGACAAGATGACGTGGTGATTTTGCATTTCGGGAAATGCCGTAACTGGCGAAAGAAAGCTAAGGCTGCCAGGGAATTATCGCCCGGGCAGAAAGGCAGCGCTCAGGACACGGTGTCGATTACAGATGATTCCAGTATCTGCCGCAGGAACTCGTCCTTAACGATCTCATCAACGGCCTCCTGGCTGAGGGAGTCATCCAGCATCTTGTCCACCAGAGACTCAATGAAAGTCTCTGATAGCTGGCAAGGAACTGTGCCTGATGCATTTAGTCGCTGTAAGCAACTGTCGATCGCACTTACCAGTTGCAGATAGACCTTCTGCATGTTTGCAGGCAAGGTATTGAGCTCTTCAAGTATTGCTATTTCAGCAAAACACTCCGACATAAGTCTCCCTTGAAATCGTTATAGGAATTATAGAAGGAGAAGTGTTGCTGGCGATTGTAGCGCAGCTGAAAGCAGGAAGATACGCGGGCTCAGGAGTCCTGCGTGGAGCGATGGGATAGAAAGGGTGTGTAGAAGCCTGGGTGGCTGCCGGGATTTATTCGCCGCGACGGCGCAGTTCTCTCTCGAAGAAGGCCTTCAGTTCCCGCAGTTTCTTGTTGTCCTTGCTATTGACGTTGCTGGCTATGCTGGACTCGATGTTGGAGAGCATGGACTTCAGGCGTTGTGCATCCATCGATTTGGTCGGTATTCTCTCCAGATCGGTGCGTTGCCAACTGTCGGTTTGCTTGGGCATGGCCATTTGCTACTGCTTCCTGCAATTTCTAGATTTGAGTCATTCCCTCTAAAATAAGCGTAGACCATAAAATAAGTGGGTGCCAATTACCCACGCAGATTTGAAAACTTGAGGGGTTGTGTGGCCTCTCGCGAGAATTGACCCCTCAACGGGCGCGTTTTACTCTATGTCACCGGCAATTGCCTCAGACGACACAGAAGTGCCCTGTCATCCAATATCCTTGCACCAGCCGGTTTCCAGTAACTAGAAGAATCCCGATAAATCGATGAACGAAGACCAGAAAAGCTTTTCCTACTGGCCCAGGGACTGGCGTATCCAGTTCGGACTGACGCTTACTTCTCTATGGTTCGTCTTCATGGGCATCTACGTTTCTCGCAATGTGGGATGGAGCAATTTTCTAGACCTGCCGATCGACGAGATGGGTACCTTTCTGGAGGGAGCCTTCGCCTTTCTCGCCTTCCTCTGGCTGGTCATTGGTCTGTTCATCCAGCAGTCGGTGCTGGCGGAGAACAACGAGGAATTGCGGCGTAACAACCTGCATTCGGAAAAGCAGACCCAGGCCATCGCTGCCACCGAATTAAATGCCCGCCAGGAAACCTTCTTCAAGATTTCCGAGGCAACCCGTCGCCAGCTCGGTGCGATATCCGGCCTGTTGTTTATATCCAGCCAGGGTCCTGTGGGCAACGGCACCTACACGGAAGAGCAACTGGGAGAGCTGTGGAAGCAATTCGCTACGGGAGATTCTGAAGTCTATTCACGCCTGTTCCTCACCATGGCCGCCAGGGGTGAAGCCGATTACCCGGATCTCTTTTACGGAACGGATATTCGGCGCATGCACACAGACAATTTCCTGGTGGGATTCGATCGCCTGGCCAGATTGGCGAGGGAATGCGATACCAACAACATTATTCTGGACTCCCTGGTGTTTTCCGCCCACGGCATGCTGAACCTGCGCATGCGCGAATTGCATCCAACTATAAAATTCAAACCCATCACCGTTACTGACACACAGAAATACATGGAGACGATGGAGCAGCAATTGGCCGATAAGTCGGCGCAGCAGGATTGAAGGTAATAGGTAAATCCACAAACAAGTAATATTAGATGAATCAGCCGCAGGGCTAAGGGAGAAAGCTATGGAACATGTCGTGATCGTTGTAGTACTGGCACTAATCGAATACATCGGCTTCAGCATCATGGTCGGCGTCGCCCGCGGCAAGTACAACTGTCCGGCCCCAGCCATCACTGGCGATCCCATCTTCGAACGCTACTACCGGGTTCAGCAGAACACGCTGGAGCAACTCGTCATCTTCCTCCCGGCCATCACGATCTATGGCTACTATGGCAATCCCGCAATCGCGGCCGGGGTAGGTCTGATTTTTGTTATCTCTCGCCTTGTCTATATGCAGGCCTATGTGTCCGATCCAGCGAAGCGCGGCAGGGGCTTCGTACCCGGGTTCTTTGCCAACGCGTTCCTGCTCATTGCTGGCCTCGTTGCAGCGGTCGGAAACATCTTCTAGATTCCACTCCCCGGGCTACTAAGCCCATGAATTTTCGCACTTTATGGCCATAAGTGCGACGGGATTCGCTTGTCCGCCCTGGAACCCTGAGTTATTCTCAGGTCGGGAGGAAGAACCTATGTCCGATACGAGTTCCGTCGTCGTTGACGCGGATGAGGGCTTTACGCGCTCGGCTGGAAAACAGCTCGCGCTGTATGCTCTCTACGCAATCGCTGCGGTAGCTGCGGTGATGTTTGTGCTTTCCTTGGCAGCCGGTGGGGCAGGCAGCTCCGCCACAGGCAATGCTATCGATGTGGAAAACAACAGCATCACTATCGCCTTGCGGGAGGAACCGCCGCAGATGGATGCAGCCAGGGCGACTGACGCCTCGAGCAACGTCGTGCTCTCCCACGTCATGGAAGGGCTGATCAGCTACGATCTCGACGCCCAGCCCATTCCCGGTGTGGCGGAGCGCTGGGAAATCCGGGAAGACGGTGCCACTTTCTGGTTACGTGAAAACGCGCTGTGGAGCGACGGGGTTCCGGTTACCGCCCACGACTTCGTATTCTCATGGCGGCGTGTGCTGAATCCTGAAACCGCCTCCCAATACGCCTTCATCCTCTATCCCATCAAGAATGCAGAAGCGATAAACACTGGTCAGCTCCCCGTCGAGACTCTGGGTGTGCGCGCCGCTGGAGACCGGGTTCTGGAAGTGGAGTTCGAGCGTCCTACGCCATACTTCGACAAGCTGGTTTCCTACCTGACCTATTTCCCGACCAGGGAAGACTTCTTCAAGAGCACCAATGGCCGCTATGGTGCAGATGCCGACATGATGCTCTACAACGGTCCCTACGTGCTGACGGAGTGGGTGCATGGTTCTACCATGCGCTGGGAAAAGAACCCCCTGTACTGGAACAAGGAGAACAAGGGTTTTCTGGATGAGATTCGCACCGCTTATATCACCCAGGATATCAATGCCAAGCTGAACCTGTTCAAGGATGGCCAGATCGTCGACACACACCTGCTTTCGCCAATGTTGCCAACAGCCATGGAACAGCGCTGGCAGATTGATCGCTCCATGGACGGTTCCGTTTTTTATCTGGAGTTCAATCACCGGGATAACCGCATCACCCGCAACTGGAATTTCCGCCGCGCCATGCAACTGGCGCAGGATTCCACTGAGCTTGTCTACAAGGTTTTGAAGGAGCCCAGCTATATTCCAGGCACGACCCTGTTCCCTGCCTGGTTGAATGGTGTGTCCGAATCTTTCCAGAAAGAGTATCCACCGGTCGAGCACAAGATGAACGTGCAGAAAGCTCGCGAGCACCTGGCGTTGGCAAAGCAGGAACTTGGAATCGATGAATTTCCGCCGCTAATGATGCTCACGGGTGACACACCGATTTCCCTGCTGGCCGCGGAGTACTATCAGCAACTATTCCGGGAAAACCTCGGGCTCGAATTACGTCTCGATGTGCAGATATTCAAGCAGCGCCTGGAGAAAATGCGGCAAGGTGAATTCGATATAGTACTTTCGGGATGGGGGCCAGACTACAATGATGTGCTGACCTACGGCGATCTCTTCTCTTCCTGGAACTTGCAGAACCGCGGTCGCTACAACAGCCCGGAGATGGACTCTTGGATCCGGATTGCGCAATCGGAGCTCGAACCGAAGAAACGAATGGATGCCTTCGGTGAAATTCAGCGCCTTTTGTATGAAGACGTGGTGATCATTCCCATGTATGAACGCGGTATCTCATTTGTCGTAGATCCGCGCCTGAAAGATTTCCGGCGGCGATCAGTTGGGCCAGAAGTGGATTATAACTTTGCTTACATCGATACCTCGGGGCAGTGAGCAGCATCAGATTTGCAAGGTTTAGCTACATAAAGGCTCGATAAGTTCGGATGTGGAAATATTTTATTAAGCGCCTGTTACAGGGCGTACTCACAGTCTGGTTCATTGCAACCGCGACCTTCTTCGCCATGCACAACGTGCCGGGCGATCCGCTAAGCAATGACCGGGCGATGACAGAGATCACCCGCGCCAACCTCGAAGCGAAATACGGGCTCGACCAGCCGCTCTTTACCCAGTACACGATCTTCCTCGGTAACCTGCTGCAGGGCGACTTCGGTATTTCCTTTACCCAGGAAAACCGCGAGGTGAACGACATCATTCGCGAACACTTCCCGGTGTCCGCCATACTCGGGATTCTGGCCGTTATCTTCGCGGCGACCGGCGGCGTGTTGCTCGGGGCGCTCACCGCGCTCTATCGAAATCGCCTGCCGGATTACGTCATCATGTTCCTGGTAATTCTGGGAATTTCTGTGCCCAGCTTCGTCGTCGCTGCCCTCAGTCAACTGGGGCTAGTGACGCTCAACACGGCACTGGGTCGCACAATACTTCCAGTGGCTGGCTGGGGCACCATATTGCATATGTTAGTTCCTGCCCTGGTGCTGGGACTGAGTACCATGGCTTACCTGACTCGACTCATGCGCTCTTCCATGCTGGAGGTAACGAGTTCGGATTATGTTCGAACAGCCAAGTCCAAGGGCGTTCCGGCAACCCGCATCTTCACCCATCATCAACTTCGAAATGCGGTACTGCCCGTGGTCACCGTACTCGGCCCGGCAATCGCCGCCATCACTACCGGTGGATTTGTCGTGGAACTGGTGTTCGCTATTCCTGGCCTCGGCCGCTACTTCGTGGAAGCTGTGCAACAACTGGATTACACCGTGATCATGGGAACCACGGTCTTCTATGGCGCCTTCCTCGTGTTCATGGTGATTCTCGTCGATGTGGTGTACGGGCTTATCGACCCGAGAGTGAGGCTGGAACAATGAGCGAAATTAGCGCCGCCGACTTTCAGCCCCTCACTGCCGGGCAGGAAACCCAGGTCATCTCCCGACCCTCGTTGTCGTACTGGCAGGACGCCTGGATTCGCCTGAAGGCCAATCGCCGGGCACTGGCATCCCTGTATATTGTGATTGGGCTGCTGGCCTTTACCCTGCTGGGTCCGGTGCTGTGGCCAGTTGATCCGGCTCGACAGGATATCGACCAGATCAGTCTGCCCCCCGGTACCGATCGCAATGCGACGATTGTGGCCCCGTATCAACCGTGGTTTGGTGACGCAAACCTGCCGGGCACAGGATTGCGCCTGGCGGAGCCGGGTACCACTCAGGCCGTGCGCCTGCAGTGGGAGGTGTTGCCCGGAGCCAATGGGCATCGTGTCTATCGCAACCTGTTCCCGGTAGGCCCGGAATATGCCTACGGTATTCCCCTGGCCGAGATTCTCAACAACGACACGCTATATTTTGAAGACCGCCTGGATCTGCAGCCCGGTACATATTTCTACTCTGTTGTGGCTCTGGGACCACGAGGCGAGATCACCACGGAATACGAATCTCTGGAAGTGGATATCCAGAGGGTCACAACCGTTGCCGAGGCCATTGAGCGCGGCCTTCTCGAAGAAGGAACGAACCTGCAGGTGGGCGATCAGATCGAGCTGGCATGGCATCCACTGGGCACGGACTACCTCGGACGGGATATGCTGGCACGGCTCATGGCAGGGGCGCGGGTGTCCCTGTTTATCGGAATCGGGGCTCCCTTGTTGTTTGTCTTGTTTGGTGTGACGTACGGTTCCGTAGCCGGTTTCGTCGGTGGGCGAGTAGACCAGGTGATGATGCGCTTCGCCGATTTCGTAGTGGCCCTGCCTTTCCTGTTGTTCATGATCGTTTTCAAGATTGCCTTCGGTATCGGGCCAGGCGAGAGTGGTGTGTTTCCCATGCTGGTAGCGATGGTTGTCCTGTTATGGCCGGCAACCGCGCGGCTCGTGCGAGGCCAGATACTTCAGATTCGGGAGCAGGGCTATATCGATGCCTCACGCCTGCTGGGTGCCAAGACACCCTACCTGGTTTTCCGCCACATGATTCCCAATACCCTGGGAGTAGTACTCGTTACCCTGACTTTCGCCATTCCCAGTGCGATCTTCACGGAAGCATTCCTCTCCTTCATCGGCATGGGTGTGGCACCGCCTACACCCTCCTGGGGATCCATGTCCAATGAAGGCATCAAGACCATGCTGACGACGCCGCACGAGCTGATCTTTCCGGCGCTGTTCATCAGTCTCACTGTGCTGGCATTCAACCTGCTCGGGGACGGGCTGCGGGATGCCCTGGATGCGCGCATGAGGAACCGCGAATGAGCGAGGCGGCACTGAACATGGAAACGGCACCCAAGCTGCTGGAAGTGGAAAATCTGGCGGTGGAGTTTGATACCTATGGCGGCGTCGTGAAGGCCGTGCGTGGAGTGGACTTCAAGGTCGACATGGGTGAGACCCTGGCCATTGTCGGCGAGTCTGGCTGTGGCAAGTCGGTTACGGTGCAGAGCATGATGGGCTTGATTCCCATGCCCCCGGGGCGCATCACATCGGGCTCGGCTCGATTGCGCGGGCACGAGGTGCTGGGCCGCAACACCATCAAAGGCAAGGAAATTCGCGGCGCCGAAATCGGCATGATCTTTCAGGATCCAATGTCGTCCCTGAATCCGACCATGACTATCGGCGACCAGATCGCTGAACCTCTACAGGTGCACAAGGGTTATAGCTACAAGGACGCCCGCATCGAGGCAATCCGCCTGCTGGAGATGAGCAAGATTCCCGAAGCAAAGCGGCGGGCCGCACAGTATCCCTTCGAGTTTTCCGGAGGTATGTTGCAGCGCGCCATGATTGCCATGGCCCTGGCCTGTAAACCAGCGGTGCTTATTGCCGATGAGCCGACCACGGCACTGGACGTTACCATTCAAGCGCAGATTCTGGACCTGATGCAGGATCTGCAGAAAGAAACCGGTATGGCCATCATTCTCATCACACACGATCTGGGTGTTGTGGCGCGCATGGCCGATGAGGTGGCCGTGATGTATGCGGGCAAGGTCGTAGAGCATGGCAGCGTGGACGATGTGTTCTACCGATCAGCGCATCCGTATACCGTTGGTCTGAAAGAGGCCATGCCGACCAACGATCCAACGAAGCAACATGAACTGAAACCCATTGAGGGCAGTCCGCCGGACCTTTTCTCGCCGCCTGTGGGCTGTGGCTATTGCCCGCGCTGTCCCCACGCCATGGCGATCTGCGACAGGCAGCATCCGCAGGATTATTTCCTTGCCGAGACACATTTCACACGCTGCTGGTTGCATAACGAGGCGTCGACTAAGAGACCCGCAGAACTGTATTTCCCGCCAGAAGTGAATTCAAAGGACAAGTCCTGATGGCGCTCGTTGAAGCAAGAGAACTCACCCGTTACTTCGACATTGGTCGTGACCAGCGAGTGCATGCCGTCGATCAGGTGTCACTGACGATCGATGAGAAAGAGATCGTTGGCCTGGTGGGCGAGAGTGGCTCCGGAAAGTCTACCTTTGGCAAAACCTTGCTCGGTTTGTACCCCAAGACTTCCGGCGAGGTGCTTTTTAGGGGCGAATCCCTGCCCCAGAAATATGCGCCGCAGGATTTCCAGCGTCTGGCAACGAAGATGCAGATGATTTTCCAGGACCCTTACTCCTCGTTGAATCCGCGCATGACTGTAGGGGAGATTATCGGCGAGGGCCTGAAGCTGCACAGTGAAGTCAGCGCCAGTGATACCAGGGAGAGGGTGGCCGAGTGGTTACGCCGGGTGGGTTTGAATGCAGACCATATGTCCCGCTACCCCCATGAGTTCTCCGGTGGTCAGCGGCAGCGCATCGGCATCGCCCGTGCCCTGATCCTGGAACCCGAGTTCGTCGTCTGTGATGAACCTATTTCGGCCCTCGATGTTTCCGTGCAGGCCCAGGTCATCAATCTGCTGGGTGAATTGAAGGAGAGGCTGGGACTAACCCTGCTCTTCATTGCCCATGACCTGTCCATGGTGCGCTACGTGAGCGATCGCATGGCGGTGATGTACCTTGGCTCCATGGTGGAACTGGGCAAAGCCGATGAAGTGTACTTTGATCCCAAGCACCCATACACGGAAGTGCTGGTGGGTTCCAATCCGGAGCCGGATCCGAATCTGGAGCGGAGCCGCCCGTCCACGGCGATAAAAGGGGAGATACCGTCGCCAGTCAATGTGCCTGCGGGTTGCAGGTTTGCCAACCGCTGTCCGAAGGTGATGGACGTCTGTCGCAGTACTACGCCTGAGCTTATTCCGCTGAAGGATGTGGACAGGATGGTAGCCTGTCATCTTTACACCTGATGTGATTCCTGATCCTGTCAGCTAGTGAAGGTAGCTGTCGCTGTTGCGAAAGATCAGGTAGTTGGCAATCAGCAACACGCCGATTACGACCAAGCTTAGCTGTATCTCCAGCCGCAGATTGTTCAATATCGTGAGCGGATAGAAGTGAATTCCGTTTTCACTGGCAAGTAATCCCACCGAGAAGTCATTCAGGATCGCGACAGCGAGCAGCGCTGCCATGACCAGAACATAAATCCATTGCCAATAGCGTGGCTTGAATGCACCGAGATCGATACCGATGGAAATGACCACGATGAATGTAATAGATCCCAGACCGAAATTAAGCACCTGACCAGCGCGTCTGGCATCAAACTCTTCGTCGAATATTGCACCGTAGAGCATCCATGCCAGTATCTGCATCGCCATCCACATCAGCACGAAAACCCAGCCTGCGACGAACGACTGTCGCGTTGTTACAGGCAGTTCAGCATATAGTCGAACTCTTTTTTCATGGCCGGCAATTAAGGCGCAGACAGTAATCATTATCCAAAAATTAACGATGGAGATGCCCATATAAATGTAGATGGGCTCTTCATTTGATCCCAGCAGCAGGAAGAACACACAATTCAGCACAAGCCAGATCAACACCAGTAGTTTATTTGCGTCGAACTCGGTTCTGATCAGAGAATTAAGCATGATTCATCTCCTTGGCTGAGGATTTCAGGATCTCAACAGCAATTTTCTCAATTGAGACTATACTGGATTCCAATTGCTCGACCCGTTGCTCGTGCAGGAATGATTCGGTAATTTTTCCATTGTCCGAAGTCAGCTCATGATAGGGGTGTTCCGAGCGTTGGCTCACGACGTTTGGAATATTTTCTGGCAGCACTTCCTTGCGAAATGTGAATCGGCGCCAGGCCTCAATCAGGTCTTCCTTGATAACGTCCCTTACTACCGTGCCATCGGAAAGAAACACCAGTCGGTCAGCCAACACTTCAATTTCGGAGATATGATGAGTTGCATAGAGCAGGGCGATTTCGCCTGACTCGAGTTGTTCGTGGAGGATGTCCATGAACGAATCTCGCGCCACGGGGTCGAGACCGTTACTGGGTTCGTCCAGGATCAATAGCGTCGCCTTGCGGCTGAGTGCCGAAACGATAGCCAGCTTTGTCCGGTTTCCTGTCGAGTATTGTCTGACTCGCTTGCCTAAATCGAGCCTGAGGCGACTGGCCAGTTCGTGGGCTGTGTCCATAGACCAGTTACGGTAGAAGCGTCCGAGATTCATGAGGTTTTTCTCACCGGTCCAGCTATCGAAGAAGGGAGCGTAGTCTCCGACATAACCAATGTGTTCTTTCCAGCCACCTTTGTCCGGGGTGGCTTCATTGCCAGCGACAATGACTTTCCCATCATCGGTGCGCACCGTTCCCATCAGGCTTCTAAAAAGAGTGGTCTTGCCAGAGCCGTTAGCGCCGACAAGACCCAAAGCGCAACCAGCTTCCACTGAAAGATTCACCGGCCCCAATGAAAAATCCCGATAGTTTTTAGTCAACTGTTCAATTTCAAGCATTGCTGTCTCCCGATTGGAGAATCTCATTAAAGACTTTCTGGATCTCTGCTCTGGAGAGTCCATCGCGTGTTGCGGTTTCGATCGTGCAGCGTAACTGCTGTGCGAAGCGCTGTTGAGCCAGTGCGGATTTGTCATTCTGCTCGAGAGAGGTGACGAAGAACCCCTTGCCACGACGTGAATAGATCAGCTCTTCGTTGAGCAGATGGTCATAGGCCCGCTGCACGGTAATGACGCTGACCCGAAGATCCTTTGCCAGGGCACGGATCGAAGGCAGGGAGTAGTCCGCTGGCAGGTCACCACTGAGGATGCGCGCCCTGACCTGGCCGATGATCTGCTCCTGCAGGGTTTCCGAAGACTGTTGTGAGATGTGGAGTAACAAGATGCTGCCTCTCATACTGTATATATACAATATATACAGTATGAGAGAAAGACAAGGGGTTTATTTGAAAGTTTTTAACTAGCTGAAATAAATAGGGAAATTATCGAAAATCGTGCAGGGACGAGGTATTGCCGCAAGGAAGCAGCGCTATGGTTCTGATCTATTTGGCTTCTTCCTGGCGCTGGACGATGCGGGTGAGGGTGCGGAAATCTGCCTTGCCACTCCCCATGTAGGGGAACTCCTCGACTACGACATACTTCTTGGGCAGGGCCAGGTTGGGTAGCTCCGCGGCAAGTTTCTTGCTGACTTCTTGCTGGTTGATGGGCTTATTGGTGACTCCCACGATACGCGACCCACGCTTCGCATCGGGCAGCTCCACGGCGCAGCAATCCACCTCTTCCGGCGTAACGCTGTTGAGGGTTTCTTCCACCATTACCAGGGAAATCATTTCGCCGCCGATCTTGACGAAGCGCTTGAGGCGACCCTTGTGCCAGAGGAAACCGTCTTCATCCAGGTAGCCCAGGTCGCCGGTGTCATACCAGCCGGACTTGATTCGCAGGTGGGACTCCTCAACGTCATTGAGGTAACCCTGCATCACGCCATCACCCTTCACCAATATCTTGCCAGTCTCTCCGCTTTCACAATCCTCACCAGTGTCGATGTTGATGATTTTGATTTCCGTTCCCGGGATGGCGACGCCGATGCTGCCAGGCTTGTTATTGTTGCGCGGGTTGACTGAGATAACAGGCGAAGTTTCCGTGGTGCCATAGCCTTCGAAGATTTCCAGGCCATGCTTCTCCCGATAGAGGTTTCTTAAGGCTTCTGGGCATTTGTCGGCACCGGATACGGTCAGTTCCACGCTGGAAAAGTCACCGGCTTCTGATTGTCTGGCGTAGCCTTCCAGGAACAGGGGGGTTCCCACCAGTAGTTGGGGTTTCTCGTCCTTGATGATTTTAGCGACGGTCTTGAATTCCAGCGGGTTGGCATAGGCGATCGCGGTCATGCCCAGACACAGTGGAGTCCAGAGATTAATTGTCAGGCCAAAGACATGGAAATAGGGCAATACGGCCAGCAGTCGATCCATCTCGTAGATGTCCATCATCCTGGAAAAGGAATCGATGTTGGACAGAATATTGCGGTGGCTCAACTGAACGACTTTGGGTTCTTTCTCGCTACCGCTGGTAAACAGTATCACTGCGGGACGCTCAAGATCGGCGGTGCCGGAGAGTCGCTTAAGTAGTGATCCAGGCAGTTTGGATTTGATGAATGCGAGAGCCTTCTCATAACCGCCAAGCGACGCAAGGATGTCCTCGATGAACACCATGTCCGGAAGCTCTTCACAGCCGGTCTTCTCAAGCAATGCACGCGCTGTGATGATGACCTTGAAATCACATTGCTTCTGCGCATAGCGGCAGTTTTTCGCGGCACCCGTGGAGTAGTTGATCATCACCGGTGTCAGTCCGGCAAGCAGTGAGGCAGCAACTGCCAGAGCGCCACCGGCAGAGGTTGGTAGCATGATGCCGATGCGTCCGCGCTCCAGCTTGCGAAAGCGCCGCGCGAGAATCAGCGAGGCGACCAGTGCGCGCGAGTAAGAGAGATCGTTTCCCGTTGACTTGTCGCGAATAGCAATCTTGTCGGCCTGCTTGCGGGCCTGATCGATGAATCTATGGTGCAGCATGCCGGCAGTGTAGCCCATCTATTTCGACCATGGAACAATGGTTCCTACCGCTTTATTTCTTGGTTCGATAGCTGGCGGGTGCTAGAGTGGCAAGACATTATCGCTTCAAAACTCAGGCGCGGGCTGACACTACCTGGGCCTGGAGGGAGGTCGCACACATGAAGTCTCTGGGCATCATCGCATTCTGTCTCAGCGTTTCCTTCTATTACACGGATCTCGATTCCGGTAGCGGGTTCCGATCAGTATTTCTTGCTATTATGGATTTCGTATTGCTCTGTGCTCTGGCGCTCTGGGTGGCAGGTCGCACAGGTTGGAAATCCATTTCGAGTCCCAACACTGGCAGTTTCTTTGGTTTCTTCGATGGCGGCGGTGACGGAGGTGGCTGTGACTAGAGAGATGAATTCAGCTTCAGGACTAATGCTCGTTTGCACTCTGTTCCTGGCCTCAGTTACGAGTGCCCAGAATAATGCCAACTGGACCTTCACTCCCTATCATGTGCAGGGCAATGTGCACATGCTGGAGCCGATCAACACTAACGGCAATGTAGGTGTGTTCGTGGGTGAGGATGCCGTGTTGCTGGTGGACTCCCATTTCCAGCCGTCGGTTCCACAGTTGCTGGATGAAGTTGGCGAGATGAGCGATCAGGAAATCGAGTTCGTCATTAACACCCATGTCCACCCGGATCATATCGGTGGTAACAGCTTGCTGGCGGACTATGGAGTTACCATCGTGGCCCACGACACGGTGCGCCTGCAGATGCTGGAGGAGCTGCGTATTCCGCGCAACGGAGGCACGTTCTTTCCTCAGCCTCCAGCCAATGCACTTCCGGTGCTCAGTTACAGCGAAGCCATCTCTTTTCACCTCAATGGCGAAGAGGTCAGGGTCTTCAAGGCGCCTCCCGCCCACACTGGTGGCGATAGTTTCGTGTATTTCATGGGCTCCGATGTGTTGCACCTTGGCGATGTATTTCGAACCAATATGTATCCCATCGTGGACAAGTACAATGGCGGTAGCTTCCTCGGCATGATAGAGGCCATGGGCCTGGCCATCGGCATGGCTGGTCCGAATACGAAGGTCATACCCGGCCATGGTCCGGGCTTCACTGACCGGACGGGTATGATGGAGTATCAGGATATGCTGTTTGCCTTGCGCGACCTGGTAGCCGAGGCGATCGCCAGGGGCGATAGTCTGGATGAAATCCTGGCTGCGGATCTGACCCGTGATCTCGATGACCGCTGGCTCGGCGATACCAACTGGGGTCCGCTGGATCTGCTACCGATCATTCATGAGGAGTTGATGGCTCAATAGCGGCTTACCAGCTTCGTGGGGAACTTGGAAGGTTGAGTTCGAATTCAGACGGGAAGTAGTGTGAACCAGCCCACAATTTACCCAGATCCGGGTAAAAATAGGGGATGAAACCCTGCTATGGCCCTATTCAAATTACATGATCGGCTTACAATTCACTGCAGTCGTATTCATAAAGTGACGCGCGCAAGCGCATCCATAAACGTGGGCTGAACCCACAAGATTGAGGAAGTTATGAAACTGATAGTTTCTGGTTTAGTAAGTTTGAGTCTGGCCGTGGCTGGCTCTGCTGCCCTTGCCAAGGGTGGTAAGAAAGCCGAGGTTGAAGTTCTCCATCAACCACCCAGTGAGAGTTTTCTCCTGACGGTGCCAGTTACTGGATTACATGGCCATCTGAACCATGGTGATTGCCTGCCAGGAGGAATTCCCGGTGGTGACCGAAAGGACCCTGACCCTGAATTGAATGAAGCTGTTCTGGATGCTGCCGACAAGGCAGGGGCAGACCTGAATTACATCGACGGCTGTGTTGGCGAGCCGGAACCACCTACAGAGCCACCAAGCGAAGAATAATCGCTAATTGCTCGGCGCAAATCGCAGAATGAAGGCCACCTCGAAAGGTGGCCTTTTTCTTGGCTCATCGCTGCCTGGCTGGTGACCAGCAAATCTGTTGAATATATGTCCATAGTGATTAGTGCCCTCGAGCGCGGCTGTGGGGCAGCGGGGTTACTGCCCCTCCAGTCTGGCTCGGCAACACCGAAAAGGTAGACTCCAACCGAAATTGACACAACGAACGGCTCCACAATCCCAACCACGCCACAATTCCCGCAAAACCGCTATGAAGCACATTTCTTTCCTATATTCATTGCCCCTGCTTTTTTACCCTCAGAAAGAGTCGCTATAGACTAAATTCATTGGCAGAATTGCTTGGGTCGCTCCTGTCGCTGAAATTAGCTCCAGTTGAGAGATGTATCTGAATCGCTGGAAATAGTTGTGCGGGCACTACTACTCAAACACTTCAATACACTCTGGATAGTCCTGGTACTCGTCTGTGCCGGCGTATTATTCGCAAATCCTGATTGGGTGACCCGGGAATCCATTTCGAATTTCCTCAATGGCCTGGGAGCACTGGCCCTGGTGGTCTACATCGTGTTATCCCTGTCTCGGGCCCTGTTGATGATTCCCTGCACGCCTTTTGTGCTGGCAGGAGGCATCAGCTTCCCGGACATGCCGTTCGTGGTGGTGGTGATCTCCTTTGCCGGTATTGCGGCAGGGGCATACCTGGTATACAGTTTCCCGGCCTTCGGGAGCTACGATGAATTCCTGGAGGAGCGGTATCCAGACAAGATCGCCTGGCTGAAACAGAAATTACACGGCCCCTATGCGTTCTGGATCATCGCCGGATGGTCGTTTTTCCCCCTGGTCCCCACAGATGCTATTTGTTATGTGGCGGGCCTGGTAAAAATAACCTATAAGAAGCTGGTAACGGCGGTAATTATTGGCGAGATTCCCCTGGTAACGATCTATGTCTACCTCGGTGTGGAAATTGGTGAATGGTTAAGGATCTAACGGCCCGGTGGCAGAATAGCGATACCCTGCGACTCATCAGGAACATACGTACAACTGGTACCATCACGCCCAGTTCTCCTAACCTGATCAACCGCCTGCTCAAATCAGTAGATTTCGAATCCGCTCGCTGTATCGTCGAGTTGGGGCCCGGCAATGGCTGTGTCACCGAAGTCATACTCGAACGCATGAGCCCCGATTGCAAACTGATCAGCCTTGAACTGGACAGCGAATTTGCCGAGCGTCTCCGTTATATCAATGACTCTCGTCTGTACGTCTACAATGCCTGCGCATCGTCAATAAGGAAGATTCTTGATGAGCTGGAAATTGCGACGGTTGATCATGTGGTTTCCAGTTTGCCGCTGGCACTGATCGATGATCAGGTGGTCCAGGATATTCTTACCACAGTAGGTGAAAACCTGTGTGAGGGTGGTCGCTTCCTGCAGTACCAGTACAGCCTTGCCAACTATG
Organism: Pseudomonadota bacterium; assembly: GCA_027621405.1. GTDB lineage: Bacteria > Pseudomonadota > Gammaproteobacteria > Pseudomonadales > Pseudohongiellaceae > UBA9145. The sequence continues at coordinate 2,499 of JAQCBT010000007.1, read as the reverse complement.
GCGACATGAAGCCTTTCTTCAGGGATGTGAAGCTGCGCTTCACACTGCGCAACATGCCACCGGCATTCGTCTACGAGTGCGTCAAGTAGCAGGACCGACCTCCGGTCAGCCCTGCATCCTCAATTCTGGTTTTTAATCCGGCAGTGCGAACGCCAAAAGCTCCGGTGAATGATCACGATCACCGATTGCCACCAGAATGTATTGCTTGCCTTCATGCAGGTAGCTGATGGGGGCATTGGAAGTTCCCGCCTCCAGTTCAATCTCCCAGATCACATCACCCGACTGCTTGTCGTAGGCACGGAAAAACGGACCGCCGCTGTTGGTGGCGATCTCGATAGGCATATCAGGCGGGATACGCCCGCCTGGTCGCTGGCCGGTAAGTCCTTCGCCCAGGAACAGCAGGGAGCCAGTGAGTAGTGGCGATGGTCGTCCCGGTACCCCCAGTTTGCCTAGGTTCAGATGGGCTATGGCCGGATTGTCCACCGGGCCCCAGCCGTTTGGCACCATCCACACGTGCTCACCGCTATTCATATCTATAGCAGTGATACGTCCGTAAGGCGGTTTGAACAGGGGAAGCCCTTGTGGGCCAGCGATCCAGCGCCGGGATCCCTTCGTGTAGGCCAGGTTGGTAACTTCGGGGTCGCCGGGCAGCAGGTCTGCCACGAATGGTGCGGTGATCGATGGGATATAGAGGTAACCCGTCTCCGGGTCGAATGCAGCACCTTGCACATCGCCTCCTCCCTGGGAGCCGGGCAGCTGAATAGTGCCCTGTGTCCCATTTTCAGAAGCAATAGAGGGGGGTGTAAACAACGGCCCCATGACATAGTCGCTGACGATTTCCAGGGCCTCGGCGCGTAATTCCGGAGTGAAATCAATCAGGTTGTCTTCTGTGGCACCCTGTCGATCGAACGGAGCCGGACGGGTTGGGAAGGGCTGGGTTGGCGATGTGACTTCTCCCGGTACATCGGACTGTGGCACCGGGCGCTCTTCGATATCCCACACCGGTTCGCCGGTCTCGCGGTCGAACACAAACAGGAAGGCCTGCTTGGTAATCTGGGCGATTGCCTTGATGTCACGACCGTCCACGGTGATGTCCATTAGCACCGGTGCTGCCGGTGGGTCGTAGTCCCACAGGCCATGGTGCACGGTCTGGTAGTGCCACACCCGCTCGCCAGTCTCGGCATCCACGGCGACCAGACTCTGGCTGAACAGGTTGTCTCCAAGGCGATGGCCGCCATACATATCATTGGTCGAGGAAGAGATCGGCATGTAAACCATGCCCAGTTCCTCATCGGCGCTGAACAGGGCCCACACCGGTGCATGGCCGGTATAGGACCAGGAACGGTCCTGCCAGGTATCGGTGCCAAACTGGCCTTCCTGGGGAATGGTGTTGAATGTCCAGCGAAGCTCACCAGTGCGCACGTCGAATGCGTGCACGTCGCCACGAGGCGCTTCCTTGTTGGAGAAGGTGTCGGTCATGGCCTGACCGATAACCACCACGTCGCGAACCACCATGGGTACTCCGCCCCAGCGGAAGCGTTCGAAATTCTCCGGAATCAGTTGCAGGTCGGCACTGCCGCCAGAGCCGAATCCCGGTATGGGTTCACCTGTCGCGGCATCCAGCGCATAGAGCCTGGTTCCCCGTTGCACGAAGATTCGTGCGTCAGTGCCATCGCTCCAGTACGCCACACCGCGAGTCGGTGCGCCGGGTAATCCTTCCACCCCGCCTGGGGGCTCCTGCACCCACAGTGTCTCGCCAGTGCCTGGATCGAATGCCTCAACCAGGCCGATGCCGTTAGTCACGTAGGCAACTCCATCACGCACCACAGGAGTGCCATTCCAGCTCGTGGAGTAGCGTTGCTGGGGATTCATGTCCAGATAGTACTGGTCTACTGCCGGGCGTCGCCAAACGATTTCCATCTGATCTACATTGTCGGCGTTGATCTGGCGCAGGGGTGTGTACTTGGTGCTGCCGATGGTCGCGCCATAGGCCTGCCACTCACCCTCCTGGGCATTGCTGGCCACAGAGGCTGCACCAGGAGCAGATTCCTGCGCCATGGGTGTGGCAGCAGGAGACTCCGTGCTGGCAGTGGTGGCAGTGGAATTACTGTCGCATCCAAACAGTAGCAGCAAGCTGGCGCTGACGATTGTCATTGCCCTCAGGCGAGGCTGCCTGAATATACGGTGTGGACGAGCGAGTGACGGCTCGGTCATGGGACCCTCCATTCTTGGTGTTTTCAGGGATTCTAGCGAATATTTGCCATGGTGGGTAAAGCAATTGCTCGAGTTCTTCGTGCTTTGAGTATCGAGAACGGTCAAGTTGCAACATCGGGGCCCGGAAACAACCTCTTTTCAGATTTCTGGGGAAGTAGATTTGTGTGGCTATTTATATGGCCAGTTTAGTTTATGCCCTCGAGCGCGGCTGTGGGGCGGCAGGGTTCCCGCCCCGCCGGCTCGGCGTCCGTCCCGGATGCCTTCACTCCAGAAAAAGCCCTGCGG
>JAQCBT010000006.1 GCA_027621405.1 Pseudomonadota bacterium | reverse complement strand
GCATGGTTCAGATCTCCTATATTGGCTTTTTACCACTTTCGATCTGGACCAGGAATTTCAGGCTAGGTCAATGGGGGGCATGGGTGCACCAAATTTGTACACAAAATGCGAATTTGGCACCAAAAAGCTGATTACCGATTATATTTTTGAAATCGTGGCCGCCCTGGAGCAGCTTGCCGAGGCCAGTGAATCCGACATATCGACACGGGACAAGATTGACCTGTTCCGCCGCGCCAGCCTGTGTTTTGGCCGATCGGCGCTGATGTTCAGCGGCGCCGGCTCCCAGGGCCCATTCCATATCGGGGTCGCCAAGGCCCTGAGTGAACAGGGCCTGATACCCAATATCGTGTCCGGAGCCAGCGCCGGTTCCATCATTGCCGGCATAATCGGCACCTGCGATGGTGCCTTGTTGAAGGACCGCCTATCGAACAGCGAGATAATCGATGCCTTCCAGGTGATCAATGCCGCGGAAAATCTCAGCAACAAAAAGCCAACGGATCCGCTGCAAGACCTGATATCCCTCATTGCCGACCTCGTGCCCGACATGACCTTCGCCGAGTCTTTCGAAGAGTCGGGGCGCTATATCAACGTATCGGTGGCGCCCACCGAGCTCAAGCAGCGTTCGCGGCTTCTCAACGCCATCACCTCGCCCAACGCGCTTATCCGGGACGCGATTCTGGCTTCCTGTGCCGTGCCGGGCGTTTTTCCCGCGGTACAACTCGCCGCCAGGGATTCCCATGGCAACAAAAAAGCCTATGTACCATCAAGACGCTGGATCGATGGATCCATAACCAGCGACCTGCCGACCCGTCGACTGTCGCGCCTGTACAGCGTCAATCATTTCATCAGCAGCCAGACCAATCCCCTGGTGCTGTGGGCGCTGCAAGACCGGAACAGCAGTGACCCCTGGTCGCGTTTCGTGAATATCTATCAATCGGCAGCCCGCGAGTGGTTACGCGCCATTTACCCCATGACCATGGAGCTGATGCCGTCAGCACACCCGCAGAATGTGAATATGCGCATGTTGTTCGAAATCCTCACCCAGGAGTACACGGCCGACATTACCATTTTGCCTAATCGCAAGAATGCCCACCTTGGACCAATTCTTTCTGCGGCGACATCCTACGAGGCGCGGGTTATGGTTGCGGATGGGGAATACTCAACCTGGCCCCGCATCGAGCAAATTCGAATTTGCACTGCGATCAGCCGGAAACTCGATGAGATTCTCAATCGCATCGGCTCGGCTGTGGAGATGTCGCCTGTCGAAGCCAGGATAGCCTGAGGAAACACTGTGACTGGACGAATTCGCGTCCAGGACAGGCACAGGGGTTCCACGAGACCCTAAAAGATTATGGAGACGAAAATATGAAGATGGAAACCATCAATCCTGCCACCGGGGAAGTGGTACGCAGCTATGACGCAATGAGCGCCGAACAGGTAGCCGACATCATCGAGAAGGCCGCAATCGCCAATGAGGCCTGGCAGCAGACATCATTTGCTGAACGCTCGGCACTGATGCTCAAGGCGGGAGAAGTACTGCTTTCGCGCAAGCAGGAACTGGCGGCCTTGATGTGCGAAGAAATGGGCAAGAACCTTGCGGGTGGAGAGGCGGAGATCGAGAAGTGTGCCTCGGCATGTGAATACTACGCGCTCAACGCAGAGAAATTCCTGCAGGATGAGATGGTGGAAACCAGCTACTCGGTCAGCAAGGTTTCCTACCGCCCGCTCGGGGTGGTATTTGCTGTCATGCCCTGGAACTTTCCCTACTGGCAGGTGTTTCGCTTCGCCTGCCCGGCCTTGATGGCTGGCAACGGAGGCATTCTCAAGCACGCCAGCAATGTCTGCGGTAGCGCCCTGGCAATTGAAGAAATATTTCTACAGGCGGGTTTTCCAGAAAACGCATTCCGTACCTTGCTGATCGGGAATGAGATGGTGAGTGATGTTATTGAGAATCCCCATATAAAGGCTGTGACTCTCACAGGCAGCACCGGCGCCGGCAAGGCTGTCGGTGGCAAGGCTGGCGAAATGATCAAGAAGTCAGTATTGGAACTGGGCGGTAGTGACCCCTATGTGATACTGGCCGATGCCGATATCGACAAGGCAGTGCAGGTATGTGTTACCAGCCGCCTGCTCAACGCTGGCCAGAGCTGTATCGCAGCCAAGCGCTTCATAGTCGACAAGTCCGTAATCGGAGAATTTACCGAAAAATTTGTGGCTGCCATGAAGTCAAAGAAGATGGGCGACCCGACAGATCGCAGCAACGAGATCGGCCCACAGGCGCGCATGGACCTGCGGGATGAATTGCACAAGCAGGTGCTGCAGTCGGTCGAGAAGGGCGCTAACCTCTTGCTCGGTGGAGAGATTCCCGACATGAAGGGTGCCTATTACCCGCCCACTGTGCTAACGAATGTGAAGCCCGGCATGCCAGCCTATGAGGAAGAACTGTTCGGCCCGGTAGCGGCGATTATAGAAGCGGAAGATGAAGAGGATGCGATCCGTATCGCCAATGACACGGAGTTTGGCCTGGGAGCGGGTGTGTTTACCGAAGATCTCGCCCGCGGCGAAGAGATCGCCACAAAGCGCATCAAGGCAGGTGCCTGTTTCGTGAACGACTTCGTCAAGTCTGACGCCAGGCTTCCCTTCGGCGGTATCGGCGAATCCGGCTATGGCCGGGAGTTGAGCCATTTTGGCATGCACGAATTCGTCAACGTGAAGACCGTATGTGTGGCCTGAGCCGGGCGGCCGGGGAGAACTCTGTCAGCTGTGGCGATATGGCGCGTGAACTATTGACCCTGTAGCGCGGCGGTGAGAGCCTCGGTGTAAGTGGCGAGGTCAAAGTAGTCTCGCCACAACTTGATCTTGCCGTTTTCCATCTCGAACACACCGGCTGCAGGCAGGTCTACGGGCTTGCCATTCACCACGGTATGGTCGATACGCTCGGCCAGCACCAGGTCACCCTCGGCAAACAGGCTGATAATTTCCCAGTCCGTGGATTGCCAGTATTGAGTAAAGCCTGCGATAAATTGCGCAATATTGTCGCGGCCGCTTACGGCGGAGGCGGGTATGTTGTGATATGTGCCATCCTCAGTGAAATAGCTTGCCAACTCTTCCGGGTCCAGGCGTGACCAGGCGGCAATGAATTCCCTGATTATTTGTGCGTTGTCGGGCATGGTTGAGTCTCCCTGAGCTTGGCTGACCATGATGCTGCTCAACACCAGAAGCAGGGCTATGGCAGTTCGAATAGTGTTCTTTAGCATGGGGCTTGATTCCAGCTAGCTGATAATGCACAAGAAGATACTGCATTTCGCTTGCCCAGTCTTCCTGGCAATTTCCTCAGACGGCAAGTTGAAGAAGCAAGGAATCGTTACGTCTTGCTGGATTTTCCATTGACGAATGCTCTGGAATGTTAGGCTATAATTGACAGGAAACCTGCTTGAGCGCTGTTTCACCTTATCTGAAAAGGAATACTAGACGTGTTTAAAAATACACTTCAATTCATGGTCATGCTGACAGCATCACTGCTATCGGTTTCGGCTGTCAATGCAGATTCGCATGCGATGCCAGCTTCTACAGAAGGGTTTCATGCGCCTCACCATCTCTCACTTCTGGCGGCGGATACCCACATGCGTGGGCATGGTGACTATTCGACTCTTGGCCTCGATTACGAATACTGGGTCAGTCAGTTACTGGGTTTGGGTGTCGTGCTCGAACATGCCTACGATGGTCTTGATGCCACTACCGCACTAGCCGTGGCGGATGTTCACCTGTACAAGGGGCTGGCCATGCAATTGGGCCCGGGTGTCGAGATCGCTCACAAGCACAGCATCTTCGTCTCGCGGGTTGGCCTGCTGTACGAGTTCGAGTTCGATAGCTTCACCCTGTCTCCGCAGATGCATTGGGACTACCACGAGCATCATGAGAATGCCCTGGTGGCGGGGATTGCTATGGGACTTTCGTTCTGACGGACTCGCTCGATGCCATCCGCGCTCCACAAGATCATTCAGGGAGAAGTCTGTGATTGTGGGATAAGCAATCATCCCATGTTACAGGCCAAACTCATTGATCGCTCTCCAGCGCCTGTACGCAGGAATATCCACAGGTTTGTGGTGATGGAAATGCGTCCTATTTCCTTGGTAAATGACAATCGCTGTGCGGCATAGGCATTGAGAGTTGATAGTAGTGACGATGGTGAACGGCCCAGTCTGGAGATTGACCTGTCGAAAGGTAATACACTCTAAATCTTAAATGTGTGAGTTGCCTGTCTGTCGGCATCAGATTTCCTGTTCTCTTGGACCAAGAGTGAGGTCTCTCCCTATTGAGCCTTCGATCCTCGGGAAGAAGGCTCTTTTCTTTTCCCGGCTTGAATCCACTGCGTGAACGCGTATTCTGTGTAGTGCGTTTCACGTAGCAATAGATCTTCTTCGGCTAAGCTGACACAGACCGCCAGTTCCCTTTTCTGGAAGTGGGTTGATTGTAGCGGCTACGCAGCACTAGCCAAAAAAGGAGCAGTATTTATGAGCGATTCAGCCAGTACTTCGTCAGCGCGAACTTCAAGACTGGAGGCAGATAGCCTGGGTACAGTAGAGGTTGATTCGGAGAATCTTTGGGGGGCGCAGACGCAACGGGCTCTGAAACATTTTGATTTTGGTTCGGACCGATTCCCCGAGGCATTCATCAAGGCCTTCGCCCTGGTGAAGAAAGCTGCAGCATTGAGCCACAAAGAACTGGGCAAGCTCTCGGAGCAACAGGCTGGCCTGATCGTACAAGCCTGCGATGAAATACTGGCGGGAGAGTATTTCGATCAATTTCCGCTCAGTGCCTGGCAATCGGGAAGCGGCACCCAGACCCATATGAATATCAACGAGGTCATTGCAAACCGATGCAATGAGATTGCTGGGGAGGAGAGGGGCAAGAAGTCGCCGATACACCCCAACGACCATGTCAACATGTCACAGTCTACCAACGACGTGTTCCCTACGGTGATGCATATCTCCACTTGCATCGCAATTCAACAGGATTTGGCCCCGGCATTGAATCTTCTGCGGGACAACCTGAAACGGAAAGCCGATGAATTTGATTCGATCGTCAAAGCCGGTCGGACCCACATGATGGACGCCGTGCCACTGACTTTTGGCCAGGAATTCAGGGCCTTTCAATACCAGGTGGAGAGCGGACTGGAGAGTATCTTTCGGGCTGAGCAGGAAGCCCGGCAACTCGCCATCGGTGGCACGGCAGTGGGCACGGGCCTCAACACCGAGCCTGGTTGGCCAGAGCTCGTGTGCAAGACCATAAGCGAACTCTCCCATCTGACCTTCATCCCCGCCGAGAATAAATTTGCACAGATCGCAGCCCATGATGCCCTTGTACAGGTTCATGGTGCGCTGAATAGCCTGGCGGCGAGTGTCCTGAAGATCGCCAACGATCTGCGACTGATGGCTTCAGGGCCACACTGTGGACTGCAGGAAATTAGCATTCCCGCCAATGAGCCCGGTAGCTCGATCATGCCCGGCAAGGTCAACCCAACCCAGATTGAGTCGGTCTCCATGGTGTGCCTGCGTGTTATGGGAAACAACCTGGCGGTAAGCGTGGCCGGTAGCCAGGGTCAGTTCCAGCTCAATGCCTATAAGCCTTTAATCATCATGAGCCTGCTGGAATCCATTCGCCTGCTGAGTTCCGCCCTCACTAATTTGTCGCTGTACTGCATATCTGGCATATCGGTAAACCGCGAACAGGTGGAAGAATATGTAAGTGGATCCTCGATGCTGGTGACTGCGCTTAACACGGAAATTGGCTATGACAAGGCGGCAAAGATCGCTAACTATGCATTCGAGAAAAAAGTCTCATTGCGCGTAGCCGCCGCGGAGCTGGATATCCTGAGTGGAGAGCAGTTTGATGAGCTGGTCGATGCCAGGAAAATGGTTGGCAAGTAACTGCAGCTATCAGGCTTACTAGTCCCTTTACGAATCCTGTTGCAGAAGAGCTTTCATGTGGAAAGAAGGCTCTTTTTTTGGCGGGTTCAGTTCGCCAGGTGATCTTCGATGACACGCACAAACCCGGGCCCATACTTCTCGAGCTTGCGTTCGCCGACCCCGGAAATCTCGGCGAAGGCCTCCATGTCCCGGGGCAGGCGTAGACACATTTCCTGCAGTGTGGAGTCATGAAAGACAACATAGGGCGGAACTCCGAGTTCTTCGGCGAACTCCCGGCGACAATCCCGCAAGGCTTCCCACAGGGCCACGTCTATCTCCGGCGCCAGCTTGACCTTGCTGCGTTGCCTGGCCACTTTCGTCACCACATCCTTGCGTAGCTCGATGCTTTCTTCATTCCTCAACAGGGGGCGGCATTTCTCTTCCAGGCGCAGTGCTCCAAATCGGTCCAGGTCAACGCTCATATAGCCGCGCGCCACCAGTTGCCTGAATACAGAGCGCCATTGGGCAGCAGTCAGGTCGACACCGATGCCATAGACGGAGAGATGCTGATGCTCGAACTGGAAGATCTTGTCGCTGTTGGCGCCGAGCAAGACATCAATGAGGTGGTTCACCCCGAAACGTTGTCCTGTACGAAAGGCAACGCTGAGCGCCTTGCGGGCAGCCTCTGTACCATCCCAGGTCTGGGGTGGCTGCAGGCAGTTATCACAATTGCCACATGGTTGTGCCAGGGTTTCACCAAAATACTCCAGCAATGCCTGGCGTCGACAACTGGTGATTTCACACAAGCCCAGCATAGCGGTGAGCCGATGCTGCTCGGAGCGCTTGTGGTGCTCGTCGCCTTCGGAGTTGCCCATCATCTGCCGCAGCTTGATCACATCCTGCAGGCCGTAGATCATCCAGGCATCCGCCGCCTCACCATCCCGGCCGGCACGACCAGTCTCCTGATAGTAGGACTCGATAGTCTTTGGCATGTCCAGGTGTGCAACGAACCGTACGTCCGGTTTGTCGATGCCCATGCCGAAGGCGATAGTGGCCACAATGATCACCTGTTCTTCGCGCAGGAAACGGGACTGGTGCCGGGCTCGTACCTCATTACTCAGTCCGGCATGGTAGGGAAGGGCAGTGAAGCCCTCATCACACAACCAGTCGGCAATCTCTTCGGTCTTCTTGCGCGACAGGCAATAGACGATGCCGGCATCGTTACCGTGTTCCGTGTTGAGAAACTTTAGTAACTGTTGCCTCGGGTTCTGCTTGAGGGCAATGCGGTAGCAGATATTTGGCCGATCGAATCCGGCAATGAACTGCCGGGCATCGTCGAGTTGCAGCCGGGTGATGATCTCCTGCCGGGTGCGTTTGTCCGCGGTCGCCGTAAGGGCGATGCGCGGTACAGCTGGAAACAGTTCATGAAGCAGGCTCAGTTGTAAATAATCTGCCCGAAAATCATGTCCCCACTGGGACACACAGTGGGCCTCATCGATGGCGAACAGGGCAATATCGGAGTCTCTCAACAGCTGCAGCATGCGCGCCTGGGTAAAGCGTTCCGGTGCTATATAAAGGAGGTCGAGATCACCGGCCAGCAAGCGCTGTTCGATTTCATCAGTTTCGGTCTGGGACAAGGAAGAGTTCAGGAAGGCAGCCCTGACTCCCAGCAGTCGTAGTGCATCCACCTGGTCCTGCATCAATGCGATCAGGGGAGAGATCACCACGCCGCAGCCCGCCATGGCCAATGCCGGTACCTGGTAGCACAGGGATTTGCCCCCACCGGTGGGCATCAGCACGAGCGCGTCCCCGCCATTCATAAGGGTGGAGATAATCTCTCCCTGCAAGGGGCGAAACTCGTTGAATCCAAAGACTTGTTGCAGGGTGTCGGTTGCAGATTGCATCGGGGGTGAATTATAGCCGTTCGAACCGCAGATGGCTTAATTTTGCAGCATACAGTACCGCGTGGATTGAAATTGCCACAATGGCGGGTTAAGGAAAATCTGAAAACTGCAGAGCGGCGGAAATATTAGTCGAGGCGCTCCCACAGCACCCATTTCCACGATAAATCCGGCTATACTCCGAGCGACGTAGTGAATGGCCAAGAAAAAATTGGCACGAGGCAGCTTCCGTCGACTCTAATGGCAGTGGATACACCCAACCCAACGAAATCAAAGACCTCAATCTATTACTGGATTGAGGAGCGGAGTCGTGGCTTCCGGATTGCCACGGTGTTGCTGGTTTTGCTCACCCTCGCCCTGGGTACCTTCACCGTCTACTACACCGGCGGTTCTTATGTGGTGTATACCCATAACATGTATGTGCCGGTGGTTATCGCCGGCCTGGTATTTGGCTTGCGCGGTGGTCTTGTCGCTGCGTTAAGTGCAGGATTGCTGTTAGGTCCCCTGATGCCCCTCAATGTGGCAAGCGGAGAATTGCAGTCCATCGCCAACTGGGTCTATCGCCTCGCTTACTTCCTGTTGGTTGGTGTGATCGTTGGCAGCTCCTCAGACCTGATACGCAACTATATCAAGCGCCTGCGCTGGCATTGGCTGCACAACCACGTGAGTGAATTACCGAACCGGGATTCGCTGCTAGTCACCTTGCAGCTCTTGATGAGCAGTCACAAGGAGTTCACCGGTGCCAGACCATTCTCCGCCTGCCTCTATCTCATCGACATCACCAATCTCAACGAACTGTCCCTGAAACTCGGGCCAAATATAGAGAAGGCGGCGATTCTTGCTTTGGTGCAGAAGCTTGATTCCCAGTTGCAGCCGGGTGAATTGATTCATCATATCCGTACCAATCGCCTGGTGATTCTGGCCAACCCACACAATGCGCCAAGACAGCAGGAGGTGCGAACGATTGTAGAGAACTGCATCGCTTCGCCAATCGAGTTCGAAGAGATTCCACTGCTCTTGCATTGCGTATGGTCCGATATCGAGATCGACGACCTGAAACTGGATCCGCAGGACTACCTGAGAAGGCTGGAGATGGCGGCCAACGAGGCCCGTGTCCGACGCATCCAACACAGCCACTACAGTCGGTCCCTGGGCCTGAAATCCCGCGAGAACCTGGCGGTTCTCGGGCTGCTTAAACATGCCTTCGATGACAGGATTCTGCAGCTACGCTACCAGCCCAAGTATCGACTCTGTGATCGCAAGATTGTCAGTGTAGAGGCTTTGATGCATTGGAGCGACCGTAACCGGGGCGTGGTCCCGGCGTCGCAGTTCCTGCCACTTGCGGAGGAGAGCGCGCTGATAACACCCATGACCCTGTGGGTCCTGGAGCAGGCCGTACGTGACTTTCTCCTGTTGAAGGAGTCCGCGTCCAATGACTTCCAATCGGTAGCCGTCAATATCTCCGCCACCAATCTTGGCCAGGAATCTTTTGTCGAATCCGTGGACAGACTGCTGACCGCGACCGGAATACCAGCGGCCTGTCTGGAACTGGAACTCACGGAGAGTGGCGTATTGTCGGACCTGGATACCGCTGTTGCCCGGCTGAACCAAATTACAGACCTTGGTATTCGCCTCTCCATCGATGACTTCGGCACCGGCTTCAGCTCTTTGCAATATCTCGAGCGATTCCCGGTCTCCACGGTCAAGATCGACAGGTTGTTCGTGAGTGGTATGACCGATGGCAAGAGCAATCACTGTATCGTGAAATCCACCATTGATCTCGCCCACACGCTGGGATTGGATGTAGTTGCGGAAGGCATCGAAACCGAGCAGGTAGAACAGGCGCTGAGAGAGATGGGCTGCGACTATGGGCAGGGTTTTTATTTCAGCAGGCCAATTGCGGTAGAGCTATTGCGCCTGATGTTGAATGAGAACAGCAAGGCCGTAGAAGAGGGGGCATAGAAAAGGGGTCACTTTTTGCGCTCCTTCGCCAACTCCGCATGTATGGCCTGGGAAATGTCTGCAGAGCTGACTGGTTTTCTCAGGATGTGCAGGCCTTGCAGATCATCCGGATGCAGGGCGTTCTCATAGCCAGTAATTATTATGGCTGGGGTACTTGGTGAAATTTCCCGGATATTAGCCACCAGCCGCACTCCATCCATTTCAGGCATGGAAAGGTCGGAGAACACCAGCGTGTATTTCTCCGGATTTTCCCTGAATGCCTTTAGCGCACCAAGAGAACTGGTAAATGCGACGACCTCATAGTTAAGCGATTGCAACAGTTTCCTGTTGCTGTCCAACACCATCTCGTCATCATCCACGAGCATGATGACTTCTTTCATACCGTACAAACGATGTCGTTCTTCTTTCTTCCTGGGTTCTGGCAGCCCGGAATCGCAAAGCGGAAGATACACATTCATCGTGGTTCCTTCACCAAGGCGTGACCTCACTGTGATAAATCCGCTATGGGTTTTCAGTATCTGGTAGACAAGGGATAGTCCCAGGCCCGTACCAGAACCACGGGGTTTTGTCGTGTAGAACGGTTCGAAGATTCGGCCTATCTCTCTCTCGTCTATGCCGGTACCGCTGTCTTCGATCTCAATTCTCACATAGTTGCCGGCTGGAATTGTCTGATTGAGTTCCAGTATCGGCTCCGGGATGACAGCCGTAGACAGGCGCGCGTAAATCTTGCCGTTGTTACTCATGGCATGTTGGGCGTTGATACAGAGATTCATCAACAACTGATGGAGTTGCGCCGGATCACAGCGGATGAGCGCTGGCTTGTCCAGGTTTGTGAACAGCAACTCGCAGCTTTGCGGCAGGGAAGACTGAATCTGTTCAATGGAGTCCCTGATCGAATCACGAGGGTCCAGTATCTCCAGTTTGTCACTGGCGGACTGGCGACTGAACATCAATATCTGGGACACCAGATGCTTGGCTCGGTCGCTTGCCGAAAGAATTCTTCTGACGGTGCCCTGGGTTTCCGAGTCTTCACTGGCATCGAGAGACAGCAGCTCCGCATTGGCGGTGATCGACATCAGGATATTATTGAAGTCATGGGCTACACCGCCAGCCAGGGTGCCCAGTGCTTCCATCTTGGTGGCGCGGGCCGCGCGTTCCTCGGCGATACTGCGTCGCCTGCGGGATTCCAGCAGGGCGGCGATCAGGATTCCCTGCAAGCCGATTACGATGACTCCAAGCATTATCCATTGGGAATAGTCGCGCCAGATGTTGGTATTGTCATTGATGATCAGGCTATTGGCTGGCAACAAGCTGCGGTCGATATTGAATCGATCCAGTTGTTCGCCGTTGAAAAGCAAATCAGTCCCGGCAGTAACAACCCTGGGAGTAAAGTCGCCATCCAGAATTTCATCAATGAGTTGTCTGGCCGTCCTGGCGTAGGCATCGACAGTAGTGACTTCACCGCCTACGGCACCTGCTGGTACCTGTGGATCCGCCATGGCAATTACCGGCAACGACAGTTCATTCACAATTTGTTGGGTCAATAGCAGCGACCGCAGCGGGCGGCCATAGGCATCGATATCATAAGTGGTGGTCATGACGGCGCTGTTGTCCGGTGCTCTCGACAACTCAGCGATCAATTCATTTGGCGACAGGCCGACAGTGGGATGGAAGGTATAGGGCAGGTCAAGCCGGGCCAGTATGGCCTGGTAGCGGCGCATAAATTCCCGGTCACCATCGCCAGCCCCGCCGATCAGGTAGATGTGCTCCAGGTCCGGGAAGAACTCGGGAAGCAGTGCGGTGGTACCCGCAATCGCAGGCTCCAGGGCACTGTTTAGCACGATAGCATTGGAGTCAGGGTTCAGGGATTTTACAAACCCCTCATCCGGCAATACACGCAAGATCGCTGCGTTCGGTGCAAACACGGCGCCGTAATCCCTGACGAAGGTATTGGCCTCCGATAGCACTGCCACTATCAGGGATATCTTCTTGTTGCAGTATTTCAGCGCCAGTGATTCAGCGATGAGAGCCTGTTCCTCTTCGCTGGCCAGTATCAGATTCAGGAACTCGGGTGTGAAGTACTGGCCGAGTTCCACTCCTAGCTGATCGCGCAGGCTCTCATTGAAGCTGTGTTCCCAATTGGCGGCGCCGCCGCTGCCGTAGATCAGTATGGCTGCCCCCGGGGGCGCATCTGAGGAGTCCTCGGCACTTGCGGTGAATGGAGCCCACAGGACAAGTACACAGCACAGCATGTACTGTTGCATGAGGCAAGCAGTCCTGTGCTGTTTGTGTTGAATCATTCGAACTTTCCGTGCTCGCGTATTTATGTGTCTAGCCAGCGCTTGATCTGGGGAAAACCAGGGGAAATTATAGTATCCAAACACCTGTATGGCTCACACATATCAGGCACCTGGGCACTTATTATGGCTATTGCCGGAGACTTGGCACGGCTACTCAACCATGTGGTGTCTGGAATCCACGGGCTTCATCAGGGCATTGCTCACCAGTGCAATGGCCAGCAGCATCGCCATCAGGATCATCGTGGAATTGTAGAGGCTGCTCGTAGGATCCGCCGTTCCGGGCGGGGCGATTTCCATCAGGCGGGAAATGGTCACCGTGTTTTGCGCCACCAGTTCCTCAAGCTGGGCAATGGGCGCCCCGAACTGCTCGCGAAATCGTTCCGGATCAATCACTGTGACCAATTCGCGTATGGCGTCGTTCACCGAGTTCTGGCGTAGTGAGGTGATGGCCAGTGGGCCCAACACGCCGGCGGTGCTCCAGGCGGTGAGCAGCCGGCCATGGATGCCACCCACATATCGGGTGCCGAATATATCGGCGAGGTAGGCGGGAATGGTGGCGAAGCCACCGCCATACATGGTGAAGATAATCATCGTCGTGCCGTAGAAATACACCAGCCAGATTACCGCTGGACTCGCACTTACCTGTTGCGCAGTCCATGGAATGGAGAGATAGAGGGCGATTCCCAGTACGAAGAATATCCAGTAGGTGTTGCGTCTTCCGATGTAGTCCGAGGCGCTTGCCCACAGAAAGCGGCCCACCATATTGAAGGCGCTGATCATGACCACGTAGGTCGCTGCGAAGGCGGTGTCTACTACCTCGGGCAGACTGCTGCCGAAGATCTCGGTGATCATGGTGCGCGCGACCCCTAGTACGCCGATGCCGGCTGTCACATTGAGGCACAGCACAATCCAGAGTTGATAGAACTGTGGCGTCCTCAGGGCCTGGTCAATGTCGACATTGCGGCTGGTGATCAAGCCGCCGCGCGCTGCTGCTTCCGGTTCGGTCCAACCTTCGGGTTTCCAGCCGGGTGCTGGCAGGCGATAGGAGAAAGCGGCAATCAGCATCACACACAAGTAGATTACTCCGATGATGAGGAATGCCTCTGCGACTCCTGCTGCTCCCGTGTCTACAACATAGACTCCTTCCGGGCCGGGAATCGTCATGTCCCGAACCTCGGCCGCGCCAGCCACGACCACTTCACGCATAGCGCCACCGACTTCCGCGAAGCGACGACCTCCTTCGGTAATGAGCTGCACCTGTTCCTGGCTTCCGAGAAACTGCGGTGCGCGATAGAACAGGCGAATAAAGTATTCCTTCATGGGGGTACCGATCATGGCACCGCCACCAAAGCCCATGATGGCCATGCCGGCGGCCATACCCCGGCGATCGGGAAACCAGCGAATCAGGGTACTGACTGGTGAGACATAACCGAGTCCAAGCCCGCAGCCACCGATCACACCGTAACCCAGATAGAGCAGCCAGAGCTGGTGGGTCATGATGCCCAACGCTCCCACAAGGTAACCGCCTCCCCAGCACAACGCGGCCACAACACCCACCTTGCGCGGTCCCACTTCTTCCAGCCATTTGCCAGCGAACGCGGCCGCAAGACCGAGGAAGACGATGGCCACGGTGAATACCCAGACTACTTCACTCAGGCTCCAGTCTGCGGCGGAACTGGTGACGACACCATGCACCTTGATGAGGGAAGGATTGTAGATACTCCAGGCATAGACGGAACCGATACACAGGTGAATAGCAATAGAGGCGAGGGGAACCCGCCAGCGGTTGTAGCCCGGTGGCGCGATTATGCGGTCCTTGCTGAGCATTTCGAGCATGGATAGAGCCTGTTATTTTTATTGTGGCGCCTAAGCTAGCCTATATAGATGTATCAGGGAAGTGTCTTGCCATAATCCCCGCGGAGATATTGAGCCAAAGTTAAGGGGTAAGTTTAGGAAGATTAGGGAGATTAGGGGGTCAGAGCGAAAATACAGTACTGTATTTTCGCTCTGACTCCTTATCTCCTTCAAATTCCCTGCGAATTGCGTGAGAATCATTAGCCGTGAAGCGACTATAAATCGGAGTGGATTCCATGAAGAATAAGCGTTGCTCGATCAGGCTTTCCCTTTTCTGCCTGCTTACCCTTATCTGTGGCCCGCTTACGGCTCAGGACCTGGGGGTACCGGTACCCCCGCTGGGTGAAGGTCCCTGGGAATTCGATACCGCAGAACAACAACGCATTCGAGTCAGCGTTGTGGTCAGGGGCCTGTCCCATCCCTGGGCTATAGCCTTTCATCCCGAGGGTGGAATGTTCGTTACGGAACGCGCAGGCAGGCTGCGCTTCATTCGGGACGACAAACTGGATCCAACGCCGATTGCGGGAGTTCCGGTAGTGCGAACCGATGGCAACGGTGGCCTGATGGACATCGCCCTGCATCCGGATTTCCCCACCGATAATCGTGTCTACCTGACATACACCAAGCCCATGGCAAATGGTTGGGGCGCACCGGCGCTGGCCATGGGACGTCTGCATGACGGGGCCCTGCAGAACGTGCGCGATCTCGTGCTGACAAGGGCCTTTGAAGGCAACTCCGGCCTCAATGGCCGGGTCGAGTTTGGCAGTGACGGCAAGCTCTATATGTCCACCGGCGGCCGGGTTGAGAATGCAGCACAGGACCCCATGAGCCTGCGCGGCAAGGTGTTACGACTCGAGGCCGATGGCAGTCCGGCGACCGACAATCCCTTCTTCGGGCGCATGGACTACCGCCCCGAAATTTACACCCTCGGCCACCGCAATACCCTGGGCCTCATGTTGCATCCCCTGACAGGCGAGATGTGGCAACACGAAAATGGTCCCAATGGGGGCGACGAGGTCAACATACTGCGCCCGGGCGCCAATTACGGTTGGCCAGAAGTCAGTTACGGGCGCTACTACTCCGGGGAGAGGGTAAGCGCCAATCCCACCCGCGAGGATATAGAGACGCCACTCATCGTCTGGTTGCCCGCCATCGCGGCTGCCGGCATGGAAGTGTATACCGGTGATCAGTTTCCAGCTTGGCAGGGCAATCTGTTTGTTGGTTCATTGCGCATGGGCGGGATACCAGGCACGGGGCACCTGCAACGCATCGTGTTCAACGAGAACATGGAGGAACTGCGCAGGGAGATGATGCTGACTGAATTCAGGCAGAGAATTCGGGAAGTTCGGCAAGGACCGGATGGCAACCTGTATGTGCTTACCGATGATGAGAGGGATGGCGCCTTGCTCAGAATCGAACCGCTGAATTGATCTGCTGGCAGCAAACGAACATCGCACACAATTGCGCAAGGTCAATCTATCTTCTTTATAGTCATGCCAGAATATTCGTGCAAAGATAGGTCGTGAGGTTCCCTGGGGCTTTGAGCTGAGACCGAATTCTTCACTGTGTTTCCAGGAGGTAGCTATGAAGTTTCGCAAGATACGTCTAATGGGTCTGAGTGCCCTGGTGGTATTCGCCAGCTGCCAGTCCACCACAGACTATTACAATCCACTGGATGATTTCGAACAGTTGGACCCGGCGACCATATTCGCCACACCGGAGCCCCTGCCATCGCCAAACTACTCGCCCGAACAGACCCAGCGCGGCAAATACCTGGTGGGACTGCTCGGCTGCGGAAGCTGTCACACAGATGGCGCGCTTGTGGGCGCTCCCGACAGCTCGCGTCTGCTGGCCGGTTCATCCACGGGCATCGCGTATACCAGTCCGTTCGTGGACAGCAACCCCGGTGTTGTCTACCCGGCCAACCTGACTCCGGACATGGAGACGGGTCTCGGTAGCTGGACCATGGAGCGTCTGGTGACCATGATCAGGGTCGGTACCACCGAGCACAGCGCCAGCAGTCTGCCGGTTATGCCCTGGCCTGCCTATGCCAATATCGAGTATGACGATGCGCTGTCCATCGCCGCCTATTTAAAGAGTCTGCGGCCTGTACGACATGAGGTGCCACGCAACGTGCGTCGGGGTCAGAGAGCGGCTGCCCCCTACGTGCACTTCGGTGTCTACCAGACCCGCGAGCAAGCTTCGGAAAATTGATCCTGCAGAGGAAAAACTGAGGCTTTAGAGGACCAGATCTAGTCGGACTTTGACGGTTCCCTATCCTTGCCGGCGTCGACAACCGCCTGCAATCTCTCGCAGATGGTTTCAAGAATCTGCACGCGGGCAAATTTCTTGTCATTCCCCGCCACCAGGGTCCAGGGTGTATTCGCTGTGCTGGTGTGGGTCACCATGTCGTTTACGGCCAGTTCGTACTTGTGCCATTTCTCCCGGTTGCGCCAATCCTCGTCGGTGATCTTGTGCTGTTTCCTCGGGTCTGTCTCCCGGGCCTTGAAGCGACGCAGTTGCTCTTCCTGGTCTATGTGCACCCAGAATTTGCAGACCACGGTGCCATGGTTGGTGAGGTGTTCTTCGAAGTCGTTGATCTCTTTGTAGGAGCGCAGCCATTGCTGCTTGCTGGCAAAGCCCTCGACCCGCTCGACCAATACCCGGCCATACCAGGAGCGGTCGTAGATCGTGATGTGTCCGCCGCGTGGAATTTGCCTCCAGAAACGCCATAGATAGTGATGGGCAAGTTCTTCATCGGTGGGGGCAGCGATGGGGATAACCCGGTACAGGCGGGCATCGATCGCTGCGGTCACTCGCCGAATCGCGCTGCCTTTTCCGGCCCCGTCCCAGCCCTCGAAGACCATCACCATGTTGCGCCTGAGTTTGAACATGTCCCAGGCCAGTCCATGTAATCGCTCCTGCAGAGCCTGAAGCTGCTCGTCGAACTCCTTGTCATCCAGCTGTTGTGACAGATCTACGGTATCCAGCACCGTTGCATGACTCGCTTCCCCGTTCAGGATGGAGGCCACGATGTCGTCGTCGCTTTCCTCTGTAGTGGAAGTCGTATTTTTTGCAGACTCCTCGCTATCCTCGAGTGCATCTTCGAGTGTATTGACCAGGATGGACCCCATGGCCAGGTCGCGATACTTCATGTCGATAGCACCAATGATGTGCCAGGGTGCATGGCCCGTGTCCGTTACCCGAATCGCCCTTTCCGAGACCGTAAGGAAGGCATCGTATGACTTCGAAAAATCCTTCAGCAGAGGAGACTTCTTCAGTTTCTTGATCTCGGCTTCGGACTCGAGCCTGCGTTTCTGTTCTTCCTTGGACAGGTGGAACCAGAACTTGAGAATGATGGTGCCGTCATTGCTCAGCATCTGCTCGAGGGTATTGATGCGATTGAGTTCCTGGTCCATGTCGGCCAAGTCTGACCGTTTCAGGGCCAGGTCTACGATGGGTTTGGTATACCAGGAGCCAAACATGATGCCGACTTTTCCCCGCGCGGGCAGGCAGCGCCAGAAACGCCAGTAGCGTGGTCGCTGGATTTCCTCGTCGGTTTCGTCGAAGAAGGCGTGGGTCTCCACATCGCGGGTATCGAACCAGCGATTCAGGCGATCGAGTACTTCACCCTTGCCCGCACCCTCGACACCGGACACGATGATGATCAGTGATTTAGGCGATTGCCGCAGGCGTTGTTGCAGAGTCAGCACCCGATGGTGCAACTCCATTTCGGCTTCCTTGAATTTCTCCTTGGAAACCTTGTGATCTATTTCAGCGGCTTCAAACATGGTTTATCGCACTTAAAGAAGACAGCTTAACGCGTGGGGCTGGCGTTGAGCCTTGATGTAAAACAAAAAGAGACGGGGTTCAAGAAAAGGGGCCAGAGCAAAAATACAGTACTCTATTTTTGCTCTGGCCCCTTTTCCGTCTGTTCTGCGATCTAATCTGCAGGACGGAATGCCAGCAGGACGTTGCCTGCCACCTGGCTGAACTGGCCGTAACCGGAACCCACGAACACCATCCCTGAACCGGCGGCAATGGAATGGCTGTCGATTGAGCCGCCATTGCCTTCCACGCCATTCACAGTCTCGAAGCCGTCCTGCGCAGTGTCGTACTCAAACAGCAATTCACCGGTATCGGAATTGAAGACGTAGAGCCGGCCATCGAGCCCGGCGGTGATTACCGCACCGTCTACTGACAACGGTGTGGCCGAGAATCCAAACAGGCCTTCACAACGGCGCAGGCGACTGCTGCGTTGGTCGTTGCATTCGGGTTGTGCCCTGTAGAACCAGCTTGGTTCGCCGGTGCCTATGAAATAGGTGTAGAGGCCTGGCTGGGCGTTGCCGTTCATGCCAGCTGGGTCATTGATGGTGAGGAAGGCGCGTTCGGCATCTATTGCAATACCCCAGTGGTTTCCACCCAGTGCGGTGCCTTCACCCACCCGCTGGTTCCACACCAGGTTGCCGGTATCCGGGTCCAGTGCCCAGATGTCTCCCGACTTCTGGCCGGCGATCAGCAACTCACGGTCCCCGGCGTCCACCAGAATCGCAGGGCCGCCGAAATCATGGTCCACTGAGTTGGTGTCGTCCAGGATGATGCAGTTGGGACCGCCGGCGCTGCAACCGAAGTTCCACATGTCATTGGCCAGAGCCTGGAACACCCATTTCTCTTCACCAGTCTCCAGGTCCAGGGCGATGATGGCATCGCTGGTCCCCGTGGTGGGGTGGGACGTGTTCTCACCGGTGGTGACATAGATCTGGTTGCGATCGGCATCGATGGTTGGGGTGGACCATATCGGCGCGCCAGAGGGACCCTTCTGTTTCACGCCAGTTGAACTCTCCATGCCGTTATATTCCGCCGCGGGCATGGTGTGGTACTCCCAGAGCTTCTCGCCGGTGCGTACATTCAACGCGGTTACCGCACCATGATTCTCACAACATTCGTAATTGGGATTGCCACCGGTGATAACGCCAGAACCAGAGACGGGCACGATAATGCGATCTTCGTGAATCACGGGAGTGCCGGTCAGCATGCCCTGGTTGTCCGACGCCTGGCCACTGGCCACCCAGTTCGCTTCTCCGGTTTCAGCCTTGATGGAATGAATCATTCCCGGCATATCGCTGAATACCAGGGTGGGCTCGCCATCCACCACACCATAGGCGAGGGAGGAGCGCAGCCGGGTGCCTGATTCATAGACCCATTTGGCGCAGCCGCTCTCGGTGTCCAGCGCGAATACCCGACCCGCATCGGTTGCAGAATAAAAGAGGGTAGAGCCAACTATGACGGGAGCTGCTCGCATGCCAGATGTCTGGGGGAAGGCGATGGCCCAGGCCAGTTCCAGATTGGACAGGTCGGAAGTCGTCAGCCCGGCTTGCTCAGCTGTCAGATGGCGAGGGTTGTTGCCATCGGGTGCAGTGTAGGTAAAAGAAGGTGCCTGGCTCAGGTCGACAGTTCTGTCTCCGGCAGCACACATGCTGGCGGCAACCCATTCTTCGATTTCTGCCGAGTCATCTTGCTGTGCGAAGGCTGGTAAGGCGAATGCCATGAAATTGGCCAGCAGTGTCACTTGCAGAAAGCGCTGTAGCCCGGAATTACTAGGAAAGCGTGAATTCATTGTGGTTCCCATACTAATATTAAGAGGTTCATTAGCTGACGGTGTAGCTCAATCCAGGCCACATCAGTACAAAGCATTTTCGAACGCTGAAAATACAAGAATTGGACCGTCTACGCCAGTAAACGGTAACCTCAAGGGATAGCCCATGAATTGCTGCGAAACCTGCAATTCGTGTGAAATCCAATACTCCTGTATCAGATTAGGGTCATAATACAGCTTAAATACTCCAAGACTGTTTCAGATCGATAACAATGCAAAACGAAGAATCTGTAACACCAGCTTCAGCACCCCTGCGGGAGAACCTGCAGAACCTGTTTGGTGCTTTGAGTTTTTTCTCGCTTATTCTGCTGGTAATTGTGCTTCCCTTCGCCAGTATTCTGCTGCTCTTTTTTACAGTCACAGCCTTCCTGAATGGCACCTTCGCCCTTGGCGAATTGGCTGCAGTCTATCCATTGCCGATTGGTGGTTTCATGTTGCTGCTTGCAGTATTTCTGCACGTGCGCTCGCCGAGGCTGTATGCCTGGATAATCTTGCGCTCAATGCGGGACAAGGCTGATCTACAGAATTCCCATGCTGCCGATATGCCCCAGTCGAGAGAAGCACCAGTCAATACCCTGGAAATCGCCGAGTATGATGAAGAGGCAGTAGCGCTGACTGATCGCTATCAGGAGTTTGAGATATTGCAGGTGTTGCAGGGTAATTCCTCCAGGGTATTTGCAACGGGTACTCTTTGTTCATTGTTCGTCTCAGCTATAGTGATTGTTGTCTTTGCCAGTGCGACTCAATCACTCGACATTGATCATCTGCTTGCTATTCTCACGCCATTCGGACCGCAGCTGCTAGTAGTTGTGATGAAACTGGTTTCGGGTTCGGATTTGAAAAACTGGCAGGCACTGTTACTGGGCGTCATATCGCATGCTGGTATATTACTGCCTGGGTACGAGGAACCGCTGATCCCCCAGAGTACTGCGCTGATATTCCTCGGACTGCACCTGTTTATGATCGGACTGTCTTCATTCGTCGCGCGCTTCAGCACGCAATTAAAGCTTCGCAACGCCGGAATCGCGGCTCCCAATTTACTGCTGCTGAGAGTTTTTGGAGTGGACCGAAATTCCCACGGGGCATTCCGAACGTTTGCCAACAAATGGACAAACCTGGGTCCGATGCTGACCATCGTCGACGGCAGTTGTGCGGCATTTGATTTTCGTTCCAGGGTAAATCAACTATTGCCAGTTTTAATCTTGCCATTTCTCTTATTTTTGTTGTTAGTTATCTTCGACGGTATCGCTGTAATCATGGTAGTGATTACTGTTGCTGCGGTCTTTCATAATTGTATACACAATAGCTGTTGTAGTTTTCATAGACCGGTGCTATCGGATTGTAGCGGCGGAACCATTGATAGAACAGGTAGGGGTCCTGCTGGAAATCGGGCGTATTGGAATCGAAAGATTCTGCACTAAAAACAGACCTGTTGATATCTCTAGTCACTTCTCTGATGACCTCCAAGACGACCATGTGTTGCCATAGTGCAGAAAGCAGCGTGGCAGCTTCAATAGTTCCGTATAAGACTTGTTGGTATCAGCTACGGTGGAATGATTTGGCACAAATATGCCAGGCAATCCTTGTACTTGCCTATGATATTTGCGGGAAATTGTTTATCGAATCGAGCGAGACGAGCAGTCCCTAGTAGTCACCGAAATTGGCAGACAGCCAGGTATTCGCTTCGGCCCGGGTGCGGAACAGTTTGATGCGATCACTGCCAGCTTCGGCATAGGTTTGCCAGAGTCTGCTAAGACCGAATTCCAGGTCTGTGGGAGCGACAACTACCATGATGCCCTCGGTGCTCATTGACAGCGCTTTTTCCGACAGTGCGGCATTGGCCTTGATGGTATCCATGTCGATATCGATGCGGGTGACAGCGCTTAGATCGCTGAGGGAGTGTTTAAAGGATTCGATATATTCCTTGCTGAGAAATTCCTCACCCTGGTTAAACTTTTCCTGGGTGCAACTCAGAAATTCTTCATTGCTCAATTCACCGGAGTAGGTAGTGATCAAGCCATGCCTGGTGTTGTCGATGGAAATCTCATATGGCATACGTTTTCTTTCACCTCTCCGAATGTAGGGCAGGCGGAATCGATGCCATTAATTGATGTAGGCTTCGGCCACCGCGCGTATGGTTTGGCGAATTCCCCAGGCAGCCGCCTTGGCGGAGATAGTAGCCTTGGCGATGCCATCGATATCCCGACCGATAGAGAGACGGTCTTTGGCATTCTTGCCGATGTACTGGCCTTCAAACCCCCAGGAGAAGAAGTCGCCAATGGTGTAACGATGGGATTCCTTATAGTAAATCACTTTCAGGCCGACGATGGTGCCTTCCAGGTCCATGCCGATGAGAGTATCGATCGTGCCGCTGTATCCATTCCTTTCCGGAGGAACATCCGGTGTGACGAAAGCATACCCGATGAGTTCTTTCTCGCCCGTACTTTCATTCGTGCGGTAGGCCTTGTAGACCGGTGGTTCGCCTTCCTTGTCGGAAAAGCTGTCCGCACCGGGCACGACTTCTTTCAACAGGCGCAAAGAGGTGTGGTCAGCGTTGGCGGCGTAAGCAGTGGCTGAGAGCCAGGTATCACCGGTCAGGGGCGCCAACACGCTACCGCCGGCAAGGATTGCTCCCACCAGCAAGCTGGGGGCTACTGCTGTCTTGCCCAGAAGCCTTGCAAAGCCGCGTAATTGCATAGAGTCCTCACCACTGCTGTCTTCGGTAAGCCATTATTTAATCACCAGAAATTGCTGGTCGCAAATCAATGGGGTGCTTGTAAAGCAATATTACAATTACCCGAAGGGGCTGTGACATTCAGGCTTGCCGGGTCGAGGCTGGCGCTTTACGAGAGCAGCAGAAACGGCGTTGGATATAGCCGAGCAGGAGCTGGGTTTGATCAGGATCTCGATGTTGTACATTTTCACCGGCTCGAGAGCACTCAGACAGCCAGTGCACAATACCACTGGTTTATCCGGCTGCAATTCGCGGACTCTGGAGGTGAGTCGCACGTCATCCATGTCAGACATGGACAGGTCGGTAAAAATGAGGTCGTAGTGCTGCGGGTTGGCCTTGAAGGATTCCAGTGCCTCCACGGGATTAGCGTAGCTGCTAAGCTGGTAGCTGAGAGCCTTCAATCATCAATGTAACAACTATAATTACAGAGGGAGCGAATCGTTACCGAAGACAAAACGCTTGTGGCAAGGCGCCACTGTGAACTCGATGAGGCACCGGACTCTGTGCCAGAGGTTGATCATGACAGCAGCAATGAATGCCGACGCAATGGCTGGCGAGGGGGCAGCATCGGCAGATGATCCTGCGGCGATCCTGGCTGAGATCAATCGCATCTTCAGTGACCTGATCTTCGACCTGTCGGCTACCGACAAGCAGCTGAGCCCGGGTGAAGAGATGCTGTATCACCAGGTCTCTTCCTACATAGAACATCAGGAGCAATTCTCCCGCTTCATTCCCTCG
Organism: Pseudomonadota bacterium; assembly: GCA_027621405.1. Lineage (GTDB taxonomy): Bacteria > Pseudomonadota > Gammaproteobacteria > Pseudomonadales > Pseudohongiellaceae > UBA9145. The sequence continues at coordinate 163,904 of JAQCBT010000006.1, read as the reverse complement.
CCGCCGACCCAGCTCATGGCGCTCATGAAAGAGCTGGAATCTGAACATAGCGACTTCGACCGCATCCACGCGATCGTGAAAGAAGACCTGGGTCTCCTCGGCGAAATTATCAGGGTATCCAACAGCCCGCTCTATCGGCCCAGGAGCGGGGAGATAACGTCCCTCGAGAAGGCGATCTCCATGCTTGGCATCGAGGGCGTAATGAAGGTGGCTTCCGTGGTCATGATGCGCAATATCATCGATATTCATTCGTCGAGATTTAAAGGTTATCTGAGAACCCAATGGGAGTATTGCCTGAAATGTGCAGAGGCCTGTCAGTTAATGGCTGATCCCCAGGGCAACTTCGCCAGTTACTTGCTTGGGCTTATCCATAACATCGGAGCGGTGACCATCTTCAGTTGCTTCGTCGAGGTCTTGAAGAACCCTGTGGAAGAGGAGGTGAATGTCATCAAGGTCATCCAGCAGATCATGCTGGAGCGTGCACCCTGGCTATCGACCTTGGTGGCAGGGGAGTGGGGATTGCATGAGGACTACCTGTTAAGCCTGGACGAGTTCGACCTGCTGATGCAGGGTAAGATGGACATAGATCGTTATCAGATACGATCAGGTTTTACCCGACTGCTGGAACAAGGAGTTTTATGCACCCAGGTGCATGCCCTGATGAAACAGGGACAGATAGGCAGGGAGACGGGCCTGGCTGGCCTGGAAGAATTGCAGATTCCGGCGGCCCAGGCAGAGAAGGTGTTTGCTCGACTGGAACTCGCCGAGGCTTCTGTTCTCTAGTTTGCCTGGAAGAGCTCGACAGGCACTTTCGCAACCCCGAAGGAGTCAGCCTAAGCTCTGACTCTTTCTTACCGATTTCCTTCAGGCAGCTTTCTGCACAGCCTTCGCCGCGCTGCCAGCGCTGATGGTTTCGTTTATCGATTCATCCAGCCTGCGCAAGGTCGGACTCATGGCATAGAACAGAAGCACCAGCACAAACAGCAACACCGCCGCACCGAGTATGGCATTGCTGGCACCGAAGCGATCCGCTGCCATGGCGATGGGAAAGACACCGATAGGGGTCAGCGCGAAACTCAGCATCATGAAGCTGCTGATGCGACCACGCACCTTGTCTTCCACCAGTAATTGCACAGCGGCATTGTTGATGGTCTGTCCCGCATTCACGAAGACGTTGGCGAACAACAGGGCAAGGAGGGCAAGCGTGAAATTCGGGGTCCTGGTAATGAGCCCGAGGAAGATCGCGAAAGCCAGGGTGGCGCCTATCATCATGGAAACCCGCCCCGCACTGTCGCCGCGCCTGGCAACCCAGATCGCACCGATCACGCCACCCACACCGCCAATGGCCATCATGGTGCCCACCCCGGTCTCGCCGGTCTGCCACATCTCATCCACCAGTACTACCAGAATGCTCTGGAAGGGCATGGCCAGGAACATGGGTAGCAGGCCAAACAACAGGCAGATCAACACCGGGCGATTACCCAGGATATAGGAGAAACCCTGCTTGATATCAGCCAACAGGGGCTTCTTCTCTGTCCCGGTTTCATCGGACCAGTTTGGTGTAATGCCAAACATGCAGCCGATGGCAACGACGTACAAGGTAACCGACAGCACATAGGCCGTTGAGTAGGACGAGGCCGCGATGATCAGGCCCATGGCCGCTGGGCCTAACACGCGATTGAGATTCATCACGCCGCTGGAAAAGGCCATGGCGCTCTGCAACAGTGCCGGACCAACCACCTTCATGGTGATGGCCATGCGCGCCGGCATGATAAAAGGAAACGCACAGCCCGCCATGAAGGCCGTACACAGCATATGCCAGAACTGCAGCTGGTCGGTGAGCAGCAGGGTCAGGATAAACAGGTCATTGGCAGCGATGATGCACTGCCCGATGATCACCAGCCGGCGCCGTTCCACCCGGTCGGTGATGGCGCCACCGGCCAGGGAGGCGAAGATCATGGGGATCGCGACTACCAGATTCACATAGGCCAGGGAGGTAGCCTGGCCTGTCAGGTCCCAGGCCAACAGGGTGCGGGTCAGCATCTGGCCCTGCATGGCAAAGAAGAACGCCGCGTTGCCCAGGAATAGCCAGCGGAACTGGGGAAAGGAAAAGACACTGAACATGCCAGCGGAAGATTTGCTGTCAGCTTGTTGCATGGATAAGTCTTGGCGGGTACTGCGGAAAGTGGTCGGCATTATAAGGGGATTGAGGGATCAGTCCAGCGCGCATTTCACCGAGTGCGCACGAAGGTGTACAAGCAGAAAGAGTTACAACAGCTTTGTTGTTCCAAGACTAGTCAGCCACGCAAGCCAGGAACAATGCCTTTACCTCCTGGTTCCTGGAGTCCTGTACCTGCTTGCGTCGGCATTCATCCGCACACTTGCGCCAGTCCTGTTTCCTGGCCGCTTTGGTAAACGACGGAAACTTGTTTACCAGTCCGTGGTTGCCGAGATTGAAGGCCATGTCGATCAGGCCCAGCTGGGCGTCGAGGGGGAAGCTGTCGAAACCTTCGAAGTCATTCCGCAGGCGTGACTTGAAGCGCGACAGGCGTTTGTCCAACAAGGCATTGATAGCGTCATCCGTGAGCAGCAGGCGTGTGTATTGCTTGTAGCGTCGTGCAGGCAGTCCAGGTTCTTGTGCGGCTATCCGTTCAAACTCGGCGACAATCTCCTCATCAGTGGCCGCCTCCCCCGATTCCTCGACCACGAAAGGCAGCTTCGTGGCGGCTTTAGCATCGGGCAACATATTGCCCACGCCGATGGTTACCTTGCCCACGGTGTCGAGGTACATATGGGGAACGGAGCCTTCTCCGGCCTTGATCAGTTCCCGACTGCGAGCCACCAGTTCTTTGCTTTTCGTCGTCATGGTCAGAGGCCGAGCAAGAGCCTGAGTTTTTAGATAGGAAGCAAGCTAAAGGGAACCGATGGCAGATGCAATCCCCATACTTGCCGACTCCTGGCGTCCTGTATAAGGGGCTGAACCGAGCACTATCGTCTGGAACCCGTGTCAGTCCTGTCATGCAGGGTCTCCCCGGAAATTTTGTTTAGGCAGTGCTTGACATCGAACAAAATTGTATCACAATGCTGGTACAGTAAAACGCTCGCAGGGAGCAAACCCATGAGTAACAAGCGCCAGCGGCTATGAATATCACCATCAATCTCAAGGATGGCGTGCCCATCTACCGCCAGATTGCCAACCAGATTCGCTACATGGTGGCCTCCGGCATTCTTAGGCCCGGGGAGGAGATCTCGCCGGTGCGGACCCTGGCCCTGGACATCAATGTCACGCCGAACACCGTGGTGAAGGCCTATCAAGAACTGGAGAACCAGGGGGTGATCTACAAGCGGCGCGGGGCAGGGACCTATATCGCAGATGAGGCGGTGACCCTGGCCGACCTGGAGCGCCTGCGCATCATTAACCTCCGCATCGATGGCCTGCTGGCGGAGGCCCATCAACTGAAATTCAACTCACATGAACTGGACGCACTGATCGCCGAGCGCCGCGAAGCCATGGACCGCGGAAGAGAAACGAGTAAGGAATCAGGCAGTGAAGAAGGGGGAGCATCATCATGAACAATCACTCGGCTAGCACGGTTGTGGAGATAAGCCAGCTTTCTCGCCAGTTTGGCGATACCGACGCGCTGATCAATATCGATCTCAATCTGGAACGAGGAGTCGTGTACGGCCTGGTAGGTGCCAACGGCGCCGGCAAGACCACCCTGATCAAGCACATACTTGGATTGCTGCGTTGCCAGTCGGGTTCGGTGCGTGTGTTTGGGGAAGACCCGGTAGCGCGGCCCGAGGCGGCCCTGGCCCACATCGGTTACCTGTCCGAGCAACGCGATATTCCCGACTGGATGACCATCGCCGAATTCTGTGACTTCGTGCATGCCTTCTATCCCGGCTGGGATCAGGACTATGCCCGGGAGCTGTTAAACACCTTCTCACTGGATGGCAGCAAGAAGATCGAGAATCTGTCCCGGGGCATGCGTGCCCAGGTGGCCCTGATCGGGGCGGTGGCCCACAAGCCCGATCTGCTGGTGCTGGACGAGCCTTCCAGTGGCCTCGATGCCATCGTGCGCAAGGACATTCTCAATGCCGTCGTACGCACCATCTCGGAAGAGGGGCGCACGGTATTGTTCTCATCGCACCTGCTGGAAGAGGTGGAACGGCTCTCCGACCACGTCATCATGATCCAGCAGGGCAGGATACTGATGGATCAGCCGTTGGAATTACTGGGGCAGTCACACCACGTGTCCGAGTTGCGTTTCAGCGAGCTGCAAACCACTTTGCCACGAATCGCCGGCGTGCTGAAAACCACCGGTGAGGGCCGTTCCTGGAATGTGGTGCACAGTAGCAGCCCGGAACAACTGGCGGCCTCGCTTGAAACACTTCAGGGCGAGTTGGTCTCGACCCGCAACGCCAGCCTGGAAGAGATCTTCATCGCCAGGGTGGGTCGCATGGAGTCGTCATCTTCGGAATCAAGCGGGGCGCAGGGATCATGAGCAACCCAACTAAGGCGTTGATCTGGTTGTGCTGGCAGCGCATCCGCTTTCCAGTGTTGCTGGTCAGCATGGCCATACTCGGCATGACCACGCTGATGATCGTGTATCTCAATCCTGACCAGGGCGTTCAGGCGGAGCAAAACACGATCATCATCTGTGCCGGCATCGGCGTCTTCATCCTCACCCCCATGTGCTCCAGCAGCGTGGCAGGCCCAGGCATGAACCCCACCGGCGTGGGATTTCCCTTGCGGGCAGAGTTCGCCTTTCCGGTCAGCAGCCTGCGACTGAGCCTGGTTCCCTACGTATTCGTCAGTGCCGTGCTCTACGCGGTGTTTCTCGGCAGCACTGGCCTGTTAGCGGCCGTGTTCTCCCACTCCATGCCGCACCCCTTGATTCACTTCATAGTGTTGCAGTACCTGATGATAGTGATGGCGATTAGCTGGGGCTGCACGAACATCTGGGAATCCTTCAGCCTGTGGATTGGCCTCTTAGTGCTGTTCTATCTCGACTGGCTGCTGCCGGATTTCAGCTTCGATACCCAGAGCGGGGAATTTGTCGCGGGCAGCATGGGCAGCCTGCTCCTACCCGGCTTGCTCGTGATCGGCGCGCTCGCCTTGATGCTGCTAGGCATAGCTCGCCAGCGCAGGGGAGACAACCTGTTTGTCAACGTGTCTGAGCCGGCGAAGAACCCTATCTTCTACCCGTTCACGTTGAGGCTCTTCAAAACCCCGTGCCCGACTTCTTCGAGCGCCGCCGCCTGGGCCTGGTACCAGCGGCAATTTCGCGGGCCTTTGGCAGGAGCTGCACTGGGTGTATTGATAGGCACCGCCGTGGTGCTGGTGCTGACGCTCTCCGACCTGCGTGGATTCTGGGATGACCCCATCGACCTGGATGCTGTAAGCGGGTTTGCCTTCATCTTCTTCTGCAGCGTCTTCGTTGCGCACTTGGCCACGGTGTTCGGGGTCAGCTATGTCAATGGCGCTGCCCGCACCAGTACCTTCGAGCGCACCTTGCCGATGACCACCGCAAACACCGTACGCGTGCGGGTCGGGATGGCCATGCTCTGCCTGCTCATAGCAGGCATCGCCGAGCTGCTGACCATCGCCATCCTGGGGCCGCTGTTGTTGGAGAACTTCGCCGCGATCAAGGCGGAGTTTCTGCAGCAACTTGCGTCAATCACCGACACTGGCATGCTGTATAGCGGGCTGCGGCTCGTGTTGTTCCTGTGCTTTGCCTACATCCTGGCAGTGCTGTATAGCGTCTTCATCACGTGGTTCGCCATCAAGCCCAGGCTGATGACGAAGGGCTTCGCCGCGTTCACTCTCTACCTGCTGCTGCAGCTGGCCTATGTGGTGGCAACCACGGAAGGCAATGATTTCATCGATGCCACCCAATCCCTGGGCCGAATTCATAGCTGGGTATTCGCCGCAGTCATAGTGCTCGCGGCTCTCGCCGTCCTGCCCAGACTGGTATCGAATAAAGTCCTGAGAGTTTCCCAAGCGCTTGGATTATTGGCGATAGGCCTCCTGCCCATGGCGCTTAACTCAGTAGATTTAATCTATTATGAAGGAGTGGAGCAGGGCTCATCGCTAGCAGGGAGAATGCTGCGGCACGCCTTTGGCCTGCTACCACTGGTTTCCACTGCCCTCGCGCTTTGGTCCCAGGATCAATTGAGGCACGGATAATACTTGCTATTGACGTTGATTGAAGGCGGAGAGAGATTATTACTTGGTCCAAATGAGTAGATTAATCAAAATATAATCTTTCTGCCCCATTCATTCGCTCGCTTAAGAATGGTTATTCGCCCGGAGGCGAAGCTTCCAATGTAATCCCATTCATCCAAGCCACATCCCCACCCAAAGTCTCACTGCCAGCAGGCATCCCGTTCTCCGCCAGAATATGGGCCGCAATGGCCGTGGCTTCCGTAGTGCCTAGGCTTCCAGGCTGGTCCAGGGGCATGGTGTTGGCAATGCGCAGGTAGAGGGCGCTGAGGGGGCCGCCCTGCCAGGTGCTGGCGTAGGCTTCGCCGGTGAATTCGCGGATGCTGTGGCAGCGAACGCAGTGGGTGTTGAACAGGCCTTCTCCCCGGGAAGCCTGGCTCGCAGTAAAGATGCCGTCCAGCGAGGACGTGGGAGCAGGAGGCTCCGGGGGAGCCTGCGGTTCGGGTTCGGTGCAGGCGGTGAACAATGCCAGTATCGCGGCTGCGGATACTGGCATCAGCCAATCGCTGGGTTTGCTCACCCGTTTACGGCCTCGGTGGGTTGGGAAATTGTAGCGGCGCCGGGCACTGGTCGCCCCGGGCATTGCCTCGGACCCATTCCGCCAGGGCCAGCCGTTCCGGGTCGTCCTGGGAGAACCAGCGCCTGCCGCCGTTGTGCATCAGGTCACCACCGGCATTGGGGTGCAGGGGCTTGTGCAGGAAGCGGCTGCTTTCCGGGCGGCCGGGATCGATCAGGTAAGACAGGGACTCGAATGACAGCCGGGATTGGTCCACCGTCCAGTAGCTGTTGGGGGGCGGCGGGATGGCAAATTCCCCGGCATGGCATTCGATGCAGGGCATGGCATTGTCGATAGGGTTGACGAAGATCGGCTGCACGCAGTTGCGGAAGAAGTCGAAATCCAGTTCCACGATGGGATCGGCGCCGGCATCGGGATCGCCGGACGCGATCCAGTCGGCGATGATTCGGTAATCGGGATCGTCGGTGGAATTCCAGAAGTTGCCGCCGGAGTGACGGTCACCACCGGCGGTGGTGGCCAGCGGTGCTAACAGCAGGCGACTGGTTTCCGGGGCGCTGGGGTTCACTAACATGACCACGTTGTTGAAGTTCTGGCGGGACTGCTCCTCGGTCCATCGTTCCTGGCCGTTAATCTCGGTCAAGGGCTGCAAGCCCAGCGGTGCGTTCGCCTGGGTTGTATGACAGGACACGCAGGCAGTGTCGGTGCCTACGAAGCCGCCACCGTGTTTGAGGAAGATGGGTTCGATGTTGGCTACATAGTAGTCATAGTCCAGTCCCTTGTCGGGGGCGACGCTAGTACCAGGGCTCTGTGCTGATGTCTGAGTCTGCGGTGCGGGCGTCGATGATTCCTGTTCGCTGCAGGCAACAAGGCTCAGTGGCAAGGCGAGGGCGAGAATGATTTTCTGCAAACTGTTCATTGTGCTTCACCTTCCCAGTCGGCCGGCATGATGGCGGTGAAGATGCGTTTGGGCGCCTGCCCAACCGGGAAGCGCTTCACCACTTCCATGGTCTGCACATCGACCACTGCTGTTTCGTTGTGTCCGGAAACGCCTACCCACAGATAACGACTGTCAGGAGTGGTGGTGATCCAGGCTGGATTGCCGATGTAAACCCTGCCCAGGTAATCGTAGTCAGGGAATGAGTAGGCATAGATGTGCGACGTGGCACGGCTTGAGTGCCATACCTGGCTCTGGTCAGGCAATGCCACGACACCATGACTGGGTGCGCTCTGGATGCCATCGGCAGTCTGATCGGAGAGTTTCCATGAATCCTCCGGCGGGCTGACCTTGTTCATCACTTCCCGGGTCTCCCAGTCGAATTCCCAGAAGCCATGCCAGCCGCCCACGTTCACCAGCATGGAGCGGGTAGAGCCATCGTCATTGGTAGTGAAGGCGATGGGGCGTACGCCACCCACGAAGGGGTTCTGGGAGTAGGGGATTTCCAGTTCCCACAGTACCTCGTCGGTCTCGGTGTCGATGGCGATGATTTCGCTGGCGCCGATCATGCCGCCCACGGCGACCTTGCCATCAGGGGTCACGAATGTGTTATGCACGCCGCCACCAGTCTCAATGTTGGCGATGACCTCGTGGGTGTCCATGCTGATCACCTGGATGAGTGGTTCGGCGATGATCGCCACATAGACCTTGCGCGCACTCATGCTGGCAGAGAGGTTGTGGGGGCCGGCGGCCAGTTCGATGCGCTTCACCACCTCGAAGGTGCGGGTATCCACCACGTCCACCGTGTGGTCATGTTCGTTGGTGAAGTAATAGTAGGTGCCATCGGCGTGTACCGTGGCGCCATGGTTGTGGGGCAGGTTCTCGATATAGCCAACCTGTTCCATGGTGGCGGGGTCAAATACGTAGACATCGTCCCCGGCAGAATTGGTTTGCAGGATGCGCACGGGGCGATCGGTGATCGGTCCGTTTACGGAATCCGAGATATAGGTCTGGCCGCTTGCGCTGAGGCTGAACAGGCTGGATAAGGTAACGAGGCAAGCAACGGGCAGTGCAAGCACAAGCCTGCTTCTGGTAAGGGCGTTCATGTGGACCTCCATTTTTTATTGGATTCGGCGCGGTAAGCGATGCTACCTGGCTGAGGCTCTTACGGGTATGTCGCGCGTCCGAAATTAGCACTCTCGGTGGGAAGCCGCAATATGTCCGTAATTCGCAATTCCTGCTTCGAATAAGGAGGGGCAACATAAAAAAGAGAAAAGAGGTCGAGTAAAAATACAGTACTCTTTTTAACTCTGACCCCTCTTATTGCTAACTGCGTGACGTCACCTGGAACGACCACCAGTGCCCTGGCCGCTGTGGTAACTCTCCAGCTCCATCACCACTGGAACCAGACAGTTTCAGGGTGCGTGCCTGCCAGGCGTTGTCCAGCTCGGCCGGGTCCAGCAATCGCCTGAGGTTCACCGGGTACACCAAACCATCCAGGCGGATTCTCGCCGACGGGTTCTGCAGTGCAGTCGTGGACCAGCGTTTGCCCTCGCATTGGGAACAGCTCAGGAACAGCCTGCCATTACGGTCGGCCATGCAATTAAGGTTGATGGCGTGGGGAAGGATGCCGGACCGCGTCTGTATCTGGCACAGTTGTACATCGTTGGCGAAGCCCCAGTCGGCGACTGGTGCTTCTATCTGTTCGCCGGTGAGATAAGCGCCCGGCATGCGTTCGCAGGGGCAGGTGAAGAACCACACGGCGGCGGCCCCGATGGCAATCGCTGCCACTCCAGCCAGCGCAAAGAGAATAATTTTCCCCTGTTCACCCTGTTGTTGTCTTGCATCAAAACTTTGCAGCCCGCAGTGCATGGATAATTACCTCGCAGTGGATAGCTTCGATTCTCCAGTTCTAGCTTGAACGTTTTCGCCATGACTGACAACAGCCTGCTGGACTGCGGGAGAAGGAAGATGTGGCCGGCGCTAGCCGGGATGCAGGAGTCAGAGGAAAAATTCGGTGCTTTTTTTTGCTCTGACCGCTTCTTCAGGCGTGTTGTGGAATGCCCCCTTGAAATATAGGGACTCTATATAGGAGCAGGAGTCTGCTGAAACACCCGGGAATGCAGCTCATCGCAAAACGAGCATTTGTTCAGCTTCGGTTAAAGCTGGGAGCCTATTCTGGGGGGCATGGACTTAAAACCACAGGGGAGCAGGGCAGATGGCCCACAGTGCAGTAATACTCTGTTACAAATTGCCTGATTTTCGTAACTACTCCAGCGGCGGAATAGTGCATGATTGCGGCGTTTGAGGCTGGTGAACGGGGATTTGAGACACAATCCCTTGTAGGCAGGGTGATACATCCGTATTCTCCCCTGCTGCTCAATCCTTGCTACAATCACATCTTTTCAGATTCCGCCCGGTGGCCAAGTGGTCGGCTGGCGCGGTCCTCTCGTATAAGGAGTTCGTGGGGCAGGTGAGAACCTGCCAGACAGGCGAAAGGCCAGTACGAAGGTCGAAGCTGGAAGAGAGAAATTAGGCAATAACGGCCTCTGAGGCCGAACAAGAACAGATACGTGGAGAGTCCTGAGATGGGAAGAAGAACACGCAATATTTCATCGCTGCTGTTGGGCATGGGCGCTATCGCATTGTCCGGCGCGGCTGCCAGCCAGACAGGTACCAGCGTCTACGACGGCGATTGGCCGGATTACCACGGTAACCCCGAGGCCCAGCGTTATTCGGCGCTGGACCAGATCAATGCCGACAACGTGGCAGACCTGGAAATTGCCTGGCAGTTCTCTACCGCCAACTTCGGACCCACAGCAGATTTTAACAACCCATCTACTCCCATCGAGATCGATGGTGTGTTGTACGCCAACATCGCCAGCACCCGTAACGTGGTTGCACTCGATGCCACCACCGGCCAGGTCCTGTGGCTGTGGCGCCCTAATGAAGGTACCCGTTTTGACGAGGCTCCCCGTAAAGGTGCGGGCCGTGGTGTCGCCTTCTGGACTGACGGCAACGAGAAGCGGGTTATCGATGTGACTCCCGGATACCACCTGGTGTCCCTGGATGCCGAAACCGGTATCCCCGATCCAAACTTTGGCGACAACGGGATCGTGGACCTGATGGTAGGCCTGCGTAACGCCGATGATCCCCGTTTCCCCTATCCCGATATTGGATTGTCCGCAGCGCCCTTCGTGATGGACGACGTGATCGTGGTGGGTGCTGCTCACCGCGTGGGCATGCGTCCACGTTCCAAGGCCAATGTAAAAGGTGACGTGCGCGGCTTCGACGCCCGTACTGGTGAACTGCTGTGGACGTTCCACACCATCCCCGAGCGTGGCGAAGTGGGTTTCGAAACCTGGCTGGATAGCGGCATCGAATTCACCGGTAACGCCGGTGTGTGGTCGCCTATCTCCGGTGACCCGGAGCGTGGCCTCGTTTTCCTGCCTGTTGAATCAGCTACCGGCGACCGCTACGGTGCGGATCGTCCCGGCGACAACCTGTTCTCCAGCTCGCTCGTAGCGCTGGACATCAAGACTGGTGAGCGCAAGTGGCACTACCAGATTACCCATCATGACATCTGGGACTGGGATTTGCCTGCGGCCGCCATCATGGCTGACTTGCCCAATGGCAATGAAGTGGTCATGCAGATTACCAAGCAAGGCTGGGTGTTCACTTTCGACCGTGAGACCGGCGAGCCTATCTGGCCAATTGAGGAACTGCCTGTACCGGTCGGAGACGTACCCGGTGAATACTATTCACCCACCCAGCCATTCCCCACCAAGCCTGCGCCATTCGACCGCGCCGGCTTCACCGAGGATGACCTCATAAACTGGACCCCAGAGATTCGTGCCCTGGCGCTGGAAGCCATCGACGGTTTCCGCCTGTCTCCAAGTGTCTATTCACCCCCATCCCTGGCCGATGCCAGCGACGGTACACGGGGCACATTGTCCTTGCCGTCTTCTACCGGTGGTGCGAACTGGGAAGGTGCTGCCCTGGATCCTGAAACTGGCATCCTCTATGTGCCTTCACGCACAGCCCTGGCAGTGATGTCACTGGACAAGGACGAGCAATCTGACCTCGAGCTCAGCGCCTCATTCGGAGTGCGTGTGCCTCGTGTGCAGGGCCTGGAAATCGTTGCGCCTCCCTATGGTCGCGTGACTGCAATCGACATGAATTCCGGTGAGCATCTGTGGATGATCGCCAATGCCGATACCCCGGCTAACATAGCCAATCACCGATTGCTGGAAGGTGTGGATATCGAGCGTACTGGTATTCCAACCCGCGCTGGTGTGCTGGTAACCAAGACTCTGCTGTTCGTAGGTGAAGGTACCGGTGGCCCGGGTGCCAGCCCAATTTTCCGTGCAGTCGACAAGGCGACAGGTGAAATTCTCGCCGAAATCGATCTGCCCAATAACCAATCTGGTCTGCCATTTACATACGAGCATGACGGCAAGCAATACCTCGCCATGTTCGTCAGCGGTGGTGGTCAACCAGCCACACTGGTGGCATACGCACTGCCATAATTTTCTACAGGAGTAATACCATGCGAACTTTATTGAATCGAGCAACCATTTTTGCAGTAGGCTTGGCTTTTTCAATCATCGCGCTTCCTGCGTCAGCAGCAAACTGGGTACTTGATCCCGGTCAGTCGATCGTGACTTTCAAGTACTCCTACGGCACCGATCCTTACGAGGGCCGCTTCTCCAATGTTGAGGCGACATTCGACATCGATCCCATGCGCCCCGGTAGCTGCAACTTCGATGTGACTATTCATATCGAAGACATCGAAGTGGATTCCCCCGAGGTGCTGGATTACCTGCTGGACTACGAACTGTTTGATGTGGACACCTACCCGACGGCGACCTTCAAGGCCACGAACTGCCGCCTGACTGGTGTCAACTCATTCGAAGCCGATGGCCAACTGACTATCCGCGACCAGACCAATGACATGACATTTCCGTTCGAACTGAGCATCGATACCTGCGACGGCCAGGTGTGTTTCAACCTGACCAGCGAAGTTGAACTGCTGCGTCTGGAATATGGTGTAGGACAGGGCTACTGGGCGAACACCGCCGAAGTACCCAATGAAGTTACCGTGACAGTGGACGTTTTCGCCCTTCAGCAGTAACAATTTAGCTTAATACTTGTAGGACATATTCAATGTTATTCAATCTGACTTCAAAGCTTGGACGTTTCTTGGTAGTGCTGGCCTGTGCCGCGGTGCTGGTGTCCTGTGACCGCCTGCTTACCCCGGACCAGACTTCCGATATCACCGAGCTTCGAGGTGGTGCCTATACCCTGGATTCTGATCACGCAGCACTGATCTTCAAGATCAACCACCTGGGTTTCTCCACCTTCCTCGGTCGCTTCACCGACTTCGACGCCACCCTGGATTTCGATCCCGAGAACATCGAGGCGGCCAACCTTGAAGTAATCGTCAATATGGCGTCCATTAACGTGAACCTGCCGGAGTTCGAGGAAGAACTGCGCGGCGATAACTGGCTGGACGCGGGTGCCTATCCGCAGGCTGTTTACCGCACCACAGGTTTTGTTGGTGAGACTGGTGAGAACTCTTACACCTATGCCGGCGAACTCACATTCCACGGTGTCACTGCACCGGTAGAACTGAATGTGAACTTCCACGGTGGTGGTCGTAACTTCCTGACTCGCAGCTACACCCTGGGCTTCTCCGGAAGCGCCACCTTCCTGCGCTCAGAGTTCGGCGTTGATCGTTTCACCAGCTTCGGTGTCGGTGACGAGATCGAACTGGAAATCCACGTTGAATTCATGGAAGGCGGCGAGGAAAGCTAAGCCTCCCTGAGCTTCGAACAGAAAGGCCCGTCTCTTTTGGAGGCGGGCTTTTTTTTGGCTTTCTTGTAGGGTTCCCTGCAAGAATGATTTACGTTCGGTGAAACGAGCCATTTGGTTCATTGCCATCGAGCGCGACTGCGGGGCGCCAGGGTTCCCGCCCCGCCGGCTCGGCGTCCCTCCGGGGTGCCTTCTCTCCAGAAAAAGCCCTGAAAAGCGGTCTTTTTCTTGCGTTCAGTGCCGGCCTTGACTGGCGGGTCGGAAACCCTGCCGCCCCACAGCCGCTCTGTCAGTGGTAGCCGAGACATCATAATCTTCTACTCAACATTATGACGCAGTGCTCCTGACCGCGAAGCCAAGCCAGCAAGCAACGTAACGCTTTTCAGCGCTCAGAGTGTCGGGCAGGAAGGGCTTGTCGCCAACAGTCAAGCGATAGCGCTGAACGCAGAAAAAAGACCGTAGGGCTTTTTTCGGAGAGAAGGGACCCCGGAGGGGCGCAGAGCGTTGGCGACAAGCCCCTCCTGTGCGGCACGACCACCGTCTACAGGGAAACTCCGACAGAACGGGTAGCAAAAAAGTCCCACAACAAGGCTATCATCACAACTCCTGGAAACCTGCGAAATAGTCTGAGGGGCTGCAACCAGCAAGCGACTGGCACCAGAGGTAGGCTTAAAAAGGAGAAGCCAATCAAACATCCCGCAAGGCTTCGATATCACCCTCGCTGTGTTCAACCTTGTAGTAGGTGTTGCTCTCGCCAATACGCAGCACATAGCTACTGCCGAACTTGCGCACGGCGGTAACCTTTCCGGTGAGTCCCTGGAAGAACGCTTGGTGTTCCCGCTGCAGGGCAATGTCGAAACCGCGCACCCAATCGTACAGACTTGAATCCTCACATACGTTATAGGACAGACCACCTTTCTTGCCCGAGGTTGGATCGAAGCCATCCAGGTAGTAGTGCTTGCCAAAATAGTAGGCCGTGTCATTGACCACATTGCCCGTACAACCCGGCTCCACATAGTCACCGTCGATGGGTACGTACACGTTGAGGATTTCCTGACTGGCCTTGCCCTGGTCAGCACCGAGGATGGCCTTGAAGGCCTTGTTCAGGCCAAATGCGATGCTGCCGCAGGCGCCCGAGTTGCTGCCGTTCAGCACATCGGTGCCACCGGGAGAGGAAGAGGTGTACTTGAAGCCGTCTGCCTTCAGGGTTGCCACGTAGGCATCGAACACGGAGTCGTGGGTAGGTGTTTCGCTAGCGAGTTCGCGGACCTTCTTCAGGCGCGCGGACTCTTCCACCCCTTGGCTTTCCAGTTCCCGCTGGACAGGCGCGAAGGCGGCCGGTGATGATTTTGCGGCCAGCAGGTCTCCCCTGTTCTGCGCCGAAGGCATCAGCTCGGGCGCGTCATCTGCCTGCTTCTGCATGAGCTGCTGAAGTTTTCGCTGGGCGACCGCGGCACTGCGATTGTCGGCAATCGCCCTGGTGGCGGCGGACTTGTTGCTACCGGTCTTCTCGGCGGAAGGTGAAGTCCTTCTCTTGTCGGGTTTCTGGTCGCGGCTGCGCATTGGAGTCACCGGGCATGATTCTGCCTGCCTAGACCCTGCATCGGCCGCTTGGTTAACGAAATGAATGGGATTGTCACTCGTGTCGTGGAAATTGCAGGGATCTGCCGTTGTAGATTCGGGTGGAAATTGAATTCCATTGGATAGTCTGCAAAGCTTGTGGTTCAGAGCGGACTTGCTCAATTTGTTTTTAACTCTATTCATTGATTGATTGAAAGCTCAAGGAGTGCATTGTGAGAATGAGAAGCCAACTTGGTAAATTTGCGACAGGCATGCTGTCATCCCTGACCGTTTTACTGCCCATGTCCATGGCCTCTGCCCAGGATTTCGAAGTGGGCCTGCCGATCGGGGCGGTCAACGAGGCGGGTGTGCGCGTGCCCATGTCCAGTAATGTGAAGGTCTATGGCAGCTTTCATTTTTCCGAAAGTTGCACTTTCGATCCCCAGCGCAACCTGATCCTTGCCATGAACAATGGCGAGCGGGGCGACGGCACCGAGAACGACGGCTTCGTGTCCCTGATTAATCCCGATGGCAGCGTGCACACGCCGAAATGGATCGGAGTGAATCGCAATGGCCTGGAACTGCATCATCCCCTGGGAAGCGCAATTGCCAACGGCGTTCTCTATACAGTCGATGTCGGCTACCTGCGTTCCTTCGACCTGGAAACCGGCAGGCCGCTCAACAGCATCCAGGTGCCTGGCTCAACGGTACTCAATGGCATTGCCGTAGATGATGAAGGCACGGCCTATATCTCCAATACCCGCAGCCCGGAAGTTATCTACAAGGTAACCGCCAGTGGTGAAGTGTCTACGTTTGCCTCGGGTGCGCCCCTGGCGGCACCCAACGGTGTGGCCATGGATATCGATGGCAACATCGTGGTGGTCAATATCAATGACAACGCGGTCATTACCTACAACCCGGCGGGCGAAGTGGTGAAAACCGAATACGCGGTCGAGGGGGGTAACGACGGTGTGGTGGTGTTGCCCGACGGCACCAAGTACGTCAGCAGTGTGCGTTACGGCAGCGTGTCGCGCATCCGCCCGGGTGAAGAGGCTGAGATCATCGCCTCCGGTATCCCCAGCGCGGCGTCCATGTGCTACGACTCCGTGCAGAACCAGTTGGTAATCCCCATGAATCCCAACTTCGCCCTGGCCTTCATTCCCCTTAACTGAGGCCGGGTTCGCAGCAACCTGATGGGCGCCGGGAAGAGTCAAAAGCTGCTCTTCCTGGCCCCGAAAAGGGCTCGATAAACTACTGTAATCCCCGATTCTGACGATAGAACTGGTGTCTATCCGGAATCGGGGATCGGTATGCCTTCCCAGCGCAAGCGCCGCAGCAGCAGTAACTCAGGCAATAGTAGCCCGGCACAGTATCTCAACGACCTCCAGCGTAATAGAAAGACGCCTGGCGCTTCTCATGCGCAGGCCGTGAACCAGGGCAACGGGACTGCGGCCGCCAACGATCAGCTATACCAATTACCAGACAACAGGCCCCGTGCCGCCCAACTGCAGTCGCTGCAGAATGCTATCCAGCTTTCCAACAGGAACAGCCGCCGCCGCAAGTTCGTGCGTGGCCGGAAGAAGGAAGAGCAGGCCGCCCAGGAAGGCTCGGACTTGCGGGTAGCCAATTTCGGTGACAACTGGGAAGTGCTGGAGATATCGGATTACATGAAGCGACACCAGCTACAGATGCGCCGCATGAGCCGCTCCGTGGGCAAGAGTGTGATACACCTGTCCGACGGCTCCATCATCCTCATCGACAGCAACCAGTACTGGCGGCACGAGAGTACCGAGCAGGAAAACGTCTACTACGATGCATCACACGCCCTGAGCAACGACAATACCAGAACCCATTTCTGGACCCGCAAGGGCTATGCCCGCTACAAACTGAGTCTCGCACCCTGAGGCGATTGGTTCAGGCATGCGAGCCTTCGAAGGCGCACGGTCGCAATAGCCTGGTTTCTGGTTAATAATCCCTGCTGTTTTCCATGCTGATTCCCCTGCCGGGCGCTATGCTGTCATGAGGCATGGATGACTGACAGGGGCAGTCCCGGTGGCTTCATGGCCAGTGACAAGAATGAAAAAAACGCGCACAGAACACACACACTCAGAGCAGGCTGGCTCGGTTCCCGCTTCCCAGCGATCCCGTTCTGAAACTGCTGCGCCTGCAGAATCCGCGCAAATTCAGCTTAAATCAGACGCCTCCCAAAAACTCGCCGCCTCACTCAATAACAGCTCCGCATTCGCTGCCCAGAGCAACGCGGTCAATAACCTGGCGAGCAGCCAGCTCAGTGTAGCCCAGGGTCGGGCCACGCGTTCGATCAGGAGCGCCGGTCGCATCGTCGCCCAGGCACAGACGGCGGAAGCCGATGCCCTGCCGTTCGCCAATTCAGAGATTGACTACGGCGCAAGCGGTGAACGGCAAGCCGGGCCTGTCAGCGGGGGCAAGGCGGGAAGCGCCGGCAGCGCTGCTGCGCCGGTCGCGGAAAACCCGGGCAAGGCCATCGACCCTAAAACCGGACTGGGACCCACCTCCGAGCAGGATGCACCCGGTTCTATTGGCAAGGCCGAGGTTTCGCCCTGGATGCGTGCGGTAGGCATGCGCTTGCTGGCCATGGAAGAGCCGGATCCGGTTAAGGAAAAGAAGAAACCCAACAAACCTGAGCCCGGACCGGGCCCGAGTCCGAAGCCGGCACCGGGCCCGGTGGTTAAGCCGACGGAGATTCCGGCGGGGGTTCCGAACCACTTTTTGAAGACACCCACCAAATATCCGAAGCTGAAGAAAGCCGATAGCAGCTTTCAGAAGTACAAGGAGCAGATGGCCGCCGATGCCGAGAAAGAGAAGGCTGGTGAGCAGGCAGGCAAGCAGGAAGATGGCAGCAAGCTCTCGGGGGAAGAGAGCAAGCAGGCGGAGAGTTACACCGATGGCGCCATCGCCCTGGTGAAGAAGGGCTTCAAGAATGCCATGGCGTTGAAGACTGCCTATGAGGAATACCAACTCATCAAGGAAAACACCGACGAAGACCCGTCGAAGATGGAAATAGCCAAGGCGGCGTTCGATGCCGCGCTGTCTGGCACCGCCATGGCCCTGTCAGCCTTTGATAATTACCAGAAGAGTTTTGGCGCCGGCGCCAGCCTCGCCATGAAAGCCGCTATTCCTGCGGTGGGTATTGTGATGAGCACAATCTCGCTGATCGGGCGTATCGTCACCCTGGTCAGACAGAACAAGCTGGACCTGGGCAAGACGGCGGAAGAATCCCAGAGCGACAGCATTCTTTCCCAGGTGCAGGGCGACGAAAAGAAGAAGTCTGAAGTGAAGGCCATCCTGCAGAGTGAAAAATTCCGTTCCATCGTAGTGGCCACCGCCGAGTATCGGCAGCAGGAACGGGACAATCCTGCGATCTTCTCCGAATACCGCAAGTCCCTCGACGACAAGACGCTGCAGGAGCGACTGCGTAAACGCTATCCCGATAACTTCGCCCGCATCGAGGAGATATCCAGGAAAAACAACATGAGCCTGGACAAGCTCGGGCCGCAGACCGAACAGCTCATGGCCATGGGGGTCACCTCCCGGATGCTGGACGCGATCATCGATGACCAGACCCTGATTAACCACCTGCAAGAGATCAAGGAGAAGCGCTCCACCAACGCCAAGATCGGTATCTTTACCGATCTGGTGAATATCGGTGGCGACATCGCAACCCTGACCGGTGCCGGTGCCATCGTTGGTACCGCCATGAAGGCCGGAGCGGCCGCCATCGACGTGGCGCGGTCCGGTGGCAATGCCATCAAGTTTGCCGCGCGCAACAAGGGCGCCACTAATTTCGCCGAGGGCGGTGAAGGCGGCTTGTGGGGTGCCTCGATCTTCGACAGCACCGACATCCTCAAGAATGAGGAAGCCAAGGAAGAACGCTACTTCCATTCGTCTCGCCGCCTGGTAGAGAACATCGCCGACCACGACAAGCGGGTGGTGGATGCAGGCACGACCCCCAGCAAGGAACAGGTGGATTCCATCAACAAGGCCTATGGCTGGGTTGAGACGAAGATACTGGGAACCGGCGCCAGTGTGACCCTGATCAAGGCTATGGCCAGTGCCGATTCCAAGTCGGCGAACGAACTGGTTGGCTATTTCATGGAGAAGATGAAAACACGGTAATTCAAGGCTGAAAACGGGGCTAACGCCCTGGATATCACCGCGGATATCGGTGTTTCAGCCTTTACATCCCGAACAATTTCATCCAATGTTACCAGTTCGATTTACTGCACAATAACAAAAGCCCGGTTACAGCGCCGGCGCAATAAATGAGTTTATACGGCTAATATCAAAATATGAGAAAGGCCCGTACAGAGCAGCAATCCAGTCAGCCACAGCCGGTGGCCGAACATATGTCACGCCGTTCCGCCAGGAGCGGGGAAGGTGGCGTACCCCAGTTAAAGGCTATTCCCAGCAGCCGCGGCGCCCAACTATTGGCTTCCATCCACGCCAGTGGGCCAGTAAGTGCCCAGCGAGCCCGTATTAATCACCTGGAAAACAGCCCCCTGGCTGTCGCCCAGAGGGAAACGGCCTCCAGCTTTACCGGCAAGGCTACAACCGCCACCAAGACGGGCTCCGAGAAAAAACTCGATGCGGTGAGCAAAGATGATATCGAGACCGACATCAAATCCGATGAAGACAAGGAGGTGGGTTCCAAGACGGAGCATGCCGATTTTATCTTCGAGACCTATTCCACGGTGGATGAAACCGTTGGCGAGCTGGGTTCCAAGGACACGGATCTCAGCGGCGACAACATGGAATGGAAGGATGATGGCACCAAGCGCTCCGACAAGGAGCAGGAAGCCTGGCTGAAGAAACACGGCTATACCGACAAAGACGTCGACAAGATGAAGGCTGACGATTCCACCAAGGATGCCGTCACTTCCTCCGTCGGTACGGCCCTGAGCTTTTTGAAAATACCCTCGATGTACAAAAAGTTCACCACAGCAGAGAACAACTACGAGAAATTCGAGCAGGTCCTGGAAGGCCTGGGCATGGGCGCTGACAGCGTGACCACGGGATCCAAGATTGCCGATGCGGCAGAGAAAGGTAAGTCCGGATCAGCCCAGGACACCAGTGCAATCTCGGAATACACCAGCGGGATCATTGGCCTGGTCAAGAGCGGCTTCGGCGCCGCCATGAAACTGAAGGGCGCCTACGAGGACTACCAGCTAATCAAGGCCAATACCGATGGGGAAGAATCCAAGGTCGATGGGGCCAAGATAGCTTTCGAGGAAGCGCTGACCCTCACCAGCGGTATTTTGCAGAACATCAACCAGTTCCAGAAGAGTTTCGGAACAGCCCAGAACCTGGCTATCAAGGCCGCGGTGCCCGCCATCAGTATCGCCCTGAGTGTTATTTCCCTGCTGGGCAGGATTGTCACCCTGGTACAGCAAGGAAAGATGGATTTTGGCAAGACGGCCGAAGAATCCCAGACCGATAGCATCATGTCTGAGGTAACCGGCGACGAAACCAAGAAGACCGCGATAAAGGATCATCTGCAGACGCCGGGATTCCGGGGAGCCGTGGCTTCAGCGGCCGAGTACCGACAACTGGAGAGAGATAATCCGACGCTGTTCAGCAAGTACCGTGAAGCGCAGCGAACAGGCAACGCTGCTCTCAAGGCAAGGCTGCAGAAACGCTATCCGAAGAACTACGCCCGTATCGAGGAAATCGAGAAGAAGAACAAGCTCAGCCTGAGTGACTTCGATACCGAACTCAAGAAAGCCGTGACCCTTGGCGTCCCCGAGACCCTGATTGAGCGGATCATCAAGGACCAGACCCTGATCAATCACCTGCAGGAAGTGAAGGAGAAGCGCAGCCGCAATGCCAAGATTGGCATATTCACCGACCTGGTGAATATTGGTGGTGATATCGCGACCCTGACCGGTACTGGCGCTGTGGTTGGTACTGCGATGAAGGCTGGTACCGCGGCTATCGATATCGCGCGCAAGGGCGGTAACGCCATCAAGTTTGCGGCGCGCAGCAAGGGTGCAGAGGACTTAGGATCGGGAGCCGAGAAGGGACTCTTCGGCAAGTCCATGTATGACACGACTGACATCCTCAAGAGTGATGACGCAAAGAAAGAACGCTACTTCCATTCTGCCCGTGCGGTGCTGGAAAGCATGGGGCAACATGACAAGAAGGTTGCTGACGCAGGAACGACACCGACTCCGGACAAGGTCAAGGCGCTTAATCAGTCCTACGGCTGGGTGGAGACCAAGATTCTCGGTACCGGTGCCAGCGCTACCATGGTCAAGGCCATGGCAAATTCAGATTCCAAGTCCGGCAACGACATGGTCAAGTACATGATGGACAAGTTGAAGCAGCGCTAAGCCTGCGTTTTTAGGATTACTATGATCGACCTGCAATACTGTATTGAAAACTTCCACAAACCCCGCATGGCAAAGCTGGCAGAGTTCCTGCTGAACGAATCGGAGTTTCCCTACGACTATTTCGAGCCACCGACGTTTGAAACCTACATGGCGCAGATCAAGCTCTCTGAAGAGCTGATCCTGAGCATCAATTACTTTCCCATCGAGGTCACCGACGAGGCGCCCTACCTGTTTCTGCAGTTGCATACCCTGCTGGGCGAGCTGGACGGTGAACCTTCTGCCGATTTATACAAGTATCTCTCACTCGCCAACAACAACACGGAGCTGAGTGCATTTCATGTGGATGATGGAAAGCTCTATATCAAGTCCGTGCTGGTAGAAGATCCCCAGGCCGACCTGGACATCGCCCGCATCAGCTTTGTCATGCGCATTTTCTACAATAACCTGATGGCCCATGTGCCTGTTCTCAAGAGCCTCCTCGCCGGCGCCAGCCTGGATGAAGCGCTGGATAGCGAATAAGGTCGGGAGTCAGCAGGTCAGGCGTCGTTGAAGCGTTGCTACCAGGCTTCCATGTCTGACATGGCTTCCTGAAAGGACACGCTGTCCACCCGGAACTGTCCCAGCAGGGGATGATCCATTACCACGATGAGAAACATCATGAGCCCAAACATGACGCTCATGGTGCTGGCCAGGCTATAGCGGGCCCGGTCGCTCGTGGTGTGGTAGAACCAGGTCATGCCGATGGTGATGACGGCGCCAAGTATCACGATTAGCCATGCCACGGCTCCCATGCTGTCACGTTCCAGATGCAGGCGTTCCCGGCGCTGGTCCAGCATGTCATTCAGCCCGGACAGTACCTAGGCGTAGATGATCTGATCGCGAGCGGATAAGGGTTGGTAATTCAGGATCCGCAGGGTGAGATTCTCGACAGACTCATGTGATGGCAGGCTGGAATCATTGCGGCGGCCGATGCTCTCCCATTCCCCGATGACATCCTCCGCGTAGTTGCGGGCCAGTGCCTGGATGTCGGTACCGCTTGCCCCCTCGAGGCCGCTGGCATCGATGAACAGGTTTTCTGTGAGGTTGGCCTCCTGCATCACCACCATCTTTACTTCGGAATAGCTCGACTGGACATTGATGACCATGAGGCCGAGGGCGACCGCGTACAACATGCCGGCGAAGGCATGGGTGAGCACGATGGCATCCTTGTCAGCGGCGTTGGCCTGCCAGCCCAGGTTCTTGACCAGCCATGCACCGCCGATACCCAGCAATAGGCAGGGCAGGATGAGTGCGATGAACAACAATGGTAGGGGTAGTGATTCGATCAGTGTCACTTTGCTTGACCTCGCTTGGGGAGCCTGATTATTTGCCTGATCACATAATTTTTCAACGCTGGCGGTATCCCGTATCAAGGTTGTAACAGGCATTGCGCTGCCGGATGAAAGGCTGACTTGACCCCTTTGGAATTTCCATGGGCACCTTGCGCCGCCTGGACACAAGATGTGCCACTGGCCACAATTTGTAAGGAATTCCCGGGCCAATTTCCTTGCCTGTAATGGGGCAGGGGTATAAAGTTTGAGTGGTAGAAATCTGGTCAAAACATTTGTTTAAGCACTTTAAGAAACTTGCAATCAACTGAAATTCAATGAGAAAAGCGCAAGTTCAACGCAAGGCAACACATTCTCCGGCAGCACGCTCGGCAGCCAGAAACAACTCTGGTGGCGCTGCCCGGTCAAAGGATGCGGTTAATAGTGCTCAACTCAAGGCAGTGTCACTGACACTCAATGCCAATCCCATCGCACTGGCCCAGCGCAAGCTAAAAGATTCCATGCAGCAGGGTTCCCAGACAGTGGCGCAGAAAGCGAAAGCCGATTCACTGCAGGCCAAATTCCTGGGCGATTCATCCGTGGCACAGCGTGCCGGTCAGGAAGAGGAATTGATGCAGGGGAAATTTAAGACCGCCCAGCTGATGCAGCAGGAAGAGCCGCTGCAGGGCAAGTTCGATACCGCACAGCTGATGCAGGAAGAAGAGCCGCTGCAGGGCAAGGCAAAGACGGCGCAACTAGAAGAAAAACCGGCCGCCAACAATACCGGTTTGCCAGATAACCTGAAGGCAGGAATTGAGAACCTGTCCGGCATGTCCATGGACAATGTGCAGGTGCACTATAACTCCGACAAGCCGGCGCAACTCAATGCCCACGCCTATGCACAAGGTACCGATATCCATGTCGCGTCCGGGCAGGAAAAGCATTTGCCCCATGAGGCCTGGCACGTGGTGCAGCAGGCCCAGGGCAGGGTGCAGCCCACTACCCAGATGGCCGGGGGCACCCAGGTCAACGATGATAACAGCCTCGAGAGTGAGGCAGATGTGATGGGTGCCAAGGCTATGCAGTTCAAGGCTGCTAGCCAAAGTACCAAGTCTTCGAAGTAAGCAGTCTCAAGACCAGGAATTTCACCCCCGATGAAACAACGTTCCTCCAGCGACAAGACCAGCAGTTCCCATCCGGCTGCGAATGAAACTGCCAGTGCCGGTAAGACGGCACCCTCCTACCAGATCGACGATCGTCGTTCTGCCTTGGTCATGCAGCGCAAGTTCCGTAATCTGGCCAATGGGCTGGCATCGGCCAATATCATCCAACCCAAGCGTCCGGCGCTGAACATCCAGTCCAAGACCAAGCCTTTCAACCAGGACTAGTCCTTTGCCCTAAAACAGGGCATTCCCGAAGCGCATCCGTGTTGCGGCCTCCGCGAAGGCACGCGGCGTGGGTCATGGTCAGTGAGAGGCAGAAAGCGTTGAATTAGCTAAGCTGGTAATTGCTGGTCTTGCTGTGGAGCAGGTTGCGAATCAGCTCCGTGGATTCTTCGTTGGGGAGGATGCCCAGTTCCATGTTGAGCAGGTGACTCAGGTTGTTATAGGCCTCGATGGCCTTGGTGCTCTTGCCGCTATGGGCCAGCAGTTCGATGAGTCGGTGATAGCCGGATTCATCGAGAGGGTCGAGGGTAATAAAGCGGTGGGCGTGGTGCAGGGCCAGGTCGTAGTTGGCCTGCTCGGTGTACTTCTCGATGAGCCGGCCCAGCAGAATCAGCTCGTAGCGGTGGAATATCTCCCGCTTGTTGCACAGCCATTCGTAGAACAATTCATTGTGGGTCAGGGTGCTCTGTTCCAGGAAGTCGCCACGGTATAGATTGCACAGCTGCTCCAGCTCCTGGATGCCCAGCTCCACACCGGGACGCAGTGACTGCTCGAAGGCCTCGGTGAGGTGGGCCACGTCCAGGTAGTGATCGCTGGCAGGATTGAAGCGAATACTGGTGCGATTCGCCATCAGGAACGGCACGTCATTGTGCTTGTCCTGCAGCGCCTCGCGCAGTTTATACAGCGCATAGCGCAGATTGCTGCGGGCATGATCGTCAGACAGGTCTGGCCAGAACAGTTCCGCCAGCACCTCACGTCGATGGGGCCGGTTATTCTCCACTGCCACGTAGGCGAGCAAGGCTTCTACTTTCTCATAGAACGCATCATCCAGGGATTTTTCACCCAGAGACAGCCTTGGCGTGCCCAACAGGGCCAGCGTCAATTTCGGCATGATTTGTCTGAATTTTCTTTTTTTAGATATGAGAACAAATCATACCCGACATGCTTTTTCAGGGTCAATCCGCTATTCCCAATAGTCTGGCAAACGGTCAACAAACAGTAGGAAAACGTTCTACAAACGCTGAGAAAGCGCCTGGCCCACAGGAAATACATGGCGGACTAGCGCGTGGCGAACGTTAGCCCAACGCTGGGGTGGTACGGTGTGTCATCGGGAAGGACTGGATGGCCACAGGGCTTCCCGAATTCGAAGAAGAAATTCAATTACTTGCCACAAGCAGCTGAAGCGAATGATCAACGCCGCAATGAATATCCTGGCAACCGAGCTGGATGACGCCCTGCAAAAGGTGTTTCGGCTCGATGAAAGCATCGTAGTTGTATCCAACACGGTGGAGCAGGATGGCAGCCTGCCCCTGGCTGCCAACAATAAGGTTGCACTCAGCCTGATCAACATCGAACGGGAGACATTCTCAAAGTCACTGGGCGGTGGTGGTGGCGGTAGTTTTGCGCGCTCGGCCATCGGGCTCGAGCCGGTGTATCTCAATCTCTACATCATGGTTTCCATCTGCTTCGGTGGAAATAACTACCTGGAATCCATGAAGTTCCTCTCCAGTTCAATCGCCTTCTTCCAGCGCCGCCCGGTCTTCGATCATGCCAACACCCCGGACCTGGATGACCAGATCGACAAGCTGGTGATGGATATCGAAAATCTCTCCATCCAGGATCTCAGCAACCTGTGGGGTGTGTTAGGCGGCAAGTACTACCCCTCCGTGCTCTATCGGGCACGCATGGTGGCCATCGATCCGGGCGACATCCGGGATCAGGCCGTTACCATCAGCAGCACGCCCGAAGCGGCGTTCGGCGGATAGGGCAGGGAACACGCAATGGGCCAATATCGACCAATGTTCAACATCAGCCTGGAGCATACCTACTTCAGCAATGGCAGACTGCCCGGCGTGCAGCTGGTGCCTACCGGTGAATCGGCCCGCCTTATGGCCAATACCAATATGGTGACTAGGAAGCGGGACGACGGCATCACCGTATTCTTCGACCATGAACAACTGGATACCCTGAGACTCTATGCCGCGGATGAAGACGATCCCCTGCAATTGAATTTCGAGTGCGAAGTGGACAGCCAGACTTTCCGCAATTACACCGCCGATGCAGAATTCAGCGAAACCCGAACCCTGTACTTCGATTCCGCCAACACCGATCCCCAGACCATCGGTACCAAGTATTTGCACAGCGAGGAATTTGTCAGCCCGGCAGACCTCGCCGAGTTATTCGCAGGCTCCTTCACGCTCAGGGAAACCCATAGCAGCGTGCTGCCTTTCTCTACCAATCGCGCCCTGCTGTTCGATGCCGAACAGACGGCCAGAAATCCCCGCGGCAAGATCCCGCTTGATCCGGCGGATTTGCAACAGAGCCGAAACCTGACCCGCGGCATGCTCAGCGCAGCAGCCCCGGCATCCCGTCGTCCACCTTCGCTGGGGCTGATTTCCATTCGGGTAAGCAGTGAGGAGTTGGAGCAGATCACCAAGGGTGACCTGAATACCTACAACGACTACCACATCAGATTCAAGGCAAGAGAAACCCACTGGAAGTACTTCATCCTGGGTGACGCCAATCGGGAAGGCGTGTTCGTTAAAGACGCAAAAGATGAAATCGAATTTGACTATCTCGGAGAAGAAGAGGTTGCCAATGGTCGCAAGGCCAAGGTGTTTCTCTCCAGGCAGGCAATACCTCTGCGAGACCGGGCTAAACCAAAGTTCCAACTGCTGGTCCCGAGACACAACCGTCTCAAGGTTCTGGTGAAAAGACTGGCAGTCGCTTCGGCGAACAGAATCAACAAAGTAAAACTTGATGACCGCGAATTATTCGTTTCAGAAATCTATGTAAATTTTTAATCGGAGGAGTGAGAAATCATGGCCGCACCTATGAAGACCCCCGGCGTATATATCGTCGAAAAGAGTGCTTTCCCCAATTCAGTGGTAGAGGTTGGGACAGCTGTTCCAGCTTTCATCGGATACACCGAGCGAGCTGACAACAAAGGGAAGACGCTGGTAAACAAGCCCTGGAAAATTTCTTCAATGGCTGAATTCCACAACTATTTCGGATACGGCTCCAAGCCCGTGTTCTCCCTGCGCAAGGCGGAAGATGGCGAAGAAGCCGATTTCACCCAGCGCGTGGGTGACGACGACGAACCCACGATGGAAGAGTACATGATCGAGCAGACAGCCGGTAAATACCTGCTGTACAACAGCATGAAGCTGTTCTTCTCCAATGGTGGTGGCCCGTGCTACATCGTCTCTGTAGGTGCCTACGGCAAGGAAGATCAAACTGTCGACGCGGCCAAGCTGACTGCGGGTATCGAAACCCTGATCAAGGAGCAGGAGCCCACCATGTTGGTTATTCCCGATGCCATGCGTTTGACCGAACGTGCCGACGCCATCGCCGTGCAGCAAGCCAGCCTGATGCACTGCGGTGACAAGATGAAGAATCGTGTATCCATCCTGGATATCTACGATGGCTACCGCGATCGTAAACACCCTGATGGCGACCCCGTTGATAATTTCCGCAATGAACTTGGCACCAGCAACCTGGATTTCGGTATGGCCTACTACCCCTGGGTGAACACCTCCATCGTCCAGGACAATGAGATCGATTACCGTAATTTCGATGGCGACAGCATTGAAACCCTGAAGAGCATCATCGCTACTGACCTGAAACTGCCCGACGCAGGCAGTCAGTCTCCCAAAGAGGCACAGATGCAGGCTCAGATCGATTCACTGACCAAGGTCAAGATCGCTGACTGGGTAACCGGTGATGACGAAGCGGCCGAGAAAGCAGAAGCGCCTGTGAAGATGCGTCTGTTGCAGTCTTCCCTGGTGCAGAATTCCGCCGCGTTCAAGATCATCATGGACGAGGCCAAGAACAAGCTGAACCTGCTGCCTCCCGGTGCCGCCATGGCCGGTATCTTCACCCGCGTGGACAACGCCAGCGGTGTGTGGAAAGCGCCAGCCAACGTCAGCCTGAACGCCGTGGTTTCACCTACCGTGAACATCTCTCACGACGATCAGCAGGATCTGAACGTAACACCCCAGGGCAAATCCGTTAACGCGATCCGCAGCTTCATCGGCGAGGGAACCCTGGTCTGGGGTGCACGTACTCTCGACGGTAACAGCCTGGATTGGCGCTACATCCAGGTGCGCCGCACCATGATCATGCTTGAGGAATCCATCAAGCTGGCGGCCAAGGCCTACGTGTTTGAGAACAACACGGCCAATACCTGGATCACTATCAAGAGCATGATTCGCAACTTCCTTACCGGTATCTGGAAGCGCGGCGGCCTGGCAGGTTCCAGCCCCGATGACGCATTCGCAGTAATGGTGGGACTCGGCGAAACCATGACTCCCGAAGACATCCTGGAAGGCATCCTGCGCGTGACCGTACTGGTAGCGCTGATCCGTCCTGCTGAATTCATCGAGATCACCTTCCAGCAGCAGATGCAGAAGTCCTGATCCTGATTCAATCAACTAATAGACAACACATCACAACTGGAGAAATAACATGGCAGATGATGGTGCAGCACAATCAACCAGCGTATGGCCTCTTCCCAAATTTCACTTCGAAGTAAAGTGGGACAGCGAGGTCATGTCATTCCAGGAAGTATCTGGCCTGGATATCGAAGCGCAACCGATCGAGTATCGCCTCGGTGATAGCCCTGAGTTCTCGACGATCAAGATGCCTGGCCTGAAGAAGTCCGGCAACGTCACCATGAAGAAGGGTATCTATAAGGGAGATAACAAGTTCTGGGATTGGTTCAATGAGATTCAGATGAACACAATCAAGCGCGTTCCCGTAACTATCAGCCTTCTCGATGAGAACGGTGACGGTACCATGGTCTGGACCCTGGCAAACGCCTGGCCGACCAAGATCACCGGTACTGACCTGAAGTCTGATGGCAATGAAGTGGCAATCGAGACCATCGAGATTGCGCACGAAGGCCTGACCATCGAAAACGCCTAAGAGATCTGATTAGAGATACTCAGACTGGAGTTTTAAGCGATGGCCAATCCTGCCAGGAGTAGTACCCGGAAGACGACCGGAGGTTCGAGGAACAATCCGTACCTCACTCCGGCGTTTTACTTCACCGTGGAGTTCCTCGGCAGCAAGAGCAGCTCGCCCAAAGACAGCTCGTTCCTGGAGGTTTCGGGGCTTAGCCCCGAAATCGAAACGGAGTCGGTGGTCGAAGGCGGGGAGAACCGCTTCACCTACCAGCTACCCAAACAGGTCAAATACCCAAAGCTGGTGTTGAAGCGGGGCATTCTCGATATGAATTCACCTCTGGTCAGATGGTGTCGCAAGACATTCGAAGGTGGATACATCGAGAACATCGAACCGGCAGACCTGTCGATTCGGTTGCTGGACCAGAAGGGTGACCCGGCCCGCGCCTGGGACATTGTCAGTGCCTTTCCCACAAAGTGGGATGTTGAGGCATTTAACTCGACCAAGAATGACATAGCCATCGAAAAGATCGAGCTGAGCTATAACTTCCTGGTCCGAACCAAGTGATTCGCATCACTAAACGTTTAGCAGATATACAGGCAGAAGGTTTGCGACAGACATGACAATCGAAGTCAAACAATTGGTGATCAAGTCCTCAGTAACTGACAACGGTGGCGAATCACAGACCACTAACGAATCCAGTATCGATCTGGAAGCCTTCAAAAAGGAGTTGTTGGCGGAATGTAAGCAGATCGTCGCTGAATCACTGAACAAAACTAGAGAAAGGTAATGGCGGCTCCACGACAGGGTGCTCTGAAGAAGCTCCAGATTACTGCCTGCAGTATAGACAAGAGCACGGGCAATATTTCCCTTGAGAGCGGGAAGTCCAACTGGTTCACAGTGATGATGAACCCGAATGGCTATTCCCACACTTATTCCATTACCTACAGCAAGAAGAAGCCCCAGGGTGCGGCCGGTAACGATACCAAGTTCGCCGCAGTA
Source organism: Pseudomonadota bacterium (assembly GCA_027621405.1). Lineage (GTDB taxonomy): Bacteria > Pseudomonadota > Gammaproteobacteria > Pseudomonadales > Pseudohongiellaceae > UBA9145. The sequence continues at coordinate 133,886 of JAQCBT010000006.1, read as the reverse complement.
AACCCCGACAAGATAAATTTCCAGGTTTGGATCGATGGCACCGGTGTGGTGCGGGATTACTCGCAGAAGAGTGCGGCCAAGTCCAAGCGATCACAGGATGATGTAAAGACCCAGCTCAAGAATCTGAACGGCGTGATCTACCAGTACAAGGGCGTGGATCACGAGCCCAGAGTCGTGCGCCTGCTGTGGGGCAGCATGATCTTCTATGGTCGCCTTGCCAGCATGAAGGTTGATTACAAGCTCTTCAAGCCGAATGGTGAACCACTGCGGGCGTTGGTGACCCTGGACTTTACTGGCTTCGTCAGTAAAGGCGAGGAAGCGAAGAAGGCAAAACGTTCGTCACCTGACCTGACTCATGTTGTGGAGGTGAAAGCCGGGGACACCTTGCCCCTGCTCTGCAACCGGATATACAGCGATTGTTCTTACTACCTGGAAGTAGCGAGGGCCAATGGCATCAGCCATTTTCGCGATATCAAGCCAGGGCAGAAACTTTATTTTCCACCACTGTCCTAAGCCATGGCCGACTCACCCGAAAAGAATAGCGAAGGGGTCATCAAGCTTACGGTGTCGAGTGATGGCTCAACCCTTAGCGACCTGGCCCAGATCGTCAGTGTTGAAGTGGAGAAGACGGTGAATGTAGTGCCCATGGCCCGCATTACCATTCTCGACGGGGATATGCCGAACCAGGATTTTCCGATTAGCAATGCGGATGAGCTGAAGCCGGGCAAGGAAATAGAAATCAAGGCTGGCTACAAGGACGACGAGACAACGATTTTCAAGGGAGTGGTCCTGAAGCACAGCGTCAGGATCAGCGGTGACAACTACTCGAGGCTGGTGGTGGAGTGCCGTGACAAGGCGGTGGCCATGACCATCGGGCGCAAGAATGCCAACTACGTGGACAGCAAAGACAGCGATGTCTTCAGCAAGCTGATCGGCAACTACAGTGGGCTGAGCGCCGATGTAACGGCTACCACTACCGAACACAAGGAGCTGGTGCAGTACTACGCAACGGACTGGGACTTCATGCTGTCGCGGGCCGAGGTCAATGGCGCCATTGTCATCGTGAACGACGGTGAGGTCAGTGTCGGTCCGCCGGATGTATCGGGTTCCGCCGTGCTGTCGGTTGGCTATGGCAGCGACCTCATGGAGTTTCATGGCGAAGTGAACGCACGCAGCCAGTTCGCGGAAGTGAAGGGCGTTTGTTGGGATCCCAGCACCCATGAGCCGGTGGAGCAGGTTGCTTCCAGTGAGACTCTCAATGAGCAGGGCAATCTCAGCTGTTCTGACCTGAGCGATGTCATCGGTCTGAGCAGCTACAAACTGCAGACTCCCGTGAGTATGGAGTCGACCGCGCTTTCGAGTTGGGCCAAGGGGCAGCAGATCAAGTCTGCCCTGTCACGCATCGTCGGGCGTATGAAGTTCCAGGGCTCGGCGAAGGCGAAGCCGGGTGCGCTTATTGAGTTGAAAGGTGTCGGTGACAGGTTCAGCGGCACCGTGTTTGTGAGTGGGGTCCGGCACGAAATCGAGGACGGTGACTGGATCACGGAAGTGGAATTCGGCATGTCGCCGAACTGGTTTGCCGAACGTGAAGACATCGTGGCGCCACCGGCATCGGGTCTGACACCTGGTGTGGAAGGGCTGCATATCGGCATCGTCACCAAGCTGGATGAAGACCCGGAGGCGCAGAACAAGATCAAGGTAAAAGTGCCTGTGTTGCAGGCAGACTCGGAGGGAGTTTGGGCGCGCCTGTCGAACTACTACGCCTCCAATGGATACGGGGAATTTTTTATTCCTGAGATAGGCGACGAGGTGGTGCTCGGATATTTCAACAACGATCCGGCACACCCGGTGATCCTGGGAAGCCTCTACAGCGCCAAGCATGCACCACCCTATGAGCTGACCGCGGACAATTTCACCAAGGCCATCGTCACCAAGAGCAAGCTGAAAGTGGAATTCGATGATGACAAGAAAATCATCTCGATACTGACGCCGGGCAACAACAAGATCGTACTCAGTGACGAGGACCAATCGATCCTGGTACAGGACCAGACAGGTAACAAGGTAGAACTCAGTAGCAGCGGCATCGTGATGGACAGTCCAAAAGACATCAAGATCAGCGCTACCGGAAAAATTTCAATACAGGCAACGGGGGAGATTTCCATGACTTCCCAGGCCGACATCAAGGCGTCGGGGCTCAATATCGAGCACAGCGCCAATGTGGGAATCACGGCCAAGGGCGGTGCCTCGGCGGAACTCTCTGCCGGTGGCAACACCACCGTCAAGGGCGCCATGGTAATGATTAACTGATTCGACTGGCGATAGAGAGAAGGAAGACACAGTGCCACCAGCCGCAAGATTGACCGACATGCACACCTGTCCCATGCAGACACCGGGTGTGCCGCCTATTCCCCATGTGGGTGGGCCCATCGTCGGACCCTGCGTGCCCACGGTAATGATCGGCAAGATGCCGGCCGCCGTGGTGGGTGACAGCTGCGTGTGTGTCGGGCCACCGGACAGCATCGTCAAGGGATCCGCTACCGTGACTATCGGTGGCAAGCCCGCCGCTCGCATGGGCGACACCACCGCCCATGGCGGACAGATCACCCTGGGCTGTCCCACGGTGATGATCGGCGGCTAGCGAGGAAATCGGTAAACAAGATGGCAGGCGATCAAGACAAATCATTCCTGGGCACCGGCTGGAGTTTTCCGCCGGAGTTTCAGCGTAACGACGGCGTACTGGAACTGCAGACGGTATCACTGGAGGCGGACATCAAGGAAAGCCTGTCGATACTGCTGGCAACTGCGCCCGGAGAGCGGGTCATGCAGCCTACCTTTGGGTGTGGGCTGAAGACCATGATCTTCGAGAACGTGGATGAGACCGCGATTACCGAGATGAAGGATCTGATAGAGCGCGCGATCCTGTTCTTCGAAACCCGTATCGATCTGGATGATATCTATATAGACACGGACAACATTTATGACGGGCTGATGGAAATAGACATTCATTACACGATTGTCTCTACCAATACCCGTAGCAATATCGTGTACCCGTTCTACTTCCAGGAAGGCACTGAACTGGATCTGTAGATTGGCGGCATTACAGACAATACGCAAACGACAGCAGATACAAGCAAGACCACACTGAAGCAATACGATGACAAGTCACTTCGATAAAGACAGGACACTCAATGGCGTTGAGCAAGATCAACGGCTTCTGCCCGCGCTCGAAGAAAGTTACTTCAATGTCGATGAGATGTCCTTCGAGGATCTGCTGACACTCAGTGTTGAGTTTGCCTCGTCACTGACTTATTACAACGCCAGCCTCAAGCCTGCCGGTGACTGGAAATCGTTCCTGGCCTCCAACGAAATCGTCATCATGGCCTGCATCATCAACAAGAACATCGATGAGATGCGGCGCCAGGTACAGATGCCCGAGAACCGGGGAGCATTGGCTCTGTCCCGCATCGTCGTCGAGGCGATCAGGGAGCTGGACCGCTGGCTAGGTGACCTGCAACGCTCCAGTTCCGCTCCCGCGAAGGAACTGGTGGTGAAGCTGAATAGCATCATTCGCAGTTCACTGTTGGAAGAACTGCACAACATCGGCGCCACCCTCGACGACCTGCGCGAGTTGAATCCCGCTTTGCCAGATTTCGAATTCCATACCCTCAGCGATATCTGGGAAGTGGGCATCGAAGATGAGGCGAGCAAGCGGGTCTGGTTTCCCCATGCGCAGACAGAATCCGCCGAGAATGAGGCCATTGCCGCCGACCTGCTACGGCGCTCGGCCTTTGAGTTTTTCAATGCGCTGGAACATCTGAAGTCAGTCTGCAAATCCCTGCTGCCCCAGTCCCTGAAGACCCAATCCCATGATCCGGCGGTGAGCCTGTTCATCACCTTCCTGCGCCTGTACAGGTATGCGCAGGAAAACGTCAACACCTTTACCCAGCGTCACCTGGAGTTCTACTACCACGAGCTTTTGAAGGTGCACTACAAGGAGAAGAGCCTGGAATCGGCCACCCTGAATTTCAGTGTGCAGCCGGGGTCCCGTTCCGTCTCCGTCCGCGCCGGTTCCCGTTTCGTGTGTGCCCGGGACGAGGCCTTGCGTGAAGTTGTCTTCACTGCCAATGAAGACCTGGAAGTGAGCGATGCCGAGATAACTCAGGTCTATACCCTGAAATACGATCGCGAGCCCATGATTACGCCCGAGTGCGACATGCATTTCGTGACCCGGGTCCACCAGCAGCAAATTCCCCTGCGCGCGGCCGTGCAGTCAGGCGATGGCGAAAGCTGGCCGCTGTTCGGGGACCTGCGTGCCGGTCGCAGCGCCGCCAGGATTGCTGACTCGACCTTCGATCTGGGCATCGCCGTGGCATCCAGGACCCTGTTCCTGGAAGAAGGCTACCGAAAGATCAGTCTGGAAGTAGGGCTCAAGCGTGTCACGCGGCCCATCTCATCCTTCCTGGAAGACCTGGAGCAATCCCGGTCCCGGGCCGAGTTTCGGCAGGTGCTGTTCAAGCTGATGCTGACCTGGATCGCGCTGCATTCCAGGCGCGACTGGAACAGCTTGGTGGCACCCGACCTGATAGCAAAGATCGAATCCACCGCGTTGGCCCTGGATCTGAAAGACCCGCCTTCTGTTGTGAGTGCCACGTCCGGGGCGGTCATGCAGGTGGAGTCCTGCGAATCACTGTTCCGCTCTGCCGTTAAGGAAATGCAGGGCGCCAACGACATGGCGGTGGCCTACTACAGGCACCTGCTGGGTTCGGAGTCGGCGGACGAGTTTCAATTCCGTCTCGGCGCCCTGGTCATCAATATCCTGCTGGAGAACGGCTCGGCCCGACAACTGCTTGAGGGTTTGGCCGACAACAAGGCGCGGGAACTCGGCTGTGAGAACTCACTGGCGACGATCAAGAAGGAATTGCAGCTCGGCAAGGAGCGGCTTTTCAGAAAGTATTTCGATCGCGCCTTCGTGTTGGACCTCAGCGTCGAAACCGGGTGGTTGACTATCGATCGCTACGATGTGATCGAAGGCACGACTACCGGCACAGGCTTTCAGATCATCGCCAGCTTGCCCGCCGATGCGCCCCCCATTGTGGGCTGTCAAAAAGAGCTGCATGGCGAAGGCTGGGGAACGGAACTGCCCTTGATGAAACTGCGGCTCAACAGTGAAGCAACGATCAATATCTATTCCATACTCGAGCGCTTCTGCCTGGATACGATCAACGTCTCGGTGGATGTCACCGGCGCGCGCAATGTCGTTGCCTTCAACAGCATCAGCCAGCTCGATCCTTCCAAGCCCTTCTTCCCCTTTGGTCCCTTGCCAACCACCAGCTCCTACCTGGCCATCTCGGCACCGGAGGCGGCACGCAAGAAGATCGACAGGTTTCGGGTTCACCTCTACTGGGGTGACCTGCCCAGAACCGAAGATGGCTTCGATGGGCATTACGCAGGCTATCCTTCGAAGATCAGGAACCAGAGTTTTACAGCAAACGTCAGCATACTCAGCAACGGTAGCTGGCAGCCGCAGTCGCATTCCCAGATCCAGAATGCTCGCCTGTTCAGTGCGGTAGACAAGAAGCTGAAGGAACACCAGGTCATCGAGGTGGAGTCGGTGGAGTTGTTCAAGCCGGTCAGCCTGGAGTTGGGCGACGGCGCACTGGATCTGGGGCTGAAGACACGCAATGGCTTCCTGAAGCTGGCGCTGGCGAGCCCCGATGCGGCGTTTGGTCATAACGAATACCCACTGCGCCTGACCGAAACCCTGGAAAGCAACGCCAAGGCGCGACCAAAGAAGAAGAAATCGCTACCCAAGCCACCCTATACGCCCATGCTCAACAAGCTGTCCGTCGACTATTCGGCGTCCAGTACCCTGGCCATGAATGCCTGCAATACACGCCAGGCGGAGGAACACGCGGAGAAGGTGTTCCGACTGCATCCGTTCGGTGCCGAGCAGGTCTATCCCAATGTAAGCGGTGCTGCCCAGTCTTTCTTCAAGCCCTTCGATTACGATGGCAACCTGTTACTGGGCCTGTCTGCGAGAAATCACAAGGGCCTGCTCAGCGTCTATTTTTCACTGGCTGATGATTCCGAGCGGAGCAATACCGAGGGCGAGATCCGCCATCACTGGTCCTACCTCACCAGCACCGGTTGGGCGCGATTGAGCCCCGACGCCATCGTCAGCGATGGCACGAACGGCTTTCTCTGTTCCGGTATCGTGGTGCTGGATCTGCCGGAAGACCTTGCCTACGAGAATAACCATATGCCAGGCAATTGTGCCTGGCTGAAGATCTCCAGTAACGCAGAGTCCCGTAATTTCTGCAGCTTGCGCAATGTAAAGACTCATGCCGTGCAGCTTACCCGCAGTGCCGATGACCGGGCCGAGTTCGATCCCAAGGCCGCGGTTTGGGAAGCGCTGGAATGGAAGTCGCAACCCATCATTCCCGGTTTGCAGTCCATCAGGCAACTGGACGGATTCGCAAATATCGGCATGGCAGAGAAACGCAGCGAACTGATTACCCGGGTCAGTGAGCGCATTCGCCATCGAGGGCGCGCCGTTACCGCCTGGGATTACGAGCGCCTGATCCTGGAGCGCTTCCCCTTTGTCGGCAAGGTGCTGTGCCTGCCGAACCGGTCGAAGCTGGTGGCCGGGCCACGGCCGGGCAATCTGCTCATCATCGTGACGCCCCTTGTCATGGACGCACATCGCGTCATTGGCAAGACACCGAAATTGAGTGCGGTGCATCAGCAGGATATTCACGACTACGTGAAGGCGCACAGCACGGCGTTCAATACCATCGAGGTGACCAATCCCAGCTACGAACACGTGCAGGTGCGTTGCACCGCGACATTCGAGGACTATGCCAGTTCCGGTCTCTACATTGATCGACTCAACGAAGATATCTCCCGCTACTTGAACCCGTGGGAAGATGCTGGCTACGGCTTGAATTTCTGTCAGACCATCAAGCGTGAAGACCTGTACTCATACATCTATAACCTGGACTACATAAAGTTCGTCACCGACTTCTCCATGTTGCATATCACCCGCGATAACCGCGGCCACTACGATTTGGGCGACACGGTGTTCAACGAGTTGGTTGAGGGCAAGTCGGCCGATGTGCATCCACTGTATCCATGGAGTCTGATGGTGCCGCTGCAGCGCCACTACATTGAGGTGGCCAAGGAGATCGAACCCATCGCGCCGGAGATCACGGGCATCCGGAAACTGGAAATCGGCAGTACGTTTATCGTGGGCGGAATCTAGGTCATGGCGAAGCAGAACAGAGAAACCTTAAAGCGCTTCTTCGGAGCGGGCAAGCTGCCCACCGAAGAGCACTTTGCCGATCTTGTCGATTCCTCCCTGAATATTATCGATGAGGGTTTCGACAAGACCGAGGAATTCGGTTTCGAGATTACCCCGCAGAAAGGTACCGAGGATACTGAGAACCTCATCAGTTTCTTCCGCAAGCTCACGGACAAACTGCCATCGTGGTCCATTAGCTTCCATGCCAAGAATGAAGCTCTGCAGTTCATTCATACCAATGCCGCCACCAATGAACGCAAGACCGTTCTGTCCCTGGACAAGGATGGCAAGGTCACGGTCTGCGGTAGTGAGTTCAATGAAGCCGAGCATTACGAAGACGAGATAGGGCTCACCCCGGTACGGGTCGATGTCGGCGGCGCCGTGCGTGCGCCCGGTCGCCTGGGGGTCGGGCTCAACAATGAAAACTCGGTGCCGGCCAATGGCGAGTACCAGCCGATCACGGATAAGCTCGATGGATTCCAGGCGCTGGAAGTAGTGGCCAAGGTGGAACTGAGGGAAGAGAAGCGTTTTGCCATCATGCATGCCATCGCACTCAATGCCTATCAACCGCCCTGGCGCATCCTGAATTTCTGGAATCGCTCGCGGCGGATTCGTATTCACCAGTCCTATCACAGTGGGCCGCGTGATCGCATGAAGTTGCGCTGGGAGGCGGTCAAGGACGAGGACAATCCGGGTATTACCCAGTATCGTCTGGCGATCAAATCCGCCTTCCGCTATCCCGGCGATGCCAGGATCGAATATCACGTGACCAGGCTGTGGGGTCAGGAGTGGTTTGCCGATGAGTCGGTCAACTTCCCGCCACCGCCGCCCCTGGAAGATGACGACGACGAAGCGGCGTTAGCGGCAGAGCAGGAAAAAGAGAACGGTTAACAGGAATTGGATGAGTAATCCCTGATGAAAGCCAGCCAGACAATAAGCAGGAACCAGACGGAATCCAATCCCTATGGTTTTGCGCGCCTGCGTGCGGAGGGCATTGAGATATCCCAGGAGCTGTCGGGGCTGGGCTGGACTGACTATAACTTCCATGATCCGGGAGTCACCATCCTCGAGCAGGTGTGCTTCGCCCTCACCGACCTGATCTATCGCACCAAGTTTGATGTCGCCGATTATCTGTGTGATGAGCGGGGCGATATCGACACCCACTCGCTGGGTCTGCATGCAGCCCAGGATGTGTTCTTCGGACGACCCAGCACGCCGCTCGATTACCAGAAGATGATCTACGACCTGACCGATGGCGTGAGTGACGTGCAGGTGTTCAGCGGCTTGGAAGGCGCCAGCTCCGGCGGTTACGGCCTGTACAGGATTCGCATTCGTCGGGACGCCAGCGAGCGTGGCGCGCGCATGAATCGGGAAGAGCTCATGGCAGCAACCCGCAGGAACTTCCATTCGGTGAGGAATCTCTGCGAAGACCTGGACGGCGACATCGAAGTGGTCGACGAAATCGACTGTTACCTCGACGGGGATTTAAGCATCAAGTCCGGCTACCGGGTCGCCAGCGTATTGGCCGACCTGTTCTTCCGGGCATCCCAGGTCCTGATAAGGAGTGTGAGCTACAAGTCCTTCTCCGAAGACTTCCGCGCCGGTAAGCCCCTCGATGAAGTATTCGATGGGCCCTATACACAGGGCGGCATCATCTGTGACCGGGAACTCCTGCAGAACGACAAGCTGAAGAACCGGCGGCTGCTGGAGTCCGCCATTCTTTCCGCCTCGCGTGACGTTGAAGGTATCGAGTATGTGGCGGCCCTGAGCCTGCGGCCCGCGAATCCCGACGAAGGGGTAGAGCCGCTGACAAGCCTGCAGAAATACAGGCTGATTGAGCCCAGGTCCCTGTCAGATTTTCGTGGTGTGCTGGTGAAAGTGGGGGGCAGGGCTAGCAGTTTTTCCCTCGATGAATTCCAGGCGCAATTCGATACCCTGAAGTTCGCCAGAAGCAGCCGTGCCTACAAGCTGGAGGAAGACGAGCTGATAGCCAGTCCTCCCACCGGTACTTACAGGGACCTGTCTCACTACCAGTCCGTACAGAACCAGTTCCCTGACATCTATGGTATCAACCAGTTTGGTGTGCCGGAAGGCTACCCCGATGCGCGTAAGGCCCAGGCGCTGCAGTTGAAATCCTACCTGTTGCTGTTTGAACAGATCATGTCCAACTACCTGGCGAATCTGAGTTCCATCAGGCAGCTGTTCTCGGTCAAGGGCAACGAGAAATCTACCTACTATTCAGGGGTGCTCAGCAACCAGGAGATTTCCAGCCTGGAGCGAGTATATCCGGAGAACGCCGCGACCCTGCTGGATGACATGCTGGGCAAGATCGATGACTTCGTGAATCGCAAGTCGCGTCTGCTGGATTATTTGCTGGCCCTCTACGGTGAAGCGTTTAACCAGGACCATGCCCGCAACTTCAACTTCTACCAGTCTGGCCAGGAACTGGAAAGGTCGATCATCTTCAACAAGGTGCGCCTGCTGAATCGCATCAAGTACCTCAGTGGTGACCGTGCGGCGGCTGTTAATCTGCTCAACCGCCCGGTGAGCGATGCCGATCCGCTGCACCCTGGCCGCAGCGCCAACTCGCGCCTGGAGAATGTATCGGGATTGCAATACCGGGTCGGACTGTTTCTCGGCTTCCGTCACCTGACACCACGCTCCCTGGTGAGGGAAGTGTTCAGGCATGAATTGAACCTGATGTCCCATGATGACTACGAGCAAAACCAGCAGGGTGGGCCGACCTATCCGGTTGAGAGCGACTTCGTGGGCCAGACCCGGGACCTGTTCAAGACGCTGCCAGAGGATGAGCAATCTGCCGAGGACCAGCGCTATTACCGCATCGTGCGGGAGAACCTGGTCAGCTTCGGACCGCTGCGTCGGGGCTTTATCAGTGAAGTGATCCTGCGCGACGGCGTGTTCGAGGAAAACTACCGCTACGATGAGCGCACCGACGATCTCAAACTGCTGTTGGCTTCAGCGCCCACACAGGAAGGATCGCACTACGAGATCCGCCTGCTGGCTGGTGAGGGCAAGGCCGCCTCGGCCAGGCAGCAACGCTTCCTGCGTCGCCTGCTGATACACCTCAATAACGAATGCGAAGGCATGCACGTGCTGGAGCACATCCTGCTGCGGCCGGCGGATTTCAACAGCCGGGAGCATGAACTCAAGGACAAGTATGCCAACCGGGTAAGCGTAATCTTCCCGGCCTGGACGGCGCGCTGCAACGATCCCCAGTTCAGGGAGTTCGCCGAGGAACTGGTGCGGGATAATTGTCCGGCACATATCAAGCCGGATGTATTCTGGCTGGATTTTGCCGCCATGTGTGAGTTTGAAGTGCTGCTGCAAAACTGGCAGGCGCTCTACCACAGTGCTGCCGAGCGTGTGGAGGCCGGAGCGCGGGACCGGGCCAGCCGGGCACTGCTGCGTTTCCTCGCCCTGCATAAGAGCCGGGATGGCCAGTTGTTCACCCGGGTCAACAGCATTGTCGAGGTCAGGGAGGACATCGACCAGCAACTCTCACTGTTTGTCTCCAAACTGATTGAGCGTCGGAAGGAAATCGGCATGTCGGAACGTCGCATTTCTGACGAAGAACAGAAATACCTCTACGGGATTGAGCTTCTGCAATCGGAGCTTGGCAGCTTCAAAATCAGGATAGTGGAACACATGCAGCTGCTGACAGCGGATTGTGAACTGGATGACGACGACTGGAATTTCTACCTGTCCACGGTTAGCGTGATTCTACCCAAGCTTTACTGTTTTCGTATCAACAGCGGTCACACCGCTCACTTCCATGGTGTGAAGGATATTGTTGAGGATGTCATCCGCGCCGCACTGGACCCCAATCTGCAGGTGAACTTTCACTGGCTGGTGCCCGCCGATATGAAAAAGATTCGCTGCCTGCGTGCGCGCTGGATGGAGGCCCACAGGAATGCGCCGCATGGGGAAGACCTGGTGCACAGCGCGCGGCAATTCAGGCAAGCCCTGCAGAAGCTGACCGCCGCCAATTCTGTAACAGGCGATATCCGGCAATGGGTGTCGGTGCTGGGTGAAGAATGATGGATAAGCAACACTGCATAGAATCCGCCATCTTCAAGATATCCTACTCCAGTGAGGAGTTGGCGCTGTCCCAGCACAATGAACTGGAAGCCTTTGCCAAGAACGAGTTACTGCCGATTGTCGATGAGGCGTTTACAGAAATCTCCGGACCCGATTCCGTGCTCTGGTTCGAGAAGCTGGAGGTAGATCTGGGTGAAATTTCCCTGTCTTATTTCTTCCAGGATTTCAGTGCCAAGCTGCGGGAGAAAATCCGGGAGGCCTTGCAGACGGAGCTCAGGCAAAGCCAGTTGCAGCCGGGTGACAAGGTAGAGGAAAAGTCAGCCACCAACTCGGAGCTGGAGATTGCCTGCCGCTATCTGGCCACCGGCAGGTTACCCTGGAATGCGCGGTTGAACGACGCCCACCAGGTTGAGGAGTTGCTCATCAGCGTTCTTCAAAACAGTGCCGATGAGCTGATCGCCAGCATCCGGGCGGCAAGCGACCGCAACGCCATGATCTCGAGACTGGCTGCCCAGTTCTCACCCCGCGTGTTGGGGCTGTTCATGCAGCATCTTTCCGAGCTCAGCGCGAGCGAGGCCTGTGAGACCATAGAGACGGTACTTGCCAGTTGCATCGAAACCTATGGACTTTCCAGGTCCGACGTTCAGCGCCGGGTGTGGGCCGAGTTGCTGCAGTTTGCCCTGTTGAACAAGTCGGGTCGGCTGGAGAGCAGGACTCTCTTGCAACAGCTCATTCGCAAGCTGGCCATGCTTGTGCCGCAGCGCTTTTCCGTGTTCGTCGATAGATTGCTACAGGCTATAGACAGGCGTGCAGGTCGAGGCAGGCTGCATGAGCAGGTGCTGGCGGCGGCGCGTGACTGTGGTGGCAACGATCTGCTCGACCGCGCCATCTCTGACGAGCTGGTGTCCTCGCAGGCAGAACGGGAGGATGAGAGGAAGTCGGAACTGGAGGAACGTTCCCGTCGACTCGCCGGTCGTGCTCGCCTGGTCGAGGCGTTGAATACCGGCTCCACGGCGAGACTGCAGGCGCTCTGGAGCAGCCTGCTGGCTCAGTATGCGGAGATGGTGAAGGATGTAATCGTTTCCCTCGGTCAGAATGCGCACATACGCAGGAATATCGCACGGCACTTTCAGGAGACAATGATTCGCGACATCGTCGCCTTGCTGGAACCCACCAATCACCGCTTCATCGAACAACTGGTGAGTGAGCCGCGGCTCTATCTCGATTCCCATGAAGAGTTGCAGATGGGAGAGGCAGAGGCGAAGAAATCCCTCTGGGAATTCACCCTGACCTATCTGCTGGTGGAGCGGGGTAGTCGCTTCAACAGGAAGTCCTATATTGCCAGTGTGATGGCGAAACTGGCCGCCCATGTGAATGTCGATCTGATGGAACTCTATGAATCCATCATGGTGCTGTTGTTGCCCGTGGCGAAGAACGATCCCATGCGTGCCGAGCTGCTGTCGCTGTTGCGGGAACTGAAGGTGCAACTGCCGGAAACCGAATCCAGCAGGCGCAGGCACGCCGAGGTTGCCGCGTCTGCACGCAATGGAAGCGGTGACTCATCAGGCACAGCCCCCGCTTCTGGCGATGATGCCGAAGCCCCTCGGGCTGCCCAGGAATTGCTTGCTGAGGAATTGCTGCACGTAGACAGCGAGGCCGAGTGTCCGCCCGCGGCCGCTATCGACGCCCTGGTAGCGGCTCTGCAGCGCAGCGATCTGGCGGCGCTCAAGGCGGCGTGGCGACAACTAACCGGTCGTTATGCACGCTGGCTGGCGGCGGTATTCCGCAGTGAAGCACGGCAGGAAAAAGTCAGGAAGAATATCGCCAGTACGTTCACCAATCCCATGTTCCGCGATGTGATCCAGTTGCTGGAACCGGTACACGGGGAATTTGTTGCCGAAGTGGTGCAAAGCGCGACACGCAAGCCACGTGTCGAGGGGCGTCGTCCCCCCGCCCCGGAGAAGACTCGCCGGATAGTACGGGAATTTACCCTGAGTTACCTGGTGGTAGATCGGGGTAGCCGGTTTAACAAGCGATCCTACCTGGCCGCACTGTTGAAGCGCATGGCCGCACACGAGAACGTGAGTGTGCAAGCGATATTCCAGAGCATCAACGATTCGGTTCAGTCCATCGCCAAGCGTAACAGCCTCCAGCGTGAGCTGGCGCAGCTACTGGTAGAAGCGGCTGATGACTTGCGCATACAGGGCAAGACCCAGGGATCCCGCAGCAAGCCTGCAATCGAGCTGGCCAGCGAGAAACACCTGCAATCTGCACCAGAGCGGGAGGCAGAAGGGCGGGCCCGTGGCAGATCGACCGAGAGTGACCGGGAGCTGGAGCAGCTGGAGCATATACGCAGCTACCTGCTGTATGAAAAACTGCTGTCGGCAATCGTGACCTACCGCGGCAGTGGCAGCAGTATTTCCTATCACGTGATTCGACTGCTGCATGAATTGATTCAGAATTATCCGTGGATGCTGCACCGCTTTAACCAGGAGGTTAATGCAGGACAGTTGGCGCTGGCGCCGGTTATCGCGCAGTTGCCGCGCTCCCTGCAGCGCAAGCTGGTGCTCTCGTTCTTCGATAGTTTTGCTGCTCGCTACCGCTTCAGTAAACAGGACTTCGAGTCTCGCCTCAGCGCGGTCGAGGCAGGTGAAAAGATCAGCAATGTTTTCTACAGCCAGATCCTTGGCAGGCTTATCGGGAACAGGGTGCAACACCTGGATGCCATCTTCGCAGCGGAAGGCGCAGACGCCGCGTCTGCGCAAGGCGGTGAGGCAAGCGCAACAAAGGCCGGGGACGGAAGTCAAGGCGACAACCAGGGATCTATCTCCGCTTATCAGGAGCAATTGGCAGTGGAATCCCGCCTGCGGGAATCGACACCGTTATCGCTGAACCAGGGTACATCAGACCTGATCCGCGCCTATCTTCTGGGCAACCTGAATGTCATTGAACAGGACAAGCTCTCCATCGTCAGCACGATCGATCTGTTGCTGAGCAGTCACCCGGCAACGCTGGCACGCCTGCTGCGTGAATCGCTGATCGACAAATCGGCATCCGATCGCCTGGTCGAGATCGTACCGGAAAGTCTGTTGGTGAAACTCATGCTCTTGCTGCGCCCCGATGACCAGTACAAGGCAATTCTGTATGCGGATCTGGTCACCATGGCCGCCGTAAAAGCCGAGGCCTCGGGCAGTGCTCTGTCCCGTACCCTTCACCTCGCCAAGTGGCAGTTCATCTTCAATTACATGGTGATCGAGGGTAAGCGTTTTAGTGAAATCAGTTTCGTGCGTCGCTTTGCCGCGTTCCTGCAGCAGCGCAGCAGCGCCAGGACAGAGGCAGAGTTTACCCAGAAGCTCACCAGCAACCTTGCTGCGACGGCATCATCCACCACCCATGTACCGAGTGTGCGCATCGCCATGATTTTGCAAAGTGGTGCTTCCAGCGCACAAGCGGCCGAACACGCCGCCGGCGGGGAAAGGACAGTGGAGGCAGCGAAATCAATAGAGTCTGCTGCCGGGCGCCGGGCAGAAGCGAATGATGAGCGCGACAGTGACATCGATCCGGCTGAGGCCTTCATGCGTGGCATCGCCAATCGCGACCGAGAGGAGAGGGCGAGAGAGACCGCCAGGGAATCCTGGAGAAATTCGGCGCAGGATAACAGCGCCGAAGCGGGGCAGGATGCAGCGTGGGAAGCCTCTTCACGGCAGTCACAGACTTGGGATGAAGCGGGAGAGTCATCCTCCCGCCTGGACTACTGGGACAGCGAAGATGATTCCGATGTGCTGGAAGATGTCTACATAGACAATGCTGGTCTGGTGCTGCTGGCACCCTATCTGCCGCGTTATTTCGACATGGTAGGCCTGCTGGATGGCAAGCAGTTCCGCGATCCGGCGGCGGCCGAGCGCGGCGTACACATGCTGCAGTACCTGGTCAACGAGAGCACCGACAGTCCGGAGTACCAGCTGGTATTGAACAAGTTATTGTGTGGCGTGAAGGCGGGCGTGCCCATCTGCCGCAGCATCGAGATCACCGATCAGGAAAAGGAAGCGTCCGAAGGCTTGCTGAAAGGGGTCATCGGCAACTGGCCTATGCTCAAGAACACGTCGGTGGAAGGCCTGCGGGAAAGCTTCCTGCAGCGCGAGGCACACCTGCAGTTGAAGGTCGATGCCTGGCACTTGCTGGTGCAGTCCAAGGCCTTCGATATGTTGCTGGATTCACTGCCCTGGGGCTATTCCACCATCAAGCTCGGCTGGATGCGGCAACCTGTTTATGTGGACTGGCGATGAATATTGAACTGAGCGCGGCAAACGCAGCAACACTGGAACGGGAACTGGCATGGTTCAATACTATCCTGGATACCCGTATTGCGCTCTATTTTGAGCACGATCAATCCTTGAACGAAGGTGAGGTCAGCTACGGCAGCATAGATGAGATTCTCGCGCCGGATATCGACAGTGATGACTCGCCCTACGCGCAGCTGGTAAAGGAAGCGGAACTGAGTATCGATGAGCGCATCCTGCTCATCCTGACACTCATTCCTCACATTCGACCCGACATGCTGGACCTGTTGTTTACCCGCAACAAAAACTTCGATCGCGGCTTCACCCAGTTCGGCGGCTGGAAAGGGCAGAGCCACGGTGGCTTCCTGCCTACCTGCGAAACGGCGGCGTTTATCATCGCTGGCAGCGACCTGCAGAAGCGTTTCACCCTGACCGAATTCCTGGAGGGTGAAAGCTACCTGGTGTCTCACAATGTGATCTCGGTAGAGCACAAGTCGCCCGGTGAGCCATTCATGAGTGGCGCCTTGCGCATGAGCACGGAGTACCTGAACCGATTGACCTCGGGCGTGTTGCACAAGCCGGACTACAGCATCACCTTTCCGGCCAAGCTGATCAATACCAAGCTCGACTGGGATGACCTGGTGTTGCCGGTGGAGGTGATGATGGAGATCGACAACATCATCACCTGGATCAGGCATTCCCGTACCATCATGGAAGACTGGGGACTCGAGAAGGTGGTGAAACCCGGCTATCGCAGCCTGTTCTATGGCCCACCCGGCACCGGTAAGACGTTAACCGCCAGCCTCATCGGCTCGGCGGTGGGTGCGGATGTGTATCGCATCGACCTGTCCATGGTGGTGTCGAAGTATATCGGTGAGACGGAAAAGAACCTGGCTAACGTTTTCGACCAGGCCCAGTCCAAGAACTGGATACTGTTCTTCGACGAGGCCGATTCTCTGTTCGGCAAGCGAACCCAGGCCAATAGCTCCAACGACCGCTACGCGAACCAGGAGATCTCCTACCTGTTGCAGCGGGTGGAAGACTACCCGGGCGTGGTCATTCTGGCCTCCAACATCAAGGCCAACATCGATGAGGCGTTTTCACGGCGTTTCCAGTCGGCGGTGTACTTCCCCATGCCGGACAGCGAGCATCGTCTGCTGCTGTGGCAACGCATACTGGGCAATATCAAGAATCTGTCGCTGGATATCTCGCTGGAGAACATGGCGGAAAGGTACGAGCTGTCCGGTGGTGCCATTACTAACGTCGTGCGCTATGGCGCGATTAATTCACTGCAGATGAATCGCAATCAACTGCTGGAAGAAGATCTGATTGAAGGCGTAACCCGTGAGCTACGCAAAGAAGGCAAAACGGCCTGAGGGGCTGAGTGTATGAGAACTAACAGGTTTTGCTTGAAGAGATGGACTGCCCGGATGCTGATGGTATTCGGCCTGGCCCTGTGCGCATCGGGTTTCTCCGTGTTGGCGCAGGCCCAGACTTCCGCCAGGCAGACTATCAACAACCACTACATGATTACCGTGGAATCCCTGGAATTCCTGCGCCAGCGACTGGCAACTCAGACCGAGGCCCGGATCGCTCAACTGTCCCTGAACGTGGTGATCGAGGACTATATTGCCGGCCTGAATCTGGATCAGTACAGCCAGTTGATAAGCACTTACGCCAGGAGCATCACCGATGACAGGCTGCGCGAGCTGGCAACCGGTGACCTTTCGCATTTCTACAATGCCTACGTGGACTGGTTGTATGAGGATGAGTATGCCGTGGCCTTCCGCCAGTATCTCGGTGAGTTGACCTCCCGTTACCTGGTGGCTGCGCCGGCGGGAACGACTCGGGCACGCAACTTCAGCGAATACGTGCTGCAGGAAGTGCTGCAACTCACCGATAGTGCCTACAGCAATTTGTACCGTGATTACATCGAGACCCTATGGCGCTACTACCTCTCGACTGCAACGGATGAGGAACTCATTACCCTGATGGGTGACGACTTCGACGATCCCGTGGCCAGTGCCAGCGCGGCTATCGCCGATGAGAAATACTTCAGCATGCTGGCCGACCATATTACCGCCATGGATGAGGCGGAATTCATCGCCAGCTACCGCGCCTATGTGACCGAGACTATCGGCGGCATCATCGAGCGACCGGAAATACTGGATTCCGTGGAGCAGCCTGCCAGCCAGGATCCGGCTGCCGCCGCGGCGACGGACGGCGGCGAAAATGCAGCTGGCGCGGCGTCCGACACCACCACAGCTGCAGATGCGGCGGCGCAAGGCGACGCGGTGGAGAATCCACCACTCCCGCAGATCCCGTTCTTCGACCTCACCATGGAAGGCAGTCTGCGACTGATTCGGCAGCACATCGCCTCGGTGGCGATGAACTACTTTATTGCTGACTTCAAGGACAAGCTCATTAACTCGCCCTACTACTTCACCAGCGAGATAAGCCTGGCTGACCTGTCGCTGCTCACCACGATCCAGGACTTTCGGGCCGTGATACAGGAGTCGCTGAACGACCGTAATGCCCGCAACCAGGCCACGGTGAATGCTCTCAACAAACTCACTGATGACACTTTCCTGGGAGGTGTCAGGTTGCGCCTGCGCTTCGTGGAGGGAATTCCCTATCCCAACATGCGCTTGCTGCAAGTCGCGGTGCTACAGATGATGACGCCATACCGGGAAGGTTCGGACACCATAGATGCCCTGCCCCCGGCGCAGTACGACATGCTGCTGCAGGCCATCATGGACTCGGCGGTGATGTATGACCTCGATGGCCCGGTCCTGCCTCCCTCGCTGGCCACGACCGCGGAAGATGTGGAAGCGCCAGCAACCGAAGTGGTCAGCACCCAGGGTGCCATCAGCTGGGATTTCCTTGGTTGTGGTTGTGAAATCGATCCACCGAATGTGATCTACGGCTTCTATCCCGCCTGGGATGTACCGAAGCCCGGAGACCCTGTCCAACAGATCGATCTGCGCTTCTATAGCCGGGTAGCCTACTTCGGCTTCACCCTGAATGGGCAGGGTGGCATCAGCAATGACGATTACTGGCGCGAAGGCGGGGTCATGAATATCTTTATTCAGAATGCCCACGTCCGCAATACCTTCATTGACTTGGCCGTGTACTCACCCTCCTGGCATGAGTGGGGGAGCACGCAGATTGCATTCGCCACGGCGAACGTTGTGGACAAGCTGTCTATCCCGCTGGAATTTGATTTCATGTCCAGGTTCGCCTCGAACTACCTGCGGCCAATCTACCCGACTTCCTCCGAAACTATCGGCAACGTCACCATGGGAGATGGCCTCACACTGTATTTCGATGAACTCGAGGATGAGAGCGGTGCTGTCAGGGATCTGGAGACTATCGTCGAGATCGTGACCTATATGTCCAACACTCTGGACAGGGAGTTTCCGGAGGAGCCGCCTCCAATCAACCTGATGCTGGATTTCCGCCAGGAAAACACTGAGGAAGTACTGACCCAACTGCGCTCACTAATCGTGGGTACCGAAGCGAACATGAACCAGTATGTTTCGCGGCTACTCATCTTTCTGGAGCAGGACACCTGGGACAGCAGTCAGCATCTGATCCAGTCGATTCGATCTGTGTTCAAGGAATATGACAGCGGTGCTGTGCTGCGCAAGATGAACCCGATCATCATTCCGGCCATGGATGAGAACGATGAGTTCCCGGCCCTGAGCAGGGACCTGCGCGATATGCGTTGGACCTTCGGAAACGCGGGGGGCGCCGCGATATGGCCCATCCCGCTTGCCGACTCGGAAAAAGGCTTGCAGATCGAGCGTGCCTTTACCGAGGCCATGGTGGAAGACTCACACGGACTCAGGGATCGTGTGCAGCGCGCTGTCAGGAGTATTTATTTCCAGGCGCGACTGTCCCTGATCTTTACCATGACCGGGATCTATTTGCTGTCTATCCTGATCCTGATCTGGTCTATCCGTGAACCCATAAAGCCATGGATTCTCATGTTGGCCAAGGTAATGGCCTTCCTGACCTTTACCCTGTTTATGGTGTCCGCCATTGTAATCGACCCCTACATCAACATGATGCGAATTGCTTTCTTCCTGCTGCCACTCCTGTTTGTAGTGACGGTGGTGCCCCTGCAGAGCTCGGTACCCGACGTGCGGGTCAATCCCACGGGGAATCGCTATGTGAATCGAGCCGTCAAGCGGCAGAAGTCGCGGGCCATTCGCAAGTTACGGGGTGGCGTGCGCAAGGCCTTCAGGCAAGGCTTGTGGGGCGGCGGTGCACATTAAGGACCTGGCCACGGTCAAGGCTTATCACAGCGAGCGAGTTGTCCGCTTCGGCCAGGATGCTCGTGAAGCGCTGGGCTGGAAGAATGATGACAGTCAGCGCAAGCGCTTCGAGGCCCTGCTGCAATTGGGCGACGTCAGCACGCGCAGCGTGCTGGACCTCGGTTGCGGGCACGGCGATCTCTATCCCTTTCTCAGGCAACACTGCGGGGCCTTTACCTACATCGGCGTCGATACCATGCGCGATTTCCTCGTTGTGGCGGCAGCCCGCTACGGTAAGGATCCCCATACCCGATTTCTCCTGAGTGATTTCTCCTCGCCACAATTGCCAGTCTGTGACTTCGTTGTCTGCTGTGGTGCGCTGAATTATCGCCAGAGCGACCCGGCCTACCTGCGACAGACTATCAGCCGCTTCTTTGGACTCTGCACCGAGGGGTTGGCATTGAGCCTGCTGCACAGGGTCGATTTCGCCGACGGCATACTGGTTCCCACTGATCCGGAACAGGTCTGGGATATCTGTCGCGATTTGAACGGAAACACCGATATACAGATGGCAGACGGGGAAGATTTCTTTACGGTATTGCAGACCCGGATCTAGGGGGCGGCCTTATTGCCGGTATTCCCAGTAGCGGCCGTTGCTTGTAAAACAGGCCGTGAGCAGGTGTCGCGAATTGGCTCGGGTATCATTGCGGAACAGATCCTGAATGTCGGCGATGATGGATCGCCGGTCCTGGTAGCCAGCGTGGCCCGAGAGGCTGGTATCCGCCGCCATGGAATTGATGCTCTCAACGCCCGGCGCGACAAATTCGCTGGCGGCATTACTGCCTTGATGATTGCTGCCTCTCTGACAGGACGATGCTCCCAGTACAGAGTCCTCCGGTCTGGCATAGATGGTGACAGGTGAATCCACGTTGCCGATGTAGGGCAGCAGGTCGTTGCGAAACTCCCGGCCATCGATGTCCGGTGCCACCAGCACGATTTCCTCCAGGCGCGAACGAAAGGCCGGGTCCACCAGTAATACGTCCTTCATTACCCGGCTGATCAGGCGTGCGCCGAGTCCGTGGGCGATGACATATACACGATTGGCCCCGGTCCGGGAGATGATCGTGTTGAGCATCCCCTGCAGATGGCGCTCTGAGGCCCTGGCACTCTCGACATCTGCTACATAGGTGGGGAAGTCACCGCGAGCGGGCCAACTGAAGAATACGCTGGTTCCTGAAAAGCCCAGATCATAGCTCAACTGGGCGCTGTTGATAGCGGCATCTTCGAAGCTGACATTGTAGCCATGGATATAGAGCAACAGGTTCTCATTGCCTGATTCCGTCACCGCCTCGGCCAGTTCCTCGGGAAAGTCTTCGCGATCGAATACTTCATTGTGGGAAAGCATTGCGAGCTCTCTGGGTTCGTTGCCCAGTCTCACCTTGATCAGGTCCGGCGGCTCGATGGCGAAGGTGTCACCGGCGCGTCTGAGAATCACATAGCTCTTGCCAAAGGTAGGTGCCTGGGCCCGGCCCTGTCCAAACATCTGGTGTGCTGCGCTGCCTTCAGAATAGGAGCGATTGGTGGCGAAGAAACTGCGTACCACGGTGTAAGGCGCGTCCGGTTCCAGCGAGGCATTGGGTACCCGGTAGTCGCTGTCGATGGGGGCACTTCTCTCAAATTGTGCTGGCATAACAGCGGAGGGCAGATTACGAATGCCTTCCACGACGCCGCTGACAACCCCGGTGGAAGTCTCCTGCGCACCCTGCAGGAAACTGCAGCCGCTGAAGCCGGCAAGCGACAGCAGGGCAAGCACGCGCAAGGTTTGCCTGGGTGAGATGTGTAGTCTTGACGGGGTCATTCTGGCCATGCCTGTGGGGGGCAGATTTCACGCTTTTTTTTTGTGTTTTCAGCCAAGGAATTGAAACATAAATCAGAAGCAAGCTCTACCGCTTTATCCTTTCAGAACAGGTATTTATGACCATCATCGGCGGCATACAGGGTGCATGGCAGAGGCAGCGCCCGGGCCGCAATTTCAGGTGCCGTCTGGCTGCTCCGGTAATCTGAAACGAACCGGGTGATTACCTGTTTCCTGTCTATACTTAGGCAGTAAGCTGCTGCCTTACACGGCGATTGCCCTATGGAGAACGGGAATGGATAGACTGGAAAGCGCGAATGAGACTCGCTTCATTGAACAGCGATCAGAGCCTCGCCACGAGAAACGCCTGGCAATGGTAGGCACTGTCCGTCGCTGTGAAACCGAACCTTCCCTGCAAGGCAGTCCGATCAAGGTGGAAACCATCAACCTCTCGGATCATGGCCTGCAGTTCCGTTCCGATATACCGCTTGCTGAGGGCACGATCATACGTATCGCAGTCGCTGTGGATCCCAGAAATATCTGTTCCGTGGAGGGCGAAGTGCGGTGGTCCGGGGAAGAAGACGGCGAGCCTGTTGTGGGGGTAAGACTCTTCGACAATCAGGATTCTGATATGGATGCCTGGATGGAACTCATCAAGATCGAGTTGTTCTAGCTCGCGCCCGGTCTAAACCTCAGTCTCCGGGCTTGTAGCCCCCTGCCGGAAAGTAGCCGATGCCCGATAATTGGGCGGGCATTGGTATGCATTCGCCCCCAGTATTTGAGTAGGTTGGGAAGCTGCTGGCCAGTGACGGCGCGGCACAGCGAGCGCGTGAATGTGATTTAGTCCTCACTGCGACGCTGGGAATGGCTGTATGCTTGCGCTTTCGCAACTCAAGCCCGGTTCTGAACGCAAAAGTCGACTCCGGGCAGACTTGAAAACAAGAGCAGAAGGTTCAGGGATTAATGAATGCTATAAATCTCACCGACGGTGACCTCACCCATCGCGCGGAGATCGTGCAATTGCTGAATATGGCGATTGCCCAGGAATGGAAGTTTGCCTTCATCAAGCAGAATCGCAAGTTGCTGACTACTCATGATGTGCGCCTGGTGTCGGTGTCAGTGCAGGATGCGTCGTTCTGTGTCGAAAGTGAAGAGCTTGGCGAGATGTTGGCAAACGGCACAACCTCACTCATGTTTCGTGGCCAGAGTGGGGGGCTGTCAGTGATGTTCAAGTCGCCGGTCGCAGAGAGTAGCGGCAGTGCAGCCAAGAGCAGCACCCTGCATAACTTCGTCTTGCCCTACAAGATCACCTGTACCCAATTGCGAAAGACTGCCCGTGTACAGCTTGATGAAATAGGCGATGTTCCAGCTACACTCTTCCTGACCAATGGTGCCATGTATGAAGGCTTCTGCCTCGATATTTCCACCACCGGTGCCAAGTTCCGGGTTGATGAGAATCTCAAGAAGGAATTACGCAATCCCCAGGTTGTGGATGCCTGCAAGATCACCCTGCCGGGTGACCTGGTATTGCAGACCGGGATACAGCTCATCGATCTGATGGCAGAAGACGAGATGAATATTTCGTTTCTGCGCTGCCAGTTCTCTCATATGCGCAGCAAGGATGAACAGGCGTTGGAAGCCTTCATCGACGAGACCCTGCAGAAGCAATCCTGATCCTGCCTATTTGCTGTTTTGCCATTGCGCCATGGTGGCGTGAGCGGCTTCTTCATCAAACACATCTCCCGCGGGTCCTTTTACCGGAGCCGTCAACTCAATGACGTAGCCGTTGGGGTCGCGGAAGTAGATGGATTCGATAAAACCATGATCGGCCACGCCGCGGGTTTCAATGCCAGCCGCTTCTCCTCGTGCCTTCATTTCCAGCATATAGTCACGCTCGACTTCCAGCGCAATATGCAGGTCAAAATCCCGCTGCTCCTTGAAATCGAAAGGGGCGTCCGGTTCCTCGAAGAAGGCCAGGAAAGAGCCGTCATGCATCTGGAAAAAGCTGTGCAGCACATTGCTCGGGCGACCACTCTTCGTAATCTCGATAACGAAGCAATGCTTCAGCGGTAATCCCAGGAAGTCTTCATAGAATGCCCGGGTCTCTTCCGAGTCCCGGCAACGATAGGCGTTGTGATGTAGTCCTTTAATCATAGTGCTTTTACGTCCTTGCCTTACCTGTCCTGTGGAGTGGTGGTTAAGACTGTGCCTTCCCGGCGAGGGTCGGCGGCGCCAATCATGCCATCGTCCTGCACCAGAATGACATGCAGCCCCGAATTCTCGCCTTCCCGTTCGTCCACGTTGTAGCCGGCGGCTTCCAGGTGCGCTGCTACTTCGGCGCCGGGTGATACCCCGGTTTCCACCCGGACTAGCTCGCCGCGAGCGATGATGTTGGGAAAATCCACTGCCTCCTGCACCGTCAGGCCCCAGTCGACAATGCCCAGGATGGTCTTGGCCGTGTAGGCCGGGATGGAGTTGCCGCCGGGTGAGCCGGTCACCATGAACAGGTCGTTGTTTCGATCCAGCATGATTGTGGGAGACATGGAGGAGCGCGGTCGGGCGCCAGGTCTCACAGCATTGGCAGACTCGGGAGCATCTGGATCATAGTAGCGGGAAAAATCCATGAGCTGGTTGTTCAGCACGAAGCCCGCGGCCCAGCGCGCAGATCCGAAGATAGACTCCACGGTCATGGTCACGGACACGGCATTGCCTTCGTTGTCGACGATGGAATAGTGCGTGGTGCCGGCAGGTTCCATGGTGGTATCCACGGACCAGCGGGCAACGCTACCGCCGAGCACGGCGGTGGGGTCACCGTGTTGCGGCTCGCCAGCTGGCGGCGTGGGATTCTCCGCCCGATTTTGCAGGTAACGGGGGTCGAGCAGTTCGGTCAGCGGCACGTCTACCCGGTCTGGATCCCCGAAATAGTAGTCGCGATCCGCATAAGCAAGTCTCTGGGCATCGACGAAGGCAGTGACCTTGTCCATGAGATCACCATCGGCATCCACCAGGGTGTCATACATGGTTGCCACCATGATCTGCATGGCGCCGGAGGAGGGCGGTGCCGCCGAACAGATCTGGTAGACGCGCCAGTCGCCGCAGACAGCCTCTCTTTCCACAGCCTCGTAAGCAGCCACATCTTCCAGGGTCAGACTCCCGCCATTGGGTTCGGCCTGGGCGGAGGCGACGATGGCCTCGGCAATCTCGCCGCTATAGAAGGCCTGTGGACCTTCCTCTGCAATGCGTTGCAGGGTGGCCGCATATTCCGGGTTACGGAGTAAGTCACCAGCCTGCAGTGGTTCGCCACCGGGATAGAAATACTCGGCGCTGCCAGGATACTCATCCAGTGCCGACATCTGGCGAATGCCCGGCAGGAAATTGGCCATCTTTTCGCTGACCACGAAGCCTTCGTTGGCGAGGCGTATTGCGGGCTGGAAAACCTCCGCCCAGGGCAGGCGTCCGTGGCTGTCATGGGCCAGCTTGTACAGGGCGACCGCGCCGGGTACGCCGACCGCGTGACCACTCTCCTTGGCATCGAAGAAGCCAAGCTCCTTGCCAGCGTCCATGAACATGTCGATCGTTGCACCTGCCGGTGCGGTTTCCCTGCCATCGTAGAAACGAACCCGTTTCTCGGCATTGGAATAGACCACCATAAAGCCACCGCCTCCCAGCCCTGAGCTCTCAGGTTCAACCAGGCCGAGTACGGTATGGGCGGCGATAGCGGCATCGACAGCATGCCCACCCCTGGCCAGGATCTCAGCGGCTGCATCGGTGGCGTACGGGTTGGCGACGGCAGCCATGAAACCGTGCGGCCAGTCTGCGCCTGCACTGTCGATGGAGTCTACCGCAGCAAGGCTTGCAACAGGGGTCGCTTGTTGTTGCGATTGCGGAGCCACGCTCTGACCCGGACTCGATTCCGAAGGATCTGAACAGCCATTGATAGAGAAGATGATGGCTGAGGCCAGGACAGTGTTGCGCAATAAAAACTGGGACATAATGCTGTGCCGCTTAACAGGATAATTGTGGTGCGGGAATCCGCGAGAAGTGAACAGTGTATCACAGCCACAATGGGTAGCCGGAGCCATCCCGATCTGGCAAGATTCCTCGAGACCCATAACACTTCCTTAACAGTTTCCCGCAGGAGTTCGCCGATGAAAATGAAGCTTCTCGCCTTGTCGCTGCTGCTAATGGCTCCCGCAACGGCACAGCGGCTTCCTGTAGCCACAGACATCAGCGCCGCGGAAATCGACGCCTTCATTGATGCCTTGCCCAAGGACCAGATCAGCGACCGGGCCATCAGGGTAGTCGACGTGGGTGGCTATAACACAGGGGTGTTTGGTGTATTCAGGCCCCGGTCTGAACCGGGCCGGGCTATACGGCATGACACTCCGGTGACCGAGATCTACTACATGCTTGCCGGCACGGGAGTGCTGGTCACCGGTGGCACCCTCGATAACGAAGAGAGCACCGGCAATAGCCGGCTCACAGGTCAACCCAATTATGCGGGTTCCGGCATCAGCGGCGGGGGAACCCGCACCGTGGTGCCCGGGGACGTCATCGTGATTCCAGGCAACACTCCCCACTGGTGGCAGAGTCTGGAAACGGATATACGCTATCTTATATTCCGTCCCGACCCGGAAAGCCTGCTGCAATTGAAATAGAGGCTGCGCCAGTCTGCAAGCCAACGGGCAATCGTCCCTTCATTGCCCGCTTCCCCTGCCCATCAGGCAGTAAAACCCCGTCTATACTTGATTGAGCATCGAGGGAATTGCTTGCTATGGAACGCACCCAACCTGGCCAGTCCGAGCCGTCTCCGGCCAAGGGACCAATGTTGACGCCGGAACTCATCACGCCCGATAACAGCGGCAAATTACATGTGTTTCGCAATGTGGCCCTGGAATCGATCTGGGGATTGCTGGAGCATTGCCAGCTGCGTTCCCTGATGCTGGACGAACCCCTGATGGAGAAGAACCAGGACAACAGGCATCTCTATGTTGTGTTGCAGGGCGAGTTGAAGGTTTTCCTGGATGCTGAATTCATTCAGGCTGTAGCAACCCTGAGTGCGGGGCAGACAGTGGGAGAGCTGTCGGTAATCGACGGGTCCATCACCTCTGCCTATGTCAAGGCACTGGAACCCAGCATTGTGCTACGCATCGATCAGGACACGTTCTGGCGCATGGTCCGTGCCTCCCATGAATTCTGCGCCAACATCATGGTGATGCTGTCGGCGCGCATGCGCTCCAATAATTACTCGCTGGTGGAAGGCAATCGCCTGCAGGGCAAGTACCAGCTGGAAGCGATTACCGATGGGCTCACCGGCATCAATAACCGGGCCTGGCTAAACAAGAAACTGCCTTCCCTGGTGAGCCGGGCCGAGCGAGACCACCACCCTTTGTCCCTGTTCATGCTGGACGTGGATCATTTTAAGCGCTTTAACGATCGTTACGGCCATGCTGCCGGGGACACCGTGTTGAAGTTCGTTGCACAGGTCCTGTCCAGCAACGTGCGACCACTGGATATGACGGCGCGATATGGGGGAGAAGAGTTTTGTGTGATTCTGCCTTACACCAATAGTTCCGGTGCCAGGTTGGCAGCAGAGCGCCTGCTGAAAGTGCTGGCGGAGACCGCCATGCCGGAAGAGGGTAGTGAGTCGCTGCCCAACATAACAGTTTCTATTGGGGTTGCCAGCATCCAGGAGGGTGAGCATTGGGAGACCCTGATCAAGCGTGCCGATGACGCGCTTTACATGGCCAAGAAGAATGGCAGGAATCGAATAGAGATGGCCGAAGGTGGCAACGCTGCCCAGGGCCCTGTTCACTGAGGGCCCAGGGAAAGTCGCAGCTCAATATGCCGCGCCTGCTAGAACTGTTGCGAAGGTGGCTTCGCAGTTCATCGCCTGATCAATTCCAGAAGATGGATTGTCAGCTTACTACCTAACTCGCCATGCTGATGTCAGTTGCACCACCGTGCATGAGGGCGGCGGAGATGAGTTTCTGCAATTCGCTCTCGTCAGTTTCACCCATTTCCACGAACTCGCAGCGAAGGTAGCTTACCCCGCTGGAGGTGTCGAAGAAGTTGCCTCGAACCTGGGCCTTGAGATCCACGGTGCGGTTGTTGGGAAGTATGAGCTGGCAGTCCTCGATAAGCTGCATGGGTTCCAGCTTGCTGGAGACATCCCCCAATATCTGGATCTTGGCGCCCGTGGCTGACAGGTCGATAACCCGGCCCTGGAATTGCTCGCCCCGGTCGGCATAGAGAGTGACCGGTATCGCGGGCTGATCCAGCATATTGATGCGAACCGCCTTGCGCAGTTGAGAGAAGCGCAGGAACTGGGGAAAGCGGAATTTGCACTCACAGGCTGACGGGTCTTTGCTCGTGCCTTCGAGAGTTGCCTTGAAGATCAGGGACA
This sequence comes from Pseudomonadota bacterium, assembly GCA_027621405.1. Taxonomy (GTDB): domain Bacteria; phylum Pseudomonadota; class Gammaproteobacteria; order Pseudomonadales; family Pseudohongiellaceae; genus UBA9145. The sequence goes on along the minus strand of JAQCBT010000006.1, from coordinate 105,727 downwards.
GGCCACCGCTCTGGGCGCGGAAGGCGACTACCCGGGTCCTCTCCGAGCTTGCAACCAGCACATCGCTGTCGACGATAAATTCGCGATCGTGCACGTTCACATCCAGCACCGTTACGTCATCGGAAGTGAGGTGATTGCGCACCAGCTGCATGCAGCTGAATTTCCAGCCATGCAGGAAAGCCATCTGCAGCAGTTCGCCTATTTCCTTTGAATCGCTGATTTCTCTGTCAAACTCAGTGCTAAAGCTCATTACCAAATCCCCATCTACTGTTTCAGGAATAACTCATTGGTTAGGGTCTAGATTATTGTTTTGGGTAATTGAATGAGTTACGGCGATCACAGTTTTCATTAGACCCAGTTCGCATCGACTCAGTTTCTTGGACTGGAAGGTGATGGGGTTCGCAGTTCTTCGGGAATCGCGGCATTTCGTGGGTTCTTCCGGGGTTACGGGAGTCGCTGCCTAAGTGCCCGAAATGTAGGAAGAATCTTACTATGAACTTGGCGGAAACTGACGGCTACTGGCCGTTTTAAGGTGCCAGGTAAAATTCTCTGAATTGATCGATTTTTGATCAAATAAACTGGAAATGTAGGAATTTTGTACTAGGCTGTAGGAAGGACCAGTGACGAGTTCACCGCAGGGATGAGGTCCGGACGCGGCCAGGAATGCTGCATTTACAGTCGTTTATGAGGGCCTGCGTTCATGTATCCATCACATAGCCATACCATTCTGGTAGTGGACGACGAGTCCGATGTTGTCGATCTGCTCGTGGAATGCCTGACCGATAGTGGTTACCGGGTCATCACCGCCAACGATGGCCTGGAGGCGCTAAGGAAATTTGAGAAGCACCAGCCGGATCTGGTGATCTCCGATGTCATCATGCCCGAGCTCGATGGCATCAGCCTGGTCAAGAAACTGCAGGCATCGGCGCCTTGGGCGAAGATTGTGTTGATGACGGGTTATCCCGCCGAGGTTCGTGAAGCTGTAGGCCATCCAGTCAATGAACTGGGAGTGGTCTGCCTTGTCGCAAAACCCTTTCGCCTGTTCGAGCTTCTCTCCACAGTACACATGTTGTTGATGGACCAGACCATGCTCGAGTGTGCCGTTTGAGCCATATTTGCCTGATCTAGCCTTCCAGTGATTCCTTGAAATGTCTTCTGCACATGGACAGGTAGCGATCGTTGCCCCCGATCTCTACCTGGGTTCCTTCGCGGATTGCCTTGCCCTGTTCATCGAGCCTGATCACCATGGTGGCCTTTGCGCCGCAGTGGCAGATGGCCTTCAGCTCCTTGAGATTGTCTGCCCAGGCTAACAGGTATTTACTGCCTTCGAAGGGCTCGCCCTTGAAGTCGGTTCTTATGCCGTAGGCCAACACCGGAATATCCATGCCATCGGCGATCTCTCCCAGTTCATAGACCTGTTGGCGGGTGAGAAACTGTGCTTCATCTACAAGCACACAGTGCACCTTCTGCTCGGCATTGAGCCGCGTGACCAGATCCAACAGGTCATCGCTTTCCCTGAAATCGGTAGACTCCGCCTGCAGCCCGATGCGGGAAGTAACCTTGCCTGCGCCGTAGCGGTTGTCCATCTCAGGCGAAAGAATGACGGTGTGCATTCCGCGTTCGCGATAGTTATAGCTGGATTGCAACAGGGAAGTGGACTTGCCTGCGTTCATCGAAGAGTAGTAGAAATAGAGTTTTGCCATCTGCCTATTCTGCGATCAGGTTCAATTCCGCCGCCGCGACTTCGTCGATGAAGAAGGCCATAAACCTGGCCATCTTCTCCAGTCCGGGTATCGATATCACTTCGCTAACTTCACCGCTGGTATGGTAGAGGGGAGGTGCCTGCATGGTGGTGACGATGGGGGCATTGGCGGCACGATAGCCGCCTCCTTCACCGCTGGCCATAGTGGAGTTGGTGGACATGAAATTGGTGCCATAGCGGGCGACACCACGATCAAACAGCGACTGCAGGTAGGGCGATTCATTGGAGATGCCAGCCACGATGGGTGCCTCTCCGGAGTCGGCTGAATACTGGCGATAGCCATCATCGAACAGGAAGCGAGCCGGTGCGATATTGCGCTGTGCCACGTGTTCCAGATTGATGATGAGCGCGGCGGGCTCGAACAGATCGGGATTCATTAGCACAGCATTGCGTGGACCGTTCAAGCCTGTCGTGTGATGACCTGCGGACGCGACGAACACCAGCGTGCGGGCAGGAGTCTGTCCCTTGTCAGCGAAGTGGCGGGCGAGGGCCAGCATGACGGCCAGGCCATCGGCATTGTCTCCAGCGCCGTCGAACCAGGCATCGGCATGGGCGTTGATTACTACCGTCTCATTGCTGCGTCCCGGCAGTACTCCTATGGCGTTGATCGCCTCCAGGTTGCTGTAGTCTTCGCTACTGAGTTGCAGGCGCATGCGCAACTCATCGAAATTGCCGGCATCCGCGGCCGCATTCATCACCTGGGTCAGGAACCAGCTATCCCGTCCACCCAGATTGAAGCAGGGCCCACCGCAGTTGCTGAAGTCCCGCACTCGTTCGTTACCGGGTTGATCCACCAGTGAGATGACTGCCAGCGCGCCACGATCAAACAGGGAGCGGGCTGCGGGAACGGCGCTGCCCCGTTCGAACACCAGATGCGCCTGAGGAGTCACATGCTGAATGGCGATCTTGCCCTCGACATCGATGTGCATGAGTTCGGCGGCGGTGGCCTTGCCTACGTAGACTATGGGTGCAGTCAATTCGCCATTGGGAATGTCTGAACCGGCCAGCGCCATGGCAGTTTCAAGCACTACATCGCTGGAATTGGTGCCGAAGGCATTGTTACCCAGCAAACGAACTTCCCATTGCTGTGGAATCCAAAGGCTGGCATCGGCTTCCTGTTGCAGAGTCTGCAGGCGAACGTCGGCAATGCCGGCCCTTTCCATTTCCTTGGCTGCCCAGCGAATAGTGCGATCGCTTGAAGGGAAGCCGCTCACCCGTCCCCACAATTGATCTCCCCCGAGTTCGCGCTCGGCCAGGGATTGATAGGAGAAGGAAACAATATGCTCCACGTCCTGGAAAATGCGCTCTCCGCGTAGCTGGGGAAATTCTGCTTCCCCCGCCGGGACTATTGCCGGTGCTGGGCCGCGTGGACCGATGGCTACGGGTGAGGTGTGCGGGACCACCGCAGGGGGCAGGTCGATACCAAACCAGGGATCCTGCGCATTAGCCATTGCCGGTAGCAGAAACAATATGCACAGGGCTATGTGCATCGTTGCCTGTGTCGCGCCAGTCAGCCTATCGGGGAAACGTTTTAAGGTGAGCTTCTCGATCTTGTTGTTATTCATGGGCTCTCTCGGTGGTTTGCTGCTATCAGGTAGTCCTCGATCTAAACCTTGTTGCGTCATGAACAGTTGGTTTCAAGGCTGGGCAATAGCGACGGAATCTTGTTGTACATTTCTTCGCAGCTCAGTGCACTCAAGGTCGGAGACTGTTCCAGGCTGTTTGCGGCGACCGCGTCTGCGCGAAGTTTCAGGTGGGCGAATATCCTGCGGCCATCGTAGGGTACCGGCGCCAGGAGACCCGAATTGTTGATTTCTGCTGGAAGCATCTTCAGGCGCACCCAGCTCCTGACATTGCCGCCTATCAGCATAATGCGTTCATTGGCGGGGTCCAGCTTAACAACGATGTCGCAGTGACTGCGTGCACCCATGCCTAACTGTTGGCGTCTGTCTTCGATGCTACGGTAGGCGGGGCGACTGCCGCGACAAAGAAGGTCACCCGGCACTATTTCTTCGGTGCCGGGATCGACCGCGGTATAGGCGGACAGGGATTCATTCTCATCGATTGCCGTAATGGCCTGATCGATATAGCTATGATGGGCAATCGCTCTGCGAAATACCTGGGGCTCGCCGAGGCCGCTTTCGCACATGACCCAGGAGATGAAAGCCGCTGACCAGGGATTTCTCCAGCGTGAACCTGCACCCTGTGACTCCCAGGACTGATTCTGGCGCTCCAGGATCCAGGCGCTGGCGGGGGTTGCGGACCAGTATCCCGCTATGGAACTGGCAGCACGAATGGCTTCATCGGGATTGATAATGGTGCGGCGCCAGGGTTGGCGTACGTAGTCAGGATTTGAATCACGGCTGTGAGTGAGATCCAGTACCTCGTAACCAAAATAGGCCCATTCCTGGATGGCGATATCGACGATTCGCTTCCTCACGATTTCCGGGGGTTGTGAGAGACAACTTCCACCCAGGTAAGCCATTGCGCCTGGATTTCCGCTTACCCTGGATGAGGGGGGATTAACGTCGAGGATGGACCTGGGCAGGCGCTCGCTGAACTGGCTCTGCGCCGATGCTGGAGATGAGCCAAAAATACCGCTAAACAGGAGGGGGGTGAGAGTAGACAGCAGCAAGATCTGCAACTTTCCGGGCCAATGCATAGTGGAACGAACGCTCCTGATATCCGATTGTTAGAAACTGGTTTTGCGGCAAATCTGCCGACCCCAAGCCGGCAATATAGAGGGATTGAGAATACAAGTCTATTACAGGCCGAATTGTGAGTTCTTGACTATACTTAATCGCCAAATGCCGTTTCTTTCAAGGTCGAGATCCAGAGTCATAAACGCGTGAATTCCCAAGGCTTTTCTGTCGCGCCCCAGCAATTTCAGCTTTCAATTCTTTCGAAGTTGAAGACCTGCTTCTTTCGAATGAATTTCAAGTCGGGGGAAATTCACTATCTTGGTCGGGAATTTGACTCGATTTCCGGTTACCAGCCTGCTGAATTTTCTGATCACATGCAACTCGTGGAGACCGTGGCGCTGGATGCGGGCAAGTACATGGACCAGTTTCGGGACAAGCTGTCCTGTTCCGATGAATGGGACATCGATTTCCAGATTTGTCATCGCAGCGGTGAGATTCGCTGGCTCAATTCGCGGGGCATTCGCAGCGAGGATGCCGATGGTGAGTTGTGGCTGGAAGGTGTGCTGACCGATGTGACTGAACGCAAAGCGGACGACCAGCTCGCCATGGTGTATGGAACGGCGCTCACCCGTTCCACCAGCGAAGTCATCATTGTGGATGTAGGGCGACTACAGGTTATCTACGCGAACCATGCATCCTTGAAAAATCTCGGTTATTCATTGTCAGAGCTTCAGGCCCTCCCTATTGAAGAGCTTTCTCCTGAGAACAATCAGGAACGCATGAAGCGACATTTCAACTATCTGTTGAAAAAGAAGCGCCATCGCAGTGATTACTATGATGTGGATCTGCAGCGCAAAGACGGAAGCCGGTATCCGTTGAAGGCTTTCTCCTTTCTGGATCTTGGCGAGCGCGACCTGATGATCTCTATTGGCATGGATCAGACCGAGCAACACAAAGCGAAATATCTTCTCGAGGAAACCCGCGATCGATTCATGCGAGCGTTGGATGGCAGTGACACCATGGTCTGGGACTGGGATCTGACTACGGGTAACTATTATCGCAGTGGTTCGATTCATCTCTGGCTCGGATTGCAGGATGCGACCAAGGAAGGCGATCCCAATGAGTTGGTGATGAAGCGAATTCATCCGGATGACCAGGACAGCTTCGACAAGTTGATGCGCGAAACCATCATCAACGGCTCCCGCTTCCGTACCGAAATTCGCCTGATACATGAAGATGGCAGCGCAGTATGGGTGCAGTCTCAGGGCAAGGCAATCGTGGACGCCAGTGGTCGCACTGTACGAATATCGGGGACCACCATTAACATCAATGATAAGAAGCTTGCCGAGAAGAAATTGCAGGAAACTGCCGACATGCTCACCACGGTACTCAATTCAGTTGCAGACGGAATCGTCACGCTGAATGGCGATGGCGCAATTCAGGCGGCGAATCCAGTGGCAGTTAAATTGTTGCAGTCTGGCGAAGAGACTCTGTTGGGCGAACAGCTCAGAGAGTTGATTACTCTTGACGATCATCAGCAGCCCAACTGGAAGGCGTTGGCGACTGGACAAGCCCTGCCAGGCAGGATTGCGCGCGAGGGCAAGAACATACCCATTGAAGTGGCTATCAGTCGATCGGAGTTGAGGCGGAACAAGCTCTATACAGTCGTGATCCACGACATGACTGACGTCAGGCGCTTCACGGATGAACTCAAGCGGGCCAAGGAAAATGCCGAGAAGGCCGCCCAGGCCAAGAGTGACTTCCTGGCCACTATGAGCCATGAAATTCGCACACCGCTGAACGGCATTCTCGGCATGACCCAATTGTTGCTCGATGAAGATCTTGAGAGCCGGGAAAAGGAGCTGGCGACGATCATCTTTTCGTCGGGAGAAACACTGCTCACTATCATCAACGATGTTCTAGACCTCTCCAAGATTGCAGCCGGCAAGCTGGAGCTTGAACATGAAGAATTTGATCTGCGCATTGCGATTAAAGAAGTCATGGAGTTACTCAATAGCAAGGTCGTCGAGAAGAATCTCAAGTTCCATGCCGATTACCCACTTTGCCTGCCTCATCGTCTTGTGGGTGACCTGGGGCGGGTGCGCCAGGTGCTGATGAACTTGTTGGGGAATGCCATCAAGTTTACAGAGCAAGGGTATATCGAGCTTGTGGTAGAGGATCGTGGCAGCACCGAAACCGGGGCCAGACTGCGTATTCACGTGAACGACACCGGAATCGGTATCGACGAGTCAAACCAGGCAAAGATTTTTGAGGCTTTCTCGCAAGCTGATGCATCAACCACTCGGAAATATGGAGGAACAGGCCTTGGCCTGGCCATCAGCAAGAACCTGGTTGAACGCATGGGGGGTAGTATCGGGGTGCAGTCCAATGCCGAAGGTGGCTGTGACTTCTGGTTTGACCTCAACCTCGCTGCCTGCGAAAAGCCGATCCTGGAAAAGCTGCAGCTGCGCTACGTCCGGCAGCGCACACTGGTTCAGGTGCGCGACCCCAAGGAACGACAATTACCATGCAAGATGCTGGTCGAACTGGAAATGGATGTTTCCGCTTTCGATGATGTGGACAGTGCTCTCGCTGCGGCAGCGGCGAGTACCGAATCGACGGTGGTAATTCTCGATGAGCTGGATGCTGGTCACGAGTTAGCTTCGTTGAGAAAACTGCGGGCTGCGAATCGTGGGCTTGTCTTCATCCAGCTCACGAGCCTTCACGCTGTGAAACACAAGCAGCAGGGTGAACTGGAGGTGCAGGGCTTTGTTAGCAAACCCGTCTATCGCATCAATCTGGTGGACGTGTTGGCTTCTGCCTTATTGGATGTCGATCCGCGCAAGGCGCATGAAGTCCTGAAATCATCTACTGCCGATGTGGAAGAGGAGCCGATGGAACTTCGCGTTCTGCTGGCTGAAGACAATGTCGTGAACCAGAAGGTCGCGGTTCACATGCTGTCGAAACTCGGATGCCGGGTTGATGTTGCGGCAGATGGCGAAGAGGCGGTCCGTATGTGGTCAACCTTACCTTATGATGTAGTTTTCATGGATTGCCAGATGCCGAAACTGGATGGTTTTGAGGCGACACGGATGATTCGCCAGCGGGAAGCCGACAAACACTTGCAGTCCACGCCCATCATTGCCATGACCGCGAACGCCATGAAGGGTGACAAGGAAGCCTGTCTTGCGGCCGGTATGGACGACTATACATCGAAACCTATTCACCGGGAGGAATTGCGCGAGGTGCTGAGCCGTTGGCGATGCGCGAAGCGCAACATCGAAGCAAAAGAGTCCCGTTCCTCGGCAATCCTGAATCAATAGCGATGCCGACTGCTCAGGGCCGAATAATTCCGATATTGCCTCGTATCTGAATCTCTGTGCCCAGTGCTGCGGACAGATCCTGCAAACGGCGCAGGATACGCTGTGCAATGTCTGGTGGTGCGAGTCTGGGGATGCCGCGTAGCGCCAACTTGTCCGCATCATAGCGTGCTTCCACGGGATGAATGCGCACCTCCTTCAGTTCACCGTCTTCGAATTCATTGATCGCGATGATGCTTTCAAATTTCACAGGGAATTCGTTTCCCGGTGGACCCACGCTGCGCTGGGGGTCACCCCGGCCCTGTAATCCAATCACATCCATCTGGCGAATGAACTCACCGAGTCCATAGAAGATCGCCCTGCCGTTGTAGATCTCGATTCCGCGCAGGGCATGCACGCCAGTACCCTGGAATACATCCGCACCATTGTCGATAGCGGCATGGGCGAAGACGGGCAGGTAATCCGCGATCGAGGGGTTGGTATCCAGGTGTTCACCTTCCTCGATGCCTTCGCCACGATAACCACCCTTGGCTTCGAGGAAGTGATGGGCGTGGATGGCAACCGTGATGAGATCGGAGCGGATCTTGCCGGTGCGAATAGCGGCGAGGGTATCGGTCAGGTCTTGCTGGTTGATTTCGTAGTGATAGTAGGGTGCGGTAACCCCAGGTTCTGCCTTGCGGAATCGATTGCCGAGGAAGTCGATAGCAGAATCGGAGTTTGCTCCCCTGGCATAGAAGCCGGTGCCATTGGGGAAGTGGTCGCGCATGGTTTGCAGTTCATCCCAGGACTGTTCCGGTACCATGAAGTAACGTGTCACCCGCAGTGGGCTCAAGCCTCCAGTTCCTGGCCACTCACCATTGGCGGGTTGTGCCCGTGGGTCATGGTCAGATACGGCTACCATGCCGACCCGGCCGCGGGGACTGCTGTAGTAGCGAGCAGACTTCGCCGCCCAGTAATTGTCCCCGTAACCGGCGTACTGCAGTCCGGCACGGTCCAGGTGGGCGCTGGTTTCCACCAGGCCCTCAGGGCCGAAATCATCTGCATGGTTATTGGGACGGGACACGATATCGAAGCCCATCTCCTTGAGCCATTCCGCTACACCCGGCTCGCCACCGAAGCCGCCTCCAGCAGAGCCGCGAAAATTCCTTCCGTCGATGATGTTGCCTTCGAGATTACCGGTGGCAGCATCGGCACCCTGGATCAATTCCACCACGTCGCGGAATCCCGGGTCCGCCATCATATGATCGAGAGGGTAGGCGACGATCAGGTCGCCCACAACGGCGATAGTGAAACCATCGTCTACGGTAGTAGCGAGTTCCGCTTCACTTTTCTGGGCCAGCGCCGCGGAGCAAGAACCGATCAACAGGAAGGGTAGTAATTTATTTCTCAGTATTCTTTGAAGGGTCATTTTTATTATTCCATTTGGGACATGGCTGCTTCGCCGGCTCATAACAAGCAGCCGTATTTCCGAGTCCTGGCTTGAATGGTATTACGGCACTCATTGTGCCATAAAACGTATTGGCAGTGATGATCAATGCCTTGTGGTTAGATCCACACTGTTAATTGCTCGCAAGCGTCGCTGATGCCTGACATCGCTGCTAAACTTGCCGTACTTAATCACCAGACTTTTGCGCCAGAATGAAAAACCCGGCTCCGCTGACAGGCATCACAGTACTCGCTATCGAACAGGCGATCGCAGCACCCTTGTGCACGCGGCAGTTGGCGGAATTGGGTGCCAGGGTGATCAAGATAGAACGGCCCGGAACAGGGGACTTTGCCCGCCACTACGATGACCGGGTCAAGGGACTCTCTTCTCATTTCGTTTGGACCAATCGCAGCAAGCAGAGTCTTACCCTCGACCTGAAGAAGCCGGAAGCCCGGAAAATTGTCAGGCAGTTGCTCGCGGATGTCGATGTGCTCGTGCAGAACCTGGCCCCCGGTGCAGTGGATCGATTGGGTCTTGGCTATCAGTCACTACACCCGGAGTATCCACGTCTCATCTGCTGTGACATTTCCGGTTACGGTGCGAGCGGCTCCTATGCCAGCAAGAAAGCCTATGACCTGTTGCTGCAGGCAGAGGCTGGCCTGTTAACGGTCACGGGCACAGAATCCGGGATGGTCAAGAGCGGAATATCTATCGCCGACATCGCGGCAGGTACCCAGGCCCATTCGGCAATTCTCGCCGCCCTTATACAGCGTGGAAACACGGGCGAAGGCAGTCACATCTCTGTCTCCCTGCTGGAGGCCATGGTGGAATGGATGGGCTATCCCCTGTATTACGCCTACGAGGGTGCCGAGCCGCCACCGAGGACGGCTTCAGACCACGCCACGATATTTCCCTACGGAGCCTTCGTCACCGGGGATGAACAGGTAATCATGCTGGGACTGCAGAATGAACGTGAGTGGCTGGTGTTCTGCCAGGAGATGCTGGAAGACGAATCACTGGCCGCTGACCCACGCTTTATCAGCAACCCGCTGCGCTCGGCGAATCGCGCACTGCTCAGATCCATCATCGAAGAAAAGTTTGCGTCTTCAAGTGCGGCGGAATTGAAGGCGAAACTGGATGCGGCTCGTATCGCCTGTGCCGATGTGAATGAACTGTCCAGGGTCTGGGATCATCCCCAGTTGCAGGAACTGGGCAGGTTCACCAGTTTCCCAAGCCCGGCCGGGACCCTGCGCGGATTCCTGCCACCGGCAAGCAACAGCGAATTTGATCACGCCCTCTCTGCGGTGCCTGCTCTCGGTGAACATACCCAGGAGATTCTGCGGGAGTTGGGTTTTAGTGAAGCGGATCGCGAGCGGCTCAAGGCTGAGGCTGTGATCTAGCCTCGAGCCTGTGTATCGCCCCGACGGTGACAACATCACCCCGGATGTGCCATTTGATATTCAGGTCGTACAGTGCCATACCGTATTGCTTGTCATCCTCTTCCTTCACCCGCCATGCCGGACGCGGGTCCTGGCTAAGCAAGGCTCGTATCAGCGCCTCCAGCCCTGGATGTCTTTCTTCTTCTATTAAAAGTGCTCTACCAGCGTCTTCGCTGAACCGGACCTGGTGTGCCCGGGCAGGCTGTTCCTGGGCATAGCCACCGCGGGCATGGGGCAGGGCATCGGCATAGGGAACATAGGGCTTTATATCCAGGATCGGAGTGCCGTCCAGCAGGTCGATGCCGCCCACATCGAGAAAGAGTTGCCTGTCCTCCCAGCGACTACCGAGGTTCTCCACCACGGAGAGTCCCAGCGAATTGGGGCGAAAAGGGGAACGGCTGGCAAACACACCGACCCGCTCCTTGCCGCCGAGACGCGGTGGTTGCACCGTGGGTGTCCAACCCTGGCTGGCGGTGGCGTGGAATTCAAAGATCAGCCACAGGTGAGAAAATTCATCCAGGCGGCGCAGCAGGTCGTCATCGCAATAGCCCTGGGTAAATCGCAGACTACCCCGCGCTTCACTCACCAGATTGGGTTGGCGCGGGATGGCGAACTTCTGCTTGAACGGGCTCTGTACAAAGGCAATGGTTTCAAACTGCATGGTGGTCAGTTTTGCATGGCCTCGTAGATCATTCGTACCGCGACATCGCTGTTGAAAGGAGTATCAGCGGGCCCGCCCCATTTCTGCACCATATAAAGCAGGTAGAAATCGTTCGTGGGGTCCACGATAAAAATGGTGCCACCTATCCCACGCCAGCCGAAGTTGTAGGGAGGGCTGTTGTCAGCGATAGGCTGAAGATGAAAACCAAGTCCCCAGTCGCCCGCATCACCATAGAAGAAATACTGTCGCGATACTTCATCTTCCAGGGATGGTAGCAACATCTGCTGCAGGGTGCCGGCATCAAGCACCTGCTCCCCAAACAGGGAGCCACCGTTGAGTAACATGAGGGCGAAGCGTGCATAGTCTGCAGTACTGGCATTGAGGCCATGACCAGCGGCCAGCATGGCTCGTGGTTTGGTGTTGTCGGTCATAGGGCCATAGATGGGCTCTGCGATTCGAAACGCCTTCTGTGGTGGCACCCAGAAGCTGGTGTCATTCATGTCCAGTGGGCTGAAGATGCGTTCCTGCAGTATCGCGTCCAGTGGCTTGTCGGCAGCCACTTCCAGAACCGCGCCGAGGACATCGGTGGAATGGCCATAGTGCCAGGCTGTGCCGGGTTCAAATAGCACCGGCAAACGGCCGATGCGAGTCGCCAGTTCCCGGGCGGTGATGGAGTTGAATTCGGCCATGAATGCTTCACCCGCCGCGTCGGGATCGGGGCCGGTTAGCACATCGGGGAAGTTGTCGCGGTACATCGGTCCCAGAGGCGTGTTCATGGCAAAGGGTTGCTGGACGATGCCAGACTGGTGAGTTATCAAATGCCTTACAGTCATCACATTGCGGGCCGGGCGGGTAGCCCCGGTTTCGGGATCGATGACCTGCAGGTTGGCGAAGGTGGGGATGTAGTCGCTTACCGGATCGTCCAGTGACAACAGGCCATCCTCCACCATGCTCATGGCGGCTACGCTGACCACGGGCTTGGTCATGGAATAGATCCGAAACAGGCTGTCCTTGTTAACAGGGCGAATCCCTGCTTCGGTTTGCATGCCGACACTCTCCAGCACGCCGACGCCCTTGCTGTTACCTACCAGTAGCAGTGCGCCATTGATATGCCCCACATCCACCGCCGCCTGCATCGCACGCTTGATGGCATCGAGTTCGGCCTGATCGATACCAAAATTTGCCGAATGTATCGGAGTCAGGATGGAAGGGCCCGGCACAACGGGCTGCTTGCTTGCGAGATCGGAGCTACCACTGCTTGCGGCGCAGCCGGCTAGCAGCAGGGTCAGCAGGAATGGAGTCATTATTTTCATTGTTCTTCCTTTATTACTGAATCACTTAATTGTGCAATCACAGCGCGCAGGCTGACTTGCCATGGCTAATCCTGCTGATCTGGTTTCATTTCCTGTTTGAAGCGCTTGAAGTTCTGAACGTAAGTCTCTGCGCTACGCAGCAGGCCCTCTTGCTGCTGCGGTGTTAGTTGCTTGATCACCTTGGCGGGTGAACCCATCACCAGGGAGCCATCCGGAATCTCTTTGCCTTCGGTTACCAGACTGTTGGCGCCGATGAGGCAGTTCTTGCCGATTCTCGCCCCGTTCAAGATCACCGAGTTGATGCCAATCAGGGAATTGTCGCCGATGGTACAGCCATGCAGCATGACCTTGTGCCCCACGGTGACATTCTTGCCGATTACCAGGGGAACGCCGGGATCGGTATGCAACACCGAGCCGTCCTGGATATTGGAATTCTCGCCGACGGTAATGAGTTCATTGTCACCCCGGATGACGGCGTTGAACCAGATGCTGGCATTGTTCTCCAGGCGCACATTGCCTACGACTGTGGCATTGTGGGCGACGAAGTAATCTTCGCCGGTGATTTCGACTCTGGTATCGCCGAGGGAAAAAAGCATGTGGGGATTCCTTTTGTTGCTGTGAATTCAGTCAATGCTCGTGATCAAAATTTTGAGGCTGGCGAATTGTACCCGTGTCAGCCGTCTCCAGTCTCCCGTGGCCCTGCATGTGCAAGCGGTACAGGCCTCGCTTTATCAGCACGGCCAGGAATTCCACCGATAAAGGGTGAGGCTGTTATCCTGCTGATGTAGACTTGATTGCAGAACAACAATACTAAGGAGAAACCGTAATGTCGTCATCCCGTGTTCTTTTTTCGTCCGTTTCGCTGGCCCTCACGCTGGCTGCAGCGGGCACTGCCAGCGCCCAGAGCGCCGCTTTCATCTCCGGTGAAGGCGTGCCCAATCCTAATCCAGTGGTAACCCGCAACTGGGGCGAATTGCCCGCCGGTCGTAACTGGGGGTCTACCGCAGGTATCGATATCGATCCCAACGACGGCCATATCTGGGCTTACGAGCGCTGTGGTGCCAGCAGCTTCGGCGGCGGTGTCCCGGTAAACTGTGACACCAACCCGGTTGATCCCATCTTCAAATTCAATCGCCACACCGGTGAGGTTATGGCCAACTTCGGTGGTGGCCTGATGCAGACACCCCATGGTATCCACGCTGCGGAAGATGGCTCGGTATGGGTTACCGACTTCGCCGCCAATCGTGACGGAACCAAGGGTCACCAGGTGCACAAGTTCAGTGCTGACGGTGAGTTGCTGATGAGTCTGGGTACCGCGGGTACACCCGGTAATGACGCAGCCCACTTCAACCAGCCAAACGACGTGATCGTAGGCCCGGACGGCAGCATCTACGTGTCTGACGGTCATGACGGCCAGGGCATGACGTCCAATCAGGCGATGGACGAGGGAAGGGCGAACGGCCAGACAGCACGTATCATGAAATTCGCGCCAGATGGCACATTTATCAAGGAATGGGGCCAGATTGGAGTACGTCACGGTGAATTCCGTACCCCCCATGCTATGGAATTTGATGCCTACAATCGTCTCTGGGTAGCCGACCGTGGTAATCATCGTATCGAGATCTTCGACCAGGATGGCAACTACCTGGAATCCCGCTACGCCTATGGTCGCATCAGTGGGCTTTTCATCACTGATGATGGCATGGTGTACGCCATCGATTCCGAGTCTGGCCCGACCAACCACGTCGGCTGGAGAAACGGCGTGCGTATCGGTCCAGTTGAAGAAGACAAGATCGTTGGTTTCATCCAGCCATTCGAGCGTCCCGACCGCGTAGGTCAGGGTACTGCAGGAGAGGGTGTAGCGGTCGATGCCGATGGTAACGTCTATGCTGCGGAAGGTCCCAACTCCCTTAGCTGGGCGGGTGGTGCGTTCACCAAGTACTCAAAACGTTAATTTGATTTAATCGCAAAAGCTAAAGCCCGCAGTTGAGTTCGTCACTGCGGGTTTTTCTTTGCCTGACACTCTGAGCGCTGGTGGGAGTTATGTTCCTTGCTGGATTGGTTTCCCTTCGATCAAGAATGGCGAGGTTCGATCCGGGAAAGAATTCTGCGATGCTTCAGCTTTCACTGATCAAGCAGAAAATAGGGACAGATTTATTTTTTAAAAATAAATCTGTCCCTATTTTCTCTAGCCGATTTCCATCAACACTTCGCCCGGGGTCACGCGGTCGCCTTTGCTGACGTTGATCGCCTTTACGGTGCCAGCGATATTGGCATTGATTTCTGATTCCATCTTCATGGCCTCGGTTACCAGCACGGCCTGGCCGGCGCTGACTTCCTGGCCTTCCTCGACGAGCACTTCCACCACATTGCCTGGCATGGCGGCGGTGACATGTCCGGGTTCGGTCGCCTTCTTGCGACCGCCGGTGTCTGCTGCCACGTATTCGTTGAGAGGCTCGAAAATGACTTCTTCGGGCATGCCGTCCAGTGAGATATAGAGCTTGCGTCGACCGCTTCCGGATTCGCCGACCCCGGTGATCGCCACGTCGTAGGTCTCGCCGTGTACGTCCAGCTTGAATTCCGTTGCAATGGAACTGGACGGACGGCCACCGGTGTCGATGGGAAGCAATTGCTCCGCTTGCAGGGTGCCCGCTGCCCTTTGTTCCAGATACTCACGGCCAAGGTCGGGGAACATGGCGAAGGTCAGCACATCCTCCGCGGACTTTGCCAGCTCGCCGATGTCCCTGGTCAGTTTTTCCATCTCCGGTTGCAGCGAATCGGCGGGTCGTTCCTCCGAATAGCTCTCGTTGCCGATGGCCTTCTTGCGGAGGGCCTCGTTTACCGCAGCCGGCGGTTGTCCGTAGCCGCCTTGCAGGTAACGTTTAACCTCATTGGTGATGGTCTTGTAGCGCTCACCGGCCAGCACGTTGTAAACGGCCTGGGTGCCGACGATCTGTGAGGTAGGGGTTACCAGAGGTGGGTATCCCAGGTCTTCTCGTACCTTGGGAATTTCATTGAACACATCGCGGATTCGATCCAGGGCGTTCTGGTCTTTTAGCTGGTTGGCCAAATTGGACATCATGCCGCCCGGTACCTGGTTGATCTGCACGGAGATATCTTCGCGGGTAAATTCGCTTTCAAACTGGTGGTATTTCTTCCGCACTTCGCGGAAGTAGTCAGCGATCTCTGTTAGCGTGTCCAGTTCGATACCTGTGTCATAGTCCGTGTCTTTCAGGGCGGCGACCTGGTATTCCGTTGCCGGATGTGAGGTGCCACCAGCGAAGGAAGAGATAGCGGTATCGATGCGATCGGCACCCGCCTCGATAGCTTTCAATTGACACAGTGGCGCCAGTCCGGATGTGGCATGGCTGTGAATCGCCAGGGGCAGGGGAACGGTAGACTTGATGGCCTTCACCAAGTCATAGGTGGCATAGGGAGTAAGCAGGCCTGCCATGTCCTTGATGGCGATGGAATCGGCACCCATCTCCTGTAGCTGCACTGCCTGCTTCACGAATAATTCAGAATCATGTACCGGGCTGGTGGTATAACAGATCGTGCCCTGGGCATGCTTGCCGGATTTCTTCACGGCGGCCATGGCGGTCTCGATGTTGCGCAGGTCGTTCAGGGCATCGAACACGCGGAACACGTCGATGCCGTTGTCGGCGGACTTCTGCACGAAGGCCTCCACCACATCGTCAGCGTAGTGACGGTAGCCCAGCAGGTTCTGACCCCGTAACAGCATCTGCAGTCGGGTGTTTGGCAGGGCCTCACGCAATTGCTGCAGACGTTGCCAGGGATCTTCCTTCAAAAAGCGTATGCAGGCATCGAAGGTTGCGCCACCCCAGACCTCCAGAGACCAGAATCCGACGGCGTCCAGCTTTGCACAGATCGGTAACATGTCCTCTGTACGCATGCGGGTTGCGATCAGGGATTGGTGGGCGTCGCGAAGAATGACTTCGGTGACTTCTATCTTCTTTTTGCTGCTCATAGTCTTCTCTTGGCTACCATCCTGCATAGGCGGCGATGGCAGCGGACACGGCCAATGCGACATCGCTGGGGTGGCGTTTGTCAGAATAACGGGATAATTCCGGGTGTCGGGCAACGAAGCTGGTATCGAAATGCCTGTTCTGGAAATCCTCGTGTTTAAGGATCTGTTGATAGTAATTGGCCGTGGTGCGGATGCCATGCAGTCGCATGTCATCGATGGCGCGTTGCGCCCGGGCCACGACTTCTTCCCAGGTCAGGGCCCACACCACGAGCTTGAGGCACATGGAATCGTAATAGGGTGGTATCTCGTAGCCAGTGTAGATCGCGGTGTCGACACGCACCCCGGGTCCACCCGGTGCATAGTAATGGGTGATACGGCCAAAACTTGGCAGGAAATCGTTCTTCGGATCTTCGGCATTGATGCGCAACTGAATGGCATAGCCCCGATAATTAATGTCTTGCTGGCGGTAACTCAGTTCCTTGCCCTCGGCAACGCGCAACTGTTCGCGCACGATGTCCACACCGGTTATCTGTTCAGTGATGGTGTGCTCCACCTGGATGCGGGTGTTCATCTCCATGAAATACACTTCATCCCCTGCCAGCAGGAATTCCACGGTGCCGGCGCTGCAGTAGCCCACCGCTTCTGCAGCCTTGACTGCCAGTTCGCCGAGACGGGCACGCAGTTCTTCACCGATCTGTGGGCTGGGTGCAATCTCGATGAGTTTCTGGTTGCGGCGCTGGATAGAACAGTCGCGCTCGAACAGGTGCACAACATTGCCGTGGGAATCTGCAAGCACCTGCACTTCGATGTGCTTGGGATTAACGATGCACTTCTCCATGAACACCTCGGCCGAGCCGAAGGCCTTGGTGGCTTCCGAGATCACCCGGGGAAACTGCTTGCGTAGATCGTCGGCATCGTCGCAGCGACGTATGCCGCGACCACCACCGCCTGAAGTTGCCTTCACCATGACCGGATAGCCAATGCGTTCCGCTTCGGTCAGGGCCTGCTCCACGCTATCCAGGTTGCCATCGGTGCCGGGTGTCACAGGAACACCGGCCTCGGTCATGGCGATTCGCGCCTGAGTCTTGTCCCCCATGCGCTGAATAACCTCGGCGCTGGGTCCGATGAAGATGATGCCCTTCAGCTCGCACAGTCGCGCCAGCTCGGGATTTTCCGAGAGAAAACCGTAGCCAGGGTGAATTGCGTCACAGCCAGTCTCCACCGCAAGGTTTACTATTCGAAGCGGATCCAGGTAGCCAGCGAGAGGGTCTTCACCCAGCGAATACGCCTCACTGGCACGTTTTACGAACAATCCATAGCGATCAGGCTCGGTATAGACGGCCACTGAGCGAATATTGTACTCGGCACAGGCGCGCACGATACGCAGGGCAATTTCGCCCCGGTTGGCGATGAGAACTTTTCTGATGGTGGTCGATTTCATGGGGCCCTAATTAAACACACTGGAAAAAAATAAGTAAACCTTTGTACTACTTAAGTTTTTTTGCGAACTGGTAAATTTTGCCGGGAATTAAGCCATGGACTCATCCCGGCACACCTTCTATTCTTCAGGAATATTCAAGAAACACCCTTTCCGAATTTCGACTTGGTCAAAATAATGAAAAATTACTTCCAGACCTGCCTCAATAAATCCTGTTACTACTTCCTCTTCCTCTGTCTGGGGTTGTATTCGCCGGCCGGGCTGGCTGCAGAAGACGAAGTCGCGGGCAGGGTAGTAGCCACGCGCGGCGCTGTGACGGCGGTGGATGTTAGTGGTATTTCACGGGAATTGGAGAGACGATCGGAAATCCGGGTAGGCGACACCATCATTACCCAGGCCGATTCATTTGCCCAGATACGCATGTCCGATGCCGCAATCATTGCGCTCAAGGAGTCCTCGCGCTTCCAGGTGCTCGCCTACAGCTACGATGGCGATCCGGCCAATGATATCTCAACCATGAGCCTTATAGAGGGAGGTTTCCGCACTATTACCGGAGCCATTGGCGACGGCAACCAGAGCGCGTACACGGTGCAGACGCCGTACGCATCCATCGGTATCCGCGGTACCGATCATGAAGCCGTGATCACAGATGCCCTGTAGACCGGTGTCTACGATGGTGGCACCTTGCTCAGCAATGCGGCAGGCAGCCTCGAGCTTGGCGTAGGAGCAGACTTTGACTTCGGCCGTGCCACGGATCCCAACCTGCCGCCCGAAGGCTTGATACTGCAACCGGTGCAGCTTGGCAATATCACCGTGCTCAATATTCCCGAGCCTGAAGACGAAGACGGCGGCGACGAGGACGCGGCGGAGGACAGCAGCCAGGGCACCGGAGCTGCGACCCGCGCGCCCCAGCGCACACCGAGTGAATCCCAGTCCTCCACAGGTCTCGCACTCTCCGGCAATGATAGCGTGCAGGAAACGACCGAAGTGGAAGTTAACCCCAATGAATTGAGTGGTGACGGCACATTGGCCTGTACCCTGAATTCCAACGCCGCAGCCTGCCGCCCGGTGGCAGATACTGATCAGGAAACAGAACCCGAACCAGAGCCGGAACCCCAGCCAGAGCCGGAACCCCAGCCAGAGCCGGAACCCCAGCCAGAGCCGGAACCCCAACCAGAGCCGGAACCCCAGCCAGAGCCGGAACCTCAACCCGAGCCAGAACCTGAGCCGCAACCAGAGCCCGAGCCCCAACCGGAACCTCAGCCAGAGCCGGAACCCGTTCTGCAAGTATTGGATGATACAGAGATCGCCAGTCTACAGAACCACGCCCTGTTCACGATCAATACTGACCTCGCCACTGGTGGTGGGTTCTTTGGTGGGTTGAGTTCAGCAATCGACGATGCGGAAGGTGGTGTGGCGGCCAAAGGCAATATTGGCACGATCGACCCAACAGACACCTCCGTACTCAAACGTGGCAGTGCGCCCATTGCTGACTTTGCAGAAGGCGTGGGCGGATTTGAATTGACGTGGGGTGTATGGGAAGCCTCGGAGAGTGCCCCCGCCCAATTCTTCCCGGACGTGAACGAT
Source organism: Pseudomonadota bacterium (assembly GCA_027621405.1). Classification (GTDB taxonomy): domain Bacteria; phylum Pseudomonadota; class Gammaproteobacteria; order Pseudomonadales; family Pseudohongiellaceae; genus UBA9145. The sequence goes on along the minus strand of JAQCBT010000006.1, from coordinate 86,151 downwards.
CCGGGTGAGGTGCAGGACATTACAACTCCGGTCGTGCTGCTCAATGCCAACCCTGTGGACACCAGCGATCGCACCGGAACCTTTAACTTCACTTCGGTGAAGGATTTCCTGTTGCGGGCACGCGGTTTCTCAAACAACAGCATCGGCTCTGTCAGCGGTGGTTTCGAGGTAAACCTGGCCACTGCGGCGTTTACCAATGGCCACCTGGATATCTGTGTCGGAGCTTCCAGCTGCGATGCCAATAGTCTTGGAAGCACCTACTGGCCGCTGCGCTTCGAGGGTAATCTGTTACAAGAAGGTCCAATTGGCAGTTCCACTCTCGACAGCGACCTGGTTTCCCAGGCGGCGATCGTCAGCAGTGGTGCCGGTGTCTTCCTGGGTAACCAGGCCGACGGCTTTGTGCTTTCCTTCAGCTCCACCGGAACAGGCGCAGCAACCAACAACAAGGCGGTCAATGGTGCCGTGTTGTTCGGTGACCCCGTGGCAGTGAGCGGTGATTTTTTCCTCAGTGCCGAGGACCTGGCCTCCCTGCAGGGATTCGGCCTGGTTTCCTTCGTGCCGGTGTCCGCAGCTGGCACACGCAGCGCGGGAGAGAACTTCTTCTTCGGCGCGGCGGCCGATCCGTCTGGGCCGAAAGCGATTTTCACGGACACAACGGCTGCGCTTGCTGGAGGCAACCTGCCTGATACCTTTGGCGTCATACTGCAAGACGGTGCGGAGCTCACCACGCTCGATACAAGCGTGGGTGGCTACAACCTGGCCTGGGGTGTCTGGAACTCTTCAGGCTCCGGTGCCGCGAATATCTTCTTCGATGCAACCGATATCGATCTGGATGAAGAGTTGATCGGAGAGAGTCTGTTTGCCTTCGGCACGCCGGTGGATATCAATACGGGTGCCACGTCAGGTCGCTACCGTATCGCGGATTATTTGCTCAGTGGGCCATATGCAGCATCGAGTAATTCGGTACTGGGATCGTTCAAGCTGGACGTTGCCAATGGCACGCTCAATGATGTGCGCGTGCAGTTCTGCCTCGGTTCGGCGAATTGCCTGCAGGCGGATCGCATCTGGCGTAGCGACATAATCGAATCCATTCCCATCGCTGCCGCCGGTACCCACATTGCAGGAACCGCTATCAATGGTCGCATCAGGTCCCCCCTGCAGGATGTGAATGCCTTCTTCGAAGGCTATTTCCAGGGCATGTTCGTGGCGCAAGCCGGTGACGCCAGCAATATTGGATTCGCCGCGGGATTCCAGTGGCTGGAGAATGGCAGCAAACTGTCCGGCAGCCAGGAAGTGATCGATGCGGCACTGTTATTTACGCTCTCCGATGTGCCCGTTAGTGGGGTGTTGAACGATGAACTCTCCACCATTACCCGTGACGGTGTTGTGCTGGGTGGTGACCTGAATCTCAAGACCGGTGCGACTTCCGATTTTTCCAGTGGATTGCAGATGTTTGTCACCGGCATCGGTAATGTGGATTTCCCGGTCAACGAGGAAGACGATTTCGCCTTCCTGCGGCTCGGTGCAGTGAGTCCCACCGTGCTGGAAACCAATGTGGGTGGCTTCGATCTGCAGTGGGGTGTCTGGGAAGATGCCAGTGCGCTGCAGATTCGCGAGTCCTATTACGGCCTGGGTGATGTGGTCACTGATGTGCTGACTTCGCCGGTAGTTGGCGTGTCCTTTAATGAAAGCCAGTTCGGAGCCTTCACCGGACAGAAGGTCTTCAGCGATGTGGTTGATCACCTTATTGTCGCCACCGGATTTGACGATCCCACTATTGGATCGGTGAGTGGCAGCCTGACTGTCGACCTGGCCAACGGCTCGGTATTCGATGGGCGTCTCGATATCTGTGTGGGTGCGCCTGGTTGCACCTCATCCTCGTATGGGGAATCGTTCTGGCCGGTATTCTTCAGTGGGGCATTCGTCGCCGCTGGCTCGAAGAGCAGCAGCTTCTCTTCTGCGGACCTTGTAGATGGTACTGCAGTTATCGCTTCCGAATCCGTAGGTTACCTGGTGGGTAGCCAGGCGGAGGGCTTCGTCCTGGCCTTCTCCTCGACCGTCGGTAAGGGGCCGGATCAGGACAGCGCTCTCTCCAATGCAATCGACAGCCCCGAGCGATATGTCAATGGCGCGGTCCTGTTCAGTGGGCCGCCGGGTTCTGTCTCGCCTCTTACATTAGCCGAGCCAAGTATCGAAAGTTACGATGTGGACTGGGGAGCATGGGACAATCCGATTGATGAGAATTGGGTAGTGGTCGAACCCGGACCAGACAATCGGGTGAGTCTGCAGACCCAGGATTTCCTGGCAGAGATCAATCCAACACCTGTAGCCAATCTTACCGGTTCTGCCAACTATGGAAGCGGTCCGGCCTCAGCCTTCATCGGTGAGGGCAGCGCAGGCATGGTCACGGACATCGACGCCGCCATGAGTGTAGATTTCAATGCAGGCGCAATCAGCAATGGATTGCTGCGTGTTGAAGTAGCGGGAAGTGAAGTCTGGTCAGTGGGCTTCGCCGGCACAGTCGCCGGCGGTGCTGTGGATCTGCAGGCGATCAATGGCCAGCTCAGTCAGCTTGGCGAAGTCGTCAGCAGTTCGATCCAGGCCGACCTTGGCGGTGTGTTCACTGGTAATGCAGGTGAGGCCTTTGTGGGTGGCTTTGACATGCTGGATGAACTCAACAACCTGAACGAAGTGAATGGCCTGTACACCATTGAACGTTAGTGATCGATCAATCTTATGCAAATCGCTTTGTTGGGGTTGAGATAGTTATAGAGCAACATGAAACCCAGGCAGCTGTTCGAGTTCAATGAGCCTGTTACGGGCCGTAATCTCCAGTTACGACGGCTGGGACCCGAGCATGCCGACTATATGCAGCAGAGCTTTGCCGACGCGCAATTCTGGGCCGCCTATCGCAGCAATCAGAACCGGCATCTAACAACCGTTGAACTCAGGCAGCGACTCGATCTCGAGAGCCAGAACAGTCCACAGACCCTCGGCAAGATCGAGTGGGTGATCCAACGAATTGCAAGCGCTCCTGATGGCGAGAACGCTAACATCGGCCTGGCCGGATTGACGGCGTTCGATCCACGGCAAAACTGCGCAGAATTCCTGCTGGGCATTGTCAGGTCCCAGGATCGCAAGCCGGGTGTGGGCCTGGAAGCCAGCCTGCTGCTGTTCGATTACGCGTTCAACCGGATGCACCTGGGCAGGCTGGTAAGCCATGTTTATGCCGACAATGGAGAGGCGCAGCGCAACACCCTGGCCCTGGGCTTCAGGCAGGAAGTCCTCTTGCGTGACCATTTTCGCAAACTGGGCGAGTCCGAACTCAGCGATGTCTATCGTAATGGCATGCTGCTATCTGAGTTTCGAGACAACAAGCGCCTGGCCACTCTCTCTCAGCGTCTGCTAAATCGGGACATTACCCGCAAGGCTGATAGCACTCGCAAAGAAGATCAGGATTCGGGCAGACTGGGCGAGCTGCAGGCCAGCTTTGAGATTCGCCGATGAAAAAGCAGTGCGTGCCGAATCTGGTCAGCGAGCCTGCTTTGAGTTATTTTCCACCTTCAAATTGATCACTCTGTAAGCTTGTTATGGAATTTGATGCCGCCGCACTAACCGATCTTGCCGTTACCTACGGAATACGTTTGATTTCCGCAGTCCTGGCGCTGGTGATCGGCTTATATGTTGTCCGTGTCATTGTAGGTGTGCTGAAGACCTTTCTGGAGAAGAGTGGCACTGACCCCTCCCTGACCGGGTTTGTTCGCAGCCTGGTTTCCATCCTGCTGAAGGTGATGGTGTATATCACCGCTATCGGCATGCTGGGTGTGGAGATGACGTCCTTCATCGCCATTCTCGGTGCTGCCGGTCTCGCCGTGGGCATGGCACTATCCGGAACCCTGCAAAACTTCGCGGGCGGCGTGATGATTCTCATGTTCAAGCCCTACAAGGTGGGAGACTTCATCGAGGCCCAGGGATACATGGGTTCGGTGAAGGAGATCCAGATATTTATCACCATACTCACCACCGGTGATAACAAGACTGTAATGATTCCCAATGGACCACTGGCCACAGGTTCTTTGATCAACTATTCCGCCCAGGCGACACGTCGCTGCGACTGGATCTTCGGTATTGCCTACGGGGATGACCTGGACAAGGCCTATGCCGTACTCAAGGGTTTCATCGAAGCGGATGAACGCATACTGAAAGACCCTGAACCCTTCATGGCTCTGCATGCATTGGCGGATTCATCGGTGAATATCGTGGTGCGAGCCTGGGTAAATTCCGCCGACTACTGGCCTGTCTACTTCGACATGAATGAGAAGGTGTACAAGACATTCCCGCAGGAAGGCTTGAACATTCCGTTCCCGCAGATGGACGTGCACGTCCACAAGAGCGAATAGCCCGCAGGTTACCCAAGCCTGCCTCTAGAGGCAGGCTTTCAGCTCCTGTGCCAGGCGGTTTGCGGCGGTCTGGGATTGACGATTGATCTTGAGCCTCAAGGTACCACCCACGCTGCCCGGTGCATTGCGCAGTGCACGCATGTTCTTCCCTTGCACGACGAGATCCATTGACCACAGCTTGCGCTCCGGGCGTACAGCGGTGATGTCGGCCAGGGGTACTTCCACGACTTTCACCCGCGACTTCCAGACCCCCAGCATGGAGTCCAGGGTCTGGTATTCGATAAGCAGATTATTGTCTTCGAGCGACACCAGGCCCTTGGTTTCTGTCAGACCCATGGGATCACCCAGCGTGAACCCTACAATGCCATCATCGGCAAAGAATTCCTGATATTTGCTGTTGGCCATGCTCTGGGTGCGTTCCATGGCCAGTTCCACGAATTGTGGTGCATACAGCAGACCAGCGTAATGCCCCAGCAGGAACAGGCCCCAGCCGAACAACAGGTACATGGACCAGAACGTGTCTGAACTGCCGAGCACGTTGATAGCTATGCAGAACAGGTTAACCCCGATGAAGAGAATGCAGTGGGTACGAAACCGGGACCACAGGTATTTCTCCTTGTCGCGGGCGGATTGTTCTTCCTCCAGAAGATGCACGGCACGGTCCACATTCTCCGCGTCCACTCCGACTTCCCTGGCGATGGCGAGTAATTCTTCGTAATCCACACTGTTGTCTGCATGTCGAGTCTCGTCTTTCAGGCTGAGTCGAATGATGTCTGCCACTTCTTCGCTGCTGTAGCGGCGTTTGCTGGCATCTTCCGACCTGTCCTCGTTAGGGCCTTTGTCCCTGGATTCTGAAGGGTCGGTAAATTCGGAATCCTGCATGCTATCTCTCCTGGGGGAAATGTCTTCCGCTGGCTTTGTTCTGGTCCTGCGATCCTGGCGACTGGCCTCACCATCACCGTTTGACTCTTTATCAGCACTTGGAGGTTGCAACTATTGCGCCAAGGCCAGGGAAATTTCACGTATCAGGTTAAAGAGCCCGGTTTATGGGGCCTGTGGGGCATCTGACCCAGGGCAGTCCACTGTCCAGGATAACGAAAGGGCGGCGGGAATTGTGAATCTGGCCAAGGCTTGGCGAAAATCCCCAAGCGGTAGTCCTGAAACAAGTTAGGGAATTTTATGGGTGAGATAAGCGCAGTAACTTCCCACTTAAGGTAATTTAGCGCCATAAATCCCAATTCAGGGCGTAAAAATGTCATAATTGCGCAATATGCTACTGCTATCGTTTTCTGTTCGCGTCGTTTTCCTCTCGTTCCGCATTGCAGTCCGGAGACTCGCCATGCTGCGCAGGCAACTGCCCGGTTTTTTCATCCTTCTATTCTTGGTCCTGCATGGGGTAGGGGGGGTGGCGGCTGAGTCTGATTTTGCGATTCCGGATTACCAGCCGGTGCGTGGTATTTCCGGCAATCTCTCCAGCGTGGGTTCCGATACCCTGGCTAACTTGATGATTCTCTGGGGTGAAGAATTCAAGCGGGTATACCCCAACGTAAACATCCAGATCCAGGCCGCCGGTTCTTCAACGGCACCCCCGGCACTCACGGAGCGCACGGCCAACATTGGGCCCGTTAGCCGGGAGATGAAGGATAACGAGATCGAAGCCTTCGAATCCCGCTATGGCTACAAGCCGACCGCGGTGCCCGTGGCGATCGATGCCCTGGCAGTCTATGTCCACATCGACAATCCATTGCAGGGCCTTACACTCGCGCAGGTCGATGCCATATTCTCTTCCAATCAACGGTGTGGACTGCGGCAGTCGATCCAATCCTGGGGAGACCTTTCGCTACCCGAACCCTGGCAGAGACGCAATATCCAGTTGTTTGGCCGCAATTCAGTTTCTGGTACCTATGGCTACTTCAAGGAAGTGGCCCTGTGTGGTGGAGACTTCAAGAGCAACGTCAACGAGCAGCCGGGTTCGGCTTCAGTAGTGCAAGCGGTTGGCGCTTCCATCAATGGAATCGGTTACTCTGGTATTGGCTACCTGACATCCAGCGTGCGCGCGGTACCTCTTGCTCGCAATGCGGATTCACCCTTTGTTGAAGTGAGTGCAGAGAATGCCCTTGCTGGATCTTATCCTCTCGCGCGCTTTCTCTATGTCTACATCAACAAGGAACCCAATCGCGAGCTGCCACCACTGGAGGAAGAGTTCCTGAAACTCATCCTGTCGACCGCAGGTCAGGCGGTGGTGGAGAGAGATGGTTATATTCCACTGCCATCACGGGTTGTTGAGGTGGCGCGAAGAAACCTGGGATTATGAATCAGGGGTCCAATTAATTCGTCAATACGGCCCCCGGCACGAAAGCGAGAAGGTTTGGTTCAAGCGGACTAAGCCTTTTTTAACGAATCCAGGTGATTGATGACCAGACGGACAAACCATTGCAATAATTGGTAGCGGTCAACTGGTCAGTCCTGAAAAATAGAAAGTTTCTGATAATCGGCATGGGCAATCGCCGATCTTCAGCGAATGATGTCCCACTATGGAAGTAAAACAAGAACAACAAGAAGAGCTGGATAGCCAAGAGCCCACTGCACGGGAAGAATTATCCAACGAATCACTCAGGCGAACGCGGAACATGCGTTATGCGGTGGATCACTTTGCCCGGACCACCATCTCACTCGGTGGCATTGGCATCATCGTCATACTGTTACTGATATTCATCTACCTGGTGCAGGAAGTAATGCCCCTGTTCAGTGGCGCCAGTGTGGAAGCTCGAGGCAGCTATGACCGGCCCGGTAATCCCGGCGTACCCACCTTGCAGTTAAGTATCGAAGAGCAGGCCGGCATGGCCATGCGGCTCGATGCGGAAGGCGTTTTCCATTTCTTCGAATTAGACACTGGCGTGCTGGCAAGCAGTGAGCGCTTAAACCTGCCGACATCAGCGACGATCTCCAGTTTTGCCTCGGACAGCGCTGAGAGTGGATTGCTGGCGCTCGGCCTGGAAAGCGGCGAGATGCTGCTGGTAGAGCAGGAATATGACACCAGTTTCAGCACCGTGGACAATTCCAGGATTGTTACCCCCAGCTATACCTATCCTGCGGGTGAACAGCCTCTGTTAGTTTATGATAACGAGCCGGTGACCCAGATTGCTGTGGGCAGTCGGGGAGAGCAATTCCTCGCTGCGCTATCAAATGCTGCGGGAGACGTTGTACTACTGCGAGGTGCACGGCAACAAAACCTGCTCGGTGCCTTCGATCCGGATGCCAGTCCGGTCTACAACCTGAGCCAGATCACCTTGCCTGAACTGGTGCCTCCCGCAAACCAGTTGTTGCTGGATGGGGATCTGCGCTGGCTGCTGGCGATTGACAGACGCGGAGCAGTCAGGGTTTTTGATCTTGCTTCAGCGTTCAGGGATGGGTCAGTGGCGGAGGTTGCACGCGCCAATCTTCTGCCTCAGGGAGCAAACCTTGTGGATGCACGTTTCCTGCTAGGCGGTGTATCGCTGCTGATCTCATCAGATCGTGGTGAGACTTCGCAATGGTTCCTGGTACGCGACGAAAATGGTAACCAGTTGCAGCAGGTACGCAGCTTTGGCGGGAGCGATTCTCCCATCGTGAGTATTACTGGTGAGTGGCGGCGCAAGAATTTCGTGACTACAGATGCCACTGGATCTGTGCGCATATTCAATACCACGGCAAGCCGCGCGGTATTCGAAGGTGATTTGTTGCAGGCGGGAGCGGTGGCGATGGCCGTTGCTCCACGCGGTAATGCCCTGTTGCTAGAGAGCACTGATGGAAAGCTTCACGCATGGCGCCTGGATAATCCCCATCCGGAGATATCCTGGTCTGCGTTGTGGGAACGAGTCTGGTATGAGGGTTATTCGGAGCCCGACTATATCTGGCAATCTTCGGCAGCCAGCAATGACTTTGAGCCTAAATATTCCCTGATGCCGTTGACCTTTGGCACCTTCAAGGCGGCTTTCTTTGCGATGTTGTTGGCGGCACCGCTCGCTGTGTGTGGCGCAATCTACACGGGCTACTTCATGGCGCCACGTCTGCGGCGCAAGGTTAAACCTCTGGTCGAACTCATGGAGGCCCTGCCCACCGTGGTGCTTGGTTTCCTTGCCGGGCTATGGTTGGCACCTCTGGTAGAAGAGCACCTGCTCTCGGTATTCAGCATCGTAGTTCTGTTGCCCCTCGGTATCGTGGCAGCGAGTCTGCTATGGATGTACTTGCCAAGATCCCTCGGTGAATATCTGCCCGATGGTTGGGAGGCGGTGATGCTTGTGCCGGTCGTTCTGTTCTTCTGTTGGATGGCGGTAGTGTTGGCCACACCGATGGAGAGTCTGTTCTTTGGCGGTGACCTGAGAAACTGGTTGAGCGATGAACTGGGGGTTTCCTATGACCAGCGTAATGCCATGGTGGTGGGGCTGGCGATGGGTTTCGCGGTCATCCCGACTATATTTTCCATAGCGGAAGACGCTATTTTTAATGTTCCACAACAATTGTCTTATGGTTCTCAGGCCCTGGGTGCAACGCCCTGGCAAAGTCTGTATCGGGTCGTTCTGCCCACCGCCAGTCCCGGTATCTTCAGTGCCCTCATGGTAGGCATGGGACGTGCAGTGGGCGAAACCATGATCGTGCTCATGGCCACGGGCAATACGCCAATCATGGACATTAATCTGTTTGAGGGAATGCGTACACTGGCTGCGAATATAGCGGTAGAGATTCCAGAGTCTGAGGTTGACAGCAGCCATTACCGAATCCTGTTCCTGGCTGCCCTGGTCCTTTTTGTATTTACCTTTTTCGTGAACACGATTGCCGAGGTGGTGAGGCAGCGGTTACGCAGTAGATATAACGTGTTATGAAGAAGCAAAAGCTCAGCAAGTTTCAAATTTGGCTACGAGATGGGACGCCCTGGATCTGGTTTAACGCGGGTGCAGTGACCATCAGTGTGCTAATGCTGTTTGGTTTGCTGGTCATACTTGGAGTCAATGGCCTGAGCCATTTCTGGCCTCGCGATGTGATGCGTGCAGTCTACACACTGCCGACGGCCGATGGTATCGAAGAGCCAGTAGAGATCATCGGGGAAATTATCAGCAGCGAAGAAACCGAGTCTGCACGACTGCAGGGAAGTGGATTGTTGTTGAATGCAGACCAGGAAATCCTGCAGCGACAATTGATCCGCTTTGGTAATCGGGATCTCGGCAGCGCAGACTTCGGCTGGATATTCCCCCAGTACCTTTCGGAGCAATCCTGGCCCGAAGACATCACAGTGCTGGAGCGAAGGGAGTGGAGCGACTTTTATGGTCGTTTACAGTCTCTACAGGAAAACGGGCAGACCCTGGCGGTCGCGGATCCCTTCGAAGAATTGCAGCGCCGTTTACAGAGAACCGAAGCGATACATGCCGAGATCAATGCCATAGAGGATGGCGAGATCGCGCGCATCAACTGGAGCATGGAGCAGCTGCGTCTGGGAGAGCGGCGACTGCAACTGGAAGGTAACAACAGCGCTGAAATTATCTCAACGATACGCGCGGAGCGGCAGACCCTGCTCCTCGAGTTCGAGGCAGTACAGTCGCAACTCAATGCCCTGTACCGTGACCTGGAAAGAGACACTGCCCAATTCGAAGCTGCCAACGGTGTCGCGGTTACCATTTTCCTGGCAGATATCGTGCGAGCCTACCGACCCAATGCCATGGGGGTGGTGGCGAAGCTGGGCGTCTATTTCGAGAAGCTGGCAGAGTTTCTGACAACAGAGCCCCGCGAGGCAAATACCGAGGGCGGAATTTTTCCAGCAATCTTCGGCACGGTGGTGATGGTGCTACTGATGTCGGTCTTCGTGACCCCGTTTGGAGTCGTCGCCGCCATCTATTTGAGGGAATACGCACACCAGGGATTCCTCACTCGCTTGATACGCATAGCGGTAAATAATCTCGCCGGTGTGCCTTCCATTGTTTACGGCGTGTTCGGCCTCGGTTTTTTCATCTACTTTGTCGGTGGTGAAATCGACCAGGCCTTCTACCCTGAAGCCTTGCCTGCCCCTACTTTTGGCACGCCAGGCTTGTTGTGGGCGTCGTTAACCCTCGCGCTGTTAACGGTGCCCGTGGTGATCGTGGCAACGGAGGAGGGACTCGCCCGCATTCCGCGCAGCCTGCGAGAGGGGAGCCTGGCCCTGGGGGCGACCAAGTTCGAGACCATCGTGCAGGTGATTTTCCCTATGGCGAGCCCGGCCATGATGACCGGGCTGATTCTCGCGGTGGCCCGTGCGGCTGGGGAAGTGGCCCCCCTCATGCTGGTAGGGGTGGTGAAGTTGGCTCCGGCTCTCCCGGTAAACGGCATCTATCCCTATGTCCATCTGGACCAAAAATTCATGCATCTCGGTTACCATATCTATGATGTGGGATTTCAGAGTCCCAACATTGAAGCTGCCAGGCCGTTGGTGTTTGCCACCGCACTGCTGCTGGTAATCGTCATTGCCACCCTGAATTTTGCCGCAGCGGCGCTTCGCAACCGTCTGCGCGAGAAGTACAAGACACTGGATGTATAATCTTTCCCGGCTTGAGCAAGAATCAACGAACCGGTACCCACACTGGAACCAGGCGTAATGAATGCAGATGAAGAACTGGCAGCAGCCAGTCAACAGGAACAGGGCGCATCTCTATCAGACGATGATTCCCTGGAGACCTGCATAGAAATTAAAGACCTGAACCTTTATTACGCCAGGGATGTCCACGCGCTCAAGAATATTACTCTCGATATTCCGCGTAACAAGGTAACTGCGTTTATTGGACCCAGCGGTTGCGGGAAATCGAGCCTGCTGCGCTGTTTTAACCGCATGAATGACCTCATCGATGATTGCCAGATAGATGGCAAGATTCGCATCGATGGTGAGAACATCTACGCCAAGAGAATCGATGTCGCCAATTTGCGACGCCGGGTAGGTATGGTATTCCAGAAGCCGAATCCCTTCCCCAAGTCGATCTACGACAATGTGGCCTATGGCTTGCGAATTCAGGGCATGAAGTCGCGCCGGGTGCTGGATGAGATCGTCGAAAATTCACTGCGAGCGGCCGCGCTCTGGGACGAGGTGAAAGACCGCCTCGACAGAAACGCCCTGGAGTTATCTGGAGGCCAGCAACAACGACTGGTTATCGCCAGGACCATCGCAGTCGAGCCCGAAGTCTTGTTGCTGGACGAACCGGCTTCCGCACTGGATCCTATTTCGACCCTGAAGATTGAAGAACTCATCAATGAATTGAGGCGCAAATATACTATTCTTATTGTTACCCATAACATGCAGCAGGCCGCCAGGGTATCCGACTATGCCGCTTTCATGGACATGGGCAGCCTGATCGAATACGACTCCACCGATACTCTTTTTACCAATCCGTCAAAAAGAAAGACAGAAGACTACATAACCGGTCGTTACGGTTAATTTTGCAGCAGACTGAACGATAACCGTCATATAGCCGTACTACTATAGATGGAACTTCGTTCAACCCTATGGATATTTTAATGAACTCCAGTGCCGATAGTCATGGCCACCACATCTCCCGGCAGTTCAATTCCGACCTCGAAGAAGTCAGGAAGCACATGCTGGAAATGGGTGGTTTGGTCGAGAAGCAACTAGGCGATGCCCTCAACGCACTGATTGAGGTCGATAGCGGTGAGGCCGCGCGGGTTGTGCAGGGTGATGACCAGATCGACGCCATGGAGGTGAAGATTGACGAGGAATGCAACCTGATCATAGCCCGACGCCAGCCTGCGGCGAGGGACCTGCGCCTGGTGCTGGCTATCATCAAGGCCATTCGGGACCTGGAACGCATCGGCGACGAATCTTCCAAGATTGCCAAGGCTGCGATCAAGGTGAGTGAGGACGGCGATTTCCCGGAAGGTATCGTGGAGTTTCGCACCCTCGGCGTAAAGGTGCAGCGTATGGTGAATATGGCTCTCGATGCATTCGTGCGTTACGATGCCGACGCGGCCCTGCGTGTGGTGAGTGAAGATTCCAATGTCGACACCGAATATGCAATCGCCATGCGCTCCACCGTAACTTATATGATGGAAGAACCATCGAGCATTACCCGTATCCTCCACGTGCTATGGGCATTGCGCGCCATGGAGCGCATCGGTGATCATGCGAAGAATATCTGCGAGCACGTGGTCTACATGGTGGCTGGCACCGATATTCGTCACGAAAAGCTCAGCGACATCAAGCATAAACTCTCCGGCTAGATTGCTGGCCTCCTGCTCCCATTCTCTCTGACACTGGTATTGCTCCAGTAGCCAGCGGTATATTGTCCGCTGCATGAATACACAATGAACAGTACTGCTGCTTGTTCTGGTCGCCATCGCGGTCTGGCTGACTCTTGCTCCAGCATCTCTGCCTGAATCCGACAGCGTTGCCGATGTTGCCAGATTGCCATCAACACCCGGCAGCAGTAATGATCAGCCCCTGTTGGGGCGCAGCGCATTACCATCTCGACGGGTAGCGGGCACGAGCCTGAATCGTGAGCAGTTACTTGAAGAGGTCTTTCTTACATTGGAAGGATCATTATCAGGGCAACTGGAACAATCGATCTCCCGGGAAGTGTCCGAGGAGTTTGCCGCGTTCTTCGAGACTCTTGATGCGCCTGTGGCACGGCAACAAATGCTGACAGAAGCCCTGGAAACAGCCTACTCGGAAATTCATTTGCTCGCAGCCGCCATGGAGCGTGGCGAAATATCCGAAGAAGATGCCAGCAGCTTGCAAAATCCCAATCACGTCCTCGACAGTCTCGCCCCGCTGCTGGACAGCGATGAACTGACACTGTTGGAGACAACCCTGGAGAGCAGGGCGCGCAGCGATTTCGACCTGGCCAGCGTCTCGCAGCTGGAATTGGAAATTCCAGAACTGGGTGATGCCGATCGCAGGCTGGTACTGGACACGCTGTTTTACGAAACCTATGCACTGACAAGTCCGGATGGACTCGCCATGGGTGGGGTCGTCGATAAACTGGAGTCACAGTTGCGGGCGCTGGACAATGCCTACTTTAGTCTGTCGGGAAGCCTGCCAGAGCAGGAGATGGCTGCGGTTGCCGCCTTTCTCGAGGAGAAGCGTAGGGCGCTCGCGGCGGCAGCAATCCACAGCTCTGGGATCTGTTAATCTCAGGAACCGTGACCACTTCCACCTTTGGCATTGGCAACACCATCAACTTCCAGGGACTGGCTGCCAATGACGTGCCCGCACCCGATCTCTCCAATACAGAGGAAATCAACCAGGAAATCATCAGCAGCCTGGAGGGTATCGCCACCGGTATCAGCAATATCGTGATCACCGTTGTGAACAACTCCGATAGTCGACGCACCTTTAATGTGAGCTTTAGTGCCCAGGCAATCGCTCCGGGAGTCAGTATCTCCTATCAGCTCACCTAAGATTACACGCGCTAGTCGACTTCGGTAGTCGGTTCCTCGGCCCTGTCAGGCATGAGCCTGGCAGGGTTTTTTTGGTTCTTCGCAGAGAGAAAATAGGGACAGATTTATTTTTTTAAAAAAATAAATCTGTCCCTATTTTCTCGGCACGACCGAGAAAAGCTGCAAAGAAGCTCTTATTGCACCGCCGGGGTGCAATCCATGGGGAACCTCCCCTGGCGGACCAATCTTCACATTAAGTTCACCTCAACCCCGAGAAAACGCGGTATTATGCGCTCGCTACGGGGCCCTGCTTGTGTTTGTCCCGTTATACAGATTCCAGGAGAGTAGTAGTGAATTACCTAAGCCAGTCCAGCCGCCCAGGCCGATATTCGTTCTCTTTAGTGGGTTTGCTGCCCCTGTTGCTGCTAGCCCTGACCGGCACCGCAGCCGCCCAGGGCATTCAGCAGACCAAGGGCAACTTCCAGGACAAGTTCCGGCAACTGGAAGAAGTGTTGCCAACGCCGAATACCTACCGCAACGCGGCGGGTGCACCGGGCCATGAATACTGGCAGCAAGAGGTGGACTACACGATCACCGCGACCCTGGATGAGGACAACCAGCATCTCTCCGCCTCGGAGCTGATCACCTACCGCAACAATTCCCCGGATACCCTCAGCTACCTGTGGTTTCAACTGGACCAGAACCGTTTCCGTTCCGACTCCATGGCGGTCATGAGCGGCACGTTCAATGGCTCCAGCCCGGATGCCGACGCCAATGACCCGGCCCGCATCAGCCTGGGCCAGTTGCGCGCGCTGCACTATTACGAAGATTCCAATCTCGGCCACCAGATCAACCTGGTAACTGACAGCCGGGAGAATGCGTTGAACCATACCGTGGTCGGTACCCTCATGCGGGTGGACCTGGCGTCACCTCTCGGGCCGGGTGATGAAGTGGAGCTGCGTATCGATTTTGAATACGACATCGTAAACGGCGACATACTTTCGCCCCGTGGCGGCTATGAGCATTTTCCCGACGACGAGCGGGAGGGGGGCAACTATATATTTGCCCTGTCACAGTGGTTCCCCAGGCTCGTCGCCTATACCGACTACGAAGGCTGGACCAACAAGGAGTTTCTTGGTTCGGGCGAATTCACCCTTGAATTCGGTGACTACGATGTGTCCATGACCGTCCCTGCAGACCATATCGTTGCCGCAACGGGCGAACTCCAGAACCCCAACCAGGTGCTGACCCGGGAACAGCGAGACAGGCTCGAGCAGGCGCAGACGGCCGCTCGACCCGTGTACATAGTCACCCCTGAAGAAGCATTGGAGAACGAGAGGGAAGGCAGCAACCAGACTGCGACCTGGCGTTTTACCGCGGAGAATGTGCGGGATTTCGCCTGGTCCTCTTCCCGAAAATTCATCTGGGACGCCAAGGGCCATCAACAGCCTGGAGCCGATCAGGAACTGATCATGGCCATGTCATTCTGGCCAAAGGAGGGAGGAGACCTGTGGGCTGAGTATTCCACCGAGGTGGTCATCCATACCCTGGAAGTATACAGCCGCTTCTCCTTCGACTTTCCCTACCCAACCGCACAGTCGGTAAACGTGGGCTTTGTCGGAGGTATGGAATATCCCATGATCACCTTCAATGGCCCGCGTACAACACTACAGGATGATGGCAGCCGTACCTATACTCTGGCAGAGAAGCGATTCCTGATTGGCGTGGTGATTCACGAGATTGGCCACTTCTATTTCCCCATGATCGTGAATTCCGATGAACGGCAGTGGACCTGGATGGATGAAGGCCTGAACAGCTATCTCGATTCCGTGGCAGGCAGGGAATGGGACGCCGAAATTCCATGGGGAGTAGAGCCGCGCTATATCACCGATTACATGGAGTCTTCCAACCAGGTGCCGGTGATGACCCAGTCCGACAGCGTGTTGCGCCTGGGGCCCAATGCCTATTCCAAGCCGGCCACCGCACTCAATATCCTGCGGGAAACCATCATGGGGCGCGAGCTGTTTGATTTCGCCTTCAAGGAATATTCAAACCTCTGGCAATTCAAGCGCCCGACCCCGGCAGACTTCTTCCGCACCATGGAAGAGGCGTCCGGCATCGACCTGGACTGGTTCTGGCGCGGCTGGTTCTACACCACTGACCACGTGGATATCTCCCTGGACCGTGTCTATGCCATGCAGATCGATACCGAGAACCCCGATATCGATTATCCGCGACAGCGAGAGTTTGAGAAGTCATTGCCTCCCAGTGTATTGATAGAGCGCAATCGCCAGGAAGGCATGCTCACCTGGGTCGAACGAAATCCGGATGTGCGTGATTTCTACGACGACAATGACCAGTTCACTGTGACCAACGTCGAACGCAATCGCTACAACAGTTTCCTTGAAGGTCTGGAGGACTGGGAGCGGGCGGTACTGGATCGAGTGGTCGAGGAAGACCGCAACTACTATATTCTGGAATTCTCCAATCAGGGTGGTCTGGTCATGCCTATCATCCTGCAGTTTGAGTATGCCGATGGCGGCAACGAGGAGATGCGCATTCCCGCCGAGATCTGGCGTCGATCGCCGCATGCGGTGAAGAAGCTGGTGGTTACGGACAAGGATATCGTGTCTATCGTAGTCGATCCGCTGCAGGAAACGGCGGATGTCGATATGGAGAACAATTATTATCCCCGTCGCATCATTCCCTCCCGTATCGAGTCCTTCAAGGCAGAGGGTGGAGGTGGCCTTATATCTCGCGATATTATGCAGGATATCAAGACCGAGCTATCCAGCGATGATGAGGATGACGACGAGTCAGACGACGAGTAAGAGAAGGATGCCTTCCATTATGCCAGGCCGAATCATCGGCCTGGCACTGGTGTCCTTCCTGCTTGCCTGCACTTTCCCGCCCGGCGCCAATGCCCACCAGCAGAAGACTGCGGTCACCCGCATCCTGTTCAATCCCAACACCGGCAATATTGAAGTCATGCACAGGTTTTTTGTGCACGACGCGGAGCATGCTGCGGGTCTTATATTCGGGGAACGCCAGGCCCTGATGGAGTCCGCTGAATCCAGGGCGTTGTTCAGCAGCTATGTGATCAACGGCTTCGCCGTGGAAGCGCACTATGAAGATGGCAGTACTGCAGAGCTGGACCTGACCTTGCTCGGCTCCGAGATCGATGGCCAGTTCCTGTGGGTATATCAGGAGATTCCGCAGACAGAGAAAGTGGTCGCCATGACCATCGTTAATCTCGCCCTGCGCGATGTGTGGGCGGATCAATCCAACCTGGTCAACATTGATCGCGGCGGAAGGGTCTACAGCCTCACCTTCGACGGCTCAGACGAAGTACTGACCATCGATATGCCCAGCTGATTCAGCTAACCGCGGCGCAAGAGAAGCGATCGATTGATAATCTTCAAGTATCTCAGCAAGCAAATCCTGCAGATCGTCGCGGTTATTACCTTTGTCTTGCTCACGGTGGCACTTACCGGCCGTTTTATCCAGTATCTTGGTGAAGCCGTGGCAGGTGAGAAAGCACCCGACATCCTTCTCTTGTTAATGCTGTACAGGGTTCCAGAATTCCTGCTGGTCATCCTGCCACTTGCAACTTTCCTCGCTATCATTCTCGCCCTGGGAAGAATGTACGCGGAAAACGAGATGGTAATACTGTTGAGTTCCGGCATGAGCCAGAAGAAGCTGCTGCTGAATGTCCTGGCCGTCAGCACCGTGATCACGCTTGTCGTTGGATCCCTGAGTTTCTTCCTGTCTCCGCTGGGACTGCGCAACGGGGAGGAGTTGAAACAAACCCAGGATCAACTCACCGAAATAGACCTCATCGTAGCCGGCCAGTTCCAGACTTTCGGAGAAGGTGAGCGGGTAACCTATGCTGCCCGAATTCGCGAGAATGGTGATACGGGCAGGGAGCTGGGTGACGTGTTCGTTGCGCTGAATCCCGACACTGCCAGCAGTGATGATTCGCCCAGGATAATCATCGCCGATGCGGCCAGGCCCTATATCGATCCGGAGAACGGTGCCCGTTTCATGCAGCTGGATAATGTGCTGCAGTATGATGGGCGTCCCGGCACGGGGGAATTTGCCATTGGCCAGTTCGATCGGCAGTCCATTCTCTTGCCCGCCCCGGCGCCCTTCGATGCCGTGCTGGAGGAATCGACCCTGCCCACCTCG
The DNA here is from genome assembly GCA_027621405.1 of Pseudomonadota bacterium. Taxonomy (GTDB): domain Bacteria; phylum Pseudomonadota; class Gammaproteobacteria; order Pseudomonadales; family Pseudohongiellaceae; genus UBA9145. The sequence continues at coordinate 68,173 of JAQCBT010000006.1, read as the reverse complement.
GCTCTGCTGGGTTCCAGTGATGTCGCACAGCAGGCCGAATTGCAGTGGCGTATCTCGGTGCTGCTGTTGATACCGGTTATCACTCTCATCGCCATTCCCATGAGCCGTGTCAATCCACGACAGGGTCGCTACAGCAAGCTCTTGCCGGCTGCCCTGCTTTACGTGCTCTATTTTGTCACCCTGGAGTTTTGCCGGGATCTGATCGCCGATGGCGAGTTGAATCCCGCGCTGGGCCTGTGGTGGGTGCACCTCCTATTTGTAATCTTCGGCGTCCTCAACTTCATGCGGGATGGTGAGCCTTGGCTGGCCAGTTGGAGGAGGGCATCATGAACCTGCTTGATCGGCATGTCAGGTGGTCGGTACTGCTGTCCATGGCAGTGGTGCTGGGGGTCGTGGTGGCTCTCGATGTTATCTTCTCGCTGATCGATGAACTGGGCGAGTCGGGGGTTAACTACACCGCGGCCAATGCCTTGATGTACGTGGCAATGACAACCCCAACCAGTGTCTATGAACTGGTGCCCTACGGGGCCCTGGGGGGAGCCCTGTTCGGCCTGGGAGTTCTCGCCTCCAATAACGAGCTGGTGGTGATGCAATCAGCCGGCGTCCACAAGTGGCGCATTGTATCGGCGGTGCTTAAACCAACCCTGCTGGTGATGATCTTGAGTCTCATCCTTGGTGAATATGTTTCGCCACCGCTGGAACAGATCGCAAACAGTAACAAGGCGATCCAGCTCAGCGGTTCCGATTCCATCAACCCGGAAACCGGTACCTGGCGCAAGGTTGGCAATGACTATATTCATATCAATGCGATCGCTCCGGGTGGTCAGGCGTTGTACGGCGTCAGTCGCTATACGGTGAATGCGGAACGTGAGCTGATCAATGCCAGCTTTGCGGAATCGGCGGAGTACGTGCGGGAAGGAAACGAGCCTCACTGGCGACTTATGAATGTCGAGCAAAGTGTGTTTGCCGAAGACCGGATAAGCACCAACCGTTACCTGCAGGAAGACTGGTACGCAGATCTCTCGCCCGAGTTATTGAGCGTATTGTTGGTGCAGCCTGACAAACAATCCATCACTGGTCTCTATCGCTTTGCCGGGTTCTTTGAATCCGAAGGGCTCGACAGTTCACTGTATTTCCTGGCCTTCTGGAAGAAGATACTGCAGCCGTTGGCGACTCTGGCACTGGTCATCCTGGGTATATCATTCGTATTCGGGCCGTTACGGGAAGCCACTATGGGTTTTCGCATATTCATCGCGCTGGCCATTGGCCTCGCCTTTACCACGGTGCAGGGCATGATGGAGCCTATCAGCCTGATCTATGGTTTGAGTCCGCTGCTGGCGGTGCTCACTCCCATCCTGATCTGCGGCGTTGCCGGCTTCGTGCTCATGCGGCGGGTCGCCTGATCCAGGCACTTGCCTCCGACTCTCGGCTGTTCCGCGACTTCCAGTCGCATGTCTATGTTTGCCTTCTCAATTCGGCACCACAGTAAAGACAGATTCATACAAATGGGCTAGTCTTTGCTTATATGCTTCTTTCCATTGATTCGACACGCAGTGCAGGGCAAATCCTATCGTTCTGCTGCATGTCGTGACTGGTTCCCGTATTGCTTCTTTAATTGATTGAATGGTCATGTCTGAATCCAAGCCTATTTATATTTCCTACGCCGGACCTTCCCTGCTGGAGACTCCTCTGCTCAACAAGGGTTCCGCGTTTTCGCCGCAGGAACGTCGCGCGTTTAACCTGATGGGCTTGTTGCCCCCGGTGTACGAATCCATCGAGGAGCAGGTGGAGCGCTGCTACCACCAGTACTGCAGTTTCGACGAGCCTATCAACAAGCATATCTACCTGCGGGTTGTGCAGGATAACAATGAGACCTTGTTCTATCGCCTCGTGAGTGAGCATCTGGTAGAGATGCTGCCCATCATCTACACGCCAACCGTGGGCGATGCCTGTGAGCATTTTTCAGACATCTACCGTAGCGCCCGGGGTATCTTCGTTTCCTGGGAAGAGCGGGAGTTCATGGATGAAATTTTACGCAGTGTCACCAAGGACAAGGTCAAGGTTGTCGTGGTGACAGACGGTGAACGGGTCCTGGGCCTTGGCGACCAGGGAATAGGCGGTATGGGTATCGCCATCGGTAAACTGTCGCTATACACAGCCTGTGGCGGAATCTCTCCCGCCTACACCTTGCCGGTGGCCCTGGATGTGGGCACCAACAACAAGAAGTTGCTGGATGATCCAATGTACATGGGCATGCGCCATCCCCGCATCGGTCGGGAAGACTACGACGCCTTCGTCGATCTGTTTATCGAAGCCTTGCAGGATCGCTGGCCAGGGGTGCTGATCCAGTTTGAGGACTTCGCCCAGCCCAATGCCATGCCCATACTGCAGCGATACAGCAATCGGGTGTGTTGTTTTAACGACGATATTCAGGGTACGGCTGCGATCACCCTCGGTACCTTGCTGGCGGCCTGCAAGAAAAAGGGTGAGGAACTCAAGGACCAGCGGCTGGTGTTTGTCGGTGCGGGCTCCGCTGGCTGCGGAATCGCGGAACTCATCGTAACCGCCATGGTGGCCCAGGGCCTGGACGATAGTCAGGCGCGATCCCGGGTATTCATGGTGGACAAGGATGGGCTGTTGCTTGAGGGCACCCCGGGCCTGATGGATTTCCAGGAGCGTCTGCTGCAGAGCAAGTCGGTAGTTGCCGATTGGGAATTGACCGGTGACAGCAAGTATCCCAGCCTGCTGGACGTTGTAAGCAATGCCGGGCCTACGGTCTTGATCGGTGCCTCGGGTGTGCCGGGACTGTTCACCCAGAAAGTTATTGCAACTCTCTACAACAACTGTCCTCGACCAATCATCTTTCCACTCAGCAACCCTTCCCGCCAGGTAGAGGCTCATCCGAAAGATATCATCGCCTGGACAGAAGGTAATGCAATCGTGGCAACCGGAAGCCCGTTCTCCGGTGTGAGCTGGAACGACAAGGAATACAAGATTGCACAATGCAACAACAGCTATATTTTTCCGGGGATAGGCCTCGGTGTGATTTCGACATACTCCAGCAGAATCAGTGATGAGATGTTGATGGTGGCCAGTACGACCCTGGCGCAACTGGCACCTGAGTCCAGCGCGCCAGAAGAAGGTATCCTGCCGCCACTCACCTCGCTTCCGGAGATCAGCAAGAAGATAGCCTTCGCCGTGGGCAAGGTTGCCATGCAGGAAGGTTACTGCCTGGAGATCTCCGACGATGATTTGCGCCGGGCCATAGACCGAAATTTCTGGTTGCCTGCCTACCGCGAGTACCGACGGGTAGCCATGCGGGCGCGTTAGGCTTGCCGCGCTGCCGGCTTACAGTTCCCTGATCTCTACCTTGCGAAAGCGTAGTTCGCCCCGTGCCCATTGCAGTGCGAAAGGCCCGCTGGAGAATTGGCTGTCACTAACATCCGCGGTGCGACGCCCATTGAGTTCGACAATCAGTCGATCACCCTGGGCGACCAGCCTGTAGACATTCCAGTGGTCGCCGGCCTTGGGCAGTGGTTCGGACACAGGCGCCACATGCACGATGCCGCCGGTACCGTAGGCTGCCTCCGGGCGCTGGTCGAAGATGTTGGCTTCATAGCAGTTGCGGTCAGTGATACGCCCTCGATCCTGGCAACGCATGTATACGCCACTGTTGGCATCGTGGCTGGCCCAGAACTCAACCCGTAATTCGAAGTCGCTGTAGCTTTCCTTGCTCAACAACCATGATGCTCCGCTGCCCTCGGTGGCGCGGATCGATGCGTACTCGGCCGTCCAATTGGCGTCGCCCACCCGGTCGAAATTCTCCAGGCCCTCGGTACCGTCGATTAAGGTTATCCAATCGCCCTGGGCACTACTGCCGCTGGCCAGCAGGGCAAGCAGGAATACGATGCCTGTGTAAGCTGATGTCCTGGAATGGGTCATTGTTGTTCTCTCCCGGTTACTTGATTTGTAGTTTCGGCCAGTGGCGCTGTGGCGCGACACGACGACGATGATGACTGGAGAGTACTCCCTGACAAGGCTAAAATACAGGCTCTTGCAGGAACTCTTTAGAACATCGCCAACGCCGGTGAAATCGGTCCGGTCGATGAACGGGGAAGCAAGTGCGCACGTGGCTGGGACAGGATAGCGATGCCAAGCACTTGAAATTACGAGGAATTTATCATGTTTAATAGCAAGAGAACGACGTTGGGCGCGGTATTCATGGGGCTGGCACTGGCATCCGGCAGCGGTATGGCCCAGGACGCGGAGAAACCCGAACTGACTGGTACCTGGACCAACGCCTCGCGCACCGGACTGCAGCGTCCCCAGGGTGTGGAAAGCCTCACCGTGACCGCCGAGCAGGCTGCCGCCATGGTTGCCAGCATGGGCCTGGCCGGAATTTCCGCCGAGAACATAGAATCCGGGCCTGCAATCGATCCCGAGACTGGCGCACCACCAACTGGCAGCGTCGATTTCGGATTGCGCGGTTACAACCTGTTCTGGACTGATCCGGGTTCCACCCTGGCCTATGTGAAGGGTGAACTGCGTACCTCCTACATCATCGATCCGCCAAATGGTCGCATTCCTCGCCGCGAGCAACCCGAGCCCGATTGGCCGGTGCGCAACTACGGCGCACGCTACCTCACTGGTGTGGGTGAGGACGATGGACCCGAGGCATTTCCCCTGGCCGAACGTTGCCTGCTAGGTTTTGGCAACACCGCCGGTCCAGGCATGATGGGTACGCTGTATAACAGCACCTATGAATTCGTGCAGACTGACGACTACGTGATGATCGCCGTGGAAATGGCACACGATGCCCGCATCATTCCAATCTACGACAATGCCGATGAGGCACGTGCCAATCGTCGTCCCGATGTACTGAAGCAGTGGCTGGGTGATTCCGTCGGCTGGTATGAGGACGGCTGGCTAGTGGTCGAGACTACCAACATCAATCCCAAACAGATGGCTGAGAGTTCTGTGCCTATCACGGCTCAGGGAACCATCGTCGAGCGTTTCTCGCGCTACTCCGATACCGAGATTGTCTATCAGTTCACCGTGGATGATCCCAACCTGTATCTGCAACCGTGGACAGCGGAGCTCAGTTTTCATGAGATGGATGGCGAGATGTATGAGTACGCTTGCCATGAAGGCAACCACGCCATGCCCGGCATGCTGGCCGGTGCACGTCGACTGGAACTGCAGGAAGAGTTTGGTTCCGACGACTAGTCTGAATACAATTTGAAGAAAGAGCCCGATTGGCACCCACCACTCGGGCTTTTTCTTTTTTGGGAAGTCCATGTGTCTATTTGAGGCGTTTTGGGCATTCAATCACTTCGATATCAAGTCATTGCGGCTGGCCAGTGAGCTCGGTGATTACCCAGCTGGAATGGCCAACCCTGTAAACGACTTTTTCGGGAATTATCGATACTCTCGAGCCAGTTTGATGTGGCAAACCGGGCAGGCTTACCAGGATGTGTTAAGCGCCCACAGTGAATTCGCGGTGTGTGCGATGAATTTGGAACAGAAATAATGGTCGAGCCAAGTCAGCAATACTACGTCTTCGTTTTCGGGTTTGTTTCCCTGTTCAATCTGATTGCCGTCAGCGCCGTGCTGATGAGTTATTTGAAGTCACGCCGGGAATATCTGCGAGTGGCCTGTTTCGCGGGGCTGTGTGAGATTGTCCGGCAGGGGGTCGAGTTCACCTTGGTGTTGAACCCCGATGCCAGTACGCTCTTTTTGCTGGCGATCGTGTTGCAGTTTGGGTCGACCTTGTTGCTGGTTGCCTCCTTGCTGCTTATCTTCGAGCGAGTGACGGTGTTCTATTACTGGATATTCGCCATACTGGGCTCTGGTCTGATTGTCTCGATTGTCGCCTCAGTTGTGCAGCAGGAAGAACCAGCGACGAGCGTGGCCTACGTCTACTATCTGCCAACTATCCTGCTTACCGTGGTGCTGCTGTGGCGTGCGGTCAAGACGGGACCGGGAATCGCCGCCAGCAAGATACTGCTGGGTGCCAGCAGTGCCGTCATTCTGGCAATTCGGATGAGTCTGCCTTCAATTGAATCAGACGTCCTGTTTGGCGCCCTGTATTACATCGAGTACTTCTGCTTCATCTTAATGCTGGCTGCGATCATTCTGTTTGAAGTTGAATTCGCCAATCGGCAGATCAAGACTTTGCTGGATGAACGAACCCGCTCGGAGCAGGACCTGCAATTCATCGTTGATAATTCCCTCGATGTAATCCTGATTACGGACAACGTGGGGCTGCTGCAATCCTGGAGCAACAAGGCGCAGTCAATCTTTGGCTATGTACCGGATCAGGCTGTAGGAAAGATTCACATGGATGATCTTTTCGCAAACAATTATTGGGGTCGCGACATCGGGGCCGCGGAGTGTTTCAGCTCCGAGATGGAAAACGTGGACGGCCGCAGGTTTCCGGTCGAGGTGCGAATGCGGGAGGTTGATGACGCAGGTAGCAAGTATCATGTGTTCGTGGTCAATGTGCTGGAGCCGAAGCTGGGAGACTGAATTTTTCAGGAATCTTCCTGAAAAATGGACATTTCGCGCCTTGCAGTGTGTCGGCAATCTATGGATACTCGAGGACGGCTGCACGAGAAGCTCACGCGAAGAGAGGCTCCAATCATGAAGACCTTGCTGCAATCCCTCATCACTGCTGCATTTGCAGTTACCATGCTCGTCGCCTGCACCCTCCCTGAGCGGGAACAACAGCGCATGCCCACCGAGGCCGAGATCGAGCAATACAATGCCAGCGTTGACCCGGATGACCGCATCATCTGCCGCGACGAGAAGCTGGTTGGCACCCGCATCAGCCAGCGCATCTGCCGCCGGGCGGGGACCATCGAGGAAGTGTCGGATCTGTCCCAGCGGGAATGGCGCCGCCTCACCATTACCAATAACTAGCGCTATTTTCCTGACCCGCGCAGCGCTCTAATCTTCTGAATTTACAGGTGAATTTCTTGTTTTGTGCTTGTTATGCGTTATATAAATTGCTATATAACGCTATTCCTTAAGCAAGCGGAGTCACGAAATTCATGGGTTTTTCTCCCGCCGATCTTGACGCCATCAGCCTTACCCTGCGGCTGGCCACGGTCACCACGGCAATCTTGCTGCTGCTGGGCACGCCCCTGGCCTGGTGGCTGGCCACCACGGCATCCCGCTGGCGTGGCCCCGTGGGCGCGATAGTCGCCTTACCCCTGGTGCTCCCGCCCACGGTGATCGGCTTCTATCTGCTGATTCTGCTCGGTCCCAGGGGCCCGGTAGGGGAACTGACCACCGTCCTTGGCCTCGGCACCTTGCCCTTCACATTCTGGGGGCTGGTGGTCGGGTCAGTGGTGTACTCCATGCCCTTCGTGGTGCAACCTCTACAAAACGCCTTCGCTGGCATCGGCGCGCGACCCCTGGAGATGGCAGCTACCCTGCGGGCCGGCCCCTGGGATCGCTTTCTCAATGTGGTGCTGCCAATGTCGAAGCAAGGCTACTACACGGCGGCTGTGCTGGGATTCGCCCACACCGTGGGAGAGTTTGGGGTGGTGCTGATGATAGGCGGCAATATTCCGGGCCAGACCCGGGTGGTGTCGGTGCAACTGTATGATCATGTGGAGGCCCTGGACTATGCCCAGGCCCACTGGCTGGCGGCCACACTGCTGGTGTTTTCCTTCGTGGTATTACTGCTGGTGTATTCACTGCAGGGGCGTGCCGCTTCGTTTTTAGCGAGGGGCTCGGCATGACCATCGAGCCGCGGTTGCTTGCCGATGCCATCAATCCTGAAAAAGTAATCACCCTGCGCTTCCAGGCCCGTGCAGGAACTGACTCGGACTTCACCCTGAAGCTGGACCTGCAGTTGCCCGGGGAGGGAATCAGCGCTGTGTTTGGGGCATCGGGTTCCGGCAAGACGACCCTGTTGCGCTGCGTCGCCGGACTCGCGCCGGTTCTGAGTGGTTCTATCGTGGTAAATAATGAGACATGGCACGATACGGGAGTCAGCCTGCCTGCTCATCAGCGCCCGGTGGGTTATGTATTCCAGGAGGCCAGCCTGTTTGAGCACCTGTCTACCGCCGCCAATCTGGACTTCGCCGAGAAGCGGGCTAAACGCTTTGGTGGGCGCGTAGCGTCACCGATTGACCGCAACCAGATTGTCGAGCTGATGGGGATCGGCAGACTCCTGCAGCGCCGACCCGCCCAGCTTTCCGGTGGGGAGCGGCAGCGGGTGGCTATCGCCCGGGCTTTGCTCATCAATCCCCGCCTGCTGCTCATGGACGAACCTCTGGCGGCACTGGACGCCGGGCACAAACAGGAAATACTGCCTTATCTTGAGAAGCTGCATCGGGAGATTCAGATCCCGGTGTTGTACGTGACCCACTCCGTGGATGAGGTGTCCCGCCTGGCGGATCAGCTGCTGGTGCTACAGGAGGGTGAGGTCCTGGTCAGCGGGCCAGTGGGACCAGTCCTGTCCGGACTCAGATTGGGAGACGAGGCCGGTGCTGTGCTGGAGGGCCGGCTACAGGCGCGTGACGAGCAGTGGAAACTGGCCCTGTTTCGCTTCGCCGGTGGGGAACTGTGGGTGCGGGATCGGGGGCAGCCGCTGCAGTCCGATACTCGGGTTCGGGTACTGGCGCGGGACGTGAGCCTGTCGTTGCAGCCCGCGCAGCAGTCCAGCATTCTCAACAGCCTGCCGGCCATGGTGGAGTCCATCGAGGAAGGCGATGAGGCGATGGCCCTGGTGCGGCTCAGGCTGGGGGATTCCGTACTGATCGCGCGAGTCTCGCGCCGTTCCGTGGCCGAGTTGGGGCTGGAGTTGGGGATGGCGGTGTATGCCCAGGTGAAATCCGTGGCCATTCTGCGCTAGGCCAAGCCGGGCAGAACGATCAACTACAGCCTGTTTCAGCTGCGCATCAGGATGACGCTGGAGGCCTTGAACAGGGCACTGGCTTCATCGCCTTCGGTCAGCCCCATTTCATCGAGACTGGTGCGGGTGATGATGGCGGACAGTGTCTTGCCCGCGCCAAGGTCGAGACACACTTCTGCATTAACCTCGCCCTGGCGTATCTGGCTGATCTTGCCGCGCAGATGGTTGCGGGCGCTGGTGAGAATACTGCCTTCAAGGGTCAGAATGATCCAGGAAGCCTTCACTAGGGCGATGACCGCGCTGCCTGGCTTCAGCTCAAGGCGTTCCTGGCTGTCATTGGTAACGATGGCGATCAGGGACAAGTCTCCACCGAGGGCGATCTCAACTTCCGTGTTTACCGCGCCGGGTGTCACAGTTTTTACCGTGCCTCGGTACTGGTTGCGGGCGCTGGTCTTCAGGCCGCTGTCCTGGATGAAGCGAGAGACATCGTTCATGTCATGTAGCTGCTCGCCGAGGCGGGAAACAAATTCTGCGTGCTCCGATTGAAGGGCATGAAAGCCGGACAGAATTTTCTCGCCGAATTCGGTGAGACGGGTACCCCCTCCGTGAGCACCGCCTGCGGAGCGCACTACCAGGGGCTGGTCCGCCAGGTTGTTCATGGCGTCGATGCGATCCCAGGCGGTCTTGTAGCTGATGCCTACCTGCTTCGCCGCAGCACTGATGGAGCCGGCTTCACGGATCGCCTGCAGCAACTCGATCTGTCTGTGGCTGAACGACTCCTGCTCGCCGGCGGCGAGGAACAGCTGACCCTTGAGGGTTGTGCGGGAAGTGCGACTCATGGTGACAGTCTATGCCAGTGGGGTCTCGCTGTCAGTTCGAGGTAGGGGTTAGTCTAGCTCAGCCCGAACCAGGGCCGTAGCCGGGTCCCCAGGCTGGAACCCGCGAAGGCCGCCACGAACCATAGCCAGCCATGGAGGCTGGTGGAGGCGATGCCACCGAAATAGGCGCCGATGTTGCAGCCGAAGGCGATGCGGGCCCCGTAGCCCAGCATGATGCCGCCGACTACCGCGGCCAGGATGGACTTGCCGGGAATCCTGAAGCTGGGCGCGAAGCGTCCCGCCAGCCCGGCCGCCAGCAGGGCGCCGAGCATGATGCCGATGTTCATCACCGAAGTCGTGTCGTAGAGGATGCTGTTGTCGAGGGTAAGCAGCTGACCCGGGCGGGCCCAGTAGGCCCAGGTGGAGACGTCGATACCGATGAACCCGGCCAATTTGGCACCCCACAGGGCGAAGGCGGAGGTCACTCCCCAGGGGCGACCGGCCAGCAGCAGGGTCGCCACGTTCACTGCTGCCAATGCCAGTGCACCGGCCAGCAACGGCCACGGGCCTCGCAGTAAAGTGGGTGAGCTGGCGCTAGTAGTAGGCACCAGGGATCCGAGCTTGTGCTTCTCCCAGCTTGCAGCACACAGGTACACGGCGGCAAACAACACGAAGCTCACAGCGATGCCGCCGAACACTCCGAAGGACTGGGACAGGGCGACGGCCTCGAAGCCCGGCACATCCTGCCACAGGGACCAGTGCCAGCTACCGAGTACCGAACCGACGATGAAGAAGGCCAGGGTGATCAGCATGCGGGCGTTGCCACCACCTGCGGTGAACAGGGTGCCCGAGGCGCAGCCGCCACCGAGCTGCATGCCGATGCCAAACATGAAGGCACCGATGACCACCGCGATATTGAGCGGTGCCACGCTGCCGCGCAGACTCACACCGCCGATCTCGCCCATGGCGATCAGGGGGGTGAAGATCAATACGGTAACCCCCAGCATCACCATCTGTGCCCGCAGGCCGGCGCTGCGGCCGGTGGCCACGACTTCTCGCCAGGCGCCGGTGAAGCCGAAGGCGGCATGGTAGAGGATCACGCCGGCGGCGAGTCCCACACCGAACAGGCTGGCCTGCCGCCATCCCACGTTGATGAATATCAGGATGTAGAACAGGGCGGCGAGCGCGAGGCTGGCAGCTACGGTCTTGGGGTTGCTGATGCGATCAGGGGCGGTACTCGAAGAGGGTGTGAGAGTGGCGTCAGTCATGGTGTCCGGGCGGTTATTGTCCGCTTCTTGTTTCGGGAACTACTCGTTGCACGAGTTATCGCACAAGTGTTGGGATTCAGTGGAAGACCCGCGGACCAGAATACCAGAAATGCAGGCGTGGAAATATCGCCCGAAGCGGTGTCTGGAACGAACCCGGAGGCGAGGATCTAGCAGTAACCGCTGGCGATGCAGCTGCCGCCAGACGTCCACTGGATTGGCGGCAGGAAACCGCCGGCGGTGAGGGTGTAGGTCTCACCCGCCAGGTCCGACCCATCCGCTCGCCAGGTGATGGTAATGGTGCCATCGGTGACAGAGATACCGTGAGTAGTAGCGGCCTGGGCCTGCACCGGCGGAATGCCGAGGGCGCCGGAATCGAAGTCTGTAAGTGCAGTGGCACGGCCCACTGAGGCGGCCGTGATAATGGCGCCGCGGTGTGCGCCAATAGCCAGGATCGCCTCGGCGAAGCGCGCCTTGTTACGGTAGAGGTTATAGGACGGCAGGGCCACGGAGGCCAGGATACCGATGATGGCGACCACCAGCATCAGCTCGATCAGGGTGAAGCCTGACTGGGATCTTGAAGGTTTCATGACAACGGGCCTTCTTGATTTCTGGGAGTTTCAGTGTAGGGCTATTGTGACCGGAAACCGTGTCTGGTTTCAAATTCCCCGCAATCTTTTCCTCCGAATGTCTGCAGTTTTAGCAGGCTTTTGCAAACGCTGCTTCTCTCCACTATTTAATGAAGGTGATTGGAATGCTTACTGGGATGTGAGAATTCTCCTACAAATTGCGGTTATTTGCGCTGCGATTTCAAGAGGATTGGTAATAGGCTCGACGATTGTTAGCGCTTGCGATAGGCTCCCTAAAGACGTGGGTGAAATGGATTGTCACTGGAAACATTCGGGATCGCATGTCGTAGAACACGGACAGACAATAACAATATTAACCGTGCTTTAGGTTCTTAAAGCACTCTGGAATAACAGAGTATGGAAGAATCAAATGGAGAAACATCCAAATCTAAAAAATAAATTCCAGTTGCTGTATCTCCTCAAGCTAAATCCCAAAATCAACAACAATGTAGAACTTGGGAATTTACTTGGTAAAACCAAGCAAACAATAAGTCGCTGGTGTACTGGCACGCCAACATCGAGAGGTAACTGCATACCCAGTTCTGATGTTGAGAGAATCGCAGAAGTGTTTCAGATCGAACATGAATGGTTCTCCCTGCCTTTTGGTCAGTTCGAAGAAAAAGTGCGCACCCTGATCGAAACACGCAAGAATCCACGCTCTCACACTACTCCCGATATTTCGATCGCCGCCATGCCGATCACCGACATTAACCTGATTGGGCGCGAGAATGAGCTGAGCTTTCTGGATTCATGCTGGATGAATCCGACTGTCAATGTCGTAGAAGTAATTGCGTTTGGTGGAACCGGCAAGAGTTCGCTTATCAACAAGTGGTTGTCGGAATTTGGTCAATGCCTGTATCGGGATGCCGAAAAAATCTATGCATGGTCCTTCTATTGGCAAGGGCAGTCCTCAGAAAGCAACTCTTCGGGTGATTACTTTATAGAACATGCCTTGGCCTGGTTTGGCGATGAGAAGCCTTCTAAAGGCACTCCCTGGTCAAAGGCCGCAAGACTTGCGAACCTGATTCGAGAATCCAAAACATTGCTGATCCTGGATGGGTTGGAACCCCTGCAATATCCTCCAGGTAAAAAGCATGGGCAGGTAGAGAATCCCGCAGTTTCCTTTCTTATACGCGAGCTAGCATCTTCAAATCCAGGCCTGATGATCATTACAACGCGTTCACTTGTGGCCGATGTCAAAGCCTTTAATGATGGGCGAGTCGCTACCTTGCATCTCAAAAATCTGGCGGAAAGCGAAGGCATAGAACTGCTTAGGCAGTGTGGTGTTAAAGGCAGCAGGAAACAATATGAAAGTGTAGTCCGCAGTTATTCCGGGCACCCGCTGAGTCTCTCCCTCATTGCTGGGTATCTTGCAAATGTGCATCGAGGTGAGCTTGTTAAGCTGACTATTGATCATAGCGTATTGGATGATACGCACCATGAGTCACATGTAAGCAGGATTATGTCTGACTACATGCAATGGTTGGAGGGGAGGCCAGGGCTGCAGATATTGCAATTGGTTTCCTTGATAGAAAGAACAACGAAAGCAGTGGAAGTTCGTAATATTGCAAGAATACGCTTAGAGTCTGGTGTAACAGATCGAATTTTTTCAATCAGCGACGCCGGGTTCATGTATGCCATTCAGGAGTTGGTTTTTGCAAAACTATTGAATAGTAAGCTAATTGGAGGTGAAGAAACTCTTGAATGTCATCCGTTAGTCAAAGATTGCATATCGAAAGAACTGCGGACAAGAAAGCACGAACAGTGGCAGAAAGGGAACCAATTGATCTTTGAGTATCTACTCGCGCAATCGCCAGAAGATCCGCAGAACATGGAAGAAATGGAGCCGCTTTTTCATGCTGTCGTCCATGGAACCAGAGCTGGGAACTTTGAGGAAGCATTCGACCTGTATTTTTCAAAGATCAAGAAGGGTCAGTTTTCCATGTTTGCGGAGGGCTCTCATCATGCCGATCAATCTTGCATCAGGTGCTTTTTTGAAAGTGAGTGGACGAAACCTACTGCCAGGCTTGGTAGAGAATCCCAGATGTATTTAATAACATCCGCTGCGACGAATTTAATCTATCTGGGAGAAATTGCAGAGGCGATTGCACCATTTGAAATTAGTATAACCTGGTTTATTGAAAATGAAGATTGGTTACAAGCGTCAGTCGCAGCGGCACCGCTTCTCTCGATGTATATCGCTTCGGGCAAGCTGGATTCTGCTGCTAATTTAATCGAAGAGATGGAGCAAGTAATACAGAGGTCTGAAAACGAAATTGCAATCGCTATGGCATCTAACTTCAAGGCATATATTAATTATCTGGCTGGAGACTTTGAAAAAGCAGGAAGGATGTTTCAGCAAGCTGATTTGGTGCTCTCGAAACCAATTCCGGATTCGCCTGTCGTGTTCCCAACTATTAGCTCTTACTACTGCAAATATTTGCTTGAAGTTGGGCGGTTATCTGAAGCGCTAGAGCGGTCTCTCAAGACCTTTGCCTGGAGGCAGCGCAAAACCTGGCAGGTGGCAATTGACACTACATCAATATATGCAAGTGATCTGTTGGTATTAGGTCTGATATTTCTCAAACTTGGTGACAAGACAAACGCAAGAATTCAATTGGACAAACAAGTCGAGCTCTTCCGTTCCGCCGATGAGTGGCTATACCTTCCCACAGGCTTGAACTCCAGGGCGAAGTTGCATCTTGCCCTACGGGATTTGGAATCGGCCACGAAGGATTTACAGGAATCCTTGGAAATATCCGAGCAGACTGGCGCCAAATTTGGCGAGTGGGAAGCCTGTCTGGATCTGGCTCAGCTACATATCTATAAGAATGACTTCCCGACTGCTTCTGATTATTTATCCCGGGCAAGATCAATTCCCGAAATGCGCAGCTACAGATTTCGTGATCGTGAGATTGAAGAACTTCAGGGTAAGTTGGATTACCATTAGTGCCTTTAGATTCGCCGATTAAGGGAAGTCAGGAAATGTTGCTCAGAGCCTCAACAATCTCGTTGTTTATTGCCGTAAATTTCTTGTTCGTTCCAGCAACATCACTGGCAGCAGATGCGAAAGTACAGAAAATTGACGAGATCGAATGGGGCGCACCCGGCGGCGGCAACGGCTTCCCCGTAGGGGTCCAGACCGCCCAACAGGGTGTCGATCCCGACACTGGAGGGGTCACCTACTACGCGCTGTTTCCCGCCGGCTCTCACTTCGACCTGCACTGGCATACCCATGACGAGTATGTCGTCGTGGTGGCGGGGGAGTTGTCGATCCGGCTCGGAGATGAAGACCATGAGCTGGCGGTGGGCAGCTACATCGTGATTCCGGGTTCCCTGAATCACTCCTGGACCGTGCCCGCCGGCGGCGAGGACGCGATCATCCTGGTGCGCCGGGCCGGGCCGGCAGATTTCCATTTCGTCGACCACTAGCCGCCCGCATCCCGCGCTTCCTGATGTGGGTCAATTAACGCCCGGGCTGCCCGGTTTATCATCGCCGTGAAAGCCCTGCGCCGGGCTGCATCCCGGCACCCGATCATTACAATTTGTTGCAAAGTATCAATAGTTTACGACGATTTCCCAGCCTCACTCCGGCGATAATTGGTGGACTTTGAAGAGGGGGGCTTTTATGCTTTCCTGTTATTCCGAAGCGCTGTTGTGGCACTGATTACTGTATTGCTCGCCAGACCAGATAGCAGCGCTCGATACGATTTCCAAGCAGGCGGAATGCGGGGCCGGGAGAGGGCCTGGGACATTCCGACTTAGACAAAGATACCGAGGGGATACCGATGAAAAACAAGACCCTGTCCAATTTGCTACCGAAGGCCCTGGGCCTGACTCTGGGTGCCGCGCTGTCCATGGGCGCCGTGGCCCAGAGTGGTTCCCTGGAGGCCAGCTATCCAGACCTGGCCAAGCTGTTCCGCGCCCAGGACGTGGCTCAGGCAGCCATCTACGATGCCATGGCGAACATTAATGCCGATGCCTCCACCATGTCGGCCCGCATGGACGCGAAGATGGAGATCGACATGTTGAATGGGATGAGCATGAGCGACCACATGGCCATGGGCCATGGCGGCATGGAGATGCCCATGGACATGAGCATGAATGGTCCCTATGGCGAGTTGGAAGTGCAGGCCCGGGTGGCCGCCGCCAACCTGCTGCGCCGCGAGCACTCCGCCGAGGATGCAGAGTCCGCCTTCGAGAACGCCGAATCCCTGCCAACCCACGCCTGGCGTGTGCTGTCCTGGGGACGCCAGTTCGAGCGCGACCTGTTCGACATCTATGCCAATCGGGGCCCCAGCATGGCGCAGAAGCGCGAGCAGGTGACCGCCTTGATCGAACGCTACCAGTCTGAAGATGCGCGGCATGCCATCTCCCTGGTACCCAAGAATGCCGACCTGTATCTGAACCATGACCACGCCAACAGCACCAAGACGGCGTTCCCTCGCCTCAGTGGCCTGTTGTGGACGAACCAGTGGCTACAATTGGCTTCTCTGGAGGCCATCGTGCTTGGTCAGCTGGATTCGCAGTTCGCCGGCAGTGTGCCCACGACTCTGGAGCGCTTCTGGAACAAGGTGGGTTCCGACGCCGGCATGACCATGTACCCGGTGCCCGTGGAATTGCCCAGCGTTCCCGCGATTGCGCCGTCTGTGTACAGCGAGATTCCCGAGGCTGCCGTGATCATCGACAACCTGCATATGTTGGAAGCCGCCATGGCCGACATCATCGCTTATCCAAACCTGGATAACCGGGACGAGTTGCTGGAGGCGGTGGCCAGCGAATTCACCTCGTCCTCGAACAATGTGTCCGACGAGATGAACTACCTGCTGTCTGCACTGCGGGGCGGAATCTTCAATCAGGGCGGCCCCGCCATCGGCGAGCTGTCTGGCTCGGAGCGAAACCGTTCCCGGTCCGCCATGAACATGGTGCATACCATGATCATGTCCTCGCCCCAGTAAGTAGCCGGCAAACCCGATCCAGAGGCGAGTCAGCCGTGCTGACTCGCCTTTTCTGTGCGCGGCTCCTGCCCGAATCTGGTAGAAATAAGGTCTGCAGTCCCTATTTAATGCCATACCATTGGGTTACACTCGAGAGGCTGATCGATTTTTATCCAGCTTGAGAGGACCCAAAAATGAAGAACCTGACGAAAACCCTGTTGATTCTTGCGCTTTCCGGGCTGTTCGCCCAGTCTGCCATGGCGCAGGGCGACCCCATAGAAGCGGCCCTGAAACAGATCGCCGACATTGTAGCGAGTATCAATCACTTCCCGTCTGACGCCGACAAAGCCACCCTGGCAGAGATCTCCGGCGATATGCAATTTCCCGATCAACTGCGCGGCATGGCCGACGCGGTCGCCAATATCAGCCATGCTGCATCCGCAGAAGGAAAGGCGCTGATGGCCGAAATCCAGGCCGGTGCGGCTCCGGACAATGCCAAGCAACTGGCCGGAGTCATCGCCAACCTGAATCACGTTCCCAGTGATGACGCGAAAGCCACTCTGGCCCAGCTGTTCCCCTAGGCAATCCCTGGTTCATAAGACAAGGGCGGTGAACACGTAGTGTTCACCGCTTTTTTTTGTGCAGAATGCACCGCTGACTCCGCTACCGACTATGCAGACAGCTTGTACACCAATCCTGCAATCTGCGCTGCGAATTCCGGCCACAGCGCTCTGGGCATGTCGTGACCCATTCCCGGAATCCTGTGGAAGCAGGCGCCCGGTACTGCGTCTGCCGTGGCCTGGCCACCACTGATATTGCACATGCGATCCGCTTCCCCGTGTATGACGAGTGTCGGTAACGACAGCTTTGCCAGCGCGGCTGTGCGGTCTCCCGAGGCAATGACGGCGACGGACTGGCGCATCACCCCCACTGGATCATAACAACGGTCATAGGCCAGACCTGCGCGGTCGCGGATAGCGGCCTCATCTCTCTCATAGCCGGGTGAGCCGACGATATCGAACGCGAGCAGGGCCTGTTCGATGACTTCTTCCCGGTTCGTTGGCGCCATGGCGCCGATGCTTGTCCATACTTCGGGATCGGCCTGGCCCACCAGCATGGCACCGGTGCTGGACATCATGGAGGTCAGGCTGAGCACCCGCTCCGGATACTCGATGGCCACGGTTTGGGCAATGAAACCACCCATGGAGGCACCCACGATATGGGCCTGCTGGATCTGCAGATGATCGAGCAGGGCGATGCAGTCTGATGCCATGTCGGACAGAGTGTAGCTGGCGCTGGACAGGTCACCCTGCAGGGCGGCCGGCAAATTCGGCACGGGCGCATCGTGGAAGTGGGTGGAGAGTCCGGAGTCACGGTTGTCGAATCGAATGACGTACAGATCCCGCGCGCACAGTTCTTCGATCAGTCCCAGCGGCCAGTGGATCATCTGGCTGGCGATACCCATGATGAGCAGGACCGATGGGTGAGCAGGATCGCCAAAGGTTTCGTAAGCGATATCGATACCAGCAGAGCCAATCGATTGCGCGAGCTGTTCCGTCATGGGGGCACCTTGAGTTGGTAGTCTGGGGAATTGCCGGAGTTTAGGGGGATGGGATCGAAAAATGTAGTCTGCCTGTTCCCGATCAGCACCGTTACACTGGTAAGCAATGACAGGAAGTGGGGAAGGTAATGCGCCTTCCCCATTTTTATTGCGGCAACAAAATTGAGTCGCCGGAGCGATTACCGTGGCTCTCGAATGAAGGGAAATATTCCCGCGTAGGCAGACTCGATTGCTGAAATTGCCGCGGCAGTAAACTCCCGCGCGTGTATCGTGCGAATCGAGGCCCAGTAGTAGCCCAGGTCGTCGAGTGTCTCATTGATCTCGGCCGTGTCGCCTGATCGAAATGCCACCCGGTAGTCTTCCGTGCGCCGTCGCATCTGTTGCCATAGACCTGCGAGTTCTTGCCTGCTTATCTCGGGAATCTCGGCGTAGTAGGCGGTGATGGTGCCCAGGTGAGTCCCGGTCTCGGGCAGGTTCTCCAGCAAGTCGACCTTGTTACCGCTGATGCTGAGAACAATGACTTCCTCGTCAGCAGTTTGTGCCGGCACGATGCCCGGGATCAATACACTGAGAATGAGAAGAGGGAAGACCCTCGTGAATACCTTCATTGTCTGCCTGTTGTTCAGGAAGAATTGCACGTCATAAAAAAGCCCGGATGGTCCCCCACCCGGGCTCTTCGATTCTAGCAAACTGACTACTGAATGAAATTAGTCGTCACTGCCAGCCAGTGCACGTTGCTCGCGTTCGCGACGTTCTGCAACCAGCTGCTGGTAACCCTCTTCATCGAGGTGAGTAATGGCCAGCCAGGCATGAGTCATCTCATCACCGGTGCGGCTGCCGCCGTATACCCACTGATCGGGATCGGGGTTGTTGGGGTTGTTGGCTGTATTGTCATACCACTGCTTCATGACCAGCACGGCGCCAGCAGGCAGCAGAGGCGCAACATCTGGCTCATAGATGTGGCTGTGGTGCCAGGTCGCTGACCAGTTGGAGATCTGGCTGATCTGCTCGGTGCGGCCGGTTTCCGGATAGAAGATCTCCAGGGACGCGGCATTCATGCGCAGGTGGCCGTGGGGCTGGAAGCTGTCGATACGCACGGGGTGGTCGAAGCTGTGGAAGCCCTGGGTCATCTGGTAGCCATGAGGTGGAATCACCAGGTCGTCCTGTTCGTCGATGCGATACAGGGCCAGATCCTGCTTGTAGACGTCGTTGGTTTCTTCGTAGTCCTCGTCGTGGAACCACAGGCCGATCTCAACCACGTTATCCTCGATCATGGTGCCCGGCGCTGTTGCGCCCACGCCGCCCGGGAACATGTGAATGCTCCACTGGATCATGGCGCCGGCGGGCAGGGTGCGGCACACACCTTCAGGAACCATCTCGCCCCACTTGCCCATGGCGTATTCGGTGAGCATGCCATAGCGTTGCAGTTCGCCCTCGTCATCTTCCATCCACACGCTGGAATTGGCGTGGTGAACAACGGCGGCGGCGTCGCCGCGTGGCTTGACCTGTACTGCCTTGATGCAGCGATCGGCAGTCATCCTGGGATCGACGAACTCATTGCTCCACAGGTCGTTGCCATTGGCGGGAATATCGTAGGAATTGGAGGGCACGATCAGGTCCGGCTGACCCAGTTCGGCCGCGAAATTCCATTCGCTGGGATCTTTCAAATCCGGTGGAGGCAGGGCGTTTTCAGGATCGCCCATTGGCGCGCCAGCCTCAACCCAGGCCACGATCTTGTCGATTTCTTCCTGTTCCAGGCGCCAGTCACCGATCAGGTCCTGCACACCGATATGCTGGTCGTAGGCATAGGGGGGCATTTCACGATTGGCAACCCGGTAGGAGATCAGGGGTGCCCAGGGGCGAACCTGATCGTAGGATTGGAATGCCATGGGGCCAATACCACCTTCCTGGTGGCAGACCACGCAGTTCTCATTGATGATGCGGCCGATTTCGCCGTTATAGGCTAATTCATCATGAGATTGTGCGAAGCTTTGTGAGCTGGCGGCGAGCAAGGTCAAGGCGCCAAGCCCGGTCCAAGTTTTAGCGATTTTCATGCTTCTCTCCTCGTTATAATAATAATGTTGCGGATCGAATCGGGTGTAAATCTCGGATAACTCCCGAGTGTACTCCACTAAGTTAAGCCGAAAAAGGCGCAATTTGCTGCTAATGCGTTGCAGCGGCTATTTTATGCCGCCTGTTTTATGCGTCGTCTGTCGAGTGCTTGTCTTAAATTTGTTTAAAAATCAGTGCCTTATTTTTCATCCCGGGAAGTAAACACTGTATGTATGGCGTTGTAGCGAGAATGACAGCGGGTACTGAGAATGTCTGAAAACAGGGGAGGGGATCAATTCAGGGTTGGGAAATACGAGAGTGTGAGCACAAAAAAAGGCCGACCAGGTTGCCCTGATCGGCCTTTGTTTTAACTGCTTGTCAGTGACGGTTAGTCGTCGCTGCCAGCCAGTGAACGCTGCTCAGCTTCGCGACGCTCGGCTACCAGTTGCTCGTAGCCTTCGTCGTCCAGGTGAGTCACAGCGATCCAGGCGTGAGACATCTCGTCACCCGTGCGGCTACCACCGTACACCCACTGATCGGGATCAGGGTTGTTGGGGTTGTCGGCTGTGTTGTCGTACCACTGCTTGATAACCAGTACTTCACCGGGAGCCAGCAGAGGCGCTACATCAGGGTTATAGATGTGGCTGTGGTGCCAGGTAGCTGACCAGTTGGAGATCTGGCTGATCTGTGTTGTACGACCAGTCTTCGGATCGAACTTCTCCAGGGAGGCCGCGTTCATACGCAGGTGGCCGTGTGGCTGGAAGCTGTCGATGCGAACAGGGTGATCCCATGAATGGAAGCCCTGGGTCATGGCGTAGCCATGAGGAGGCACAATCAGGTGGCCATTCTCATAACCTTCACGCAGTGGGTACAGACGCAGATCCTGCTTGTACACGTCGTTCTTCTCTTCGAAGTCCGCGTCGTGGAACCACAGGCCGATCTCAACCACGTTGTCTTCGATCATGGTGCCGGGAGCAGTCGCGCCTACACCGCCTGGGAACATATGGATGTCCCAGCGTACGAGAGAGTTTGCTGGCATGGTGCGGCACACGCCTTCTGGCATCAGCTCGCCCCACTTACCCATGGCGTACTCAGTCAGCTGGCCGTATTGCTGCAGCTCGCCCTGATCGTCATAGACATAGACATCGGAGTTCGCATGGTGAACAACCGCTGACGCGTCACCGCGAGGCTTAACCTGTACTGCCTTGATGCAGCGGCTTTCAGTCAGACCCGGATCAACGAATTCCTTGGACCAAAGGTCGTTACCGTTGGCAGGAATGTCGTAAGCCTTGGAAGGAATGATCAGGTCTGGCTGACCAAACATGCCCGCGAAGTTCCAATCGGAAACATCACGCAGCTCAGGCTTTGGCGGAACTACATCGGCAGGACCCATGGGTGAACCCTGGTTTACCCAGGCCACGATGGTGTCGATTTCTTCCTGCTCCAGTCGCCAGTCGCCTTCCAGATCCTGAATGCCGATATGCTGGTCGTACGCATAAGGAGGCATTTCCCTGGCGGCAACTTTGAGTTGAATCAGAGGTGCCCAGGGACGAACCTGGTCATAGTTTTCGAATTGCATAGGGCCGATGCCGCCTTCACGATGACATACCACGCAGTTTTCGTTGATGATCTGCGCGACGTGCTCGTTATAGGTCACTTCGTCCTGTGCTTGTGTGCTCATGCTGACGGCCAGTGCAACGGCACCGCCCAGCAGGGCACTCTTATTACGCACGTTTATCATGCTGTTCTCCTCAAGTAGGGAAATGGGCAATTCTCAAGCGAAAATAGTATCCAGCAGCATGCGAAAAGTCCATTGATTCCAGTGATTTTCAGTCCCACAATGCAACAAATTGCAACAAGCTGTGACCCGCATGAAACGGGGCTTTCAGCCCTGTTTCCAGAGGTATTGTGACATCTGATTGAGAAATATTCTCAATTCTGTGAAGCAGAAACAAAACGACCGGCCATTGGCCGGTCGTCTGTCACGTATTTCGTGGTTTTTGTTGCTGGCTGTGCTTAGCGCACAGTGACGCGCTGGAAGATATTGGTCCAGCAGCACTGGTCGCCGTCTGAGCTATCCGGGGCATTGTGTGAGTCCACCTTGGTGGAGATGATGTACTCACCCGGAGCCGAGAAGGTGGCATAGACACGGGCCATTCCGGAAGGTCCTGCAATCTCACCCTGGTTAGCCGCAGGCTCACGGAAGAAGCGGAAGCGTGGATCGCTCTCGGTGTAAGGGTTTTCAGGTACTTCGGTGCTCTCGTGGCGAGTGAAGGTCACATCACCAGGGCCCTGGTACTTGTTCCACTCCACACCCATGGCCAGAGGCTCACCGAAGCGGGGGTCAGTTGGGTCCCGCTCAGCGGGGTCTCTGGCGTTGACCACCAGCTCAACCGGCTCGCCAGCCCGGACAGTGCCGCCCGGGTAGTCACCGATCTGCGAGTACAGGCCGGGCAGTTGTGCGCCATTTTCGCCAATGCCAACCAGTGGCTGCAGGGCACCCTGGGGACGTGGGCGAATGAAGTCCAGCTCGTAGGCACCGATGCCGTATCGGCCAGGTACTTTCAATTCTTCAGAGTTGCCTGTTTTCACATGCCACCACACATCAGTCTCACGCTCGGCATTGGGAACCGTCACGGTGAAGGCGCCGGTGGAGCGACCGGGTGGGAAGTGCGTAGGCTGAATACCCTGATACTTCTCGGGTACGATGTAGTTGCTGGTACCCAGCGGGATGTCTACCGCAACTTCATTGCGGTTGATGATGCCGAAGGAGAAGCTGGTGGTGCCATCCATGTTGTCGATCCAACCTTCGAGAACGGGGATAATAGGCAGGCCCTCAGGGGGAGCAAGGCTCAGGAATCGGCCGGTGTCGGCAGATTGTGCTGAGACATTGAATGCCACTGAAGCCAGCAGGGTAAAGAGGGCTGTAGTAAGCACTTGTTTTATTGTTCGCATTGGTTGTCTCTCCAATTGGCTGCGGTTTTATTGTAATCAATCGGTTGCTGCATTGTGGTCTCTGCGTGAGTTTGATGTTGCTTGTTTTCTAGCAGAGGGCTCAGGATCCGACGTACTGATCTTCATTCAGTTTTACGTTCATAAGCAGGGACGCTAGGATAACGGCCATTTGCACTGACGTCTAGCGGCTAAGTGCCGCAAATAGTGCCGATATGTCATTGTTTTTTTACAAATTGTTACATTGTTTGGCCCCGTAAAATCCATGCGCAAAATTGTCTACTTAACCTTCCTGCTTGGTTCTCTGTTGCCTGCCAGCGTATTCGGGGCACTGGATCGGGTAGGGGATTTTGCGCTGCTGGATGAGCGGGGTGAATTTCACCAACTGAGTCGTTACCGCCACCGCGATGCGCTGGCACTGCTCGCCTACGATAGTGGCTGCGCTGTCATGCCAGAGACGCTGGAGCGTTTTGCTGCCCTGCAAACACAATATGCGAGTCAGGGTATCGACTTCCTGATACTCGACACCCAGGGACTGTCACGGGAATCGCTCACTGGGCTGGCCCTGCCATTGCCTGTCCTGCAGGATGAGTTGCAATTGGTATCTGCGGCTTTGGGCGTGAACGCTGCGGGCGATGTCCTGCTGTTGAATCCGGAACGTCTGTCAGTTTTCTTCCGCGGTACAATTAATGGCGAGTTCCAGGCCGCTTTCGAAAATGCGCTAACCGGCGTCGCGACGGAATCCATCAGCGACACGATTGTGACCGGGAGTGCGGGCTGCGAAATCAATTATGCCCAGCGCGAGAGGCAGCTGCAGTCACCCCCGGACTACGCCACCGAAGTCGCGCCGGTGGTGCTGGAAAATTGCGTGGATTGCCATCGGCAGGGTGGGGTCGGGCCCTTTGCCATGGACAGCTACATCATGTTGCTGGGCTGGTCGCCCATGATTCGCGAGGTCATTCTCAATCGGCGCATGCCCCCGATGCAAACTGATCCTCATTTCATCGATTCAGACAGCGCACGTAATCTCAGCGCCGCGGAAAGGCAGATTCTCGTGCACTGGATCGATGCTGGAGCGCCGCAGGGAGATGCAGATTTCGATCCCCTGGAAGACTTTGTACCACCGTCTGAATCCGGCTGGGAACTCGGCGAGCCGGACTACATCGTGCGGGGACCGGAGCACGCCATTCCACCCACCGGTGTGCTCGACTACTACTACAGCAATGTGGAACTACCGTTTGCGGAAGACCGCTGGCTGCGCGCCGTGCAATATCGTGCCGGTGATGCCTCGGTCCTGCATCACCTTATGACTTTTGTTACGGAACCCGGTGAAGACTTCTGGGGGTCTGAGCGCAGCGAAACGTCTTCCAGCAGACGATTCGTTGCGGGTTACTTACCCGGTACCACGAACCTTACCGAGTACGCGCCGGGTGTTGGCGTGAGAATACCCGCCGGTCACAGCCTGTCCATGCAGTTTCATTATGTGACTAACGGTCAGTCTACGGTGGATCAAACTGAAATAGGATTGTATTTCAGCGAGCAACCACCTGCGCGAGAGCAATTGGTCCAAGCGGTGGGAACACGATTTGTCCTGCCCCCTGAGGTTGCGGATTTCCCCCAGCAGGCGAGTCATGTATTCGCGGATGATGTAGTGCTTACCGGCCTGCGTGCCCGCATGAATTACCGAGGCAAGAAGATGAAGTTTGTGGCGCAATACCCGGATGGGAGTTCAGAGACTTTGCTCAGCGTACCGGCCTACAATTATGGATGGCAGCCACATTACGTGTTGAATACACCAAGGCAACTGCCTGCTGGTACACGGGTTCAGGTAATCGGTGCCCTGGATAACTCCGCATCCAATCCCACCAACCCTGATCCAACTCTCGAGATCAAATACGGTTTGAATAGCTGGGAAGAGATGTTCACTGGCTACTTTACCTATCATCCGGCAATGGATTGATGTCGTGAGCGCTGACGATGATAAGCTCTACTACGGCTGGAAAATCGTAGGCGCTATTCTTGTTCAATTGACGTTTACCAGTGGCCTGAGTTTTTACAACCATGCCATCTACCTCAACGCTCTGGCGGAACAGCCCGCTTTTGATGTGCAGTCCGCCTCTACTGCAGTCTCAATCTTCTTTCTCAGTGGTGGCATCACCGGCCTGTTTGTGGCGCGCTGGGTACAGAACTATGACCCACGAATCTGCATAACCGGGGGTGCGTTGCTAGCCAGCCTGTCGCTGAGCTCGTTGCCGTTGGTGAGTGCCCTGTGGCAATTGATTGTTGTCTATATTTTCTTCGGCGCCGGCTTTGCGGCCTCGGCCCTGTTGCCAGCCACGACGCTCATCACGCGCTGGTTCCGCCGCCGGCGCGCCATGGCCCTATCTATCGCTTCCACCGGACTTTCCCTGGGTGGAGTGGTGCTGACGCCACTGAGTGTATTGCTGGTGGATCGCTTCGGATTCGGCATGGCGGCACCCATGCTGGGATTGATGTTTGTGCTCGGTGTTATTCCGGTAGCCTGGATTTGGTTGCGACCCAGCCCCGCATCAATGGGGCTGCAGATCGATGGTGATGAAGCGCCTGTGGTAGATCAAAATGAGGCATCTGGCACTAATCAGCAGAAAGTACAAGAGCCGGGCATTACCTTTTCCATGGCCATACGGGGTAAATATTTCTGGGGAATGAGTCTAGGCTACATTTTTCTGATGATGGCCCAGGTAGGTGGTATTGCGCACCAATATGGGCTTGCACGGGAACAGCTCAGCGACGCACAGACCGCCGTAGCGGTCGCCATCGTGCCAGTGGCCAGTATCGTGGGCAGGTTGATTGGTGGCTGGTTGGTGGAGCGTGTGTCCATCCAGGCTTTCGCGATCGCCATGATGATCCTGCAGGCCAGTTCCCTGAGCATGTTGGCCGGTGGGTTCAATATCGTCACCCTCTGCATCGGCCTGTTCATGTTCGGTGCCAGCGTCGGTAATCTGTTGATGCTGCAGCCCTTGATCCTGGCCGAGGCATTTGGTGTGCGTGACTATCCGCGGATTTTCTCTGTTTCCAATCTCATGTCGTCGCTGGGTACGTCCATCGGTCCTGCACTGCTTGGTTTCGCCTATAGCAGCAGTGGCAATTTTTATGCCGCGCCCTATGCTGTTGCGGCTGGCGCAGGCGCCCTGGGCTTGGCTTTGTTCCTCTCCGGTGGCAAGCTTGAACACGCCAGTTCACTGGCGAGTACGAACGAAAACTGACGAGCCGTTGCTGGTTCCGAATCCTTCTTGAGTGGTCCGATGATCAAGAAAATAGTAATAGCGCTGGCGGCACTGGTGGCGCTCTTCTCTGGTGGGCTCTATGTGGCCGGTATTACCCCGGCATTTATTGTGTATGGCCCCGGGGTTGCCACGGGAATCGGATCCAAGCTGCTGTGCAGCGCCGAGTATGTGATCGGGAATAGTCAGCAGCAGGCGTTCGAGGATCTGGTGCAGTACTCACCCATCCTGTCCCAGATCACGGTGGAATATGATGACCAATCCCAGGCTGTTACTACATCGCTGTACGGGCTGAACGAGAAAACCGCTTCCTATATTCCTGGCCTGGGATGTGCGGTGGACTACCCAGGTTTCAACCAGAGGCAGAGCCTGCAACTCAGGAATTTACAGTCAAACAACGCGCCATGGCCAGCAGGCCCCGATGTCAACACCGTGGTCCCTAACTTGCAGGTATTGGCAGAAGAGATACTCGCCCAGGACAATGCGGCTGGCCTCAATACTCGCGCGTTGCTCGTGGTTCAGGACGGTGCGATCAAGGCTGAAGCCTACGGCCAGCAGATGCACGCGAGATCAAGGCTGCTGGGATGGTCCATGGCGAAGAGCCTGAACTCGATAATGCTGGGAAATCTCGAGATGCGCGGAATCATCGATCTAAGTGCAGAGCCTGGCTTTGAGCAATGGGCCGACGATGAGCGGGCAGCCATACGCATCACGGACATGTTGACTATGACCGATGGGCTCAGTTTCTCCGAAGAATACAATCCCGGCGATGATGCCACTGCGATGTTGTTTACCGTTCCCTCTCCCTCTGACTATGTCCTCGACCAGGAATTGGCGGCAATACCGGGAACGCGTTTCAATTACAGCTCGGGAACTGCGAATCTGCTGTCCCGGCTCTATGTGGAAACCCTGGGAGGTCCACAGGCAGCCTATGATGATTTCATCGAAGAGATATTCCTGCCGATGGGATTCCAGGACGCGGTATTCGAAACTGATGCCAGCGGCGTCTTCATGGGCAGTTCATATTTCTACGCATCAGCCAGGGACTGGGCTCGCATGGGACAACTTATGTTGGACGGAGGCGTAATCAATAATCGCCGCATTGTGAGCGAAGACTGGGTGCAACGGGCGACCAGTCCCAATGCTTCGGAGAACGACAGGGCCTATGGCTACCAGTGGTGGTTAAACAGGGGCAATGAGCAACTGCGTTACAGCGACCTTCCTGAAGACATGTTTTATGCGAACGGCAATCGTCAGCAGTTGGTCATGGTCTTCCCGACGGAACGGGTGATTATCGTGAGACTCGGTTGGACGGCCGGGCGTTATCCGGTGGCGCAGAACTTTTCCAGGATTCTTGCAGCGCTGGAATAAGCCAGCCATTGTCACCAAAATGCAATAGGGCTCACCTAGATTGAATTCCATGGATCTTTCTGAAATAGACCCGCAGTTCTCAGCCTACCTGAGAGACCCGCCAACGCTCTCGTATACAAATCCCGAAGATAGTTGGCTGTCCCGGCAACTGGTCTCCGCACTGGAAGTGTTATTCGGTCGCAACAAGATCGAATCGCTCTACTACCGCCTGAAGGAACGGGACTTCAATATCCAGACCTTCTTCGCCGACGCACTGCAGGAGGCAGGCATCAAGGTAGATTTCGATGCCGAGCGACTTGCGGCCATCCCCGATTCCGGGCCGCTCATGTTTGTGGCTAACCATCCCTTCGGCGTCGTGGACGGGGTCGTGCTGTGTGATCTCGCGCTCAAGGCCAGGGGCGACCTGCGCATACTGTTGAATTCCCTGCTTTGCCAGGATCGGCAGCTAGCGCGATTTTTCCTGCCGATCGACTTCGAGGAAACCAAGGCCGCACAAAAAACCAATATCCGCTCCAAGCAATTGGCATTACAGCACCTGTCTCGCGACGTACCGGTGTTGATCTTTCCTTCCGGCATGGTGTCCACCGCGGACAGATTCGGGTTTGGCCGTGTTGTGGATGCTCCCTGGACCACGTTTGCAGCAAAGATCATTCGCGAGGCCAATGCGACGGTTGTGCCGGTGTACTTCCACGGCCGTAACAGTCGCAAGTTTCACGTGGCTTCTCATATAGCCGAACCATTGCGTATGGCACTGTTGGTGCACGAGGCATTGAACAAGTTTGGGAAGACGGTGCGAGTTGAAATAGGCAGTCCCATTTCCTGGCAGGAGTTGGAGGGCCGGGGCGGTCGCTCCGAGCTGACCCGGTTTCTCTACCAGCAAGTGCAGGCCCTGGGTCTGTCGGCACGATAGCAACTGGCGGAAACCAGAAAACGGCTTTAGCCTGTGGCGATCTCTCGCGGCTTGTTATCGGCGGCGGTTTGCTTGAGATTGGAAACCACCGACTCCATCGCCCGGTTAACGAGGGTGCCTTCGCTGATTATCTTCACGCCATTGGCCTTGAGTTCATGGGCCAGCCGCATATGGGTAATCTCGATAACCTTGTGACCTTCACTGTCGGCAAAGAAGAGTTTGTCGATGCTGTCGATCTTCGAGGCCAGCGAGCAACGAATGCGCTGTCCGGCACTACCCCTGAATTCCAGCCAGGCACCAATCGGAAGTTTGTCGATGCGTCGCAGGTGAGGGTCGTTGCGGGGCAGGGCGGGCACGTCTTTCTGGCCCGCTGTGGTGAGTCGAATTTCTTCCGCCATGGACGAAATCTGGCGACTGGGTGGCTTCACACCATGGGATGCCTGGTGGAAGGTGAATTCCTGAATCTGCTTTATCTGGCGCATAATCTTGGTGATCTTGGTCTTGGAAGCGCCACCGATTTCCAGTGCCTTGCTGAGGTTATCTACCAGTCGGGGATTGATTCTGTCGAATCGTTCCTTGTCGCCGGGCTGTTTCTCAGCCTGTACTGTCCATAACAGAACATCGATGGTGCTCATGACTGGCTTCCAGGACTTGCCTTCTGGGCCTTCCTTCATAACCAGCTTCACCAGGAACTCATGCAGGTGTGTGTCCAGCAATCCCTTGACTGCCGGATCCAGGTAGCCCTTCAGTACTCTTTCATAAATTTTCTGTCGCACGTAGGCATGTATTTCGTCAGGATTCTTGGTGGAGGATTCCCGGACTCTCTTCTCCAGACTGAGGTCGGCACCGATCTTCTCGCCGCGACAAACGTTCAATTCATCAATCAGCCCCTGCAGGAACGCTGCACTCGGCTCCTGTTCGGCCAGTAGCCGTTCTACCAGGGACTTCACCTTCTGGTAAACCGGGTCTTCAGCCAGGCTCGCAGTCTGTGTCCAGGAGATGCCAGCAAGGGCGAGTTCGTTCAGCAGTGCACGGCCAGGATGGTTCTGATTGTCGAAGAAGTTCGTGTCTGCCAGCGCAACTTTCATGATCGCGATCTGGGTGCGGCCAATCAATTCCTTCATCACCACCGGCAGCGCTTCATCTTTCCAGATTGCCTCATACAGCATGGTGACGAGGTTGATGACGTCACCTGATTGCACCGAGAGTGCACCGAGGTCGCCGCTGGACTGGCTCGCCCTCAATGATTCATTGATCGACTTCGCCAATATCGATGCGTTAACAACTCCGCCGGCATTCGCGCTGCCATTGATCATGCTGGACTGTATGTCGGTCAGCATGGACATGAGTTTGTGCTGTTGCCGACGCAGGTCTTCCTGCTCAGCCGCTATCGTAGTACTGACTTCGGCACTAGCCGTTGCGGAAAAACTGTTGCCGGCCCGGCTCTCCGCAAGGCTCTTCACCAGCGTCTGCATCATGGAGAACATTTCAGCCTGAGCTTGCTCCGGCGCCGCCGTGGGCGCTGCCGCGGCAGGTTTTACCGCGACTGCAGGTTTCTTCATACGGGCTGCAAGCTCTGCGGCTTCCGCCTCGGCCTTGGCTTTCTGTTCCGCTTCCAGTTGCGCGCGAGCCTCGGCCCGCTTCTGCTTGCGCAGTTCACGTTCGCGAGCGGTGATATCGAGGTCGGGGAGGATGCCCAGATCGGCCAGGGTCTCGTTCGCTTCCCGGATTACCTCGTCGTATTTGCCGAAGACAGTCTTGTTGAATTCGCGATAGATCGTCAGCAGGTAATGGGCCTTGAAGCCGAGGGGCTTGATGGCTTCATTGAAGCAATCACCAACCTGTTCGGGATCGAGCGGGTTGTTGGTCTGATCGATGCGGATGTTCGGGAACATGGTTTCGAATCGGGTGAGCAGGCTACGCATACCCTTGATCTCGCCATCGCGTAGCTGCTTGACCATGCCTTCCATCGCGATCATCGCTTCGAGGTAGTCATGATCGACCAGGCTCAGGTTGTCATAGCTGTCGGGCTCGATTTCCGTATCCTTGACGACAAGGGTGGTGAGCTCTTCGAAATAGTTGTGCAGGTTGGTCATGAATCGCTCGACGATTCCGTGCGATTCTTCGGCGATAGGGGGCAACTTGGCGCCAACGAAGCGCATGGCCTGCGCCTCAATCTGCAGACGGGCATCATCAAGCGCCTTCATTATCAACCGGGTCAGTGACTTGGTTGTGGCGAATTTAACTTTGTCGAGATATTCCTTCATGCCGCTGTCTGTTCGTTACTGCTTCCTGTGACTATCGACGCTTCTGTTTCTGTGCGCAACACTATGGGCCGGGATTCTGGCAACCATGCCCGGTTCAAGCTGGGCTCTGCCTTGCGCAATTCCAATCATCCATGGCTTGTAGGAATTTTTCCCGTGGATGTTAACGGGAAGCCCTTGACCAGTACAGTGGGCCAGTCCCCAATCTTGGGCAACTACAGGGATTGTAGACCCAAATGACGGTGGGTACACGGCTCATATAGGGCAATTCACCCCCGTACAGGCGGAAATTACCCCGATTTTCCCTAATTTACCGCCAAGCACTTCAGGTTACCTTGTCTTTTTTCGCAAATTTATGATTTTCATAGCTTTTCTCACGCATAACCCGGGCCAGGAGATAGACGGCATCGTGCAGGCCTGAGAAGCTCAGGAACAGGGGCGAAAAGCCCAGCCTCAGCACATCTGGATTGCGAAAATCGGCGAACAGCCGTCTCTCCACCAGCGCCTGGCAGATCCAATAGGCCTTTTCGTGGCTGAAGCAGAGCTGCGCACCTCTAAGTTCTGGATCAGTCGGTGACACGAGCTGCAGTTCGTCCAGTTCCGGGTATTGTGCCTTGAGTATCAGGAAGGTCTCGGCCAGTGCCGCCGATTTTTTGCGCAAAAGGGTACTGTCCGTGCCGTCGAACAGCTCCAGGGCAGCATCCAGCGCCGCCAGTGAAATAATGGGAGGAGTTCCGCTGAGGAAACGCTCGATTCCTTCACTGGCATCGTATTCCGGACGAAATTCAAATGGTGCCTTGTGTCCCATCCATCCCTGCAGTGCCTGTTCGCTGTGTGGCAGGTGTCGCTCGGCTACGTAGAGAAATGCAGGTGCGCCGGGCCCTCCGTTCAGGTACTTGTAGCCACAACCAACGGCGAAGTCCACATTCCACCGGTCCATCTCCAGCGGCATGACTCCCACACTATGGGACAGGTCCCAGATCACGAGGCTGCCATTGGATTGGGCTTTTCGGGTAATAGCCTCGATGTCGAGTGCGGAACCATCGCGAAAATTAACCTGGGTGAGCATGACGATCGCCGGTGTGGACTCCAGGGCCAGATCCAGGTCTTCGAGGTCCAGGCTGCGAACTTTTAGCCTTGCATCTCCCAGGAATCGGGACAGGCCTTCTGCAATATACAGGTCGGTTGGGAAGTTGTCCTGCAGGGTCAGAATGATTTCGCATTCCGGCCTCAGCATGAGTGCGGTACTGAGCAGCTTGAACAGGTTCACCGAGACCGAGTCGCAGCTCACTACCTGTCCTTCCCGGGCACCAATGAGCGGAGCGATCTTGTTGCCGGTGATAAGCGGCAGGTCGATCCAGTCGTGCTTATTCCATGATGCAATCAGGTCACTGCGCCACTGGTCATTGACGACCTCATTGATGCGCTCCCTGCTGGCCCTGCACAGGGGGCCCAGGGAATTGCCATTGAGGTATATTGTGTCCTCCGGGATGTCGAAGGCTTCCTGCAGGTGGCGAAGGGGGTCGGCCGCATCCAGTTGCTTCAGCTTGTCTGTATTCATCGTAGTAATTCTCCCCGCAAGAGCTCGAGCAGTAGCGAAAACGCTGGCGTCGCTGGATGAATCCAGTCGAAATGACCGGCTCCCGTTACGGTCGTCAGCCTTGCCTGCATTTTCTGTGTTTGTGCATGCGGCACGATAGTGTCTACGTCTCCATGCAGCAGGTGGGTGTTTGCATGCAGAGTCTGCTGTGCGGGATTGGCGGCAGCGTAGAGCTCGGGAGCGGCGTCTGGCTCGGCGTTCATGAAGGCGGGAGTCGCCGTCTGGCAGGAATTACTGCCCCTCGCATAGGCGTCGATGTCGGCGATAGCGGCCAGGCCAATGACAGCACTAGCCTCTCTGAATCTGGAGCCAGCAAGCAGTGCCAGGTGTCCCCCGGCTGAATGCCCGGCAATCGCAAAGCGGGATGTGTCCACGCCGAAGTCCTTTAATTCATCAATGTTGGCGATAGCATTCGTGATGTCTTCGAAAGTCCCTGGCCAACCGCCACCGGGGTCTCCGGTGCGGCGGTATTCCAGGGACCACACGGCAATTCCGGCATCGGCAAGTGCGCTGCTGGCTGCAAAGCTGTGATTCACATCGAAGCTGTTTAGCCAGCAGCCTCCATGGATAAAGACCAGCAAGGGCGGCGATGGGTGATCCTCGGGCAGCCACAGCAGGCCGTACTGAAACTCCCCTGTGGCATAGTCAAGCCTGTGATCATAGTTCCGGGATGGGTATTGCAGTACTTCGGCGAATTCCACGTTCTCGGTCACAACCGCCTGGGCCGTAGCCTGGTTGCTGGCGATTGCGATCAGGACGAAGCTCGAGCAGCAGGTCGCTTTGAGAATTAATCGGTGGAGGAGGTTCTTCATTCTTCAATCGCCAAACAGTTGCTTCCATGAGTCTGGCACCCGGGTAACCTTGCCGTCAGCATCGGTCCAGACATGTCGGGTAAAGCCGGTAACCAGTACGGCGTCATCATTGCCATTGAGGATTTCGTAGGAGAAGGTGACTCGCCTGCTGCGATTCTCCTGCAGTTGGGTCCTGACCCGCACCATGTCGCCATAGCGCAGGCTACCCAGGAAGCGGATTGACGTCTCGGTGACAGGCAGTTGATAGCCACTGGCTTCCACCCTGGCGTAGTCACTTCCCATGTCGCGCATATACTGGCTGCGACCTTCTTCGAAATAGATCAGGTATGTTGCGTGATGTACCACGCCCATGGCATCGGTTTCGGCATAGCGCGCTGGAAATACTGTTTCCCGCGTCGCGGTAGAACGTTGGTCTGGCATGGATATCAGCACCGTTGCTGTAAATCAGGTCAGCTATTATATAGCCCGGCGTAGTGAGAGGAAGGTCGAAGTTCGGCCAGACAGCCGTGGTCAAGCTGGCGGCAACAATGCTACCTTTCGCCTGTAAACCTTCGACCCTTCAAGTCATGTCTTTTTAGCTAACAGGATGTCCAGGTGCTGAATTTTCCCGAACCCCCCAAGAGCTACAGCT
The DNA here is from genome assembly GCA_027621405.1 of Pseudomonadota bacterium. Classification (GTDB taxonomy): domain Bacteria; phylum Pseudomonadota; class Gammaproteobacteria; order Pseudomonadales; family Pseudohongiellaceae; genus UBA9145. The sequence goes on along the minus strand of JAQCBT010000006.1, from coordinate 34,242 downwards.
CGGTATTTCTCGAAGAAACAGACAAGCCATTGCCTGAGAAAATCGATCCACGCATGCGCTATGCGTTCTTCAGCACAATAGCAAAGGGTGGAAAGTCCCTGATCAAGTCCTGCAAGGATCTACATCTCTCCAGATTTGTCTGCTACAAGACTCTCAAGCCGGAATTTGCCGATGACGAGATTGAGCAGAAGCGCCTCATCAGGGAAGCCAGGGTTTCTGCGATGTTGCAGCACCCCAATACGATTCCCACCTATGAACTGGGGAGAGATGGTCGGGGTTACCCCTATTTCACGATGAAACTCGTGCATGGCTACACCCTGCGGGAAATCCTGGATTACCGCGAGCGCTATGACCTGACCCAGCTCATGGAAGTGGTGGAGCAGGTGTGCAATTGCCTCCATTATGCCCATACCCATGGTGTGGCGCATCGCGACATCAAGCCGGAGAACATACTCGCCGGACCCTATGGCGAGATCGTGCTGCTGGACTGGGGACTCGCCAAGGTATGGCACCCCGATGGCAGTGGTGGGGAGGAAGGGCAGGCCAAACCAGCCCCTATCGAAGACATCACGCTGACCGGGCAGGGCGCTGCCCAGGGCACGGCGCACTACATGTCGCCAGAGCAGATCCAGCTGGATCCGGATATCGATCATCGCACCGATATCTACAGCCTCGGAGCCGTTATTTACGAGATCCTGTGCGGCGAAACTCCTGCTTCCGGTGACAAGCTGCATGAGGTCATTGAATCCGTGCAGAACGAAGTGCCGCGGGAGCCTGCCGATGTTTCAAAATTCCGGGTGCCAAGGCTATTGAATGAGATCGCCATGAAATGCCTAAGCAAGAAGCCGGCAGACAGGATCCAGTCTATTGGTGAGTTGTCCATGCTGCTGCAACAGGACTGGCGGTCAGAGCTTTCCCAGTTCAAGAGCGACTAGGCCTCGCTTACCAGAATAAAGATTAAGCACAGGAGAAATCATGAAAGTAGCGTTTGTGGGTTTGGGGGTAATGGGTTATCCCATGGCTGGGCATGTACAGAAAGCCGGCATGGAAATGTGTGTCTATAACCGCACTCAGTCAAAATCCGAGCAGTGGTGTGAACAATATGGGGGAGACATGGCACGTACACCTGCAGCCGCCGCCGAAGGACGTGACGTTATCCTGGTGTGTGTGGGTAACGATGATGATGTGAGAGAAGTCATCACTGGCAGTGAGGGAGTATTGGCTGGCGCAAAAAAAGGGGCGGTGATCATCGATCACACCACCGCCTCTGCCGAGCTTGCGCGAGAGCTGTCGCAAACCCTGACGGCAAGTGGCCTGGAATTCCTAGATGCGCCGGTTTCGGGTGGTCAGGCAGGTGCAGAAAATGGCGCACTCACCGTGATGTTGGGTGGCGAGGAGAGCAGCTATCAAAAGGTCACCTCCGTGCTCGATTGCTACTCGCGCTTTCATAAATTGCTCGGTCCCGCCGGCAATGGGCAGCTGGCGAAGATGGTCAACCAGATTTGCATCGCGGGAGTGGTGCAAGGGCTCGCAGAAGGACTTAATTTCGCCATGAAGGCGGGTCTCGATGGTGAAGCCCTCATCGAGACCATCTCCAAGGGAGCTGCCGGTTCCTGGCAGATGGAGAATCGCTACAAGACCATGCTGGCAGACAAATACGATTTCGGGTTTGCTGTGGATTGGATGCGCAAGGATCTGGGAATTGCCATGGCTGAAGCCGAACGCAACGGTGCGGAGTTACCCGTGGCAAAGCTGGTAGACAGTTTCTATGCCGAGGTACAGCAGATGGGTGGTGGTCGCTGGGACACTTCCAGTCTGCTGACCCGCTTCACCCGACGCTGAATTTCGATTAGTCGTCGCTGCCATCGGATATAAGGCTGCTCGTTCTATTGATTATTAAAGGCTAAAGCTCTACTTTACGGCTTCTGTTCGATTCAGCCTCGAGGGATGCAATGCGACAGCAAAATCTTATTAAATTCTCAGCACTTACCTTTATCGCCCTGGCAGCAGTAAATACTCAAGCACAGGATGACTACGAGGTGCCACGCACTGAATGGGGCCAGCCTGATTTACAGGGAGTATGGAATTTCAGCTCCAATACTCCCATGCAGCGCCCCCAGCGCTACGGCAATCAGGAATTTCTGACCCGGGAGCAGATTGAGGAGGCCATCGCCCGACAGGAAGCTGCCGCTGCCGCTGCTGATGCTGCTGCCGCGCAGGCGGTCGTCGATCCTGATGCGCCACCTGTTACCGATAACCCCGGCGGCTACAACGACTTCTGGGTCGAAAGCGCTGGTATCGGTGATACGGTTCGGACCTCCCATATCGTCTACCCGGAAGACGGCCGCGTTCCTGCCGCAGTGGAAGGTGCGCCGCGCCAGTTTGGTGGACTTGGCCCGGATGTACCTGGTGAGCGACCCGTGCGCTATGTGGTTGGCGGGATTGCCAAGGATGGGCCCGAGGATCGAGGTCTTTCCGAGCGCTGCATCGTTGGTTTCAATTCAGGTCCTCCGTTCACACCGAGCCTCTATAACAACAACATGCAGATATTCCAGAGCAAGGACACGGCGGTCATCATGACCGAGATGATTCACGATGCGCGCATAGTGCCCTTAGTGGACAAGCCTGCGCTGGATGATGATATCCGGCTATGGTCAGGTGACTCACGCGGCTACTTTGACGGCGATACCCTGGTTGTCGAGACCCGTAATTTCAATGGCTACCGCCAGACTTTCGCCAGCACCGGTTCCAATCTGGACATGGTCCTGACCGAGCGTTTTACCCGCACTGCCTACGATACGGTGAACTATGAGTTCACCATCGAGGATCAGTCGACTTTTACCGACAAGATCACAGCCATCGTTCCCATGACCAAAGTGGCAGGCCAGATCTATGAGTATGCCTGCCATGAAGGTAACTACGGTATGGTGAATATTCTGCGCGGCGAGCGCATGGAAGAATTACGCGCGACAGAGGACTCACAGTAAGCTGTAGCTGGTCCCTGTTGGTACACAAAAATAAGATTAGATAAAACTGAAGTTAAGGTAATCCAATGAAGCATCTAAGCAAGCAAGTAACGACCACTCTGTTCGGACTGCTCCTGGCCACTGGTGCCATGGCACAGCCTCTGGATGAGTTTCCCCGAACTCCAGACGGCAAGCCAGACTTTAGCGGTATCTGGCAGGCGATGACCAAGGCTCATTATGACATCGAGCCCCATGCTGCCGCCTATGGACCGCATCCCGATGTGATGGGTGCCCTGTCAGCCATTCCCGGCAGCCAGGGTATTGTTGAGGGTGGCCGTATCCCTTACACGGAGCAGGCGTTGCGTCAGCGCAATGACAATCGTGTAGATGCGATCGACAAAGACCCGCTCACTAAGTGCTATATGCCGGGTGTGCCGCGAGCGAACTACCTGCCGTTTCCATTTCAGATCGTGCAGTCCAGTGACGTCATCTTGATCGCCTACGAGTTTGCCGAAGCCAATCGAATTCTCTATGTCGATCAGCCAGAAATTGTTTCCCAGGTAGATGCCTGGATGGGGCACTCCAATGCCCATTGGGAAGGGGATACCCTGGTGGTACGTGTCACCGGACAGATGCCAGATACCTGGTTTGATCGTGCCGGCAACCACCACAGCTGGGAAATGGTCGTTGAAGAGCGTTGGACTCCCATGGGCCCCAATCACGTTCAGTACGAAGCCACAATGACCGATCCCAATACCTATACCCAGCCATGGACCATCAGCCTGCCGCTGTACCGTCATGTGCAGGAGAACTATCAGCTGCTGGAGTTCAAATGTGCCGAATTCAGCGAGGAATACCTGTACGGCGAATGGCGTAAGGAAGGCACACCAATCGGAAACCCGCCGCAGTAAGCCTCCACTCGCTGTAAAGCTTCCAGACAAAGCCCGGTCATAGTGTATGACCGGGCTTTGTTTTTTTGGACCGGAAACTGCGCTGCAATACCTGCAATTTCCCCTGGATTTCGATAGGCTGGAAGCATGAATAGAACTATACAACTGCGCTGCAAAGGCCTTGCGCTGGGAATAATCCCTGCCATAGCTATGTTGTTTCTGCCAGCTGTTGTGTCTGCGCAGTGTGCGAGTGGCAAGGTTTTTCGAGGCGGCGTCTCCACCAATGGCGGCATGGATTTCGTGCCCAGTGTGGGAGCGGCCGAGAACGTATTTATAGGCGGTACCCTGTGCCCCCAGTCAGCCCATGTTGGTCGGTTGGCTGATGTCATCGTAGCTGTGAGCAGTGGAGGCCAACTATCCATACTCGACAGCAGTCTTCAGCTCCAGCCATTCAATCCCGAGCAGGTTCCAGCGTTCCAGGAGGCAGTGATCCTGAGCCAGAGTATGCCCCTCGAGCTCTACCAGGGTGCCGCGGGTGCAGCCTTGGGAGCGGTAGATATCTTCGTGGGTTATCGTATCGATGGGGAATATTTCTATGACCAGATGGCGGCAGGCTTCTCCGTAAACGCCGGCTCCAGTCTCCATGCGCTGCAATTCACGCCACAGCCCCGATCCATTACCGCTGGTAAGTCGCAGATCACGGTGGCATTCGACAGGCCGGTCGATCCGGGCACCGTCGGCGCCGATGATTTGAAGGTATTCGGGCGCTGGACCGGTGTTATCCAGGGAGAGACGTCCCTGAGCACCGATGGCCAAAACCTGGTCTTCGATATCAGAAGTTCACTCTCTGCCGGGGAATGGTTATCGGCAACCCTGCCGGCGGGTTCCATCAGGGCCGCCGATGGTAGCGAATTGACCAGGGGCTATTCCTGGTCGCAATGGATTACCGCCGGTACTTCCGACCTGAACTTCGAGCAGATCCAGGAAATTTCCACTCGTGAAGCTGGCTCACAGCAGCAGATTCAGACCTACGGTGCCTATGCCGGAGACCTCAATGGTGATGGCTGGTCTGATTTCGTCGTGCCCAATGAAATATCCAATGATTTGCGCATCTTCCTCAATGATGGCGCCGGCAACTACGGTGACTTTTCTATCGTCCCCATCGAGGAAGCCAATCGTCCGAGCCCCAACGAGGGTGCCGATCTCGATGGAGATGGTGACATTGATTTCGTTGTGGGCAGTGCCTGGGGTAACCATGTGCACGTGTTCATGGGAGATGGCGCAGGCAACCTGGTGCAGACCCAAAATCTTGTAGCTGGCTCTCGAGTGCGAGGTGTTTGCCTGCTGGATTTCGAGAATGATGGAGATGCCGATGTCTTTGCTACGACCTATATTGGCAACAGGGTGGCGCTCTTCACCAATGATGGCAACGGGACATTCTCAAGCGCGACCACCTTCGATGTGGCCAATGGTGAATGGTCCTGTGCCAGTGTTGACCTCAATGAAGACGGACTGACTGATATCGTAGTGGGTTCCAGAATCAGTAATGAGTTGGTGGCGCTGATTTCAAACGGTGATGGCAGTTTCACGGAAAGCAGCCGCAGTGCAGCGGCAGGCGATCCCTGGATGTTAACAGCGGGTGATATGAACGGCGATGGTCACGGTGATGTGGTCGCTGTGAACTCACAACAGAAAACCATGACGGTCACCCTGGGTGATGGACTCGGTGGACTGGAGTCAACGGCGAGCTATTCTGTTGCAGAAAACGGTGAGGGCTTTCCGCTGGCGGTGGATGTGGGTGACCTGGATGGAGACGGTGATCTCGATGTGGTCACCGCGGATTTTACTACCAGGCTCTTTTTGATCTTCGAAAACCTTGGCGATGGCACCATGGTGCGCAAACCCAAGCAGTTAATCGCTCCAGCCGCGGCATCCTGTGCTGTGCTGCATGATCGTGACAACGATGGTGACCTGGATATCACGGGCATCGACGAGGTTGACGACAAACTGCTCCTTTTCCGCAACTAGGCTTCATGGCAGTGTTCACCGATCACCATGGAAACTGGCAATTTCCATCAGCTTTTTGCGGCTGATAGCAGGCACTCGTGCATCTTCAGCGGGATAACCCACCACTAGAATCATCAAGGGTTTCTCGGTCTGCGGCCGCTGCAGAATCCTGTTAAGGAACTTCATCGGTGCGGGCGTGTGGGTTAGTGTCGCCAGGCCAGCGTTGTGCAATGCAGCGATCAGCATGCCAGTGGCAATGCCCACCGATTCGGTGACGTAGTAGTTTTTCTGTTTCCGACCCTCTCCATCGATCGAAAACTTCTCGGCAAAGATGACGATGAGTGCCGGTGCTTTTTCCAGAAACGGTTTACTCGCATCCGTGCCCAGCGGAGCCAGTGCGTCGAGCCAGTCTTGGGGAGCGCGAGAATTGTAGAACTCCCGCTCTTCCTCTTCCGCGCCCCGGCGGATTTCCTGCTTGAGGTAGTTGTCTTTGACTACCGCGAAATGCCAGGGCTGGCGATTGGCGCCACTGGGTGCTGTGCCCGCGCTCAGCAGGCAATCCTCCAGTATTCCTGGAGGTATAGCACGCTCAGAGAAGTCTCTTACGGTGCGTCGCTGATTGAGGAGTTTATAAAAGTCGCTGGCCCTTTGCTTCATTTCGGTGCAGGGTCTCTCTGCGAATTCAAGCGCGATGCTGGGAACTGGATCATTGGCCATAAGATTTTCCCTTATGTGAGTGTTGAGAGCTCGATTGGTGGCGCGTTTGTGGATGAGCCTGTCAAAAACAGATAGCATCCGAAGACATACTCTTCCTCGACGTAAACCAAACAGGATTGGCAGGCGGGAGGAGTCCAAGAGAACTATCCCGAGGTCCATTATGATTAGTAAAGCTGATGCCCGCAATTTTCCCACTGGCTTGCTTGCTGTACTGTTTGTCCTGTTCGCGGCTTTGCCTATACATGCACAGGACGATTTCGTCTACTGGCCAAATGCGGATTACGACCCGACCATTCCCACCATAGAAGAAACATTAGGTTATACACCCGGCGAGCGCATAACCTGGCATGCTGATGCCATTGAGTATTTCCAGGTACTGGCCGCGGCCCAGCCGGGGCGAGTTGTGCTGCAGGAATATGCCCGCAGCTGGCAAGGCAGGGAACTTGTCTATGCGGTAATCTCATCTCCGGAAAATATTGCCAGGCTGGATGATATAAAGAGCAATATGCAGCGCCTGGCAGATCCCCGGCTTACCGATGAGGATGACGCCTCAACCATAATTGCAGCGCAACCAGCCATCACCTGGCTTTCCTATGGTGTGCACGGTAACGAAATCTCTTCCACAGATGCGGCCATGCTAACGGCCTATCATCTATTGGCTTCCAGGGGAGATGACAGGGTTGAGCAGATAATGCGCGACACCGTGGTAGTAATAGATCCAATGCAGAATCCCGATGGCAGGGACCGCTTTATTCATGCGTTTACCAGTGCCGAAGGCATACGGCCGGATTCGGACCGCATCTCGGCAGAGCATGATGAGCCCTGGCCGGGGGGTCGTACCAATCATTATCTTTTCGACATGAACCGTGACTGGTTCATCCAGACCCAGCCGGAAACCCAGGGCCGAACTGCAGCCATGCTGGAGTACTTTCCGGTGGCTTACGTGGATGCCCACGAGATGGGTTCAGACGGTACCTATTTCTTCGCTCCGGAGGCCATTCCCTTCAATCCACATCTGGCTGAGGATCAGCGCAATAGCCTGCAGCTCTTCGGCCGCAACAATGCGCGCTATTTCGATCAATTTGGCGTGGACTACTTCACCCGCGAAGTCTACGACGCATTTTATCCTGGCTATGGTGCCAGCTGGCCCTCTTATTTCGGCAGCGTCGCCATGACCTACGAGCAGGCATCGGCGCGGGGTCTGGTATTCAGGCAATACGATGGCAATGACCTGCATTATCGCTACACGGTGAGAAATCATTTCATCACTTCGCTCGCCACTGCCGAAACGGTGCAGGTGAATCGGGAAAAGTTGTTGACGGATTTTTACAACTATCGCGCCAGTGCTATAGAAGAGGGTCAGGAAGAAAATATTCGTGCCTATATCATTCCGGTGCAAGCGGACCAGGATGCTGCCGACAAGATAGCTGGATTGCTGGGTCGGCAGGGAGTGGAAGTAGATCGTGCCCTGACATCATTCAGTGCCTGTGGCAATTCCTACGACAGCGGCTCCTATGTGATTCGCACCGATCAGCCAGCGAAACGCTTCATTCGCACCCTGCTCGATGTGAATGTTCCCATGGAGGAAGACTTTCTTGTCGAGCAGGAACGGCGACGTTCGGAGAACCTGCCCGATGAGATTTATGATGTCACGGCCTGGTCACTGCCGCTGATGTTCAATATTGAGGCCGATACCTGCAACAGGGCGCCTGCGGGTGAGTTTGTTCGCCATGGAACCGACCTCATACAGGCGGGTAGTGTCATCGGTGGAGAAGCCAGTGTGAGCTATATTGTGCCCTGGGGTGAGGCATCCGCGGTCCGTCTGCTGAGCGAGGCTTTGCAACGCGGACTCACCGTGAAGAGCAACGACAAGGCTTTTACGAATGTCGGTAACGAGTATCCGGCCGGAAGCCTGATCCTGGATGTGGCAGACAATCCAGCAGACATCTTTCAACAGCTAAGTGCGATCGCCGCGCAGACCGGTGCTGAAGTCGTGGCCGTCAACGATAGTTGGGTAACTGAGGGGCCGAGCTTCGGAAGTGCCAACGTGGTTCGCTTCAATGCACCTCGGGTCGCCATGGCGTGGGATGAACCGACCACTGCCTACAGCGCCGGGAATACCCGGTTTGTCATCGAACGCCAGTTTGGTTACCCGGTTACGCCGATCCGGGTGGATCGTTTGCGCAGTGCTGACCTGCGCCATTACCAGGTGCTCATACTGCCCCTGATGTCGGGACGTGGGTATGAGTCAGCCCTGGGCGCTTCCGGAATCGAGAATCTGAAGACCTGGGTCGAGCAGGGAGGTGTCGTCGTAGCGCTGGGTAATGCAACCCAGTTTCTTTCTGATCCCGATGTCGACTTGTTGAGCATCAGGCGGGAGCGGGCTGTAGTGGAAGTGGAGGCTCCCGAAGAAGAACAAGCAGATGAGGCGACGGTCGAGGGCAGTTACCTGACTTCGAATGAAGAATACGAGGACCGGGTAGTGGCCCTGGAGGATAGCCCGGATTCGGTGGCAGGGGTGCTGGTACGTGCCGATGTTCATCCGGAGCACTGGTTGAGCGCGGGTGTGGCGCCTGTGCTCAATGTGCTGGTGAGGGGTACCGAGATCTATACACCGATTCGGATCAACGACGGTGTCAACGTGGCGCGCTTTCAGGGTCCGGATGAACTGCTGGCGAGTGGTTACATCTGGGATGAGAATCGTCGCCAGCTTGCCTACAAGCCGTTCGTTGTTCAGGAATCGCGCGGAGCCGGGGAGGTGATTGCCTTTACCCAGGATCCCACGGTGCGAGCTTACCTCGATGGCCTGAATGTGATCCTGATGAATGCCATTTTCCGGGGTTCGGCACACGCCCGGCCGCCACGTTGAAACGATGCAAGTTAGTATTTAACGCGAGCAATAAAAAAGCCGCATCAGTTATATGATGCGGCCTCGTATTCTAGTCGGAGTTAAGGTGTCGAGATTGATCGTCGTTAGCGTTCGATGGTGAAAATTCCTTCCACGTGGTTCAGTTCGTTGATCATATCCAGCATCTGAAAGCCGCCAACGAATGCCTCAGCATTCTGTCCAGTAAATGCTCCTCCCAAATCGACTTCGAGATTGTTGCTGATGATGCCCGATGCATCCATCAATTGACCCTCCAGCGCATTAAGCTCTACCAGACCATTCTGTGCCAGGCCATCAAAATTGACTGACCATGAATGATCACCTGAAAGTACTTGCAAGCTACCATTGTTGATCGCGCCGGTGTCGAAATTTACCGCCATTTCTGCAACGAGGCTGTGAATGTCACCGGAGCTACCGCTACCGATGAAAGATGAGGCAATACCTGTGCGGTAACTGTGAGAGCCAGTCATGTTGGCAACCGGGGTCGGGCTCAGTTCAGCGAAGAATTCACTGGTGGTGATGCGCACCAGTTTGTCATCGACCTGTCTTACAACAACCCAGTTCTGGTCTGCTGGTGAATCCCAGCTGCCCCACGCAATGTCGAATGTTTCAGCTGATGATTCCGGGAAGGTCAGACCGCTGCTGTTGCCATTGCCATTGCTGTTGGAGCTTCCGCTGTTGCTATTGGAATTGCCATTGCCATTGCTGTTGGAGCTTCCGCTGTTGCTATTGGAATTGCCATTGCCATTGCTATTGGAGCTTCCGCTGTTGCTATTGGAATTCCCGCTGTTGTCATTATTCCCGGAACTTCCGTTATCTTGGGAGCTACCGTTGGTCCCGGAGGAATCGCTTCCGGTTCCGCTATTGTTGCTACCTCCAGCGGTATTGCTGTTGTTTCCGTTGGAGCCGCCGTTGCCATTCCCTACACCATTGTTCCCATTGCTATTTCCTGGCTCGTTGCCGCCGGGAACGCCGTTGCTGTTTTCAGAGTTGCCAGGAGCTGTGGTGTCGTTATCCTGGCCGAAGGCATTTCCATTGCTATTCCCGCCTGAAGTATTCGAGTCATCTGAATCGCTGTCACTGTTGTTATTGCCCCCGGATGAATCATCGCTTCCGGATGCATCATCACCACCGGATGAATCATCACCACCAGATGTATCATCATCGTCATTATCTGTGTCAGGGGTAGGTTCCGGGCTGTCCAGATCTTCAATATCATTAATGTCCGAATTTTCTTCGTTTACACTGGTATTGGCAGAAGCAGTCAGAATGGGCTGACCGGATTCTCTGGTCTCCTTGCAGCTTGAGTTACTTGCGCAGTTTACTGCCCCATCACCATTGTTCTCATTCGGATTGGTAGTGAAGGCAGAGACAAGAGTCTCCTGTTGCGTATTGCTTAAGACAGAACCAGCATCGTCACCGGTTGGGGTTGTGGCAAACAGAGCTGCGGTTGGTGGTGCAATAACAGCTATGGATTGACCGGTGTTACTGTTGTTGTCAGTATTCTGGATTTCGCTATTTGTGAGTGGCAGCGCTATTGGATCATTGCCTAGACCTGCTTGACCATCGTTAACCAGACCAGTTATGCCTCCCAGCTCGTCGCCTGCATTGCCATTGCTATTTCCAGCATTATTGTTGTTCGGCGCAGCTGGGGCGGCAGTTCCACCGTTGCCATTACCGTTATTGGTATTGCCATCATTGTTGGCACTATCTGCGTTAGCATCGCTATTGTCGTCGATTGCGTCCGTATCACCATCATCGCCATCAGCAGCATTGTCACCTGTGCCATCTGCCCCATCGTCACTATCGTCTGCAACGGAATCATCGTCGCCTTCGTCTCCATCATCGTCGTTGGACAGGATGCGGATCGCTGCTAAACCAAGTGCGGGGGGCTGAACAAGCAATCCCTGGGGAGGCGACTGTGAGTCAGGTATCAATGCGTAGTCATAGTCGGCGCCCACACCAAGGTCTAGAGAACCCAGGTTATTGGCAATCGTGGTACCACCATCGTAGACACCGGTGACTACCTCGCCTACTGGAGTGATGACTACCTCGTAGTCAGTGCCGCGAATACCGATTGTCGCGAAGTTAGAGATGCTTGCTTCGTAGTTGTCACGGTTCTGTTCGCCGATGGTTCCGGTAATGGTTCGAAAGCCGCCCTGGATCAGTTCGATGGACGAGCGGTCAGTTTGCGGGTTCTCTTCGAAATCATAGGCGACGATGGCAAATTGGGTAGATTCCTGGAGTGAAATCATCGCATCGTCCACCATGCGGATCTGGGTGGAAGCGCCAACATCGGTGAACAGGGTATCGCCAACATAAATGGGAGCACGGCGACTCAGTTGGCGGTCGAAGCCGCTGGAATCCCTGGCTACAACATCGCCCTCAACGAAGACGATCCGACCCGCCAGTTCGCCGGGAGCATCGTTCGCGCCACTCTGGGCGATTGAATTCAGTGGGGACAGGGCAAGGGTCAGCGCGAAGACGCTGACCACGAAGCGTTCGAATAGACCCTGCTTGGTATTGTTCTGGTACCGGCGGTGGCGTTGCATGACCCGTTGTCCTGGCTTAAGCCTTGTTATGTTATCGCTTTATGTTGCAGTTGGAACCAAAGAATGGAATTTCCTGTGAATTTTCGCTGTACTGCATCACCAGACTCTTTTATTTCGTGGGAAATTCCTTCCCTTCAGCTTGTTCCACTGAGTTAGGGGGAGCATATTCTCTTCCCACTGTAATTATGTGATGCAGAACACGAGTGTATTTACAGGGGTGAGGATGAATGTGAACGGGTTTGCATTTTCACTTTAAACTGCCAGGAAATCCTCAGATTCCGCACAACTTCAGTGCGATACCGTCGAACTATCGGGAAAGCCGGGATCGCAAGCAGGATATACCAAGTGACTGTTATTTCGAATTATTTTTAAAATCAGATGTTCCTGTTCCTTGCCGGTATAAGCGCAAAACGCCCTTGCGCTATGAAGATCTGGAAACCGTCAATGGCTGGCTGCATCAGCCCTCGATTTCCCGCTGCTGTGGGCGCTCCTCCCGCAGGCATGGGGAACAACTCCAGCACAGTCCGGCAGCGACCTCAAAACCGTTGCCTATCGGGAGTTTGCTAGGGGTTTCACGCTGGCATACACTCTCTGTTGTGAACCTGCGGCGCATCCAGCGTCATAATTTAACTCATTGATTTAAAAAGATTAAATATGCTTACACCACTAGATTTCCAGCAGCGCAGCCAGGCTTTCAAGTCTCTGATCCAGAGTGTGATCCTGCTCTTCACCCTGACCCTGATTGTTCCCGTTCACGGGGAGGGTGGCAGGACTCCGGTTTATGCCAAGAATGGCATGGTTTCCAGTGCCTCGAGGCTTGCATCCCAGGCCGGAGCGGATGCATTGAAACAGGGTGGCAACGCGGTTGATGCGGCAATTGCTACGGCATTCGCCCTGGCAGTTACCTGGCCAACGGCCGGGAATATCGGTGGTGGCGGCTTCCTGGTTTATCACGGCAATGACGGAGATGCGACGACATTCGATTTCCGGGAGAAAGCAGCACTGGCCGCCACGGAACGCATGTACCTGGGACTCGATGGCCAGGTGGCGAACAATTCCAATCACTTCGGACCACTAGCCGTGGGTGTACCCGGAACGGTGGCTGGCATGTGGCTGGCACATCAGCGCCTGGGGTCACTGCCCTGGGAAGACCTGGTTCAGCCAGCAATCGATCTGGCGCGCAATGGTATCCCTATTACCTATTCACTGGCATCGGGTTTCCGGAATAACGCCAGCCGGCTCAAGCAATATCCCTCGTCTGAGCGAAAATTTTTCAAGGCAGATGGCTCTAACTATGAGTTGGGAGACACATGGTACCAACCAGACCTGGCCCATACACTGGAACTGATCAGGGACAATGGAGCCGATGGTTTCTACCGTGGTGAAAATGCGGCAAGACTGGCCGGATTCATGGCTGATATAGGTGGCATCATCACCGAGCAGGATCTGGCTGAATATGAGGCGGTCGAGCGTGAGCCAATTCGTGGTACGTATCGCGATTACGAAATCGTCAGTATGCCACCACCCAGTTCCGGCGGGGTTGCCATCGTGCAGATGCTGAATATTCTGGAGGGCTACGACCTCGCGTCGCTCGGCCATAATTCTGCTGACTACCTGCATGTGCTGACAGAAGCCATGCGCCGGGCCTATGCCGACCGTGCCGAACACCTTGGAGATCCGGATTTCAATGAAGGTATGCCCCTGGACAGGCTGATGGATAAGGAATACGCAGCCGAGTTGCGATCCACCATCAACATGGAGCAGAAATCAGAGGGCAGCCCCGAACTATTCGCCCAGGTGTATGAATCAGAAGAGACGACTCACTTCTCGGTAGTAGATAGCGATGGCAATATGGTGAGCATGACCTATACCCTGGAATTCGGGTATGGATCCGCGATCGTCGTGGAAGGTGGCGGCTATCTCCTGAACAATGAGCTCGGGGATTTCAATGCGGTGCCAGGTCTCACCGATGAACGAGGCAATATCGGTACGGCACCTAATCTTGTAGCAGCTGAGAAGCGCCCTCTCTCGAGCATGACCCCCACGATTGTCGCCCGCAACGGGCAGCCGGTGTTTGCAGTGGGTAGTCCCGGAGGCAAGACGATCATCAACACAACGATGCAGTTGATCCTCAACGTGATCGACCACGGTTTCAACATTGCCGAGTCTGTCGAGGCCGGGCGCATTCATCATCAATGGCTTCCCGATTTCACCAGTATAGAATCCAATGCGCTTTCACCAGACACCATCAGGCTGTACGAGGCAAAGGGCCATGAGGTCAGGGCACGAGGGTCACAGGGTGCGGCCATGGGCGTCTACTATGACCGGGCCAATGGCCTGTTCATGGGCGCGTCGGATTCCCGGCGAGGCGATGGAGCCGCCGTCGGTTATTGACACCGAGGCATGCCATGACAACGATCCGCTCCTGCTTTTACCTTGCTCTGCTTCTGGTGAGTAATCAGGCAACTGCCATGGATAATCCCTACACTCAATTTATTGGCGACTGGGAACTGGAGTCCTACGTGGTGTTTCCCGAGCAAGGCAGCGCAAGGGACATGGATTATGTGGGTTATTTAAGCTACGACGAGCACGGCAATATGGCGGGGCTGGGTATGCCCCGCAATCTGCCGCAACAGGTGGATAGTGGCGGGCAGAACAGGGCTGGATTCGCCTACTGGGGTGGAGTGACAGTCGATGCCCAGAATGAGCGTGTCATACACCATGTGCAAGGGTCTCCCACGCAACCGCAATGGGTCGGTGGCGACAATATCCGTTTCTATGAATTTGAAGGTGGCTTGCTGAAGCTGTCGCTCAAAGATGCTGAAGGCAGGGTGAGCGCCACCCTGACCTGGAGGCGCCTTCCCTGAGCCCCCAATAATCCCCCGCTGGCTATGAATAACAACACGAATAGCAATCTGGAAAACCGCCTGCGCAAGGAAATCAAAGGTGATGTTCTCTTCGACTCATTCAGTCGTGGTCGCTACAGCACTGACGCCTCCATCTACCAACTCATGCCAGTGGGTGTTGTGGTTCCCAGGGACGATGAAGACGTCGAAATCGCGGTGCAGATTGCCGTGGATGAAGGTGTTCCCATCCTGCCGCGAGGGGCAGGGACCTCCCAGAATGGCCAGGCTATCGGCGAAGCCCTCCTGCTGGACACGACTCGTTACCTGAACAAGATCCTCCAGTTCAATCCTGAAGAGCGCACAGTAAGTGTGCAGCCAGGACTGGTACTGGATCAGCTAAACAGATTCCTGAAACCCCATGGTTTGTTCTACCCGGTAGACGTGTCTACCGCCAACCGGGCAACAATCGGTGGCATGACAGGAAATAATAGCTGCGGTGCGCGTTCCATTCGCTATGGCAATATGGTGCATAACGTCCGTTCCGTGGAAGCCTTGCTGGCGAACGGAAACAAGGCGCATTTCGCAAAGGCGAATGGCGTAATTCCCCATCCCGCGCCTGACCCGGAGTTGTTGGCCAGGTTGTCGTCCCTGGGTAAGAGGGAAGCCGATGAGATTCGTACGCGATTTCCCGACCTGCTGCGCCGGGTGGGTGGCTACAACATTGATGAGTTGATGGGCGAGCATCCAAATTTCGGCCGCCTGCTCGTTGGCTCGGAGGGGACTCTCGGATTCTTCCAGCGCATCCACCTCGATCTGCAGCCGCTTCCCGAGCACAAGCTGCTGGGAATCTGCCACTTTCCTTCATTCTATGCGTCGATGGACAGCGTACAGCATATCGTCAAACTCAATCCGGCTGCGGTTGAACTGGTGGACCGCACCATGATCGATCTGGCCCGGGATATTCCTCTGTTCGCGCCAACCGTGAAGCGCTTTGTGCGGGGGGAGCCCCAGGCCCTGTTGCTGGTGGAATTT
Organism: Pseudomonadota bacterium; assembly: GCA_027621405.1. Classification (GTDB taxonomy): domain Bacteria; phylum Pseudomonadota; class Gammaproteobacteria; order Pseudomonadales; family Pseudohongiellaceae; genus UBA9145. The sequence goes on along the minus strand of JAQCBT010000006.1, from coordinate 18,345 downwards.
GCCGGAGAAGACAAGGCAACACAGTTGGCCAGCCTGCGGGCGTTGGTGCAATTGATGGCGGACCTGGGTTTTCCTGGTTCAGTAGTAGAGGCTACCGAGTCGGAGTTCCAGAATGCGGTCTGGGAAGTGCGCAAGCAGGGGCTTAATATCATGATGTCCATGAAGGGAGACGGCAAACCTGTCTCTTTCATTGAAGACTGCGCGGTGCGCCTCGAAGATCTCGCTCAATACACGAAGCGCCTGGATGAAGTATTCCAGCGCAATGGAACGACGGGTACTTTCTACGCTCACGCTTCAGTGGGCTGTCTCCATGTCAGGCCAGTACTGAACATGAAGGAACAGGCGGGTGCCGACAAGATGCGGGCCATCGTGGAGGAGACCCTCGAGATGGTGCGCGAATACAAGGGCTCTCATTCTGGTGAGCATGGCGATGGAATATCCCGCTCCGAATTCCACGAGCCCATGTTTGGCAGTCGCATGCTACAGAATTTTGAAGAAGTGAAGAATCTGTTCGACCCCGGTAATACGTTTAACCCGGGCAAGATCGTGAATGCGCACAAAATGGATGACCGTAATATCATGCGCTTCGCGCCTGGCTACGCGCCGATCGCGCTGGACACCCAACTGGACTGGGAAGACTGGGGCGGCCTCGATCGCGCCGCCGAGATGTGTAACAACAACGGTGCCTGTCGCAAGGCTCACGTTGGCACTATGTGTCCATCCTATCGGGCGAGTGGTGAAGAACAGCATTCTACTCGCGGCCGGGTCAATTCCCTGCGGCTTGCCATCACCGGGCAACTGGGAGATGACGCTTTCACTTCCGATGCCATGTACGAAACCATGGATCTTTGCGTGGGCTGCAAGGGCTGCAAGCGGGAGTGTCCTACCGGTGTCGACATGGCTCGTATGAAGACAGAATTTCTTCATCATTACAGGAAGCGCCATGGACTCCCGCTCAGGGAGAAGCTGTTCGCTTACTTGCCCCGCTATGCACATCGACTGCGTAATCTGTCCTTTTTCCTGAATCTAAGGGATAGAGTGCCGGGAATGGCTGGCTTGAGCGAGAAGATCCTGGGACTCAGCGCCAGGCGCTCCCTGCCGAAATGGCGTCGTGATCATTTCAAACCCTTTGTCGAAGACGCAGTAGTAGCAGCGGACGAGAAAGAAGTCGTCTTGCTCGTAGATACCTTCAATGGCTGCTTCGAAACCGAGAATGCCAACGCCGCCATGGCGGTATTGTCGGCGGCGGGTTACCACGTACATTGCCCCACCGCCGTGGACAGGAAGCGACCGCTGTGCTGTGGGCGCACATTCTTCAGCAACGGCCTGTTGGATGAAGCCAGGATTGAGGCATCAAGGATGCTCGAGGCCTTGCAGCCCTTCGTCGAGAGAGGTGTCCCCATAGTCGGGCTGGAGCCGTCCTGCCTGCTTACCCTCCGAGACGAGTACCTGTCCCTTATGCCGGGTGACCTGACCCGGGCCCTCACAGAACGGGCTATGTTGTTCGAGGAGTTCCTGTGCAAGGAATACGTCGCTGGCAGACTCGATCTCTCACTGCAAGCCATTGAGTACAGGCAGGCATTGCTTCACGGTCACTGTCATCAGAAGGCATTCGCCACTATGAAGAGCCTGGAATCCCTGCTGGGCATGATTCCTGGATTGGAAGTGGCTACCATCGATTCGGGTTGTTGTGGCATGGCTGGCTCTTTCGGTTATGAAGTCGAGCACTATGACATGTCCATGAAGATGGCTAATCTCAACCTGTTGCCGGCGATAGACAAGGCCAGCGATGATGTTCTATTGGTGGCCAATGGCACCAGTTGTCGGAGCCAGATTCAACATGGCTCCAACCGGGAAGCACTGCACGTCGCGCGCGTGTTGCAGATGGCACTGCAGGGATAGATCAAGGAGCTTGAGGAATAGATACGGTGCGGAAGAATTGACTTTCTGCGTGGGCAATCTTGTGAGCGAAAGAGAGTGAGCGCTAGCAGTAGTTTAGGAAATGTCCTGGTGACTGGTAGTGCGGGACACCTGGGTGAAGGGCTTGCCTGGACCCTGACTGGACAAGGGGTCACTGTAAGAGGCCTCGATATCAAGCCGTCAAGACACACCACGTTAGTGGGCAGTGTGTTCGACCCAAAGATTGTCGATCAAGCCTTGGCGGGAATCGATACCGTATTCCACACAGCTACCTTGCATAAACCCCATGTTAAAACCCATAGCCAACAGGAATTTATCGACACGAATATTTCCGGCACCCGGACACTCCTGAATGCGGCGAATATGCATGGAGCAAAGCGCTTTATATTTACCAGCACCACCAGTGTCTTCGGGTATGCAATGCGTCCACAACAGGGTGGACCAGCAGTATGGGTTTCAGAGGATATGGTTCCTGATCCGAGGAATATCTACGGAGTTACCAAGTTAGCCGCAGAGGGGCTTTGCAGGCTCACGCATCGTGAGTCGGGATTACCCTGCATGGTGCTGCGCACTTCCCGTTTCTTTCCGGAAGACGACGATTCGGTGCAGGTGCGATCACAGTACAGCTCTGACAACAGCAAGGCCAATGAATTTCTCTATCGCAGGGTGGAGCTCGAAGATGTGATCTCGGCGCATCTCTGTGCTGCGGCAAAGGCTGAGCAGATTGGTTACGGTCTCTATATCATCAGTGCCTCGACTCCATTCAGTCAGTCCGATCTTACCCTGCTTGCCGAGCACGCCAGTCAGGTAGTCGATCGATACTATCCGGAGTTCAGGGAAGTCTACGCAGAGTTAGGCTGGGAAATGTTCGAAGTCCTTGATCGTGTTTACGACAACAGTAAAGCGAGGGAGGAACTGGAGTGGAAACCCAGGCACGACTTTCAGGCCGTACTCGATGAGGCTCGGCGCCATCGACACTTTTTGCGTACCGAAGTAACCCGTTATGTGGGTGTGAAGGGCTATCACGACAGGGTCTTCGAGGATGGGCCTTTCCCGGTCTAATCGATAGTAGCCAGCTTTTATGAACGAAGTGAGAGATCGGATGTTGTGATCGCCTGCCAGAGTATAACCAGTAGACTCAAGCCCAACGATCTGGCTCATGTTTGCAAGACCGGGCCGGGACTTATTCCATCACATCGACTTTGGCGGCAGGCTGATTCTCTTGCTCTGGCTGGACCTGTGTAAGCAAGCCCAGAACTGCTCCGATAAGCGCCTTGCAGCTGTGATGTATCTCCCAGTTCACATTCAATTCGATCGACAGCGTCTGTTTGTCGGCAAACAGGGATTGGGCATGGCTGTGCACAAAGCGGTTCATCTCAACCTGGTGATTGTCATTGTTGAGCTTTAGCTCCTCCAGCTTCTCTTGCACGTAGAGAACAGGATGTGAATCCTCCATAAGCTTGAGTAGTTCCCTGGCTGTCGACTCGATATAGGCCTGCTGCTGTTGATACAGCTCCTTCATGGCCCGGTGGTCACCGTAACGAAGATCGGTCAGGTCATGCTCGATGTCTTTCAGGGTCTTTACCGCATACACAGAAGAGCGGGTGGCTCGAACCAGCATGTCTATGGTGAGTGATTGCTCAACCGAGAGTGGCTGGGCCTGGGTCTTGAGCGAGAATTTCAGAATTTCTCCCTCGGTCTGTTTCAGGCTTTCGTAGTTTTCGTCGAAGTTCTGTTCCTGAAGCTGACGCGCCCAGCCTGATTCCTCGGGCTGGTTTACGTCAGCGATGTGGGAGTGAATCACCTGGGTACTGGCATAGGTGGCCCGGGTTACCAGTTCCCTCACTGCCTGGTTGAGAGCGGCTAGCGCGGCATCGGTGATCTCCGTGGGTACTTTTTGCAAGATACTGCTCTCACTATTCTCTTTGCCAATATGTTTCACCAGGAATGCCGTGAATGGATTAATAAATGGCACAAACCCACACAGGCCCAACAGATTCATGACGGTGTGAAAGGCCACCAGTGAGTAGAGCGGATCCTCTATACCCAGCGCCGCCACGAGCAACGGTAATAAGGGAAGCAGAACCAGAAAGGCCAGGCTATCCACGATCAGGTTAAACAGGAAGTGCGCCATGGCCAGTTGTTTCTTGATGCCGCCACCGACGAGACTTCCCAGGGCAGTGGTACTGGTGGTGCCGAGATCTGCGCCAATGATGAGGGCCACGGCCTCGGGCAGTGAGAGGATGCTGGCATTGAGGGCGCTCAACGCCATCATCATGACCGCGGAGCTGGATTGAATCAGTGCAGCCAGGGCGAGACCGAGCAGCAGGTACACTATAGCGGGCTGGTTCTGCAGGCGACTTACATTCCAGACTTCCGGCAAGGTTTCCATGCTGGTCTTCATCAGTCCCAGGCCGAACAGGAGCAGGCCGAGTCCGACCACAGCGATAGCTGCATGGCGCAGCTTCCGATAGCGACCAAACAGAACGACTACTGCAGCACCAGCGGCAAAGACTTCCAGAGAAATTGCTTCGAGATTTAGCTTGAAGCCCAGGGTGGCAACAATCCAACCGGTAAGCGTTGTACCCAGATTGGCGCCGAGGATGATGCCAACGGAATTCACCAGGGGCAGAATGCCTGCCGCCGCGAAGGCCAGCACCATGAGGCTCACCATGGAACTGCTTTGCAGGATGGCTGTGGTAAAGATGCCGGTGACTACGCTTCCGAACGAGGTACCTGTGCTGTTGCGCAGCCAGTAGCGCAACCGTGCATCACTGAGCTTGCGAATGCCGCGTTCCAGTTCGTGCATGCCATAGAGGAAGATCGCCAGGCCAAGAAGGAAGTCGATGAGAATCACGATGGATGAGTCTCAACCTGGGTTTCTGGGACAGCGTTTTTCATGGTTAGCCAAGAGCCTATTTTAAACCTGTCACTGCCTGTATGAAGATGATCTAGATCAGCCCGACGCCCCACATGACACAGACACTCAGGAACGACACCAGTCCACCGACCAGGGTGGCGCCACCATAGCTGAACACGGCATCCGGTACACTGAGCCTGGACAGGGACGTACACACCCAGAAGTAACTGCTGTTTACGTACTTGATGATTACGGAACCACTGGCTCCGGCCAGCATAGCCGCCTCCGGGGACAGGCTCAGGCTACCAAGCATGGGTGCCACCAGTGAGGCGGCAGTGATTACCCCTACAGTGGTGGAACCGGTGATCATGTTGCCGATGATGCCGATCACGAAGGGCAGGAGTATGGCGGGCAGCCCATAGTCGCTAAAGAACGTAGCGATAAAATCCACGGCAGGAGTACCGCGCAGGATGGCGCTGAGCGATCCACCCAATCCCGTCACAACAAGAATCATGGCGGAGGTCTTGAGCGCAGCTTCAACCCATGCGTCTCGCGCCTTCTCCCGGTCATCCTTGCTCTTGATATTACGATAGGCGAGCCAGACTCCGACCGACAAGGCCATGACCGGCCAACCGAGGTACAGAAAAATCGTGCGCAGGACATGGCCTTCGGGGAAGGTGAGTGCAACGACACTCTGGGCTCCAATCAGCATGATGGGGATGACGATGGGCATGTAGGAACTCAGGGTGCTGGGTAGTTCCGAGGGGCCATCTGCATCAAGGTCATCTATTGTGATGCCTTCAAATTCGTCGGAAGCTTGCGTGGATATACGCGGACCGGCGAACATCGTGCCCCATGCCCAGCAGGCCATGGAACCGAACAGGCAGGCGATACTGCCGAAGATAATTGTCTTGCCGATGTCTGCTCCCACCAGCGCGGCTGCCGCCAGTGGTCCAGGGGTAGGAGGCACGATAGCGTGGGTAAGTTGCAACGCGCCCACGAGGCCGGTGGACATGACGGCGATTCCGACTCCCATGGTCTTGGCGGCGGAATGCACCAGGGGATTCAGGATCACATAGGCCACGTCCGAAAAGATGGCGACGCCAATGATGAAGCCGGTGAGGGTGAGAGCCAGCGGCATTCGCTGCGAACCTACCAGGTTTACCATCGAGCGGGTTATGACCTGGATCGCGCCGGTATGCTTCAGTGCTTCGGCAATGATTGATCCGAGCACGATAACAACCCCGATACTGCCAAGGGTATTACCGAAGCCCCGCTCGAAGGCATCGATGAAATTGTTTTGCTGAATACCGGGGAGAATGCCGAACAGCAGTATTGGAATCAGCAGGGCAAAGAACACATGCCACTTCCATTTCGCTATCAGGAATAACAGCAGGAAGATAACAGCGGTGAATCCGATCAGGGAAACGGCAGCACTGGTATTGACTGCTGTAGCGGGATCCATGGCGACTCCTCGTCAGGCTCGGGGCCTGTAGTAATTATTATTGTTGGTCGTGCATGTGCCAGTTGATCTGGCTGTTGCTCGTTGTCTATCTGGTGAGAAACTCCATCGCTGCCTGTACCCCGCCGGGCTTATACGGCATGTTGGCGAGCTTGAGTCCCATCTCCACTCCGGACAGGGTGCCCATCAGCATCAACTCATTGAAATCACCGAGGTGGCCGATACGGAAAATCTGCCCCTTCAACAGGCCTAGACCCGTGCCCAGTGACATATTGAATCGCTCCAGGACTATGCGACGCAATTCGTCCGCGTCATTGTGGTCGGGGGCGAACACCGCCGTGGTGCTGTTGCAGAATTCCTTCTCATTCATGCAGACGTTGAATAATCCCCAGGCGGAAACGGCGATTCTTGTCGCTTCGGCAAGCCGGGCGTGGCGCGCGATTACATTATCCAGCCCTTCAAGGTGGATCAGCCTCAAGGCTTCATCGAGACCGTATAGCAGGTTTGTGCCTGGGGTGTAGGGGAAATAGCCGCGGGCATTATTCTCTGCCATGGCATCCCAGCGCCAATAGGAATGCAGTGACTGGGATTGTTTGGAGCGGGACATGGCTTCTTCGCTCACGGCGTTGAAGCTCAATCCCGGCGGCAACATCAGCCCCTTCTGGGATGCGCTGACCGTGATATCGACTCCCCACTCATCATGCCTGAAATCGGAACAAGCCAGAGATGACACAGCATCCACCATGAGCAGGGCCGGGTGTTTTACCTTGTCCATGGCGGCCCGAATCTCGGGAATGCAGGACGTAACGCCGGTGCTGGTTTCTGTATGCACGGCCAGTACTGCCTTGATTTCCCGGTCATAGTCTTCGCTGAGCTTCTGTTCTACCAGGCTGGCCTTGATGCCGTGTCGCCAGTCGCCCGGCATCCAGATGATGTGTAATCCGAGTTTCTCGGCAACATCTTTCCACAGAGTGGAGAAGTGTCCGGTTTCAAAGGCGAGGACCTTGTCGCCTGGAGACAGGGCATTGAGCAGGGCGCATTCCCAGCCACCAGTTCCCGAGGCTGGGTAGATGAAGACATGGGAATCAGTCCTGAATACAGCTTTCAGATTGGCCAGGATACGCCGCGTGAGTTCGGGGAAGTCCGGACCGCGGTGATCAATGACCGGTTGCGCCATGGCGCGCAGGACACTGTCTGGCACATTGGATGGGCCCGGAATCTGCAGGAAGTGACGCCCTGCCACGTGCTTTCTGTTATCGCTCATCGGAATCTATCTGCAGAACATTTACACAATAAGGCTATTCGCCAGGATGGTACTGGCGTTCGAGATTGGCTTCCACATCGTCGCGGTAGAACAGCACGTCTCGAAACTCTCCATCGGCGTACATCTGTGCCTGGTCATCGAAATGGGGTGAGTCGGGGTCGCTGTGCAAGCCACCCACTGTGATCGCCTTGGCGCGCAGGGGAGAGCCAAACTCGACTGCGGCGACAAAGCTGTTGCCGCTGGTGCCATACATGCGTGCCGTACCGGGATAGGTGCGGGCACCAAACGAGGCTAGCGAGCCCCAGCGACCGGAGGCAAAGGCCACAGGGATACTGGGTGCGTTGTCATCGAACTCTTGTACCAGGTCGCCAGTCAATCGCTGGTAGCGATTAATCTCACCCCAGGGTACCTGCCAGGAGCCGAAGTCTCTGGTGAGAGTCTCTGCAGCCGTGCGTAGCGCAGCCAGTTTCTGGGATGGAGTGGATTGCTCTACCGCATATTCGTAAATATCGACGCCAGCCGAGTTGGCAGCAGCGGCGATGTCGTCCAGCAGTTGGGTTGCCCAGAACACTGCCAGGGACGTCTCCACGGATTCGAGGCTCCAGCGGTAGTCCCATTCCCGGAGCAAGTCGATGTATTCCAGGGTATCGGACTGGATCGAAATTGCAGAATTACCCGGATCGTCTGTGTTGTCTCCATCTACGCCAACCGTTGAACTCGCCGGACTGTCCACGGCAGTGGTCAGTAGCAGGTTTGGTATCAGTTCCTCGAAGAATGGCAACTCCGAGTCGTACGCGGCTTCGATGAGGGAATCCAGGGTGAAGTCAGTCTTGCCTTGCAGCACCCGCACGGCGTGTACACCACGGGCATTTTCTGGGTTGTTGGCCATGTAGGCAGGATAGTCAGCGGGGTTCGGACTATTGCCTTCACCGGCGGCGTTGAATGGCGTGTTGTTGGTATTCTGAATCCAGCCGTTCTCCGGATTGAACAGAGTGATCATCTCGTGCACCGGGTGCAAGGCCCTCCAGTCCGTCGCAGGATTGCTTCCGTCCAGTGGGCTGTTCCAGTCGAAACCCGGATTCCGGCGTGGAATAAAATTGCCATGCCAGTAGGCGATGTTGCCATCGCTGTCAGCGTAGACAGTATTATTGGATGAATTTGTGCGCAGTTCCATGGTCTCGGCGAACTCTTCATAATTGTTAGCCTTGGTGCGACTGTAGGATTGGGCCAGGGCTTTGATCGGTTCTTGCATGAGTGCGATGGATACCCACTTGCCGTCGTCTTCGCGAATGATGGGGCCATGGTGAGAAAAGTAGGCGGTTACCTGGCGCTGTGACATGCCATCGCCATCGCGGTAGGGAAGGGTGATGACCTGCTCTTGCAGTTTCTTCAGATCGTCGCCGTGTTGATAGTAGTAGCCATCATCCTGCTGCACGACAGTTTCCAGGTATTCGTCGATCGCATCGGCGCGTGATGAAGTGTGCATCCAGCCGGTGTTTTCATTGAATCCCTGGTAGATGAAGAACTGACCCCAGGTGACAGCGCCATAGGCGTTCAGGCCTTCCTCACTCACCATGTGTAGCTCGGAGCGGAAGAAGAAGGAGGTATGGGGGTTAATCAGGAAGAGCGCGTTGCCATTGACAGTATTTTGCGGCGCAATGGAGAAACCATTGGACCCGCGCGGTTCGCCGTCGAAGGGTGCTTCGATCTGCGCCACCATTGCCCCATTATTATAGAACTCCTGCAAGCGCTGGATGTTCACTCGCTCGATATCGCCCCCAATGCTGCCCTCGGTAAAAGACAGCGCCATCCAGGGCTCAAACTTGCTGATTACCCGTGGTTCTACATCGGGGTGTGTGTGCAGGTAATAGTTCAGGCCGTCGGCAAAGGCATTCATCAATTCCTTTAACCAGTCGGGGCTGCTTTCGTATTGATCCTGCATGTCTGCCGGATCTATGAACAGCTTCATGCGCAGGTCGCGATAGAGCTGCTGTTCCCCTTCGGCCTCGGCGAGGCGGCCCAGGGCATTGATGTAGTTGGTTTCGACCCGATTGAAATCGTCTTCGGCCTGGGCATACAGTGTGCCAAATACGGTGTCGGCGTCAGTCACCCCGTAGATGTGTGCGATTCCCCACCGATCCCTGAGGATGGTCACATTCGACGCGGTTTCCTCCCAGCGGGCGATCTCTTCGGCATTGAAAGGACTCGCTGCGGCGACCTGGGTTTGCGGCAGCGCCTGTTCGGAGTTATTCGTTGGCGTTTCAGATGGACTGCAGGCAACTGCAAAACAGAAGAGTGGCAGCAGACAAGCGTTTCTGAGGTTCATGATTGCCTCCGATCAGGAAGTAGTGGTTCTCTTGAATGAATATACCGTTAGTTGAAGCAACAGGACCTAGTGGACTCGACGGCCGCCGACCCAGGTTTGTTCCACACCGACTTGCCAGAGTTCACTTGGGTCAATGGCGAAGATGTCCCGATCCAGGAAAATAAAGTCGGCCTTCTTGCCCGCCTCCAGGGTTCCCAGTATGTCTTCCTGGTGCGCGGCATAGGCGGCATCGATGGTAAAACTAGCCAGGGCTTCCTGCAGGGTCATGGCTTCCTCGGGATACCAGCCGCCGTCGGGCTCATTGTCCTGTCCTTGTCGCGTTACCGATGCATGCAAACCATAGAACGGATTCGGGTGTTCAACTGGGAAGTCTGAACCATTGGCGATGCGTGCGCCGGAATTCATCAGTTTGCGCCAGGCGTAAGCGCCCTGTATGCGGACCGGTCCAATCCTGTCCTCTGCCATATTCTTGTCACTGGTGGCATGGGTGGCCTGCATGGAGGGTATGACGCCGAGTTCGGCGAAGCGCAGTATGTCTTCATATCGCAGGATCTGGGCGTGTTCCACACGATGGCGACGGTCGCGGGAGTTGGTTTCGTTGATCAGGCGCTCGTAGTTATCAAGCACCTTCATATTGGCGTCATCACCGATGGCGTGGGTGTTCACCTGGAAGCCAGAGTTCATGGCGGCACGCATCAGGAATTCCAGACGCTCATCGTTGTAGCGCAGGAGGCCGCGATTACCGGGATCATCGCTGTAGTCTTCGATCAGTGCCGCTCCGCGACTACCGAGTGCGCCATCGGCAACCACCTTCACGCTCTCGATGGCGAACGTCCTGTCATCACTGTAGAAGAAGCCCTCGTCGAGGCGATCCTGGTACAGCGGGTCGCCGGCGGACAACATGGCGTAGACACGGATTGGCAGGGGTGCTTCAGCAACTAGCTCTTTATAGGCGCGTACCGTGCTGCTGCCGATGCCGGCATCATGTGCACTGGTCATGCCGTAGGTAGCCAGTGATTCCATGGCGGCCATCAGGGCTACCTTTTCTTCTTCGAAGCTCGTGTCGGGGATCTGATCCCTGACATAGCCCATGGCAGTATCGATGAGTGTGCCGGTGGCTGCACCGTTAGCGTCGCGGATGATCTGGCCACCAACGGGGTCTTCCGTATTGGCATCGATACGGGCCAGTTCCAGTGCCAGGGAATTGGCCCAGGCAGCATGGCCATCGACTCGAGTCAGCCACACGGGGCGGTCGCTCACGACGGCATCCAGGCTGGCTGCAGAAGGAAATTCATTGCTGTCCCACAACACCTGGTTCCAGCCTCGTCCCTGAATCCACTCCAGTTCAGGATTGGCCTCTGCAAACTCCAGCACCCGCTGGGCTGCCTCCTCCTCGGTAGTTGTACCGACGAGGTTAACCCTCAGCAATCCCAATCCGTACCCAAGTACGTGTCCATGAGCATCGATCAGCCCCGGGATCATGGTCTGGCCACCACCATCAATGATGTTGTTGGCATCGTCTGGCAGCTCTTCGCCGGCGCCAAAGATGGCATCGATGGTGTCATCGGTAAACTGAATAGCTTCAAACTGCAGCAACTGGTAGTCGCTGGTGAGGGTGTAGCCATTGACGTTGGTGATGAGGGTGGTGTCGGCGTTGGCCGTGACACCGAGACCGGCTATCAGGATTAGAGCTAGGATTCTCATAGACTTCTGTTTTTGTTTGGTAATTGGATGGACTGGGCAGTCTATCATAGCTGTGTAGGGGTAAAAGTATTCACGGCCCTGTTGGATTGAGGATTGGAGTAGGCTGGTCGTTCTATCCGGATTTTAAAGTGGCTCCTGCTCCAATTGAGGTGGGGGTACAGTGCCATGAATGGGTTGCTTGGAGGCTCACAGGAGTGGTGTTCATAGCGATGTATGCCAGTGATCTCGAGCGCGGCTGCGGGGCGGCAGGGTTCCCGCCCCGCCGGCTCGGCGTCCGTCCAGAGAAAATAGGGACAGATTTATTTTTTTTTAAAAATAAATCTGTCCCTATTTTCTCAGCGCCGGCCTTGACTGGCACGACCACAGCAGCTGGACCGGCACAACAAACAGGTCCGCAATCAAAGCCCCGGAGTGGGGGTATCCCGCACTGGCGCAGCAATCAGAGTCTGGTTAGAAATCACAGAAGATTGCGATGAACCAAAAAAAAGCCCGATCACTCTCCGAGTGATCGGGCTTCCAGAACAAAAACTGGTTAGGAGTTATTCTCCGTCGCCGGCTTCAACATAGCGGTAGAAGCCAAAGAACATTTCCTGCCAGGTTTGTTCCCCCCACGTCAGTGTCTGGGATGGATCAGGGTTGAAAGGATTCATCTCGGAGTTGTCGAACGTTCCGGTGAAAACCATTTCAGTGCCTTCCGGTACGAACTTGGGCTCCTCGAAGTCATACACTTTCTGCCAGTTGAACTGGTAGTTGGGTACGTTGAGGATTTCCTCTGTGCGGCCATCAGGGTAGACCAGCTTGAAGTTTGCATCGTAGCCACGGTAGTGCATGTGTGGCCCAAGCATGGTCAGGTAGGAGTCCTTGCGGAACTTCGCAGTGGCGACCATCTCGTGACGAGCTTCGAAAGGTGGAATGTTGATATCCAGGTCAGCTGCTGAACCACCCAGCACTGTGCGTGCTGGCTTCTCGTCCCACAGGTACAGGGCGATTTCTGACTCATCTACAGTTTCACGGCCAGAAGTGGTGTAGTGCAGTTGCAGCATCAGGCCGCCACCGGCTTTCAGCGGGAAGCCTGCGTCTTCAGGGTAGGTGTTTACCTCGTTACCCGGAGCGTATGCGCCAAGGCCGATACCCTGATTCAGGATTTCGAATTCATTTACGCCATTCGGGCCGTAAGCGAAAGCGATAATGTGGTGAAGAACGGTCGGGTCGCCGGCTTCGAATTCGATAGCCTTAACCCACACGTCCTCTTCCAGGTTCAGAGGCAGGGCAATATTGCGGTAGTCCTGCACGCCTGTGGCCGGGATTTGCTGAGCAGGTATCTTGTACAGCAGATCTGGCTCGCCATAGGCCCACTTGACTATTTCTGGCTTGTACTCGGCGAGCGGGTCAGTGCCATCGCTGTTCTGGGCACCATTGTCGATCCACTGAACCAGTTTCTGGGTTTCCTCGACGGTGATATGCGCCACGTCTCGGAAGTCGTGTACGTACTGGTTATCGATCTGGCCCGGTGGCATGCGCTTGGTGTACAGCACCTCGCGGATCATGGGAGACCAGCCCTGAACCATCTGGTGATTGGTCATGGCGAAAGGTGCAATGCCACCTTCCATATGGCAGCTCACGCAGCGCTCTTTCAGGATTGGCACGATTTCGTTCGCGTAGGAGATGCTCTCTGCACTGGCGAACTCCAGAGCTTCACCCTTGCTGGCGAGCTGCTGGGCTGATATCTCATTGCCCGCCAGGAATGCAGTCAGGGCGTCAGCGGCATAGTGCTTGGAAGCACGGCGCGCGTTGCTGTCTGCGGCCCAACGGTCATTCAAGGCGCCACGGAAGACGATTTCCTGAGCTTCGGGGTCCAGGATCACCACGTCGGTGGCCCGGCTGATTCCCAGTTCCTTGGCGACCAACTGGGTATCATCCATCAGGATGGGCAGGGTGATGTCGGCGTCTTCGGCCACATCACGCATCTCGACCTTGTCAGCTGCACCCGTGGAGTCCATCAGGTAAAAAGCTACGGGTTGATCCGCGAACTGCTCCATCAGCGCTTCCAGGTCACCGTAGGCACGACGGACATCGCGGCTGTCTTCGTGGGACAGGATCACGATGGCCTCGTTATCGGCGGCCCGGCTGAGTTGGAAGAATTTGCCGTTGTGGTCGATCAGGGAAAAATCACTGATGCGCTCGGCAGCATTGGCACTCAGGCCAATGAAGGCAGATACAGCGGATACTGCGGCTACCTTGGCAATTGTAGTAATCCTAAGCATATTGCTCTCCTAAAGCTTCTGCAGGGTGAAAGTTTTGATTCTTTCTGACGGCGCATACTAAGGAGCGCCACGATATTTAGCTTCCTGAAAATTAAAAAGATGAAAAATTTCAATATTTGGGTAGCTGTTTTAGTCCTGGAGTCGCCATTTCGCGCTCAAACCCCCGTCTCATGCGGTTTACGCGGAATTCAGGCCATTCCTCCAATGTCATCAATAAGACGCCACGGCGACGAAATTGTTAACAACAAACCTGTTAAATTTAGCTGGATTTAGCGGAGACTGTAGTGAAATTCAGGCATTTGCAGCCCTGCGAAGCATGTTATGCCGTCGTATCAACGGGTAGTTGCCTGTCCCAGGTTGAAACCCCTGTGAGTGGTGGTTTCAGGAAAGCTTCTTCACCATGGTGATGCTGTTGCCGACCTCATTCCAGCTTACCTCGTCCATGTAGGATCGTATGAAGAGGATGCCGCGTCCGCTAAGCTTCAGCCAGCTCTCCGGGTGGGTGGGGTCGGGCAGGAAGGCGGGGTCGAAGCCATCACCCTCATCCTGGATTTCAAAACTAAGGCTTGTGGGGTCTGGTGCAGGGTTATAAAGACTTTCTTGTTGCCCAGCACCGGGTCGGCCTGACGTTCCTTGATGAGGTTATCGAAGGCGGACCAGTCTTCTTCCTTGAGCCTGGACTCTACCTTGAAATTGCCATGGATGATGGCATTGGTCAGGCATTCTTGCAGGCAGATGGCCAACTTGTTGGCGTCGAGGTCAAATACGCCACACAGGTCCTGGGTGTAGCGATTAAAGTAACTGATGACGTTACGAATCTTGTTGAGGTCGCTGGCAAAAGACATCACGACTCTCTGCTCGCTAATGAGATCAACGGCAGACTTGTTCTCACGTTCTGCTGCCATGGCCGTCTCAATCTTGTCCAGCGCCTCTTCGACGCTCTTCAGGTAGACGGGTTTGACGATGAAATCCAGTGCTCCAAGCTGCAGGGCACGAATCGTGTTACTCACATCACCCTGGCCGGAGATGAGGATGACTGGTGTATCGATTGCGTTGCTGCGGATCTTCTCAAGCAATGTGAGGCCATCCATCTCGGGCATACCGATGTCGCTGAACACCAGATCGAAGTCATTATGCCCGAGGACCATATCCAGTCCCGACTTGCCATTGCTGGCAGTCTCAACTACATGACCCTTCAGCTCCAGAAATTCTGCTATGACTTCCAGAATTTCTGGCTCATCGTCTACCAGGAGAATTTTCATTGAGTCCTCTGGCGGCCAGAGATTGGCTTTGTTTATTGACCGGCCTTCCCACCATCGATGGGCAATTTATGCTCACTGCCATCTTCGATCAAAGTACCATAATAAGAGTTATCTTGTTATTCTTCCGGCGCTTTTAGGCTGCTTTCTAACCGTTCTATTTTGTGGCGCAGGATGAACGCTCACTCGATTTTTTCTGGATTCCAATCCTCGGCGCGAGCGTTCCCTGGTTTTCGACAATCCCCGGGCGCTAATGAGGTCAAGAGGCTGTCTGCTTGCCTGTTACTGGCCTCGTTGCTGGCGATTTCAGTTCCTCCGGTAACGGCGCAGGTCTACCAGGTTGGGCATTGCCTGTTTGGCTGCCCACAGGGAGCAGATAGCACCAATCACCTGCTTGTGCGAGCGATCTACGCGCTATCCTATAACACGCAAACCAAGTCGGCAGACTGGGTTGCCTACGAGATCAGTGCAGGCTCTATCGGAATCGCGTCTAGTCTTTCGCGGGAAGCGCTGGCTGATGATTACGTGCAAGACACTCTGCAAAATTCTGACTTCGAGGCGGGAGTTGACAGTGGCTTGATCCGGGCGCAGTACGTGCCCCTGGTTGGGTTTGCCGCCACACCCTATTGGCAGGAGGTCAACTACCTGACCAATGCGGTCGCGCGCAGCACCAGTCTGAGTCAGGGTGCCTGGTATGGACTGGACTGGGCGATCAGGAATCTCGTGAATCGGGAAGAATCTGTGTATGTCGTCACTGGCCCGGTTTTCTATCCGGATTTAGAACCGCGCCTTTTGCCTGTAAGCACGCAACACCGGGTGCCAGATGCTTTTTTCAAGATTGTCGTTACACAAGAGGGGCGCAGTGCCGCTTTCCTGTTTGAGCAGGATACGCCGGTGCACCTGCATCACTGTGAGCAACAGAGTTCGGTGGAAGCGATTGAGGGTCTGACGGGCCTGGACCTATTTCCGGATTTGAGTCGGCCGCTGGAGCCGACTCTGCATACCGTGTTGGGTTGTTTCCAGTGAAGCTCAGGTTCTCTAGAGTTCGATAATAAAGTAGTCGTCGTTGAACAATTCACGCACCAGTCTTTCCAGAGAGGCGTTGACAGCGGCTACCACGCCTTCTGATTCCGGTACTGTGCCGCGACCAAACAGGGTGTTTTCCCAGACTGTACGTCCGCCACTCTGAAGTTGAATGTGTGCACGAATAGTCATCTGGATGGATTGCACACCGCCCCTGTCAACGATCTCCATACCGGACTCGGTAACGGTACCGACTACCTGCATATCCTCTCCGGAATCAACCAGTTCCACTCCACCCTTGGCAAATCCCTGCGCGAACGCGTCGCGGACGATGTCAGCCAGTGGTTCCTGCACGCGGTAATCATCAGTAATGAGGTTTGCATCACTCATGCCTCGCTCATCGCCGAACGCCGGCAGGCTCAGCACGCTATTGATACTGCCGATGTTCACGTTACGCTCGTAGGTGAAGTCGATGTTCAGCTCTTCTGCTGCCCAGTTGACAACTGGAAGCAGGGCTAATATTGAAACCACGATGCCCGGGATGATTTTTCTGGTCTTTATCATAACTATGATTCTCATGCTGTCTTACGGAGAATGTGTCTTGCTGTCTTAACCAATGCTGAATAGTCAGTATCTCGTCAAGGCAGCCACTTTTCTGGGTTCAGAATAATTGAGCATACCCGGCTCTTCAAGCGCTGGGTCCCACGATTGTGTGACATTAGTTTTCTGCAGATTTAGCAGTACATTGAAACGAACAGGGCCAGCACTTGCTGGCCCTGAGGGAATTGCCGGGGGAAAAAACTAGTGTAGTTCAGATGCTGGCCAGGGTGCTCCCGGACGATGCTCTGTGATGGGACGCATGCCCTGGAACAGGAATTTCTGCACCCGCTTGCCTTCGTAGGTTTCGGTCGTATAGATATTGCCCTGGCTATCCGTGACGATGCTGTGTGGTGCGAAGAACAGGCCCGGTTGTCTGCCACCTTCACCAAATTCGGCAAGTACTTCGAGCGACTCTCTGTCCAATATATGGATATTGAAATTGCCGCCATCAGCCAGGTAGATAAACTCCTGATCATCGTCAGGTGAGAACGAGATATCCCAGGTTGAACCAGCCAGTGTTAGAGGTGCCACCTGGCCCTCTTTTACGAAAGTGCCATCAGGCCGGAAGACCTGGATGCGATCGGCTCCCCGGTCGCAGACATAGATTAGTCCATCGTTAGATGGTTCAGCACAGTGCACCGGTCCGACAAATTGCTGGGGCAGGGGCGCGTTGGGATCGTAGGTCACGCGCTCATCGACAGGTGTATTGCCGTAGGCGCCCCAGAAGCGCTTGAATGCGCCCGTGGCGACATCGACGACCGCTACCCGCTTGTTGCCATAGCCATCCGCGAAGTAGGCCTCGCCGGCAGATTCATCGATGGCGATTTCCGCCACCCGGCTGAAGGATACTGTGCTGAGGCTATCGGTAGGCTCGCCGGGAATTCCGATCTCACGCACAAACTGACCATCCCGGGTGAATACCAGAACATGGGAATCACCTGAGCCGTTGCCACCGATCCATACGTTACCGTCAGGCGCGACTTCGATGCCGTGGTTGGATTCAGGCCAGGTGTAGCCGTCACCGGGTCCGCCCCAGGCGTTAATCAGGTTGCCTTCGGCATCGAACTCCAGAATTGGGGGTGCTGCCGTGCAGCACTCCGCGCGGCCCAGGGTCAGTCCAATCTCCTGGTTCATGAACATGCTGTTCTGATCGCGATGAACGACGAACAGGTGGTCTCTTTCATCCACAGCGATACCGATGGTGCGTCCCAATATCCACTTGTTCGGGAGGGGCTGGGGCCAGAAGGGGTCTACCTCAAAGTGGGGGATCATGCGGTCATTGTTGACCGCCTCGGCGGATTGCTGGAGCTGTTGCTGACCAAGGTTCAGTACCAGGAACAGGGCAATTGCCACTGCTGATAGGGTGATTGTTTTGCTCAGGCCGGACATAGAGGTTTCCTTTATTGTCTTGTTGTTGGAATGAAACGACTATCGAAATAGGAACTTAGCACTAATCTTTGGCTTGAAAAACCGTTTAATTGGAGAATCACCCGAGCAGCCGTTCGATTGTTTGCTATGGGTTTTGCTAATCAGTGGCCCCGGGCGCGGCTGTGGGGTGGCAGGGTTCCCGGCCCGCCGGCTCGGCGCCCGTCCCGGGTCCCTTCACTACAGAAAAAGCCCTACGGTCTTTTTCTTTCGTTCAGCGCCGGCCTTGACTGGCGGG
>JAQCBT010000021.1 GCA_027621405.1 Pseudomonadota bacterium | reverse complement strand
GCAACGCGCTCCCATCCAGCGGCTCCACCCCAACCCGGCAAAAGATCCAACAACCCACTGTGCCAGTAACTCTCAGCACGAGTGCCCATTAGCAACGGGAGTCCCCTCAGGAGCGCAACGCGCTCCCATCCTGCGGCTCCACCCCAACCCGGCAAAAGATCCAATAACCCAAAGTGCCACTAATTCTCAGCGCCAATGCGAGTTAGAAACGGGAGTCCCCTCAGGAGCGCAACGCGCTCCCATCCAGCGGCTCCACCCCAACCCGGCAAAAGATCCAACAACCCACTGTGCCAGTAATTCTAAGCACCAGCGCAAAACAGCAAATCCAACCCACAAAAAAGCCCGGCATAAGCCAGGCTTCCTGTACACTTTAAATTCTTCAAGCGTGGCTGCTACTCTCCACTCTCCTCCCCGTCAGACCCTTCATCACCCTTTTCTTTCTGGATCCGCTGGTAAATCTCTTCCCGGTGAACCGCTACTTCTTTCGGCGCGTTCACTCCAATTCTCACTTGATTACCTTTTACTCCGAGCACGGTAACAGTGACATCATCCCCTACCATTAATGTCTCGCCGATCCGGCGTGTCAGAATCAACATTGCCCTTCTCCATTTACCATTCCTTTGCGCTCTCCCTTTTGCTTCCTGAGCTGCCTCCTGTCTCTCCCCTGCAGTCCCGTACTGCCGCGTTTCCCTTGCATTGATACTTCTTAATGCCGAAATTCAGAAACTGTGGCAATTCCATTACTCAACCCACCCCAGACCGCATCATAGAAGGCACCAATCGCGACAATTTACAGGGGTTTGCTCTTTATTTCGCGGGCTTTCCCGGGCTTTCTCAGCCTCGAAAATAGCGACAACAGGCCATAGTATCTGCCTATCCACACGACTTGCCAAGGATTTCCGGGTGTTTTGCACCCGGAAAACGGCCTTTCATACCTTTATTTACTGCTGTGGGAGGACTCTGGATCACCCAGATTAAAGGCGCTGTGCAGCGCTCGAACAGCCAATTCCAGGTATTTTTCCTCGATCACAACGGAAATTTTGATCTCGGAGGTGGTAATAATCTGAATGTTGATGCTCTCATCGGCCAGGGCCTTGAACATCTTGGCAGCAATACCCGCATGGGAACGCATGCCTACCCCCACCAGTGACACCTTGCAGATCTTCGTATCCAGAATTACTTCCCTGGCCTGCAAGGACGTGCATACATCCTGCAGAATTTTGCGAGCCTTCTCGCTGTCATTTCTTTTCACTGTGAACGTGATGTCATTGCTTCCGTCAGCCCCCACGTTCTGCACTATGACATCGACTTCTATACCTGCCTCACCGACTGGCCCGATGACTTTATAGGCAATACCTGGAACATCGGGAACTCCGGTCACTGTCAGCTTCGCTTCATCTCGTTCGAACGCAATGCCCGCAATGCTTGGATCTTCCATTTCTGAATCTTCCTCTAATGTAATCAGGGTACCTGGATCATCTTCAAAGCTGGACAATACCCGTAGTGGTACGCGGTACTTGCCAGCGAACTCAACCGAGCGGATCTGCAAGACTTTCGCGCCCAGACTCGCCAATTCCAGCATTTCTTCAAAGGTTATAGTAGACAGCAGACGCGCGTCTGCAACGACTCGAGGGTCGGTGGTGTATACACCTTTTACGTCAGTATAAATCTGGCATTCGTCGGCATCGAGCGCCGCTGCCAGGGCGACCGCCGTGGTGTCGGATCCGCCTCGACCCAGGGTAGTTATGTTGCCAACCTCATCGACGCCCTGGAAACCGGCAACCACGACAACATTCTGTTGTTCCAGTTGCGCATGGATACGGGAGCTGTCGATCTCCTTGATGCGGGCCTTGGTGTGAGCGTCATCGGTCAGTATTCGCACCTGGCCACCAGTGAACGAATGCGCTCCATAGCCGCGCTTCTCCAGCGCCATGCATAACAGGGCGATGGTGACCTGCTCCCCCGTGGACAGGAGTACATCCATTTCCCGCGGTGTGGGTTGATCCATGATTTCTTTCGCAAGCGCCACCAGGCGATTGGTTTCGCCACTCATGGCAGACACTACGACAACGATGTCGTCACCCTTGTCGCGAAAACCAGCAATCTTGTCTGCTACGGCCTCTATACGTTCGACACTGCCTACCGATGTACCGCCGTATTTTTGAACAATTAGTGCCATTCCCTTGTCCGTCTTATAGTCTTATCTACTTATAGCCTTTCTTCCAGCCACGGCTGTACGCTCGCGAGCGCCGCCGGTAAAGCCTCGAGATCACTACCACCAGCCATCGCCATATCGGGACGACCACCACCCTTACCACCGACTTGCAGAGCCACCATATTTACCAGATCCCCTGCTTTAACCGAGCCTATGAGATCCTTACTGACTCCAGCGACAAGGTTTATCTTACCCTCGCTGCTGTTGGCCAGTACCACAACAGCACTACCCAGTTTGTTCTTCAGTTGATCTACAGTATCCCTCAGGGTCTTGGGATTGAAGTCCTCGAGAGAGGCGATCAATACTTTCTTGCCGTTAATTTCGATTGCCTGGCTGCTCAAATCATCACCGGCACTGGAAGCCATCTTCGCCTTGAGCTGTTCCAGTTGTCGTTCCAGTTCACGATTATGCCTGGCCAATGCTTCTACCTTGCCCAGCAACTCATCGGGATTGGTCTTCAGTGCGGCGCTGGCCAGGCGCAGGGTATCTTCTTCTCTTTCGACCAGGGCCAATGCCCCGCGACCCGTTACAGCCTCAATGCGACGCACTCCCGCCGAGATACCTGTCTCGCTGACTATCTTGAATAGCCCTATGTCACCAGTGCGTTGTACATGACAGCCACCACAGAACTCGACGGAGAAATCGCCTCCCATGGACACGACCCGTACCTCGTCGCCATACTTTTCACCAAATAGCGCCAGGGCACCCTTTTTGCGCGCGTCTTCGATTGGCATGACTTCCTTGAAAACTGATGAGTTGCCTAATACCTGGCTGTTTACCAAAGCTTCGATAGCCCTTAATTCCTGCTGGGTAACTGGCGAGGGATGGGAGAAATCAAAACGCAGCCTGCCAGCATCTACCAGCGAACCTTTCTGCAACACATGACTGCCGAGAACACTACGCAGGGCAGAATTCATGAGGTGCGTGGCAGAATGATTAAGGGTAATGGCGGCCCGATCGTTGCCCGCAACCAGGGCTCGCACCCGATTCCCAACGGACAGGTGCCCACTCTCCAGCTTGCCTCGATGCAGGTACACATTTCCCTGCTTCTGGGTATCCGTTACCGCAAAGCGCGCAGCGTCGCTTTCCAGCACTCCCTGGTCGCCCACCTGGCCGCCGGATTCTGCATAGAAAGGCGTCGTATCGAGGACAAGCAGCACTTCGGTATCGGCCGGCACCGATTCCAGTTTCTCATTATCGAGACTGAATATTGCTTCGACACTGCCTTCATCCTGCAGCCGATCGTAGCCAGTGAAATTGGTTCTCCATGACGGGTCCAGGTCGAGCTTCTCAACTGCACTGAAACTGCTGGCGGCCCGGGCCTGTTCCCGCTGCACGGCCATTGCTTTATCGAAGCCAGCCATATCCAGGGTCAGTTCATGCTCCCGCGCAATATCGGCGGTCAGGTCTACAGGGAAGCCATAGGTGTCATAAAGCTTGAACACGGTGTCGCCTGGAATCTCAGAGCCGACCAGATCGGAGATTGCCTTCTTCAGGATGGTCATGCCATTGTCCAGGGTGCGAGCGAACTGCTCTTCTTCTTCCTTGAGCACTTTTTCCACGAAAGCCTGCTGGGCAACGAGCTCCGGATACGCCTCACCCATAACCTTCACCAGGGAAGCGACTATCTTGTAGAAGAAAATATCTTCGACCCCAAGCTGATAGCCGTGGCGCACGGCTCGTCTTACGATGCGCCGCAGCACGTATCCCCTGCCCTCGTTGGAAGGCGTGACGCCGTCTGCAACCAGAAAGGCACAGGAACGAATATGGTCGGCTATCACCTTCAGGGAATTGTTGCCGAGATCTTCTGTTCCGGTGAGCCCCACAATGTCCCTTATAAGCGTGGCGAACAGATCGATCTCGTAGTTGCTGTGAACGTGCTGCATGACAGCGGCGAGGCGCTCGAGGCCGGCTCCGGTATCCACGGACGGCTTGGGCAGAGGAGTCATGGAACCGTCTGCCTTGCGTTCAAACTGCATGAAGACCAGGTTCCAGATTTCAATATAGCGATCACCATCCTCATCGGGGCTGCCAGGCGGGCCGCCCGCCACCTCAGGACCGTGATCGAAGAAAATCTCCGAACAAGGGCCGCAGGGGCCGGTATCGCCCATGGCCCAAAAATTGTCTTTCTCCCCCATACGTGAGAAGCGATTGGGATCAATCTTCATCTCATCAAGCCATATGGATGCCGCCTCATCGTCTTCCCTGAACACAGTGACCCAGAGCTTCTCCGGGGGCAGCCCCATATCCTGGGTCAGGAACTCCCAAGCGAACTGGATCGCTTCGCGCTTGAAATAATCGCCGAAGGAGAAATTGCCTAGCATCTCGAAGAAGGTATGGTGGCGCGCCGTATAACCGACGTTTTCCAGGTCGTTGTGCTTGCCTCCGGCACGCACACAGCGTTGTGAAGACGTTGCCCTGGGGTTGTCCCGTTTCTCCGCACCCAGGAATACATCCTTGAATTGAACCATGCCGGCGTTGGTAAACAGCAAGGTTGGATCGTTGCCGGGCACTAGCGGACTGCTGGGCACTATCTCGTGGCCCCGCGCGGCAAAAAAATCAAGGAACTTCTGACGTATCTCTGCGCTCTTCATGCCCTTCTCGATCATTTCCTTCCGATGTTGTTTGCCGGTGTTATGCGGCCTGTATTCGCCCCGCAGACCATTGAAGGCCCTGCCCGCACAGGATCGGGCCCGGGGTTTAAAAAAGCACAGGATTATAGCGCTTAATATCTTGAGTTTGCAGGCTTTTTTAGCGGCTCACGGCAGCCCAGGCGGGTTCAGGATAGCGTCACAGCACACCCAGAAGCCGCTAGTTGCCCGAATCGTCTTCCTTGGACTGCCCCAGCAGGCCGGAGCTGCTCCCCAGATCGAAGGCCTGGATAATCTTGTCTACCGGGACACGCAGATTGCCGTCGCTGGACAGGAAGATGGCGATAGGCCGGGTCTGGGGGAAGTGGCTGAGGATAATCGCCACGATTATCAGGAACGGCACGCACAGGAACATCCCCGGGATGCCCCAGATGGAACCCCAGAGCGCCAGATTCAACAGGATTATGATGGGGCTAAGGTTAAATGAACTTCCCATCAGCCTCGGCTCCAGGATGTTACCGATGCACACCTGGAACGCGCCAATCCCTACCAGCACCAGGAAGAACAGCGTATAGCCATCGGACTGGGCAAGTGCGATCAGGGCGGGGAAGATGGTGGCAATGATCGAACCGACTGTGGGAATGAAGTTCAGCAGGAAAATCAGCAGACCCCAGACACCCGCGAAGTCGACCCCCACGATCATCAGGTACGCAAAACTCAGCAGTCCAGTAAGGGTACTGGTGAAGACCTTGATACCGATGTACTTCTGAATATCGTCCCTGATCCGATTGATTATTTTTCTCGCGGCTTTCTCCCTCTCTTCATCATCTACCAGCGCCGATATCTTGTTTCCAAAATGACCCTGCTCGAGAAACAGGAAACCTACGTAGATCAGGATCAATCCACCAGAGGCAAGGACGCTTGCAAGAGAGGAAGCGATGGACGTGGCATAGGCGGGAATATCTATCCACTCTGCGATCAGGTCATTAAAACTCCTGCCTTCGAAGGCCGCGAAGTCAATGAATGGCAGGGTCTGCAAGCGGCGGGTCAGGTTGTCCTGATACACCGGGGCCACTTCCAATACATCCCCAGCAGTGGAACTAAGAAAGTTTATCAGCGACCAGATCAGAAGCAGGAACGTGGCGAATGCGGCGAACAGGCACAGCGGCATGGGAAATCTGAAACTTCCCACTTCGATGCGGTGGAACCCCTGAGCCAGGGTATTGATTAGATACCAGAGTGTAACTGCAATGACGAAGGGCAGTAGTAGCGCCTCCCCCACGATCAGCAAATAGAATATCAGTACAACCATAATAGCGGCGGCAGTGAAATTCAAAACCTTCATTCTGGCAATTTTCCTACGTGAAATTGGTGTGAGCCAGTGCCGATTGACTGGCGGTCGGCAAAGTTGAAACCCATATAAGTGACTGGGTTTCTAAGAGTTTTTTCAACGATAACCGCAATTTGCGAAGAATATCACATTTTCTTTGGGCATCCCTCATTAGGCTAATCCATGAGGAACCTCAACAGTGAAGTCAAAATCTGCAGCAGCATCAGGGATGGAAGCATGAAGCTTAAGGGCTATTCAAACCTGATCAAGATCGGCGAGGGCGGAATGGCCCACGTCTACAAGGGAATCCAGGATTCCCTGCAGCGCCCTGTTGCCATCAAATTACTGATCAACGAGCTGAGCGCCGAGGAGGAAGCACGCTCCAGGTTCGAGCGCGAATCCTACATCATCGCGAGGCTCAACCACGCGAATATCATCCATGTGATAGACCGGGGCATCACTCAGGATGATATGCCCTATTTCGTTATGGAATTCATCGAGGGCATCGATCTTGGCACCGCTCTTAAAGCCAGACAGATCAGCTATCACGAAAAGATCGATATCGTTGTCCAGATTCTCAAGGCGCTCGCCTATGCCCATAGAAACAATGTTATCCATCGAGACATAAAGCCCGACAATATACTTCTGGATGATGATGCCAACATAAAGATTCTCGATTTTGGTATCGCCCAGTTCTATGACGAGAAAAACCTGCCAATGGATCGCACCTGCACTGGTATGGTCATGGGAACATTCAACTACATGTCCCCGGAGCAGAGAGAATCATCCGACAATGTAACTGCCCAGAGCGATCTCTATTCTGTCGGCGTCGTTATGTACAATCTGTTCACCGGCAAGCTTCCGACCGGGTTATTCCCGCCGCCGGCCGATATCGACAAGGATATCCCACCTGCACTCAACGACCTGATTCTGCAATGTCTCGAGCAAGAACCGGACAAACGCCCGGCCTCTGCCGAACAGCTGAAAACCGCGCTGCTTGCCATCGCCCAGGGCGCTCATATCGACGAGGCACAGAAGGCAAGGGTCGAAGAAGGCTTCACCCGATTCAAGTCCCGCTTCATGCTATTGGATGTACTGCGGGAAGATCGTTACGGTGGCGTCTACCTGTATCAGCAGAAGCAGAAAGGTACCCTGCTGATCATCAAGAAGAAGCTGCGCAGCAGTACTGGCTACGAAGCCATGAGTATGCTGGCGTCCCTGTCCCATCCGAACATTGTCAACACTCTGGGCTCATTCCGCAATGAGGAACATTTTATTCTGGTCCAGGAGTACATGAGTGGCGGTACCCTGCAGGACAAACTCGCCTTCCAGCTCAATTGGCAGCAAACCCTGACTATCGCGAGCCAGATCTGTGAGGCAGTAATCTTTGCCCACAACAACCGCATCGTGCATGGCCACCTGCGACCGACCAATGTACTGTTCAGTACCGACGGCAATGTGAAAGTTACCGACTTCTCACTCCAGGATGATATCGAGCGGGTTGAGACCGCCCACTACTATTCACTGGAAGGCGAAGAACGCTCGATGGCTGGCGATATCTATTCCGTCGGGGTCATTCTTTACCAGCTATTCACAGGTTGCCTGCCCCGACGTCGCAACGAGACCGGATTCTTCATGCGGAAATGTTTTACCGATCTTCCTAAAGACATCCAGGAACTAATCACCAACATGCTTTCCACGATCCCGGAAAACAGGAATCCGGAAAGCCTGCATTGGGCAGTAGAGCTGTTCGATACCCATATGAATCGCAAACAGTTGAGGGCGTTTACTGAGAAGCCAGTACGTGATAAAAAACGCTCATCTGATCGCCGAAAAGGCGACATAAAGAAGACCCGAATTCTCAAACCAAGGGAACCCGGGATCGAAGTCGCCCCGGTGTCCGTGATCGTGGCGGCCGATAACAATACCAGGCCAAACTCACGGATTCATTTCCTTTTCGCCCTGCTCTGCCTGGTCTATGCACAGTATCTGTTTTTATTCGATGGACAAGAGAAGATTAACCAGAGCATGCCAGCAATCTACTCGGCTGTGGTTGATGAGTTTCAGGGATTGATAGGTAAAACCGATGTCAGGGGAAATTTTCAAAGTGAGAATAGCCGGGTTTACTGACACTGGTTTGAAGCGCCAGATTAACGAGGACCACATCGATTTCAACCAGGAATTGGGCATCGCCGTGCTGGCCGATGGCATGGGAGGCCACCAATCTGGCGAGATCGCCTCACACATGGCCGTCGAATCCGTGATGGAACACCTCCGCACCATGGCCGATCCCGAATCATCAAGATCGATAACTGGATCGCAGTTACTGGAATACGTAAGTAATACTATTTCCTACAGCAACAGTATGATTTTCCAGGCCTCTGAGGCCCTGGAGCAACACAGGGGCATGGGTACTACCCTGGTAGCGGTGCTTGTGCATGAGGGTTTCATTTATGCAGGGCACGTGGGAGATTCGAGACTCTATGTGTTTCGCGATAGACACCTCAAACGAGTAACGAAAGATCACAGTCTGGTGCAGGATCTGGTAGACAGGGGCTTCTATACTGAAGAGGAGGCACGCGAGGCCAGTGTCGGACATATTGTCACCCGAGCCCTGGGCACCAAGGAACAGGTCGAAGTCGATACTGTGCAACAGGAACTCAAGGATGGCGATATCTATCTTCTTTGTTCCGACGGCCTGTCGGACATGGTTGCGGACTGGAAGATTCAGGAAGTCTTGCGAGAGCGTAGCAACGATCTCGATGACGCTGCCAAAACGCTAGTCAGGATAGCCAATTCACATGGTGGCAAAGACAATATTTCAGTGATCCTGATGCAGATGGCGGTTCAATAGTTGGCGATACAATTGATACCACGCGCGAATTGAATAGCGAGTAATTAAGATGACAGGCAAATTAGAGTTCAGCTTTAACTCCAACAAGATTGGAGAATTTGCGCTCGACAAAGAAGTCATGACCATTGGTCGCAAGGAAGACAATGACATTCGCATCGAGAATCTCGCAGTGAGCGGTCACCATGCGAAACTGCTTACCATCTTCGATGATTCCTTCCTCGAAGATCTCAACAGCACCAACGGCACCTTCGTCAATGGACAACGCATCACGAAACATCCACTGCGCAGCGGTGATGTGATAACCATTGGCAAACATGAGCTACGCTATCTCAACAAGAATTCAGCTGCCATTGAAGACGATGGTGAGAAGACAGTATTGATACGTCCGAAGGCCACAGCCAATCCCCCCACTTACCCCAGTTCGGTCGCCGCCAGCAGTCATGAAGTGGAATACGAACCAGTCAAGGTAGAGCGGAGTCCTCTCGAAACAGCAAAGCTGCAGATACTCAATGGCAGTGGCGCGGGTAAGGAGTTGCCACTCAGAAAAGCATCCGTAAAGCTAGGCAAGGCGGGTTCGGAGGTGGTGCAGATCAACAAGCGTCCGGACGGGCATTTCATTGTGTGCCTGGACCACGAATCCGGCAAGACCCCACCCCGGGTCAACGGGGAAGACATCGGCGCCCGTGCCCGCAAGCTTGAGAATCACGATGTCATCGAGATTAACCGACTCAAAATCGAATACTTCCTGGCGAGCTGAACCCGCTCACTGCTTGCTGCCTTAGCGCAGCAAGCTGATTCCAAACCCAGGATCAGCGAATAGACCGCAAGCATTCAGGCTGTCAGGAAGATCCTGAATGCCAGAGCGATCCTAAATGGATTCGAAGGCTTCGGTCACGATGCCTGGCGTGAGAATCTGAGGCAGGATCACCGGTTCGGCAGACAGATCACCCGGATACAATATGTAGAGTGGTACCGACGGACGGTTAAACGCTTCCAGCACGGCGGTTATCTCAGGGTCCTCGTTGGTCCAGTCACCTTTGAGATAGGTAATATCATTCTCTGACATTACCTGTTGCACACGCTCTGTACTGAGGGTGGTCTGTTCGTTGGCCAGACAGGTAATACACCAGGCCGCCGTCATATTCACAAATACCGGTCGACCCGCTGCACGTAGTTCATTGACCCGGGCACTGCTGAATACCTCGTAATTGGATGAAGAACTGCTCGTCTCCCCATCTGCAGTTTCAGCCGCTGCAACAGAGGCTGACGGTAACGTTTGCATGAATGGCGACTGGGTCAGATATAGGGCTAGAGCGAAGCTGCCGGTACCAACCGCGTAATTAATCGTGCGCATGATCGGCCCCATGGAGAAACGTCTCTGGTAAAGCCAGGCTGCGAAGGCAAACACGATGCAGCTTCCGAGTACTAGCGACATTCCCATGATCCCAACCTGGTTACCCAGTACCCACAGGAAGAACAGAGCCGACGCATACAGTGGGAAGGCCATGAACTGTTTGAACGTCTCCATCCACGGTCCAGGCTTTGGCAGGTATTTAAACAGCGCCGGGACAAAACTCAGCACGAGTATGGGCAAGGCCATACCGAGACCCAGCGCGACAAAAACCGCCATGGCCACAAACCATGATTGGCTCAGGGCGAAGCCGATTGCTGGCCCCATAAAGGGCGCCGTGCATGGAGTAGCGACAGTGGTCGCCAGCACTCCGGTGAAGAATGAGCCTTTGTAGCCACTCTGCGCAGTGAGACTGCCGCCTGCACCCATCAATCCGGTGCCGATCTCGAAGACGCCTGACAGACTCAGGCCCATCAGGAAGAACAGGTATACGATGAATGCCAGGAACCAGGGCTGCTGGAACTGGAATGCCCACCCCACCGCCTCGCCGGCGGCTCGTAATGCTATCAATACAGAAGCCAGGGCCACGAAGGCCACCACCACCCCGAGCGTATAGGCCAGGCCATCATTGCGTTGTTTCTCTCGCGATTCGCCGATCCCCTTGGTAAAGCTCAGAGCCTTGATAGACAGTACGGGAAACACACAGGGCATCAGGTTCAGAATCAAGCCGCCAAGGAAAGCCAGCCCCATGAAGACCAGCAGGCTGCCGGCAGTACCCGCACCGCCGCTGCTTCCCTGATCCTGGGTGAGCGCGGCCAGGGGAGCGATGGTTGTGCTATTGGCATCGGCGGCCGGGTTAATGAAGTCATAGGCGACTCTGTCGCCCTGCGCATTCTGTAGCACCAACACGCCATAGACTTCCGACAGGTCATCGAGCATGCGCCTCGGTTGCTGATGCGTGATCTGTAGCAGGTTGCCCTGGATGCTTACATCACGCAGGGGACCAGGCTTGATGATCCGACGCTGCTCGGGGAAAAACCAGGCGTCTGTGTAGTCGGCAAAAACAGGGTCAGGTGCCTCAAATCCAAGACTTACCCGTTCACCTGCTACCGCGATCAAGGATTTTATGTTGTGGTCGGTCACCGGCAGCATGGCGCGGGTCGCGGCGAACAATGGCTGGGTCAGCGCATCATATTCGGCAACTTCAGCAACCGGCAATGTGATACTCAGGCGTTGTTCACCGGGAATACATACCTGGTCACAGACATTCCAGTAGGCCAGGGTACTCAACTCTACCGATTCGCCGACATAGTCTTCCGGGATTGTGACCGCGACTGGCAGGATAATTTCTTCTTCATAACCGAAATTCACGAGATCGGTGTCATAGAATGGCAACCAGTGCGGTGCCGGCCACTGGATATCGCCGATCTGGCTACCTTCCGGCGCCGACCACTCGTTCAGGCTGGTGGGCTCACCACTGTCGCCACCCATTTTCCAGTAGGTATGCCAATGCTCCGCCGGGTCGAGTCGCAAACCCAGCCAGGTTGTTTCGCCTGGAACGACATTGGTGGTTTCTGCCAGGAGCTCAACTTCGATGCTGTGGTCCCAGGCGATGTTGCTGTGGCGCGCGCTGATGTCATAGGCGTGGCGCGTGCCGTCCTCATCGATAAACGACAGCAAACCCGCGATTTCTGCCACGCTGCCGTCATAGCGTCGATGCTGCTCGGTGCTTATCTGAACCCGGTCACCGTCCAGCATCACGTCACGATACGGCGCATAGCGCATGATTCGACGCTCGGTTGGGAAGAACCAGGCTTCATCTACATTGCCGAATAGTTCTTCCGTGCCTTCCACCATGACATTGATCTTGCCGTCATGGTCGTTGAAGCTGGCGTAGAGGTCATGCTCGGCAAGCGGCACCGGCAGGGACTGCCGTGTCTCGGCGAAGGCTGTTTGCCACTGTGAATCAAGCTCGAGGCTGTCGCCCACTGGCAAGGACAGGCTGAATTGCGCGTCGCCAGGAATGCAGATCTCGTCGCACACCTGCCATTCGATGTTGGTGCTGAGGTCGAATCTTGCGCCCGTAAAATCAGCTGGAACCTGGAGAGCGATTGGCAGGAAGACCTCATGCTCATAGGTGAAAGTCACCAATTCGCTACCGAGGAAGGGTGTCCAGTCAGGGATTGGCCACTGGATGTCTCCGACCTCGGCCCCTGCCGGTAATTGCCAGTCGAACGCGCGGGTCGCCTCGCCGCTGTCACCGCCAAATTTCCAGTAAGTATGCCAGTGCTCGATGGGGTCCAGTCGTATAGCAAGCCAGCTTGTCTGCCCCGGGACCACATTACTGGTCTCGGATATCAGCTCAACCGCGATTTGATCAGTCTGGTGCACCTGTCCCCAGCTGGCGCCGGAAATAAGCACAAAAAATAATGATATCAATGACTTGGCGTAGGGTCGTAGCATTGGTTCGATCCTGAATATCGGTAGCAACAGTGTAACGCTTCAGGGGCAGGCTCAATGTGCCAAAAGGTAACAAAATGCCCCTCTGCTGTCATGACACAATCGGCTGATCCTGGCTTCTCTTCAGCGCGCCAGGACGCCCAATCCCTGCAGGGTGGCAAGCTAATATGCCGCCACAAGCAAGCTTCCTTAAGAGACCCGATTACGGGGAAAAACGTGCAGGCCTGTCTCGTTACAGCAGCCCAACACCCGTGGCACTTAGCACGCCGTAATCTATGAACAACGTCTTATAGGACAAATCGGCTTAAGCCAGCCAACGGCCATCTGCTAGACTGTATGTCTTGCATATTTCAGGGATCCTCCTGGCTGGCTATTGGCTGTTCTGGTCAACATTATTCTGGTAGACAAGCTATGGGCACTATTTGCCGCAGCAGGAAAAGATCGAGAATCGCAGACGTTCATCTGGCCCTGCGTGGGCAAAACGGGGATGGCAATTACCAACGGGTAACAGCAGCAACGAAGGCAAACCCTGTCAGCAAGAAACTGCCGCAACAGCCTGGTGAACCAACCCAATCCGCTACCTACCTGAATTCGGGACTAACCCAGACCTCCAGCCTGGTTGACGGGACCACCTTGCTGACGAAGCAGAGGCTGCCAGCCGCCTCCGGCAGACGACTCAGGGAACAGGCAGGCGAACCGGCGCGAGCACCACGGCGCGGTCAACTCATCGATATTCTCGTCTAGCCAACGGCGACGATGGTATCCACCATAAGCTGCAGGCTTCGTAGTCCCCGAAATTCATTCACTGCCAGTCGATAAGCCAGGGTAATTCTCGAGGCAGATTCAGGGGGCCAGTCCGCATCTTCTACATTGAAGGCGATGGCGTCCACGAATTGTCCTGGCGCCGAAAGCGGGCTCAGTGTCATCTTGAGGTGGCGCTCACCAACCCGCCTGTGTTGCCTCAGCAGGAATTCATCATCGAATAGCGGCTCCGGAAAGTCTTGCCCCCACGGCCCACTGAAATTCAGCAATTGCGCCGTCTCCAGATTGAGAAATTCGGCCTCCACCGAGCCATCACTCTCAATGGTTGCCTGCAGCAGGGACGGATCGACAGTGCGCTCTGCCTCTTCCCTGAAAGCCCTGCTGAACTCTTCGAATTTCGCCAGTGGCAAGCTTAGTCCCGCGGCCATGGCATGTCCGCCGAATTTACTGATCAGTCCGGGATTGCGGGTGGCAATGGCATCCAGTGCATCCCGAATATGAAATCCCTTAATAGAGCGAGCTGACCCCTTTAATTCGACCAGATTCGAATCCTCACTGGTATCGACCCTGGCGAAAGCGATTGTGGGCCGATGAAATCGCTCCTTGACCCGAGATGCCAGGATACCGACCACACCCTGATGCCAGCGCGAATCATAGAGACTGATTGCCGCCGGAACGGTAGACGCATCGAGGTGTAGTTGGTCGAGGGCCGAAAACGCCTGCTCCCGCATCTCCGACTCGATCTGTTTGCGATCTTCGTTCATACCATCCAGGCGCTGCGCCAGCTCGTAGGCGATGGACTCATCGGTGCTTAACAGGCATTCGATCCCGGTGGACATATCTTCGAGTCGTCCGGCCGCATTGAGTCGCGGCCCAACTGCGAAACCCAGATCCGTTGACATCAAACTCGTCCAATCGCGCCGCGCCATCTTCAGCAGAGCCGCGATGCCAGGCCGGGCATGCCCTGCCCTGATTCGGCGCAGGCCTTCATCCACCAAAATGCGGTTATTACGATCCAGGGACACAACATCTGCGACCGTGCCGAGGGCCACGAGATCCAGGAACTCTGCCATATTGGGTTCCGGTAACTCTTGCTCGATAAACCAGGAATCCTGCCTCAACCGGCTGCGCAGGGCTGACATGACGTAGAAGATCACCCCTACTCCGGCGATACTCTTGCTGGCGAACTCGCAGCCGGGTTGATTCGGGTTAACGATAGCTTCGGCACTGGGAAGTTCGTCAGGAGACAGGTGATGATCCGTCACCAGCACCTTGATACCAGCATCCTGTGCAGCATTCACGCCATCGACGCTGGATATGCCATTGTCCACGGTGATTATCAGGTCCGGATTCCTGGTCTTCGCCAGTTCAACAATTTCAGGGGTCAGCCCATAACCGTATTCGAATCGATTGGGCACAATATAGTCGACATGGGCAGCACCGAAACCCCGCAATGCCCCCATCGCGAGGGCGCAACTGGTAGCTCCATCGGCGTCAAAATCTGCGACTATCAGAATGCGGGATCGATCACGTAGCGCCTGTAGCAGCAACTCAATGGCTGCGGGCAAACCCTTCAACGAATCTGGTGGCAAGAGATTGGCCAGACCCAATTCGATCTCGCCCGGGTCAGTAATCTTTCTTTGCCGATAGATACGTTGCAGAAGTGGGTGAATGGAATCTGACAGCTCGAGCGCGTCGTTGGCTGTGCGGCGCTGCAATTTCCCCATGAATGCCTAGATATTGCTCTTAATGAAGTCAGTTACTGCATTTAGATCATTAGCGACTACAGTATAGCGCTCTTCGCGCTCGAACAGATCGGCCAGGTGTTCCGGCAAGGAAGGCGATTCCAGCCCTGCCTGCTTGATCGCTTCGCCGAACTTGGCGGGATGGGCTGTGGACAGGGTCACCATAGGCACACGCTTGTCAGCCCAGCAATCCCTGGCGCACTTGAGACCAACAGCCGTATGTGGGTCGAGCAGTACCCCATGAGTGTCATAGACTTCAGCGATTACGGCACAGGTCTGATCATCGTTCACGGTTGAACTGTCAAACTCATCCTTCACCCGTTGCCACTGCTCTGCAGACACCTGCAGAGTCTCCTTGCCAAACTTTGCCATGAACTCATTGAGTTTCGCCGCATCCCTGTCAAACAGGTCAAACAGGTAGCGTTCAAAGTTGCTGGAAACAAGGATGTCCATGGATGGGGAAAATGTCTTGCTCAGGGCACTTATCGAGTAGTCGTTATTGGCAATGAATCGGTGCAGGATATCGTTGGTGTTAGTCGCCACCACGAGCCTGTCTACAGGCAATCCCATATGCTTGGCCAGATACCCCGCATAGATGTCGCCGAAGTTTCCGGTGGGCACGGAGAAGGATATCTTCTGCTCAGGCCCGCCCAGTCGCAGGGCCGCTGAAAAGTAATACACGATCTGCATGACGATGCGGGCCCAATTAATGGAATTCACCGCTACCAGCTGACGACTATCCGGCAGGAATGACTGATCCGCAAAGGCGGCCTTGACGATACGCTGGCAGTCATCGAAATTGCCTTCCACAGCGAGGTTGAAGACATTGTCTCCAGGCACCGTAGTCATCTGCTTGCGTTGAACGTCAGACACCCTCTGATAGGGGTGGAGAATAAAGATATCGACGTGATCAGAATGCCGACAGCCTGCCAGGGCGGCAGAGCCGGTATCGCCCGACGTTGCACCCAGAATAACCACACGTTGGTCTTTCTTCTTCAGCACATAATCCAGCAGTCGGCCCAGCACCTGTAGGGCAAAATCCTTGAAGGCCAGTGTCGGTCCGTGAAACAGCTCAAGGATATACTCGCCTTCCTCCAGACGGCGTAGCGGCGCTACTTCCGGGTCGGCGAAGGCGGCATAGCTGTCGAAAATTATCTGCTTCAGGTCCTCGGCTGGTATTTCGCCAGCCACAAAGGGACTGACGATCTTCAGCGCCAACTCGGGATAAGTCAGCTCTCGCCAACTCGCAATCTCCGCCCTTGAAAACCGGGGGAGTGATTCCGGTACAAACAGGCCACCATCCGGTGCCAGGCCGGTCAGCAATACCTGTTCGAAAGTCTGGGGGGCGACGCCACCGCGGGTACTAATATATTTCACGCGTTAATTCCCGATTGCTTGTACTCTGTTTGGGATATCTGCCCTGTCAATTTTGTACACCGTGAAAAGGCTCAACCCTGATACGCATAATCTTCCCGGTTACTTCATCCAGTTCTTCCAGGGCGGCTATGGCTTCATTAAGTTTCCGTTCAACAACATCATGAGTAAGAATGACAATTGGCACGCTTTCACTGGTGGGCTCCTTCTGGATTACCGCATCTATGCTGATATCCTTGGCCGTCAATACATTGGATATCTTGGCCATTACGCCTACCTTGTCCACAGCAGGTATGCGCAGGTAATACTCAGTTTCAATTTCGCTGATAGGCAGAACTTCCAGCCCTTCATGGGTCTGCAGATACCCAAGGCCAGGACAGATTGGTCGCTTCACGCCGGACTCGGCTTGTCGCGCAATGTCGATGATATCTGCTACAACGGAGGAAGCGGTCGGCCCGGCTCCTGCGCCGGGGCCACTGTAGAGCGTGGACCCCACTGCATTGCCGTGCACGAGAATGGCATTGCCCACTCCGTTGACCCTGGCGAGTAAGCGAGACTTGCTGAGCAAGGTCGGGTGTACGCGCATTTCCACACCCTTCTCGCTTAGCCTGGCTATGCCAAGATGCTTGATTCGATAACCCAGCTCATCGGCGTAGTCGATATCTTCCGGGGTGATCTGACTGATGCCTTCAGTGTAAGTCTTGTCGAATTGCAGCGGTATGCCGAAGGCTATCGAAGCCATGATAGTGAGCTTGTGAGCAGCATCGATACCCTCTACGTCGAAGGTCGGATCGGCTTCCGCGTAACCCAGTTCCTGGGCTTGCTTCAACACATCATTGAACTGGCGAGACTTCTGGGTCATCTCTGTGAGGATGAAGTTGCCTGTGCCGTTGATGATGCCTGCCAACCAGTTGATCCTGTTGGCTGCCAGACCTTCCCGTAGTGCCTTGATAATGGGAATACCGCCGGCGACGCTGCTTTCATAGGCCAGGCAAACATTACTTGCCTGCGCCACTGCGAACAGCTCATTACCGCGCTCCGCGATCAGGGCTTTGTTGGCGGTAACCACGTGCTTGCCGTTGGCCAGGGACTGCCTGATCACTTCGAAAGCAGGTTCATAGCCGCCCATGGTCTCCACCACCAGTTGCACCTCTGGATCGGCAACCACTGCGAAGGGGTCGCTTGAGGTAGTGGCCACGCCAGCGGTGAGTTCCGGCTTCGGGGTGCGGGTGGCGACATGGCTTACTGTGATCTTTCTGCCAAGTCGCATGCCGATTTCGTCAGCATTCTCTCGTAGCAGGTTCAGGGTGCCACCACCTACGGTGCCGAGCCCACAAATACCGATTTTGAAATCAGGGGGAGAGTCGTTACTCAAGATTTCGATTCCTTTCTGCCAGTTAACACGGGAGCCTGAAGCCCGCTTGCCCATGCAAGGCCGCTTCAAAAAACAAGTCGCGAATTATACTGGAACTACCGCATAAACCTAGGGGCGGATCGGTGTCGCTGAGACGGGAAACGAGTTAGCGTGGAATCGCTTTAATTGATGCTCAGCATGGCGGCGAGACGATCGCTATCCAGGTAGCCTGGAATGATGCGGCCATCCTCAAACACCAGTGCCGGAGTACCGCTGATGCCAAGCTCGTTGCCGAGTTGGTAGTGCTCCAGGATCGGGGTGTCGCACTGAATCTGGTTCAGCGGCTCATCATTCTTGGCCAGGGTAAGAGTCTCTTTGCGATCTGCTGAACACCAGACTGAAATCATCTTGTTGTAGGACCCAGCCGCTTCACCACCTCGTGGATAGGCGAGGTAGCGCACCTTGATACCCTTCGCCAACAGCTTGGGCATATCGTTATGCAGAGCACGGCAGTAAGTGCAATCTACGTCGGTAAATACCGTTATAGTGGCCTTCACTTCCGCTTCCGGTTCGAAGATGATCATTTCTTCTTCAGAAATAGCCGCGATCTTGTCCAGAGCCCGCTTTTGGCGGGTACTGGATGACAGGTTCATCAGGCCGGTGGGGGTCGTAGCGTACATGTCGCCGGCGAACAGGTAGTCCCCGGAAATGTCGCTATAGAGGATTTCGCCAGTATTGAGTTCTACTTCGTAGATAGTGGACAGTGCGGTTGGATTAAGATTGACGATCTGAAGTTGGTTGCCGGACGCCTCCTCAATAGCCTGGCGCAGCTTCCCGCGCAGAGACTGGTCGCCCTGGGCGAGGCCAAGACCGCTAAAAAGACAAAGCACGATGACAGTCAGAATTCTGCGGATTGAGTAATCGCTGGCCATGGTATCTCTATCGCCTCTCTCTTTAAGCATTAGGTATCTATCTTAACCTGTTGTTTTTTAACAATATTACCGTCTTATTCGTTTGCTGTGGCTGCCTTATACAAGACCGGGATAACTGCAGTTGCTTTCCGTACAGCGAAGTCCTGCGCAGAGTTTACGTTTTTATGTCGGCAGAAACAAAAATGAGAAGACCTGTGCACAGATCTTCTCATTCGCCTCACCCCGTGAGTGGGGTAAGGAGCAGGATAAGCTGGGGGTAGGAAAGTGCCTATTCGGCAGTTTTCTTGTCCAACTTCTCAGTGATTCGAGCAGCACGGCCAGTGAGTTCGCGCAGGTAGTACAGCTTGGCCTGGCGCACGTCACCGCGACGCTTCAGCTGGACGCTGTCTACCTGCGGGCTGAAGGTCTGGAAAGTACGTTCCACGCCCACACCATGCGAAATCTTGCGCACTGTGAAAGAGCTGTTCAGGCCACGGTTGCGCTTGCCGATCACAACGCCCTCGAATGCCTGCAGGCGCTCGCGATCGCCTTCCTTGATCTTTACTTGAACCACAACAGTGTCACCTGGACTGAACTCAGGGATTTCTTTGCCCATCTGTTCGTCTTCGATCTGCTGGATAATTTTGTTTTTCGACATTGTCTTCACTCCTGAATATCAGGCGAACCCCGTGCTGTGCTCGTTACGCCTGGTATTCCACAATAAATTGCTTCAATAAACGTTCTTGTTCCTGATCAAGCTCCAGACCCTCGAGCAAGTCAGGTCTCTTTAACCAGGTAACCCCGAGACTCTGTTTGAGTCGCCATTTGCGAATGGCTTCGTGGTCACCACTTAATAAAACTTCCGGCACCCCAATTCCATCAATTTCCTGGGGCCGGGTATATTCCGGGCAGTGCAGCAAGCCATTGGCAAAGCTGTCCTCCCGGGCTGAACCTTCATCACCGAGTGCTCCGGGTTGAAACCTGATCATGGCATCTATCAGCGCCATGGCCGCAAGTTCCCCACCGCTTAAAACAAAATCACCGAGCGATACTTCTTCATCTATCTCGGTATCCAGCAAACGGGCGTCCACTCCCTGATAACGACCGCATACGAGAACAAGCTTGTCCCTCTGCGCCAGTTCTAGAACCTTGGCCTGGTTTAGCGGCCTGCCCTGCGGCGACAGATACACCGTGTGAGCCTTGCCGGCACTGGCCAGTTGCTCCCTGCCTGCCGCAATCGCCGCCATCAGAGGCTCAGATTTCATCAGCATGCCGGGACCACCACCGAAAGGCTTGTCGTCCACAGTGCGGTGCTTGTCCGTAGTGAAGTCCCGAGGATTAATACAATCCAGCCTCACCAGCCCGGCCTGCATGGCTCTGCTGCTAATGCCCTGCTCGCTTATGGCGGAAAACATTTCAGGAAACAGTGTGACGACTGCGATGTGCATCCCACTCACCTGCTCCTTCCTCTATGTTCCGCTAAAAGCTCACTCCAGATAACTGGCTTCCCAATCGACCAGAATCGTGTTCAATCCCCTGTCGACCGATTTGATCACCGTGCCTTTCAAATAAGGAATAAGACGTTCCCGGTCATCGATACTCTTCTCTGTAGCAGAAACAACCATCACATCGTTGGCACCGGTCTCCAGCATATCGCTGACCTCGCCAAGCAGTTGGCCCTGCTCGTTACTCACTGACATGCCCATCAGTTCGTGCCAGTAGTAGGTTTCGGGATCCAGCTCTGGCATCGCCGAGCTGTCTACCCATACTTCCAGCCCGGTCAGCTCGCGGGCTGCTTCCGGGGCATCGTAGCCGGAGAAGTGAACGAGCAAGCCCTTGGGCTGCTGTTTACTGTCGTCCACTTCCAGAACCCGGGAGTTCTGACCGATGCTGGCATTCAGTTGCGGATAATCAAGGATGTTTTCCGGTGGTGCGGTGAACGAGTTGAGCCGTAACCACCCCTTTATACCGTGAACCTTTCCTATCTTTCCCAGTACTACCTTCTTGCTTTCCGTCCTGTTTCCCAATTTACTGCCCTGCTCGCTGTCCATCTCTGGCCAAGCTGTAGCAGAAAGAAACGAGATCAGGCCTGTGCGCCGGCGGCAGCCGCGTCTTTCGCAAGACAGGACACGCGGGGGCTCAGCTGTGCACCCTGGGACTTCCAGTAGGCTATTCTGTCCAGATTGAGGCGCAGACGCTCTTCCTTACCGCGAGCCGATGGATTGAAAAATCCGATACGCTCGATAAAACGGCCATCACGGGCTTCGCGGCTGTCAGCCACGGTAATGTGATAGAAAGGCTTCTTCTTGGCACCACCACGAGACAATCGAATCGTGACCATAATAATTTCCTGATTAAAAACTTTCGAAAATCCAAGCACTTAACCGCCAATTCAAAATCGGCGCCGGAGGTCTGGATAAAAAGGCGGGTATTCTATGTCAATTGCCCCGCCATTGGAAGCGAAGAAGTGCAGGAATTACGGGGACTTGGCCCCGTTTTTCTTTGCCTATTTAACTTAAATTTTGGCGCTATTTCAGGCTGGATGGAGTTCTATTTAGCATCCGGAGGAGCGCTGCGGTGCATGGTTCACGGCGTGTCCAGCTTGCTGTCGGTCGCCGCTCTCCCTTCTCAAAAGGTTTGAGCAATCTAATTTCAGTTCACAAGTAGTCGAAACGAGCCGAAATCAGAAGCGCGGAAACCTGCCACCGGGTGGCATGCCCGGGGGCATTCCGCCGGGGCCGCCCCTGCCCCCCATGCCGCCAAGACCGCGCATCATGTTGGCCATGTTGCCGCCCTTCATCTTCTTCATCACCTTCTGCATCTGCTTGTGCTGCTTCAACAGCCGGTTCAGATCCTGGATCTGGGTGCCTGAGCCCTGGATGATGCGACGCTTGCGTGAGCCATTGAGAATTTCCGGATTCAGACGTTCACGCATGGTCATGGAGTTGATAATGGCTTCCATACGGCGGAACTGGGAATCATCCACCATGGCGGCCGCGCCTGGCGGCAGCGCGCCCATGCCGGGCAGCTTGTCCATGATGCTGGCGACGCCGCCCATGTTCTGCATCTGTTTCAATTGTTCCTTGAAGTCTTCGAGGTCAAAGCCCTTGCCCTTCTTGATCTTGCGGGCAAGCTTCTCGGCTTGCTGCTTGTCGACCTTACGCTCAGCTTCCTCGATCAGGGACAGTACATCTCCCATGCCGAGGATGCGGGAGGCGATACGGTCGGGGTAGAAAGGTTCGAGGGCTTCAGACTTCTCGCCCATACCGATGAATTTGATGGGCTTGCCGGTGATGTAGCGCACCGAGAGTGCTGCACCGCCGCGGGCATCACCGTCAGCCTTGGTCAGGATGACACCGGTCAAAGGCAGGGCATCATTGAATGCCTTGGCAGTATTGGCCGCGTCCTGTCCCGTCATGGCATCCACGACGAACAGGGTCTCAGCCGGATTCAATTGTGAATGCAGACCTCGAATCTCAGCCATCATCTCTTCGTCGATGGCGAGACGGCCCGCAGTATCCACAATCAATACGTCGACAAATTTCTTCCTGGCAGCGGAGAGCGCGGCGGCAACGATGTCGGAAGGGGATTGAGCCGCATCGCTTTCGAAGAACTCAACGCCCACATCCGCGGCCAGGGTCTGCAGTTGCTGGATAGCCGCCGGGCGATAGACATCGGCACTGACCACCATGACGGA
Organism: Pseudomonadota bacterium; assembly: GCA_027621405.1. Classification (GTDB taxonomy): domain Bacteria; phylum Pseudomonadota; class Gammaproteobacteria; order Pseudomonadales; family Pseudohongiellaceae; genus UBA9145. The sequence continues at coordinate 36,281 of JAQCBT010000021.1, read as the reverse complement.
CTTGCCCTTGTCCTTGCTGAGCCAACGCGACAGCTTGGCAACGGTGGTGGTCTTACCAGCACCCTGCAGGCCCGCCATGAGGATGACGGCGGGAGGTACTGCCCTGAGATCCAGTTCCGAATTGGCGGTACCCATGATGTGCTGCATCTCTGCCTGCACAATCTTGACGAAGGCCTGGCCCGGACTAAGGCTCCTGGCGACTTCCTGACCGATGGCCCGATTACTGACCCGATCGATGAATTCCTTGACCACAGGCAGCGCAACATCCGCTTCCAGCAGCGCCCTGCGCACTTCGCGTAGTGCATCCTGAATATTGGCCTCAGTCAGGGTCGCCTTGCCGGTAATCTTGCGAAACGTACCGCTTAATCGTTCTGTTAGATTTTCAAACACCTGCTATTGCCTGCCGCTATGAATTGCCTGGAAAAGGAGTCGGATTATAGCTAAATCACCACAGAGTGAAAAAGGAACCGAAGGACAATTGCGAGACAATTGCAAATAGGTGGTACATGAAGAGGACATATGCGAAACTTTGACCCAATTGATCCCCCTTTTGATCTGATGCAACTCACTCTTATTACTGGAATTTTTGCTGTCGCCTTCTACTTCGCCGGACTGGTATTCCAGGTGATGAACCTTGCCATGAGCAAGGAAACCCGGCGCCAGGTATTCGTGTTCGGGATACTGGCAGTCATTGCTCATGGTATTAGCGCCTCGGGCATTATTCGCAGCGCATCCGGGTATCATTTCGGGGTGGTCGAGATCAGCACCTTGATTGCCGTATCTGTTTCAGTCCTGGTGTTGCTCAGCAGTGTACGCAAGCCCCTGGACAACCTCTTCCTTGGCCTGTTTCCCCTGGCGATCCTGACGATCATCGTTTCACTTACAGTAAGCAGTCGTTTTCCGCCCACAGATCTCAGTGCCGGTGTCGCCAGTCACGTACTCATTTCCATCCTGGCTTACAGCTTCATGACCATCGCTGCCATGCAGGCGGGCTTTCTTGCCTACCAGAACTATCAACTGAAGCACGGTCACGCCGGAGGGTTCATCCGACGCCTGCCCCCATTGCAGGACATGGAGATTTTCCTGTTCGAATTATTGTGGGCAGGGCAGTTGTTGTTATCGCTTGGCATCATCGCCGGCGTTTTGTTTGTCGATGATTTTTTCGGCCAGGAAGGCATAGCGCACAAGACGTTCTTCTCAATATTGGCCTGGATAGTCTTCAGCGTCCTGTTGTGGGGTCGGCATAAACTGGGCTGGCGTGGCGGCACCGCGATTCGCTGGACACTCAGCGGATTTGGACTCCTGTTGTTGGGCTTCTACGGGTCCAAGGTCGCACTGGAATATATTTTCGCCTGATCTCCCATGACTGGACAGGACCCCTCACTCTCTTCCCTGATTTTATGGTTCGCGGGTTTATTGCTCGCATCTGCCTATTTCTCGAGCTCAGAAACCGGCATGATGAGCCTGAACCGCTATCGCATGAACCATCTAAAACAGCAGGGCCATGCCGGGGCTACACGCGCCAGCAAACTCCTTGAAAAACCGGACAAGCTGATCGGCGTCATACTGATAGGCAACAACTTTGTTAACTTCCTGGCGGCCTCGGTTGCTACCAATATCGCATTGATCATACTGGGTGACCCGGCACCTGTCATGACTGCCGTGGTCTTGACCCTGATAGTACTGGTTTTTGCCGAAGTCACCCCAAAAACCATTGCGGCCCTGTACCCGGAAAAGATTGCCTACCCCTCGTCCATACTGCTGAGCCTGCTGCTTCGGCTGTTGTACCCGGTGGTCTGGATCGTAAACATCATCTCCAATGGATTGCTTAAATTGCTTGGATTTGAACCTCAGGTTGATGACAGCCTGCAACAGCTGACTCCGGAAGAATTGCGAACGGTAGTGCACGAATCCAGGGGCCGTCTGCCCAAGAAACGCCAGGGCATGCTGCTCAACATCCTCGACCTGGAGAAGGTACAGGTAGATGACATCATGGTTCCTCGCCACGAAATCCAGGGTGTGGACATCGACGATGAAATCGACACTATTCTCGACCAGATCTCAAGCGCACAGCACACACGCCTCCCTGTATACCGCGGCGACATAGACAATGTTGTGGGCATACTGCACATGCGCAGTGCCGGCCGCCTGCTGAAACTGGAACACATCAACAAGGCGGCGCTGGTGCAGGAGACTACGGACCCTTATTTTATCCCGGAGTCCACGCCTCTCCATACACAGCTGTTCGCTTTCCAGAATCGCAAACTGCGCATGGCAATCGTGGTCGATGAATTTGGTTCAGTGCGCGGCATCGTCACCCTCGAAGACATACTTGAGGAGATCGTGGGCGAATTCACTACCGCCCTTTCCGACAGCAATCGCGATATCCACATGCAGGCCGATGGTAGCTACGTTATCGATGGTGGCGCGAGCATTCGCGAGATCAATCGACTCCTCAATTGGAACCTCGACAGTCGCGGAGCGAAGACTCTCAATGGATTGCTCATGGAATACCTGCAGTCGATCCCGGATTCCAGCATCGGCGTTCGCCTTGACGGCTACTTCGCCGAGGTCATTCAGGTGAAAGATAATGTCTTCCGCACGGTACGCATGTGGGAAGATCCAGAGTGGGAACTGGATTCCTGATAATTCAGGACTGACGCAGTATCCTGCTCTCCAGAGCCCGCATGCCGGACACCGTCGAACGCTGGAATGAATCGATCTGAATGACGCCAGAATCAGCGCCAGGCTTTAGCGCCAGAGCTAATTTATAGTCACCACCTGGTTCCAGTTGCCAGAACCGCCAACGCCCCGGTTCAGCGTCCAGTTCCCGTGCGGCATGAAAAGCGATCGCACCTTCCCTGGCGATTTCGAACCCAAACTTCTGCAGGGGCAGCGCCAACCCCATGCCTCTGGCCTTGATATAGGATTCCTTGAGGGTCCACAGTTCATAGAAGCGCATTAACTGTCCCTCCTTGTCCAGTTGCAACAAGGCATCGATTTCCGCCTCCGAAAAATAGCGACCCGCGATCCGCTCGACCCGGCGCATCCGGCTCGAAGCCTCGATATCCACACCGATTTCCGGCATCCTTGAAACAGCCAGCACCAGTCGTTCACCGCTATGGCTCAGGTTGAAATGAATATCCGGCGTTACCAGCCCTGCTGGAACCGAAGGCCGTCCGTATTGGTTCTCGGTAAACTGCCACTGACCGGGAGACAATGACCCGTACTCGCTTAACACAGTTCTCACCAACATCTTGCCAAGCAGGTATTCCTTGCGGCGCTTCTCGATCTGGAAGCGATTGCAGCGAACAAGCTCCGCCTTTGTCAGCCACTCGTCACAGCTCGCCTGCAACTCATCGACCTCGAAGTCAGCATGATCTGCAAACCACAGGTGTATCTGATTCGTTGAGAGATCCATCCTAATCATCATTCCCTGCAGGCAAACCCATTTGCATAAGACCTACAGTTCGGCAACGCAATGCAGAGCCTTGCGCGCAATCCTGTCTTCCTTGGGATAGGCGTAGGCATTATTGATGTAGGTCGTCCCTTCCAGCTCGATTTGCTGGTTAACGTGACTATGGCCATAAATATGAATGTCTGGCTTCAACTGCCGCACTTGTTCGCCGAGCTTCATACTTCCCAACACGGGATATACCTTTCTTCTCTTCTCGGGAATTCGGTCAGGCATAACATCTATTCTTGGAAGGAAATGTGAGAAGCTGACAACCAGCTCATTCTCTACCTGCAGATTAGCGAGATTCTTCTCCAGGAAATATTCTGATAATTCGCCAGTATCGGCGAGATGTTCCGGCCACTCGCAAGCTCTAAAATCCCGCCACGCGCGCCGCAGGTAGACTCCAGGTTCACCAAAGGAGAAATCATACCAGCTGAACAAAGGCAGTACGCTTAGCCTTTCATCATGGTAGGGGTCCACGTGCACGTCCAGTTCCCTGCAGAGCTCGAGAACTGCCTCGAACTTCTCCAGCGAACACGCGTAGTCACCCCTGTCTATCCAGAGCTCGTGATTGCCAGGAACAAAATGTACGGATTTAAAAGTGGCAGCAAAACCGGAGAGTACGCTACGGAGCAATTCCATGTCGTCGGTAATATCGCCCGCCAGTATGAGACGGTCGCCAGAGTAGTCCTCACCACTCAGCGAGCGCACCCACCCCAGATTCTCCGCATAGTCGACATGCAGATCTGATACCGTATATAGTCGCATTGATTACTCGCCGCCCGACAGACTGTAGCCGTTGTGTTCCTGCACTCGCTTAGACTGCAATTATAAAGCCTCTATAATGCCAGCATGCCTGATGTCATTGCATCAAAACCAGGCAGTTCCCTGGAAAATTTACTGGCAGAGATTCGCCAGTGTCGATTGTGCGAAGGTTTAATTCCCGAACCTCGCCCGGAGCTGCGTGCAAGGGGGAGTGCTAGTATCCTTATCGTCGGCCAGGCGCCCGGCACGAAGGTACATGCTTCCGGTATTCCCTGGAACGACGCCAGTGGTGTTCGTTTGCGGCAATGGATGGGTGTGGACGAAGACACGTTCTACGACGAATCTCGCATCGCCATCATACCCATGGGTTTCTGCTATCCAGGCAAGGGGCGCTCCGGTGACCTGCCACCGCGCCCCGAATGCGCCAGCACCTGGCACGAGAAGCTACGTGCGCTATTGCCGGATATACGCTGCACCTTGTTGATCGGAAGTTACGCCCAGGCTCATTATCTTACAGATGACTACAGTTCCCTGACCGAGCGAGTGCAGAACTGGCGGGAGCTGTCGCCGCAGATATTCGTACTTCCCCACCCTTCACCGCGCAATCAACTCTGGCTGAAGAAAAACCCGTGGTTTGAAATGGAAGCGGTACCGGCGCTGCAGAGAACGATCAGCAAACTCGTTTAGCTACCCTGGCGATCCAAATCCGCCTGCTAGAGAACTTCCACGTGCGCATTCTCTTTAATGAATTCTGCGAACCGCAGGTAGTCCTCCCGGCGCGGATCGGATTTACGCCAGGCCATACCAATTTCCCTGCTCACATTCTCATTGGAGAAATGTTTCAGTGGCAGATGGGTATCACCCAACACATCACCACCGATAGACATGGCCGGCAACAGGGTTACCCCGAGCCCGTTGGCAACCATTTGCACCAGGGTATGCAGGGAGGTGCCCTGGTAAACAAGATTGGCATCACTGGTTGACAGTTTGCAGGCTTCCAGGGCGTGGTCCCGCAGACAATGCCCCTCTTCCAGCAGCAATAATTTCTCGCCCTTGAGCTGTTGCTGCTTGACCTGGTTAAGCTTCTCCAGGCAATGCCCGGGAGGCAGACACAGGAGAAACTCATCCTTGAACAGGGAAATGGTTTCCATCTCGGGCAGAGGATATGGCAATGCAAGGATCAAGAGGTCCAATTGACCCTGTTGTAATTGCTGAAACAGGTGCGCGCTGAGGTCCTCTTTCAGGTAAAGCTTCAGCTTGGGAAATTCCTTGCGCAATTTCGCCAGCATACGTGGCAACAGGAATGGGCCGATTGTGGGGATTACCCCCAGCCGAATCTCACCCGCCAACAGCTCATCATGGGACTTGGCCAGCCCGACAAAATCCTCCACATCCCCGAGAATGATCCTGGCCTGCTGTACCAGGCGTTCTCCCAGTGGTGTTATGAGGACATTCTTCTTGCTGCGCTCGAAGATCACGACGCCGAGCTGTGATTCCAACTCCTGAATCGCTGCGCTCAGGGTAGACTGGGTTACATGGCTGGCCTCAGCAGCCTTGCTGAAATGCCGATGCTCTGCCACGGCACAGATATAGCGTAATTGCTTGATTGAGGGGGTCATGGGGTCAAAATACTAATCGATAAAACCGATTGAGACATTAAAAAAATCAATTGGAACAGATGAAAAAATAATCATACAGTGGCACCCTATGCAGAGAGCCGTGAGACAGGGTAATCTCGCTGTTTTACTACTCGGTACGCTTGAACCGGTGTATTGAACGGCTCACGCAGTAACCCAAACCAGACTGGAGAACGACTATGTCTTTGAAAGGATCCAAGACTGAAGAAAATCTGAAGGCGGCTTTCGCCGGTGAATCCCAGGCCAATCGCCGCTATCTGTATTTCGCCCAGAAGGCTGATGTGGAAGGCTATAACGATGTCTCAGCCCTGTTTCGCTCAACAGCAGAAGGTGAAACTGGCCACGCCCACGGCCACCTGGAATATCTTGAAGCAGTTGGCGACCCTGCCACTGGCATGCCTATTGGCAGCACCGAAGACAACCTGAAATCAGCAGTCGCTGGTGAAACCCACGAGTACACCGACATGTATCCTGGCATGGCCAAGGATGCCCGCGACGAAGGTTTCGATGAGATTGCTGACTGGATGGAAACTCTGGCTAAAGCCGAGCGCTCACACGCCAACCGATTCCAGAAAGCCCTCGACGCTCTGAACGATTAAGCACCAGCTGACCTGCCACCTGCATGTTCAGGTGGCAGGCCCTCAGGCAGATCCCTCTTTTGCACTAATCCGGATCGTTTTCCATGGCAGAGAATGGTAGAGAAGGCGGTCTCGACGCGCCTACAAGACACCCGCTAAACCAGAACGACCCCGAGTTCTGGGACGAAGACTTGCTCAACAAGGAACTGGAACGGGTTTACGATATCTGCCATGGCTGCCGACGCTGCGTGAGCCTCTGCAACGCCTTCCCCACCCTGTTTGACCTGGTCGATGAAAGCGACACCATGGAAGTTGATGGCGTGGCTGTGGCTGACTACACAAAGGTAGTGGATCACTGTTACCTGTGTGACCTGTGTTATCTGACGAAATGCCCTTACGTCCCACCCCATGAGTGGAACGTGGACTTCCCGCACCTGATGCTGCGGGCCAAGGCCATAAAGTTCAGGAAAGGCGATACCAAATTCCGCGACAGCATCATTACCAGCACGGACATGGTGGGTAAGCTGGCTTCGAAACCGCTGATCAATTCACTGGTCAACGGTGGCAACAAGAACTCAGCGATAAGAGGCATGCTCGATAGCACGTTTGGTATTCACAAGGATGCCAGACTGCCGCACTACTCTTCGCAGACCGCACGCAAGGCCAACGCTGTCAAGGTATTCGATCCAGACAGCAAGGCCGAGCCAAAACAATCCGTTGGCAAGGTTGCCCTCTTCACCACCTGCTACTGCAATTATAACGAACCTCATATTGCCGACAGTGTGATCAAGGTGCTCGAACATAACAACGTGGAAGTCGTACTACCTGAACGCGAGCATTGCTGCGGCATGCCCAAGCTTGAACTAGGTGACCTGGCAACAGTTAACAAACTCAAGGAGCAGAATATCCCCGTGCTGCAGAGGCTCGCGCGGGAAGGCTATGCCATCATGGCCGCTGTTCCATCCTGCGTACTGATGTTCAAGCAGGAACTACCCCTGATGTATCCTGACGACGAGGCAGTCCAGGAAGTAGCCGCCGCGTTCCATGACCCGTTCGAGTACCTGCATAAACTGCACAAGGATGGCAAGCTGCGAACAGACTTCAAGACCAAACTTGGCAATGTCAGTTACCACGTGGCCTGCCATCAGCGAGTACAAAACATCGGTCCGAAAACCCGGCAGATCCTGGAACTGATCGAGGACACCGAAGTGAAGTCCATCGAGCGCTGTTCCGGTCACGACGGAACCTACGGCGTCAAGAAGGAAACCCTGCAATTTGCCAACAAGATTGCGAAGCCAATCATTCGCCAAATCGAACAGCAGGAAGCCGACTACTACGGCAGCGATTGTCCCGTCGCCGGCAGACACCTGGAAAACAATCTCGACTCCGGCAAGGAGACAAGTCACCCGATCGACCTGTTACGCCTGGCTTACGGAATCTAACTCATGCAAGATGTAATCACTCAGGACAGAATCGCAATGAAGAAAATTACCCTGGCGGACCTGCTGTCAATCGAAGCCTACGAGGCACAGCGTCCCATGATCCGCAAGGCCATCATGGAGCACAAGAAACCCCGTCGTGTACCACTTGGTCCCAATGCCATGTTGCACTTCGAAGACTACATGGTGATGCGCTACCAGGTACTGGAATTGATCAGGGCTGAGAAGATCACCGGATTCGACGACCTGCAGGAGGAACTGGAGGCCTACAACCCCCTGATCCCGGACGGCAAGAATCTGAAGGTCACCTTCATGCTGGAATATCCCGATGAGAACGAGCGCAAGGAACGCTTACGCCAACTCATCGGAATCGAAGAACTGATCTCCATCCAGATCGCCGGTTTCGATCCTGTGTATCCGATCGCAAATGAGGACCTACCCCGCTCCACCACCGAGAAGACATCTTCGGTGCATTTCCTGCGCTATGAATTTACCGACGAGATGATCGAAGCTGCGCGCAATGGCGCACAGTGGGTCATCCGCAGCGAGCACCTCAACTATCCCTACGAAACAGATGCGCTGCCGGAAGCGATTACCGAGTCCCTGCTCCGCGACTTCGCCTGAGCCGCCAGAAACCGTCTCTCGTACAGGGCCCCACAACGCATAGCCGTTGTGGGGCTTTTTTCATTGGGCTAGTATCAAACCCCCTCTCTACCCAATAGAGGCCGGGGCCTGGCCGCACCGCGCCAGTCCCTTACACGAATAAAAGAGGATTGAGAACATGGAACTATCCCTTAAACCACGCGCAGGCCTGTCTGATCATCTGTGCAGGCTCATACTTGCAGGCAGCCTGGCCATTAACGGCCTCGCATACGCCGATGATCACGACGAAGTGTTGGCCACGTCCATCAAGATGATCCATCCCAGCAATTTCGGCATCGACCAGTCTGAAATCGACTCGATCAAGGCTGGCATGCAGGAAGCTGTGGACGGTGGATTCCTCAATGGCGCCCTGATTCTCGTCGGCAATAGCGAGGGTGTCGGCGTTCTTGAATCGGTTGGCTATCAAACCGCCGAGGGTGTTCGACCAGTAAACAAGGACACTATCTTCCGCATCTATTCCATGACCAAGCCAATCATCTCCGTCGCAGTGATGAGCATGGTGGAAGATGGTCTTATCGGTCTCGACGATCCAGTTGAAAAATACATCCCGGCCTTTGCCGACCTGGAAGTCATGGACCAGGAAACCGGCCAGACTCGACCGGCGGAACGCAGCATCTCTATCCGCAATCTGCTCACCCATGAATCCGGGGTCATTCAGGAATTCTTCTCCCCCAACAGTGCGCTGGGCAAGTTGTATGGGGAGAACCTGCGCGGCGACATGATGCTGCAGGATTGGGCTGCCACCCTCGGCGAACTCCCGGTCTACTTCGAACCAGGCACAGCCTGGCATTACGGCCACTCCACCTCGGTGCTGGGCGCTGTACTGGAAGTGGCTGGCGGCAAGACACTGGACCTGATTCTGCAGGAAAGAATCTTCGATCCACTGGGAATGGACGAAACCACATTCTGGGTTCCACCCCAGAAGAAATACCGGGTAGCAGAACCCGTTCACGGTGAGATGCCCGACAACACCATTCCAGGAAAGATGCTGTCTGGCGATGGCGGACTCAACTCCACGACCGAAGATTATGTGCGCTTCGCGGAGATGCTGCTCAATCGCGGTGAATACCGCGGCCAACGCATCATCGATGAAAGCACCCTGGAGCAGATGCTGGTCAAGCATATGGGCCCCGATGTGTCGCGCGAGTATTTCTTCTACGGCGACAGAGGCGACTGGGGTTTAGGCTTCCATATCCAGCCCACTACCGATGATCCTGACGGCCCCTTCAATTTCGGCTGGCGCGGCATCGGCGGCACCATCGTGGTAGTGGATCACGACAATGACTTCTACATGCTCTACATGGAGCAGAAGCGAGGCGGACCACAATCACCGTTCAACAACAACGTGGCACAACGGGTTGTATACGAGGCGATAGTTAACTAAAAAGACAAGATAAAAGGGGGCAAAGTAAAAAAACACAGTACTGCATTTTTTACTCTGCCCCCTTTCTGATAAGGCACTAAGAGTCGTATAGGAAGAGTAGTCTAATTAACTTTGCACAATCTGAAGAACAGAAACTGGAAGGCAGGATTTTCCAAGCACTCCTGTTCACGGCGCTTGATATCCTGTTCGAGTTTCCCCACCTCCATCAACCATGAAGCTACTTCCGGATTCTCAACAGCCACTTGCAAAATTGAGGATTTCAACTGGTCAAACTCTTCGGAGTACTGGTTCTCGATTTCAGCGATAGATATTCCATTTACGCCGGCAATACCTCGAAAGGAGTCCTGGAACATCTCTGCTATTAGTTCGGTGGCAAACTTGGGCCAACAAATCTGCTCTTGTATACGTGTATGGGTCCAGTCTGATCGCCGGCATTCCACATCGAAGTCGTCATTTTGATTCAGTTCATTGTAAGCAGCGTACAGGCCGATTTTGGCCGCTTCTAGCTGATTGTACAGTGTAAGTATGGTGCGCTGGGCAGTTACAGTAATTTCTTCGATCTCTACTGGACTGGGATCTTCTTCGGGCGAGCGATCCTGAGCCTGTATCTGAAATACAGGAAGCAGCATTAACAGCGCGATCAGGATGGCTGAATTCGATCTCATCGCCTACTCCGTTCAATCCTGTTGCTCAAATTAATCCTATTAGCTGAATGGAAACGAATTGTTATTCCAGCTGACCAGGTCAGCAGAGGTATCGTCGAAATCCGGACTCAGGAGAGCAAGTCGTACTTGCGCAAATATCCGCGCAACTGATGGTAAGAAAGATTTAGAAACTCAGCCGCCTTCTTCTGATTAAACTGGCACTGCTTCATCGCTTGCTTCAGGAGATTGATCTCAAACTCCTGCACTTCATTCTTGAAATCGAAAGACGCTTCTTTTGACAGGTCTGGCACGGCTGTACTTGTTGAAGCAGAATCGGGTCTGTATGCTGATGACTCGCTCGACTTCTGCGCTGCGCCTCGAATCGAGGGACGATAGGGAGAATCGAAGGGGTTGAAGATCAGGTTGGTGATGTGGCCATCACCGTTCTGGTAGACCGCTCGTTCCACGACATTCTTGAGTTCGCGAATATTGCCTGGCCACTTGTACTCGACCAGTTCCTTCTCGACTTTTTCCGAGAAGCCGGCAAAGAACTCGCCGCCCAGCTCTTTCACCATGCCCACTGCGTAGTGCTCTGCGAGCACCATGATGTCCTCCGCTCGTTCTCGCAGCGGAGGCAGGGTGATGACATCGAAAGCCAGCCTGTCCAGCAGGTCCTCGCGGAACTTGTTCTGCTTGGCCAACTCGGGAAGGTCTTCGTTGGTGGCCGCGATGAGCCGCACATCGACGGTAATGGTTTCATTACCACCCAGGCGCTCAAATTCACCGTACTCGATGACTCGCAGGATCTTTTCCTGCACGGACATATCGGTATTGGCCAGTTCGTCGAGAAACAGGGTGCCGCCATCGGCCCTCTCGAAGTACCCCTTGCGCAGCTTGGTGGCTCCCGTGAAGGCGCCCGCCTCATGACCAAAGAGTTGGGCTTCAAGCAGGCTTTCACTCATGGCGGCACAGTTGATCTTGAGGAAATTCTGCTCCCAGCGCTGCGACAGGAAGTGCAGCCTGGCGGCCACCAGTTCCTTGCCGGTCCCCCGCTCCCCCACGATCAACACCGGCTTGTTCAAGGGCGCGACCACGGAAATATGCTCCTGCATTTCGAGGAAGCTGGCTGACTCGCCAATCATCCTTGGGGGGGCTCGACGTTGATCCATAGTCTCTTTTAAATCAATGAGTTAAGTCAGAACAGGCCAGTCAGCGACGGGCAAGCCAGGATTTTCCCGTTAATTTCAGGATGGCAGGAAAATCAGTTAGTGAAAATTACCACTTGTTTGGATTATTAGCTATCAAGCAGGGACGACAAGCCCGGGTATAGAATTATTCTCCTTATATTTCAATGAGTTAAAAAACGGAAATTCTTGGCACGGTATCTGCTCCAGTAATGGCAAGCCAAGCCATTTTGGCCAGTCACCCAAACGAGGTAATAGTGATGAGCATATTTTCAAGACTGTCCGACATCATCAATTCCAACATCAGCGCCCTGTTGGACAAGGCGGAAAACCCGGAAAAGATGATTCGCATGGTAATCCAGGAGATGGAAGAAACCCTGGTAGAGGTCCGCAGTGGTACCGCGAAGGTAATCGCGGACAAGAAGACCCTGACCCGTCGTGCCGAGCAACTGAAGAAGCAGGCATCCGACTGGGAAGCGAAAGCCGAACTGGCTCTGTCCAAGGGTCGTGAGGACCTGGCCAAGGCGGCGTTGATGGAGAAATCCAATATCAATGCCAGCGTCGATGTCACGGAGAAAGACCTGGCCAAGTTGGATGAGACACTGGACAAACTCAGTATTGAGATTGAGCAATTGCAGGCGAAACTGAATGACGCCCGAGCGCGTCAGAAGACTATCGTAATGCGTACCAAGGCCACCCGTTCACGGGTTGACGTGAACCGGCACCTCAATAGTTACACTATTGACAACGCTATGGACAAATTTGAGTATTACGAGAAGAAGATAGATCAAATGGAAGGTCAGATGGACAGCGCCCATGTCGAAAAACGCGGACTGCAAAGCGAATTCGACGAACTCGAAAAAGCTGAGTCCATCGACAAAGAACTGCAAGCGATGAAAGACAAGCTTAATAAAGACCAGTAAGGCTTGAACAACATAGACGCTTAGCAGGTATAAATCATGGACCCATTAGAGTTTGTTATATCGATCGTCGGAATGGTGCTGATGTTTGTCACCTTCTGGATCTTGCTCCTGAGAAAAGATCGACGTCGCCCTCCTATTGAACCCGCAGGTGACTACGACCTGGGTGAGTTGGCCGCAATGGCAGAATCGTTCAGGGATCGCATCGATACACTGGAATCTATTCTGGATGCGGAAGTCCCAGACTGGAGGGAACAGAATGAGCATGGGGATCGCTAACTTGTACCTAGATTCGCGAAACAGTATGTGGTTAGGAGTGTGCGCAGGCATAGCCAAATGGCTGGATATACCTGCCGCAATCGTCCGTATCGTCTTTATTCTCTGCGTGCTGGCCTGGCCGCCTTTCCTGCTGGGTTACTTCATCCTCTGGTTCTGCCTGGACAAGGACTTCACGCCGGAAAAGGTGCGGGATTATTTCAGCAATACACCGACGGCCGAGCACTTTCGCAAGCTGAATTACCGCAAGCCAATCTACAAGAACGAGCGCGACAAGAAGATCGCCGGTGTCTGCGCCGGCATCGCCGAATACCTTGAGGTCAGCGCCTTCTCGGTACGCATAGTCACCCTGCTATCCCTGTTCGTGTTTGGTCCCTTTACTTTCTGGGCCTACATCATCTGCTGGATCGTGTTCGACCCCGATCCCCACATGAGTGACCAGGATCGCTACGAACGCATCATGCGCCGCCGTCAACGCAGGGCAGAGCGACGCCGTGCACGCCATGCCCGCCGTCAGGCACGTAAGGTGCGCAAGAGCTACCGCAACGGCGAATTCGACACTGATATCGATGACATAGAAGATGCCGTCAATAACACCATGGACGAGGTTAATATCGAACTGCGAGCCGAGCTTGGCAACACCTTCAGTGGTTTCCGAAGCAAGGCGCGCACCAGGAAGGCAGCGGAAGAAGAACCCAGGGTTAGCCGCAAGGAGTGTGTCGAGTTGTATTCTTCCCTGGAAACCAGGTTACGAGAGATCGAAGCCTTCATGACATCGAAGAAATTCCGCCTGCACTGCGAAATCAACAGGATTTGATTTCGCAGGTCCCCACTGCGTTAGCAGCAGACTTCAAAAAGCCCCAGTTTTAGCTTAAGCGGGATCCGGGATGGTCTCAGGAGTGGACCCGGTTCCTAGCCTCCACGAATCACAGTACACTAAACACCCACTCATCACCTGCCAGCCCGACTAGCTGCTAACTATGAAGTATTGCCATCAATGTGCAGCACCACTGGTGCAGAAGATACCCAGTGGTGACGACAAGCTGCGCCATTGCTGTGAAGCTTGCGACAGCGTCTTCTATTCGAATCCCAAGAATGTGGTCGGTACGCTTCCTGTCTACGGCGACAAGGTGTTGTTGTGCAAACGAGCGATCAAGCCCCGGTTCGGCAAGTGGACTCTGCCAGCTGGATTCATGGAGAACGGAGAATCCAGCCTGGATGGTGCTATCCGTGAAACCATAGAAGAAGCCGGTGCCCATATCCAGGTGGATGCGAGTAGCCTCTATACCCTCTTTAACCTGCCTTCTATCAACCAGGTCTATATGTTCTTCCGGGCCAGCCTTGTCAATCTGGACTTCGCCGCAGGGGCCGAATCACTGGAAGTCGATCTCTTTGGGGAGGATGAAATCCCCTGGGATGAGATAGCGTTTCCCGTAGTACGCAGCACCCTTGAACATTTTTTCCAGGATCTCAAGAAACAGAGCTATCCGGTCCGCATGTTCAATGTTCAGCATCACGAGGACATGAGTGTGACCACTACCCTGATCAGCCTCAGCGCTGAGACTGATCCGTCCTGATTCGTCAATTATTCCTGCATCGCCAGCGAGCCTCGACATCTGCCTGAGTGCGTCTCGGTCTTTGTCTACTACTGACCCACGCCGAATACAGCCGCACAGTGATAGTCACAAGTTTTTGTAGGAGCGTGTCCTACAAATTTTACGACCATTCAAAAATCCAGCAGCAATCCCTCAATATTCCCGGCAATTAGACGAATTTCATAACTGAAATTCTGCATTTAACAGTATGCAAACGATGCATGGTAAATAGTGATTTAGCTTTCCTAATCCTTGTCGACCTGTGGATAATGGATTGACCCCTGGGGTAGGGGGAACCAACACATTGAGGTAGCAAAATGAATATGACGGGCTGTTCTCGAATCGAGTCGATTGGGACGTACTTACCTGATGAGGTGATTACTTCCGAAGATTTGATGGATGAAATTCAATCAGAAAAACGCTTCGGCATACCAAATACCTGGCTACGAAAGCTTACCGGTATTCGGGCACGCCGCTTCGCTGGCCACGATGCCAATCCTTCCGATCTAGCAATCGAAGCAGGTCGATCAGCGCTGGAGCGTTGCAATATGGATCCAGCCGACATCGGCATGGTGATTTACTGTGGCATCGACAGGGACTGGGTGGAACCAGCAACTTCTCATCGCATCCAGCGGGAACTGGGATGCAAGAATGCGGCCTGCCTGGACGTGACCAATGCCTGCCATGGTTTCACCAACGGCATGTCGGTGGGTGACGCAATGATCGCAACCGGTGCAGCCGAGAACGTGCTGGTCGTTACCGGGGAAGTTCCCAGCCACGTAGTCAGGGACTGCATCAAGGACATCAATGACAATCCCACCATGGAAAATTTCCGCAGCAAGGTCGGCGGTCTCACCACGGGTGATGCGGGTGGTGCTGTGATCCTGCAGCGAGCCAGCAACAAATCCGGCGTGAAGACTTACCGCTTCGCCAGCCAGGGGCGCTACGCTGAACTCTGCTTCTATAAATTTGATGGCGCAGGAAAGCGTCAGGGTCAGATGTTGATGGAGAAAATATCTGCGGCTGCCCTGCACATGCATCGGGCACTTATTACGGAAACCTACAGGGAACTGCAGTGGCAACCCAAAGATATCGATTTCCTCATCTGTCACCAGGCTGGGCGCAAACCTCATCAGCGCTTTGCCGAAATGGCCGAGGTCGATATCGCCAAGGCACCCATCACCTATGAAGACCTGGGCAACTTAACAAGCGCCTCCATACCTGTTACCCTCGATTTAGCGGGATCGAAGGAAGGCGATAGAATCCTGATCCTCGGCACAGGCAGTGGACTCTCCGTGAGCCAGATAGGCCTGGTGCTGTAAAGGAATTTTGCCCATCTGCACCAGCAAACCGGCTTTTCACAAGTGTACGTAGGATTTGTGGAAGGTTGTTTGTAGGAATTTGGCTTACACGAACAAGATAAGTTGTTCACAGTTCTTGTTGTCGTCTCGCGGATGATGTTGAATTGCTGAATACCAGCTATGCTCTGTCGAATAGTACCCCGGCAATACTTTCAGGGGTGCGACGGAAATTAGCTGGTCAGGCAATTGGTCAGATGATTGATCAGATAAATGGTCAGCCTTCTGCTAAGGAGTTCAGCCCGGTAGCCTGGGCTGGTCCCTGGTCAATTGCCAGAGAACCAATGCAATTTTTATGAAAGCGTCTTAATAAAAACAAAGTACGCAAGCGCAAGCAGAGTACACAAGAACGGTTTAGTCCGAACAGGTGCCAGAAACGTGGAATTAATTCTCATCCCCTCTTTCGTTGCCATCTGCCTTAAGCTGGCAATCTTCTTCCGTTACCAGCATTCGCTTACGCGCAACAATATCGCCCTGTGCATATTCTTCGTGGCCGTTTTCCTGTGGAATCTCATCGAGCTTATCTTCCTCGATGGCAATTACACCGACCAGGTGAATTTCTTTCTCCTTATATGCGCTTACTGCAGCATCATATTCCTGGTACACGCTTTTCTCAGTATCGCCATTGAATACTCCAAGCCCCAGTGGCAGAGACTGGAGCAGATCAAACTCGCCCTGAACTTGTTCCTCGGCTATCTGGTGGTGAGCGTCATCTTCGATCGCGGATTCATCGCTGGCTTCGAGCCCAATGGATTTACCCTGACCAAAATACCTGGTGACCGCTACTGGATCTTCCAGGTGTACCTGCTGGCCGGTGTGCTGACCGCCCTGACCCTGCTGGTTAAAGGCATAGTCAAGCTTAGAGACAACCTCGACAAACAGCGCTGCCTCGCCGTATTGCTGGCCGCAGTGCCCGCCGCTGCCGTTGGGATCTTTGTTGTAATCTCCCAGGCACTGGGGGCAGGATCGACTTCTACTATCTTCCAGTCACTGGGATTTACCTTGATGCTGGGTGTGCTGGTCTATGCGGAAGAGAAGAGCCGCCTGTTCAAGCTGCTTACATTCATTCCCTTCACCAGGGAACGCAAGCTACACAAAAAGATTCTGGCGCAGATAACCGACTGTATCGCCATCAATGATGATCCCAGCACTCAGCAGTCTATCAACCTCAAGCAAATGATGCGCGAATTTGAAGGCCTGGTGGTTGAACATGTGCTGGATTATTACGGCGGTAACCAGAAGAGAACAGCCAGCGCGCTGGGTGTATCGGAAGCCACCGTGTCACGCAGAGCCCGTGCAGTTACGGCTCGAAAGCTTGAGCAGGAATCCAGTTCAGAAGCTGGCGACCTGATTCAGGACTCAATCCGGATCACCCCGTAAGCTACCTCTTCATAGGGGTGGGCTGATTTCATGGCAGCAACCACCTGGTCCTTGCTGGGCAGCGGGCACACCAGTTCAACCTTATACTCGGCAACCGTCTCTATTTGCCCCGTCTCCCCTTGATGGGGCCGGCTACCTTGCAGGGGTCGGTACTGGCCCTGTCCCAGGGTCTGCCAGGCGCAGCTATCGTAATCTCCCACCCGACCTGCACCCGCGGCGAACATCGCCTGCTTCACTGCTTCCAGGTGAGATTCGGGAACATAGACCTCTATCCTGACCAGTTCTTCGCTACTGGAAGTCATGGGAATCCTTTACCCGAGCCACTGGCGGGCGTTACGAAATAGCCGCAGGGTCGGTCCATCTTCCTGCCAGTCATCCGGATGCCAGGAATTCAGGCAGGCCCGAAAAACCCGTTCTGGATGGGGCATCATGATCGTGACACGGCCGTCTGCCGAACAGAGACCGGTCAATCCACCTGGAGAACCGTTAGGATTGGCAGGGTAACGGATTGCTTCCCGCCCATGATTGTCAACGAAGCGCAGTGCGATCAATCCGGAAGCCTGCAGGCTGGCGAATTGTTCATCAGTGCTAAACTCAGCACGACCCTCGCCATGGGCAACCGCTATCGGAAAGCGTGAACCCGCCATACCCTGCATGAAGACCGACGGGCTGTCTTCAACCTGCACCATGGAGACCCTGCCTTCAAATTGTTCTGAGCGGTTGCGTACAAAGCGCGGCCAGTGCTCTGCGCCAGGAATGATCTCATGCAGCAGTGAAAGCATCTGACAGCCATTGCACACGCCCAGGCTCAGGGTATTTCCATCAGCAAAGAATGCCGCGAACTGCTCACGCAGGCGATCCTGATAGAGCACTGACTTGGCCCACCCTCCCCCGGCGCCGAGCACGTCTCCGTAGGAAAAACCGCCACAGGCCACCAGGACATTGAAATCCTCCAGCTTCTTGCGGCCACTGACCAGATCAGTCATATGCACGTCGATGGGCTGGAAATTGGCCCGCTGGAAGGCAGCAGCCATTTCCTGCTGGCTGTTTACACCCTGCTCACGCAACACGGCAACACGGGGCCTGGCATTCACATTGATAAAGGGAGCAGCGATGTCCTCATTGAGATCAAAACTCAGACTGGCCTGTATGCCAGGATCACTACTATCGAGGATGGCATCGAATTCCTCGCGCGCACAGTCTGAATTATCCCTGAGGCTCTGCATATGGTAAGTGGTGGTCGACCAGTTACGCTGTAGCTCAATCCTGCTGGCCGAGAAGTATTCGATTCCATCCCGGCTTACCCGAATCCGGTCATCCGGATTCAATGAGCCGATCACATGCACGTGCTCAGCAAAACCGCATTCATTCGCCAGTGCCTGCAAATCAGGCAATTGATTACGCTCAATCTGCACTACCGCACCAAGCTCTTCGGAGAACATGAGCGACAGACATTCTGCATCGGGTAATTCGTCGAGATTAAGATCGACACCGCAGTGGCCTGCAAAACACATTTCGGCCACGGTGGTGAAGAGACCACCATCGGAGCGGTCATGATAAGCCAGCAGCAAATTTCCTTGCCTGGCCTTGCTCACAAGTGCGAAGAAACTCTTCAACAGCCCGGGCTCATCGAGATCAGGTACATCGCCCTGCAATCGATTATAGACCTGGCCCAGGGACGAGCCGCCCAGGCGATTCCTGCCACCAGCGATATCGAGTAACAGCAAGAGGGTTTCCCCCCTGTCAGTGCGTAATTGTGGTGTCAGGGTTTTCCGGACATCCTTGACCGGGGCGAAGGCAGATATGATCAGGGAAAGGGGTGCGGTGTTACTCTTTTCACCCTGCTCGTCTTTCCACACGGTGCGCATCGACATGGAATCCTTGCCCACCGGTATGCAGATACCCAGTTGTGGACAGAGCTCCATGGCCACTGCTTCCACGGTGGCGAAGAGCTTTGCATCTTCCGCGCCGTGCCCCGCTGCCACCATCCAGTTGGCCGACAACTTGATATCTCCCAGCGAGTCGATGTCGGCGCTGGCTATATTGGTAATCGATTCGGCAATGGCCATACGCCCCGAAGCCGGACCGTCAAACAGGGCCAGCGGTGTTCGCTCCCCCATCGCCATGGCCTCGCCGGTGTAACCCAGGTAGCTGCTGGCGGTAACTGCTGCATCGGCAACCGGTACCTGCCAGGGCCCAACCATCTGGTCACGGCAAACGAGGCCGGTAATGCAGCGATCACCGATCGTCACCAGAAAGGTTTTGTTAGCAACCGTCGGCAGAGAGAGCACGCGCCCCACCCCCTCTGCAATATCAATGTCGCTTGCTGTAAACGGCTGCAATGGAACTCGGCCCGAGTTTACTTCCCGATGCATCTTGGGCGGCTTACCGAATAGCACATCCATTGGTAGGTCGATCGGGTTGTTGTTGAAATGGGTATCGTGCAATCGCAGCTGCTGGGCTTCGCTTGCCTCTCCAACCACGGCAAACGGGCAGCGTTCTCGCTCACAGTAAGCGCGGAACCTGTCCATGTCTTCCTCGGGGACAGCCAGCACGTAGCGCTCCTGTGCCTCGTTACACCAGATTTCCAGGGGAGACATCCGGGATTCGGCATTAGGTATTTCCCGCAGTTGGAACACACCGCCACGCCCACCGTCTTTCACCAGTTCTGGCAGCGCATTGGAGAGACCTCCCGCACCCACATCGTGAATGAAGAGTATGGGATTGGCGTCACCCTGCTGCCAGCAGCGATCGATGACTTCCTGGCAGCGGCGCTCCATCTCTGCGTTGTCTCGCTGTACAGACGCAAAATCCAGGTCTTCGCTGCCAATTCCTGATGCCATGGAGGAAGCGGCACCCCCACCAAGACCAATGAGCATCGCCGGGCCGCCGAGCACGATCAGCTTCGCACCCGCCGGTATCTCGCCCTTCAAGACGTGTTGGTCCCTGACGTTACCGAGACCTCCGGCAATCATGATGGGCTTGTGATAACCACGTACTTCGGCTTCTCCAGCCTCGTTAATCACTTCATCCTCGAAGCTCCGGAAATAACCGCATAGGTTTGGCCTGCCGTATTCGTTATTAAACGCCGCGCCACCAATCGGCCCTTCCAGCATGATGTCCAGTGCGGAAGCGATATGGGCCGGTTTCTGCATCGGCCTTTCCCAAGGCTGCACAGCATCCGGGAGGTGTAGATTGGAAACCGAGAATCCGGTGAGCCCGGCCTTGGGTTTTGCTCCTCTGCCGGTCGCGCCTTCATCACGAATCTCTCCACCTGACCCGGTGGATGCCCCGGGGAATGGTGCAATTGCAGTTGGATGGTTATGGGTCTCAACCTTCATCAGGATATGCACGGGCTCCCGATGATAGGCAAACTCATCCGCATCTCCAGACGGGAAGAAGCGCTCCGCCTCCGGCCCCGCCATTACTGCCGCGTTATCAGAGTAAGCGGAGAGGACGTTGCCGGGAGACTGATCATGGGTGTTTCGAATCATGCGAAACAGGGAATGGCTCTTGTCTACGCCGTCGATGGTCCAGCTGGCATTGAATATCTTGTGCCGGCAGTGCTCTGAGTTGGCCTGGGCAAACATCATCAGCTCAACATCGTTAGGATTGCGGCCCAATTCGGAGAAGCGTTCGAACAGGTAGTCCATCTCGTCTTCGGCCAGGGCAAGCCCCCATTCCTGGTTAGCCTGCAGCAGCGCCTGCTTGCCTTGTTGCAGAATATCCACCGACTGCATCGGCCTCGGATCCGCGCTCTGGAAGAGCACAGCCGCCTCATCAATCTCATCCAGCACTACCTGTACCATGCGGTCATGCAACAAGCTGTCCAGGATACTCAGCTCGGCTTTACCCGGTTCCTGCTGGCACTGGATCCAATAGACCACACCTCGTTCGATACGCCTGACAGCCGTCAGCCCGCAGTTGTGGAGTATGTCGCTGGCCTTGCTGGACCAGGGAGAGATGGTGCCGGGGCGCGGGACCACCAGCCGCTGCACGGCTCCACCCGATTCGCCAGGCCCGGAATAAGGCTCGCCGTATTCCAGCAGACCAGCGAGCACGTCCGATTCGGCTGCAGTAAGTGGATTCGCCGCATCAACGAAGTGGACTAACCTGGCAGAGAGCTGGGTGACGGTGGGGAAAGAGGCGCGCAGAGTGTCTTGAAGCTTGCGTAGCTTGAACGCTGACAGGGCCGAGGCCCCCAACAACACCTGCATCGAAAAAATCCTGAATTTGAATCGGCTGCAGATGACCTACCCACAGGTCGGCAGCGAGACGTAATGATAATTCAAACCGCAGGGAAATTCACAAAAACTGTTGCAGAATTGCCATTCTTCCTCGGCGCAACTACGTCAATTCGACGGCGGGAAGTAGCTCCCCTCTCGACGACTGACGACCTGGTTGCCGTTCTGGTCCTCGATCCAGAAATCCACGTGGGACAGCGAGGTAATATCCTGCCTGTCGCCGGAGAAATGCGGTTCCGCCATGACGCGGTAGACCTGTCCTGCCCGGGCATGGAAGCGCAGGGTTCGGGACAGCGTATCCCTGGACGCCGCATAGCTCACCAGGGCGGGAGCGAGGCCACGAGCAGACCCCATATCCCAGTAGAAATAGACGTGCACATCATGCACACCGGGTTCGATCTCGATGCGATTGTAGGCAACGTTATTATCCACCATCACATCGTCGACGCTGGAAAAGCGCACCGAGTCTATATAGCGATTCAACCAGTCCTGCCGCAGAAATTGTGCTCCTTCCAACACGGCAACCGAAGTCGATGGACGCGGGTCGCCTTCGTACAGACGATAGGCGCTCCCTCCCACGCACGCCGTGAGGGAGGACAATAGTGCTATTAGTAGAATAGCCCTCTTCATACTCCAGGAAATTCCCCGGAAAACGCTGCCTGCATCTGATTCCAGCTCTGATCTGATTTTTACTTTTAAGATTCTGCTTCTCGCTTTGTGTATTATCGAGCTATCTCGTGGCTCAAGGCTTGATACGTATCAACCCCCTACGCCGGGCTGCTCCTATGACTGACTTTCCGCGCGCTTGTCGCGAAAGAAAGCCTGCATGATTTGACCGCAGGAATCAGCCAGAATTCCTTCGAGCACCTGAATTCTATGATTATAGTGGCCCTCTTCCAACAATCTCTGCTGGCTTACCACCGCTCCCGCTCGTGGTTCCCTGGCACCGAAAACCAGTCGTTCCACTCGGGCATGAATCAGGGCTCCCACGCACATGGTGCAAGGCTCGATAGTAACATAGAGGGTAGTTCCCGGAAGCCGGTAGTTGCCCAGGGATTGTGACGCCTGTCTTAGAACCCGGATTTCCGCATGGGCTGTCGGGTCATGGGAAGATATTGGCGCATTGTGGGCAGCCGCCAGCAGCTCATTATCGGCCACCAGGACGGCGCCCACGGGCACTTCCCCTTCCCGAGCCGAGAACTTAGCCTGTTCCAGTGCCAGCGCCATCCAGCGCTCGTGCTGTGCCTGAATCTCCTCAGCGGGGGACTGGTCGGGGGTCATGAGTCTTTCTTGCTCCTGGTCCATGATTCACTGTGGCTTATCCCAATTTGGGAGGGTCTATTGTTCACTTCCGCCGGCGATAATGCGTACGCTATGCAGCCCCAGGGATACCGCTGGCCCGATGCCAAATGCGAATAATAAGGTACCCAGCCCCACCGTGCCTCCCAATAACCATCCAGTGCACACCGCACACATTTCCAGACTCATGCGCACCCAGGCAATGGGAAATCCGCTGCGGCGCTGCAAACCGGTCATCAAGCCATCTCTCGGACCCGCACCCAACTGGGCGGTCAGATAGACTCCACTCCCCATTCCTACCAGCAATACTCCGATAATCACTTCGCCGAATTGCAACATAAACAGACCGGGCCGGGGAAGAAATGGTAGCGATGTCTCGATAATAAAGGAAATAACAATAGCATTGAGCAATGTGCCCAGCCCGGGCGTCTGGCGCAAGGGTATCCACAGGAGTAATACGGCGACGCTGACCAGGAATGTCGCCCAGCCGATTGAAAGCCCTGTCTGTAATCCCAGGCCCTGGGCCAGCACGGTCCAGGGACTCACCCCAATACCAGCCGCGATCAGCAAGGCTTCACCCAGGCCAAATACCGTTAAGCCTGACACAAGGAAGAACAGGGTCAGGAATTCGGGGCGAAAATTCAGCGGGTGCTGTGAACTCCAGGAAACGGTAGGCACAGCTCGAACAGTGAGGAACTTGATGTTTGGCATTTTCAAAAGTCAGGAATTAGTCTGGCCTGCTGAGCGGAAGGGGATGACAGAATTGAGTCAGGCCTGATTGATCAAGTTACCGCAATATTTGCAGAAGCGGGCATCGAGATCGTGCCCGGTTGCTTTGCAGCTTACACATTTCCGCGAGCCATCGACTTCATCCTTGCTGCGATGTTGGTATTCATTCATCAGCTCCGCACCTATGATTCCAGTCGGAACAGCAATGATCGCATAACCACAAATCATGGCGAGGCCTGCTACGAACTGCCCTAATGGAGTCTGTGGCGATATGTCGCCGTAGCCCACTGTGGTAATGGTCACGATCGCCCAATAGATTGAGTGTGGGATGCTGTGAAAGCCATGCTCTGGCCCTTCGATAATGAACATCAATGCGCCGAAGATTACGATCAGGGTCAGTACGGAGAACAGGAACACCAGAATCTTGCGACGCGCTTGCAGTAATGCCGTGTACAGCAGATTCGCTTCACCCATGTAGCGAAACAACTTGAGAATTCGAAATATACGCAGCACCCGCATGATGCGAATCACGATCAGGTATTGGGCCGAAGGCAGCAGGAAGGCTATATAGGTCGGCATGATGGAGAACAGGTCGATCAGCCCGTAGAAACTGAACACATAGGTTTTCTTGTTCGGTGTACTGTAGAGTCTCAGCAGATACTCAATTGTGAAAGCAATCGTAAAGAACCACTCCAGGCGATAGAAGAACGCGCCATAACGCAGATGATAGTCTTCGACAGAATCCATCAGGACTGCGATGACGGATGCCAGGATCATGACGATCAATGCAACATCGAAGAGTCTCCCGGCCCTGGATTCATAGCCGAATATGACTTCGTAAATGATTTGGCGAACGTCTTTAGATAAATTCACTTTCATTATCGATTTATGATCAGACCCAATCGGGATATATCTTTTAGAAAATACTAACCCAACCCCCGCAAGCGCTGTAGCCAGACCCGAAAATCCATACTAATAAGCCATATGTAACCCATGGCATGCAACTTTCAGCATTTGTAGAAATGCCCTGCCGATTCTTTACGGCCCTCAGAGCAAAAAGCAGCAAGCCCTGTTTGTCGAAATTCAACGTTGAATCTCTCGCATCAACTGCTGCCAATCATCCAGATTGCAGCTCAATTCCGCATGATCCAATGCGCTTATTTGACCACCTGCCAACGAAGGAATCGACAATTATTTATTTTGCGCCTTTTATTAAATATGTTGTATTTGTATTTTCCTGAGGGGAGCATGCTGCCTATTCACCCCCTCTACTAGAAATCCACCAGACTTCAAAGTAACGTATTACACTCGTGGCTTTAGCTCACCGCCCCAACTGCATTCTGATAGATTCAAGAAATTACAATATTGGTTTCAACAGAACAAAAGGTGTGAGACCCGCTTCGCATTCAAAAGGAAATTCCATGAAAAAGCTATTGGCTCCAACTGTGCTGCTGCTCGGACTTTATTCAACAACTTGGGCGCAAGATGTATCAATCGATGCAACGTATGGCACGATAACCCTCAAATCCGGCTTTACGCCAGACCCTATGCGCTTCGATGTTGTATCCGGCGGCACAATAGATGCCTCCACTTTGGGTAAAGGCTGTGCTGGCTTCATCGCCAATGCGCCAGACTTCCAGTTCACCTTTGAAGCTGGATTGCTGGAATTATGGATTTCGGTTATTTCAAGCGCTGATACTACGCTAGTCATCAATGACCCCAATGGTAACTGGATCTGCGATGATGACTCCGGCGGGGATCTGGACCCCTCTGTGCATTTCACCGATGCACCCACTGGAATTTTCGACGTCTGGATAGGTACTTACGACTCTCTGGGTACTCACGACGCTACCCTGTTCATTTCTGAGCTGGGAGCCTACGGAAACTGAGCCATGCGCATACTCAATTGAAGCTCCGTAAGGTGCCATAATAAATTCTGTGTCAGGTCGTTATCTCTGAGCCGAAAGAATGATCAAATCATTAAAAAGCGGCAAAAAGTCATATTCAAGATCAATCATAACCAAGTAGAGAGCACATAGTGCAACTGTCTGGAGCTTTCGAGCTCTTCCCTGAGCCTGACATCAATCATAGCCATGACAGACGCGAATTGACTCTGGCTCTCTGCTACTTCCTGCCCATCAAACTTCTGCAACAGCGTATCTCGAAGTACATGCATATCATTGACTTTACCCAGGCTGCCACCCAATTGATCGAGTTTATCCATGATTTCAAGATCTTTCGCTGATGGAGATGATTTCAATTGAAACTGATACATGAGCGCCTTGATCTGCTTGCGCCATTTATGCAAAGCATCGAAGTCCTGGGCTACGAGCAATCCTGGTCCCAGTTTACTCAACTCTGACAATCTTGAATACAGGAACTGATCCAGCATTCCGTCATTGAAACTGGAACTCATCAGACCGGGCGCTTTAGCCACAACTTCAGCTGCCAACTTCTGTATTTTATGAAACTCTGGTTCTGTCAATGACTTGCTTCCCAAAGCATTGCGCAAGGAATTCAACAGCCTGACCAGATCTGGTTGACCTGATGACTGGTCCGCCAATTCACCCAACGCGGCATCCATGACACAACGATCCCGTTGTGGGCATAACAGGCGCGCGAGCTGCCTGAGCGATTGATGAACTTTTTCTCTCTCAGGATTCTTGCCATGCAAGGCACGTTGCAAATCCAACTGGGCTCGAAACTGCTTGGTGAGTTTACGAATCTCATGAATACTCGTATCGTCCAGCTTGCCCGCCAGGGAAGTCAAAGAAGTAATTGCTGTAGCCGTGGAAACCATCAGGAATTCCATAATCTACGAAGATCATAAACAGGACTACTAGCACGTTTACAGCCTAATGCAGTGCATAGCGCCACCGATGCCGGTCTGGGACAGTTTAAGGGGAATCAGGAGTAGTTGGCAAAAAGCGCAGAGACCGTACCGCAAGCTACAATCAAGCTACTATCAAGCTACTATCAAGCTACTATCAAGCTTTTATGAAGGCGCTTATTCCCACTCAATAGCGGGGCTAAATTTTAGCCAATAGAAACAATGGGTTACAGGATCTTTTAGTTGGTTTGTAACTCGCTTGTAAAACTGCTTCTCCATATCTCCTTCCCAACCAACCAATCGCGCTTAAATTCTTCAATGACTTACCAATTCCCCGTTGCAATCTTTGTAACTGTGGGAAGCTAATCTTCCTCATCTACTGGAGCGAACCGCTCTACCCTCTCGCCCATCGTCTCACCATCCTTCATCCAATACGCCCACCCATTTGCCTGCTTCCACTTATATCCATCCCTGTGAAGCAGCGTTAAGGCGGCTCTGCTTAGGCTGGTCACTTCACCCTCAAATTCAATTTTCTTATCAGCAACAACCGTCGCAGTGACACTCTCATCTCGTGTGTAAACGAGTACATCCCCAACCACGAGCACAAGCGGCACGCCGTCCTGTTTCCCCTGATCGCGGTAATGCACACGCGCGCCGTTATCCATCACCAAAAATTTCGACTCAGCGTTACTGTGCTTTGCGTCTATTTCCGCCGCTGGAATATCTCCTTCGAACAGTAACACGCTCGCTAAAATGAGAAGAATGATGAACACAGCAAACAGCCTCTTTAGAATTTTCACTTGGCCTCTTGAGTAATTATTACACTTAATTAAACACTTCTATTCCGAACCAACTATTTATCGACTTGAAAGTATTATTCAAGGTTAAAGTTATTCCCGTTTCAATATTTACACTGAGGGCGGCGCGAAAAGCACCTGAACTACGATTTCACATTATCCACTTTTACGAAGGCATAAAAAAAGGGGCATTGCAGCCCCTTTTCGTAATTCAAAATACTAGTTTCTAGCGATTGACGTGTGCAGCTGTATCTTCATTGGCTGCATACCAAATGAACAGACCGAATGCGATCTTATTGAGCACGTCGGCGAGGTTGTAGACCATGTTCAACGTTCCCATGTCAGTTCCACCCGCAAGGTACCCTAAGAAGTAACCGATTGGGTAAATCGCCCAACCAATTGTTACAGTCCATTTCATCAATCCATAGGACTTTTGCACAGCTGGCGGCGCCTGTGCTGCGGCGACTTTACTTGCCTCACCAGCGAAGATTTCGAATAGAATGTAAGCCCAGCCGACCATACCAATAGCAAAGCCGATCGTTGCATTCATGTAACCAGCCTCACCCATATACCCCGGGATGAGCATTACAAGCGTTCCGATCAATAATCGCCAAAAAATTCCGCCTGAAACCTTAGCTATCGCTGCTAATATCAGGTAGAACTCGATCATTAGAAGAGGAACAGTTAACAACCAATCGATATATCTGAAGTCTGTGGGCGTATTGCCAGTCGTGACCCAGACATCGCGCATGTAGAAATAGTGAAAGGCCGCAATAAATGTTACTAAAGCACTCACTGTGAGCGATGTTGCCCATTTTCCACCCATTCTCAGTGATTCCATGAGAAAGAAGATGGTTGACGCGGCGAGCGCCATAGATATCAACCAGAACGAATATCCAACGAAGTCGCCAGACTGGAGCATTCCAGAATCTCCAGAAGCGGCGAGTGTTGTTTGCCCTACGAGTAGCAGTGACATAAAAGCGCCACTTTTCTTAACAAATGCATATTTCATGGGGGTCTCCCTCTTAATATTGGACTTCCGGTTGATTCTTTTAAACCAACCGGTATCGGTGATAACGCTTAGGATAAAAATCAAGATCAATTTAATTACTACTTATTTGAACTTTTATCAACATCACCTCGTAGTATAGTAAAACAAAAGGGTTCTACCCCGATTTTGCGGACACTTCAAAGAAGCCTCATAATAGGCAAAAGGAGTATTTACGTCGAAGCGAAGAAGATATAGCCCTGAGTTCAAACAGGGAGCTGTTGATCAAGCCCGCCAGCCGGGTGTTAGCTGTGCCCAGGTGTCCCGAGAGCTGGGCATTAAAGCCAATTTACTGACCCGCTGGAAGCGGGAAGCCGACGCCAATGGCGGTCACGCTTTTAGGGGAACAGGCAATCCCGTCGATGAAGAAAATGCCCGGCTGAAGCGTGAATTGGCACGGGTTAAGAAGGAACGGGATTTTTTGCGCGAAGCGGCAACGTTCTTTGCCAAAGAGTCGTCCTGAGGTACCAGGCGATTCAACGTTGTCGCAGTGAGTTTCCCGTTCGCCTGATGTGCCGGTGTCTGAAGGTCTCGCCCAGCGGTTATTACGATTGGGAAGCCCGTCCACCGAGTGCACGGCAGATTGATAACGAGCGCTTACTGGGCCCGTATTCGTGAGATCCACTAAGACAGCCAAGGTAGCATCGGTGCCCCGCGGATGCATGAGGACTTAACTGATGAGGGTGAAACTGCCAGCAAGAACCGGATTGCCCGGCTGATGGCTGTTGATGGGCTCCAGGGCTGGCCGCGTAAGAAGAAGCGTGGCCAACGTGGAAAGCCGGGCCTACCTCCTCCTGGTGTCTCCAATCTGTTAGAGCGGGACTTTACGGCGCTGGAACCGGAGAGCAAGTGGGTCACGGATATCACTGAGTTCAGAACTGGTGAGGGCAAGCTGTACTTGTGTGTCGTCATTGATCTGTTCAGCAATATCGTGATGGGCTGGTCAATGCACCACCGACAAGATCGACAAATGGTAATTCGGGCTTTTGAGATGGCGGTATGGCAGCGTCAGGGAGACTGGTCGGTGATTCTGCATTCAGATCGCGGTGGCCAGTTTCGTAGCAGTGACTATCAACGCTTCCTGGCTCTGAATACGCTAATCTGCTCAATGAGCGCTGTCGGTCACTGTGGAGACAATGCAGCCTGTGAGGGATTCTTTGGCATGCTCAAGCGTGAAAGAACAAATCACAAAAGATACAGAACTTTGGATATCGCCAAGGCCGACATCTTCAATTACATTGAGCGATTCCATAACCCGCGCATGCGTCGTAGAGTGGCCAAGCGCGATCAGGAATTTGCGAACGTTTTAGAACCGTCCGTGGAAACGGGGTAAAACCCAAAAAACAAGGGAGTCGCTATGAGTTCGATCGCCGCTACCGAAAATATACAAATAGTAAGAAATATTCGATCTGATAAGTCGTTATATTTCGAGAGCCTAGAATTAGTATCTAAACAAATTATTAAATGCAGATTCAATTTAGAGGAGCCACTCAGGTCAGCATTTGACCATCATTTCAAAAAAAGTGGGAAGCTGCTACGAGCAAATCTGGCGCTGAGAGCTAGCCAGGCCAGCGGACTCACTGAGTATAGCTGCATACGATGG
This sequence comes from Pseudomonadota bacterium, assembly GCA_027621405.1. Classification (GTDB taxonomy): domain Bacteria; phylum Pseudomonadota; class Gammaproteobacteria; order Pseudomonadales; family Pseudohongiellaceae; genus UBA9145. Next base: position 6,451 of record JAQCBT010000021.1, on the reverse strand, counting down.
GCTACCAGCGTAGAACTGCTTCACAATGCATCACTTGTTCACGATGATGTATGCGACGACGACGCTGAACGACGCGGAGTAACGTCTGTTTCGGAAATGTACGGTAAAGAAATAGCAATCTGCCTCGGCGACGCAATGATCGCTCTCAGCAGCCTCCTCCTCGCGGAAGATCAGTCTTTAAGATACACGTTACCCGCACACAACCTCGCAATCCTAAGGCTATCTGCCGGACAGGCTGCCGAGTTTGCCACGCTCTCATACCCGACATGGACTACCTACGAAAAATTAGTCGAGGGAAAAACAACGCCTCTAATTAGCCTTCCGGTATTAGGTCTTAAACCCGTTGGCTGGGATGACGCAGAATCCCAGTTGGTTTCCCATTACTTTTCAATCACTTCTGTTGCCTTTCAAATGATGAACGATATCCAGAACATTATTTTAGGGAAGCAGACAATCTCTCCTGCATCCGACCTCAGAGAACTCAGGCCCAACGCTGTGATAGCAAAGTTTTACGAAGAATTGCCGGAGTTAGACAAAAAACTCTTTGCTGAAAGTCGATATGGACGAAAATTTGTAGAAAACGATGCAAGGCTTAATTTTTGGTGGGAGAAAATTCTCTTATCAAATAGCATGGAATCAACTAGGCAAATACTTAACGACAAGCTCCGCCGGTCTGAGCGCATCCTTGATTCTCTTAGCATCAAGAATAAGTCAATCTTGCAACCTTTCGATCGTTGGCTGCATGAAAGTTACAGCAAACTCTCTTCTCTCTAACTCTGAGCTGGATTAGAAATTATGGACTCAAGTGGGCGTGTAATCGTCATTGGCAGTGGATTTGGCGGTATCGCAAGTGCTTTGAGGACAAGGGCTAAGGGACTCAATGTTACCCTCTTAGAGCGACTGGACACGCTTGGTGGCCGCGCCCAGGCATTCGAAAAAGACGGTTTCAAACATGACGCGGGACCAACTGTCATAACCGCTCCTTTTCTGTTCGATGAACTTTTCGAGCTTTTTGGCAAATCCTCGGCTGACTATTACAAACAAGTTGAGCTAGAAACGTGGTATGACTTTGTATTTGAGGATAAGAAAAAATTTAGTTATCGAGGGGACATAGAACACACTTATGCAGAGATTACGAAATTCGAGCCCAATGACGTTGCTGGCTACAAAAAGCTGCTTGCCATGTCGGAAGCGATTTTCAAAGTCGGTTTTGAACAACTTTCGGCGAAACCGTTCACTTCCCCGCTAGGGATGATCAAACTTCTTCCCCAGCTGATAAGATTAAAAAGCTATCAGACCGTATACCGTTTCGTAGCAAGCTATATCAAAAACCCTTATCTACAAAAAGTGTTTTCGATTCATCCTCTTCTCGTAGGCGGAAACCCCTATTCAACGACATCCATCTACTCCCTCATACACTACCTTGAGCGCAAGTGGGGCATTCATTTTATTATGGGTGGCACGGGAAAGCTGGTCGAAGGTTTGACGCGCCTTATGGGCGAAGTCGGTATTGAGATAACCACTGGCTTCGACGTTGATGAAATCATTATCGATGACGCTAGTCAGAAAGTAGTAGGTGTTAGAAACACGGCGGGCGCTATTCTTAACGCAGACATGGTCATATTTAACGGTGATCCAGCATACGCCTATGAAAATCTATTCAATAGAAAACTCTCTCGCCCACTGGGAATGAAGCCGAAAGCGGTCACCCAATACTCCATGGGACTTTATGTGCTCTATTTTGGCACTCAGAAGCAATTCCCTGAGGTTGCGCACCATACAATATGGCTAGGCGCTCGACATAAAGAGCTGCTCAAGGATATTTTCGAGCGCAAAATTGCTACAGACGACTTCTCGCTCTACCTGCACCGTCCCACTGCAACAGACCCGAGTTTTGCGCCTGCCGGCTGTGATAGCTTTTATGTCCTATGCCCCGTACCAAACCTTCAATCTGGTACAGATTGGGAGAAGGAAGGACCGCGGCTTCGAAATAGAATAGTTAAGTCCTTAGATTCGACAATACTTCCAGGCCTCGAGGAATGCATTGTCTCTGATTTTTATATGACGCCAGCAGATTTTGAAAAAAAATATAAAAGTTTTTGGGGCGCAGGCTTCTCTATCGCACCCCTATTCTCGCAATCGGCCTACTTCCGTTTTAGGAACCAAGACCCTAAGATCGACAACCTTTTCTTCGTCGGGGCAGGCACCCACCCTGGAGCTGGTTTACCGGGAGTCGTTAGCTCGGCCAAGGTAACTGACGTGCTTGTTGATGGTTATTTGAAAAAAAACCCTTCTAGGGTATTATTCGAGACCGCATAACTTGAGTACTAGCAAGCAAGAAGTAGTTCAAACTATTCTGAGAGAAAATGGGAGAACATTCTGGCTTGCCTCTTTCCTTCTTCCGAAAACGACTGCCGAGAAAGCAACCGATCTATATGCTTTCTGTCGAATCTCCGACGATCTAGCCGATGACTACCAAGCAGGTAATGAAGCTAAACTCGAGTCACTTAAACTTTTTTTCAATAGAGAAAGCGATAGTTTAACGAGTTTCGAAGATTGGCAGCGAGCCCTATTCAAACGAGTTCGCTCGAATACTCGCTCGCTGGAAGCGTGTGTCGCATTGATTGAAGGCATACAATCTGATCTAAATGAGGCGCACTTTACTCGAGATCGCGAGCTTCTTCGATATTCTTATGCGGTTGCTGGGACTGTTGGAATTATCATGGCCGAATTGATGCAGAGTAAAAGCGCGCTTGCAATTTACCATGCGATAGATCTCGGGATAGCGATGCAATTGACTAACATCTCAAGAGATGTATTGGAGGATGCCAAACGCGGCCGGCGCTACATACCTTGTGAGGTGCCTGTCGAATCAATCGCGCATTGCAAGCGTGTTGAGGACGTAAAAGACAGCATCGTTTCCGTCATTAGCCTTAGCAACCAATATTACCGCTCCGGATTAACAGGCCTCCCATATCTACCAAGGATTGTTCGTCCCTGTATTTACATCATGGCGCGGATCTACTCTGAGATTGGTCATGAAATTCTGCGAAGGCGTGTCGATTGGTCTGGCTGCCGCGCGGTTGTGTCACCCCTTCGCAAAACATGGATAGTCCTTAGCTCTTTGCCCTACTGTTTTTGGCTTCTGCTAAAAGCTTATCCTTCTTCATCTCATCTAGCGCATGAGAAATCTCTGCATAAGGAACTAGACCAACTCCCAATGGTTCACCTGTGATTACACTCCACTCAAAGAACGTTGTCGTAGGGGCCGGTATCTCGGGCTTGATGCTTTGCGAGTCCCTCATAAAACGAGGCGAGGAGGTTACCTTGATCGGGCCAACGGATAATCGAGTACAAACGATTTGTACTTGGCGTCGCAAAAACGAACCGACTCAACACGCTGAGCACATAATCAACTCATGGGACCGATGGCAATTTTCTTTTAGTGACCATGTGGAAACGCATCATGGAAATAAATTTTTATACGAGGCAATCAACGGTCAATCACTCAAAAAATCACTTGAATTGCGTCTTTCTGAGTCTGAGAATTTCACTCGGTTAGTCGAGCCAGTCGATCGATCGCAAGCCGCCGATAATTGCTTCGAGGTAGCCACCGAGAACGCAATACTCACAGCAACCAACTTGTTTGATTCACGTCCGCCAAAATTTGGTCACGGTACACTCGTTCAACAGTTTTTCGGTATTGTAGTGCCGTCGAACTGCCTTCGAGAAAAATTGGTGCATCCAAGATTAATGGATTTCACTCTTCCTCAGCAGTTCGACGGCGCACTTGCTTTTACCTACATACTCCCGCTAACAGCAGAGACGGTATTGATAGAGGCTACTATTTTTGCCCGCACTAAAGTGCCCTATGAAGCGCTGCGCAGTATGGCCATCGAATGGCTTGTTACCAATGCGGGAGGAGAGTTTAATGGCGACATGGTTCTGTATGAAGAAAGTGGTTGTCTGCCTATGGGTAATGTGGTCCCACTTTTCCCTGGACACCCCATAGGACTCGCCTCAGGCTCCGCTCGTCCCTGTTCGGGCTATGCGCTAAGCGGCCTTCAGAGGCAGTTAAGTGGGCTTTCGCACGAAAATGGCTATTCTTCCGTCACATGCTCACCCTACAGCAAGCTTTCTGCTTGGATGGATAGAATTTTTCTCCGCGTGCTTAATCGAGAACCACAAATTGGACTCAGTATTTTTGCGGCGATGACACACGGCCTGACTGGCGACCGCTTTGCGGGTTTCATGACAGATAACTTTAATGCTGTCGATGCGCTGCGCTTAATAGCTACGTTACCGAAATATCCTTTTATCGACGCAGTACTAAAAAATGACATTTAGCACGATCGACATCCTAGCGATTCTAGGCGTAATCCTTTTTGGAATACCCCACGGGGCGCTTGATTGGGAGCTTGTAAAGCACGGAGACTCGCATCCCAGACTGGTGCGTTTTGTTTGCTTTTACCTCGGTTCTACCGCTGTTGGCGTTATTCTCTGGATAACAGTACCAACAGCAACTTTAGTCCTCTTTTTGCTAATCACAGCTATCCACTTCGGCCGTGCTGATCCTTTCAAGTTATCCGTATCGGATGTGCACAATAATTTTCTAAAAACAGCGAATATTCTATTTCAAGGCGGTGCCGTTTCCGTTTTTTTGCCTTGGGTTCACTGGACAACCGTCGAGCCACTTTTTACTACTCTTAACGCAAATACCGCTACCGTCGCAGATTTCGGTTCTCCCTTTGTATCGCTCTGGCTGCTCGCATTTATCTGCACAGTTTGCTTCGATATTTCTATTAAAAAGATCAGCGTTCTTCTCGGTTTCACCGCATATTATGCGCTGCATAACTTTCTTAATCCGCTTTTCACATTTGCTCTCTTTTTCTGTTTCTTGCATTCAGCTCCGCATTATCTAAAAGCATCAGAGCATTTGGGCACTCCAGCCACTAGCCCAAAAAAGAGTTTTTGGGTAAACACAGTGTGTGCCTGGGTGCTTGTGATCTTCGCCTTCGCCTTCTTCGATAAGTTGGCTGATGCGATCATCCCGCTGCTTTCCGCGGTATTCGCAATTCTCTTTGCTTTAACTCTGCCGCATATGTTTATTGTTGATATATTGCTGCCTAAACGTTTTTTTTCATGGCGAATCACCGAGTAGTCATGCTCACCTACTCAGAGAGGGCACTATGTCTGAAACAATAGAGACTCGAAAATCAGATCACCTTGTTATCGCCGCAAAAGAAAGCGTTCAACGGCCAGCGCTAAGCACTTTTGATTCGGTGCGCTTCGAACCCTATGCGATGCCCGATTTGAATATGGATGAAATTTCCTGCGCCAGTGACTTCCTCGGTTATCGATTGTCCCTGCCTATTATTATTTCATCAATGAGCGGCGGAATAGCGCAAGCAGACCGAATGAATATTCATCTTGCTGAGGCAGCTGAGACAGTAGGCGTCGCCTTCAGCCTTGGATCGATGAGGATTGCACTCGAAGATCAAGGCCAGGCCAAATCTTTCCAGCTACGCCGCTATGCCCCGAACATCCCCATAATCGGTAATTTAGGTGCAGCTCAACTTCGAGGGCCATCTGGTATCGATAACGCACTGCGATGTATCGATATTGCCGAGGCGGACGCGCTATATATTCACCTGAATCCGATGCAAGAGGCGATTCAGCCGGGAGGAGATCGCGACTGGCGCGGTATCGTAGACGCACTTATCGAGCTTTGCGCTAGGTCAACGGTACCCGTGCTGATAAAAGAGGTCGGTCATGGCATCGGCCCAACGACGGCCAAGATGCTCTCCGAAATAGGCATCGAATGGCTAGATGTCGCTGGGTCAGGAGGAACAAGCTGGGCTCAGATAGAGCACGACCGGACCCACCAGGATGAGTCCATTTTTGCAGATTGGGGCATTGATACTGTCACCGCGATAACGAAAATTTCCGCGCTTGGCTTACCGCTTTCCCTCATCGCCTCCGGAGGAATTAGAAACGGATTACACGTCGCAAAGTGTTTACGCATCGGTGCATCACTTGCCGGTATTGCCAAACCACTTCTCACACCGGCTCTAACGAGTACTAATCACGTTATCGACACGCTTAGGCAGTTCGAGTCCGAGCTAAGAACAACCATGTTCTGTACCAATAGCGCCAGCCTCCGACAACTTACGCAAGCACCGCTTTTAAAAGACCCGACAAAAAATTGAGCTTACTTAAACGCTCTATTTCGGCCTCGCTTACAACCCGACCTGCTGCTCGCGCCCTCGCAAATACAGATCGCGCATTACTGTGTAACGATCCATCTGCGGTGGAATCGCGGGCGTGGCGAGTAAACCCGCGCGCATTGAGACTAGCTGGGTAAAGAACAGGGATGTTTACACTTGGTTTTCAGCGTCTTGCGAACGTACTTACTTTCTTCGCTAATCCACATGCGAAAGTGCCAGTACCC